>JAKAWX010000005.1 GCA_021816865.1 Thermoplasmata archaeon | reverse complement strand
AGGGGCTTACTACCACGACCTGGCCGCTCCGGCGAGCGATCGCCGGGGCGTATTCGGCGGAGGGCCGCGACGGATCCCTGCGAGACGACCCGCCGAGAAGGTCCCGAACCGGTCGCGGCCCGCCCTCGGTGGGAGACCGCCCCTCCCTCGTCGGATCGCCGCCTAGGGCTCGAGCGGGACTCTCTCCGCGGGCTCCCGCCGCGTCTCAGCCGCCGGAGGATCCGGACGGTCTCCTGGGCCGATCGGACCCGGTAGGCGAGGATCCCCAATCGGCGAGCGGCGGCGACGTTCGACGGCGAGTCGTCAAGGAAGGCGACCTCCCCGGGCCGAGCGTTCGCCTTCCGCAGCGCCTCGAGGAAGAACGCACGCCGGGGCTTCAGAACCCCCACGCGGAAAGAGAGCACGGCGTCGTCCGCGAACGGGACCAGCGGGAACTTGCGTAGGAGTCCGTTCCACACCGCCCGCGAGACGTTGCTCGCGAGGACGATCCGGACGGTCCCCTGCCGCTTCGCCCGGTGCAGTTCTCTCAGAACGGGGGCGAACGCGGTCAGCGAGCGGTCGCTCACGATCGACCGGAACCTCGGGTAGTCGATCGCGGTCAGGCCCGCGCGTCGCACCCGCGAGTGGAACTGTCGCAGGCCGATGCGGCCCGCGTCGAGCCGAAGACTCTCCCGGTAGTACAGCCGCTTCAGGGCTACCGGGTCCGGGCTCCCGAGGCGGGTCAGCTCGCCGACGACGAACGGGCGCGGGTCCCGCACCACCACGCCGCCGAGGTCGATCAGGACCGCTCGGACCCGGGGGAGCGCGCTCATCCCGTCCTCGTCGAGACCGGGCGAAGCCGCTCGCCGCAGCTCCGTCCGCAGGGCATCCACCTCTCTCGTGGATAAGGCGGTGATGGAGCTCGAGGACCGGTCGGTCGCTCGTGACCTCGTTGGACCGTCGGCCGGACGGTCCCCGGGTCTCTCCTCGGGACTTTGGGCACGGCGCCGGTCCCGCGGCCCTACGGCCCACGAGCGAGTTCCGTCGACCCGCCCCCCGGCTCGATCCCGACGACCGACAGGAGGGCCCTCAGGTCGGGGACGACGGTCCCGGCGGCGGGGCCGTAGGGAGCGCCGGGAAAGCGCTCGATGTAGGCCGTACGGAACCCGAGTCGTGCCGCCGGGGGAAGGTCGTAGTCGTAGGCGCCCGCACAGTGGAGGGTTTCCGAGGGCGAGGCCCCCGTCGATTTGAGGAACCGAATCCAGTGCGCTGGGGCCGGCTTGTACGAGCGCGTGTCCTCGGCCGTGACGGTGAGGTCGACCCGAAGGCCGTGGTGTCGCAGCGTGACGTCGAGGAGGTCCCGGTCGATGTTCGACAGTATCGCCACCGACCTTCCCGCCCCCCGGAGGAGGTCGAGGGCCACCGCCGTGTCGTCGAAGAGCGGCCAGTCCGGGAGGTCGTCGACGACGCGACCGAGCCACTCGGGGTCGACGTCCCGATCGACCGCACGCGCCGCCCCGGCCAGCGCCGCGGGCACGATCTGCCGATACGAGCGGTACGGGCCGGCTTCGATCCGACGTTCCTCGGCCAGGTAGGTCGCGAAGAGACGATCCCGGACGGTCGGGAGGTCCGTGCCGATGGCCCGGTCGAGCGAACGGAGGAGGCCCGTGCGCCAATCGACGAGGGTCCCGAAGCAGTCGAAGCTGACCCAAGGTCGGTCCGGCCCGTCGGGGATCGCGAGCGGCACGACCGGGACGGGGCGGCCGTCGGTCACTTCGAGAAGCTCGGTCGGCGACAGCCGGCACACGGCGTTGGGGTGTCCGGCGGCGGCCCAGATCTCCCGCCGCTCGAGGAGGTCGTAGTCGATGAAGGTGGCGAGCGGGGCCGGGTGCCCCAACGGAGGAACGCCCCCGATCGCAAAGCCGCTCGCGGACCGGACGAATTCGGGATCCGCCCGCTCGATCGGTTCCCCCGTGAAGCGCGCCATCCATCCTTCGTCGAGCCGATGATCGCCCGCCACGAGGGCGAGCAACGGCCGGCCCGAGCTCCGGCCCCGGAAGACGAGGGACTTCACGATCTGACCCGTCTCGCATCCGACCGCGAGCGCGGCGTCGTCGGCGGTGCGGGTCGAGGCGGGAAGCTCTTGGACCCGGCCCTCCAGGCCCCGGGCCGACAGCGCGCGGTCGACCGCCCGGGCGGACGCGCGACGAGGGGAGGCCGGCTCCATCGGTGGAACGCGCGATCGAACCCGCGGCGCCTTATTATGAACCGGCGCGACGGGGACCGAAACCCCCCGGAGCGCCGGCGCGCATCGCGGGCGAGCCTGTTTTCTGACGTGCGACCGGTCGGCGCGGTACGCGTTCTTCTCGGGGTTGCTGGCGGTCCTCCCGTGATTTTCAGTGGATTTTTATAGGGGGGTCGTGTTGGACCTTGACGGGCCACGGTTAAGCATGGCGGCGACCAATCCGGACCGAAAGCTGCGCAAAGCCCTGAGCGTGTACGACCTTCTCGGCCTCTCGATGGGGGGGATCATCGGGTCGGGATGGCTCTTCGGAGTCAACAAGGCCGTCTTTACCGCGGGGCCGGCGGCGATCCTGTCGTGGGTCGTCGGCGGGATACTGGTGCTCTTCGTCGCGCTGGCCTGGGCCGAGATATCCGCCATGGCGCCGCGCTCCGGCGCCATCGTGCGGTACCCCTTCTGGACCCACGGTAGCTACACCGGGTTCACCTTCGGCTGGGCCTACTTCCTCACGGCGGTCACGGTCCCTCCGATCGAGGTCGAAGGAGTGCTCTTCGGCATCGCCTCGGTCAACCCGAGCTACACGAGCGCCCTCACCACCTCGGGAACGTTCCTCGGCGCACCGGTGCTCGAGCTCAACTCGCTCGGTATCGTCTTTGCGGCCCTTCTGATGGTCGTGTTCTTCTTCCTTAACTACGGCGGCATCCGCCTGCTCGGGAAGACCAACACCTACGTCACCGTCTGGAAGGTGGTCATCCCGATCATCACCTTCATCACGCTGTTCACGCTGTTCCAGTCGAGCAACTTCAGCTTCGCTCCCCTTTCGGGAGCTCCGTCGGGCTCTTCGAACTTCTTCCCGCTCGGCGTCTCGAGCGCCTTCCTCGCCATCCCCACCTCGGGGGTGTTCTTCGCCTACCTCGGGTTCCGCCAGGGTCTCGAGTACGGGGGCGAGGCGAAGCGGCCCCAGCGGGATATCCCCCTCGCGACGATCGGCTCGGTGCTGATCGCGATGGTGATCTACACCCTACTTCAGGTCGCCTATATCGGTTCGATCAACTGGGCCAACGCCGGCGTCACGCCCGGGAACTGGGCAGCGCTTGCGACCAGCAGCTGGTCGGCGCTGCCCCTCAAGTACGCCGTCGCGGCGGGCACCGGCGGCTGGTTCGCCTTCTTCGCGGCCGTCCTGCTGTTCGACTCCTGGCTATCGCCGTCGGGGACGGGCTGGATCTATCTCGGAACCTCCACCCGAACGCTGTACGGGCTCTCGGTCGAGGGGTACTTCCCCCGCGGCCTGCACGCCATCCACGAGCGGTTCCGCATCCCCTGGGTGGCGTTGCTCGTGTCGGTCGTCCTCGGGATCGCGTTCCTGGCTCCTTTGCCGAGCTGGTACGAACTGGTCGCGTTCATCTCGAGCACGAGCGCGCTTACCTACGTGACGGGCGGAGCGCTCATTCCCGCGTTCCGCAAGTACGCGGGGGGCCTCCACCGGCCGTTCAAACTTCCGGTGCCCTGGTTCTTCGCGGGGGCGTCGTTCATCGCCTCGGCGCTTGTCCTGTTCTGGAGCGGCTTCGGGGTCATCACCTGGGTGCTGATCGCGATCTACATCGGGATCGGGATCTACATGCTCTATGCGGCTCCGCTCAAGATGGGCCTCGGCTGGGGCGCGTCGGTCGTCCTTGCCGTCGTCACCTTCGTGGTCCTCGGCGTCCTCGCCTACTACGGCCCGATGTACGGGGCGGGCCAGCTGGTGCCGAACACGTTCTTGTGGTCGATGACCAACATGAACGCGAACATCCTCTACTTCGCCCTCTTCGGAGCGCTCACGATCGGGATGCCGATCGTCATCTGGGCTCTCGTCAAGCCCGAGTTCCGGAAGCACATCTCGGCCGCCTTCTGGATCCCGGTCTGGACCTTCGTGTTCTACCTGCTGTCGTACTTCACGGAGTTCGGACCCGCGGGCTTCCCGCACGCCGTCGCGCTCGCGTTCCCCTACGGCACGGTCCTGGCGATCGTCCTGGGAGCGGTCTTCTTCGTTTGGGCCGCGCTCTCGGCCTTCGAGACCGACGAGCTGAAGGCGATGGTGGCCATGGGCGGAGTGATCAAGTCCGAAGAGGAAGAGGAAGCGGGTCTCTCGGAGGCACCGGGGATCGTGCAGGCGCCTCCCGCGTGACGTCGCGCACCGCGGGAGCCTCGAAGGAGGGGGCGCGACCCGGTCCCGCCGGGCGCGTCCTCGCCCGTCACTTCCAGCGGTAGAGCATCTTCCCGCAGACCTCGCAGACCTCGGTCTCGAGGTTCGCCTGATACCGCGGGTGGGTCGCTCGCCCGCAGATCGGGCAGTCGAACCGGGGCACGGGGAAAGGAGCGCCGGTCTCGTCGTGGACGAGGTCCATCGGGATCGGCCGCGTGCGGGCGGCGACCCCGCCCCGCGCCTCCTCGACGCGGTCGAGGATGAATCCCAACCCCTCGATAGCATCCACCACACGAGGTACGCGGTCCCTCGTGGGCGACACGGGGAGGGTGAGCGTCGCCTCTGTGCCGAATACCGCGAGCGCCGGGAGGGTGTTCCTCGCGTCCGGAGAGACCGCTTCGAAGCCCCGAAGAATCTTTCGGACGGGTTCTTCCCGGAAGACCGGCCCGAGCGCCTCGTCGTACGGGTAGACCGCCCAGCGCCGATCGAGGTCCGGGTCCCCGGTCAGGCTGCCCTTGAAGTTCCCCTCGCGACGCCGATACCGCATGATGATCCGGTCGAAGTCGATGGCGTTCTTCGAAAAGACCCTCGGGCGCTCCCCGACGAAGAGCCACGGGGCTGGCCCAAAGGG
This sequence comes from Thermoplasmata archaeon, assembly GCA_021816865.1. Classification (GTDB taxonomy): domain Archaea; phylum Thermoplasmatota; class Thermoplasmata; order Lutacidiplasmatales; family UBA184; genus Lutacidiplasma. Next base: position 163,131 of record JAKAWX010000005.1, on the reverse strand, counting down.
CATCTGGGGCGGCTCCACCAGGCGAACCGCGGTCGTGAAGCCGACCTGGGTGTCCGGATAGAACGGCCGCGGCTCTCGGAAGGCGACCTCCCAGGTGCGGCCCGACCACGAGCCGACGAGCGAGGCGCGCGGGGGACCTCTCCGGGCGGCTTGGGAGGGGGTCGCGGTCTCGGTCCGGAACCCGAGGTACCGGCCCACGAACCGTTCGCAGACCGCGGCCCAGAACTCCCGCGGGGGGACTTTCTCTTCGCTCGGGCGCATACCGACCGACGCCCGAGAACCGCAGGGCTACTAAGCGCCGTGCCCCGAGCGCCGCGGCCCCCCGCTACTTCGGCCGGGAGATGCGGAGCCGGCGGATCCGGTGGCGCGTGAGCCCGCTTCGGACGTCGGCCGTCCGCATCCGGACCGTCAGGCCGTGGGCCCGCACCACGTCCAGCACCGGGCCGAGAGAGGAGCTCGCGAGGCTTCCGTAGACCGGCCCGGGCCCGGAGAAGAAGAGGTGCCGCTTCTCCTCGGGACTCGTCGCGGGGTCGGCCGTCAGGTCCTCCACTTCGAGGTCGAACGTGGAATCGGTCCATTCGACCGAGATCGGTGGCCCCCACCGGCGGGAGAGCGCTATCCCTCGCGAGTTCGCCTCGAGGCTCGTCGCGGGGTTGAGGAGGCCCGAGTTGAGGCTCAGGACGACGAGGCCGATCCCGAGCGCGATCAGAAGGAGCGCGACGACGGAGGCGGACCCGAAAAAGGGCCTCCCGAGGGTCGCGATCTCGATGCTTCCGATGGCCACGAACACCACCCCGAAACCCGCACCGAGGCCGGCGGTGACGAGCCGCTTCCGGACGAACTGCCGGGCCTCGGCGGTCAGGTCGAGGGTCAGCTCCGCGGGGGCGGGCGACGGCGCGCGGGCGGGGGAGTTCGAGGACACGATAGTGGCCAACCGCTGCTTCGTTAAGACCGCACGCCCCCTCAAGAGGTGGGGGAGCGGGTCCCGGGCGGCGGGGCCTCGGTCGTCTCGGGCCCCGGTGGGACCGACGAAGGTCGTTCCTCCGGCCCCGAGCGGGCCGGGGGCGGCGCGCCCTCCCGTGCGGCGGACCGCCCGAGCCCGTAGATGCTGGCGAGGACGAGACCCACCCCGACCACCTGGAGCATCCCGAGGTGTTCCCCGAAGAACACGACCGAGCCGGCCAGCGCCACCACGGGTACGAGGAACGCGTACGCCGACAGCGTCGCGGCGCGGGTGCGCCCCAGAAGGTCGAACCAGATCGAGTAGGCGAGCGCGGTGCCGAGGATCCCGAGCCAGACGAGGCTGATGTCGAGGGAGGGCGCGAACGTCGGGAGCGGCGTCGGAGCCAAGAGGGCGACGACCGCGAGGAGGGCCACGGACCCTCCGATCAGCTGGAACGCGTTCGCCTCCAGCATCTGCGATCGGTCGAAGCGCCGCTGGAAGACAACCGTTCCGACCGCCCAGGCGACCGCGGAACCGAGGAGCTCGAGAATGGGGGTCGCCGAGAGACCGCTCGCCGACACCGACCCGACCTGGGCGACGAGCGCGACCCCGAAGAAGCCGGTCCCGAGCGCGAGCCATTGGCGGACGCCGAGGCGGTGACCCAGGACCGCCGGCGAGAGGAGCGCCACCCAGAGGGGGAAGGTGTAGGTCAGAACGGCGGCCACTCCCGGAAGGACGGTCTGGATCGCGACGAACAGGAGCGCGTAGAACGCCGCAGTGTTCGGGAGGCCCAGCAGGATCGCGTCCCGACGCCCCGCCCGGTCGAGACGTCCCCATCCCCGGACCGCGGTGAGGAGGACGGCCGCCGCTACCGCCCCGATCACCGCCCGGAGCAACGCGAGCCACAGTGCGGTCGCGTATGAGAGGCCGACGCGGACGAACAGGAAGTTGAACCCCCAGACGACGCAGACGAACAGGAAAAGGAACCGGGAGCCCCACGACCAGCCGTCCTCCGCCACGACCGCTCCCGACGCCGACGGAAGGATAGGGGTTGCGGAGACGTCGCGGGGCGGCCGGGACGCTCCCCCCGCGCGAGCCGCGCGCACCGGAGATAAGCGCATAAACCGGGCCCTCTTGGGCCCGGTCGAATGACGTTGCGCGGTCGCGACCTCATCTCCGTCCGGGACCTCTCCCGGGAGGAGATCGAGGAGCTCCTCGCCTCGGCGCGCAAGATGATCCCCTACGCCGAGGGGACGAAGGCGATGCACCCGCTCGCCAACAAGATCGTCGCGATGGCGTTCTTCGAGCCGTCGACCCGCACCCGGCTCTCGTTCGAATCGGCCGTTGAGCGGCTCGGCGGCACGTGCGTGACGATCGCCGACGCGAGCGTCACGTCCATGCGCAAGGGCGAGAGCCTCCACGACACGATCCGGATGCTCAGTTCGTACGCGGACGCGATCGTGATCCGCCATCCGAGCGAGGGCTCGGCCCGGCTCGCGGCGCGGGCGTCCGACCGGCCGGTCGTGAACGCGGGCGACGGCGCGGGGCAGCACCCGACGCAGACCCTGCTCGACCTCGCGACGATGCACGAGGCGTTCGGGACGTTGAGCGGCCTCAAGGTCGTCCTGCTCGGCGACCTCAAGTTCGGGCGGACGGTCCACTCTCTCGCCCAGGCGCTCGCTCTCTTCGGGTGCGAGGTCGTCCTCTCCTCGCCCCCCTCGCTCGCGCTCCCCGACCAGGCGCGTCGGCGGTTGCGCCAGTCGGGGGCCCGGGTGACGGACGAGGAGGACGTCCGCCGGGCGATGAAGGACGCCGACGTCCTCTACGTGACCCGCATCCAGAAGGAGCGGTTCGGCGACCTCGCGGAGTACGAGAAGGTCGCCGGGTCGTACCGGATCGACGCGGCGCTCCTCCAGGACGCGAAGCCCCGGCTGATCGTGATGCACCCGCTCCCGCGGGCGGGCGAGATCGCGCCGGACGTCGACGGGACGCCGCACGCGGCGTACTTCCGGCAGTCGTTCCTCGCGGTGCCGGTGCGGATGGCGCTCCTCGACGCGATTCTCGGGGGTCCCAGACGGGGGGCGGGCTAGGTGCGCGAGCTCAAGATCACCCCGATCAAGAACGGCACCGTCATCGACCACATCTCGAACGGCCTCGCGCTCGAGGTGCTGCGGATCCTCGGCGTTCAGACGATCGACAAGGACTCGACCGTGAGCGTCGCGCTCCACGTCCGCAGCGGCAAGCTCGGCTGGAAGGACATCGTGAAGGTCGAGAACATGGAGCTCTCGCCGAGAAAGTCGAACGCGATCGCGCTGATCGCGCCGACCGCGACGATCTCGATCATCCGGGACTTCAAGGTCCGCGAGAAGCGGCCGGTCGACCTCCCCGAGCGGATCGTCGGCGTGCTGCGCTGCCCGAACCCGAACTGCATCACGAACCAGCCCGAGCCGGTCGAGAGCGAGTTCGAGGTGACGCAGCGTCGTCCCACGGTGCTGACGTGCGCGTACTGCGACCGCGAGGTCGAAGACTTCCTCCACCACCTCGCGTAGCCCGGAGGGCGGGTGTCGGGGGTCGAGTTCGCGGCCGGCGTGGGAGCCGTCTTCCTCGTCATCGGCGTCCTCGAGCTCTTCGACCGGACGAGCTTCGCGCTGATCGCGCTGTCGAGCCGGGCGCACGCCCTCGCCTCGTGGGCCGGCGCCTCGACCGCCTTCGCAGCGGTGACCGCGATCGCGGTCTCGATCGGGGCGTTCCTGACCTCGGCGCTCGGCCCCGCCCGCCTCGGCTGGCTGCGCGTTGCCGGCGGGCTCTTCCTGATCGGCTACGCGGCGTGGCTCTACGTCCACCCCGAGTCGGAGGAGACGCGCCACCTGCGCGACGACCGGCGCTCGTCGTTCGTCGCGGCGCTCGCGACGATCTTCGTGCTCGAACTCGGCGACACGACGATGATCTTCGAGGTCGTCTTCGTCGCGACGTGGGGCTGGCTCGTCGTGCTCGTCGGAGGCGCGAGCGCGCTCGTCGTCGTCGCGGCGTGGAACGTCTTCCTCGGCCGGCAGCTCGGCGCCCGCGTCCGGCCCCGTCTTCTCGCGCGGGTCGTGATCGTCGTCCTGCTCGTCGTCGGCGCCGTCACGGTCGCCTACGGTCTCGCTCCGGGGGCGTTCCCGGCCCTGTAGGCCGGGCCCCCACTAGCGGCGCCCGGGCCCGCCGACGGGAGGAAGGGGGCCGCCGCCGTGCTCGCTCGAGGCCGCGAGCGCCGCGAGGTTCCCCAGCCACTCCGACCATCCCGGCGGGACCGCGCGCTGCATCTCGGGCGACTCGAGGAGGGCAAGGAGCTCGGCCGCGCGTTCGGGTTGACGGCTCGACGCCTCGAGCAGGGCGAGCCGGACGATCGCCTCCACGCGCAGGCGGGGGATCGTCATCGCGCTCGGTACGTCGAGGATCGCGCTCCAGCGGTCCTGCGCCCCATCGGTGAGTTCGTTCATCGCCATCTGGCGGCCCTCGAGGAGCCAGAGGCGCAGGAGGCCGGGCGCGGGAGGGAGCAGGTGGAGCAGGTCGGTGATCTGGTGCGCCCGGGCGAGCGCCGGCTCAATCTGCTTCGACGGTCCGCGGTCGAGCAGGATCTGCGCGAGGCCAAGCTGGTGGTTCAGCTCGATCGACGGGAGCTTCGAGCGCTGGAGCGACGGGATCGCCCGCTCGCGCAGCTCGCGGGCCCGTTGGGGTTCCCTCCGCGCCTCGTAGAGGCGGGCCTCGAGGTCCTCCGCGAGGGCGTCGAGCTGCCATCGGCGGGCCCGGCCGAGGAGGTAGCGCGCCGCCCGCAGGAACCGTTCGGCCACGATCTGTTCCTCCCGGGACCCCTCGGTCCGCGAGAGACCGATCGCAAGCAGCGCGAGCGCCTGCAACGGCCCCTCGGGGAGCCGACGGGAAAGGAGCGCGGCGCGGTGCGACTCGGCCCGCGCCTCCTCGTGGCGGTTGCGCTCGAAGTGGAACTCCGCCACGAGGGCCTCGAACAGCACCTCCGCCTCGACCTGGCCGCCGTCGTGGCACCGCTCGACCAGCTCGAGGAGCGTGGTCGTGAGCGACGGCCGGGGCCCGACGGCCCGCATCGCGAGAAGGAGCGGCTCGATCCATTCGGTGAGCGTCTCGGACGGCGTCCGGGTCCGGATCGCCCCCTCGACGCCTTCGCGGACCTCGCCCTCGGCCTCGGTCAGGCGGCCGCCGAAGAAGAGCGCGCGGGCGTGCAGGAGCCTCAGTTCGGGTTCGAGCGGGTCGCGTTCGGAGGGGGGAACGGACGCGAGGCACTTGATCGAGTCGGCGAGCAGCTCCGCCGCGGCGTCGAAGTCGAGCAGCTGCAGGCTGATCTCGGCGGCCTCGAGAAGGTGCCGGAGCGCCATCGGCCCGGGGAACCAGGCGAGGTAGTGGCGGGCGACCTCCACCCGGCGGGTGAGGCTCGGTTCGGGAGAGAGCGCCGCGAGCGCGTTCGCGATCTCGAGGTGCATCTCACGTCGCTGGCGGTCCGGGAGGAGGTCGGCGGAGAGATCGACCCACGGAAGGTGCGGGATCAGGACCTTGCCGTCCTGGAGCTTGAGAAGCCCGACCCCCGTCGCGGGCAGGATCGCCTCGGCGAGCTGCGGGAACGTGAGCCGGGAGACCCTCGAGAGGACGACCTCGCCGACCGAACCGCCGAGGAGCGCGACGAACCCGACGACCCGCTGCGAAACGGCCGGAAGATCGTCGTAGACCGCCTTCAGCCGGTGCGTCTCGCGGGGGTCCGGCACGGTATCGTTGAAGCGGACGAAGTCGACGTCCCCCCGGCCGAGGAACGCCTCTTCCCAGCCCGTGTAGCCCGGGACGGTCGAGTCGAGCGCCACGACGATCAGGAACGGCCGAAGCCGGGCGCGTTTCGATAGTGCGACCACGAACTCGCGGCTCTCGGTGTCGAAGAGCGCCGCGTCGTCGATCAGGATCGCGACCGGGTGGGCCTCCGGGCCCCGGAACTCGGGGAGGATCTCCTGCCAGAACCGGTCCGGGTCGCCCTCGTTCGCGGCACGGGCGCGGACCGGTTGGCCCAGGTAGGTGCCGCGACCCCGCTCCGCCCGGCTGCGCCGGCTGCGGGGCATGCGGTCCGTGAGGTAGGGGATGGAAGCGACCGGCCCGACCGCGAGGGGGCCGTCGTCCGACGAGTCGAGAGGGTCGCCGGTGACCGACGAGGCGCCGGGCCCCCCCGCGGATCGAAGGCCCTCGAGGCCGCCGTACGGCACCGACCGGCCCCGGTAGGTGCCGCGAAGCTCGATCACGCGGGCCTTGCGGGCGACCAGGCGCCCGCGCATCTCCTCGAGGAGGCCGGACTTGCCGCTCAGCGGCGGGCCGACGACGGCCACGGTTCGACCGGAACCCTCCGCGAGACCCTGCATCGCGCGGAGGACCGGCGGGGGAAGGTCAGGCACCCGGTACCTCGCCGAGGGATGCCTTCGGGCGGGATTTAATACTCACTCCGTCCGGCGCGACTGCGTTCGGGAGGGGCTGCCAGCGTTTATCAGGCGGACCGGATTGCCGCCGACGTGCCGAGGTCGATCGCCTCCCGCCGCCGCGCGTTCCTCAAGAAGACCGTTCGTCCGGTGGACGTCACCCGGTTGACGGGCCTCGGCGACCTGCTCACCCAGTTCCAGGGCACGTCGATCCAGGCCCGGAACTTGGGACGGTGTCTCGAGGTCTGGGAGAACGCCCTCACCGATCCGAAGCGCCCGACCGTGTTCCTGGGGCTGTCGGGGCCGCTCATTGCCGCGGGCCTGCGCAAGGTCCTGCGGGACCTGATCGACTGGGGCATCGTCGACGTCGTCGTCTCGACCGGCGCGGTCCTCTACCAGGACCTCTACCAGTCGATCGGGGGGCGCCACTGGGTCGGGACGCCCAGCGCCGACGACGTCGTCCTCCGCGACCTCTACCTCGACCGCATCTACGACACGTACGTCGACGAGCTCAAGTTCGAGGACACCGACCGCGTGATCGGCAAGATCACCGAGGAGTTCCCGGCGCGTCCGGCGTCGTCGCGCGAGTACCTAGGGTTCCTCGGGTCGAGGTTCCCGGACCGCGAGTCGATCCTGGCGACGGCGGCCCGCCGCGGGGTCCCGGTCTTCTCGCCCGCGCTCATCGACAGCTCGATCGGGATCGGTCTCACGCTCCACTACCAAGCGAACCGCGGGAAGACGGAGCGTTTCCTCCTCGACGCGGTGCGCGACAACTTCGAGCTCGTCCAGATCCTCGCCCACTCGCCGCGGACGGCGGTGATCTACGTCGGCGGGGGCACTCCGAAGAACTGGATCAACGACGGGATCGTGATGGCGAACTACGCCTTCGGCCGGGAGGGCGAGGGGCACTACTACGCCCTCCAGGTGACGACGGACGTCCCGCACTGGGGCGGACTCTCGGGCAGCACGCTCGACGAGGCGCAGTCGTGGGGAAAGATCTCCCGGACGGCGACGCGCGCGATGGCGCACGTCGAGGCATCGATCGCGCTCCCGCTCCTCGCGGGGGCGCTCTGGGACCGCCGCAAGGTCTGGGCGCACCGCCCGCGCCTCGCGTTCGACTGGACGGGCGACGAGGTCGCCCTCCGCAAGGTTCCCCGGTCCTCGTAGAAGGCTTCGGACCTGCGGAGCCCCTGCCCGTCGGCGACACCCTTACAAGGCGGAACGCCATGCCATTTCGCCCGGTCCGAGCGGGTCGGGCGATCGGGAGCGCATCCCCAACGCGGGTCAACGAGGGTCGCCGTCACGCGGAGCAGGGCGTCATCGCAAAAACGTCAGTGAACCGTCCTCCGCACGCGCCGCGAGCGGTCCGCAGCGCCCGATCCCTACCGAGAACGAGGCGCGGTACGCGGTGATCGCCCGCTCAACAGGAATCTGTCCCTGGTGCGCACTTACGCGCACCTATGCGGGCGATATAACCGGCCCATTCTGAGGGCGGTAAAACGAGGCGCTTAAGTAGCCAAAAATCCGGCGCCACGTTGGAGGTGGACGCGTACGATGTACATGCCCGTTCTGCCGGCTCTCCCCCGCGAGCAGCTGTAACCGGTTCGCTCGGGGGCGATTGCCCCTCCGCCTGTGACACCCGGGCGATTTGTCCGAAGTCGAGGCGGTGCTAAGCTACAACCGTCCCAGTCGCGATCGCCGCCACCTTGGGGCCGACCTCGGTGGTTAGGGCGTCCTTTGCCCAGCCAAGTTTCAGTTCGTCCGCAGTCCGAATTGCCGCATCGTAGTGCTCAACCGCTTTGGCGGAATCCCGAGAGTGCGCGTAAACTTCAGCTAGGTACGCGTGCGCAAACACTAACAAGTCGGAGGGCGGCAGCCTGCCCAGCACGGTGATGCTTCGTTCCCCGTGGGCAATCGACTCCTGAATCAGGTTGGGGTCTCCCCCCTGATCGGCCTGTCTGAATTCCGCCGCGCAGAGTTCGGCGAGCGCATGGCCGAGGACATGATCGTTTCCGAGTCTCTCGGCGAGGCTCGTTGCATGTCGCGCGTATCCGATGGCCTCCAGCCACCGGCCTGCTTGAGTGGCCGCCGCGGCCATCCCATCGAACGTGTAAGCAAGTTGGTTCAGGTAGCCGAGGGACTCGGCTTCCGAACGAACCAGATGCATCTCGTTCTCTGCAAGATCGCCTTTCCCCATTCTCAGGTAAGCGTGAGCCCGAACAAGGCGGAGGTTGAACGCGATATCGGAACGTCCCGCCTGGCGGGCTTCGGGCAGGGCATCCGCCACGATCTGGAGCGCGACCTCCGGCCCGCTCTGCAGTTCCTCGAGACGGGACCAGGCCGAGATCGCCTCCAGGGCGATGTCGGTGATGTGGTAACGTCGAGCGGCCTCGAAGGCTTCCTGGAACCGGTTCCGGGCGGCGTGGCTGTCCCCATGGGCCTCGGCGAGTCGCGCCTGGGTGAGGGTGAAGAACGCCTGGAGACGGCGGCTGATCGGCCCGATCCGCTGCGCTTCTTGGAATTCGCCGGCCGCCGCGGCCAGGTCGCGCAGCCGCAGGTAGAGGTCGACGATCGAGAGCGTGAACTCGCACGCCAACTTGGGGTCGTCGCGGGACTCCGCGATCGCGCGGCGCAACGAGACGATCGCCTCCGAGTAGTCAGAATGCAACCGCAGAAGGGTCGCTTCGGACTCTAGGACACGGAGCTTCGCCGGGCCCCGACCCAGAGCGTTCGACAGCCGCCGGAACGAGCTCCGCAGCGGCTCGGAGTACCCGAGGCTGAGGAGGGTCCGGCGCTGCTGGGAGAGGAGAAGCGCGGCCGGTTTCCAGGCTTCCCCGGCGACGAGGTGGAGGAACCGTTCCCGGACAGCCTCGCCCCGGTGGCTCCGCCCGTAGTACGAGGCGAGCCGTAGGTGCCCTTCCCGCTCTTCGGTGGAGCCCGCTCGGGAGTTGAGGGCGGTCCGGACCACCTGGAGGGTCTCCATGCGTCCCTGCAGGGTCTTCTGGAGCAGGCCCATCTTGGTGAGCTCGTTCAGCCGCACCGAGGTAAGGTCCCCGCCTTCGAGGATGAACGCGGGGGGGAGGGGCTCGTTCGCGAGCGCGATGGGCAAGAGGGCCCTCACCTCGGAGAGCGGAAGCCGGTTGACGACCTGGATCGGGAGGGTCGTGGCGTTCGCGTCGAGTCCGGGGTTCGAAACGGCGAGGTGCAGCAGGAGGGGCGACCCCATCGTGGCCTGGAAGACCGACTCGAACCGGTCCGCGAGCCCCCCCTGGCGGTCCGTGAGGTCGTGGGCGGAGGCCCGGTCGAGGCCCCCGATCGTCAACCGGTGGGTGGCCATTTTCTTCGAGTCGAAGATGGGGGGCTCCTGACTGACGAGGTAGAACTGGTGGTCCCGGGCCGTCCCGAGGGCCACAATGAACTCCTCGAGGAACTTGCGGACGTCCGGGCCCGCCATCTGAAGGTCGTCGATGACCGCGGCCAGGGCTCGGTCGCCGAGCGCTCGGGTCGTGAGGTCGGCGACCTCCCGGGGGATCGGAGCCCGGGGAAGCTGGGTATAGTACGCGAGCTGGGAGCCCCCGAGGAACGAGAGGGCGTGGGAGAGCGCCACCACGAACTGTCGTGGAGAGCTCGCGGGCCGCACCGGGAACCAGAACGGGATCCGCCCCCGCTTCACCCGCCTCAGGTGTCGGCTGACGAGGGAGCTCTTTCCCATGCCGGGAGGCCCGTCCACGAAGACGACGCAGCTGCCTTCCCTCGAGAAGTCGGCGAGCTGGGTCAGTTCCTCCTTTCGGCCGAGGAACGGGTGGGGCGGCGGGGGGACCTCTCCCGACAGAAGGGGCACCTCGCGTGTCTCCCGACGTAGGCGGAGCCGGCCCGTCTCCGTCAGCCGGTAGACGAGCTGCTTGCGAACCCCATCCCGGACGAGCCCCCGGCGGGAGCTGAGGAGCCCCTCGTCGACCAGGGACTCGAGGGGTCGGGACATCGAGCAGGGGTGGTAGCCGAGGGCTTTCGCGAGCTCCCGCTGGCTGATGCCGAACCCGCCCTCCTCCGTCGGGTCGTGGGTCTCGACGTAGTCGAGGATCTCGATCGGGAGGTAGGTCTGCGCCCCCATCGGGGCTAGGTAGGCGACCTCGGCTACTTAGAGTTATTTTGTACAAATTAACTCCTGATGTTTAAGTACCAATTCCCCCCACGGGATAGATGGTATGAGTCGGACCCAGGAGAGCGGTGCCTACCTCGGAGGCATCGGAACGATGCTCGGGGACGCCGACGTCTGTCCCTCCTGCGGCCAGGCCCACGCCGACCAGAAGTTCGCGCTGCGCCACGGGGAGCCCCGCGAGTGCCCCCGCGTGGTCTTCGGAAGCTTCCCCGTCATGAGCCACCCCGACCCCAACCCGCTCGAGGAGCTGCCGGTCCGGGTCCCCGTCGCCCGCCAGATCCGCGAGTTCGAGATCCCGCCCCCCGTCGCCCTCGGCTCCCTGCCGATCGCCCGCCGCGAGCCCCCGGCGCCCCGTGCGCGCTCCCTGAGCGCCCCCTGGCTGCTCCCCCCCGACCTCGGGGAGGTCCTCTGATGCTGCGCAGCGAGCGCCCTCCGCATCCGTCCCGGTTCTCGGAGACCGGCGCCGGGCTCGGCGGGCGTGAGCTCCTGCTCGCGGTCGCTCCTCCGCCCCGCATCTCCCCGCTCGCCGTCGGAGGCTGGCCGAACTGGCTCGTCCCGACGTTCCGGTCCGGTGGACACCGGCCGGCGGTCCGCCTTCTCACCGAGGAAACGGAATGACGCGCCCGATCTAACGAACTTCACCCATCACGATGATCTGGCCCCCGTGGGGTACCCGGTCCTACGGGGGCCGCCTTTTTTCCGGGGCGAGACGAACCCCCGCCGACCGATCGGCTCCCCACGAGCGCAAACCAAAGATACCCGAGCCTCGTGGCCGCCCACGGTAGCGACCATGGCGCAAGCCACGTGCTCGGTCTGTAAGGGGCCGCTGGAGGCCGGATTCGTCGCCACGACCAACGGCTCGGGGCTCCTCTGGGCCCACGAGGCGTCTTCGACCCGGTTCCGTCCGAAAGGACTCGAGGTGCTCGTCCCGACCGGCTTTTCCGGGACCTTCTCGGCGAACCTGCCGGGGCTGCGCTGCGCGAACTGCCGCACGATCCTCCTCAGCCTCGGACCGGGCAAGAAGTGAGGCCGCCTCAGGCTCCCGGGCCCGCGACCGTCAGCCCCTTCACGAGGATCGTGGGGCTGAGGACCCCTTCCGCGAGCACCGCGTCCGAGCCGAGCGCGCCGATCGTGGAGAGCATCGACGCCGACCCCGGTGGGGCCAGGACGACCCCTCCGACGGTCCCTCCGCGCACGGGCTCCGCGAGCTTTCCGTTGCGGATCCGGTAGCCGATCCGTACCTCCCCGCCGAACGCCGTGGAGAGCGGGTCCGGGACGGCCCAGCCGAGCTGCTGCACCCAGATCCCGTCGCCGGCCGCCTCGACGACCTCGGGGTCGGTGCCCGAGGTTCCCGGCTCGATCACGATCGTCGTCGACGTGCCGACGGGAGCGTGGAGGAAACGCCGCCAGTCCCGGTACCACTCGGCGCCGCGGAGGCCGTTGCCGGTCGACGGGACCTCGAACGCGGCGCCGTGCAGGAGGTCGTAGAGAAGGCCCGAGACCGCCCCGTTCGACACGAGCGTGCGGCTCCGCTGGGGTGTGCCCTCGTCGTCGACCGCTGCGGAGGCGATCGCCCAGGGGACGCGGCCGTCGTCGCGGACCGAGAGCTCGGGGACCCCGACGACCGTGCCCTCGGCCGGCGCCACCTCTCGCAGGCGGGCGCCTCCCGTGAACCGGTAGCCGAGCACGCTCGGCAGGATCCCGGCGACGACCGACGGTGGGAGGACCACCGGGCGGGCGCCGGAGGGCGTGGGTCGGGCCCGCCGGACGTCCCGGGCGAACCCGCACCAGGCCTCGACGTCCCCGGGCACCCGACCGGGGTCGAGCCGGCGGAAGGTGTCGTTGACCCAGTACTCCCCGGGAGGCGGTCCTTCCGGACCGCCGGACGCCTTGACGGCGATCTCGAGCTCGACCGTCGTATGGGCGAACGAGGTTCGGGCACCGGAGGAGTTCGCGATCGAGGCCTCGGCCAGCGTCGCGCGCATCGAGCCGAAGCTGGGCGCGACGTCGGCCTTCCCGTCGAAGGCGGCGAGGAGCGTCGCTACGTGCGCCTCGAGCGCTTCCATCGGCCGGTCCCAGAGGGCCCGGTCCCGGACGTCGACGGGCGCGGCCCGCGAGCCCGCCGCCGAGGGGAGCGCCACCGATTTCGCCGGGAAGACGGAGTGACGCGCCACGGCCTCCGCTTCGGCGAGCGCGCTCCGGACGCCCGCGTCGGAGAGGTCGGTCGACGCTTGGAAGCCGACTCCGGTCCGACCGTCCCGCGGTCGCAGGAGGCGGATCCCGTATCCCTCGAGAACGATCGGGCCCCGGGCCATCTCGACCGAGCGGCCCGTGAGGTGGATCTCGTAGCGCCGGATGCGTTCCCCGAAGACGTCCCACGGCCCGTCGGCCCCGAGCCGGTCGGCGACCCGGAAGGCGGTCTCGGCCGGCGGGGTCCCGGTCATGCCGGCCCCACCACGGCCGTCGACAACAGGTACGTGCCCCCGGTGCCCGCGGGAAGGATGTCCGTGTGCCCCTTCCCGCAGTAGCCGGTGCCGAGCTCGAAGTCGGCGCGGCGGCTAACCCCGCGCGTCGCCCGGAGGAAGTCGAGGACCTTCCCCGAGAGCGCCATCGACGTCACGAGGTCGGTGAGCCGGCCGTTCTCGATCTTCCGCCCTTTCTTCACTTTGAGCTGCATCTGGCCGCCTTGCGGGTCCTCGATCCCGCTCGTCGCCCGCTCGAGGAGGACGCCGTTCTTCGCCTCCGTTACGAGCTCTTCCAGCCTCCAGTCGCCCGGTTCGACGTACGTGTTCGTCATCCGCACGAACGCCCGGCTGAGGAAGTCGGCGCGGCGCGTGTTCCCGGTCGCCTTCGTATGGTAGGCGGCGGCGGTCTCGCGGTCGTGGAGCGCCCCGACGAACCGGCCCCGGTCGACCAGCACGGTCTTCTGGCCCGGGTGTCCCTCGTCGTCGAAGTAGATCGTTCCCCAGCCGCCCGGATACGCGCCGTCGTCGACGATCGTGAGCGTGTCCGGCCCGAGGGTCTCCCCGAGGAGCGGCTTCAGGTACGATCGGTCGCGCAGGAACTGGTCGGCCTCGGTACCGTGCCCGAACGACTCGTGGGCCATCGTTCCCGCCACGCTGGGGTCGAGCAGCACGGTCATCTCACCGGCCGGCGGCGCCTTCGCGTGGAGGAGCTCGAGAGTGCCCTTCGCGAGGAGGGCGACCTTCTCTTCGTTCAGGAAGCGGAGCTGTTCCCGACCCCCGAGCCCTCCCTCGCTGAGGAAGTCGAACTCGACCCGACCGTTCTCGAAGGCGAGCGGCGCCACGCCCGCCCGGACCCGGGAGAGCCGCTGGAAGCAGCGAGCGCCGGCGCTGTTGAGGTAGAACCGTTCCTGGTCGGTCCACCCTACGTGAATCTGCGCGTCCCGGATCCCGGGCACGATCGTCGCCCACCCGAAAGCATCCCGGGCGAGTCCGATCATCTCTTCCGGGTCCACGTCCCGCATCGGGCGGGCCGGCTCCTCGATCCGCTCGCCCCGTGTCGTCGCCGACTCCCCGGGAGGATCCGCCCCGGCGGACGCCTTTTCGAGCTGCCGGTCGAGCACTTCGGCAGCGGTCCCCGTCCCCGTCGCGCTGAGGTCGGAGGTCGCCGCCTCGACCCACCGCTCCCCGCCCCAGGCCCGGACGATCGCCCCCTCGAGCCGCGGCTCGGGAGATAGCGACGTCGACCGCTTGTCGAGGCGGACGCCGAGGCCACGGGAGCGGTCGGCCATCACCTCCACGAAACGGGTCCGTCGGCCGAGACGTTCCAGGAGGCGAACGAGCTCGGCTTCGTGGTCCCGCAGGTCGGTCATGGACGGCCGTCGCAATCGCGCCCCTCGCTTTAACCTGACCCGGCCGCGGAACCGCGGGGAGCGGCCGCGCTCCCGGGCCGGGACGGGGAAGGTGGGGGCGACGTCCGGCGAGGCGCGCCCCGGCAGCGGTCGCGCGATCCGACCCGGACCGAGGCCCTATAACCGCCGGTGGATGTCGCCTCGGCGTGCCCCGCACCGCTGCGGTACGCGACTTCGGGCTGGTCGGCTTCGATCACATCGACGTGAAGGTCCGTGACCGCCCGAAGGCCCGGCGGTTCTTCGTCGAGCAGCTCGGGATGGACGTCATCGGCGAGGGCCCGGACCACACCTTCCTCCTCTTCGGCGACCAGGTGCTCGGCCTCCGCGACGCTCCGGACGGCGTGAAGACGACCGGTGTCGATCACATCGCGTTCCGGGTGAGCGAGTGGACGGGCCTTCGGAACCGTGTCGGTCGCGCCCGCGTCGTGATCACGGGAGAGAAGGAGCGCGACGACTCGCGCTCCCTCTTTCTGAGGGGCCCCGAAGGGTTGCGGATCGAACTCGTCTGGCGGCCCGACCCGCACTCCCATAGCTGCTCCCACGGGCCGGTCGCGGCCGTCCCGCCGCCCGCGGACGGCGACGAGTAGGGGCCTCTCGGCGGGGCCGCCTAGCTCCGCGCCCGCGGAGCGGCCCGGGCGAGCCCGGGCACCGGGGCGAGCCACTCCTCGTACTTCGGGATCTCGCCGCGCAGGGCCCGGTGGTAGGTGTCCATGATCTCGCGCGTGACCGGGCCCGGCGCCGCGGCCCCGATCGGGTAGTGGCCGATCGCACGGATCGGCGCGAGCTCCGCGTAGGTGCCCGTGAAGAACGCCTCATCGGCGGAGAGGAGCTCGTTGACGGAGATCAGCTTCTGGACGGTGGGATAACCCAGGTCGGCGGCGATGCGCAGCGCGGTGTCTCGGGTGATGCCGAGCAGGATGTCCGACTCGAGCCCGGGGGTGTAGACGGTGCCGTCGCGCACGACGAAGACGTTCTCGCCCGTCCCCTCGGCGACGTACCCGTTCTGGTCGAGCAGGATCGCCTCATCGTAGCCGTCCTGGGTCGCGTCGGCGCCGGCGAGGTAGCTCGAGAGGTAATTGCCCGCGGCCTTCGCGAACGAGGGGAGCGCGTCCGAGTGCGGCTTGCGGAACGGGGAGATCTTCGCGCGGACCCCGAGGTCGGAGCCGTCCCCGAGGTACTTCTTCGCCGGGATGACGGCGATCGCGAGCGATACCTTCCCCTTGAGGTTCTTGACGCCGAGGGCGGGTTCGCCGCGGTAGACGAGCGGTCGGATGTACGACGGCAAAGTGTGGTTCGCGACCTGGGTCTCGACGATCGCCCGCTCGATCTCCTCCGCCGAGTAGGGGATCGGCATGTGGTAGAACTTCGCCGACGCGATCAGCCGCGCCACGTGCTCCTTGAGCCGGAAGACGGCTCCCCCACGGGCGGTGGGGTACGCCCGGATCCCCTCGAAGACGCCGACGCCGTAGTGCAGGGTATGGTTGAGCACGTGAACCTGCGCCTGCGCGAAGTCGACCAGCCGTCCGTCCATCCAGATCTTCTTGCCGTTCGCGGCCATCATGAGCTGGTCCTTCCCGGGGGCCCCCGAGCTCCTCCGACTCCTACGAAGGGCGTCTCCTCTAAAACCCTTCCCGCGTCCCGGGCCGGGCCGACCCGCCCGCGTCGCCCGCGCGCGGTTCGTACGGTCGTCCCGAGCGGGCGGCGGGCCGGGCCGCCCGTGGGGCCGCTACGGGGCCGGGCGGACGCGCTCCACCCCACCGTCCGTCGCGTCGAGGGGTTCCGCGGCGTGAGGGCCCGCCCCGCGAATGAGCCGGCCGCGGAAGAGGAAGGCGATCAGGACCGCGACCCCAACGATGACGAGCATCGATGTGAAGACGCTGTCGTAGGCGGAGACCTGGGCCTCGGCGAGGGCCGCGAAGTACGGCGCGCAGACCGCGGGGGAGGGGTTCGGGGCGTAGCAGGCGGCGACGGGCGCGGGGCTGAGGACGCTGAACCGGGCCGCGGCATACGACGCGAGGACCGAGAGGCCGACCGACCCTCCGAGCGACTGGAGGAACTGGACGAGGCCGCTCGCCTCGCCGACGTCCTTCGCCGCGACCTCGTTCTGGACCGCGAGAAGGAAGACGGGGAAGGTCAGCCCCACCCCGAACCCGAGCGGGAGGAGGGGGAGGATGACGCCGCCCACCGGCAACGGTCCGTAGAACACCCAGGTCGGCGTGGTGGCCGAGATCGTGCGGAGACCGAACAGGCCGACGGCCGCGATGCCGAGGCCGAGGACCACCTGCGTCCGGTAGCTGATCGCGGGAAGCAACTGCCCGCCGATCGCCGCCCCGAAGACGAGGGGAATGACGAGGGCGTAGAGGACGTCCCGCACGGTGTCGGCGGCGCTCGCGCCGGGGGGCGTGAGCGCGAAGCCGACGACCAGGGAGATGAACGTCGCGAGGGGGAAGAAGACGCAGCCGACGAGGAAGGTCGTCGCCCCGCTGACCCCGACCACCCGGTCCCGGAGGAGCCGGAGCGGAACGAGGGGTTCCTGGGCCCGGTACACCTCCCAGTACACGAAGACCGCGGCGATGCTCGCGGAGGTCCCGAGAAGACCGAGCACCCGGGGGTCGGTCCACGCCCAACCGGAATCGGTCACCTGGATGAGCGCGAACTCGAGCGCCCCGACCCATCCCGCGAGGAGGCCCGCCCCCACGAGGTCGAACCGGCGGACGACCGACGGCCGGAGGGGGCCGAGGGTGGCGACGATCAGGGCCGCGCCCACGATCCCGATCGGCAGGTTGACGTAGAAGACCCACCGCCAGGTCGTCGCCCCGACGATCCAGGCGCCGAAGAGCGGACCCGCGACCGTGGCGATCCCGAAGACGCCCGACAGGGCCCCGGTGATCCGCGCCCGGGTCTTCGGGGGGAACGAGACCGCGACGATCGCGATCCCGACCGGGAAGAACCCGCCGCTCCCGAACCCCTGGACCGCCCGGAAGGCGATGAGCTCGGGGAGGCTCTGGCTGAGCCCCGCCAGCATCGACCCGACGACGAAGATGGCGAGACCGCCGAGAAAGACGTTCCGCCGGCTCCAGAGGTCGGAGAGCTTTCCGAAGATCGGGATGCCGAGGGTCGACGTGATGATGAAGGCGGTCACGACGAACGTCCCGCTGTTGGGCTGGCCGAACTCCTCGAGGATCTTCGGCAACGCGGTCAGGACCACGAACTGGTCGAGGGCGCCCATGAGAAGGGCAAGGAGGATGCCGAGAACGACGAAGACCTCGAATCGGAACCCGACCCTCGGAGAGGCCGGCGCGGCTGCGTCGGATGGGCTCGGTGCGAGCGCCGGAAGGTCGACGGAGGGCGGGCGGTCCGAAAGCGCCACGCGGAACCGCTGCCCTCGCGCTATTTTAGGCGACGGGGGCCCCGGATCCGGCGGTCACCGCGCTCGGGCCCACGGCCCTCCCCTAGGAGATCGGGGATCGGGCGGGGGGCGTCCGACGCTCGCCGCGGGCCGAAGACCCTGCGAGGTCGCCGCCGCTTTCCGTGACGCGGAAGAGCCAGAGCTTCAGCCGGTCGAGGCCACCCGCGGCGAGGGCGACGAGCCCGAGGAGCACCAGGATGACGACCGGGGCGACGGGCGCCATCAGCACGCCGAACGTGGCCATGAGGCTGAGCGCGGTGATGTCGGCCGCCGACGCGACGAGCAGGGGGGTGCTGGGCCGGGAGCTGTAGAACGGTCCACGCTCGCGCAGGAGGTACAGCGTCGCCTGTCCCGAGAAAAGCAGGTAGAGGAAGACCACCGACTGAAGGGTGGCGAGCGGCCAGCGGACCACGTAGAGCCCGACGAAGACGAGCGAGAAGGAGAGCACGAGCCATCCGGACGCGATCGCGCCCCCGAGGAGCACGAGCCGGCGCACGTCCCAGTGGTCGGGTCCCCTCGACGGCCGGGTGCGGTCGGAGCCGACCGATATCGTGACGAAGTCCCCCGCGAAGATCATCAGGAGGACGAGGAGCGGCGTGGTGACGAACTCCCCCGTGACGACGTATCCGACCGAAAGAAGGGTGACGAGCTCGATGTTCTTCGAGATCTTGTTGAGCATCCAGGTGAGCATCCGGCGGTAGACGCGGCGGCCCCCCTCGACGGCGGAGACGATCCCCCCGAGTCCGGGCCGGGTGAGCACGAGCTTCGCGGACGCCTTCGCGACGTCGGTCGCGCTCGCCACGGCGATCCCGACCTCGGCCTGCTTCAGGGCGGGGGCGTCGTTGACCCCGTCGCCCGTCATCCCGACGATCTGGTGCTGCGCCTGCAGGGCCCGCACGAGCCCGAACTTGTCCTCGGGGTACACGCCCGCGAATCCGGAGTACTCGGGCGTCGCGTTCGCGATCTCCTCCCGTCCGCCGACCCGTCCCACGAGGCCGAGCGATCGGCCGACCGAACGGGCGGTCGCGATCCCGTCGCCCGTGACCATCACGACGCGGATCCCGAGGTCGCGGAGCGTGCGGATCAGCCCGGCCGCGTCCTCGCGCGGCGGGTCAGCGAGCGCGATCGCGCCGGCGACGCGCATCGCGCCGTCGGGCCCGGCCCCGACCGCAAGGATCCGGTACCCACGACGTCCCCATTCGTCGACGAGCGTCGTAAGGCCCATCGGGGCGGCCGCGAGGGTCTCGACGATCGCCGGCGCGCCGAGAACGACCCGCCAGGTCTCCCCCGAGAACCTCACCTCGGCCTCCGAACGCTTGGCCGCGGGGTCGAACGGCACGAACCGCACGCGGTCGGCTTTCGGGACGTTGCGACGGGCCGCTTCCGCGAGGATCGCGAGGTCGATCGGGTCCTGGGTCGACTCGTCGCACGCGGCGGCCGCGAGCGTCAGGACGTGGGCGAGTTCATCGCCGTCCACGGCCCGGACCTCCGCGACCGTCTGCCGGTTCTGGGTGAGCGTTCCCGTCTTGTCGGAGAAGAGGAGGTCCATTCCCGCCGCGTCCTCGACCGCCGAGAGCCCGGTGACGAGCACCCCTTCGTCGGCCAACCGGCGCGATTCGAGCGCCGAAGCGACCGTGAAGGTCGCCGGAAGCGCCGCGGGCACCGACGCGATGAGGATGATGAGGACGAACGGGATCAGGAACGACAGGCTCGTGGCGCGAACCAACCCGTCGCCGATCAGGACGACGACGAACACCGCGTCGAGGGCCGCGAGGTACCGTACGACCGTGAACATCAGGTCCTGGAGATGCCCTCGCGCCCGCGCGGTCCGGACGAGCTCGGCGGTTCGGCCGTAGTAGGTGCGCGGGCCCGTCGCCGTGACGTCCCCGCTCGCCTCGCCGCGCCGCACGACGGAGCCCGAGTAGACCACCTCGGTCGCTCCCCGCGCGACGTACGTCGATTCCCCTGTGAGCATCGACTGGTCGATGTCGACCGGGCCGTCCTCGAGGCGGCAATCAGCGGGAACGATGTCGCCCATCCGGAGGTGGATCCGGTCGCCGGGGACGAGCTCGCGGGACGCCACGGTCTGCCAGGCACCGTCCCGTTCTACCCGAGCCAGGACCTGGAGGCGCTGCCGGAGGAGGTCGACCGCCGCCCGCGCGTGCCGCTCCTGGAGCACCGAAAGGGCCCCGTTGAACAATAGAAGTCCCGCCAGGATCGCGGCCTCGGGAGCATGGCCGAGCACGAGCTCGAGGGCGAAGGCGACCTCGAGCATCCACGGTATCGGGCCCCAGAGCTGCCGGCCCAGCTCCCGCAGCGGATGGGGTCTCTCCTCAGGGACTTCGTTCGGACCGACGGAGTCGCGGCGCTGAGCGGCCTCGGCCGAAGTGAGGCCCCCGCGGAGCGTTTCCGCCTCCACGTTCGAGGGCGGAGTCGCCGGAGCTGGCGCCGCTGAGGGTTGGGACACCGGAACCACCTGGCCCTTTGACCGATCGGGGTGACCGCCCGCCGCTATTTGGTTCCCCGCCCTATCCGGCGCCGACCGGCCCTCCGGCACGCGGCCGGTCGGTCCCTTCTCCTCGCAGCGGTCCAAATCGGGTTTCGGTGACCCGGGCCGGCCTGGCTCGAGGTGGGAAGGCATTGGCTCAGGCGCATATGAATATGCATATGCATATGCACATTTGCGACAGCTTTCGTCCCGATCGTTCCGGCCCCGGCCGCGAGGGGCGACCGGGCCGGGGACCGCCCAAGTAGGCCGCCCTGCCGTAATCGCGGCTCTCTATTATCGAATGAAAGTAACAAGCGTATCCAGCATGTCTAAGATGGCCAGATTCGATATCCTAGGGGCGAACGGCCGATGGTGGGTGGTTTCCCGCGATCTTTCCCACCCCGAGGGCGGAAAGGGGTATCGCGGGCCGATCCTTGGCGTACCGGGGGAGCGATTGCGGCGAGGGCCGGGTCGGGCGAACGGGGCTCACCGACTCTTCCGCGCCTCGCTACCAATCGTCTCGGGCGGCGTCGGCCTGATCCTGCTGGCCCTCTACTTGTACGCCGTCACCTGTCAGCCGAGGAATGCGGTCTCTTGTCCTCCGGGGACCCCCTGCACGACTCCCGCGCTCTACTGCGTCCATGCGTGGACCCCTCTCGCGCTCGCTGGCCTGGTCGCGGGAGCCGCGATGGTGGTGGGGGGTCACGGCCCGTGTATCGCGGGGGCGGGCCGACGGGACCCGGCGGTCGATCGGGCGCTCCGGGGTCCCGTGATCGGAGCCGCCCGAGGGTTCGTATAACTCATGTTATACGACTTTACGTCAGAGGCCGCCGGTTGGCCGTGTCTCCCCCCCCTCGGTATGATTCCGCTACTACAATTCCTTCGTAATGGTATAATCGATATTGACGATGTTACGTAGCCGATATGGCGGACTGGGGCACGGGAGGTGGGGGGGGGTGTGTTGGACACAGGGCCTCACCCGAAAACCGCTCCGGGAGGCCTTTCCGACGTTCTCCGTCAGCGATCGCTTGATGAATTCTGTATTTGGCCACACCTTGACATGTGATATGCGCTACTTGCGTTCCTTAGTATTCTTTTCAGTCAGTAGCGAGACCCGGACCTTCCAGGGGCCCCGGGCGAGACCTTGGTCGAGCGTGAAGAGCTCCTCGCAGCTTCCCGCTTCGAGCGCGCCCATCATTGCAAGGAGGGTCGGAGGATAGCGGTCGGCTCCCCGACGCAGGAGACGCCCGGCGTTGCCGACCGCTCGGGCATCGATCGGGAGGACCGTCAGCCTGCGCCGCAGGCGTTCGAGGACTTCCTGGCGATGGGCGCGAGACGTTCCCTTCGCGGCCAAGTAGGAGAGCTCGAGGAGGTTCGCTTCCGTGGCGGCGATCTCCACACCCCTCAGCTTGTGGACGAGATCTCGGGCCGCCCGGTCGCCCTCGAGGAAGGCGAGGAGCACCGAGGTGTCGAGCGCCTTCACGGAGCGCGCCTCTCGCGCGCCCGTAGCGACCGGAGCGCCTTGCGGGTCGACCGCCCGGTTCCCGCCCCCCAGCTTCCCGCGAGCTCCTCGAGGCCCTCCCGCTGGTCGAGGAGCCGGCGCAGCACGGAAGTGAAGCTTTCGCCCGATCGCTTCTCGCGGGCCAGGGCATCGTACACGGACTTCTGCACGGCCACGTTTCGGGATGACACGCATATGGCTATTCATATGTGGTATTTCACCTGTCGGCCGCACGGGCGCGGATCTACGTGCCCCGGATCGCCCCGGACTCCTCAGACGCGGTCGGAGACGTGCGGCCCCGCCGGCGATGGGCGCCCGAGGACCGGCTCCGGGGACTCCGAAGACGTACGCAAAGCCTATTAATCGCTCCCGCCCACCGAAATTTCGCGAATCCTGCGTGGAAGTCGAGCAAGTGTCGGCAAGTACTGCGGCCCAGAAATCCAAGGTCACCTTCTTTCCCGCCGAGCCGCCGCTCGTCAGCCGGCCGCGGCCG
The DNA here is from genome assembly GCA_021816865.1 of Thermoplasmata archaeon. GTDB lineage: Archaea > Thermoplasmatota > Thermoplasmata > Lutacidiplasmatales > UBA184 > Lutacidiplasma. The sequence continues at coordinate 140,802 of JAKAWX010000005.1, read as the reverse complement.
ACCGGGCTCACGCACGTTCTCGACCGGCTCGAGGGGCGTCCCCCCGAGGGGCTTGAGTTGATCGCGCCGTACATCGACGTCGTGAAGATCGGCTGGGGGCTTCCGATGCTGCTCGCCCGAGAGCGCCTCCGCGACCGAGTGCGCGTCCTCCATGATGCGGGACTTCTCGTATCGACCGGCGGCACCCTCCTCGAGTACGCGGTGACCCACGAGCGGGAGGCGCAGATGCTCGACGAGTCCCGGGAGCTCGGTTTCGACCTTGTCGAAATCTCGAGCGGGATCATCGAGTTCTCGCCGGGCCAGCTCGAACGTCTCGCGGATCAGGTGTCGAGGCGCGGTCTCCAGTACTTCATCGAGGTCGGTCGCAAAGACCCGAAACATCAGCTCTCTCTCAAGGAGACGATCGCCCAGATCGCTCACGCTCGGACCCTGCGGCCGTACCGAGTGATCGTCGAGGCGCGCGCGGGCCGCGGAGTCGGCATCTTCGACGGGGAGGGTGCTATCAAATGGGAATGGGTGCGCGCGCTGCTGGCGGAGCACCCGCGGGAGGACCTCCTCTTCGAGGCGCCGTTCGAGACCCAGCAGGTCCAGCTCCTCCAGGAGCTCGGTGCCGAGACGAACCTCGGCAACGTCGAGTTCGGTTCGGTCGCGTCGCTCGCCACCGAGCGCCTCGGACTTCGAGGCGAAACGTTCGGGACGATCCGCCGGACCCGAACGGTCCGCGGTCCGCCGGCAGCGAAGTTCCTCTACTTCCTGCTCGAGACGTATCGCGGTTTGGACCAGACCCAGCTCGCCCAGATGTCTCGCCTGCCGCGGCGCACGGTCCAGAGCGCGCTCGACTCGTTGCGACGCCAGGGGCTGGTCCAGGAAGCGGTCTCTCTCCACGATTCCCGGCGCCGCGAGTACCAACTCAGCTAGCGAGGACGACCGACCGTCCGTCCGGCGCCAACGCTATCGCGGCACTACGCTCCCCCGGAAGGGAGCGAAGTTGGGACCTCCGTTGGAACGCCCCCTCGAGGGCAAGGTCGCCGTGGTCACCGGAGCGACCTCAGGGATCGGACGTCAGGTGGCGTATCGGCTGGCGCTCGACGGGGCCACGACGGTCGTCGTCGGGCGCGGAGCTGCCCGCGCCGAAGCGACGTCCCGGGAGCTGGCGATCGCCTCGGGCAATCCGAGGGTAGAGTGGATCGGGGTCTCGGACCTCGCCGACCTCTCCGATGGCCGCCGGGTCGCGCGCGAAGTACGCGAGCGCTTCCCGAAGGTGGCGATCCTCGTCAACAACGCGGGTGCCTACTATCAGCACCGGGAGACGACTCGGGACGGGCTCGAACGCACGTTCGCGCTCAACGTCCTCGCTCCGTTTGTCCTGACGACGGAGCTCGAAGGGGTCTTGAGGACGGGCGCGCCGTCCCGGGTGGTTCAGGTCGCTTCTGCCGCCCATCGAGGCTACACGATCGACCTCTCGGACTTGCAGTCGGAGCGTGCGTATCGGGGGTTCGCCGCCTACGGGCGTTCGAAGCTCGCCCTCCTCCTATTGACCCGGGAGTTCGCGCGTCGGTGGGCCGCAACCGAAGTGACGATCAACGCGGTCCATCCCGGCTTCGTGCGATCGGGTTTCGGTCGGAACAACGCCGGGGCGACCGCGCGCATGATCCGAGTGGCGAGCGCGCTCTTCGGGACCTCGATTCTCCGGGGAGCCGACACCCCCGTCTTCGTCGCTTCGGACCCGAGCGTCGCCGGGATCTCGGGCGAATACTTCGTTCGGCGCCGCACGGCGCGGGCGTCGGCGGCGTCCCGAGACACTGAAGCTGCCGCTCGATTGTTCGACAGGTGCGCCGAGCTGGCCGGGACCACGGTCGCGACGCAGTGACCCCCCCGAAAGACGGGGCTCCGGTCGAAACCCAAAAGAGGACCGTTGTCTCGGGAGGCGCCGTGGAGAAGGTCGACGTCATCGTGGTCGGCGCCGGTCTCGCCGGGTCCTCGGCGGCGTACGCCGCGGCCAAGGCGGGCGCCCAGGTCGTGCTGGTCGAGCGAGGCGCTCGGCCCGGCTCGAAGAACGTATCGGGCGGGCTCCTCTACACGCACGCTCTCGCCCGGATGTTCCCGAAGTTCTGGGAAGAAGACCCGTCCCCCGTCGAACGGGCGATCGTCCGCAACGTCCTCACCCTCCTCACGCCGACGCAGGCCACGTCCTTCGACTTCTACGACGCGGCCTTCGCGGCGCCCCCGTTCAACTCGTTCAGCGTGCTGAGGGCGAAGCTCGACCCCTGGCTCGCCGCCCGGGCCGAGGCGGCGGGCGCGACGCCGGTCTACGGGTCCCGGGTCGACGGGGTCGTGCGCGAGAACGGGCGGGTCGTGGGGATCCGGCTCGGCGACGAAGAGCTCCGGTCCGACGTCGTCGTGCTGGCCGAGGGGTTCAACTCGCTCGCGGCGCGCCACGGCGGGCTCGAGCCAGACGCCCGGCCCGAGACCGTCGGGATCGGAGTGAAGCAGGTCATCGGGCTTCCGACGGGCGAGGTCGAACGCCGGTTCCAGTTGAAGGGACGCGAAGGGTTCCAGATGACCGCGACCGGCCTTCCGTCGGGGGTCGAGGGAGGCGGGTTCCTCTACACGAACCAGGACTCGCTCTCCGTCGGGATGATCCTCAACCTCAAGTCGGTGGTCGAGCACCGGGTCGCGATGTACGAGGTGCTCGAGGAGTTCAAGCAGCACCCCCTCCTCGCGCGCTACCTCGACGGCGGGACGCTGCTCGAGTACAGCGGATGCATCGTCAACGAGGGCGGGCTCCCCGACGTGCCGCCGATGAGCGGCGGCGGCTTCCTGCTCGCCGGATCGTCGGCCCAGCTGTTCCTCAACAACGCGGTCACCCTCCGCGGCATGGACCTCGCGGTCGAGTCCGGCCGGGTCGCCGGCGAAGTGGCCGCCGAGGCGGCCCGGGCCCATGACGGGTCGGCGGCGTTCCTCGAGAGGTACCGCACGCGGCTCGAGACGTCGTTCGTCCTCCAGCATCTCCGGACGCACCGACACTATGCGAAGGTCTTCGCGAACCCCCGCCTCTACGGCCTCTATCCCGAGATGCTCGGTTCGCTGCTCCACCGGGCGTACTTCGTCGACGGCTCGGACCGCCCGCACCTGAGCGCCCTGCTGCGCTCGTCTCGCGCCGGGCGGGTCTCGAACCTGACCCTCGGCCGCGACCTGCTGAAGGCGATGCGCACGCTCTAGGCCGGCGGGCCGCCGCGGGTCGGGGCGACCGACGCCGCGGGCTCGGCGTCGCGGCGGGCCCGTCCGAGCTCGGCGGAGCGCCGCGTGGCGGCCTCGACCGCGTCCATCAGCATCGCCTTGAGCCCGCTGCGCTCGAGGGAGTGGAGCGCGGTGATCGCGGTCCCGCCGGGGCTCGTGACGAGGTCCCGGAGCTTCGCGGGATGCTCGCCCGTCGTCCGGACCAGCTGGGCGGACCCGACGAGCGTCTGGATCGCGAGGCGGGTCGCGACCTCTCGGGAGAGGCCGACCTTGACGCCGGCGTCGGAGAGGCTCTCGAGGATCAGGAACAGGTAGAGGGGCCCGGTACCGCTGAGGCCGGTGACCGCGTCCATGAGCGATTCGTCGACCTCGACCACGACTCCGATCGCCTCGAGGACCTCGCGCGCCCGGCGCCGGTCGATCGCTCGTGCGGTCTTCGCCGCGCAGAAGGCGGTCGCGGAGGCCCGCACGGCCGCCGCGACGTTCGGCATCGCCCGGACGACCCCCACGCCCGCGGGGACCCGCGCCGCGAGATAGTCGGTCGGGACGCCGGCGGCGATCGAGAGGAGCGTCGCGCCGGGGGCGAGCTCGGGGCCGATCTCCGCGAGCACGCTGGGCACGATCTGGGGTTTGACGGCCAGCACGACCGTCGCCGCGGCGCGGACCGCTTCGGCGTTCGTCCGGGCGGCCCGAACGCCGGCCGTCTGCGCCGCCGCGCGGACCCGCGCGGCGTCGCGCCCGCTGAGGACGACCCGCTCGCGGGCCCGGGGGAGGACGACGGCCAGCCCGCGCGCGAGGGCCAAGCCCATGTTCCCGGCTCCGACGATCGCGACGCCCTCCGCCCTCGGCCGCATCCCGGGGGGAAGTCGCGTCGCTTCTACTTCTTCCCATCGGCTCCGTCGCGTCGGCGGTCCCGTTCCGGTGCGCCCACGAAAGTATATCCTATGCCGTTCCATCCTTACGTCGATGCGGCCGAGCCGAGCGGTGGGGTACCGTCTGAAGGTCGCGTTCCTCCTGCTCGGGGTCGTGCTCCTCGTGGTCGCCTGGCTTTCTCCCACCCCGTAGCGCGCCGTCCTTTCCGAGGGCTCGCCCGCGCACCGCTCCCGGGATTCGCATCGGGCCGCGGGTTTCGGCGATCCCCGGCCCGAACGGCGGACCGCCGGGGCGGCCGCCACCGTTCGCACGACCCCCGGTCCAGCGCTCCGCCGCCGGGGGACCGACCCGGGCGGGGGGCCGGGCGCGCGCCCGCGTCCGTTCAGGCGAACGCCTTAACGAGGGCGGGGACGACCTGGTAGAGGTCGCCCGTGATCCGGTAATCGGCCTGGGCGAAGATCGGAGCGTTCGGGTCCTTGTTGACCGCGACCACGACCTTCGAGGAACGCATCCCGACCAGGTGCTGGACCGCTCCCGAGACGCCGATCGCGACGTAGAGCTTCGGGCGTACCCGGTGACCGGTGAGGCCGATCCAATGGTCGTCCGAGAGCCACCCCGACTCCGCGGCGAGGGGGCGGGTGCAGCCGACCTCCGCACTGAGCGCCTTCGCGAGCGCCTCGATGATCGCGAGGTCCTCCTTCTTCTTGAGGCCCCGTCCGATCGTGACGATCCGGTCGGCCTTCTCGATCTCGAGCTGACCGCCCGCCTTGGGGCGTACCTCCGAGCGCTCGGTCTTCGCTTCGAACGCCGCGACGGGATGCGTGCGGCGATCGACGGACGTCACGGCCGTGGCCGTCGGGGCGCCCGAACCGGCCATCACCGCCACGACGGCGGGCCGGCGGACGATCCGCTCCACGGCCACCGCGTTCCCGCTCAGCGCTTCCCGGTCGACCCGTATCCCGTCCGGGTCGAGCCGCAGCGCGGTCACGCCGGTCGCGGCGGGCAGGTCGAGAGCACCGGCGAGACGCCCCGTGACCTCCCGGCCGCGCTTCGTCGAGCCGATCAGCACGAGTGTCGGAGCGGTGGCGACGACGACCGCGCGCAGCCCGTCGGACGTGGCGGCGGGGTCCGGCGAAGCGGCTCCGGTCACCGCGTCGATGCCGTGCGCGCCCGCGGCGACGAGCCGGTCGGCCGCGTCGGCGGGGGCGCCCGGCAGCACGACGGCGCGGACCCGGCTCCCGTCGCTCGGCGCCGCCGCCCGCGCGAGGCGGACGAGCTCCTCGGCGAGACCGGTCTCCTCGCTGTAGCAGAGCACGACCTCGTCGCTCACGGGAGGACCCCCTCGGCGCGGAGGGCATCCTTGAGCCGGGCGGCGAGCTCGTCGGGCGAAGCGCCCGAGATCGTCACCTGCTTCCTCGGGACCTCGGGGACGGCGACGCGCTCGGTCACGACCACCGGGGCGAGCGCCTCCGCCGCCACGGAAAGGTCGGCCGGCGACACCACGCGGACCTCCTTCTTCGAGGCCTTCAGGTTCGACATGAACGTCGGCAGCCGGGGCGTGTTGATCTCCTGGCCGACCGTCAGGACGACCGGGAAGCGGGCGCGCACGGTCTCGACCTCCTTCTCGAGGTCCTTCTCGGCCACGACCCCATCCGCCTCGACCGTGAGCCGGCGCACGTACGCGATGTCGGCGCAGCCGAGCTCCCCGGCGAGCCGGGGGCCGACGAGTCCCGCGAAGTGGTCGGTGCTCCCTTCCCCGAGAACGAAGAGGTCGAACCCGCCGAGCGCGCGGGAGGCCGCCGCGAGGAGCCGGGCGACCGCCCGGGTGTCCCATTCCGCGAAGTTCGGGGCCGTCACGAGGACGGCCTCGTCGGCGCCGATCGCGACCGCGTCGCGGAGCGCCTCGCGCGCCGCCGGTCCACCGACCGAGATCGCGGTCACGACCGCGCCGGGCCGCTTGTCCCGGAGGCGAACGGCCTCTTCGACGGCGTTCTTGTCGAAGTCGCTCGTGCGCCGGGGGGCCGAGTCGAGCTTGACGAGCCCCGTCGCCCGGTCCGCGCGCGCCAGGTTCACGTCGACGCCGTGCTTCACCGCCACCCAGATCCGCAGTTTCTCTGCCATCTTCCGATTCTCCTCGTGACCCTCTCCCGCGACCGCGCGCTAGCGAACGAACGGGGCCACGACGAACAGGCCGAGGAGGAGGAGCGCCACGACCGCGGTCGAGACGAACGCGAGCGGACGCTCGTGACCCCGGTGGAAGTCGACGGCGGCGAGGACGACACGACCGATCGTCACGCCGACCATCACGTAGATCCCGAGGGTGATCAGCGCCTCGGGGCTTCCGACCGCCAGCGCCGAAAGGAACCCTCCGACCGAGGCAAACCGGGAGAGGGGTGGGTTCGCGAGGATCGCGGCCACGGTCTCGTTCGGGTCGATCGCGGTCCGGGCGATCATCCCGGCTCCCGCGAACACGAGGAAAAGGAGGACCCCGCCGCGCAACAGCCGCGAGATCCGTTCGTACGCGGCGGGGGGGAACGTCGGGTCCTCGGGGAGCTCGGACGGAGCCGTCGACGGGGCCGTCATAGCATCGCCGCCCCCCGGACGAGCGTCTCGACCGCCAGGACGATCAGGATGACGACGAACAGCCACCGGATCAGACGGTTCGTCAGGCCGGGCAAAAGGCGGCTCCCGAGGTAGGCGCCGGTCGTCGTCCCGATCGCGACCGGAGCCGCGAGCAGCGGTAAGACGAGGTTCCCCGCAAAGAGGACCCCGACGCCCGCCGTCGCGGTGACGCCGATCATGAAGTTGCTGGTCGCGGTCGAGACCTTCATCGGGAGCCTCAGCGCGCGGTCGAGCGCGAGGACCTTGAGGACACCGCTCCCGATCCCGAAGAGCCCCGAGACGATACCTGCCGCGAACATCACGACGAGCGCGCTCTTCGAGTTCTGGCCGCGGTAGTGCACGACCCGTTGGTGCAGCCGGTCGTAGTAGTTGCCCTCGAACTTGAGGTGACGGCTGATCGCGTCTCCCGGACCGTCGGGGGGATGCTCCTCGTGGCGCATCGCGATGCTCCCGGGGACCGTCGAGAGGAGGACGAGGCCGAGCACGATGAGGAGGACGGGAACGAGGTTCGTCGGGGCGAGCAGGACCGTCGCCGTGGCCCCTATGAGGGCGCCCGGAACCGTCGCGATCTGGAGGAAGTTCCCGATCCGAAGGTCGGTCAGGCGGTCGTGAACGTACGCCGCGCCCGAGGTCGTCGAGGTCGCGAGCACGCTGACCGCGCTCGCGCCGACCGCGTCCCCGAACGGGATCCCGAAGAACAGGACGAGCACCGGCGTGAGGATCACGCCCCCGCCGAGCCCGGCCAGGCTACCGAGGAATCCGGCCGCGATCGCGATCGCGAGCAGCGCGACGACGAGGACGAGGACGATCACCGCGCTAGGCCTCCCGGGCGAGTCCCGCGATCGGTCGAAGGACCCAGTCGGTGCCGTTCCAGGACCGCAGCGCGAGGTCGGCGGCGCTCTCGACCCGTCGTCCGGCCGGGACCTCCGCCATGAGAACACCGCCTTGCCCGAACGACGCGAAGATGTCGCTCGTGTGTACCGTGAGGAGGCGCCCGTCGAAGATCGCCCGGCCCGAATGGTCGGGCGCGTGGCCCTTGACCATCACCCGGCACCCGACCGCGCGCAGGAAACCCCCGAGCTCCTCGGGGCCGTACGGGAACCCCGCGGCCCGATCCTCGTACTCCAGGCTCGGGTCGCTCCACAGGAGGCCCTCGAGCAGGGCGAGGTCGTCCCTCCGCCAGCTCTTCGGATCGAGCCGGTCCGCCGGCGGGATCCCTCCGTGGACGAACACGACCCCGTTCTCGCTCCGGGCGGCGAGCGGCAACCGCTCGAGGAGACCGACGAGGCGCTCGAAGAGCGGCAGCGCGTCTCGCGGCGGGTACGCCCGGCGGAGTTCGCGCAGGAGGGTGGGTCCCGGGACGAGGATCTGGCGCGTCGCTTCGTGGTTCCCGCGAAGCGGCACGATCCGATCGGGGTCGTGGGCCGCCCAGGCCAGGAGGTACGCGGCGTTCCAGATCGAGCCGTTCGGCAACGCCGCCGGGTCCGGTTGGGCCCGCGTGCCCCGGTCGACGTAATCTCCGAGGGCGACGAACCGCTCGGGCGTCGGGCCCCGTCGGGCGAACCGGACCCCGGCGGAGACCGCCGGCCAGTCGCCGTGGCTGTCGCCGACGACCTGGATCGGTCGGTCGGCCGGTAGGTCGACGAGGAGCGGCCACGGGCGCCGGCCGAACGCCGCCTCCACTTCGTCGAGGACCTCGTGGAGCGCCGACGCGGGTTCGGGGATGAGCGCCGCCGGGTCCGAACGAACCCGGCCGGCCCAACCGTCCATCGAGAGCGCCCCGAGTACCGGAAGCCCGGCCCTCAAAAGAGGGGTCGGTAGGGTCGGGTGAACACCCGCCAGCGGCCGGTCGCGGGTTCGTAGACCGAGTTCACGAAGCACTTCCAGCGCTCGTCGTCGACGTGCGGGAAGTCCGCGCGGTAGTAGTAGCCGGGCCAGCGGGTCTCCTCGCGGAAGAGGGTGTGACGCAGGACGGCCTCCGCCGTCCACACTCGGTGGTGGAGCTCCCAGGCGCGCTGGAGCTGGTGGAGGTCCTGGGCGGCCAGCTTCTTCATGTCGGTCTTCAGGAGCTCGAGGTGGTGGAGCCCACGCTCGAGGTACGCCCGGCTGGTCGTGTAGTTCGCGCTGACGCCGCCGCCGTACTCGTCCATGATCTTCTCGAGGCGGTTCAGCGCGTGGTCGGGCCGAAGGACCTCGGGGTTCACCGTGCCCGCCGTGACGAGGCCGTGCTGGGAATCGTACCGGTCGAGCGGCCCGAAGACGGTCGCCTCGAGCCCGCGGACCTGGGCGTCGGTCACCGTCGGCGCCTCCGGGTGGTCGCGGACGAACGCGACCGCGGCCTTCGCGGCCAGCCGGCCCTCGGAGTAGGAGCCGCTCGAGAATTTGTGGGCGGAGCCTCCGACCGTGTCCCCGGCCCCGAAAAGGCCCTGGATCGTGGTCATCCGGTTGTAGCCCCACTGGTACTCGGACGGCGCGACGTCGGCCGGCCCGCTCGTCCAGGCGCCGGCACAGACGGCGTGCGAGCCCATGACGTACGGCTCGGAGAGGATCAGCTCGGACGGTTCGCTCTTCGGCTCGATCCCCTGGGACGCCCAGGTAACGGCCTGGCCGATCGTCATGTTGAGGAAGTCCTCCCAACCGATCGCCTCCTTCTCGGGTGTGTCGAGGACGCGTTCGGTATGGAGCAGGATCGGTCCGCGCCCGGCCAGGATCTCCTGCAGCATGAGGTGGTTGCGAAGGCACGTCGGCATCGGCTTCGCGTCGGCGTAGGCTCCCACCCGCTCCCGCAGCTCGGGCAGTCGGGAGACCTCGTAGCCTTCGCCGGCGGCGTTCGTGGCGATCGCCTTGAGGAGGAGGAACCAGGCGCCCACCGGGCCGTACCCGTCCTTGAACCGGGTGACGACGAGCCGGTTCTCCATCTGGGTCATCTCCGCTCCCATCTGGATCAGCAGGGCGTACGCCGACCCGCTCGCCCACGGGGGATACCAAGTCCGTCCCGACCCCTCGCCCGCCGAGCGCGGACGGTAGATGTGGGAGGCCCCGGCGGCCGCGACGATGACCGCCTTCGCCTTGAACACGCAGAACGACCCGTCGCGCACGTTGACGCCGACCGCCCCGGCGACGCGGTTCGGGTCGGTCGCGTCGGGGATCAGGTGCGTGACCATGATCCGCTCGTAGACCTCGCTCGCGGCCTTGCGGGTCGCCTCCGCGATGATCGGCTTGTACGACTCGCCGTGGATCATCACCTGCCAGCGGCCCTCGCGAACGTACCGGCCGGTCTGAGGGTCGGTGAAGATGGGAAGCCCCCACTCCTCGAACATGTGCACGGTCGAGTCGACGTGGCGCGCGACGTCGTAGACCAGGTCCTCGCGCGACAGGCCCATCAGGTCGTTGCGCACGTAGCGGACAAAGTCCTCGGGCTGGTTCTCGTTCCAGCGCATCCCCATGTAGCAGTTGATCGCGCTCAGCCCCTGCGCGACCGCCCCGCTGCGTTCGATCGCGGCCTTGTCGGCGACGACGATCTTGAGGTCCCGTCCCCAGTACCGGGCCTCGAACGCGGCCCCGCAGCCGGCGAACCCGCCTCCGACGATCAGGATGTCGCAATCGACCGTCTGCACCGCCCGGGACGTAGGTGACTCGCTCATGCTGGCCTCCCCCGCCCTAGGCGCTCCCGCCCTTCCGAGGGAGCGTCGGCAGCGCCTCGACCGCGAGGTAGTCCGGTTCGTAGGCGAGCAGTTCGCTCGAGACCGCCTCGGCGGTCGGCGCCGGCGTGTCCTGCGGGGCCTGGATCGAACCCCAGGGGGTCGTACGGATGGGGAACGTGAACTCCTTGACCTCCCCGCCGAGCATCCGGATCTTCCATTCGATCTTGTCGGCGGTGCGCATCGGAAGGACCGAGTGCCCGAGCGGTGCGAAGTCGGCGTAGCCGCGGACCTCGATCGCCGCCTCGGGGCAGGACTTGACGCACGCGTAGCACTCCCAGCACATCGCGGGCTCGATGTTGTACGCCCGACCTTGGCTCGAGTCGATGTGCATGATGTCGCTCGGGCAGATCTTGACGCATTCCATGCATCCCTTGCACTTGTCGGTCAGAACGTACGTGGGCATCGTGTTCACCGGCGGAGCGGCCGACTCCGAGCGAGGCGGTGGCCGCTCGAGAGTCCCGTTCGCATGGTCGGACGCCGGTAGCGGTCTCCTATGAAAACACTTTCGACAATTGTCCAATTTGACCGGAGGAGACGGGCCGCTCGCGACTCGCGCCGGTCGAGCGGCTCAGCCGAGCCGGTACTGCACGCCCTTGCCCGCCGGGGGAAATGCCCATACGAGCGCGCCCCGGCCCAGCGACTGGCACGCGATGCGACACGCGCCCGTCTCGAGGCAGCTTTCGTAGCTGATCCTCAGTCGGTCGGTCTCCCAGTGGTAGACCTCCGCCGGGCAGACCGCGATGCACGGCTTGTCCGGGCACGTGCGGCAGAGCGCCGGGTCCGAGAGGGTCAAGTGCGGATTCGCGTCGGTGTCGAACGCGTCCGCTCCGAGACGCTCCGAGGTCGATAGGCGTCCGGCCATCGTCGGGGCCTTCACGCCGGGTGGATCGCCGCCTGGATCCTCGGGAGCAGCTCCGTGGGAACCTCGGGCATGTTGTGCGCGCACCGGGCGTGCTCCCGCACCCGGTCGAGTACTTCGTTGGTCGAACCGCCCTTCAGCGCCCACTCGCACGGAAACCCCAGCGACCGGCACTCGAACGCAACCTGCGGCATCGTGGTCCTCGGGGCGACGCGCGCGGCGACGCCTCCGGGTCGGCCGGTATCTCCGTTCCAAGATAACCTCTCCCCGTCCGGCGACGGAGTCCAGGTCCCCTGCCGCACCGGGGTGGGCCGGAGGAGAGCGAGTTCCGGGGTCGACGCCCCTACCGCGAATCCCCGGACCCGGCTCGTCATCGCCTCCGCGTCCCAGGGTCGGCGAACCTCGCGGAACCGTTATCGGGGCCCCGTTCTCCCTTCGGCCCGAACATGGACCTGCTCCTCATCGCCCTGTTGTTCTTCCTGGTCGCCATCGGCGCCGGGTTCCTCGGGTCGCTCGCCGGTCTGGGGGGAGGAGTGATCCTCGTACCGATCCTCGTGATCGGTTTCCACGTCGACTTCGTCCTCGCGGTGGGGGCGAGCGCGATCAGCGTGCTCGCGACGTCGACCGCGGCAGGAGCGACGTACGTCCACGATCATCTCACCGACCTGCGGATCGGCATGTTCCTCGAGATCGCGACCGTCCCGGGCGCGCTGATCGGCGCCACGATCACGATCTACCTTGCCAAGCTCGGGCTCTACCCGGTCCTGTTCGTCACGCTCGGTGCCGTGCTCCTCTCCACGATCCCGGGGAGCTTCCTGCGCCACCGGACCGAGGTTCCCGAGGGCGTAGTACCGGACCGGAGGTCGCGCACGCTCGGCCTCGGCGGGTCCTACCACGACCGTCACCTGGACCGCGAGGTGCCGTACATGGCGGCGTCCACTCGGCCCGCTCTCGGGGTGATGTTCGGCGCGGGTCTGGTCGCGGGCATGTTCGGGATCGGCAGCGGCGTTCTCAAGGTACTCGCGCTCGACGGGGCGCTGCGCCTGCCGATGAAGGTCTCGACGGCGACGAGCAACTTCATGATCGGCGTCACCGCCGCCGCCGGCGCCGGGGTGCTCCTCGCGGCGGGATACATGAACCCGGTGATCGCGGCCCCCGTCGCGCTCGGCACCACCGTGGGCTCCCTCGCCGGGAGCCGGATCCTCCCGGGCCTGCGGAACGAGGTGGTCCGGTACGTCTTCCTCGTCCTCATGGCGGTCCTCGCCGTAGAGCTCATCGCTCGGGGGCTCGGATACGCATGAGCGACGAGCGACCGCTCCCCGAGTATGGCTTTGACCGACTGCCCGAGCCGCTCCCGAGCCGGGCGTACGCGACCATGGCCATCGTCCTGCGGGCCGGCCTTTTCCTCTCCGTGGCGCTCTTCGCGCTGGGCCTCGTTCTCTTCTTCGTCGAGCGCCCGCACGAAACGATCGCCGACCTCGCGGCGTCCCAGCGGTTCCTGAGGTTCCTCGACCCGAGCGTGCTCGTCGCGGGACTCGCCCAGGGCGACCCGACCGCGATCCTCAGCCTGGGAATGTTCACGCTCGTCGCGACGCCGATGGCCCGCGTGCTCACCGGGATGTTCTACTTCCACGAACATCGCGAGAAGGCGATGACGCGCCTCACGCTCACCGTGCTCCTCCTCCTCCTTGTCGGGAGCCTCCTCCTCGGCCCGTATCTCGCGCATCCATAGTCGGTCGACGCCGGGTCGCGCTCGCCGGCACGCGGGAACGCCCCCGAACGTCCGCGACGGGTCCCGGCCGGGCGCACGGCCGGCAGCCTTACCTATCCCGAGGGCCTCGGTCCGCGTCGATGGAGCCGGCCTCGGAGGACCCGACGCTCGTTTCCCTTCCGATGGTGGGCCGGTCGCCGGCGGCCGCCGCCCCGGGGGATTCGACGTTCTCAATCGGCCGGCTCGACCGGTCCCGGATCCGATCGGTCCTTGTGGTCCTATCGGGAAAAGGGGGCGTGGGGAAGACGTTCGTCGCCGCGCTCCTCGCCGCGGAGTTCCACCGGGACGGCGCCCGGGTCGGCGTCCTCGATGCCGACATCACCGGTCCCTCGATGGCTCGGGTCTTCGGCGTGAGCGAGGTCCCGAAGCTGACTCCCGACGGGCAGAAGATCGAGCCGATGCGCTCGGCCGGGGGAGTGTACGTCATGTCGATGGCATCGGTCACGGCGTCGACCAAGGTACCGCTCATCTGGCGGGGCCCGATGATCAACGGGGCGATCCGCGGACTCTTCAAGGACACGGACTGGCCGGAGCTCGACTACCTGATCGTCGACCTTCCGCCGGGAACGAGCGACGCGCCGATGACCGTTTTCCAGTCGCTCGAGCCGGACGGGGTCGTCATCGTCACGGCCCCGACCGAGCTCTCCGCCGAGGTCGTCGCGAAGTCGGCCGCGATGGCGAAGACGTTCTCGGCGCCGGTCCTCGGGCTGATCGAGAACATGGCCTACCTCACCTGTCCCCACGGCGACCGGGTCGACCTGTTCGGTCCGTCCCGGGGCCCGGAGTACGCGACCCGAATGGGGATCCCCTACCTGGGGAGCATCCCGATCCTCGGCGCGCTGCCCGCGCTTGCGGACTCGGGCCGCATCGAGGAGCTACGCGCGCCCGAGACTTCGCTCGTCGCCCGGCGGACGCGATTGTTGCTCGACCGGCTGAGCGCCGCCCGGACCCCCGGGGGCGGCCGAGGGCCCCCCGGCGGCACTTCGGGGAGGTCGGCGTGAGCGGGCCCGCCGCTCGGGTACCCCCGGGGGTCACGATCCTGCAACGGGACGGCGACCCGTTCGAGACCGAGACGTACGAGAGCGCTCCGCCCGCCGAGGAGCCCTCGCACGTCGCGCTCCTCCACAAGCTCTTCTACGACAGCACGGTCGACCTCGGTAGTCTCGTGCGGATCGGCGGGACGAAGTACGTCTGCACTCGCGCGGGCTGGCGGATCGTGCCACCGTCGCCGGAGCGCTGATGGGCCGGCTCGGGGTCCTGCTCTTCGCGTCGCCGATCCAGCACCGCACGGCCGAGACCGCCCTCGGGCTCGTCGAGGCGGCGATCCGTCAGGGCCACTCCGCGACCGTCTTCCTGCTCGGCGACGCGGTGTACCTGGCGAGCCGGGCGCTCGCCGACGCAGACCCGGAGGGCGTTGTCCGGCGCTACGAGGCGCTCCCCGCATCGGTCGAGCTCGTCAGCTGCACTACGTGCGCGCGGTTTCGCGGCCTTCGCGACGAATCCCTGGTGAGGAACGCCCGCAGCGGCACCCTCGAGGATTTGGTCGACCTGCTGGGAAGCGCGGACCGCTTCCTCTCGCTCACGGGGGACGGATGACCCCCGGCCCGGTCCTCCTCTGGGTGCGGCACCCGCCGCACGCCACGGTCCACTTCTCCGAAGGGATCCGCGTGGCGGCGATGGCGAGCGCCCTCGGGACCCCCGTCCGTCTCCTCTTCATCGCGGACGGCGTGCGCGCTCTCGTCGAGGGCCAGGAGCCGTACCGGCTCGGTCCGCCGGTCGACAAGAGCTTGCGCGACATCGTCACCTCCGAGCGGCCGGCGCTGGTCCACGCGCCGTCGCTCGGCGGCCGGGGCCTCGGCCCCGAGAACCTCTCCCGCGGGATACCGTTTCGGCTCGTCGACGACGCCGAAGTGGCCGATCTCCTTCTCGAATCCGCGCAGGCGGTGCCGCTGTGACCACGGACGGGGCCGGCCCCCCCGATTGCCTTCTCGTACGCCAGGGACCGATCTCTCCCGAGGAGCGGGGCGTGCTCGCGGCTGTGCGTCGAAGACTCGAGGACCGAGGCGAGAGTTCCGCCACCGTCCTCCTCGGGTCGGCGAGCTACGACGCCGAGGGGCCCGCGGGCGCCGAAGGTCCGCCCGGCGAGCTCTGGCTGCTCGAGGAGGACGCCCGGGGCCGGGGAATACGGGCGGATCGATCCGTGAGCCCCGTTCGGACGGTCTCCGCGTCGGAGCTCGTCCGCGCGCTCATGAGCGCGAAGCGGGTGGTCCAGTTCCCATGACCGGGACCCCGCCTCACCCGTTCGTGCCGTTGCCGATGGTCGCTTCCCGCCCACCGCAGCCGCCGGACCCGGACGCGCCGAGCGGGCCACCGGAAGTCCACGTCGTCTACATCCGATACCGCGACCCGAACCCGCTCGAGTTCCCGGACCGACCCGAGCGTTTCCCGGGCCCGATCTTCCACGCCGCCGGCGTGGTGCTTCGGGAGGACGAGGAGTTCCTTGCGCTGGGCGAGGTCGCGTTCGGTCCGGAGAACCCCGAGCTCGCCGGACGGTACGGCGCGGACCTCTTTCCGGCCTACCGTAACGTGCTGACGGTGCCCAAGGCGGCGATCGTCGAGCGCCGCGACCTCGTTCCCTGAACCCGGGGCGCCGACCGGGGAGCTCCTCCGGGGCGGTCGCGGTCTTTTTGGACAAACGTAAAGACAAAATAGCGAAGACGACATCCGCCGCCAGGGAGTTTGCCCTTATGAGCGAAGCTCAGTCGATCGCACGATTGGATGCGCGCGGCCTGTTCTGCCCGATGCCGATCCTCAAAGCGAGCCAGATGATCGAGACCCTCCATACCGGTCAAAAGCTCGAGGTGCTCGCGGACGACCCCGCCGCCCCCTCGGATTTCGTGGCGTTCTCCAAGCGCACGGGTCACCCCCTGCGCGAGAACACCGAGAGCGGGGGAACGTACCGGTTCGTCCTGGAGCACAAGTAGCGCCGAGGGAGGAACGAAGAGGAACCATGACGACAGGAGTGGCCGCAGGACGAGCGAGCGAGACGATCGAGCACGCGAAGCAGGAGGGGAAGAAGTCGCTCTTCCTCGTGCTGTCGAAGGGTGGGGCGGACATGGCGTATCCGACGCTGATCCTCGCCACCACGGCGCGGGCGCTCGGGATGGACGCGCACATCTACTTCACGTTCTGGGGGATGCAGCTGTTGACCTCCGAGGGCCGCAAGAAGTCGATGGACGTTTTCCCGCCCGAGATGCAGAAGGCGATCGCGGCGAAGTTCCCGACGATCGAGGCGTTCATGCACCAGGCGAAGGAGGCCGGCGTGCACATCCACGCCTGCTCGCCGACGATGGACATGTTCGGCCTCACGAAGGCCAACCTCGTCAACGAGGTGGACGACGTGATCGGCGCGAGCACGTACCTCGAGTTCGCGGCCCGTCCGGACGCGCTGACCCTCTTCATCTGAGAGAGAGGGAAGAGGGGCCGATGTCCACCCCGGCGGCCCCTCCGTCCGAGCAGATGGCGATCGTGCTGACGGAGAGCTCGGACGACAAGCTCCTCCCGTTCGCCACGCTCGTGAGCGGGGCGCTGGCGCTCGGGTTCCGGGTCGACGTCTTCGCGAGCTACTGGGGCTTGATGGCCTTCCGCAAGCGAGCCGCGGCACCGCCCCCCGAGGTGAGCCCGGGCCACGGCGAAGAGGGGACCCGCCTCTCCCGCGCCCTCAACGCGCCGCGGGCGCCCTCGTGGAAGGCGATCCTCGAGATGGCGAAGTCGATCGGGGAGCTCCACATCTTCGCCTGCTCCCAGTCGATGGAGATGATGGGCCTCACGAAGGCGGACCTGGACCCGCTCGTGGACGGGGTGACCGGCGTCGCAACCTTCATTGACCGGACGCGCTCTGCCGACGTGAGCTACTTCGTATGAGCGGGACCGCGAACGCGCCGGCGGCTCCTTCCGCGCCCCCGGGCCGGATGGTCGTGGACGCCCGCGGGAGCTGGTGCCCCGGCCCGCTGATGGAGCTGGTCCGCGTGATCAAGGAAGAGCCGGTCGGCACGGAGTTCGAGCTCCTGTCGAGCGACGAGGGGTCGCGCAAGGACGTTCCGATGTGGCTCGAAAAGGCCGGTCACCAGTTGGTCGAGGTCCGGTCCGAGTCCGGGTACGACCGGTACATTGTCCGCAAGTCGCACGAGTGAACGAGAGGAGAAGAGCAGTGAAGCGAGTCGTGATCTTGGGAGGAGGCATCGGCGGAACGACGGTGGCGAACCGGATTCGCAAGGCGCTCGAAGGGGAGGTCGCCACGGGCCAGGTCCAGATCCAGCTGGTCGACCGGGAAGGGGTCCACGCCTATCAGCCGGGGTATCTCATGGTCGTCTTCGACAAGATGCGGCCGGAAGAGACGCGGCGGGACGAAGCTCAGCTCCTCCACAAGTCGGTCCAGCTCGTGAAGGGGGAGGTCGAGAAGGTCGATTCCGCCGCCAACAAGGTCGTCGTGAAGGGCGGCAAGGAGCTCCCGTACGACATCCTCGTCATCGCGAGCGGCTCCGTCATCCACCCCGAGCTCACGCCGGGGTTCGCCGAAGGGGCGCACAGCTTCTACGACCTCGCGAACGCCCAGAAGCTCCGGGCCGCGCTCCACGACTTCAAGGGCGGGAAGATCGTCGTCTCGGTCGCCGGCATGCCGTACAAATGCCCCGTCGCCCCCCTCGAGGTGACGTTCATGCTGGACGACTTCCTCCGCAGCCAGGGGATCCGCGACAAGAGCGAGATCCACTACACCTATCCGATCCCGAAAGTCTTCGGGATCGACACGGTCGCCCAGCCGATGCAGCGCCTGATGGGCGAGCGCGGCGTGACCGTCCACATACCGTTCAACGTCGACAAGATCGACCCCGCCGCGAAGACGATCAAGGGGGTCGAGGGCGAGACGATCCCGTACGACCTCCTGATCGCGATCCCACCGCATCGCGGCGCGGACTTCGTCGGGACGTCGGGCCTCGGCGACAAAGGCAACTGGATCCCGACCGACCGCTACCTGCTGCGCGCCGAGGGCAAGGAGAACATCTTCGTCCTCGGCGACGCGACCAACATCCCGATCTCGAAGGCCGGTTCGACCGCGGACTACGAGGCCGAGGCCGTCACGCACAACGTGGCGTCGATGATCCGCGGGGAGGCGCCAACCACCCGCTACGAGGGCCGGGTCTACTGCTGGATCATGACCGGCCTCGCGCAGGCGACGTACATCAAGTTCGATTACCTGCACCCGCCCCACCCGCCGACGCCGTCGTTCGCGCACTACTGGAACAAAGTGATCTACAACCGCACCTACTGGGACCTGACGGCGCGGGCGCTGTTCTAGGGAGGCCCACCCGATGCCGTCTCCCCCCGCAACCGCGGCCCCGATCACGCCCCCGACGCCCCCGCCGGGGATGGAGTCCGTCGCCGCGCTCGCCTCGCTCGCCGAGCGCCTGGCGCGCTGGCAGGCCGACGGGACCCTCGACCGGCTCTTCTCTCTCGCGGAGGGCGCGGTCGGCGTCAGTGACGCGATCACCGACCGGATGCTCGCCTCCGCCGGCACGACCCTCATCGGGGCGCTCTCGCTCCTCGACTGGGTCGCGCAGGACGAGAAGCGGCGCGACGCGATCGTCTACCTCATCGACCGGATCGCCGAGTGGAAGGAGACCGGCGCGCTCGAAACCCTCGTCACCCTCGCGGAGGGCCTTGTCGGGGTCGCCCAGGCGACGACCGACCAGATGGTCGGCCACGCCGGCGCGAGCGCGATCGGTTGGATCCAGTTCGTCGAGTCGCTGCCCCCGAAGTCCGAGATCGAGCCTCTCGTCCACGCGGCCGTGAAGGCGGGCCCGGTCCTCGGGATGCTCTCCGACTCGACGACCGTCGTCGGCGATTCGGCCAGTCGCGAGCGCGCGATCGCCGACATGCCCGACGTGGGCGGGGTCTTCGCGCTCGGACGGGCGCTGCGGGACCCCGACACTCAGCGGGGCGTCAAGGTGATGCTGCTCCTCTTGAAGCAGTTGGGTCGCTCGTCGGGCCCCGCGGTCCCACGCTAGGCGCCCCGGATGTCGTCGGCCCCGCCGCGCGTGCCCCCCGGCGCGGGCGTCTGCGCGATCGGGCCCGACCTCTGGTACCGGCCCGAGGCGGACGGGACGGTCGTCGTCGGGCTCACGGACGCCGCGCAGCGGCGGGCGGGGGCGCTCGCCCACTATCGCGGCCCCCTCCCCGGCCGGTCCTTTCGGGCCGGCGAACCCGCGCTCTCCCTCGAGTCGGAGAAGTGGGTCGGCCACCTCGGCTTGCCGGTCGACGGGACGGTCGTCGCGACGAACCCGGCGGCCGAGACGGACCCGGGGACGATCAACCGGGACCCCTACGGTGCCGGCTGGCTCTACCGGATGCGCCCGCGCGTCCCGGCCGACCTCGAGGCGCGCCGGGGGCCGGTCCTGTGAGCGGGCACGACGCGATCGCCGCTTCGGTCGGGGAGGAGCCCCGGGCGCTCTGGCGGCACCTCGACCTCGGGCGGTGCGACCCCGTGCGGGCCCAGGCGTTCGTGGAGAGCGTCGCCGAATCGGTCGCCGCCGGCGAGGTCCCGAACACCCTCGTCACGGCCCAGCCGAACGCGCCGTACGTCTCGCTCGGCTTCCATCAGTCGTTCTCCGAGGAGATCGACGAGGGGTTCCTCGCGCGGCGTCGCGTGCCCGTCCTCCGCCGGGTCGAGGGCGGAGGGACCACCTGGCTCGACCCGGACCAGTGGTTCTACCAGCTGGCCTACCGGGAGGAGGACGGCGGTCCGGGCGGGCCGGCCGACCTCGTCCGGTTCCTGAGGGCGCCGGTCGCGGCGGCCCGCCTCCTCGGCCTCTCGGCCGAGCTGCGCGCCCCGTCCGACCTCGTCGTGGGCGATCGCAAGGTCTCCGGGAACGCCGGCGGCGACTGGGCCGGTGCCCACATCCTGGTCGGCGGGGTCCTCGGCCGCGCCGACCATCGAGCGATGTCCGACCTCCTCAAACTGCCGCACCCCGCGATCCGCCCGATCGTGAGAGAGGAGATCGAGCGTCGGGTCACCTCCTGGGAAGCGGAGACCGGGTCGCTGCCGGCGTACGCGGCCTGGCGCGACCACCTCGTGGAGGCGTTCCGCGCCCAGGGGTTGTTCCGTAGTCGCCCGGGACGACCGACGCCGTCGGAGGAGACGAGGTTCCGGACCGAGACGACGGCCCGTCACGAGGACCCGTCGTGGCGGGAGCTGCCGCCGGCCGCGAAGGCCCCCGGGCCGGTGGTCCGCCGGCTGCGCATCGCCGGGCCGCACGGCCTCCTCGTCCTCTCGGCGACCGGGACGGACCGCCTCGGTGTCGCGGTGGTCCACGGCGCGACCGTGCGGGAGGCGTACGCCGTAGGGCCCCCCGCCGGTCGGGAGGGTGCGCGTCGTCTCGCCGAAGGCACGGACGAGTTCGCCGAGATCGCCCGCGCCGTGGCGAACGACCCCGGCTTCGCGTAACCGACCCTTCGACCGGGCCGGGGGGTCGGCTACGGGGCCGCCGGCGAGAGCGCCGCTGCGTCGACGACCGCGGCCGCGAGGTCGTCGGCGGTCGCGCCCAGGAGCCGGACCCCGCGCGCCTCGACCCAGTCCCCGATCGACGCGCGCAGCGCGGCCGCGTCGACCGGCGCCCCCTTCAGCCTCGCTTCGAGCTCGGCGAGGTCCGCGTCGAACGGCTGGGTGAAGAAGTCCCCGGAGAACTCGACCTCCTCGATCCGGCCGTGACGGTGCAGGAGGGTCACGCGGACGAGCTTGCCCGCCTTGCGGTCAAGACGGGCGAGGAGCGCGCCGTTCGCGATCTTGACCGCGCGTCCTTCGACGGGCGCGCGCGCGAAGCCCGGGTGGGCCCGATCCCGCCGGAACGTCCAGTCGTCGCCCGTCCGGCTCGCTTTGAGCCCGGCGAGGGCGCGCGTCTCTTCCTCGGAGAGCGGGGCGCGGACGAACGAGACCCCGAACGCGGCCGCGAACTCCTCTTCGAGGAGGCGGGAGACCTCGCTTCGGTCCGGCCGATGGCCGGTCTCCGCCTTCACCGAGGTAAGCCAGTCGGCCATGCCGGTCGCGAGCTTTCCGCGGAACTTCTCGTCGGGGACCCGGAGGGCCCGGCTCATCGCGGGGATGTCAAGGTCGAGCAGGACGTCCCCGACCAGGACCCAGCTGCCGTCCAGCTGCATCGCCCCGTTCGCGCTCACCTTGCGCCCGCGGACCGCGAGGTCGTTGACGCCCGACCGCACGGCCGCGACGCCGAGGCGGGCGAGGGTCGCCCGGATCGGCTCGAGGTAGCGCGCGTAGAACGCGGGGACGCCCTCCTCGGTCCCCGGCGCTCCGGAGGGGACCACGGCCATGTAGTCGTGCTCCCACGGGCCGTCGAGGATCGCCCCCCCACCGACGACCCTCCGCACGACCGGGATCCCCGCGTCCCGGCAGTACGCGATGTCGACCTCCCTCTCGGCCTCCTGATGGTAGCCGACGTTCGCGAACGGCCGGTCGGGGTGGAGGACGAGCACGGTCGGAGGCGAGCGGGCGGAGCCGACGGTCCGGGCGACGGCGACGAAGACGTTCACCATCGTGGCGCCGTCGACCCCGCCGAGGTCGATCCAGCGCCACGGTGCGTCCACGGCGCCAACCGCCCGCGGGCCTAGAACGAGACCACCGAGTCCGCGTCGAGGGCGAGGTCGGCGAGCGTCGCCGACCCGACCAGCTTCACGCCGTCGATGAGCTCGTCCGGGGGGATCTCGCAGAGGTCCCGGCAGCTTTCCGCGCAGGCCATGAGCTTGACGCCGTTCTCGAGCGCCATGTCGACGAACATCTTCAGGTTCCCGCCCTTCTTGAGCGGCACCTTCTCGGCGGCGCCTTTGCGCAACAGTTCGGGGGCGTGCATGAGGAAGTACATCGTCGTGTCGATCTCCATCGCCGCCATCAAGGCGGCCGTGTAGAACGGGGCGTAGGTCTTGTCCGGGTCCTCGGGCCCGCTCGTCATGATCATGAGGATCTTCTTGCCGGCAGGGTCGCTCGGGGCGCTCGCGGTCTGGGTCTCGTTCATCGTTCTCCCTCTAGGCCTGGCAGCGGACGCATCGGATGTTGTCCTTCTCGAGGATCTCCCTGAACCGGGCGAGGGCGGTGGCGCCCGTGAGGAGCGCCGATACCTCGGCGGGCGACGCGGCCGTCATCCGGACGATCCATCCCCGCCCGTACGGGTCCGTGTTGAGGAGGCCGGGGTCCTTCTCGACCTCGACGTTTGCCTCCACGACCGTTCCCGAGACGGGGGCCATCACCGGGCCCGCCCACTTGCCGCTCTCGACCGTCGCGATCGGCTTTCCTCGCTCCCGGGCGGTCCCGGCCGCCTTGACGCGGACGTGGAGGATCTTTCCGGCCCGGGTCTGCGCCGGGTCGGTGAGCCCGACCGTCAGTAGGTCGCCGTCGGTCTTCACCCAGGTCATCTGGGTGCGTTCGATGAAGTAGGCGCGGTCGTCCGGGAATTCGCATCCGTTCAAGATCGTCACGTTCGTCCTCCGCCGGATCAGGGGAACCCTCGGGCGCGGAAGAAGAGGTCGGGCCGCGAGAAGTTGTCGTGGAGCCGAGCCTCCCGAACGCTCGCGCCGAACGCGAGGCTCATCAGCTGGGTGAAGTACGCGATGGGCCGGACCACCTCGTCGCCGTAGCTCGCCCGGATGCGGTCGAGATGGTTCTCGATGTTGATCTGGCCGAGCGGGCAGATCGTCGCGACCAGGTCGGCCCCGGCCCGTTTCGCCTCGTTGAGGATCGACGCGCCGAACGCGACCGAGACGTCGAGGTCGCTGAGCGCGTGGCCCCCGCCGCAGCAGATCGTTTTCGCCGAGTAGTCCGTGAGGACCTTCGCGCCGCACGCCTCGAGGAGCTCGTCGAGGAAATGCGGGTGTTCCGGGTCGTCGGTGCCCGGGGTCTTCCCGGCGCCGGTGTAGCGCTTCGGCCGGGTGTAGAGGCACCCGTAGTACGGGGCGACCGTGAGGCCGGCGAGCGGTCGGGTCACGGCCGCGCGCACGCGCTCGAGCCCCGCACGGGCGTAGATGTACTCGAGCACGTGCTGCACCGAGGCCGCGCCGTCGTACGCGGGGGCGCCGCCCTTCTCGAGCGTGGCGTTGATGCGTCCCCGGGTGGCCGGGTCCGCGACCGCGTCGTTCGCGCGGGCGAGCGAGTAGACGCACCCGTTGCACGCGGCGACGACCTGCTGGCGCCCCATCGAGCGGGCGAGCGCGAGATTGCGCGCCGGCAGCGCGATCGAGACGTCCTGGCTCAGGTTCTTCACTTCGGTCGCGCCGCAGCAGTTGTAGTCCACGATGCGGTCGAGCGAGAGGCCGAGGCGCTCGATCACCAGCTGGGCGGTGACCTCGTAGGCCTTGCCGAGGCCGTCGAGCGAGCAGCCCGGGTAGTACGCGGGCGACGCGTCGGGGGGGCCCCGGGGGGCGCTGGCGCTCACGGTCGACCCCCGTTCGGTGGCGCCGCTCGGACCGCGAGCGCCCGCCTCCGCCGCTCGTCCGCCTCGAGGTTCTCGCGCAGCACCCGACCCATCTTCTTCCATCCCCGGGTGCGGTGGGCGAACGGACCGGTGTGGAGCCGACCGCTGCGCAAGAGCGCGAGGCCCATGCGCATGAGGTCTCGCGCGGGGGTCTTTCGGCCCTCGAGGCGCTCGTAGGTCCGGAAGAGCGCGGCCTCGTCGAGGATCCCGCGCTCGAGCAGGTTCGAAGCGTAGGCACGGTCGAACCGGTCCGCGGGGCTCTCGGGCGCGGCGCCGGTCAGCTCGAGGTAGCTTCCGATCGTATGAATGACCTCTTCGACCTTCACGCCCTTGGGGCAGCGCTCGACGCACTTGTTGCACGAGACGCACCGCCAGACGGTGGTCGCGTACTTGCGTAGCTCCTCCTCGTAGCCGACCTGCGCGAGGTAGATGAAGTAGCGGGGGTTGAACTCGGTCAAGCCGTAGTCGGTGTGCATGCAGCAGCCGGCGGTGCAGGTACCGCACTGCCAGCACCGCGAGATCGTTTCGCCCTGGGGCTGACCCTTCACCCAGTCGGAGACCCGAACGTCGAGGTGGGCCTGGACCCGCGAGCGAAGGAACGTGTTCCACTCGCCCGAGACGTCGATCCCGTCGATCTCGAGCTTCTCCGTGCGGTCGACCTCGACCAGCGACTTCTCAACGATCGGCATGCAACAGGCGCCTCCGGACGCCGAGGACCATGGCCGCGAGGGGGAACGAGCCCGGGAGGAGGCGCTCGATCCCGCCGCCCTGGAAGCTGCGGTCGACGGCCGCGTTCATCCGAGCGGAGTAGCTGAGCGCCAGCAGGACGTCGACCGCCGCGAACGTGGAGGAAGGGAACCCGGCGGCCCCGAGCTCGAGCCGGAGCTCGCCGA
This sequence comes from Thermoplasmata archaeon, assembly GCA_021816865.1. Taxonomy (GTDB): domain Archaea; phylum Thermoplasmatota; class Thermoplasmata; order Lutacidiplasmatales; family UBA184; genus Lutacidiplasma. The sequence continues at coordinate 116,308 of JAKAWX010000005.1, read as the reverse complement.
GCCGGGCCTGCACGCCGGGGTAGGTCTCGGGCGGAGGACCGCCGTAGACGGCGAGGATCCCGGTGCGTCGTTCGGGGTTCCAGACCCAGCGGGCGAGCAGTCCGAGCCGGTCCGGGGCTCCCGCGTGGAGCAGTTCGCTCGCGACGTCCACGCGTACGTCCCTCGGTGCCCCGGCCAAACGGTCCGCGACCCCGAGGAGGTCGCCGGGACCGAGTCGGGCGACGCGGGCCCCCTCCAGGACGTCCCGGACCTCCTCGGGGGAGCTCCGGGCGACGATCTCGGCGCGATGCGGGCGGGCCGATACGACGCCCTCGACGACGGCGCGGAATCCGGCGGCGAACCGCTCGGGAGGAGCCTCGGCGAGCGCGCGCGCCTCGGCGAGCTTCGCCTCCACGGCCCTTTCGAGCCGGTTGACCGCGTCGACCCCGCAGGGAAGCACGCGTTCGCGAAACTCCTGGACCACCCGGTTGGCGTCCGCGCCCAGCCCTGCGCCGGCGCGCACGGGTTCACTCCCGAGCATACTGGAACGCTCTCAGGGCAGCGCCCATTCCTTCGGTGACGGCGTCCGGGATCGCCTTCGGCCCGGTCGCCGCTCCGGCGAAGTAGACGCCGGGCGAGCCCGAGTCGACCGGGTTCATGTCCGAGAGGCGAGGGGTCAGGAAACCTTCCGGTCCGACCGGAAGGCCGAAAAGGCCGGCCGCCTCCTTCGTTCCCGTCCCGGGCTCCATGCCGCTCGCGAGCACGATCATGTCGAACGGCACCTCGGTCGGTCGGCTCAGGATCGTGTCCTCCCCGGTCGCGAGGAGTTGGGCGCCCCCCTCCGCGAGGGTCACCTGGCCGATGCGGCCCCGGATGAACTTGACGCCGTACTCCTGCATCGACTTCCAGTAGAGGTCCTCCCAGAGGCCGTAGGTCCGGATGTCCATGTAGTAGACCCATGCATCGATCTCGGGATGCTTCTGGCGGATCTCGACCGCCTGCTTGATGCTCACGACACAGCCGAGTCGACAACACCAGGGATTGCCGACCTGGATGTCCCGGGAACCCACGCACAGGATCCAGGCGATCCGCTTCGGGGCGCGGCCGTCGGACGGCCGCACGACCTTGTCGTCGTGGATCATCCCCTCGAGCTCCTTGAAGTCGATGACGTCCGGGTAGCGGCCGTAGCCGTACTCGAACTTGCGGCGCGAGTCGAAGTGGTCGAACCCCGTCGCGAGGACGACGGCGGAGACCTCCCGGGTCTCGACCGTGTCGGCGGTCTTGAGGGTGACCCGAAACCCCTTCTCGAGCCGCTCGGACTTCGTGAGGGTCGTGGAGAGGCGCCGCTCGACCTTTGGGCTCCCTTCGACCCTCCCGAGGAGCGGCCCAAGGATCTCCTCCGCCGGCCGCAGGTCCGGGGCGAGCAGGGAATAGTGCCAGCGTTTCGGGTTCCCGCCGAGGTACGCCTCTCGCTCGACGAGGAGGGCTTCCGCGCCGAGCGCCGCAAGCTCCGCGGCGGCGCTCAATCCCGCCGGGCCGCCCCCCAGCACCAGGATCGGATTCACCGAGGGTGACCCCCCCCACCGTTCGCGACGATCTCGGCAGGGGCGGTCGCAGGGGCCTCCTCGGGGAGGACCTGGCCCTTGTTGACGGCGAAGTAGGTCTCGATCTCGGGGTGGGCCGGGTGGAGGAGCTCGGGCGCCTGGCCGTTCTTGAGCGCCTTGAGATACTCCCGGAACTCGGCTTTCGCCGTCGACCAATCGATCCCCATCTTCGTCATCAGTGCTTCCGCCGATGCGGCGTGCCAGTGCACCTGGGCGATCTTGTACGGATGCGCTCCGAGCGCGAGCGCGGCGAACTGTACGTCCGCGAGGACCGGCAGCATGTACGGCTGCCCGTGCGCCTTGCCGATCCACTGGCTCTTGTCGAGCGTCGTCACGCACCCGGTGTCGCTCGTGATCGCGACGTCGGAGTGCGCCTCGTCCACCATCGGCCGGATCTTGCGCAGGTTCGCGAACGAACGGCTGAATTCGCGCTCGCTCAGGATGTGCCGGAAGCCGAAGCCGCAACAGTCGTACCAGGTCGAGTAGTCGGCGACCGTCGCGCCGAGCGACATGAGGATCCCCGACGGCACCGCGGGACGCTGGCCGGCGTACACGTTCTCGTCGTAGACGGCATCCTCGGGGACCATCTTGTAGTAGTGGCACGGCTCGTGCACCGTCGCGACGATCCCCCGGACCGAGTGCTTCTGGCGCGCGAGCAGTTCGGGCGTCATGGCATGGACCCACTCCGAGTAGTGCACGATCTCTTCGGGGAGGACGAGCTCCCGGCCCATCCCGCGGAGGACGTCGCGCACCTTGGTGCGCACGGTGGCGTTCTCGACCAGGAGTTTGCGCATTTCCTTGTAGTCGCCGTAGCTCGTACCGCAGTGGATCAGCGGGAAGTGGTCGGTCTCGTACGCCCGATGGAAGTTGCGCGCGGCCACCGCCGCGAGCGCGACCGGGTTGGACGTCGCGGTCCCGTGGTAGTTCCAGGCCGTGCACGACGTCTGGTGGGGCTCGTTGAGGTAGGAGCGCCCCGTCTCGTTCATCAGCCAGAGGAGCGAGGCCGGGTACCCCGGAATGTTGCCGCACTGGCCGCACGACTTGTGGTGCCAGAGCCGGTCGGTCGGGATACGCTTCGTCCAGCCGAAGAGCGTCGACGCCGAGACGGGGCGGTTCTCCGGCCGGATACGGTGGATGATGATCTCGCCCTTCGCCTCGAGGTGTTCCATCTCCTCCCGGACGTCCACGACCTTCTTGCCGGTCCCCTTCTGGCGTTGCGTCCGTTCCTCGACGACCTTGCGGATCTCGCTTGCGCTCAACATCGAACCGTGCTCACCCCATGAACGTCGCGACCGGGCCGTGCATGCCGGCGAGCTCGGTGCGGAACCGGTCGCGGGCTTCCTCGAACTCCTCGCGGCGCTCCTCGATGATGTCGACCAGCATCTCGGTAAGGTCCGGGTCGAGGCCCCGCAACATGTCGAGTACCCCGGTCTCCTCGTAGATCCGGAACAGCTCGAGGGAGGTCTGGACCGACACCTCCCAGGACGAGCGGGTCGTGTGGAGGACGTCGCTCGGGATCGCCCGGCGCATCACGTCGGTGCCGACGTCCCAGACCTTGTCCGACCCCGTGGCGAACGGTCCCCAGTCCCGGAAGAAGTCCGGCTGGATCATGTCCGACGAGACCTGAGTCCCCACGGTCATGAGAAGGGTGAGGGAACGGCCGAACGGCGCGAGGACCTTGCGGGTCGACTCGAGGCCGTGGATCACCGACAGCTCCCGCATGACGCTGATGATCCCCGCGATGTCGTTGCCGAACCGGCAGCGCATGTTGCAGGTGTAGCACTGGCAGCACGCCCAGATCTTCTCCTGCATCGCGTCCCAGAGCGTCGTCGCGTCACCGTTCTGCGCGATCTGGAGCATCTCGCGGGGCGAGAAGTCGTAGAAGCGCGCGGCGGGGCAGCCCGTCGTGCACTCCCCGCAGTTGAGGCAGCCGAGAACGAACTCCCGATGCCGGGGGTCGGCCCGGAACTCCGCGTAGATGGTTTCGGCGACCGTGCGCTCCTCGGACGTGGCTCGGCGTCGTCCCGTGAGTTCCATCACCGGCGGCGAGGCGGCCTCTTCCTCGGTCAGCGAGAGGACACGCCTCGGAAGATGGGCGACGATGCTCATGGGGCGCTCAGATGGACAAACGTCCAATAGGCCTGTCCGTGATAAGGATTTGCACGGGCCCATCCTCGGGGCCGACTCGCGCGACGCTCCGGTGTCATCGGCCCGCGACCTTGAGGACGGACCGGGCCGACGGCGTCGGCTCGCCGACCGGGTGCCCCGGTCGCTCCTTGTGGACGCGCGCGATGTAGACCGGGCGCACTCCGTCCACGCCGGGGATCCTCGAGAGCGAATCGATGAGCTCGGCCGTCGCGCGCTCGGAGACTGTTGACGCGAACGCCATCAGCTCGGACGTCCCGGTCATCTGGAACAGGTAGCAGACGCTCGGCGCCTCGGCGACCGTGCGGGCGACCTCGTCCACACCGTCCCGTGTTCGCGCGCGCGGCGCGACGAAGAGAACGACGCAGTGAGGCGAACGGCCCACGGCCGCGAGACGCTGTACGCTCACGAGCGGGACGAACCCCTGGAGGACGCCGAGGCGTTCGAGGGCGCGGACGCGGCTGCTGACGGTGGTGACGCTCGCGCCGACGTCCTTCGCCACTCGGCGGAGCGAGGCTCGCCCGTCCGTCTGGAGCGCCGCAAGGATCGCGACATCGAGCGGGTCGAGAGGCTCGGTCGGCCCGCGGTGGCGACCGCGTCGGACGAGCGGGGCCCGGGTCGTGGATGCCGGTCTCGGGCTGGGATGCGCCGGGAGGGTCCGGTCCGGCCGCGACCGGGTCGCCCTCACGCGGCATCCCCCGGCTCGTCTCGGGACTCGTCGTCGACCGCTGCCTGGAATCCCCGACCCTCGCGGTACTCCCGGAACGGCGGTTCCACCTCCTCCACGGGATCGTGGAGGATCTGCTGCTGGAAGCCGCAGAGCCGACAGGCGTAGAGCGCGACCATCTCCGAGTCCGCCACTCGCCGATAGCCGACGCTGCCGCACTTCGGGCACGGCGCGTCGCCGCGGGAGCCGAACGCGAGGACCTTCGCGTTCATCTGGCGGTCGAAGTCCCGAGCATCGGGAAGGGCACCGTCCGGGGGGGTTTCCGCCATCGGCCGCACGGCGATGAGTCTCGGTCGCATAATATGTGTTTCCCCGAGCGGGCCGGCGCGGGCGCGCGGTTCCGCCCCCGCGACCGGGGTTCGTGAGCGACCTCCCGCGGCCCGCACTGACGCCTTCGTGCGGCAGTCGATATAACCCACGTCCGGCTGGCCAACGCCAGGCGATGGCATGATTCCCGAACCGCACGGCGGCCACCTGGTGAATTGCGAGGTCTCCGACTCGGAGCGCGAGCGTCGCGAGGCCGAGGCCCACGACCTGCCCCGTATCGCGCCGTTCGTGGACCAGGTCTACGACGCCGAGAAGATCGGTCTCGGGGCCTACAGCCCGCTCGACGGGTTCCAGGACCGGGCGACCCTAGAGTCGATCCTCACGACGAACCGACTCGAGAGCGGTCTTCCCTGGACCATGCCGATCCTCCTCGCCCCTACCGGTCGGGAGAACGACGCCGTGGTCGAGAGCGTGCGCCCGGGCGACGAGGTCGGCCTCGTCGACACGCACGGCCGGTTGTTCGCGATCCTGAAGCTCACCGAGAAGTACCGCTTCGACCGGGGCCGGTTTGCCGAGGTCGTCTACGGGACCCGGGACCCCAACCACCCGAACGTCGCGGACGTCCTCGCCGGCGGAGAGACCGCCCTCGCCGGGCGCATCGAGCTCCTCCGTCGCCTCGACCACCCGACCGGCCCGTTCGAGATGAGCCCGGCCGAGGTCCGCGCCGAGTTCGCCCGTCGCCACTGGCACAGCGTGGCCGCCTACCAGACCCGCAACGTCCCGCACACGGCCCACGAGTACCTCCAGCGGTGTACCCTCGACCGGGACGACGTTGACGGGCTCTTCGTCCATCCCGTCCTCGGTCGTCTCAAGAAGGGGGACTACCGCCCCGAGGTCATCCTCGAAGCGTACCGCGTCCTCGTCCGGAACTACTACCCCGCCGACCGGGTCCTGCTCGCGTCGCTGAGCATCACGATGCGCTACGGCGGGCCCAAAGCCGCGCACTTCCTCGCGACCGTCCGAAAGAACTACGGCTGCGGCCTGTACATCGTCGGCCGCGACCAGGCGGGGATCGGCAAGTACTACGACCCGTTCGCGAGTCAGCGGATCTTCGACGAGCTCCCGCTGGGGATCCGGGCGCTCAAGTACGCCGAGACGTTCTTTTGCCGCGACTGCGGGTGGATGGCGACCCCCAAGACGTGCGCCCATCCGGTCGAGCATCGCCTCGACACGAGCCAGACCCGGATCCGCACCGCGCTCTCCAAGGGGGAGAAGCTCCCGCTCGAGATCCTCCGCCCCGAGGTCGCGGCGATCCTCTCGCGAGGCGATGCCCTCCTCGACGCCTGACGGCCGCTGCGACTCCGCCCGTTCCTCTGGAGCGGGGACTCTAATAGTCGGTCCGGAGCCCCCACCCGCGGTGGTCGGATGGCCTCTCGGGCGCCCTCCCAGCGGAACGCTCGCTGGTTCCGGTCGACGGTCGTCTACGAGGTCGTGCCCCGCTCGTTCCGCGATGCGAACGGCGACGGGATCGGCGACCTCGCCGGCGTGACGGAGAAGCTCAGCTACCTGGCCGACCTCGGCATCGGCGCGATCTGGCTCCTGCCGTTCTACCGGTCGCCCTGGCGCGACGAAGGCTACGACATCTCCGACCACTACACGGTCGACCCCTCCCTCGGCACGGTCGCCGACCTTGACCGCCTCGTTGAGGAGGCCCACGCCCGCTCGATCCGGGTCCTTGGCGATCTCGTGACGAACCACGTCTCCCTCGACCACCCGTGGTTCCAGGAGGCGCGGCGGGACCGCGACTCCCGGTACCGGTCCTGGTTCCTCTGGTCGGACACCGGCAAGGAGTTCTCGCGCAGCCGGGTGATCTTCCGGGACTTCGAACGGGGGAACTGGACGTGGGACGACGTCGCAGGGCAGTACTACTTCCACCGGTTCTACGCCTTCCAGCCCGACCTCAACTACGACGCGCCCGAGGTCCGCGCCGAGATGCTCCGGGTCGCACGGTTCTGGCTCGGCCACGGCCTCGACGGCTACCGCTGCGACGCCGTGCCCTACCTCTACAAGCGCGAAGGGACCCGGTGCCAGAGCCTTCCCGAGGTCCACCGCTTCTTCCGCGAGCTGCGCGCGATGATGGACGCCGAGTTTCCCGGCTCGGTCCTGGTCGCCGAGGCGAACCAGTCGGTTCCCGAGACGGTGCCGTACTTCGGCGACGGACAGGAGTTCCAGATGGTGATGCACTTCCCTCTCATGCCGAACCTCTTTCTCGCGTGGGGCGAGGGCGATCCGCGGCGGGTCCGTCACGTCCTCCGGGCGACCCTGCCGACGCCGAACGGTTCGGCCTGGGCGTACTTCCTGCGGAACCACGACGAGGTCACGCTCGAGCAGACGAGCGACGACGAGCGCGAGATGTTCCTCTGGCTCTACGGACGGGACAACCGGACCGTGATCAACGGCGGTATCCGTCACCGGCTCGCGCCGATGCTGGACGGCGACGACGCGAGCGTCCTCTTCCTCACCGCGCTCATCCTGAGCCTCCCCGGCACCCCGTTCCTGTACTACGGCGACGAGATCGGTATGGGCGACCGCCTCGACCTCGCCGACCGGGACGGCGTGCGGACTCCGATGCAGTGGACGAGCGGCCCTTCGGGCGGATTCTCGACGGTGGCCCCCGATCGACTCGTACGGCCCCTCGTCCTCGACCCGAAGTACGCCCCCGAGTCTCGGAACGTCGCCGACCAGGCCTCGCGGCCCGGCTCCCTCTTCTCGGAGATCCGCCGACTGATCGCCTGGCGGAAGGCGCACCCGGCCGAGGCGGTGGGGGACGACTTCTCCCGGCCGAACGGCGAGCCTCCGGGGGTCCTCGCCTTCTCGCGGAACGGCGGTTCGACTCGGACCCTCCACATCTACAACTTCTCGCGCGACGCGGCGAGCGGAAGTCTGCGGCTCCCCCGGGCGCTCGAGCCGACGGTCCTCGAGCCGGGCCCGGGCGAAGCGTCGTGGACGGTCGCCGACGGCCGACTGGGGTACCGGATCGAGGGCCGAACCTTCGCCTGGTTCTCCCTCACGACGCGCCCGAAGTAGCGGCCCGGCTCCGACGGCGCGGGGGGGCCCGGTCCGGCGGGCGTCGGGGTACGGACGGTCGTTTCGGTCCGGTCGACCGTGGCCCGCCACGCCCGTCTTCGCTGGGGGGGCCGATCGGGGCCCGGGCTACCGTGGGCCAGCGGTGGCGCGCGCCATCTCCGCCGCGCCGACGAGCGCCGCATCCTCGCCGAGCTGGGCGCGCACCACACGGGCGCCGGCGGCGGGCGGCTGGCACCGGGCCCGGATCGCGGACTCGATGACCGGAAGGAAGTCGGGCAGGCCCGCTACGAGTCCGCCTCCGACGATGAGGAGCGACGGGTTGAACGCGTTCACGATCCCGACGGTGCCGTCCGCCAGGAACCGCTCGGTCTCGCGGACGAGGCGGCCGGCGAGCGCGTCCCCGGTGCGGTGCGCGAGGAAGACGGTCTGGGCGGTGATCGCCTCGACGCGGCCCGCCCGTTGGAGAAGGGCGGCTCCGGCGGTCGCATCGAGCCGGACGGCCTCCTGGGCCCGCTCGGCGATCGCCCAGCCGCCCACGTACGCCTCAAGGCAACCCCAGTTGGGGCAGTGGCAGCGACGTCCGCCGACGACGATCGTCATGTGGCCGACCTCGCCGAGGGCGTGCGTGCCGCCTTCGAGCAGCCGGCCGCCGACGACCGCGGAACCGCCGACCCCCGTCCCCAGGGTCAGGCAGAAGACGTCGTCCACCCCCCGGCCGGCGCCGAGACGCCACTCGGCGAACGCGGCCGCCCGCGCGTCGTTGACGACGTAGACCGGTCCCCCCAGCTCCTCGGCGACCCGGCGGGCGAGGGGTACGTCGCGCCAGCCGAGGTTCGGCGCGTGGACGACCGTGCCCGTGCGCGGGTCGACCTGCGCGGCCACGGCGACCCCGATCGCCTTCGGCGGCGTCGCCGCCTCATCGAGGCACGCGCGAGCGCTGCGCACGAGCGTACGGATGACGCCCCCGGGCCCGTCGTTCGCGTGCAGGTGTCGTCCGCTGTGGCGCACGATCGTGCCGTCCGGGGCGACGAGCCCGCTCACCACCTTGGTCGCCCCAAGGTCAATCCCGAGCACGAGCGATTCGGGCCCGCGGGGGACGGAAGGCCCATTATTCTTCGGAGATCTCGCCCGGGTGCTCGGACTCGGCATACTTGTGGACCACGTCCACGAACGTGGAGTGCGACCAGGTGAGCGGGGTCGCGCTCTTGGGCTCTCCGGTCGTCCGGTCGATCTGTTCGGGGAGGAGGCGGGTGGGGGTCGCGTGCCCGGCGACCCACTCGATGAGCTCCCGGCAACGATCGCGCTCGCCGAGCCGGAGCCGGGCTTCGGCCAGCCAGAGCGTGCACACGAGCCACGGGTTCTCGTGCCCGTAGTACTCGTCCCCTTCGTACCGGGCCAGGCCGCCCAGGTTCGGGTTCCACAGGCGGGACTCGACCGCGTCGACAGCCCGACGAGCCCTCGGGTCGGTCCAGGGAACGAGGCCGAGCTTGAGCGCGAGCAGGATCGACGCGTCGAGGCGGTCGTCGCGCGGGGCCAGGGAGCGGACGAACCGTCCGTTCTCGTCGTCCCAGAACTCGGCGACCGCGGCCGCCCCGATCTCCCGGGAGGCGGTCCGCCACGCGGAGCCGTCTTTGCCGAGCTCCGTCGCGATCCGCGAGGCCCGCTCGAGCGCATGCACGACCGCGGCGGTCGAGTAAGCATGCGTCCCGAACCGCTCTTCCCAGAGGTCGAAGCTCGGCGAAGGGAGCCGCGCGGGACCGTTGCGGAACCCCGCGAGGAAGTTCGCCGCGTCCTTCGCGAGCGGCCAGTACTCGAGGAGCATGTCCGGGTCCGCACCGCGTTTGAAGTGGTGCCAGGTCGCCGCGATGACGGTCGCGGTCTGGTCGATCTGGAGGTGCGGCGGCGGGTGCCACGTGCTCCCGATCTCCCCGTCCGGGAAGTGCCGGTGGAAGAACGAGCCGTCGGGGCTCTGGCACTGGCGGGCGAAGTGGAGGAAGCGGGCCGAGTTCTCGTAGAGGCCGGCTTCGTCCATCGCCTTCGCCACGTAACCGCCGTCCCGCCACCAGCAGTAGTTGTACGTGTCCCCTGCGGCGACCAGCGATCGGGTGTCGGGGGAGGCGATCACCGCGCCCGTGGACCCGATGCAGTGCCGCAGCAGGAGGACGCTCATCCGGTAGACCTTGCGGCCGAGCTCGCTCAGTCCGTCGGGGGGGTTCGGGAGGCGACGCTGCACCCACGTCGTCCAGAACGCCTCGGACTCGCGGACGAAGCGGTCCGGTCCTCCGGTTTGGACGTACGCATGGACGCGGCGGGTCGCCGGCAGGCTTCTCCCGGCCGCGAGGAAGAGCCGGATCTCGGTGTCCCGGTCGGACGTGGGCTCTATGTCCCACTCCATGACGCTGTCCGCGGCGCCGTGGGCGACGGGACGGCCCTCGAGCCGCCCGTCCTCTGCGTCGACGTAGGTCCCGCGCAGGCCCTTCAGCGTGTGCTCGCCGCAGACGGCCCGGGCGAAGTTCGGCTCGGAGAAGAACTCGAAGAAGAATCCCCGCTTGTAGTGGACGAGCGACTGGGTCGAGTCGTCGACGAACGCCGTGTCCTGGTACATCGACTCGGCGATCTGGAAGGCGTGGTAGGCGAAGAGGCGCAGCGGGCGGGGCGGGTCGGCCCGGACCCGAATGACCCGGGTCACGAGGTCGTGGTTCGGGTGGATCTGGTCGCGGACGGCGATTCGGATCCCGTGCCCGGCCCAGACGGACTCGGGGAGATGGCCGGGGCCGAACGGCTCCTGCTGGATCTCGTAACCGTTGCCGCGGCGCAGCCATGCGAACCGGGACTCCCGGACGTCGTAGAGGCCGAGACGAGCTTCGCGTAACTGCTGGTACTGGCCCGGGTAAGGGTAGAAGAGCTCGTTCCAGTCGCCGTTCTCGTTGACGGTGACCAGAAGGCGGCCGTTGCCCGTGATCTGGGTGATCATCGGCGTTGCGTCGGGCGCCGGGCGCCCCGAAGCTCGGATTCCATCGGTCGGCGGGTGGGGGCGCGCCGGCCCATAACGGTTCGGTTCGAAGCCGCGAGGGGTCGAAGAGGGCCGGCGACGGTCGTCCCCGCACGCTCCGGCCGGCACCGAAAGGTCCCTCTACCTCCCCGTACTCCGGGAAACGATGACGACGACCCACGAGCTCGACCGCATCGTTCGGCGCCAGCACCTCCTGAAGCACCCGTTCTACTCGGCCTGGACGAACGGAACCCTCCCGCTCTCGGCGCTCCGGCAGTACGCCCAGCAGTACTACCACTTCGAGTCGAACTTCCCCCGGTACGTCGCCGGAGCGTATGCGCGGCTCTCCCGCCCGGAGGACCGCCGGGTGCTGCTCGAGAACCTCGTCGACGAGGAGGGACGAGCGCCGACCCATCCCGAGCTCTGGTCGCGGTTCGCGCGCTCGCTTGGGATACGTCGTCTCGCGACGCCCCCCGGCCCCGCGACGGTCGACCTCTCTCGGGCGTACGAGGCCGAGACGGTCAACGGCACGATCGGGTCAGCGCTGGGCGCGCTCTACGCCTACGAGTCCCAGTTTCCTGAGGTCGCGCGCGAGAAGTCCCGGGGGCTCCGGGCCTTCTACGGCCTGCGGTCGGCCGACGCCCACGCCTTCTTCCGGGTGCACGTGACGGCCGATGTCGGCCACTCGGCGGCCGAGCGCCGGCTGCTCGGACGGCACCTGCGCTCGGATCCCGAGGCGGGCCACGACGCGGAGCGCGGCGTGCGCCGGTCTCTGGACGCGTGGGGGTCGTTCCTCGACGGCTTCGCGCGCTGAGCTCACCCGTCCGGGACCTTATCCGTCACTTGAGGACGGGGACACCGAGCCGGTCGAGGGCGCGACGGCGAAGGTCGGTCAGCGCGTTCATGTAGTTCGCGTACGCGTCGTACGGGCTCTCGTAGCTCGAAAAGTACTGGTGGACGCCCTGGTCGGCGCCGTGGCCGCTCACGTACATGTAGTAGAAGTGGTCCGAGGTCAAAAGCTTCCTCCAGTCCTCGAGGACCGCGGGGTCCGAGGACCGCCGCGCCACGACCCCGACCTTCTTCGCCGCCTCGAACGCGGAGCGCTGGAGGTCGTTGCCGAGCCAGGCGCCGAGGTCGCGGTTCTGGTCGGCCCAGCTCATCGTCACCGGAACGCTCAGCGGCGCGCGCGGGTGCCCCGCGATCGCCTCTTCGACGGTCGCCCACTCAAGGTGGGGGTGGCGAGCGACCTCGAGCGGCAGCGCGCTCAGGAACTCGAGGATCCCGGTGCGGGCGGCGTGGTGTTCGCCGAACGTCTCGAAGTCCATGAACAGACCGACGACCTCGCCCGGGGTCGCGGCGAGCCATCGCGCGTACTTGTCGGCGGTGAGCGGGTGCTCGGACCACTCCCGGGACGAGAACCGGAACCCGACGTCGTCGCTGAGCCGGTAGTGGCGCAAAAGAAGGTTCACGGTCGGCGCCGAGGCCGCGCAGTAGCGGTACGTGGGCGGCTGGCCGCCGAGCACTCCCTCCCAACCTTCGGCGAGCATGCCGGTGAAACGCTGCGACTCCGCGAACCGCGCGAGGTCGTCGGAGTACGCGAGTTCCGTCATCCGCAGCACTGACGGCCTCGCGCCGAACTCGCGCTCGAGCATCGCCCGGTGCTGGGCGACCTCCTCGGCGAGCTCGGGCGGCGGGACGAGGAAGGCGAGCGAATGGTAGTACGTCTCGGCGAGGAGCGCGACGCGGCCCGTCGCGTAGAGAGCCCGCAGGCGCTCGATCACGTCCGGGGCCGCGAGGCGGGCCTGCTCGAGAAATGTCCCCGTGATCGAGAGGCTCAGGCGGAAGCCGGGGTGTTCCGCGAGCGCGCGGGCGAGCCGGTCGAGCGCGGGTCGGTAGCAGCGCTCGGCGATCCCCCGGAAGATCGCGAGGTTGCGTTCGAGGTCGAAGTACGACCGACCGGAGCCGAGGTCGAGGAACCGGAACCGCGCGAGCCGCCACGGTTGGTGGAGGTGGAGGTAGAGGACGACCCTCAGAGAGGCACCCCCCGAGCGGCCATTGCCTCGAGGTAGATCACGACCGTCTCCCGGGCGCGCTCGGGCCAGCCCTCCTTGAGCGCCTCCCAGCGACCCTGGTCGCCCATCGCCGCGCGGAGCGTCGGGTATTCGAGCAGCTCGGCGATGCGGCTCGCGAACTCCTCCACGTCCCAGAAATCGACCCGGAAGATCGACGAGCTGATCTCGGCGACGCCGCTCGTCCTTGAGACGATCGTCGGTACGCCGGCGGCCATCGCCTCGAGCGCGGCGATCCCGAACGGCTCGACCACGGACGGTAGCACGAAGACCGAGGCACCGGCGAGCAGGAGCTCGCGTTCCTCTTCGGAGACGTGGCCGAGGAACATCACGCGGTCGCCGATCTCGAGCCGCGCCGCGAGCTGGAGGAGGCGCGGGTATTCCGGACCCTCGCCGGCGACCACGAAGAGGACGTCCGGGACGACCGGGACGACCCGCGCCGCTGCCTTGAGGAACGTGTCCACGCCCTTCATCGCCGCGAGGCGGCCGACGTAGAGGACCACGCGCTTCTTGGGGTCGATGTGCTCGAGCCGCTCGGAGGGCCGGACCGCGTTGTAGATCACCCGCACCTTGCTCGGGTCGGCGTGGTATCGGTCGATGAGCTGCTGGCGAAGATGACGGCTGACCGCGATCACGCGCAGCGCGGCGTCGACCCCCGCCTGCTCGCGCGCGAGGATGTGGTCCCACGGGTGACCGAGCGATCGATCGTACTCGGTCGAGTGGACGGTCATCACGAGCGGCCGGCCGAGGCGCTCCGCGAGCTCGCGCGCGCCGAGCGTTCCGAACCAATCGTGGACGTGGACCACGTCCACGGGCCCGAGGTCGCGGAGTCCGCCGACCCAGGCGTTGTACCCGTCCGTCGCGTTCTCGAACGGGCTGTCGAGGGACGCGCCCGACCAGTACGCCGGAGGATACCGTGCGGCCGGGTCCCCGACGGGCTCTCCGGGAAACCGGAACGTGACGCCGTCGACCGGAGTGAACGGTCCGGCGAACGGCGTGAGAAAGAGCACCCGGTGACCGAGACGCGTCAGTTCGCGCGTGATCTCGTAGGAATGGACGCCGAGTCCCCCGGTGTGGTTGGGGGGGAACTCCCAACCGACCATCACGATCCGCAGCGGTCTCGTGGCCCGCTGCGGCGTTCCCAGCGCCCCCTCTTCGACCGCCCGTCCCCGACGGCGCGCGGCGGGACCCAGCTTCCCGGTCGAATCGAGGGCCCCGGGGGCCTCCTCTGGGTTCTCCCGCCGCACGTGGGGCCGGTCTCGTCCGCGACCAGAGTGACGACGGCGCCGGGTCGCGGGCCGTCGGGAGGAACGTGCCGCGCGTCGGCGTCTTGGACTCATACCTTCAAGGTTCTCCGGGAAGGGCTCCGGGGGGCCAAGACGGGAGGGGCAGATGAAACCGTGCCCACGCAGCCGACTCCGGACGGCGGCGACGGGCCGCGCACGAGGCGAACCTCTCGCGGGCCGGTACCGATCCGCGCGCGGGACGGTCCCGTCCTTCGCGGCGGAGGACGTCGTTCGAACGCCACCGACCGGCATCGTCAGGGCTAAGTCCCGGGGGTGTATCCCCTCCCCCCCGAGGGGATATGTCCGGGTCGGAACGTCACGCGATCGAACGCCGGCTTGCGCGCATCGAAGGTCACATCCACGCCGTCCATACGATGGCCCACGAGGGTCGAAGCTACCCCGACCTGGTCCACCAGATCGCCGCGATCCGCGCGTCGCTCGACGCGGTGGTCCAGGCGATCGTCGACGACCTCGTGAACCACGGCCTGCGCACGGCCGGCTCGAAGGCCGACCTCGCGCCCGTGATCGAGGAGCTCGGCGAAGTCGTCACGAGCGCGCTCTAGGTCTCGCGCCGCGATCCGTCCCCGGTACGGAGGAATGCCGACTCCCCACCACGGTGAAGGCGAAGCGCAGCAGCGGGTGCTGCGCGGCTTCCGCATCGCCGTCGGGCTCTCGCTCATGGTCCTCGTGATCGAGTCGGTCGGGGCGTTCTTCTCCCGGAGCCTCTCGCTGACGGTCGACGCCGTCCACAACGTGCCGGACGTCGCGGCGTTCGCGATCTCGTACGCCGCGCTCGCGAGCACCCGGGACGGTTCGAGCGACCGGTTCACGTTCGGTACCCACCGTCTCGAGGTCTTCGCCGGGATCGTCAACGGGGCGATCGTGCTCGGGGCCGGCCTCGTATTCGGCTACGAAGCCCTCGACTCGCTCGTTCGCGCGACCTCCTTTGCCGGCCCCGTCGACGCGGCGTGGCTCCTCCTCGCCGCGGTTCCCACGCTCGTGCTGCGGGCCCTCAACCTCCGCGTGCTCGCCCCGGGGTCCGTGCGGTCGAGCGACCTCAACCTGAGGAGCGTGGCCGTCCACCTCGCGAGCGATATCGCGATCACGGGGGCGCTCCTGGTCGCGGGCGGGCTCCTCTTGGTCCGGCCCGACCTCGCGTGGGTCGACCCGCTCGCGGCCCTCGTGATCGCGGGCGTGCTCGTCCGGGAGGCCGTGCCCCTCTTGCGCGAGGGAGCGGACGTGCTGACCGAGCGGACCCCCCGCGGGATCTCGATCGACGCGATCTCGAAAAGCACGCTTGCGGTACCGGGCGTCGCCGAGGTCCACGACATCCACGTCTGGTCGGTCTGCAGCTCCCTCGTCTGCATGACCGCCCACGTCACCGTCCGGGATATGTCCCTCAAGGAGTCGATCGACATCGTGGAGTCGCTGCGCGCCCGCATGGAGCGGGAGTTCGGGATCCTCCACGCGACGTTCCAGGTCGAGTGTCCGCCGGCGGGCTGAACTGCCACGTCCGAGCTCGCGCCCGCCCACGGGGGGGCCGCACGCGGCCGCTCAGACGAAGCCCGCGAGCAGCTCTTCGATCGCGGCGCGGGGGTCCGAGGCCAGCGTCACCGCGCTGGCCACGAGGACGCCCGAGGCTCCGAGCTCGAGCGCTTTCCGGACGTCACGGCGGTCGTGGACACCGGCGCCGCACAGGACCCGGGTCGACGGGGAGACCTCGCGCACCGCGGCCACCGCGCCCGAGACGACCTCGGGGCGAGCGGTCGATACCGCCCGCTTGCCCCCGATGAGCTCGGGCGGCTCGACCGCGACGTAGGCCGGGCGCGTCGAGGCGAGCCGGCGGGCGACGTCCACGTCGCCGGCGCAGACGACGGCGACGAGCTCGAGCGCGTGGAGGCGGTCGACCACCGACCGGACCTCGACCGTGGGGAGGGGGTGTTCCGAGTGGTTCACCAGGCTCCCCCAGGCCCCTGCGGCCCGGATCGCCTCGGCCGGCACAAAGCCGGTCCGCGGCCCGGCTTCGACCGGGTCGACGTGCTGCGCGAGGACGGGGATCGCGACCCGGGAGGCGACCCGGGCGAGGTCCGGCGTCGCCGGGGCGATCGCGACGGGCACGCCGAGCTCACGACCGGCGGTTTCCAGGAGGCGGGCGGTGCGTTCGGCGCGGGACCCGAGGTGTTCGGGGTAGGTCTTGAGGTTCAGGAGGAAGAGGGCGCGGCCGGCGAGCCCGGGGTCAGTGAGCGGGCGAGGCGCGGAGGCGCTTCGGCCGGGAACAGATGGCGTACTCGTCCCCGTCGAAGAAGACCTCCCGGTCGGGGTGCTTGCGCTGGAGTTCGGAGATGCGCGTGAGGACGTCCTCGAGCGTGGTAGATTCGTCATTGGGGTCGATCCTCAGATGGACCGTCTTCTCGGGGCGTTCGGAGGTGTGACCCGTCCCGGGCATGAGGCTCCGAGGGGAACGGAACGTGGGGGAGGTCTAAAAGGAGTAGGACGCCCCCTGCGGTCCGCGGAAGGGGGCGTCGGGGCTGCCAAGGCACGGCCCCGCGACCCGCGTTCGGAGCCCCTCCGCCCCGCGAGCGGCGAGGCGGTGCTACTGCGTGGCGTGCGAGAACGTAACAGGTATATGGTAGGCGGACGTGGCGCGACCACGGGGTGTCCAGATCGATATGGCGGAGGCCCACACCGGAACGCCGGAGAAGGACGACGAGGATCGACTCACGGAAGCGGAGATCGCGGTCCATTGGAAGGAAGAGTCGTTCTTCCATCCGACCCCGAAGTTCATCGGTCAGGCGAACTTGACCGACCCGGCGGTCGTCGAATCGTTTCAAGAGAAGCACTTTCCGGAGTGCTTCCGGGCGTACGCCGACCTGCTCACGTGGGACAAGTACTGGACGACGACCCTCGACACGAGCAACCCCCCGTTCTGGAAGTGGTTCGTCGGGGGCAAGCTGAACGTCAGCTACAACTGCGTCGACCGCAATCTCGCGAAGTACGGCAACAAGGCGGCGATCATCTGGGTCTCCGAGGCGGAGGACGAACCGGTCGTCTCGATCACCTACCAGGAGCTCTACGTGCGCGTCAACGAGATGGCCGCGGTGCTCCGCGACTCCTGCGGGCTCAAGACCGGCGACCGGGTCACGATCCACATGCCGATGGTGCCCGAGCTTCCCGTCACGATGCTCGCGTGCGCCCGCCTCGGCGTGATCCACTCGGTCGTCTTCGGCGGGTTCAGCGGGGAGGCGTGCGGGGCACGCATCGTCGACAGCGGCAGCCGGGTCCTGATCACGATGGACGGGTACTACCGCTCGGGCAAGCTCCTCGACCACAAGGTCAACGCGGACATCGCCGTGAAGAAGGCCGAGAGCGATGGGACGAAGGTCGAGAAGGTCCTCGTCTGGAAGCGGTTCTCGGGCAAGTACTCTTCGCCGACCCCGATGGTCGAAGGTCGCGACCACTTCGTGGACGACCTGCTGAAGCACCACCGGGGCGCGCTGGTCCCGCCGGTCTCGATGCCGGCCGAGGCGCCGCTCTTCCTGATGTACACGAGCGGGTCGACCGGCAAGCCGAAGGGCTGCCAGCACTCGACGGGCGGCTACCTCGCCTACGTGACCGCGACGTCGAAGTTCATCCAGGACATCCATCCGACGGACATCTACTGGTGCATGGCCGACATCGGCTGGATCACGGGCCACTCCTACATCGTCTACGGGCCGCTCGCCCTCGCGGCGACCAGCGTGATGTACGAGGGGGTCCCGACCTACCCCGACGCGGGCCGGGTCTGGCGGATCGCCGAGCGGCTGGGTGTGAACATCTTCCACACGTCGCCGACCTCGATCCGGATGCTGCGCAAGCTCGGGCCCGACGAGCCGAAGAAGTACCACTACCACTTCAAGTGCATGACGACGGTCGGCGAGCCGATCGAGCCCGAGGCATGGCTCTGGTACTACAACACCGTCGGGCGGCGCGAGGCGGCCATTACCGACACCTGGTGGCAGACGGAGAACGGGGGCTTCCTGTGCTCGACGAAGCCCGCGCTCGACCCGATGAAGCCGGGGAGCGCCGGACCGCCCATGCTCGGTATCTATCCGGTCATCTACGACGAGCACGGCAAGGAGATCCCGCCCGGGGCCGGGAAGGCGGGGAACATCTGCATCCGCAACCCCTGGCCCGGGATCCTCCAGACGATCTGGGGCGACCCGGACCGGTTCGTCAAGAACTACTACGCGAAGTACAACAAGGACAAGAACTCGAAGGACTGGCGCGACTGGCCGTACTTCGCCGGCGACGGGGCCGTCTGGGCCGGCGACGGCTACATCCGCATCCTCGGGCGCGTCGACGACGTCATCAACGTCGCGGGCCACCGGCTCGGGACGAAGGAGCTCGAGTCGGCGTGCCTGACGGTCCCCGAGATCGCGGAGGCGGCGGTCGTCCCGATCGTGGACGCCGAGCGCGGTCGCGTTCCCGAGGTCTACGTCTCGCTGAAGCCCGGCGTTAAGGCCGGACCGGAGATCGCGGAGAAGGTCACCAAGGCGATCGAGACGACGATCGGGAAGATCGCGCGTCCGAAGGCCGTCCGCATCGTGCCCGACATGCCGAAGACCCGGTCGGGCAAGATCATGCGCCGCGTGCTCGCCGCGATCTCGAACGAGATGGACTACGGAGACATCACCACCCTCTCGAATCCCGAGGTCGTCGAGCAGATCCGTGTCCAGGTCCAGGGGGCCGGACCGGTGAAGAAGAAGACCGCCCCCGAGGACATCCGGCGCTTCGGCGAGACGACGTAGGTCGCCCTCCGACCACCACGCCCCGGGTCCGCCGGGACCCGGGGAACCCCGCCGGGCCCCGACCGGCGAACGTCGGCCGGTGCGACAAACGCCAAGCCGTCCGTCCGCGTACGGGGACCGATGCCGCTGCGTCCGATCGCGGCCCGCCCGACCGACCGCGAAGGAGTGGGCGCCGCGATCCTCGCCGAGTACGAGTCGCTCCTCGCCGCCGAGCCCGGCCGCTGGGTCGCCGAGGTCGCGCGGGGGGAGGCCTCCCGTCTCGAGAGCGGGGAGCTCCGCGCGGCGTTGTGGGTCGTCGCCCGCTCCGAACCCGGGGGGCTCGCCGTGTGGGACTTCGTACCGGGCGTCGGCCGACGCGTCCGGCTCTACCTCGCGCGCGGCCACCGGACGCCCCTCGCGCTCGCCGCCCTGCTCGACGAACTGGACGCTCGGAGCGAGCACGACGGACCGATCGCGAGCGTCGTCGACTTCGTGCCCGGATATCCGGGGGGGCTTCCGCCGGAGGTCTTCACCGACCGCGGCTACTTCCCGGTGGAGCGTCTCGCCCTCCGTCTTCCGGCCGAGACCCCGCTACCGGACGAGACGCTCGTCGGCCGGCCCGACCTGCGGCCGCTCGATTCCGGAGACCGGGACGCGCTGGTCGAGCTGATGCGGTCGGCCTACGACCAGCTTGCCGGCACCCCTGCCCCCTGGCTCGTCTACCGCGACCCGACCCAGGATGCGCGCGAGGCGGTCGAGGAGATCCTCGAGGACCGCCGCGGCGAGTGGCTCGACTGGGCTTCGTTCGGGGTCGAGGTCTCGGGCGTCCTCCGGGGGGCGTCGCTGGTCACACGCCTCGACGTTCCGGTCCTCTGCGACGTGATGGTCGCCGCCGAGCTGCGGGGGATCGGCCTCGGGTACCACCTCGCCCTCGAGTCGGTCCGAGCGCTGAGGGAACGGGAAGCGGGAGAGCCCCACCTGGTCACGACCAGCCACGACCTTCGCGCGATCCGCCTCTTCCGACGGGTCGGCTTCGAGCCGGCCGAGCGCCAGGCGGTGGGCCTCTGGGTGAGCCGCGTGGCGGTCGGCGCTCCGCTTCCCGAGCGGGAGGCGCCCTAGGGCCGCCTCGACGCGGAGGGGGCGCGCAGGAGCTCCCGTGGCCCCCGGTGCGCCGGGGGTTCACCCGACGTCGATGCGCGGGTCCTTGAGGTCGAAGCGCGCCCCGCAGTGCGTACACTCCACGTAGCAGTGGACGTCCCCGCTGATCGGTTCGCTCAGCGGTCCGCCACACTCCGGACACGGCGAGGGTCCGGAGCGGGAGGGGAGGACGGTCACGAAGCCACCGACCCCGAGACGATGGCGGGCGAGCCGATAAGGCGTGCCGGTACGGGCCTAGGGGTTCGTGAGCTTCGGGAGGAGGCGCGGTGCGAAGGATCGGATCCGCAGAAGGTGGATCCCTGCGACCACCGCCCAGAGAAGCGGCGGAGCCGCGACGAGCCGCTCGATCCCGCCGGGCCCCCAGGTCGACCAGAGCCCGCCCCAGCGGTACGCGTGGGCGACGAAGAGGAGGAGCGCTACCAGCGAGACGAGCCCCGAGATCACGGTGTACGACCGGAAGCCGTCCCAGCGGGTGTCGCGGAACATCGCGACGCCGAGGACGAGGAGAGCGAGCGCCCCCCCGCCGAACGCGAGGAGCGCGGAGAGCGAGTGGACGGTCAGGTTCACGTTTTCCGGAGAGAGGCCGACGCCGATCGAGCCGATCCCGGCGACGATGAGGAGCCCGAGCCCGACGGTGCGGGAGGACCGCGTCGGGAACGCGGTCGGAAGGAGGAGGGCTCCGGCGATGAGCAAAAGCCCCATCACGACGATCGAGACGTTGAAGAGGAGGTGCCAGGGGGAGCAGACGAAATGGGAGCCGAACTCCCCGCACGCGGTGTTGCCGAGGTCACTGATGTAGTTCTGGGCGAGGCTGTACGGCGTGGTCCACGCGAGCTGGACGACGATCATCGCGGCCACGAACTGGAGCACGCCGACGACCCAGAGCAGCGCCCCGTGGTGGACCCGGCGGTGGACGAGGGGTCCGTACCGCTCAGGGTTCACCGCCATCGCTCGCGTCCGTGCCCGACGTCAGTCCCGCCGGGCGTTGCGCTCGTAGGAGGCGTCGCTCGCACGCTTCAGGCGGGCTCCGTCGCGGTCGCAGGTCGGCCGGGCGCTCGGCGGAACGTCGATGACGTAGCCGCCCCCGCATTTGGGACACTCGTAGTACGGCATCTAGGCTCTCCGAGGCACCGTAGGAGGGTCCCCTATAAAGGGGGCGAGCCGGACGGGAGGTGGGGGACGCTATGGGCGCCGGGCGTTCCCCGGCGCGTGGACCGGTCGAGGAGGACCCCCCACGGCCCCACCCGGCGGACGGACCGAGCGTCCCCGCCGGGCGTCCCCTCGGTCGGGTCGCCCGCCCCCACCGCGCGTGCGCGGTTCCTCGCGGCCGACGCCTACCGGGTCGAGCGCGAGTGGACGAGATACGAGGGAACGCCCCAGCGCGACCTCTTCCGGGTCCTGCGCGAACGCTTCCTCGACCGGCACGCGGTCGACGCTCCCTGGGTCCTCGACGCGGGGAGCGGGCCCGGCCGGTTTACGGGCCGGCTGGGGGGGCCCCGCTCGCGCCGAGTGGCCTTCGACGTCTCGTCGATGATGCTCGAACGCCTCGAGGCCCACTGGGCGGACTCGATCGCCGCCCTGACCCGGCCGGATCGAGTCCGGGGCGACCTCGCCTCCGCGCCGTTCCCGCCGGGCCGTTTCGGGGAGGTCGTCCTCCTCGGAAACCTCGTCGGCTTCGCCGGGTCCCTAGGCCCGACCGTGCTCGAATCTGCGGCCGCCCTGGTCTCGCCCGAGGGGACCCTCGTCGTCGAGGTCGTTCCCGGATCCGGCGAGCGTTCGCGATACCTCGGGCGCCTTCCGGCGCGCGTCGTGGGTCGCCTCCTCCGCTCGCCGGTGCGCGCGCTCGTGCCCCGGATCGAGCGGGAAGGGTTCGCCGGAGAGCCGAAACGTCGCGCGGAGGAAGGGGGGTTCCTCCGCGCCGGCCCCTTCGATCTCGACCGCTGGCTCGGGCCCGCGGGGTGGTCGGCGGTCGAGACGATGGCCGTCGCTCCCGTCCTCGGGACCGACGCGGAGCGCGTCGCGGCGGCGCACGGGGACCCGAAGGCGTGGGAGCACCTCCTCGAGGTCGAGGAGGAGGTCGGACGCCGAACCGAGCGCTGGGATCGGGCCGCGGCCGTCCTGGTGGCGCTCCGCCGGACCCGCTTGCGTGCGCAACATTAAGTAACCCCCGGACCCCATTGAATCCCTTCGGGAGCTACAATGCCTAAGCCGACGGCGGCCCGCAAGCCGCCACCGGCCACCCGCAAGGTGACCGTTCCTGCTCCGGAAGACCTCGAGCTGGCGAAGAACGACGCTCTTCTTCAGCTGAGGATCGGGCGCGCGGCCCACGCTTACACGGTCTTCGTCTCCGCGGCGCTCGCGCTCGACGGGATCCTGATCCTCCTGTTCTATCCGCAGCTCCCCACCCTCGGCGCCTCCGACCGCTACACGGTCGCGGTCGAGCGGACCTTCTACCTCCTCCTCCCGCTCCTCGCCGGTCTCGGCCTCGCGGCGATAGGTGTCGCGTCGAAGTGGGAGGCGTTCCAGCTCTGGCCGTGGGAAGGGCACTTCGCGACCACGGTCGGCGCGCTCGCCCTCAACGTCCTGCTCGCCGTGCTGTACGCGCTGCGCATCGTGGGGATGGGCCCGCTCGCCCACGTCGCCCTCTTTCCCTGGTTCTACCCCGTCGAGCTCGCGGCGATATCGGTCGCGCTGCTCGGGTTCGTCCTCACGTGGTCCGGCTGGAGCGGTCGGCAGCTCGCGAGCGCCCTTTCGGCCCTCCTTCCGGTCGCGACGGCCCTGATCGTCTACGTGCCGCCGGCGAGCTCCCGGGCGACGTCGGACGCGCTCGTCGTGAGCCTCTTCCTCTCGGCGATCTTCACCCAGACCTCGGGGTCGTTCCTTCACCTCATCTCGTCGGGGACGCGCGTGCACGAGCGCGAACTGATCACCTCGGGCCAGAGCCGGATGTTCCGCTTCGCGGACGAGCTGCGGGAACGCGAGGAAGCGCTCCACTTCCGCGAGGCTGCGGTCGTCAAGCGCGCCGCCGACGTCGAGAACACGGAGACCTCGATCCGGCGCCAGCGCGACTCCCTCGCAGAGGCCCGGTCGCAGCTCGACGGGCTCGAGGAGGACTACCGGACGCGCTCCGACGCGCTCGTCGAAAAGGAGCGGGCGTGGGCCGGCCGGATCGCCGAGATGGACGCACGCTCGACCCTCCTCGACGACCGGACGAAGGCGCTCGAGCTCCGCGAACTAGAGGTCCAGCGCCTCGGCCCCCAGCTTTCGGCTCGCGAGGAGCGGCTCGTCCAGCAGGAAGGCCTCCAGACCCAGCGGGACGTCGAGCTCACCCAGCGGGGGCAGGACGTCGACCGCCGAACGACGGCGCTCACGGAAGGTGAGGCTCGGCTCGAGGAGCGTCGCAAGCAGGTGGAGGAGAAGACCGCCGAGCTCCTCCGCCGAGAGGGGGACGTCTCCGCCCGGGAGCTCGCGGCGCCGTCCGGGCCCGCGGCCCCCGCGGGGGCCGCCCAAGAGCTCGCCGCCCGGGAGGTCAAGCTTCAGCAGTTCAAGCTCGCGCTCGACGAGCAGAACGTCGTTCTCGGCCGCCGGGCCCGGGAGGTCGCGGATCGCGCCAAGGTCGCGAAGGACGCCCTCACCGTCGCGAGCCAGAAGGAGGCCGACCTCGCCCGTCGCGAGGCGGCGCTCCGGCAGAGGGAGGGTGACCTCTCCGACCGTCTCAAGGTCGCGGACGAACGGCGCGCGCAGTACGAGTCGGCCGTCCGGGAGCACGAGGCCCGCGTGCGCCAGTTGGGCGAGCACCAAAGCGAGACCGCAAAGAAGAGCGCGGACGTCGACCGGAGCATGAAGTCGCTCGCCGACCGCGAGGCGGCCCTCGCCGAACGCGAGCGACGGCAAAGGGCCACGACCGAGGGCCTGGACCGCCGCGAGCACGACCTTCTGAGCCGCGAGGAGGCGCTGCGGGCGATGGAGGCCGAGGTCAGCCTCCGCCGCCAGGCGATCGAGCGCGCCCCGCTCGGCACCGCGACCGTGGCGGCGGCCGCGTCCCGCCCGGGACGTCGGTCGGAGGGCCCCCGAATCGCTTCGTCCCGCGCGGAACCCCCCGGCGCGATCCGGGACATGAGCTCCGAGGCGGCCCCCGTTCCGGACACTCTCACGGCCCCGGCGGGCCGACGGTTCGCCGACCGGCTGCCGACGGGCACGCCGCGGCTCGACGACCTTCTGCTCGGGGGGCTCCCCCCGCACGGCCACATCGTCCTCCTCGGCGATGCGTTCGTCGGGAAGGAGGTCGTGCTCTACGCGTTCGTCGCCGAAGGGTTGAAGCGCGGCGAGCCGATCGTTCTCGTCACCGCCGCCCGCTCGCCGAGCGAGGTCTCCGAAAGCCTCGGCGTCGTCCTCCCGCAGTTCCGCGAATACGAGCAGATGGGGATGGTCCGCTGGATCGATGCCTCGGGCTCCGGCGGGAAGTCCGACAGCCAGCATACGGTCGTCGCGAGCTCGGACGACCGGCCGGGGATCCTATCGAGCCTCGTGAAGGTCGCGAACGCGACCGAGGGGTCGAGGAAACCGCGGTTCCGCGTCGGGTTCCTCGGGCTTTCCGCGGTCCTGGCCCACGGGGACGAGCGCGCGAGCTTCTCGTTCCTTCAGAACGTCGTCGGGATCCTGAAGCCGAGGGCCGCGGTCGCGATGTACTCCCTCGAGGGGGGCGCGCTCTCCGAGGCCGCGGTCGAGACGCTGCTCAGCCGGATGGACGGAGCGATCGTCTTCCGGCAGGAGCGGGACCGGCTCTACCTGTCGGTGAAGGGATTCGGCGAAGTCGAGACCCGCGACTGGGTCGAGTGTCGGGCGACCCAGCGCGCGCTCGTCGTGGGATCGTTCGCCCTCGAGCGGATCCGGTAGGCGCCCGCCGCGGCGGTCGCCGAGCCTAGGCGAGGTAGTCCCCGCGGTCCGCGACGTGGAGCAGCGACTCTCCCCGGAAGAACCGGGCGAGGTTCGCGACCGCGCGGCGGAGGACGTAGGCGCTCGAGCCCGGGCCGAGCCCGGCGCAGTGGGGCGTGCCGACGAAGTTCGGAAGATCGGCGAAGGGAAAGCGGAGGGCGAACCGTCCGGCCGCGTAGTCCTCCTCCCACCAGACGTCGAGCGCGGCCCGGAACCCCGGGCGGTCGACGAGGTGGTGGTACAGCGCCGAGGGGTCGACGGTGCCGGCGCGGCCCACGTTGACGTAGATCGCCTCGGCCCGCATCGCCCCGAGCTCCCCCGCCCCGATCGAGCCCGCCGTCGCCCGGGTGAGCGGGCGGACGTCGACGACGAGGTCGGCCTCGGCAAGCGCTTCGCGCAGCCGGTCCGCCGGGTACATCGCCTCGCAGTTCGGCGCCATGCGACCCGTTCGGTTCAGACCCACCACGCGCATGCCGAACCCTGCGAGCCGGATCGCTACCTCGCGGCCGATCTCTCCGAACCCGAGGACGACCGCGGTGCCCCGGAACAGGAGACGCTGCTCGGGCGGGGGCCGCAGCTCGCCCGCTCGGACCTTCGCCTGCGCGGGAACGATGGCGCGGGCCGCGGCGAGGGCGAGCGCGACCGCATGCTCGGCGACGAACGGAGCGAACGCGCCGACGTTGCCCGCCACCCGTATCGGCGGGGGGAACCTTTCGAACGGGAACCCGTCGAGACCGGTGTACACCCCCTGCACGAACGCGAGCTTTGGCGTTCGCGCCGCGGTGAAGTCGCCGAGCTCCCGTTCCACGGACCCGACGAGCAGGGCTTCGACGTCGGGCCAGTCGGCCGGGGTCGACCGAGAGGCGTACGACCACGGGAGGGTGGGGAGCTGCTGCGAGAGCGCGGCATCGACCTCGTCACGGGGCGACAGGGCGACCAGGAGGCGGGGGAGCGGTGAGCTCATGGAGAGGCCCAACCCGGAGGGGTTCATTTCGTCCGTGGCGAACTCCGGTCGGTCCGACGCGCCCGCGGAGGTATGTAGCCCGTCGCCGGTGGGCCGGGCGATGGCGCGCGCTCGGTCGCTCGGTCTCCACCACGTGCAATTGGCCGCCCCGCCGGGCTCCGAGGCCGCGGCGCGGCGTTTCTTCGGCGGGCTCCTTGGGCTTGCCGAACGGTCAAAGCCCGCGAACCTGGCGAAGCGGGGCGGCGTTTGGTTCGACCTCGACGGCGCCCAGCTCCATATCGGGATCGAGCGTTCCTTCCGGCCGGCCTCGAAAGCGCACCCCGCGTTCACGGTGCCCGACCTCGACGAGCTCCGACGGCGCCTCGATGCTGCCGGGGTACGGACCTGGGAGGACGAACCGTTCCCCGGCCGCGACCGGTTCTACGCCGAAGACCCGTTCGGCAACCGCCTCGAGTTCCTCGGTCCCGAGCGGACCCACGGCACGCCCCGCCCGCGGGTCGAAAGTGAGACCTATTAGGACCCCTCGGCTCGAGGGCGGCGGCATGCCCGCTGTGACCCTCGACCTCTGGCACACGCTCATGTTCCTCCCGGCGGACGCGGAGGAGCGGTACATGGAGACCCAGGTCGAGGTCGCTCGTCGGGCGCTCGCGGCGGCGAACCGCCGGCCGGGCGCCCCGGACCGGACCGAGGCCGGGCTCGGGCGGGCGTTCGAGGAGGAGTACGCCCGGGCGGTCGCGCTCGCGGGGGATGGGGTGACCGTGACCCCCGCCGAGCAGTTCCGGCGGACGGCCGAAGCGACCGGCCGCGACGCGGACGTGGAGGCCTACCTCGCCGCTCTCGAACCCGTGGTCCGCCAGTTGGCCCTCCGACGGGCGCCCGGGGCGCTCGAGCTGTTGAGGTCGCTGCGCGAGGACGGGTACGGGGTGGCCGTGATCTCGAACACCGTCGGAGAACCGGGGGCGTTCCTGCGGCCCACGCTCACGGCGATGGGCTTCGACCCGTACGTGGAGGCGTACGTCTTCAGCGACGAACTGCCCTGGACGAAGCCCGCCCCCGAGATCTTCCGCTCCGCGCTCTCCGGGCTCGGCGCATCGCCCGGGGAAGCCGTCCACGTCGGGGACGGCTGGTCCGACATCGAGGGGGCACGACGTGCCGGCTATCGGGCGGGGATCCTCTTCACGGGGCTCCGGGAGTATGGGGAGCGATACCGCCGTTTGTTCCTGCCCGACGGCTGGGCCGATCCTCCGAGCGAGCACGTCGCCCGACGTCTCGAAGAGGTCGGGACCCTCGTCCGGCAGCTCCTGCCTCCCGGAGAGGGGCGGTAACCGGGGAGCTTACTCCTGGCCCATGTGGCGGGGGTTCGGGATCACCTTGGGCTGCTCGGCTTCGGTCGGCATCCCGGTCTTCCCGGGCACGATCTCGCAGTCGCGCCAGCTCACCCCGACCGTCACCCGCGGAAAGGCGACCTTGAGGGTATAGTTCGCGAGCTTGCCGACCACGAGCCCCTGGGAGCCCGCGACCAGGTTCCCGTTCATCACGGAGAGGTCTCGGGTAAGGGTGACCCGGGTCTGGTTGAAGACGATCCGGTCGAGCTCGGCGCGGTCTTCCATGGGTTTAGCGTAGGGGGCGCGGTCCACCTTAAGGTGAGCGGCGGGTCGGAACGGCCGACGGGCGTCCGGGACCGAGCGTTCGGCAGGGCCGGTCTGTAACAGAATTAGGCCGTCGAAAACAGGGATTATCTACTAGGAGGACGTGCGCGACGATAGCATGCCAGCGTCTGGTCCGACTATGGAAACCGCGCGTGGAATGGAGGAAGGTCCCCCCCGAGTGGAGGAGAAACCCGAATGGTGGGCGAGCCCCGCCGTCGTGGGCCTGATGGGATTCGGGACCACGACGATGATCGCCGGGCTCAGCAACCTGCCAACACCGTACGGTGCGGGGTTCTCGGGTAACTGGGTGGTCTATGGGATGGCCCTTGCTTTCGGTGGGACCGCCCAGCTGATCGCCGGGATGATCGCGTTGCGAAAGGGGAACATGTTCGCCGGTTCGGCGTTCATGGGATACGGAGCGTTCTGGTGGGCGTTCACGCTCATGCTGACGACGTACATTGGCCAGGCGGGCGCGGGCTCTCCGGTGCTGTATGGAGTGGCCGGGTTCTCGTTCGTCTGGATGATGTTCACCTTTACCTTCCTGATCAATTCGCCGAAACACGGCTGGGGCATCTTCATGGTGTTCCTGTTCCTGTTCCTCGCGTTCCTCTTGCTCGTCGTCAAGTTCTACAGCTTGGCGGCCGGGCAGTCGACGTTCGCGGCGGACGGGTCGGCGAACTGGGCGGTCGGCGGGGAGATCATCTTCACCGGCCTCGTGGCGTGGTACGTCGCCACGGCGGACCTGACCAACTGGAACTACGGGCGCAAGGTCCTGCCGGCCTAGGCGGGGACGGCGAAGCCGCGACCAACCCTTTCCTTCCTTTTCTTCTCCTTCGCTGGGATTCTTGGCCTCAGGGTGGCGTCGCGCCTTAAGCCGTGGGTGCGAGCGCCCGGGCACGCTGCGTGCGGCCGCTCGCCACTTCGGGTGGGCGCGGGGGGTTCTCTCCCGCAGCGGGCCCGCGTCGTCCACGGGGCTCCCGGCGCCCGGAACACGTGCTCGGTAGGAGGGGGGCCTCCCGTTCGGGTCGGAGGGCGCAAGGGACGGAATCCTCCGCCCCGAGCTCCTGCCCGTGGGGCGAGAGACTTCGTCCCACGGACCCTGTCCCTTACCCTCGGTCTCGTTGACCGGGACCCCGGCGCCTCACGCGACCGGCGACGTATCGACCGGGAGGCGCGGCAGACGGGGGATTCCGGCCCCGTCCTCTCGTCCACGGTTCCCTCGGCCGAGGGGAGCGCTCCGTCGCTCGGTGGCCGGGGGGCCGTCCTCCCGGGAGCCCGCGGTGACCTCTGGACCGGGTTCGCAACGACCGGAACGGGCCAGGGATCCCGTTCGTCTGGTCCTCGGGGCGACCTCGCCGGCTCCCCGGCGCGGGCGAACGGCGCCGGCGTCCGGCTCGGGGCGGCCCGCTGGACGGCGTCCGGCGTCTACGCCGACGTCCAGGTCCTGACCCTCGTCGACCGCGTTCGGCCCTCGCTCGTCGTGATCGACGCCCCGCTCTCGCTCCCTTGGGTCGAGCGACCTTGTACGACCGGTCGGCACCGCCCTTCCGTGAGTGGGATCGCGAGCTCCGCCGTCTCGGGATCCGGTTCTTTCCGCTGACGCGCGGCCCGATTCGAATGCTGACCGACGGGAGGATGCGGCTCGCCGTGACCCTGCGACAGAGGAGGATCGAGGTCCTCGAGGGATACCCCGGCGGTTCCCAAGACCTCCTCGGGACCCCGCGAAAGCGGGCCGGCGTGGCCGCTTTGCAGCGACACCTCGTCTCCCTCGGCCTTGGGGGAGACCTCGCGAAGCCGGCCCTCACCCACGATGCGCTCGACGCCGTGACATTCGCCAGGGCGGGCGGTAGGCACCATCGGGGGGTCGCGATCCTGACCGGCTCGCCCAAGAGGGCGTTACGGTCCTTCCTCGACCTCAGGGGGCCGGACCTCGGGCGCGACGCGCGTCCCCTTCCATAGCGCAGATCTCTGCCGGGTGAACCCGACCTGACGGGCGGGGTAAGTACTGGGGATGGCCTGCTCGTCCGGGAGGACGGGAACACCCGGAAACCGGAAGCCGATCTGCCCGTGGAAGTCACCCTAGGGGGAAGCTCCGCGGGGCCGGGCCGGTTCGAGGACTTCCCGTCCCACCCTCCCACGAGAGGTCCGATGCGACCTTCGCATCCGTGTCCGATGTGCGGGCATGAGTTCGCCGACGAGTGCCGCCAGGTCGCGGAGCAGATTCCCGTGCGGGCTCGGGGGACCTGCCCGCACTGTCGGGACCGATGCCTCGTCGTCCGGAGCGACCTGCCGCGGCCCGAAGCACGGCCGCTCGAACGCCCGCCGGCACGCGTCGCGCCCTAGGGCGGGTCGTGCGAAGGGCTCTCGGGAGAGCGCCGGCCGGCTCAGGGCGCGGTCCCGAGCGACCGGGTCCGCCGCAATCCAACCTCGACCGCGGTGCGGACGATCACCACGCCGGCGAGGAACAGGGCGACCAGGATGAGGTCGCTCCCGGGCCAGGAATAATTCGTCGCCTCACCGAACCAGAAGACCGAGAACGCGAACAGGAGCGAGGTCGCGCCGAGCTTGAGCCAGGGGACCTTGATGCGCCGGATCCGCTCGTGCACGAGGGCGGTCGCGACCACGAGGACGACGCCCGCGACAAGCGCCCCCACGATGGCGCTCGCGGCGTAACCGGCGGCGGCGAGCGCGAGGAGGACGACCACCGCCTCGGTCGCTTCGATCGCTCCCACCGAGAACCCGCCCGCGAACTGGACGACGGGTCGATGAAGGGGAGTGGGCGCTCCCGCGGCGGCCGCCCTCTCCCGCCGGTAGGTCCGCAGCGTGCTGCGGAACAGGAAGACCCCGAACCCGGCGAGAACGGCCGCCGACACCCAGAGAAGGTCGTCCCTTGGGAAGGCGAGGAAGAGGGCGCCGAACCCGAGCGCGACGAGCGCGACCGTCGCCGTCCCCCCGATCGCTCCGAGGGCGCCGTGGGCGATCGTTCGCTGGTCGGCACCGAGGGCGAAGACGAGCGCGACCACTTCGGTCATCTCGAGAAGGGTGATGACGAAGGCCACGAGAAGGGCCGGGACGTAGAGGAGGAGCATTCGCGCGAACCTCGGCCGGCGGTTCGACGACGCGGGGACGCCCGCCGCGCCGTCGGCCGCTTGCTCGCGCGGAGAGAGGCGGGACGGTCATAACGGTTCGGTGCGGCCGGGGGCCGTCAGTGCCGGGCGTACGCCGTGACCGCCGACCGACGTACGGGGAGGCGTTCCCGGACGGCGGTGACGATCTCCTTCAGCCCCGCTTCGGGAATCGTGCCGCGAAGGTCGAGCGACAGGGAGTGCCGTCGTTCCCGGTGGACCCGACGGAGCAAGGCCTCGACTCGGTTGGGGCCGGGCTCGGTGAGGGTCACCGAGAACGACCGGGCCGTCGCGAGTCGAGGCTCCTTCGAGTCCCGGAGGGCGTCCAGAAGATGGCCGACCGGCTCTCTCGTCCGGTCGCGAACGGTCGCGGGCGACGGAAGGGTGACGTCCGGTTCGAACGACCATGCTGCGACGCGCGTGAACCCGGCGGCCGAGAGGGCGTGGAGGAGCCGGGCGGCGAGACCGAGGAGGTCGGCGGACTCGACGACCTCGCGCTCGCGCACGAGGGCTTCGAGCTTTCGGACGATCGGGCTGGCCGAGGGGGGCGCCCCGTCGGGCTCGAGGTCGATCTCGAGGTGAACGTGCGAGTACGGTCGCGCCCGGGCCTTCCGGCCCTTTCCCGAGCTGGCGACCGGCCAGTTGAGGATCGACGTCGGTCCGGTCAGGTCGGGTGCGGAGACGGCCGGTCCGGTGGGTCGTGGCGGCGGCACGGAGCCAAGAGGACCGTCGCCGGTAGATACCTCTTCGCGGCGGCGGGTGCGGACGGCTGCGTCCGCCACCCGACCTCGAAGGCTTTGTAGGCCGCCGCGCCTTGGGACGGACGATGCGGTTGTCCATCGTGCAGTTCACGCCGGAGTTTCCGGGTCGGGACGAGAACTGGAAGCGGATCCGGCAGTGGGCGGAGGCGAGCGAAGCGGATGTCGTGCTGTTCCCCGAGCTCTCTTCGTGCGGGTACTGCTACGAGGGACCGGAGGAGATCCGCGGGTACACCGACGTCCGCGCCGCGCTCGCGCCGCTCGAGGAGATCGCACGACGCCGCGCGCGCCTGCTCGTCGGGGGGTTCGCCGAGGAAGCGGACGGCCAGCTCTTCAACAGCGCGTACGTCGTGGGTCCGGACGGGACCCGGATCTACCGGAAGATCCATCTCTGGAACAAGGAGAAGCGGATCTTCCGCCCGGGCGACCGGCCGCTGCTCGTCGAGTTCCAGGGTCACCGGCTCGGGATCGAGGTCTGCTACGACCTCCAGTTCCCCGAACTGGGGTCGTACTACTCCCACCAAGGGGCGGAAGCGATCCTCGTCCCGATGGCCTGGGCCGAGGAGGCGAGCGGGCCGCTCGCCGGGCTCGAGGTGTACAACCACCTTGCGATCGCGACCGCGTTCTCCCACGGGCTCTTCGTCGCCGTCGCGAATCGAACCGGTCTCGAGCGCGGCGCCGTCTTCCCGGGCCAGTCGAGCCTCACCGACCCGTTCGGCCGCCTCGAGCACATCGGCGCGGAGGAGGGGATCCTTGAGACCCGGATGGACTTTGGCCTCTTGCCGACGGCGAAGCGCCCGACCGCTCTCAACGACGTCGACGAGGACGCGCGCATGACGATCGTATCCCCCGGTCCCGCGGACGGCCCGACGCGCGCGAGCGGCTCCGCGCGGACCGTTTCCTAGCGGTCCCCGCCTAGCCCGCCCGCAGGGCATCGAGACCCGCGAGGCGGGCCAGGGCGTCGTCGAGCGTCGCCTCCTTTTTCGGGAAGGCGAACCGTACGAAGCGCGCCCCGTCCTCAGGGTTCGAGTAGAAACTGCTCCCGGGGACGCTTGCAACGCCGAGGCGCTCGACGAGCGCCATCGCGAACTCCCAGTCGTCGGCGAACGGGAACTCCGTGAAATCGGCGAGGACGTAGTACGCCCCCTCGGGCGGCCGGCAGCGGAGCCCGGCGCGTCGGATCCCCTCGACGAAGCGGTCCCGCTTCCTCTGATAGCCCGCGGCGAGCTGGGTGTAGTACGAGGCCGGGAGCCGGAGCGCGACTTCCGCGGCGACCTGGAAGGCGTGCGGCGCGCAGACGGTGAGGAAATCGTGGGCGCGTCGCATCGCGGCGGCGAGCGTCGGGGGGGCGATCGCCCACCCGACCCTCCAGCCGGTCGCGCTGTAGGTCTTCGACACCCCGTCGATCGTGATCGTCCGCTCGGCCATGCCGGGGAGCGTCGCGAGCGAGAGATGGCGGCGTCCGTCGAAAACGATGTGCTCGTAGATCTCGTCGGTCACCGCGACCACGTCGTGGTCGACGCAGAGGTCGGCGAGAAGACCGAGCTCGGACCGCGTGAAGACGCGACCGCTCGGGTTGTTCGGCGTGTTGACCACGATCGCCCGTGTCTTTGGGGAGACGGCCGCCTTGAGGCGCTCCTCGTCGAGCGACCAGTCCGGTTCCTTGAGAGGCACCGTGCGCACGACCGCTCCGCTCACGACCGCGTCCGGTCCGTAGTTCTCGTAGAACGGCTCGGTCACGACGACCTCGTCACCGGGATCGACGATCGCCAGCATGGCGGCCATCATCGCTTCGGTCGCCCCGCAGGTGACGACGACGTTCGTCTCAGGGTCGGCGTCGATACCGTTGAACGAACGCCCCTTATCGGCGATCGCGCGGCGAAGCCCGGGCGTCCCCCAGGTGACCGAGTACTGGTTCCCGCCCGACCCGATGGCGGCCTGGGCGGCCGCGACGACCTCGGGCGGTGGCTCGAAGTCCGGGAACCCCTGGGCCAGGTTGACCGCGTGGTGGAGGTCCGCGATCCGCGTCATTTCTCGTATCACGGATTCGGGGAATCGCTGCACTCGCTCGCTGACGCGCGGGTCGTCGATCCTCAGCGGCAGGCGGTCCGGGCGTTTCGGTCCGACGATCCTCATCGTCACGGCTCCCGAGCTCGGACGGGGTAAAGCGTCTTTCCTGGACGCCGCGGCGGATGGGCAGGCCGCGGGGATGTTACGCGCAGAAACGGCGAGACACACGGGGTTTCGGCGCCGGTCGTTTTCCGCCGGATTAAATAGCGCGTCCCATTAGCAGCGCGCGTGCGGGGGACGGGGGATCCGAAGATCGCCCGGCCGCTCCACCGATCGACGGACGGGTCGCTTCGGAGGAGAATCGGCCGTGCTTCCCACTCTCGCTTGAGCGTAACCAACTCATGAGCGGTGAAACCACGAATCCGGGGACCTCCGACGCGTCGACGCCGACGGCGAGCCCGACGGTCTTTGCCCGAAAGTCGAGCGGTCTCGTCAAGGAGCTGGGGGCGTTCGAGTCGTTCTCGATCAACCTCATCTCGCTTGGCCCGGGGCCTGCATTTGGGTTGTTCTTCACGATCCTGCTCTTCGTGACCGGCGCGAACCTGATGGACGCCACGCTCATCGCGGCGCTCATCGCGGTGCCGATCGTCGTGACGTACACGATCATGAGCATCGAGATGCCCCGTTCGGGCGGGGAGTACGTCTACGCGTCCCGACTCCTCCACCCGTACTTCGGATTCGTCTCGGGCGCGGCCCGGATGATGAACGTCATCATCTACGCCGCGGTCCTTCCGTACTGGTTCGTCACGCTTTCGGTCGGGCCCGGGTTCGGCGCGTGGGGGTCGATCACCGGCAACGCGGCGTTCGTCAGCTGGGGGAACCTGCTCAGTCTGGGCCTCCCGACGCTGAACAACCTCGACGTAGTGATCATCGGCGAGCTGCTCACCGTCGTCGCGATGGTCCTCTATGTGACCCTCAAGCCGCGGCCCGCGTTCCGCATCTTCTCGGGCATGCTGATGCTCGAGCTTCTCGGACTGATCGTCTCGGTGGTCCTTCTGGCGGCGATGGGTCACTCGGCCTTCGTGAACGCGGTCAACAACTTCATGGTCAACCAGGGGGCCGCGCCCGGCGCCTACCAGTACCTCGCCGCGTACGGCTCCTCGCAGTTCGGCGCGTACGGCTCGTCCTGGACGAACACGCTCGAGTTCGTGCCGCTGATCTTCGCGTTCTATTTCATGTTCACGACGGCGCCGAGCTACATCGCGGGCGAGTTCCGGCGCAGCTCGCGGACCGTCCGGCTCGGGATGACGGTCTCGTTCCTGCTCGCGGTGATCTTCTCCGTCCTCCTGATCTTCGAGTTCGAGCAGGTCGTCGGCATGAACTTCCTCAACGGGACGTCGTCGCAGCTCTACGGGCTCTACGGCGGCAACCCGCAGTACTTCCTGCCGTTCGCGGCCGGCCTCACGTCCTACCCGATGATGGCGGCGCACGGCAACAACCTGCTGATCGGCATCATCTTCCTCGGGTCGGTGACGTGGTACGCCCTCTGGGTCATCCTCGGCCTCTACATCTTCTCCCGGTACGCGCTCTCGTTCTCGCTCGACCGGCTCTTCCCGCGGTTCATGAGCACGACCACGCGCTCGACGCACTCCCCGATCGTCGGCATCGTGATCATCTCGATCCTCGGGCTCATCCTGATGCCATTGATGACCTACAACTACACCGAGCTCTACACGCCGTTCGTCTTCCTCTTGTTCTTCCTGCCGATGATCTCGGTGAGCCTCTCGTCGCTCTCGCTCGCCCGGCTCGGCATGATGCGCAAGAAACCCCTCTACACCCTCGCCGGGATCGTGTCGTTCGGGATCACCGCGGTCTCGGCGTACCTGGTCGCGACGTTGCCCCTCCTCGGCTCGGCGGCGGCGTTCACCTCCTCGAACCAGCAGACCGGCTACATTGCGATCGTCCTCGTGCTGGTCGTCTCCGCGGTCTGGTACTTCTCGGCCCGCGCCTACCACCTCCGGCGGTCCGGTATCGACATCTCGCTCGCGTTCAAGGAGCTCCCGCCCGATTAGGTCGGGTCGGCGGACGTCCGAGGATGACCGAGCCGACCGACCCGGCCCGGTCGCCCCGATTCGCCCAGATCGCGACGTTCGCCCGGCTCCCCCACACGACCGACCTCGAGGGGGTCGGCTCCGCGTTCGTCGGGATCCCGTGGGACGATGCGACGAGCTTCCGCAGCGGGGCCCGCGAAGGACCGTCGGCGATCCGCAACCACTCGCGGCTGCTGCGGTCGTACCACCTCTTCCAGAAAGTCTACCCGTTCCGGGTCCTCGAGACGGTCGACTTCGGGGACATCGACCCCGTCCCCGGGTTCCTCGACGACACGTTCCGGCGTATCGAGGACGGGATGCGTCCGCTGTTCGCGGCGGGCGTCGTGCCGTTCGTCGGCGGCGGGGACCACTCGATCACGCTACCGATCCTCCGCGCCCAAAAGGCCGCGACCGGTCGACCGGTCCGCCTCCTCCACTTCGATGCGCACTACGACACGTGGGACACCTACTGGGGCGGCAAGAAGTACACGCACGGCACGTGGGTCCGCCGGGCCTACGAAGAGGGCCTGATCGAGAAGGGCGGGGTCTTCCAGGTCGGGATCCGCAGTTCGCTCTACTCGGCCGAGGACGTCGAGAACAACGCCCGGTACGTCGACCGGACGTTCACCACCGAGGACCTCGACTCGCTCGGGCCCGAGGGGGTCGCGTCCGCGCTCGTCCGGGCGATCGGGGACGGACCGACCTACGTCTCGGTCGACATCGACACCCTCGACCCCGCGTTCGCCCCCGGCACCGGGACCCCCGAACCGGGCGGCCTCTCGACGCGCGAGCTGGTCCGGGTCCTTCGTCCGCTGCACGCGCTCGACGTCGTCGGGTTCGACGTGGTCGAGGTCGCGCCCCAGTACGACCACACGGGCCAGGTGACGGCCCTCGCCGCCGCGACGGTCCTCTACGAGGGACTGAGCGCGCTCGCCCGGCATCGCTCCGAACGCCGCGCGTAACGCTCCGGCCGCGCGGGGCGCGAGCTCCCGCGCGTCTCCGCCGTGCGGCCACGCCCCCCGGCCCTACGACCGAAGAGGGGAGTTCCGGCTCCGGTCGAGGGAAACCGCGGGAGGCGGCCCTAGCGGATCTCGTCGACCTCCTCGAACCACGGTTCCTTCGTACCCTTCTGGGATCGCTTCTCCCAGCGCCGGGTCTTCGGGATCGCATCGAGGAACTCGAGGACGTCGCGGATGTGCCGCCGGGCGGTCGCGAGGTTCTCCTCGGTCAGGCCGCGGTCGTTCGGCGTCCACTCGGCGAGCCGATGGACCGTCCGCTCGAGGTTCGTCCGGACGTCGAACCAGAGCCCCCAGTCGTCGCCGAGGCGGGTGCCGAGGTACGCCCGGTCCATGCGGCCGAGCGGGATCGCGGTCAGGAGCGCCGCGATGTCCGCGAGGTCGGGCGGGGTCACGACGTGGATCTGCGCCTTCCCGAGGAAGAGGTCCTCGGGGGCGAGGGTCACGCCCGGCGGGAACCGGTTCTTGAGGGGGATCTCGTGGCTGAAGCGCAGGCAGTCGTAGAAGACGTCGATCGTGAACTGCGGGTGGAAGTAGATGTTCCGGTACATCCCGAAGAGCGCGTTCGTCTCCCGGTCCTCGGTGAACCGAAGCTCGCGGACGAACAGCTTGTAGATCCCCGACGAGTGCTTTTCGAGGCTCGCGAGGTCGAGGTCCTTGAACCGGGGCGTCCCGTCGTGCGCCACGCCGTGGCGGTGGAGGTAGATCCCGCGCGCCGCCGGGTGGTCGCGGATGCGGTGGTAGATCCCGACGCTGCCGATCGCGCGCAGCGGGATCGAGCGCTCGTTCGCCCGAGCGACGATCCCTTCGACCTCGCGGAGGAAGGCGTGCTCGTCGAGCCGGACCTCGGACACCGTCCGTCACCCCGTGATGAAGAGGTGGTTCACGACGTGGTCGCCTTCGAGGTCGAGGACGAGTCCCTGGAGGGTCCCGCTGAAGTAGACGCTGCCCGGGTTGAACACCGGCGTGCCCGCGACGCGGTCGAGTCCCATCGACTCGTGGATATGGCCGTGGAGGCTCACGACGGGTCGCACCGACTCGATGAGCCGACGCACCGAGGTCGACCCCACGTGCGTGAGCAGCATCTGGCCCGAGACCGTCTTCGGCTTGAGGTCGGCGTCGAGCTCGGGCGCGAGGTCGATCGCCGTACCGCTCGGCGGAGCGTGGAGGTCGAAGATCGTGCGGCGGGGAGCGCCGATCTGGCCCGCGGTACGGTCGAGGAACCTCCCGAGGTCGACCTCCTCGAGGTCCCGCGGACAGTGCCAGGGGGTCATGTTCGCGTAGCCGCACCCGTAGATCTCGTACGGGCCGGCCGTCACGACCTGGCCCTCGGGCACGAGGAGGTTCGCGGGCCCCTCTTTGCGCAGGATCTCGAGGATGCCGTCGGTATCGTCGTTCCCGACGTTCATGACGAGCGGGGTCTTCTTCGGGAGCAGCCGCTCCTCGACGAGGCGCAGCCACGCTCGGACGCGGTCCTTCCCGAGCTCGCGGCAGAAGGCGTCGAGCGCCTCGGGGTCCTTGCGCCGGCGTTCCCAATCCTCGGGACTGGTCACGAGGGAGTACCGCCCGGTGTCCGCGATCTTCCGCTCGACCTGAGGAAGCTCGGACTCGGGGAAGTCGACCGCCCGGTCGCCCGACGGGAACCAGCGATACTGCCCCTTCCCGACCGGGAAGACGGGCTGCAGGATCTTGCCCATGATGTCGCCGCCGTAGACGAGCAGGTCCGGACGGTAGACCGGGACGCTGTTGAGGAACTTGCGGAAACAGACCTCGGAGCCATGGAGGTCGCTGACGAACAGGATGCGGTACCGGCTCACTTCGCGATGCGAGCCTCCCGGCCTATATATAGCGACGGCCCACGGGGAGGCGCGGGTCGACGACCATGAGAGAGGAAGAGGCGCCGGACGCCTCCGGCCGGTCCGAGGTCCTCCTTCGCGGGGGGCTCGTGCTCGACGGCTCGGGCTCGCCGGCTCGGCGGGAGGATGTCCGTCTCGGGTCGGGAAGGGTCCTCGAACGGGGCGAGGCGCTCGCCGTACGGGGCGCCCGGGTCGTCGACCTTTCGGGCGAGTACCTGGCCCCCGGGTTCGTCGACGTCCACTCCCACTCCGACATCACCGTCCTCGCGAACCCGGGCCTCGAGAGCAAGGCGATGCAAGGGGTCACGACGGAGGTCGTCGGGAACTGCGGCGAGAGCCTCTTCCCGGTTTCGGCGCTCCACCGGGACGAGCTCGCGGCGTTCGTGGAGCAGTTCTTCCCAAGGGTCGCGTCCCGGCTGCGCTGGGACTGGAACGACCTTGCGAGCTGGTCGAACCGCGTCGCGGAAGCGCGTCCGGCCCTGAACCTCGCGCCCCTGGTCGGCCACGGAACGCTGAGGATCGCGACCGTCGGCCTCCGCAACGGACCGATCCCGAACGACCGAGCCGCGGAGCTCGCGGCGTCGCTCGACCGGGCGCTCGCCCAGGGCGCCTTCGGGCTCTCGACGGGTCTCGCGTACTCCCCCGAGCTCGAGACGACCTCCGACGACCTCGAGCCGCTCCTCGAGCGCGTCGCCCGTGCGGGCGGCGTCTACGCGACGCACCTGCGGGACGAAGGAACGGGCGGGCCGGTGTCGGTGGAGGCGGCGCTCCTCCTGGCCGGCCGCACCCGGGTTCGGCTCGAGATCTCGCACCTGAAGTGCTTCGGACGGCGGACCTGGGGCTCGATGCCCGGCCTCCTCCGCCGGATCGCTCGGGCCCGGGCCGACGGCGTGAGGGTCCACGCGGACATGTACCCCTACGAGGCCGGGGAGACCGCGCTGACGGCGCTCTTCCCGGGGTGGCTCTTCGAAGGTCGCTGGGAGGAGGCCGAGGCGCGGTTGCGCGACCCCGTCGCCCGGCGGCGGGCCGGCGAGGAGGTGGAGCACGGCGTCCGGGGCTGGACGATCGGGCCGAACGACCTGCGTTGGGAGGACGTCGTCGTCTCGGCGGTTGCCACGCGCGGCGGCGAACGATTCCTCGGAAGGAACCTCTCGGAGATCGGCCGCGAGCTCGGACTGGGCCCGTTCGAGGCGGCGGTCGACCTCTTGCTGCGCGAGCGCGGGGGGGTCTCCGTCCTCCTCTTCGGGATGGCGCCCGACGACGTGAGGGCGGTCGAACGCGACCCGACCGCCTTCGTCGGCTCGGACGGCATCGGAAACTCCCTTTCCCTCGGGCCGTTCGACGGACCGATCCACCCGCGGAACTACGGGGCGTTCCCCCGGTTTCTCGCCGACCTCGGGCGGGAGGGGTCTCTCGCGCTCTCCGCGGCCGTGCGTCGAGTGACGGCGCTCCCGTGCGACCACTTCGGCCTCGCGGACCGGGGGTCGGTCGAGGTCGGGAAGGTCGCCGACCTCGTCTCCTGGCCCCGGGGCGCGCACGATGCCGGGCCCGAGTACGCCGAGCGGCCCCGCTACTCCCGCCTCCTCTCGTCCGTCTGGGTGAACGGCGTCCCGGTCGTCTGGCGCGGTCGACTTACCGGAGAGCGGCCGGGACGGGTTCTGACCCGTCCCGCGGACCGGAGCGAGGCGTCGGGCGCCCGGCCCCCGGGCACCGACTAGACCCCGGCGTAGACCGGGTACTCGGGGACCCATTGGGTCTCGACGACCCGTCGGCGGAGCTCGTCCGGCGACCGGTGGGGGGCGTGCCCGGTCCGCTGAGCCTCGAGGCCGACGGCGACCGCGAGCTCGACCGCGATCTCGCGCAGGCGGCCGACCGGCGGAAGCAACGGTACCGTCGGATCGTCGGTATCGGGGGCGACCCCGGCGAGGGCCCGCGCGGCCGCAAGGAACATCCCGTCCGTGACGCGGCGGGCTTCGCTCGCGACCACGCCGAGGCCGACGGCCGGGAAGATGTAGACGTTGTTGCACTGCGCGATCGGCACGGTGCGGCCGTTCACCTCCACCGGCGGGAACGGCGAGCCGGTCGCGACGAGCGCCCGGCCGTCAGTCCACGCGAGGAGGTCGCCGGGGACCGCCTCCGACCGTTGCGTCGGGTTCGACAGCGGGAAGATGATCGGACGTTCGCTCGCCCGCGACATCTCCCGAACGAGCGGTTCCTCGAACGCCCCCGTGACCGTCGAGAGCCCGATCAGGATCGTGGGCCGGGCGCCGCGGACGACTTCCGTCAGCTGGACGCGCGAGGGGTCCTCCTTCGCCCATCCTCCGACCTCCTCCCACGGCTGGAGGAACGTCGACTGCCCCGCCCGGACGTCGGTGCGGCGGTCCGTCAAGAGACCGCCATGGTTGACGAGGTAGAACCGTCGGCGGGCCGCGGTCTCGTCGAGCCCCTCGGCGATCATCGCGCCCTTCAGCATGTCGGCGACGCCGGTTCCGCCCGACCCCGCGCCGAAGATCACGATCCGCTGGTCCGCGAGCGGCGTCCCGATCCGGCGGAGGGCGGCGAGGACCGCGGCGAGCGCGACCGCCCCGGTGCCTTGAATGTCGTCGTTGAACGTGAGGAACTTGTCGCGGTACCGATCGAGGATCGGCCGGGCGTGGGCGACGCCGAAGTCCTCCCACTGGACGAGCGTGCCGGGGAGCTCCTGGCGGACCGCGAGGACGAACCGGTCGATGAACTCGTCGTAATCGTCGCCGGTGATGCGCTCGTGGCGCCACCCGAGGTACTCGGGGTCGCGCAGGCGCTCGGCGTTGTTCGTTCCCACGTCGAGGATGATCGGAAGGGTCCGGTCCGGCTTGATCCCCCCGATGAGGGTGTAGAGGGAGAGCTTCCCGATCGGGATTGCAAGCCCGCCCGCGCCCTGGTCGCCGATCCCGAGGATCCGCTCGCCGTCGGTCACGACGACCACGTCCACGTCGGGGTGGGGCCGGTGCCGCAGGAGCTCCCGGATCGAGGCCCGCAGGGGGTACGGCACGAAGAGTCCCCGCGGCCGCCGGTAGATGTGGCTGAACTCCTGGCACCCGAGGGCGACCACCGGCGTGTAGACGACCGGGGTCATCTCCTCGGTGTGGTCGAGCAGGAGTCGGTAGAACAGGGTCTCGTTCGTGTCCTGGAGCGCCCGCAGGTAGATGTGGCGCTCGAGGTCGTCCGCCTTGCGCCGGTAGGCCTCGTACGCTCGGAGGACCTGCTGGTCGAGCGATTCGACCTGGGGGGGCAGGAGGCCGTGGAGCCCGAGCGCCGTCCGTTCCCCGTCCGTGAACGCGGTCCCCTTGTTGAGGCACGGCGCTTCGAGGAGCTTCGAACCCCGGAGATCCGGCAGCGGGGAGAGCCGGTGGCTGGAGAGGGGGAGTACCGAACCGACGGGAAGGGACGCCATGCTCGTCATCGGGTACCCGGGGGACGCCGGGGCAGAAGTAGCCGCGGTCAAGGCCGGTTGACGCCCGCCGCGGACGCGGCGACGGAGCGGAGTCCCCACGGTCGGGCGCCGACGCCCGGACGACCGTCCCGGCGAGGACGACGGGGCGGGGGCCGGGACCTCTTCGCGACGCCCGCGGTCCCCGACGCGCGGGAAGGCGGCCGAGCCCGGACGCCCGACCGTCGCCCACGGCGCGATCTCGACCCTCTCCGTGATGTACGGTCGCCCCCTGGGCGGTCGGTCGGCCGACTCCGAAGCCGCACGAATCCGAGGAGCGTGAGGGGGATCGATGGGCGAACCGTCCGTCCCGCTGTCGAAGGTCTTCGTCGAGGACCACCGGGAGCTCGACGATCGGCTCGAGGCGTTCCGCTCGACGCCCGCCGGGGCGGCGGACCTGCGCGCCGAGCGGTTCGGGTCGTTCGCGAGCGACCTGCGCCGCCACATCGAGGTCGAGGAAGAGGAGCTCCTTCCGGCGTTCGAACGGGAGTCGCCGAGCCATCGATGGCTCGCCGAGCGCCTGCGCGACGACCATCGTCGCATCCTCGACGTGCTCGACCGCACCGAGCGGCAGCTGCGCGGGAGCCCGTCGTCGACCGTCGAGCTCGAAGCGGAGCTCGTGAACGTCCTGTGGTCCCACAACTCGCGCGAGGAGGAAGCCGTGTACCCCTGGTTCGACCTCCACCTCACTGCGGACCTCGCGGTGCACGCGGAGGCGGCGCTCCGTCGCCCGTCCTCCGCCGTGCGGGATTGACCTCGGGCGCACCGGGACCGGCGACAGGGTTCCGGAGCCGGGCCGACCGGCGCGTCGGGCGCGCACGGCGCGGCGAGGTTCTAAGAAGGGCGGATCCGTGGGGACGGGAGTGTCGTTGCCCTCGCTCGATCCCGCGCTGGACGACTACGGTCTCGTCGGCAACCTCCACACCGCGGCCCTCGTCTCCCGTTTCGGTTCGGTCGACTGGGCCTGCTTCCCGAGGTTCTCCTCCCCAAGCGTCTTCGCGCGCCTGCTCGACGGGCGAAGGGGCGGCTACCAGTCCGTGGTTCCTCTCGAGGCGTTCCGGTCGAGGCAGGCGTACCGGCCGTCGAGCGCCGTTCTCGAAACCCGGTTCGAGCTCTCGGACCATCGACAGCTCGTGGTGACCGACGTCATGCCCGTCCTCCGCGACAGCGGGCCCGAAGGCGCTCCGATGCTGCTGAGAGAGGTTCGCGCGTTCGGCGGCTCCGTGGGGATCGAGACGCGCTTCGAGCCTCGGTTCGACTACGGCGCGCGGCCGGCCGAGATCGTCGCCCGGGGCGGCGAGTGGGAAGCGCGCTCGAACGGCGACGCTCTCCGCTACTCCCACCCGATGCTATTGCGCGTCACGGACGGGCGCGCGGTCGGTTCGGGGATCGTCCGTCCCGAACTGCCGCTCGAGATCGAGGTCAGTTGGGGCACGGAGCGTCCGGTCCGCACCGGGTTCGCCGAGCTCGTCGAGCACACGGATCAGTTCTGGCGGCGGTGGACGCACGTGCACTCCGCACCGTTCCACCAGTACGCGAGCGCCTGGCACCGCTGGGTCGAGCGCTCCGAGATCACCCTCAAGCTCCTCTCCAACGTCGACACCGGAGCGTTCATCGCCGCGCCCACGACCTCCGTCCCGGAGTGGCCCGGCGGGAGCCGGAACTGGGACTACCGGTACGTCTGGATCCGAGACGCGGCGTTCTCGGCGCAGGCGATGCTCGACCTCGGCCACCTCACCGAGTCGCGGTCGTTCCTGCGGTGGGTGCTCGAGCGCCTCCGGGAGGACGGCCGACACCGCCTGCGGGTCGTCTACGGGGCGCACGGTGAGGGCGACCTCGCGGAACGAAGGCTGACGCACCTCCGCGGCATGTGGGGCTCTCGGCCGGTGCGGGTCGGCAACGCCGCCGCCCAGCAGTTCCAGCTCGACATCTACGGCGAGCTCCTCGACTGCGCGCTCGTCCTCGAGGGGATCGACCGCTCGGCCGTGGACGACCACTGGAACGCGATCGCGGGGCTCGCCGATGAGGTCGTTCGGCTGTGGCGTCGCCCCGATCGGGGGATCTGGGAGATCCGCGGTCTCCCGAAGCAGTTCGTCCATTCGAAATTGATGGCGTGGGTGGCGCTCGACCGGGCGGCTCGCCTCGGGCATCCGAGGGAGGAGCGGGCGACC
Source organism: Thermoplasmata archaeon (assembly GCA_021816865.1). Classification (GTDB taxonomy): domain Archaea; phylum Thermoplasmatota; class Thermoplasmata; order Lutacidiplasmatales; family UBA184; genus Lutacidiplasma. The sequence goes on along the minus strand of JAKAWX010000005.1, from coordinate 72,185 downwards.
CGGGACCGCTGGAAGGTCGAAGCCGAGAGGGTCCGCGAGTGGATCCTCACCGACGGCTTCGACCCGAGGACCGGGAGCTTCCGCCAGGCCGCGGGCAGCTCCGAGGTCGACGCCGCCAACCTTCGCGTCCCCCTCGTCGGGTTTCTCCCGTACGACGATCCTCGGGTCGTCGGGACCGTCGATCGGGTCCAGCGCGAGCTGGCCCGGGGCGCGTTCGTCTACCGCTACCGGACCCCGGACGGGATCCCGGGTGACGAGGGGGCGTTCCTGCCGACCTCGTTCTGGCTCGTCGAGTGCCTCGCCCGCGGGGGACGAACCGAGGAGGCGCTCGAGAGCTGGGGGGAGCTGCTCGCGGCCGGGACGTCCCTCGGGCTCTTCTCGGAGGAGTTCGACCCCAGGAACCACCTTCGAATCGGGAACTTCCCGCAGGCGCTCACGCACATCGGGCTGTTGCGGGCGGCCCGGGCGCTCGGCGAGATGCGTCCGTACCGGGCCGAGCCGGTCCCCCGTTCCGCGTCGCCCGGGTCCCGCCGGTCCCCGCACGGGTAGCGTCGGGGTGCGGAGCGGCCGTCGAGCGAAAGGCCGAAGTCCCCGGACCCGCTCGTCGACCCATGCCCGCGCTCGAGAACCCTATCGAGAACCCGTGCTTCGGATGCGGACCCCGCCACGCCCGGGGGCTGCGCCTGCAGTTCGCGGAAGAGACGGCCCCGGACGGCGTCCGGGAGGTTCGGGCGGAGTTCACCCCTCGACCTGACGAAATCGGCTGGCCGACGCTCTTCCACCACGGCCTCCACTTCACGGTCCTCTACGAAGCGTCATACTGGGCGGCACTCACGCTCGGTGGGCGACTCTGGGTGAGCGCGGGGCCGCTGGAGTACACGGCCGACCGCCTCCCGCGGGTCGGCGTGAGGCATCGGGCCGTTGGGCGAGTGGTCGAGCGCGACCCGTCGCGACTCACCACCCGGGCGACCACCGAGACGATGGAAGGAAAGCCGTGCGGATCGCTCGAGGCCGCGTGGCGACCCGCGCGGCGCGACCTCGTGGAGCGGGCCGGCGTACCCCTTCCCGGTTACCTGCTCTCGGAGATTCCCGAGTAGCCGACGGCCCGTCCGCCGTCGCGGAGGCCGTGCGGTCGTCGCCGCGCCTCAGCCGTCGGCCGAGCGGGCCGCGGGGCCGAATCCCTTCGTGAGCGCATCCCCGAGGAGGTGAAGCAGGATCTCGGGACGGTACACCTCGTTGGCCCTCAGAACGGCGGGCGTCGCGCCGTGGAACCGGACGAGACATCGGACCTCGACGGTCCCCGCCGTCGGCTGGGCGAGGTCGGCCCGGAACTCGCGGTGCTGCCCCTCGAGCTCCCGCTCCCCGGTGAGCTCGTTCTGGTGCCACGTCACCTGGTAGCCGAGGCCGCGCCAGAACGACGCGACCGGGCCCCGGAAGCTCTCGAGGGACGGAACGCCGGTCCAGCTCCACAGCCGTTGGGCCGAGTCGCCGTTCGCCATCCGTCCCACCCGCTTCCGCTTCCCCGTCGTGGCTGCGACGCCGGTAAGGAAGGTACGCCTCTCCCCGCCCTGCCGCGGCGTCTCGGTCGTCAGGAACCCATGGTCGAGGTCCCTCAAGTGGGTTGCGTCGCGCCGGCTCGGGGACCGTCGTGAGGCGGTCGGTCCGTCGGCCGTGCGGCGTGGGGGACCTCGCCCGCGGTCAACGGGACTCCGGCGCGGCCCTGGGCACCCACGGCGTTAAGTCTCGGGGCCGCTACCGCAAGCGAGCGTCATGCCGAAGCCGATCCCCCCCTTCGCGCGCGACGCGACGTTCGAGGTGCTCTGCGCGGGGTACGTCGGGGACCGGGTGGCGTCGACGGTCTCGTTTGTCGAGGACGGAAAGTCCCGGATCATCATCGACCCCGGCATGGTCGCCTCCCCGGGCCGCATCCTCGAGCCCCTCTCCCGCCGCCGCATCCGTCCGCAGAGCGTCACCGACATCGTCCTCTCCCACCACCATCCGGACCACACCATCAACTGCGCGCTTTTTCCGAACGCGAGGATCCACGATGTCTGGGCCGAGTACCGCGACGACCTCTGGACCAGCCGGGCCGCCGAAGGGTACCGCGTCGCTCCCTCCGTGCTGCTGCTCGAGACCCCCGGTCACACTCCCCAGGACATCACCACCCTCGTCGGGACCCGGGGCGGGGTCGCCGCGTTCACCCACTTATGGTGGAACTCGGACGGCCCAACGCCCGACCCGCTCGCCAGCGACAACGCGTCCCTCCGGCGCGAGCGGAAGAGGGTGCTCCGGATCGCCGACACGATCGTGCCGGGCCACGGGGCGCCGTTCCGTCGCCCCGGACCGCGCCGTCGGGCGGCAGGCGCTCGGCACCGTTCTCGTCAGCCTCGGACGAGCTCCGAGTAGAGCGTCAGGTACTCGTCGGCCGTCCGCTCGATCGACGCGTGCTCCTCGACCCAGCGCCGGGCGTGGACCGCGCGCCGGAGCGTTCCGGCCCGGTCGGTGAGCCGCCCCGAGATCGCGTCGGCGATCGCGACCGGGTCCTCAGGGTCGACGGTCGTCCCCGTCTCCCCGTCGGCGACGATCTCCGCCGGACCCCCGCGGTCGGTCACGACCGGCGCTACGCCGCACGCCATCGCCTCGAGAACGGCGACCGACGAGGTGTCGGCGACGGACGGCAGGACGAAGAGGTGGCTCTGGGCAAGCAGAGCAGGCTTCTCGGCCTCGGCGACCGGCCCGAGGTACCGGACCCGGCGGCGGAGCGTCGTGTCGGTGGCGAGGCGGCGGAGGAGGTTCGCACGCTCGGGCCCGTCGCCGGCGATCACGAACGTCGCGTCGAGCGACGGAGGGATGCGGGCGATGGCGTCGAGGAGCACGGCGATCCCCTTGTCGCGCGTCAATCGCCCGACGTAGGTGACGAGCGGTCGGTCCCCCGTTCCGAGGCGCGCCCTCCAGTCGGGGTCGTTCGCGCCGGGCCGGAACCGGTGCGTGTCGACCCCGTTGCCGACCACGCGGACGCGTCGGCCCTCGTCGGCCGGCAGCTCCTCGGTCAACTCTCGGGCCGCGACGAGGGTGGGCGCGCTCGCCACCGTCGCGCGCAGGCAGAGCCCCCGTGCGAAACGTATCCAAGACCGGTCGAGGCGCCGTCGCAGGCGCCCGTGCGGCGAGGCCAGGAACATTCCTTCGAGGTTCGTGTGGAACGTCCCGACGGTCGGTGTGCCCCAGCGGCGAGCGGCCTGCTCGCCCGCCAGCCCGACGGGGCCGGGCGTGTGGAGGTGGAGGACGTCCGACTGCCGGAGCTCGGGCCGGCCGACCCCGACCGCATACGGAAAGAGCGCGACCCGGTACTGTCGGTAGTTCGGGAGGGGAACGGACCGCGCCCGGTAGACGACGACGCCGTCCGGGCGCCGGTCGAACCTCGGGGTCCCGGGAAGTCGCACGGTCACCACACGGAGATCGACCCCTCGCCGCACGAGCGCCGCCCCTAGCGGGTCGAGGATCTGCGACACGCCGTCGTGCGTCGGGGCGAAGCTGTCGGTGAAGAAGGTGACGCGCACGCGACCGTCCCTCGCGTCTCGGAGTAAGCGGCCAAGCGGCTTGGCGTTACCGGGGGCGTCGGCTCAATTCGGATCGACCTCCGGGTTCTCCCCGCCGACCGGCTCACGCGAGGCGGTGGAGGTCATCTACCTTTCCGGGCCGCTCGATCGCGAGGTGGGTCGCGTCGCTTCGATGTACCGGTGGGGCCGATGCCGGCCCGGGCTGACCGAGTCGGCCCGGAGGCTCGGGCGTCGCCTCGACCGGCGGTTCGGTCGGGTCGACGTCACGGACGGGATCACCGGGCCGGCGGTAGACCCCACCGCTCCGGCCGGCGGGTTCCCTATTGTGGCACGGACCGCCGAGCGGGTCCCCCGAACGGAAGACCTCTCGACCGACCGTCGGGAGCGTTTTGGATCCCGCCTCCTCTCCGACGATGCGTCCTACGGGGCCGAGCTCGAGCGAGACTCCCGGCCCCGGTGGCGCGGGCGATCGCGCGTCTCGTGGCCCGGACTCCCCCACGTCTCCGCCTCCTTTCATACCTCGACCGGTGGGACGCGGTGGCCGCCGCGCATCCGGAGCAGTGCGGCCCGTTCGTGGACCTCCGGAACCGCCACGGAATCCCCCTCGTCACCACCACCGCCGGTCGGCCCCTCGCGACGAGGTCCTGGATCCGACACTCGTTGACGCTCGCGTCGTCGCGGCCCCGCTGGGTCCCCGGTAACTGGACGCTCGTCAGCCATTGGGGCGACGGCGGCGAGTGTCTCGTCCGCGACCTCCTCTCGGCAAGGGAAACGGTGGGCCAATCGAAGCTCGCCGCCGTCGCGCGGTTCTCTCGACCGGCCCGGCCGCGGGACCCGGGCGTGCCGGCCGTGTCGCCCCACCGCGGACGCTCCCCCGGAGGACCCGGCGCCGGTTCCGCCCCGCCGGCGTCCCCCGGCGAGGCGAGGGGTCACGAACCCGTGCCGATTCGCCCGACCGAACGTTCTCGGGCCCGGGCGCGGTTCCCAGCGCGCGGGCCGGGGCGCCGCTCGGTCCCGCCGGAGGGCTGAACGCGACGGGGAGGACGGTCTCTCCGGCGGCGAGGTCCACCGAACCGTTCGAGGGAACGGCGGCGTACCCGGTGGCCTGGACGAAGAAGCTGTACGGCCCGGGGATAAGGGAGACGCTCACCGTAGCGGCCGAGGTGGTCGCGGTCGTCCGCGGAGTTCCGGCATCGGACCCCGGGGCTACGGTCACCGACCAGGGGATGCCGCCGGGCAGCCCGGTCTCGACGAACGTCAGCGTGCCCTTGAGCACGAACGTCGTCGTGACCGTCACGCTTTCCCCCGAAACCTCGACGGTGCCGTTGAGGACGGCCGCGTAGCCGGGAACCGAGCTGATCCCGTAGGAGTAACTCCCGTTCGGGTCGTAGAGGCGCGAGGCGTTCCCGCTCGTCGTCACGACGGCGCCGGGCGTCGTGACGGTCCAGGGCGTTCCGGCCGGCAGCCCCACGACGACGAACGACACCGGATAGAGGACGAACGGAACGAGGGGTACGTAATCACCCCCTCGATCGATCCTCCCGGACGCGTTCAGCGGAAGGACGCCGTACGGCGCGGCCCGGGTGCCGTACTCCGTCCAGACGTTCCCGCCCTGGTACTCCGTGCCGAGGATGCTTCCCGTCAGCGGCACCCCAAGGACCGTTCGCACTTCAGACGCCGGCTCGCGCGAGACGTTCCACGACGGTACCGACAGCCCGCCCGCGGGGGATCCCGGAACACCGAGGCCCTCGAACGAGGGGGTGTTTCCGCCGACCGGGACCCGGAAGACGTTGTTGTACACGAGATCGCCCGATTCGACCGATGTCACGGCCGTGACGTTGCCTCCGCCGTCGAGCACCGCGGACGGGCCGGAGGCGTTGACCGCGACGCTCGTGAAGGTGTTCCCCCAGACGACATCGCCCGTGCCTCCGACCAACGTGATGCCGCACCCTTCGTCCTCGAAGCTGTTCTTCGCGATCAGGTCGCCGTACGCGTCGACGGCGAGGAGCTCCCCTTCGGGGAACGGCGCGAGGTTCGCCGACGACCAGCCGCTCACCGCCGGACCGTCGTGGACCACCGCGTTCGTGACGTTCCAGAGCTCGAGCCCGAGCTCGTCGGTCGAGGGAAGTCCGAGCGCCCGGGCCTCGGCCGCCATCGGAGCGGGGAAGTCGACCGTCAGCGGCGGTGGCGTCACGGTGACGAAGGCGGAAGTGTCGACGAGGAGGAGACCGGGGAAGACCGGAAACTCGAAGTCGTTCCACGCCGCGAACTCGGCGTCGAGCGGGCCGGGCTCGCGGGCGTACACCACGAACGGGTCGCCTCGAGAGCCATCCCCGGAGGAGGAGATGCTGGAGAGCTCGCCGTTCCCCCAGGCGAAGAGAGGCGTGTAGACGCCCGCGGCCGGGTCCGGGGCGAGGGTGACGGTCACCGACACGCTGCCGTTCGGAGGAGGGTCGATCGCGAGCCCGATAGGGGCATGGCCGCTCAGCTCGACCTCGAGTAAGTAAGGACCGACGTTCGGCAGGCGGAACGTGGACGACCCGGTCGGAGCCGTCGGGGCCCATTCGGCGCCGCTATCGTTGCGCGCGGAGCCGCGGTTGACGAACAGGAACGCGTTCGCCGGGACGACCGAGATCGTCACCGCACGGGAGCCGGCGCCGTCGCCGGTACCGAAGAGGGGGCCAACGAACGACGGACCACCGCCGAGGTGCGCCGGGGGGCGGCCCGCGACGGCCCAGACGGCGAGGCCGTCGCTCGTCTCGCCGGAATCCGACCCGGCGTCGAGCGCTGTCGGGACCGATTCGAACCCGCCGCTCGACGCGTTCCGTGTCGCGAGCGCCAGCGTCGCGTTGGCGCGGAAGAAGGTCGTCGTGTCCCCGGAGCCGCTCCCGACGACGACGAGCTCGATGTCGTTCGGGAGTCCAGTCGGGCCGTAGGCGGAGCCGTCGATCCGGAACACCGGCGGACCCGGGGCCGTCGGGGCGGTCGAGCCCGAGTCGAAGACCGCCTCGTCGACCGACCCCGACCACTCCCGGCCGGCCGCGCGAAGCGAGCCATTGAAGAAGATTGTCGACCGGTCCCCCGCGAGGCTCGCGTTGAGGTAGAGCGAGACCTCGAACGGGTACGGCAGGTGGAGCGTCGGACCCGTCGCGTAATAGAACGCCGGCGCGACGAGCGAGCCGTTCGCCCCGTGCGCGAACAGGGTGCCCGACGGGAAGCCCGCGCCGGGAGCCGAGAAGTTCCAGAGGTTATCGCCGAAGGTGAGCTGTTCGGACGATGGGCTGTAGGTGATGAACTCCTCCGCCCAGAACTCGTACGACGCGTTCCCGAGGAGCGACACCCCCGTCGCGACGGCCGCGAGTTGGACCGAGAACGTGTCGGGTCCCCCGCCGTCGAGGTAGACCGACCGCGCGTCGGTGAGGTTCGCGGAGCCTTCCACGCTCGTCGTGGCGAGGGAATACCCGGTGGGGTCCGCGGGCGGTCCGCTCAGCCCGAGATCCGCGACGCCCATCGGCGCCGGAGCGCGGTCGTACGTGGGCTCGACCGGTCCCGCTCGCCGCGGCCCCTCGGCCGCGAAGTCGGGGGGTCGAACGTCGAAGGCGGGGACGTTGCGGCCCGCGAGCGTGGCCTCGAGCGCCCGGTCCGACAGGATGCGGGGAATCCCTCCGACCGTCGTTCGACCTTCCGAGGGCGAAGCCGGCTCCCCCGGAGTCCGGTGAACTCCCGAGAGCGCTCCCCGAGCGGGGGCGGGTCCGCGGCCCGGCCCCACCCCCGACAGGAGGACCAAGGCAGCGGTCAGCAGAGCCGCCGCCGCGAAGAGGGTGCCGCCGTATCGCCGAGGGGTCATGGGCGCCCGCGCGCCCATCGCCTCGGGGGTAGTTGCTCCGGATGGGAGGGACGGAACGTGAAACCTGGTCCGCGCCGAGGGAGTCGATCAGGGCGCGACGAGCGTCGGGATCCCCCAAGGCTCGTGGCGGACCTCGATCGAGAGGACCCCCGAGCGTACCTCGGGATCGTGGAACTGGCGCACGGCGGTGGCGATCGTCCCGTACCCCCACGTCCGGGCCCGGTCGAGCTCGGCGGAGGGGACCCGATCGGCCCCCGACGGGGTGTAGAAGCTCTCGCCCGGGCTCACGAGGCGGCCGCCCCGATGCACCACCGCCCGGCGGAGGCGGCGGACCCCGGAGCCGGCGACCCGAGGGACCGGATCGGTCCGGGTGTCGAACACGGCGAAGCTCGACGAATAGAACGTCCTCGGGGAGAGGCGGTCGAGGAACCGACGGATCGAGCGGTCCAGCTCCGACCCGCCCGCGGCGCATCCGAGGAAGATCACCCCGGGGCTCCGGATCGCGGCCGGGTCGACCTCGGCGGCCGCCCTCGCCCGGTCCTCGTTCGACCAGTCCACCGCCGTCGCGATGGCGCGAGCGATGCGGGCCGTGCCTTCGGTGCGGTTTCCGAACAGAACGTACACCCACACAGCATTCTCCCCGTTCGAGGGGTGGGGGCGAGGATATTTCACTCGCAGGTCAAATCGAATTTACTTGAGCGGCCCGCTCGGCCCCGAGGGCAGCGGACGGTGCGGGAAGCTTGGGGGACCGTCTCGGCGGTCGCCGGGCACGCTGGCGGGTGGCCCGACGCGTCGGCGCCGCTCGACCGGCCAAGCGGTTCCCGCCGCTCCCCGCGTGGGCACCGGTCGACCTCTTGCGCCGGCTCGAGGGCGGGCAGGCTTGAAGGGAATCCTCTCGCGTACGCGCGAGCGACCCCCGTCCGAAGGTCAGGGAACGAGCGGGCCGGCATCGTCCGGTCGCGTGGCCGCTCGTGCGAGAGCGCGGGACCGGCCGACCGCTTCCAAGAGGAACGGAGGGAACCGCCCCCGAGGCGGGCTTCGGACGCAACGCGCGCTCAGGGCTGGGCGTCGGCGGCGCCCGCGCTTATCGGCGCGAGGGCGGTTGTGGTTCGCCGGGGCGCCGCCATCGTCTCCGCGGCTTCCTTGAGCCAGGGAAGGGTCGTAAGCGCTTCGTCGAGCGCGGAGCTGCGGGTCTCGTGCTGCCGCCACCGGTGCGGCGTCAAAACGGTGAAGCCGGCGGTCGTTCGGACCCGACGCGAGCCGTTCGCGAGCATCGCGACCGAGAACGCGAGCAGAACCATCGCCGGAAGCTCAACGACCACCGCAAGGTAGCCGAGCCAGATCGTACCGGTCGCGAGGCCGATCCCCCAGAAGATCGCGGCGCCGAGCGCAGCGGCCGCTCCGTAGAGCGCCGGTCCGGCGGCGTAGGCGTGGATCCGGCCGTGCTCGCGCGTCTCCTCGGCGCTGCGCAGGTACTCCACGAGGACCCGGCCGAGCGGGGTGTTCGGTTCGGGGAGCTGTCCGGCCCCCGAGTGGACGGCGACCGTCCGGGCGAGCTCGAGCTCAAAGTGGCGCTGGCGAGCCTCGTCCGCACCGAGCATGCCACCGATGGAAAACATGATCACCGTACCGAGGACCAGAAGGAGGGGCACGAAGGCGCCCGCCTGGTCGGCCAGGGCGGTGTTGTCGGCAAGGAGCAAGAGGACGTAGACCGCCGCAACGAGCACGCCGAGGATGACGAGCCGACCTTCGGAGGTATCCGGCGAAGGCACCTCGGGGAGCTTCCATCGCGGCCACTTGGGCCATTCGAGCGAGGGACTGGACGCGGTCACGACCAATGAAACGCGCGCTCTACCTTTATGAAGGTATCCCCGACCCCTCTCGGCGCCTCGGCCGGCGGCCGGGGCCTCGGAGGCCCCCGGCCCTCCCCCCGTCCGCCGGCCGCTCGGGGACCTGAGTCATCGATGCTTTCAAGTCCGGCGGGCCCCTCGGCCGGTCGAGCCTTTCAACGACCGTGGACGACCAGCTCGCGTACGGGTTCCGCACGCTCCGTGACCTCGAGGAGAGCGCCTCGCACCGAGTGCTCGACCATGTCTGGGCGTACATTCAGGGCGGCTCCGGCGACGAGCGAACGCTCGCCGCGAACCTGGCGGCGTTCCGCCGGCGCAGCCTGAAGCCCCGCGTCCTCGTGGACGTGACGGCCCTCGATCTCTCGACGACCGTCCTCGGCCGGCGCGTCCGCGCACCGTTCTTCGTCGCGCCGACCGCCTACCAGGGCATGATCCATCCCGACGGAGAGGTGGCGGTCGCCCGCGCGGCGCGCGACGCGGGCCTCCTCGGCGCGTTCTCGACCCTCTCCTCCCGCTCGCTCGAGGAGATCGCCGCCGCCTCGGGGGACGGCGTGCGCTGGTTCCAGCTCTACCTCCAGCCCGACTTCACCGTCTCGAAGAGCCTCGTCGAGCGGGCGGAGCGTGCCGGCTACGCCGCGATCGTCCTGACGGCCGACGTGCCGGTCCTCGGTAGCCGCGACCGTCAGGCACAGGGCGGGTTCGCGATCGACGCGAGCGTCCCGGTCGGCAACGGGGCCGACGTCGTGCCCCCGTCACGCGCGCCCCTCCTCCAGGGGGAGGAGTTCCGGCTGCGCTCGGACGCGGGAGCGACCTGGGAGGTCCTCGACCAGCTAAGCGAGGCGACCCGGCTCCCGATCGTCGTCAAGGGGATCTTGACCGGGCCGGACGCGCGACGCGCCGTCGACCACGGCGCCCGGGGCATCCTGGTCTCGAACCACGGGGGCCGCCAGCTCGACGGGAGCCCGGCGGCGCTCGACGCGCTCGCCGAGGTCGTCGCATCGGTGGGCGGGGCGACGGAGGTGTACCTCGACGGCGGCGTCCGGCGCGGAAGCGACGTCCTCGTGGCCCTCGCCATGGGCGCCCGGGCGGTCGGGCTCGGCCGGCCGGTGCTATGGGCCCTCGCGGCCGGCGGGGGGGCCGGCGTCGCCCACTACTTCTCCCTGCTCGGCGTCGAGCTCGCCACGTCGATGGCGCTCGCGGGGCGAACGAACCTCGCGGCGATCGATGCGAGCCTCCTCGGCCCGGAACTCCCCTGACCGCCGACCGTGCCCGACCGGGGCCGGTCCTCCCGCCGGACGAGGCGCGTCATCGGCGGGGGACGAACGGCGTCCGGATCGCGCCCGCGAGGAGCTCGTAGCGTGCCGGCAACTTTCCGACCACGTCCCCGTCCGCCTCGACCGGAACGCTCGCAAAGGGGTCGACCGCACGAATCTCGAGCCTCGTCGCCGACCAGAGGGTGACGCCCGGGCGGCCGAGATGCTCGCCCGTCCGGAAGCGGCCGAGCTCGCGCAGAAGGCGCAGCCGCGGGATACGACCGACCGCGACGACCTCCCAGCGTCCGTCCGAGGGGTCCGCATGCGGGGAGGTGAGCATCCCCGACCCTGAGTACGGTCCGTTCGTGACCAGGAGGTTCGTCAGCCCGAAGCTCCCGGGCGCCCCGTCGAACCCGGAGATCTCCACGTCCACGGGACGCCAGCCGATCACCTCCCGCACCGTGGACCGCACGTACGCCCCCTGGTCGCGAGCCCCGGATCGACGGTTCACGCGGGCGACGACCGCCGCGCCGAGCCCGACATACGACTGGTTGACCCAGTAGCGGTCCCGCCCTCCCGCAGGCCCGAACGCGATGCGACCGACGTCGATCGGCGAGACGGGGGTCCGCGCGAGATGATCGAGGGCGAGGGACATATCGGCCGGGATCCCGAGCCCGCGGGCGAAGTCGGAGCCGGAACCGAGACGCAGCGGCACGAAGACGGGGTCGCGTTGCCGGGCCGACCGGTGCCGCATCCAGCCGTCGACGAGTCCGCTCAACGTTCCATCCCCCCCGGCCACGAGCACGTAGTCCGGGGGGTCCCGGGCGAGCCGCTCACCGATCTCCGCTTCGTGACCGCGTCGCGTCGTGTCGACCCGGACGCACTCGGCGAACCGGGAGCGAACGAGTCGCTCGAGCTCCTCCGGTCTCCGGCGGTCCCCTCGGACGCCCGCGGCCGGGTTGTACACGAGGACCGCGCGCGACCCGGAAAGCTCCCGCGGGGCGGGCGTCGGCTCCTCGGTCACGCCTCGCGAACCCCCCGGGTCGATCGGGCAATGTCGGCCCGCACCGCGTCGAGCTCGTGCCTCCGGGTCTCGTCGGACCATCCGAGGGCCGCCGCCGCCGCGTCGGCGACGCAGCTCGCGACGTCGGCGAATCCCGGCGAGAGCCGGTGGAGGGCGTGGAACCGCCGGTCGATGAGGTCGCCGAGCGACACCGGCTGGGTCGTGCGGACCGCGGTCGAAACTAGCTCGGCGAGGGCCCTCGAGGCGGCCGCGTCGTCCGGGGTCCATCGGTAGAGAAGCTCCGCGCCCGGTACAGGGCTCGGGCCCTCGCCCGGTCCGAGAGGCGCGCTCTTTGTCGGCCGGAGGAGCTCGGCCGGCCGGTCGGGCACCCCCATCGCGTCGAGGAGCCGCCGGGCCATGGCGCGGTGGGTCGTGAGCTTGCCGCCGACGATCGTCCACATCGGCCCCGGGCCACGGGCGATCATCTCGTCACGGGCGACCGCCGACACCGGTTTCGATGCGTCCCCCCAGAGGGCCCGGACTCCTGCGTACGCGTCGACGACGTCGTTCGGTCCCACCGGTAGGCGCGGGAACGCGTTTCGCAGGACGCGCCAGAGGTACCGCACGTCCTCGGCGTGAACGTGCACGTCGGCGGGGACCCCCGGCTCCTCGACGTCCGTGGTCCCGACGAGGACGAAGGCGCCGTACGGCAGGACGAAGACCCACCGGTGGTCGGGTGTCGGCAGGACGACGCCCGACACGACCGGCCAGCTCGACCGCGCGAACACGAGGTGAATGCCCCTCGAGAACCGCAGGGCAGGGATCCCCGTTGTCCCTCCCCACGACGACGCCCAGATGCCGGCGGCATTGACCGCCCGGGAGGCCACGACCCGGAGCTCGCGCCCGGCCCGGCGGTCCGAGAGCTCGAGCTCGACCCGGCCCGCGCCCGTCGCGGCGGCCGAGGTGGCGGCGAGCCGATTGACCACCACCGCGCCCGCCGCCTCGGCGGACCTTAGGCGGCGGAAGACGAGCCCCGCGTCGTCGACGACCGCTTCCCCGACCTCGACCGCCCCGCGGAACTCCCGCACGTCGAGGCCGGGAACGGCGCGAGCGAGCTCGTCGGTCGATAGCCGCCGACGCACGCCGAGCGGAGGGCCGCTCGAGAACGCCGTGTACAGCCACGTCCCGCCGCGGAGGAGGAGCCTCCCGCCGAGCGCTTTCGGCAACGGGACGACCAGGCGCGTCGGGACCGCGGCGGACCCGAGCTCCGACAGCAGCCGGTCGCGCTCGTGCACCGAGGTCCGGACGAGACGCACCTTGCCGTACGCGAGATAGCGGAGGCCACCGTGCAGCATCTTCGAGGACCCGCTCGACGTTCCCGCGGCGAAATCCTCCCGTTCCACGAGGGCACTCCGCAGTCCGCGTCGCGTCGCTTCGTGGAGGACCGCGGCGCCGGTGATCCCTCCGCCGACGACCACGAGGTCCCAGCGCTCGCGTGCGAGGCTGCAAAGACGTGCGGCCCGACCGGTTGGGTCGTCGCGAACGGCCCCCGCGTCGCCGTCGGACCCGGTCGTCATTCTCCGGACCGCCCGCGGCGTACGGAGGCGCCCAGGGTCTTCCCGGGGTTCATGAGGTCGTCCGGGTCGAGCTCGCGCTTCGCCCTCTCGAGGAGCGAGAGCTCGAGCGCCGCTCGTCCCCGTTCGACCCACGCGCGGTGGTCGACGCCGACCCCGTGATGGTGGCTGACCGAGCCCCCGGCGGCCACGATCGATTCCGTGACGCGATGCTTGATCTCGCTCCAGACCTCGGCCGAAGCGGGTCCCTGGCTCGGAAGCAGGACGGTCGCGTAGAGCGATGCCCCGCTCGGCTCGGGGTGCGACACGTGGCAGCCGACCAGGATCCGGACCCCGAGCGACGCTCCAGCCCGCTCGACGGCGGTCCGCAGCGCACGGCGCAGCTCCGCCAGCCGAGACCACGTCGCGCCGGTCTCGACGGTCTCCACGATCCACCCGTTGGAGAGCAGCGTTTCGCGCAGGTACGGGAGCCGGAATCGGTCGCGGCGCCACTCTTCTCCGGCCGCCGTTCCGGCCGAGAGGCCCCCGGCGCGGCGGGCCGCGTCGCGGAAAAGGCCGAGTCCCCGACCCACCGTCTCGGCGTCTCCCTCGTAGCTGACCACGAGCAGGGTCGGCCCGTCGCCCGCGGCGCGCCGCCGGCGCACCCAGGCGTCCCCGATGCGGCCCTTCACTCGTCGGACCGGACCCGACGCCGGGGAGCGGGCGGCGAGGGTGAGCTCGGTCTCCTCGCGGTCGGAGGCCCGCAGCACGGCCGGGAGGACCGCGGCGGTCGCGAGGGCCCGGACCGTGGCGAGCGCGGAGTCCCAGTCGGGCAGGAGCGCAGCCCGGAACTCGGTGGAGGCCGGAACGGGCTCGACGCGGACCGTCACCTCGGTAAGGACGCCGAAGACCCCTTCACTTCCCGGAAAGAGGCCCGAGGCTCTCGGGCCGCTGGCCTCGTGGACCGGGCGGTGGAACCGTAGCACACCCCGCGGAGTAACGAACGTCGCCCCCACGACGCGCCCGGCCGCGTCTCCGTACAGGGTCGACGCCTGGCCCGACGCCCGCGTCACGACCCATCCGCCGAGAGTGGAATGCTCGAACGACTGGGGGAACTGCCCCAGGGTGAAACCCCGGGAGTGCAGCGCCGACTCGAGGTCGGGACCGAGGATGCCGGCCTCGAACGTCGCGAGACGGTCGGTCGTCTCGAGCGCGACGAGCCGGTCGAGCCGTTCGAGGGAGAGCGCGAGGACGGCGCGGTGGCTCCCGGCGTCGGCCCGGACGCCGCCGACGACGCTCGACCCCGCGCCCCAAGGGACGAGGGCGAGATCGCGTGCGGCGGCGAGACCCACGATCCCTTCGACCTGCGGCGTGCTCGAAGGGGTGACGACGCCGTCCGCCAGCGGGCGGAACGAGCGGGTCCTTAGGGCGAGCTCGTCGACGAGCGATCGACCGAACGAATGCCGTACCCGTTCGAGAGGGTCGACCGAGACCCCGCCCGCCCCGACCACCGAACGAAGCGCATCGAGGTCGGTCGCGTCCAGACGCGTCGCGTCGACCTCATCGGGCCGCGGCGGGTCCACCGGTTCCGCGAACGCGGGTCCCTCCGGCCCGAGCCGGGCCCGGAGGTGACCGATCACCCGATCGGCTCGGCCGGGGTCGTAGCGGCCCGACGGGATCCCCCATCCCCACCAACGCGCGGACGGCCTCCCCGGCATGCCCGACGAAGTCACTCGCCGCGGCTATGAAGGGGTTCTGGCCTCTAGATTCCGTCGGCGTTGGCCGACGGCTCGGAGCTTCGGGAACGCCTTTCTCCGAAGACGGCGGCCGACCGTCGCAGACGAGGGCGGGCGTCGCCTAAGGGACGAACAGCAGGATCGAGCCTGTATAGGAGCCCACGCCGCTCAAGGTGAGGAGGTCCCCGGAACCCACCGAGGGGTTCGTGGAGGTCAGAACGATCTGGTCGATGGCCGTGATCGCCGCGGTCGAAGCGCCGGACCATGCGCCGACGGTCGGGTCGAACGTGGCGATCGTCGTTCCCGTCGGAGTCTGGGCGAGCAGGAGCCAGCCCGACGAGATCGGCACGCCGGTGCTCGTCTGGAGCGAGGCCGTGAAGTCCGACCAGCTCACCCCGCCCGACGCGACCACGATGGGGTAGGTGACGTTCGTGTACGGTGGGTTGACCGTGGTCGAGCCCCCGCCAAAGGCGAGCACGCTCGCGAGCGGCGTGGTCCCGCTCGAACCCGAGCCGCAGGAGACGCCGGTGGCCGTGTGGGTCGAGATCAGCTGGCCGGTGGTCCCGTTCACGGTCGCGTTGAACTGCGCGCCGACAGCGGTCGACCCGGCGGATACCGCCGGGCAGGTCGTGTAGAGGACCGTCCACTGCGGGCCGCTCGAGAGCACACCGAAGTTGATCCCTCCGAGGAGGGCATAGACCGTCGACGCGTTCGGGTAGCTCGCGAGGAAGGGGGCGGCCGCTCCGGCCACCGCGGCGGCAGCCACCGAGCTGTCGACGACGTTCGACGGAATGGGGGAGAGGAACGCGAAAACGGACGCGCACGTCCCGCCCGAGATCGTGCCGAGGACGGTCGCTTGGCCGTTGAGGACCACGACGACCGCGGCGAGTCCCACGACGTTCTTGTAGACGAAGGTCCAGAGCGGCGCGACGCCCGACGTGCGGGTCCCGTTGTAGGCGGGGACGGTGAGGCTGGACGGCGCCCCGGCGCTCACGTTGAGCGAACAGTTGGTCGACGTCGCGACGGAGGTCGCGTTGACCGGCACGACGGTCGTGTTCTCGGGGGCGACCCCGCTCCCGACGACCGCGACCCAGCCGCCGCCCTGGAAGTTGGCCACTGCCTGGTCCGCGATCGGCTTGGCATGGGCATACGTCATATCGACCGGCGACGAACCGCCCTTTCCCGACCCCGTGAGCATCGGCGCCGCGACCAGGACGAGCAGGAGGAGAAGGACGACCGCGATCGCTCCCACGGCGACGTAGAGCGGGACTCGGTTCGGTCGGCGCGCGGGGGCCGGAGGGGCTGCCGCAGGCGGAACGGGCGCGATCGGGAGGCCCGACTCGGAAGGGGGGGACGGGGTCGCCATGGAAGTTCGTCGCTAAAACGTTCCCTGAAGGGGATAAACCTTGGTCTCGGCCCGACACGGTCTCTCACGGGTCTCACCGCGGCCACCCACCGGGGGCCCGGTCCGGGGTCGGGTGGCGGGTCGGCCCCTCGTTTGCCCTCAGCCAAAGAGGCTGCGGGGTCGTCCCCGGCCGCCCTCGGGCAGGAGTACCACGGCGACGGCCGCGACGAGCCCGAGGCCGACCATGACCTCGAGGCCCGTGGTCAGGAGATGGTACCCTCCGGACGCGATCGCCCCCACGACCAGCGGACCCACGACGCCTCCGCCGCCGGCCCCGAGCCCGAAGACAAGCGCGTTCGCGAGCGAGGAGGACCCGCTCGGGACGTAATCCGCCGAGAGGGTCATCAACAGCGGGAACGCGCTGAACGTGAAGAAGCCGATCGCGAACAAGAGGAGGTCGGCGGTCCCGCCGGTCGAGAAGAGGTATCCGAGCGTCGCGAGCGCCGCCCCCGCCGAGCTTCCCCCGATCAAGAGGCGGCGGTCGGTCCGGTCCGCGGCGAGGCCGAAGAGCGGCTGGCCCAGGATCCCCCCGACGTACATCACCGTGACCGCGAGGCCGAGCTGGCCGCTCGCGGGGACGTTCCGGGCGACCGTGAGGTAAGTGGGGATCCAGACCGCCACTCCCTGCAACGCCACGGACCGGACGAACGCTACGGCCGTCAGCCGAACGATGCCGCTCGTGGTCGCGTCGCGGGCCCTACCGATCGAAGGGCTACGGCCGTCGCTGGCGCGGGCCGAGATCGACCGCGTCCCCCACGCGATCGCGACGGCGGAGACGAGCGCCACGGCGACGAAGAGGAGGATCGCGTCCGTGGTGACGAGCGCGAGGGTTACGACGAAGAAGAGGAACGGGAACAGGGCTCGGCCGAGGCTCCCCATCGCGCCGTTGATCCCGAGCGCCGTGCCCCGCTCTGCTGGCCCGAACGACCGCTGGAGCAGCGAAGCGCCGAGCGGGTGGTAGAACGAGGTCGCGAACCCCGTGAGCACTCCCGCGAGCAGCGCCACGGGGTACTCGAACGGGCCGGGCAGAAGCCCCGAGAGCACCAGGAAGAACGTGAGGAGGCCCCCGCCGAGGAGCCCCACACCGAGGCCCATGAGCGAGACGGCGCGGCCGTGTCGGTCGGACCACCAGCCGATGAAGAGCCCGAGCAGCGAGGCGCTGACGTAGTAGAGCACGAAGAAGACCGTGACCTCGAGCGGCGAGAATCCCCGCAGCGGGACCAACAGCGCGGCGAGGACCGGCACGAAGAACGTCGTCCCGTCGTTGACGAAGTGGGCGAGCGAGCTCAGGACGAGGAGCCTTCGGGAGTTCGGGAGAGGCGTTGGGGCAACCACGACCGTGCTCCGGGGTCGTGAGCTTCGGTTCCTTATGTCGGCGCGCCCCGCTCCGGCGGGACGGCGGGGGGCTCCTCGGGTAGGAGGCTCCCTCGGTCGAAGGAATAGGGGCCGCGCGGGCGGACCGCTCTCCGACGACCTCCGGTCCGACCGCATGAGGTTCCCCAGAACTCGGTGGTTCCGGGCGGCGGCCCACCCGACCCTAGGTCACCCGGGGGATGCCGGCTCACCCGGTCCTTGGTCCGGAAGCGGGGCCGGGACCGGGTATCGCACCGTCGGGGCGTCGATGTACTCGAGCACCTTCTCCTGGCCGTGCTCCCGGCCGAGGTCATACGCCCGGCGGAGCGTGGCCGTCGCCTCTTCGGGAGTGGGGGGCGGCAGGACGAGCGACGTGGTCTCGACCGGTTCGTGGTGGCGGTCGATGCAAACGAGGACGGACTCGAACCCGGGATAGGCGAGCTGGAAGAGCCGCAGCTGAAGCGCGACGTCCGGTGGCGGAGGGATCGCGCGGTAGCTCTTCATCTCGTAGAACCTTCCCCGCCCGTCCCAGTAGTCGGGCTGGGCGTAGATCCCCACGTCGGTCCCGATGGCGATCAGGCGCGTGCGGGGGCGGGAGAGGCCGAAAAGCTCGCTGCGTCGGAACGCGGCGAGGACCCCCTCGACCTGGGCGAGCACGACCTTCCGATCCGTCGGCGCGAGCTCGGCGGCGTTGGCCTCGAGCTCCTCGTCCAGGACCGATTCGGCGAGGGCCCGCATGGCGCTCGCGGTCGGGCGTCGCCCGGTTCGGAACTCGTGCCCGAAGCGGCTCAGGGCGCGATCGATCGCCGTGCCGACCGCGAGCCCGACCTCGCTTCCTTCCCGGGGAGGCCGAGGATAGACCCAGCGAACGACCTCGTGCGTGGCCAGCGTCCGTATCTTCGTCATGAGCGGGCCGCCGGCCCGACGCCGCCCGGCGGAGCGGGTGGCTTCCAAGAAGACCCCAGACGATGCTCCAGAAAAAAACTCGGGGCCGGAGCGATCGATCTTCGCTCCGAGCCCCGACGGCGACGAACGTGGCGAAGTCGGCCGTTCGTCGCCCTACCCGGTTGTCTCTTCGCCCTTCCGGTCCCGCGCGGGGACCGGAAGGGCCTCTTCCCTTCTCCCTCAGTAGTTCCCGTTGGCCACCAGGCTGATCGAGGCGATCCCCGGGTTGGCGCCGGCCCCATAGTCGACCACGACGTTGACGTCGATCGTCACGGTGCCCGTGGGCGCGGTGCTGCTCTCCGTGAACGCTGCGGTCCCGAGCTCCGCGTTGCTCGCGCTCCCGCCGATCACGCTGCTGACCAGAAAGTCGTCACTGCACGAGGTCGCTGTGGTGAAGCAGCCCGAGACCGGCGGGGCGCTGGCGAGGAAGCTCGAGGTGAACGAGAACTCCTCGGCGAAATCCCCGCCCTTGCACGTCGTTCCGCTCGACGCCACGGTCAGCGTGATCGTGTACGTCGGATTCGCGCCGGTGACCGACGTGGCCGTCGGGGCGTTAGCGCACGTCGCGGGCGTAGTGCTGCCCGTCGTGAGCGTGGACTGGAGGCACGTGGTCGCGCACTGGTACGCCGTCGCCGCCGTGTTGGTCGAACCGGACCCCTGGTTCGTCGGATTGAAGCTGTACGTGGTGATGCTCGCGATCGCGAACCCCGCGACCAAGGACAGTACCGCCACGATCGTCGCCGCGTAGACCGTTCTCTGCCGGATGCGTTTTCCCATACGACCCCACTCCCGAGGCGAATCAAATACGCATGGATGCGTATAATAACCTATGGAATCATGTTCCGTCGCGAGGGAGCCCCCGGATGAACGCGAGTCGGCCGTCGAGGGGAGCCGAGGGCGGGCGCCGTCCGCCGGGGGTCGGGTGCCTTCCGGTCCGCCCCTCGACGGCCGGCCCCGCGACCCTCCCCGGTCCTGCGTCACGGCGGCCACCTGAGTCGGGGCGGGTCGGGGGCGGCTCCGTGCTGCGTGGGCCAGTGGACGCGCCCCGGACGCCGGACGACCGATGGCGGTTGCCGGGGCGCCTTGCCCCTCGAAGATTCCCCCGGCCGGTGGCCGGTCGAGACCGTCCGAGCGGACCGGCCGCAGCGGGGTAGTCGGTGGTCTCCGTGTCGGAGGGGAACGCGACCCACCGTCAATGGGCCGAGCCGGCGTCGGCGAGCTTCGGGCGCCGGGAGACACCGCGCGACCGGACCCCGTCGGCCGATTCGAGGCGGCCCGTCGGGAGGGCGGCCGCGCGGCGTACGGCCCCCGAGTACCGCCGCGAGTACGACGGGGAGAACGAGCGGATCAACACGAAAGGAGCGTTGCCGCTCCTTGGTCTCGGTGGATTCTTGCTGGCCTACGGCCTCTTTACCGCCATCCAGGAAGCGTCGACCCCGGGCCACCGCCTCGAGCTCTGGATGCTGATCGTCGGGGTGGGGGCCACGCTGCTGGTAGCGGGGGTCTTTTCCCTGTTCTTCGCGGAGGCGACCGAAGCCCCGGCGCGCCCGGAGGAACCGGCGGGGCCCCCGGGGCCGAGCCCCGTTCGCGTTCCGGACCCGGAACCCCTTCCTCGGCCTCGGGCGGCCCGGCCGACCCCGTCGACCCCGCCGTGGTGGGAGGGTCCGCCCGGACAGATGGGCCGCGCGGCCCCCCGGGCGGTCCCGGCCCCGGCTCCTCCAGCCCGTGCGTCGTCCGGGCTCGCGCAACTGTCGTCGCTGACCCCCGCGACACCGCGGCCGGTCGCGCCCGCGGGTAGCCCCCGGGACCCTCAACTTCCCCCGGATGTCGCCGACGCGCTCGCGGAATGGACGACGATCGCCCATCCCACGGCCTCCTCCTGGTCCCGATCCCCGACGGAGAACCGGTCGCCCCGGGCTCCGCGGTGCGCGGACTGCGAGCGCCCGCTTCCCGCCGACCGACCGCGCGGCCGTTGCGCGGGCTGCGCTCGGCTCCTCTGCGAAGATTGTCTCCGCTCCCTGCGGAACCACGGACAACCAACGTTCTGCCTCGAGTGCCTTGGCCGCCCCGTGACCCCGTAGGCGGCCGTGTCCGCCCCGCGGACGGGGCCCGTCCTCGCGGCGACGGGCGCCGGTCGGCCCCCACCGGGAGCTCTCGTCACTCCGCGGGCAGGTTCGACACGCACTCGTACAGACGACGCCTCAGATCGCGGGAGTCCTTCCCGACCCTCACCGCGCGGGCAAAGACGAGCGCATCGAGCGCGTACTGGACCGTCCGGCGGTTGAGGCCCGTGAGCTCCATGATCCTGCCCTGGTCGAGGACGCCCTGGGTCCTCAGGATGTGGTAGACGAACTTCCCCGCCGGGCTCACGACCGTCTGGGGCACGGGAGCGACGACCCCGAACGTGTCGCCCCGCAATCCTTCGCGCTGGGTCTCGAGCGCCGCCACGCTGGAGAACGAGATGTTCCCGAGGTTGACGTCGGGCCCGAGGCGAAGCACCATCTCCGTCTGCTGGATCTCGAGCGGCGTCTCGAACATGAGGAAGTCGGGCGGCACCGCTGCACGCAGCCGGTCCACCCAGTCCCACTTGATCGCCCCCCCGTCGTCGTAGATCTCCACCCCCTTCCCGCTCTCCCGGCCCTCGATGATCAGGGTCTCCGGCCGGAAGTCGAGCGCGCGCTGGGACCTCACGATCGTCTCTTCGAGGCTCAACTGGTGGTGAAGGCTCTTTCGGCCGACCTCCCAGTGGAGGCGGAGTCCTTTGGAGCGGACGAACTCGACGATCTCCCGCTGGACGCGGGCGGGTATGTCGATCACCCCCTCGCTCAGTTCGACCGTGTCGAACCCGGCGCGGACGAACCCCTCGAGCGCCTTTCGGTGGCGGCCCTTCGCGACCGCGAGCTCGAGAAGGGTCCCCCCGTTCGAGACGTGGATGTCGTGGTCCCGGTACAGCGCCACGCGCCGGGAGAGGACGGCGTCCTGGAGCAGGACCGGGATCCCCCAGCCGATCTTGACGACGTCGATGTACGGTGCGAGCGCCTCGACGAACGGTCGCGGGTCCCCGGCGAGGCGGTCGAGCACCATCGTCAGCCCGCGTCGGCGGGGCTTCGTGCGAGGGGCCGAAATGACGGTCTCTAGGAACCCCATGTGGACCCTAAAGGGCCATCCTACATGCAAGTATTAGTTGTATCGGTCGTATACTAGACGATATTTTACCATCTGCATCTCGATATAGGGTGCGGTAATTGAGCCCTTATACTCCACGGACGAACGGGGGACGATGTTGGCGTCCGAGGTGACGGGGGCGGAGTGGGAGGCGGCGAGCGCCGAGCAGCTGGTCCGTTGGACCGCGGAGCGGTTCCCGGGGACCGCGGTGTTCGCCTGCAGCTTCGGCGCCGAGGACATGGTCGTTCTCGACATGATCGCGCGCGGCCGGCTGGCGGGCGCGGGCGGGATCCGCATCGTGAGCCTGGACACGGGCCGGCTCTTCCCCGAGACCTACGACCTCATCGCGGAGGCACGACGCACGTACGGCGTGCCGATCGAGCTCGTCTTCCCCGAGGCCGGTGAGGTCGAACGGATGGTGAACGAGAGGGGGCCGAACCTCTTCTACGACTCCGTCGAGAGTCGCAAGCTCTGTTGCTCGGTACGAAAGGTCCGACCGCTCGACCGGGCGCTGAAGGGCGCCCAAGCGTGGATTGTCGGCCTGCGACGCGATCAGTCGGCCGAGCGGTCGACCACGCCCAAATTCGCCGCCGACCCCTCCCACCCGGGGATGTACAAGGTGAGCCCGCTCAGCGATTGGAGCTGGGACGACGTCCAGCGCTACGTGCGCCAACACGGGGTGCCCGTGAGCGCGCTCCACTCCCGGGGATTCGTCAGCATCGGGTGCGCTCCCTGCACTCGGGCCGTCCCCGCCGAAGCCGACCCCCGCAGCGGTCGCTGGTGGTGGGAGGAAGGGACCAAGGAGTGCGGCCTCCACTCCGCTGCCCCAACGCTCGGTGCCCGACTGAAGGGCTACTTCGACATCCCCCGGCTCGACACGATCGCGTGAGGGGGGCCGGTCGAGGGGCGTCGCTTCGCCCGGGCCCGAGCCGCTCGGGGGCCGGGAACGGCCGTGAGGCCATCGGCGTCGAGCGGCGTCAGATCCCGTACGTACGGCGCGCGGCGAGAATCCGGGGATCGTCAAACCCCATGACGTCGGGGTTACGGTTCTCACCGACCGCGAGCCAGTACGTCAGGAACTGGAACGGAACGACATCCACCAGAGGGGTGAGGGAGCCGGTGACGGCCGGGAGCTCGAACTCTTCGGTGCCGGGATCTGGAGGCCCCCGGTGGAACCATGCGGTCTTCGCCCCGGCCCGCCCTGCGGCCCGCACGGCCGTCTCGGCCCGGCGCCGCTCGACGGGAGACGTCGCGAGCGCCAGCACGGCCGTGCCGGGACCGACGGAAGGGAGGACCCCGTGGAGGAACTCTTCCACCCCGGTCCAGGCGACGAACCTCGCCGCACCTTCCCGGAGCTTGAGCGCGGCCTCCCGGGCCGTGGCCTCGGCGTACCCGGAGCCGAGGCAGAGGAACTTCGGGCAGTCGCGCACTCCTTCGGCGAGCCGCTTCCAGTCGGTCTCGCGCTCGACCGTGCTCGCCACCGCCGCGTCGACCGCCAAGAGGTCGTCCGCCGGCCGGCCCGCCCACTCTCGCTCGAGCGAGAGGGCGGCCGCGACCGCGGTCGTGTAGCTCACCGTGTGGACCCAGGCCGCTTCCGTCGCTTCCTGCGTGAGGACGACATGGTCGGCCAGCTCCGCCGACCGACTGCGAGCGGTGCCCGTGATCAGAGTCTGCGGCACGCCGCCGGCGCGGAGGGCCTCCTGAGCCCGGAGGGTGAGCGCGGTCTCGCCCGATGACGAGAAGACGATCGCCGCTCCGGCTCCCGTGATCCGGTCCGGTTCGAGGAGAAGCTCAAACGCGTCGACCGGACGGCACGGTCGTCCCGGGCCGAACGCCGCTTCGGCCCCCCTCGCGCTCGCGACCGCGGCGTGGAACGACGTGCCCATGCCGACGAAGAGGAGAGGGCGCCCCGCGGGCGGCGCCGAGATCGATCGGGCCCGCCGCTGGGCCTCCCGTACCGTCGCAGCGATCGCGCGGGGCTGCGAACGGATCATGTCGTGAAGAAAGTAAGGGTGTACGGTTCGTCCGTAGGGGGGCTTCGGGTCCTCGGGCCCGGGGAGTTCGATCTCCACCTCCCCGCAGAGGGGCTCCGAAAGATAGCTCCTTGCCCCGGGTTCCGGACCGCGTACGGGCCCGAAGCCGGCCTCGAGGCCGGTCCCGGTCGAGCATCGGCGTCCTGACAAGACCGGAGAGACGAGGGCGATCGTTCGGGCCCGTCCGACCTCCGTGCCGGAACTCGTTCCCGACCGACCCCCGCGACCTTCTTCGGCTCGGGGACCCACGCGTCCGGCGCCTCACGGCGGAGCGGCGAGACCGTTCGGCCTTGGTGCGACCGCCGCAAGGAGCGCCGACGAATCGATGGGGCGCGCGACGAGGGCCGACGTCCAGCGGACCCCCGGAAGCGCGACCGCGGGTCCGACCGGAGCGGGGAGGGCGGCCCCGAGCGGGGGGGACCCGGCCGCGAGGGCCGTCGCCACGCCCGATACCCCCGGTACCCCGAACGCGTACTCCGTGCCGCTCGAGCAGCCGAGGTACGCGATGCCGTGGGAGAGCGAGGGCGGTGCGAAGAACTTGCTCCCGCACTTGAAGTGGAAGAGCTTCGCACCGGTGTGGGCGTCCAGCACGAAGAACGTCTGTCCCCCGTCCACGAGGACGAGGCCGTTCGAGTAGACGGGCGCCGCAAGGTCGGGGCCCCATAGGCTGACTTCCCAGGCCTCGAGGCCGGTGGTGGCGTTGAACGCCCAGACGGTGCCACCGACCTGGCTACCCGAGAGGAGAGCCCGCTGCGTGCCGACGAACAACAGGCCGTCGCCGTACGCCGCTCCGCCGATGATCGGTCCGTACCCGACCGCGATCGCGTGCTCCCAGACCGGGCCGGCGGCCAGGTCGCTCGCGTTCCAGACGTAGAGGATCCCGTTCTTGTTCGGGTCGGCGACGTACTCGAAACCGCGGTCCGACGCGAAGAGCGACGGGGTCGCGCCGAAGTCGCCGTCGGAGCTCGCCTGGCTCGTCGGGACCTTCCACTGGCCCTCGAGCGCCAGCGTGGTCGCGTTGAGGGCCAGGATCGACTCGGCGTACTCGGCACCGGACGCGTTCTTCGCGTTGCCGGTCGCGACGAACACCGTTCCCGTCGCGGCCCAGTACGTCGGTGTCGCCCAGATGCTCGCCCCGAGAGCGTCGTCCAGCGTCGTGTTGAACTGGCGCGCCACCGCGTGCGTCGAGAGGTCGATCATGTCGAGCGCGCCGGGGACGAGCGGTTTGTCGCAGCCGCTCGCGATGCCCTGGTAGGCGTAGTTCCCGACAACGAGCGAACTCGCCCACAGGAAGTACCCGGCGGAGGGCAGTCCGAGCTCAAGGTCCCAGTCGATCGTTCCCGTGGTCGCGTTGACGGCGTAAAAGCGCGCGTTGCCGCCGGCCACGTAGAGCGTTCCTCGAGAGTAGGTGGGTGTCGCGGCGACCCCGGTCGTGGTCCCGCAGACCACGGTAGTACCAAGGAAGGGGCTCTTCCATATCGTGGCGCCGGTCGTTGCGTTGAACGCGAAGAGATAGCCTCCCCAGGTACCCACGTACGCTACACCCCCGACCACGATCGTGGAGCCCGAGATCACCTTGCCGGCGGCGGCCGACCAGAGGAGGCGGATCGATTTCGCGTTGAGGACCGAAAGGGCGCTCTCGTTCGAGTTCGACGAGGTGCGCTCGGCGTTCGCGAGGTACGTCGGCCAGTCGTCCGGTCCGGTACCGGACGGAGGCGGCGGGGACGCGGGGAGCGGTGAAAGGGTCAGGTTCGCCGGAAGGGAGACCGCCGTCCCGGCGACGACGGCCGCGGTGGACGCCGGCACGAACCCCGAGGCGACGGCCGTGACCTCGTAGGTGCCGTTCGGGAGAAGGAACGAGAACGTCCCCGAGGCCGACGTCAGGGTCGACCGGGCGTCCGCGCTGAGGTTGGCCCATACCGTGGCGCCCGCGAGGGGGCCGCCGGGCGAGGTCGAATTGACGGTGCCCGACAGTCGGAACCGATCCGGCGGGAGGAGGAAGTCGACGTTGCCGAGGTTCGCACCCGACACGACGACCGGTGCCTCGAGTACGGCGTATCCCGGGGCGCTCGCGGCGAACGTGTAGCTTCCGTTGCGGAGGAGAAAGGCATAGCTCCCATCGGGCCCGGTCACGGTCGAACCGGAGGTGCCGGTCGAGTTCGCCCAGACCGTGGCCCCGGCGAGCGGTGCCGCGGGCGAAGAGGAGTTGACGTAGCCCGAGACGACGAACGTGTCGGAACGCAGGGTGAGGTCGACCCCAGCGACCGCCGAGCCGACGACCTCCGCGGTCGTGTTCGCGCAGGCGTCGCCGTCCGCGCACGCGGTCACGTCATAGCTCCCGTTCGCCAGCAGGAACGAGTAGTTGCCGGAAACGGTCGTGATCGCTCGGGCCGAGCCCCCGGAGTCGTTCGCCCAGACGCTGGCGCCGGCGATCGCCGCGCCCGTGGCCGATGAGGTGACGAGACCGCCGAGCGAGAACTCGTCCGGGGGAAGGACGAAGTCGACTCCCCCGACGGCCGCGCCGGCGACCGCTACGCTCGGCGACCGGGCGGTGTAGCCCGCCGCGGCGGCCGTGAGGGTGTACGACCCGTTCGCGAGGTCGAGCGAGTACGACCCGCTCGCCGCCGTCCGTTGGGTCACGGAGGGCCCGGCGCCGGTCGCCGTGACCGAGGCTCCCGATAGGGCTCCGCCGCTCGAGTTGCCCACCGTCCCCGACACGGGGTAGGCCGTCGGGGGAGGAGGAGCTTGCGAGGAGGCGAAGAGGGACGAGATCGGGGGATACCCGGGCGTTCCGTCGTTCCCGCCGCTGTACCGCAGACCGAAGAGCCACTCGACCGTGCTGAGGACGTCCGAATCGGAGGAGTCGTTCGTGACCGTGACCCCCCGGTAGGCCGGGGCGACCGCGGTCAGGTAGACGTGGCCGCCGTTGGTCCCGTTGTATCCCAGTTTCGTCGTCCCCTCGTCGTACAGAACGAAGAAGACCGTGTGCCGGACGGTGTCGGCGACGGTCGGGTCCGTGGAGTTGAGAAGAGGCGAGAGGAATCCCCGAAGCCAGGCATCGGCGTACGCTACGCTCGTCTTGGAGCCGTCGTCGAGGAGGTTCGGAACGTACAGCGAGTAGCTCGGGAGGGTCCCCGAGTTCACCGCTAGGCTCCACGCCGACGCAGGTAGCACGTGGCCGTCGCACCGCGAGCGGTTCTCCACGATGTCCGCATAGTAGACGAAGGGGTCGTGGTGCGCGACGTAGGTGCCGTTGTCGGTCGTGTCGCAAGGCCCCGACATGTTCTCGAAGTACCCGGCCCAGGTGAGCCCCCGCTCCTCGAGAAGGTCGGGGAGGTTCACGGCGTCGTAGACGCGCAGCGCGTCGCTGCCGCACTGCCAGGGGAATCCCGAAGTGAGGGCGAGGTAGTTCGGGGCGGACGGATGGCACGCGGCGAAGTACCGGCTGTCGTTCCCGTACGTCGCCGCGAGATACCGCATATACGGTGCTTCGAGGTAGACCGAACCGATCTCGGCGTTCTCGAGGACGATCGTAACGACGTGGGTGAGGTTCGTGGGGGTCGCGGGATTCGCCGGGGCGGCGGGAGGATCGCGGCTCCGGATCGCGAGCGAGGTCGCAACCCACGTTTCGCCCGAGGAGAGCTTCGCGCTCAGTTCGAGCGGGCCCGTCCACGGCTCGGTGCGGTCGAGCGCGGCCCCGGTCATCGACTTCGTGGAGCTGCTCGACCGCTGGCTTGCGAGCACGTTGGTCCCGTCGAGGCCGTCGACGGTCGGGGTCCCCGTGGTCGCGATCCCGAGCAGCAAAAGGTCGCCCGGCGTCGCCGTCACGACGGACGAGGAGGGAGGCGACACAGCGGTGCCGTTCGCCCCCGGCCCGATCCCGTCCACGGGGTCGGTCGATGCGTTCGACACGTCTACGACGTCCACCGCGCACACGGACGAGGCCGAGAGCGTGACCGCGACCACGTCCCCAGAAACGGCGCTCACGTTGGCGGCCGTCCACACCGCGAGGCCTAGGGTCGAACCGAGCTCTACGAAGTGAAGGGGGCGGTAGGCGGTCCCCGCGCTGTCGGTCACCGCGACCACCTTCGCGGAAGAGGCCACGGAGACGAAGACGACGAGGGAATCCCCCGATCGGCTCGTCACTACCCCGGTCGAGCTGCCGGAGGATTTGTCGAAAGCGAACGACCAGCGGCCGGCGATCGACGGGCTGTAGCCCGGGGGGCTGCTGGAGGCTTCGAGGCGCCCGCGTTCGAAGGCCGCAGTCCCGTGGACGTGAGGCGCGATCCCCAGCGGCAGGAGGAGGGCCACGAGGAAGAGGACGACGAACTGGCCAGCGGCTCGCGCCCGGTGGTTCATTCCCCCTCCCTGTGACGTATAACTCGGGAAGACCCCGTAGTTTCCGGCCTACTTGTAACCTCCTCAAGCCTTCCTCCCGGTAACCCCCCGCCCTCCGGGCGGCCCGAGGGCCGCTCGGGGGCACCGAAACCGGGCCGGCCCCCGCCGATCGTCCGCGCCCGGCCGTGGGCCGGTCTCGAGGACCGCACGGCGCGCGGTGCGGATCGGCTACCCCCTTCGCCGATGGCTTCCCGGACGGGGCCGTCCCGTGCTGCGACTGCGGCGGTTCCCTTATCCTCTGACCGTGGCTCGTCTCGCCCCGGGGAGGGTGCCCGCCCGAGTCGGAGTGGGATCCCGCGGGGGACCGAGGTGACGTTCTCGAGCGGCTCGTATCGGCTACCTTGGGTGCTCTTCGTGGTGTTCTGCCTCGCGGCGGCCGGCGCGGCGTACGCGATCGCCGTGGGACTCGAGCCGGCGCCCGCACCCGCAAGGTCGCCGATCGCGACGTTCAACGCGACCGCTCGGAACAATTTCACCGCCGCCGTGCAGCCGAGCGCGCTCTTTGGGAACGCGACGCACGTCGAGGGCGGCAACGTGACCCTCTTCGCCCCGATTACGAATTGGATCAACGCCACGCTCTCGACGACGTTCCTCACGAACCGGAGCGCTTCTGTCTCCCTCCACGAACGGTTCTCCGTCCTCCTTACGACCCCGGTCTGGTCGAAGGAAGTGTACGCGACGTGGCTCAACACGTCGAGCCCAAGCACCACCGGGCTCGCGATCTCTGCGGGGTACGATGCGAACGTGACCCAGCTGCTCGCGCTGGCGGCGTCGATCGACCGGCAGCTGAACTACACGAGCCCTGCCCTGACCCTCTCCTTCATGCCGAGCGTCACCGGGAGCCTCACCGTGGCTGCGGTGCGCCAATCCGTGGCGTTCGCGCCCGACCTCAACTTCTCGTTTGCCGCGCCCGAGATCGTGCCGTCCGGTCTCGCGTACTCGAGCTCCGTGCCGGTGTATGCTTCGGCACCCCTTCCGCCCCCGACCGGGCCGAGGCTCGGGGCGGCTCTCGTGGCTCTCCTCGCCGGGTCCCTTGGCGCCGTCGTCGGAACCGGAGCCTGGATGTACGGAGAGCGGGGACCGCGGGTACGTGGGCCGACCGCGACGATCGAGCCTCCTCGCTTCCCCACCCTCGTCGAGACCGGCCCGCTCGCCTTCCTTCCCCGAACGGTGACGATGCGCGACTTTCCGGACCTCGTGAGGGTCGCCAACGCGGTCGGCAAGCCGATCCTCCGCCCCGTCGACCCCGACCTTGGAGGCAACGTGTTCCTCGTCCTAGACGGTGAAGTGGCGTACGCCTACGAGCACCGACCGCTCCCGCCGCCACCGCCCCCCGCCGTCGCGGTGGCCGCGGAGCCCGAGGGCGGAAGGACCTCCGAACACCGCGGAATCGTCCTGTCCCAGTACGCCTCGACCCTCCATCGCCACTTGCGCTACGAGGCGCGGCGGATGCTTCGTCTGCACCTCGATCCCGAGGTCCTCGCCCTAGCGCAGGACGAGGTGCGCCGATCGATCGACGCGCTGCGTCTCGGGGCGGACGCGGTCGCCGCCCAGGCGATCGAGGCGCTCACGGAGCTCCTCGACCGCGCGGAAGCGGAGTCGAGCGAGACCCCCCTTGAGGAGTACACCGCCCGGGAACCTTCCGCGATCTTCCGAAGTCGAACATGACCGCGAGCAGGGCGAACCGGACGGCACCGCCCGTCCGGTGGGCCCGAGGCCGAAGCGACCTTACCAGTCGACGACCGCGTCGCGACTCCAGTTCCGTACGACGGTCTCGCCGGCCGCCGTGAGGACGAGCTCGTCTTCCAGGCCCGGGAGGCTCGCGTACCCTTGAGCGAGCGCCCATCCGAGCGTCGCGTGGAGCTGGGGTGGGAGGTCGTGAATGGTCGGAAAGATGAAAAGCTGGAGAAGTCGGACGGCGGGTTCCCCGGAGTTCGAGAGGGACGCGTGCGTGTGGTGGGTTCCGAGTTCCCGGAGGACCCTGGGGGCCAGCTCCACCGGCAGCGTCCGAAGGTCGTACGGGCAGAGGAACCGCGATTCCTTTCGCGGCTGGTCGTCGAACCATGCCTCGTACTCGAGGTGATCGGGGAGGTTTTCCCGGGTCCAGTGTCGGCTAATCGTGTCGGCCCCCCCGGTCACTCCCCCAGGGTGAGCCGTCACGAACTCCACGATCTCCGTAGTGGGACGGAGGCGACCGTCGTGGGGTGCGACCTGCTCGTGGGCCAGGGCGCGGACGCATCCGACCTGGCTGGGCGCCTCCGTCTCGAGTCGGAGGTTGTACTTCGCGGCGAGGTCCGGGTCCGGCACCCAGTAGGAGGCGGCTTGACCGGGCGGGGTCCCCGCCAGGAAGTCGACGGCGTGATCGGCGGCTTCCTCCGGGCTCGTGTGGAGGCTGATGCAATGCGAGCCCGATGGCAGCTGAGAGAGTCTCTCGACGAGCTCCGGCATGAGGCGCAGCATCAAATCTTGCGGTCATGAGAGATAAACCCATCGGTGCCTGAGGGGTTTCTGAGAGGAACTCTTCTCGGGACACTACAGGCGCGAGGCCGGGGAAGGAGACTCGGGGACGTCTCCCGAGCGCGCCGCGACCGAGCGAAGGGTTCCCCGCAACTTCCGCGAGGTTCCCAAGTCCTCTCACCCACGCCGCGAGCCGCGGCTCCTCGCGTGGCCCGCCGATCGCCGCGTCGCTCGACGTGGGTGGCGAGAAGACTCGCACGACGAGAGCGCGAGCGGACGAGCCCGGTCGGTCAGTCGGCTTGTTCGGCCGGGAGGCCCTGGTCGCTCCCCGTCCAGGGACTCGAGTCGATCGCGACGGTGGACGACGGTGCCGGGCACGCCATCGGGTAGGTCGCGAGGCTCGCGGAGGTCGGGAAGAGGCACGGGGCCCTTGGACTCGACAGGTTCTGGAAATCGAAGTAGCTCGAGAGGATCGGGGCTCCGCAGTCCTGAGTGGGGCGCGAGGGGACGATGCAGGACATTCCCCAGCGTTCTTCCATCATCCGCAGGACCGAATCGAAGTACCCGAGCTGATGGCTGACCAGACCCCGGGGCGTGTACGGGCTGATGACGAGGAACGGGACCCGGAACGAAAGGCCGAGGGCGTTCAGCCCCGGGAGCTTCGGGGGCCCCACCCCGTCGTAGAATCCCCCGTAGTCGTCCCAGGTCAGAAACACCGCCGTGGAGTCCCAGTAGCGGGATTGCTCGATGGCGTCGAGGACGTTCGCGACGAACGCCTCCCCCCGTGTCAGGTTGGCGCCCGGGTGGTCCGAGAATGCCTGGTCGGGGATGACCCACGAGATGTTCGGAAGACCGAGGCCCGGCCCGGGTCCTTTCGTCAGGTCGGTGAAGAACTGTGGGGTACGGTTCACGAAGTGGCTCGCGTACCAATGGCTGTAGGTCTCGGCGCGGGCGGCCATGGGGTTCCAGTACGAGTAGGCGGAGCCCTTGCCGTAGGCGTTGCTCTGAGCGCCCGAGATCGCGGTTCGATAGGTCGCGAGCGACCAGTCGTAGTACTTCCAGGAGACGGAGGGCGTCGTGTTGAGGAGGTCCTGGAACGTCCGGGTGAGGTTCGCCTGGTGGAGGTACTGCTGCTCCTGTGCGGTCGTGAGCAGGAAGTACTGGGCTCGGGCCGGCGCCTGCCCGGCGATCATGAACCAGTGGTTCGGGAGGGAGTACGACGGGTCGGAGGAGAAGGTGTTGTCGCCGATACCGAACTCCTGGGCGATGTCCCAGTAGAGCGGGAGCGTCGAGCCGTCGTAGTGACCGAACGTCGTGTACTTCTTCCCCTCGGCCTGCCAGAAGCCGTCCATGGCGGGAGGATTCGATAGGCACGAAGTGCTCGAGGTCGTGCCGCAGATCGAGAGGACCGAACTGAACTGGTTGTGATTGAGGTTCACCGTGGAGAGGTTCTTCGACCCGAACGTCCAGAGGTTGACGTAGCCCTTCTTGCACGATCCCGCGGGGTATCCGGTGCCGGAGTAGCCGGTCTCGAACACGCACGCCCCGGGGGTGATGCCCCGGGCCGTGCCGTTGCAGTAGGGGCTCGCCGAGGTGCAGTACGTGCCGAAGTAGTTGTCGTAGGCGTGGTTTTCCATCACGACGAAGACGATGTGCTGGATGTGCGTGCAGAACGCCTCCATGAACGATGACGGCATCGACGAACAGGGGACCGTCGAGGAGGGGACCGGAGCGGCGACCGCGAACCCCGAGGAGGAAACCAGCAGGAGCGCCGCGGCCAGGATCACTGGGCCGGACGATCCCACACCCAACATCGAAGCAAACGGGGCACGCCACCGTACCGTGTGCCCGAATAAGAACTTGGGGTCTTCGCGCGAGGGAACCGCCCTCGACGCCGATGACCCGCTGGGGCGTCGTTGCGGACGTACCGCCCGTGAGTCCGGTCGATGGAGGGCGGCCGATAGGGGGGCCTGAGCGCCGGGCGCTCTGACCTCGGTTGTCGTGGGACCGGGTACGGCTCCTATCCGGGAGCCGGCTCGGGGTAGTGGAGGAGCCGGCACGACGCGCACCAGTGCCATCGTGGCCACTTTGCCCTGTCCTTGACGACCTTGCGGCCGAGGGGCCGGGCGATGACCACGTCGTTCACCGGCCCGGCGACGCCGTCGGATCCCGAGACCGGAAAGTACTCGAGCAAGAGGTGGACCCAGATCTCGCCATTGCCGTCCGACCCCGAGAGGAGACCCGGTACCGTCGGCCGACCGCAACGGGGACAGTCCGTCGGGGTCCAAGGGGCGTCGCGGATGGGGGTCCGAGGTGGGTCCTCCCGCAGGCGCCGGCCGCACGCGTTGCAAACGGACGTGCCGATCGTGATCAGCGAGCGGCAGTACGGGCAGCGGTCGGGAGGTGGCGGCGGTTCCGGTAGCCTCGCCTCCCGCACCGGAATCGGGGCTCGGAAGTCGGGGAGCGGTGCATCCTCGGCCATACGGGAGCGGTCTACGGGTCCGTCCACGGCTCTTTGGTGGATAAGACGTCCGCTTACCGCGAGGAGCACGTCGCGGCCGGTCCGGTGCCGCAGGGCGCTCGGGTGCCGTGGAAGGTGCTCCGGCTCGTGGTTCAAAAGGGTAAGGCGTTCGCTTCGCCTGCCCGAGGTCAAAGTCTATCTGGCGCCCTCGCGTCCCCAAGGACGTGCCGGAGGTTACGGTCCGCTCCCCCCACTTCACGGTCCACCGGGTGACGGAGGGGGTGTACGTCGCGATCGCGACCGACGCGGGGTTCGCTCTCTGCAACAGCGCGATCGTCGATCTCGGCGACGGCGCGGTCGTCTTCGACTCCATGCTGACGCCCCAAGCCGGGGCCGACCTCCGGCGGGCCGCCGAACGCCTGACGGGGCGGCGCGTCGCGTACCTGATCAACAGCCACTACCACGGCGATCATGTCCGCGGGAACGTCTCGTTCCCCTCGGTGCGCATCGTCTCCACGCGCAAAGTGCGCGAACTGATCGAGGAGCGGGCCGTGCGCGCGCTCGAGAGCGATCGGGCGGAGGTGCCGGCGGAGCTCGAACGGCTGCGGAACGGGACCTGGGCCCTTCGTCCCCGCGAGAGGGTGGTCTTCGAGGGGTGGTTCGAAGGGATCCTGGCTACCCCACGCGGTACGCTCATCCCGGGCCCCGACATGTTCGTCGACGACCGCCTCGTCCTCCGAGGTCCGAAGCGAGAGCTCGAGGTCCTCAGCTTCGGGGGGGGCCACTCCCCGAGCGACGTGATCGCCTACCTCGCCGACGAACGCATCGGTTTCCTCGGCGACCTCCTTTCGGTCGGGTTCCACCCGGGAGTGAGCGACGGCGACGCGGGAAGCTTTCTCGCGATCTTGGAGAAGGTACTCGCCCTCGGCCCGGAAAAGGTGCTCCCCGGTCACGGACCCCTCGGCGGCGTGGGCGACATCGAGCGGA
This sequence comes from Thermoplasmata archaeon, assembly GCA_021816865.1. Lineage (GTDB taxonomy): Archaea > Thermoplasmatota > Thermoplasmata > Lutacidiplasmatales > UBA184 > Lutacidiplasma. The sequence continues at coordinate 38,182 of JAKAWX010000005.1, read as the reverse complement.
TCCAGAGATACCTTCGCGAGCTCAGGTCCCTCGCGCGCGACGCGCGACGCTCGGGAGTCTCGCGGGACGGGTTCGGCCGCACGCCCGTCCCGCCCGAGTTCGCGACCTGGGACTTCGCCGACTTCTTTGGCGACAATCTTCGTCGGGTCTACGACCAGACGCCGGCGGGAGGATGACGAGCGTGCCGAGCCTCCCGTCCGGACCGTGCGGGTCCGCGAGGAACGGGGGCTCGCTGCCGTCGTGCGACTCGGGTCGGCTTCGGGGCGAGATCGGAGGCGACGGATGACCCTGGCCGAGACGCTGCTGTCGGTCTGGCAGCAGGTGCTCGTCGAGGACCGTTCGGAGGTCCGGCTCGGCGACCGGACCTACCGCGTGACCCGGACCCGAAACCAACGGCTCCGAGCGGTCGGCTTCTCGGTCGGAGAAGACCGCCTCGAAGGGATCGAGCAGAACCCCGAAACCGGCTCGCGCTGGGCGAAGCTCGCCCAGACGGGCCAGCGGATCATGCAGTTCTCCTATCGGGGGAAGTACGTCGGCAACGTCTGCGAGGGGAAGTTCGTGCGCTACCCCGCCTGGAACTCCCTCGGTCTCCCCGAGTGAGCGGCGGGGGACCGCGGGACGTGGCCCGGACGCCCCCGGTGCCGCGGGGGCGCCTTGAAGGCGCGAGACATAGTAATAGCGAGGGAGGCTTGGGGAGGGCGGTCGCAAACCATGACCGGACCGAGCCGCCGGCCCCCCACCGGGCTTCTCACCCCGGCCCAGGCTCGGGAGATCTTCGCGTACAACACCCGGGTCTTCGACCGGTTCGTGCGACGCGTCCGCCGGCTCCCGTGGCGGACCGTTCGCCGACGCCGGGGGATCGGGCACCAGTCGCTCTTCCAGACCCTCGTCCACGTCCTGAACGTGCACGAGGTCTGGGTCGGCCACGTCCTTCCGGGGCGAAGCTCGGACCCGGAACTCGAACGGCTGTTCGCCGATCCCGTCCGGCGCCCCAAGGACTGGCGGGGGTTTCGGGCGTACGAGGCGCGCGTGTGGAGCCTGGTCCGCGACTACCTCGGCCGTCTGACGCCGTCCGAGATGCGTCGGCCGGTGAGGGTGTTCTGGATGCCGGGCCGGTACGTCGTCTCGGACGGCCTCCTCCAGACGACGTTCGAACAGGCGCATCACCTCGGCGAGATCATCGCCGCCTTATGGCAGGACGATATCGAGCCTCCGCCGATGACGTGGATCGAAGTGGCGAACGTTCGCCGAAGATGACGCCTCCGAGCGCCCGGGGACGTCGATCTCTGGACCCGAGAACGGTACTCCGGGGTCGGGCGAGGGTTTCTATAGCGTGAGAGGGTACGCGAATGGGTGGCCCCGCCCTGGGTGTCGCTCGGCGAAGTCGCCCTCGTTGCACTCCTTCTGACCCCGCTAGGAGCCACGCTGCTCCGGGGAGCGGAGGCGGTGCTGGACGTTCGGTTCCGCCTGCTCCCCGTCGAGCGCGCCCTCCTCGCCTTCTACGCTGCCGGGGCGCTCCTGTACGTGCTCGGGTCCGTTCCGCTTCCCCTCTACGGCGCGCCGACGCTCTGGGGGCTCATCGGGTTCGGCGTCGCCGGCTACGCGTTCGCGTCGGTGCTCGATCGGGGCCGGGGCCTGCGCGCCTTCCTCCGGTTCGCGTCCACTCCCGGGGCCGTGGCGCTCGCCGCCATGACGATCGGGCTCCTCGGCTTCGAACTCCTCCCGATCCAGTCCGTCGCGTTCCCGAACGCGCTCGATGGGAGTGCGACCTCGCTTTGGATCACCCTTACGTTGCAGCACCACACCCTTCCGCTCGTCCTCGGTCCCGTGAGCTCGGCCGGCGTGATCTACCCGCTCGGGGCGACCGTGTGGATGACCGTGCCGGTCCTCGTGTTCGGTTGGCCGATCGTCGCGGCGCCCGTCCTCCTGCCGTCGCTCTTCCTCGCCCTCTCGGTGCCCGCCGCGTACTGCTGGGGGAGTCGTCTCGGCGCCGCCGACGGCGCCCCGGACATCACCGTGGGCCTTCTTTTTGCTGGGTTCTTCGCGGCGGTCGCCAGTTGGCCGCGCCTGTTCGTGGGAGGCTCGTACGACTTCGCGTTCGCCCTGCCGCTGTTCCTCGTCGCGTTCGGCTGGCTTCCGGGTCTCGCGCGGCGCGGCTTCGCCCGCTGGAGAGACGTGGTCGCGTTCGGAACCGTCGCCGGGGCGATCACGTCGTTGAGCCTCGTGGCCGGCGAGGACCTCGGGCTGGTCTTCGTGGCTCTCGTGATCGTGCTGGGACGGCGCGAGGTCGGGACGGCCCTGCGCTGGGCGCTCTGCTTTCTGGTGATCCTCGGGTTCGAGGTGGCGTTCGTCGCCCGGAGCGTCATCGGGGTCGTGCGCTGGGCGGGGTATCCGTACTACGTCCTCACGCAGACCGGGGCCCGCCCCTTCGCACCCTGGAGCCCCCCGTCCGGGTCGCTCCTCGCGTCGTGGCAGGGGAGTCTCCTTCCGTTCTACCCGTGGCCCCTCAAGTGGATGGTCTCGCCGTTCCCTCTCCTCAGCGTCGAGCTCGAGCTCCTTCTCCTCGCTGGTTTGGCCGGGCTCCTGTGGGTCCGGGTCCAAGGCCGGAGCGGGCCCCTCTCGCTGCTCCCCGCAGACTTCTACCGCGGGACCGCGGTCGCCACGGCCGCCCTTCTGGTCGTCACCGCGGCGGAAGTCTCCGCCGCGTATGCCGGCCCCGGCCTCCGGTTCCTCACGGTCGTTACGAACCCCGGCGAGTCGTCGATGCTCGTGTTCCTGCTCTACTCGGTCATCGCCCTGCTCCCCGTGCTGCTCGGGGCGAAGTGGCTCCAGGCACGGGCCTCCGATCCACCGGGATGGGCGGTCCCCCGAGCGCTGGCCCGGTCCGGCTCGGGGATGTTCCGCCCGCGCCGCCGGTCCCGTGCCGCACGACCCGGACGAGCCTGCGTCGCGGCCCTCGCGCTGATGCTCGTGGTCGTCCCCCTCTCCTCCGGGATCGCGGCGAGCCTGCTTGACGGGCCCGGGTTCCTCCGCCAGGAGGTCACGAAGACCGCCGACGTAACGCCCGCCGACGTCGCCGCGCTCGTCTGGATCTCCCTCCACCTGCCCGACTGCTCCGGGGTCTTCGTGGCGCCCGGGTCGGCGGGACAGTTCCTTCCGGAGTTCTCCGAGCTCCGGCTCGTCTACCAGACGGTGCCCTCTCCCGCCAATCTCTCGTACTACGTGGTGCTCGACAACCTCACGTCCGGGATCTACCGGCCGTGGACCCGGAGCTCGCTCCTCTCGCTCTCGGTCACCGAGGTTCTGGTCACGGGACAGACCTCGATCTCCTATGCCCCCCTCTCGCCCGATCCGCTGGAAGGCTCGCCCGACTTCTCCGTCCTCTTCCACGAAGGCGACGCGTGGGTCTTCGCCTTCCTGCCCGGAACAGCGGCCTTGGGTTGCCGCACCTAGAGATCGCCGCACCGGACCGAGCGGCCCCTCCGTGCTTCTTCGACGGGAAGGAGGGTACTCTTTTCGAGTTCCGCCCGGGCCCGCCGAGGAAGCCTCTCCTCCGGGATCCGACGGGCCTCTCGGCCGTCGGTGCGGGCAGCGCCGGCGGGGCGGCTCAGCCGAAGAGCGCGCGCTTCCCGAGCTCGACCACCTCGTCGCCCTGGCCGCTCAGGACGGCCTTCATGAGGTACAGGCTGAACCCCGAGGCCTCCGCCCAGGTGAGCTTCGGGGGTGTCGACAGCTCGAGCCGGTTCACCCGGACGTCGACGAGGGCCGGCTCCCGCGCGGCGAACGCTTGCTCGAGCGCGGGCCGCAACGCCGACGAGCTTTCGACGCGGGTACTCCATAGCCCCGCTGCCCGGGCGAGCGCCGCGAAATCGGTCTCCACGAGGTCGGTCGCGTACTCGAGCAGGCCGGCCGCTTTCATCTCGAGCTCGACGAATCCGAGCGCCCCGTTGTTGAAGACCACGACCTTGACCGGGAGTTGATGCTGCCGAAGCGTGAGGAGCTCCCCGAGGAGCATCGAGAGTCCCCCATCGCCCGAGAGCGCGATCACCGGGCGTTCCGGGGCTACGAGCTGCGCCCCGATCGCCTGCGGCAGGGCGTTCGCCATCGAGCCGTGGTTGAACGAACCCAACAGCCGTCGTCGGCCGTTCATCGTGAGGTACCGGGCGGCCCAAAGGGTCGGGGTCCCGACATCGCACGTGAAGATCGCGTCCGGACCGGCGAGCTGATCGATCGTGCGCGCGACGAATTGGGGGTGGAGCGATTCGCCGTCGGGGGCCGCGACGGCCCGCCGGTCGAGATCCTCGCGGGCCTTGTGGTAGTGGTCGAGCGAAGTTCGGAGGTGGTCCTCCGTGGTTCGTCGCGCGAGGCGAGGGAGGAGGACCTTCAGGGCCGACGCCGCGTCACCGACCAGGGCAAGATCGACCCGGGTCCGTCGTCCGATCTGCTCGCCCCGAGCATCGATCTGGGCGATGCGGGCCTTCTCCGGGTAGAACGCCCGGTACGGAAAGTCGCTCCCGACGATGAGGAGCGTATCGGCCCGTTCCATCGCGACGTACCCGGACGAGAAGCCCAGGAGCCCGGTCATGCCGACGTCGAACGGGTTGTTCGGCTCGACGGACTCCTTACCTCTCAGGGCGTGGACGACCGGCGCGCGGAGGGCCCGGGCGACCTCCATGAGCTCGTCGTGGGCTCCGGCGCACCCCGCGCCCGCAAGGATCGTTATGCGCTCTCCTTGGTTGAGCCAGGCGGCCAGCCGGTCCACGTCCGCGTCGCTCGGCGTCGGGCCGACCGGTCCCCCCGCGGTCGGCACCGATGCGAGCTCCCCGTCGAAATGCCGCCAGCCGACGTCACCGGGCAGAACGAGAACGGCGACGTCCCGTTGCGCGACCGCGGTCCGGACCGCCCGCGCGTACACGGACGGGAATTGCACGGCGTCGAGCACGAGCTCGACGTACGCCGAACACTCCCGGAAGAGTTCCTGAGGGCGCGTCTCTTGGAAGTAGTTGCTGCCGATCTCGGCGGTCGGGATCTGCGACGCGATCGCGAGGAGAGGGACCCGGTCCCGGTGCGCCTCGTAGAGGCCGTTGATCAGATGGAGGTTCCCCGGACCGCAGCTGCCGGCGCACACCGCGAGCGCTCCGGTGAGGTACGCCTCCGCCGCGGCGGCGAACGCCGCTGCCTCCTCGTGCCGGGTGTGCACCCACGCGATCGTGCCGTCCCGACGGACTGCGTCCGCGACCGAGTTCAGCGAGTCGCCCGTGATCCCGTAGATCCGCCGGACGCCCGACCGCGCGAGCGACCCGACCAGCGCCTCCGCGAGAGTGGTGGACATTCTCCCGAACAACCGCCGGGACTTCGTAAGGTTGCCGGGGAGCGGAAGTCGCGGCGGACGGACGCGCGTCGAGGGATGCGCTCGCTCCAAGGGGAACCGACGGGTCGCCATTCCCGTGTCGACCGCGGGGGTCTACGTTCGCGGCCACCTTCGCCCGGCGCCGATGGGAGGGGTGTCGGACCGCTCGGAACCCAGAACCCGGCGGGGGGACGAAATCTACTTGCCGCTCGAGGCGCTCGCTTGCCCACCCCTCGACATGCCCGATTTCGGACGCCCCGTCGACCGCTCGCCGCCGCGTCGGTTCCGGGACGTGCCGTGGTGGGTCCCTGTGCTCGTTTTCCTCGTTGCGGCCCCCCTCGCGGGGGCCGGAACGCTCTCGCTGGTGGGCTACGTGGTCGACCACACCACGGTCACGGTCAACTCCGTGACGTGGGCCGTGAGCGTGGGGGGCGCGACCGAGTACTGGATCTCGTGCGGAGGCGGGGAAGGGAACTGCCCGACGCACGCGAAGCTTGGATCTGAGTACGCCACCACGTTCGTCGCGTCGGGGTACTTCGCGGGGAAGAACCTGACGCTCTCGGTCCCCGGCCCTTTTCGCATCGTATCGACCGACCCGGCCCTGCCGGTGATGGTCCCGCCGAACGGCATCACGGTCTCCGTCGACCTCGGCCTCCCTTCGACCGCGGGCGAGTACTCTTGCCTCGGAACGGCGACGTTCCAATAGGAAGGCCGCGACCTCGGGGGACAACGGGTCGGCCGTCGCTCCGCCCTTCCGGGGCCGAGCGAACCCGCGGTTCTCCGTAGGGGGCGCGGGCCGGACGTCCCCGAGCCCTCGACGTCGGGGTGGCTCGGGTCCCCCGACCGGGGGCAAGCATTGCGTCCCCGGTGTTTCGAGCGGCGAGGAAGAGGGGTGGTCCGGGATAGCTCGGTAGTCCTGGGTGACGGCGATACACAGCCCGCGCGGGGACCCGAACCGTCCCCTCCGGGGGCGGGACGGCGATAGCGAGTGGGCGGACTCCCGAGAACCCTCTCGGCTTGGCCCGCCTACGACGGCCCGGGGGGCTCCGGGGTCGGCGTCGGCTTCGACAGCGGATGGTCGCCGAGCAGGTCGTCGATGTGATACCCCTCGAGCGACCCCTCGTACTCCCGCATGAGGGCCGCGATCATGCGGGCCGCCTCGACCGGATACTTGCCGATCGCCGTCTCCGCGGCGAGGACGAGGCCGTCCGCGCCGTCGAGCAGCGTGTTGATGACGTCGTTCACTTCGGCGCGGGTCGGAGCCCGGCGGGCGACCATCGACTCGAGCAGGTTTGTGGCCACGTAGACCGGAGTGCCGAGCGCGTTCGCCTTGCGGATGATCGCCTTCTGGAGGAGAGGGATCGCTTCGAGGCGGACCTCGCGCGAGAGGTCCCCCCGGTCGATGAGGATCCCGTCCGCGGCTTGCGCGATCTCCCCGAGGTTCCGCACGCCGTCCCGGCTCTCGATCTTGGCGACGATCGTGCTCCTCGGCCCGACGAGCTTCCGCAGTCGGAGGACCGACTCCTTGTCGTCGCAGAACGAGAGGGCGAACTGGCGGATCCGATTGCGCCGTGCGATCCGGATCGCCACGAGGTCCTTCTCCGAAAGTGTCGGAAGGCGCGGGGAGGGCAGTGCGGTGACGGCCTTCCGGGACCCGACCTCACCTCCGACGAGCACCGTGGCGACCGCCGCCCCGTCGATGAGACCCTCGACCCGGAGCGCCACCGAATCGAAATCGATGCTCAACCGGGCCCCGGGCGCAAGCCTCTCGACGACGTTCCCCGGAGTGAGCGGGAGGGTCTGCGCGTCGCCGTTGACGGGCTGGGAGACCAGACGGACCTGGGTGCCGGCGCGAACGGTGACCCCGCCGTTCATCTCGCCGGTGCGGATCTGCGCGCCTTCGGTGTCGATCGACACGGGCACCCGGGTGTACTTCTGGATGTTCCGGATGATGCGCTCGAGGTCGCGCGCTTTCGTGTGCGACATGTTGATCCGGAACGTCGTGGCGCCCGCGGCTTCTAGCTGGGCGATCACTTTGGGGTTGAGCGAGCTCGGACCCAGCGTGCAGAGCAGGGCTTTCCGGAACGTCACGGCCTCATCTTCCCGGGGGGCGAAGGTCGACGACCGCCAGCTCAGGGGTCTCGGACCCGGCCCACGGTGCGGTACCGGGAGGCGAGTTTATGAGCCTACCGGTGGCCGGACGAGTCGCACGCCACTCGCAAGCCCGTGTGGCGGCGGTCCCTGCGGAGCGGCGGGTGAGACGGAACGGCGTCCGGAGACCCTGCCCCGTTGGCCGTCGCGCGCCTCCTAGGCGCCCCCGCCTCCGGTCGGGACCACGCCGCCCGGCCTTCGATGCACCGCAGCCCACGCCGCGCGGCGCGCGTAGCGCCACGTCGCCCCGACGACCCGTTCCCGAAGGTGGGCGAGGTTGGTCCATCGGAAGAGCGAAGGCTCGAGGTAGCAGGCGAGCGCGCAACGGTTGCACGCCGCGTACGGCGCCCAGTCGAACGAGTTCCAGAGCCGGCGGATGTCGACCTCCCACGCCGGCAGGCCACCTTGATACTCTTGGAGGACGTAGCAGGGCAGGACGATCCGGCCCGACGGGTCGACGTTGATCGTGAGCCAGGGCTTAGAGCGCCAAGGCGTCCCGCGGTACCAGGAGCCGACGATCGCGTCGAAGTACTCCACGGACTCCATGATCGGCGCCCCCGACCTCTTGCGGTCGCGAAGGCGCTCGATCGTGGGAAGGAGGTCGGCCGGAGCGGGGGCCATCGGGTCGGCACCCCGGTAGTCGTAGGCGACCTGAACCGTGACGCCGACGTCGAGCGCCTCGGCGAGGTCGACGACGCGCTCGGCGTCCTCGAGGTTCTCCCGGGTCACCGTGTGGCTGATGACGGTCGGCACCTCGTGCCGGGACGCCTTGATCCCGGCGACGGCCCGCTCGAACGACCGCGGGGTCCCCCGCAGGCGGTCGTGCGTCGCCCCGATGCCATCGAGCGAAACGCACAGCACGTCCAGGTGGCGCGCGATCTCGGGCAGTCGGTGCTCGAGCAGCCAGCCGTTCGTGACGAGGGAGGTGTGGAACCGCCCGTACGCCTCCTCGAGGAGGGCGGGAAGGTCGTGTCGGAGCAGCGGCTCTCCGCCCTCGAACCCAAGGAACGAAACCCCGGCCCGCGCCAACGCCTCCATGACGCGGACCTCGTCGGCCAGACCGAGGAGCACTTCGTCGTTCCGTCGCCAGAACGGGCACATGGCGCATTCGAGATTGCAGCGGTAGAGCAGCTTGTGGCCGGCGAGGACCGGCGCTTTCCCACCGCGAACGTTCCGGAGGCTCCGGGCGAGGCTGCGAAGGACGACGGGCTGGACGGCCGACATTCGGCTCTAGGCTCGGGCGTCCGCGCGGCGGCGGGCTCGCGGCGACGGACGTCGGCGTGCGGACGGTCGCACGCGGACCGGACATCGCCCGAGCGCTGCCCGCACAGCCCCACCCCCGCGCGGCGATCGTTCCGCAGTAGTTAGCGCCGCGCGTCCCCGGACCCGAAACGCCGAGAACGGGTTCGGAAAGCCGCGCGTCGCTCGGCGAAGGTTCACTCGTACGAGAGGTCCGAACGCATGTAGGCCCTCACGGCGAGGAACAGGACGAGGCCCGTCTCCGCCACCAGCACGGTCATCTGGTACACGTCCGTCATCGTCAACGTTCCCGCATACGCGCCCCGTACCGCATCGGACACGTAGGTGAGCGGGTTCGCCTCGAACAGCGCCCGCAGGGCGAGCGGGAGCCCTCCGGTCAGCGGATAGAAGACCGTGCTGGCGAAGTTCACGACGAAGATCAGGAGGATCTGTACGCTGTTGTACGCCGTGTTCGACTTCAGGACGGCGGCGAGGAGCAGCATCAGCGCTCCGAAGAAGATCGAGCCGAGGGTGATCGAACCGAAGATCACGAGCAACGCCCAGAGGCCGGTCGGGATCGAGCCTAGGAGGGCATACGCCACGCCGAGCATGACCACCGCCCCCCCGAGACCGAACATCATCGACGTGAGCATGATCCCGAGGAGGTACTCTAGGCGCGTGAACGGGCCCGAGAGGAGCTGGGCGAGCATGCCCCACCGTCGATCGGCCCAGAGGATCCCGCCTCCGACCGTTCCGGCCATCACGACCTGGAACGCCAGGATCCCGGGCGTGAGGAACGTCAGGTAGCTCGTCCCCGACCCCGACGACGACGTGATGGACTGGAACCCGAAACCGAAGAAGACGAGGTAGAGCCCCGGGAGGCCGATCAGGATGACGAGGCTCCCGGGGTCGGTGTTGACGACGATGTTGCGGTAGATGAGCCGCAGGAGGTTAGGCAGCGCCGCGGTCCTCGCCTCCTTCGTGTCGCACCGAACGGAGGAACACGTCCTCGAGCGTGTTCAGCCGCACGTTGAGCCATTCCAGTTGCACCCCGGTCGTCTGGGAGAGCTCGACGATCGACGCGAGCGTCGCTCTCGGGTCGTCCGTGAGGATCACGGCGGAGCCCCCGCTCGGGCGGACGGACGCCCGGGCGCCGAGGGCATCGGAGAGGGCGGCATAGAACCGGGCGGCGTCGCCGTCGCGGACGGTCAGGTCGATGGTCTTCTTGCCACCGTAGAGGCGCTTCAGGTTCTCGAGGTCGTCCTGGACGAGGATCCGGCCCTCGTCGAGGACGGCGACGCGGTCGCAGAGGTAGTCCGCCTCCTCGAGATTGTGGGTCGTGAACACGACCGTGAGGCCGCGGCGCACCTCGGCGCGGATCGAGTCGAGGAGGGCCCGCCGCATGATGACGTCGAGGCCGACGGTCGGCTCGTCGAGGAAGAGGATCTCCATGTCGTGCATGAACTCGCGCGCGACCTGGACCCGCCGCTTCTGCCCCCCCGACAGGTCGAACGCCCGTCGCTTGCGAACCTCCCCGAGGTCGAACTGCGCCAGCAGCTGCTCGCGCCGACGCGCCCGCTCGGCCCTCGGCACCCCCCACAGCACGCCGTAGACGTCCAGGTTCCCCTGGACCGTCGTGAAATCGAACGACTCGCCCTGCTGGACCACGCCGATGCGGCGACGGATCTTCTGGCCGTCCCGGGCGGGATCCATCCCCAGGACCCGCAACGAGCCCGAGGTCGGCTGGATCAAAGTGGTCATCGCCTTGATGAGCGTGGACTTTCCCGCGCCGTTCCGTCCGAGGAGGCCGAAGACCTCGCCCCGCCGGACGGAGAACGAGATCCCTTCGAGGGCGAAGCGGTGGCCGTCGTACGAATGGCGGAGAGCGCGAGCCGTGATCACCGGATCGCCGTCCCGGTCGCCGGGAAGTGGACCGGGTCGGTCGAGCACGTACGCGCAGAGGCTCGGGGAGGGATAACGGGCGCTCACGACCGGTGCGTGCCGCGAGTGGGGTCGTTCGAAGGCGACCGATCCGGGGCGTTCACCCGCCGCGCGGGAGGGCGCCCGGCCGTAGGATGTGGTCGGAGCGTGGGATCGGCTCCGGGTCGCGATTCCCCCGCGCGGTCTACGCCGGGAGACGCTGACCGCACGACCCGCAGAACTTGACGTCGGGACCGATTTCCTTCCCGCACGCGGGGCAGCTGCGTCGGCTCGCGAGGGGCTGTCCGCAGTTGCCACAGAACTTCGTGCCGGGAAGGTTCGCACGGCCGCACGCCCGGCAGGCGAGCCCGCCCGCGCCCGACGGCCCGCTCGTGCCGCTCCCGGGCGGTGGACCCCGCGGGGGAGGACCCGGCGGCGACGGCGTGGCGGCCCGACGTCGCATCGCTTCCGCCATTCGCGCCTCGAACTGCGCCCGGACTTCGGGGGGCATGTTCGCGAGCGCCCCGCCGAAGCTCGGTCCGGTCGCCGGGGCGTCAAGCATCGAGCCCACGTGGTCGATCCGCAGCGACCGCACTCCGAGCCCGACGCCCTCGAGGCCCGAACGGATCGCCGCCTCGACCCGAGGTCGATCCCCGGCGACGGCCTCGGCCCCTCGGTCCCGGAAGAGCGGAGCTAGGCTCGGCTCGAGCAGCGCCGACAGAAACTTGTCGTCCGGGGCCGGAGGGACCAAGCTCCGGTTCGCCCGCGACGCGACGAACCTCCTTCCGTCGGCCACGTAGAACACGACCGTTGCCCGCACACCGACCGGGAACCCGGCCGAGGACCGGGCCGCGACGATCACCTGGGCCGTTCGGTCACCGGTGTCGAGGAAGACCGGAGAGGCGTCGAGGACCGAACGGGGAAACGAGGGCGCGGGCGGCCGGGACCCGCGAGCCGCCTCGGGGGCCGAGTCCCTCGTCAGTCGGTGCTGTCCTGGCGGGAAAACGTCGAACGCGACCCCGCGTCCGCTGCGCAGGACCGCGACCTGTCCCGGAGGCACGTGGAGGGCGATGCCCGCGGGGAGGGCTCGGACCGGGGTGTCCCGGACCCAGCTCCCGGCGGGCATCGGGAGGCCCGAGATCGACGGAGCGAGCGCGACCATCACCTCGCCCGCGTCCCGGTACGTCCCTTCGGGGAGGTGGGCGTCGAACCAGTCGGCGTCGGCCATCAGGGTCGTTTCGTCCTGCTCCTCGACGATTTCGCGCAGCGCGGCCCGGAGCTCGGCCTTCGTGGCGGGAAAGCGGCCAAAACCGCCGCTCTCGCTGCCGTCGCCCCCGAGGAAGTCATTGACCAACGACGGGCCGCCGATCACCGAAAGGCCGAACCACCACGGAGCGCACTCGTGTCCGCACGTCGCGCACCGCGGCGGCCCGGCCAACGAGCAGGCACACGCCGATGGGTCGCGCGAGCAGGGCCCGTCCGAGCACGCGGGATCGGAGCTGCAGAGGTCGCACACGGTCCGCCCCGGTCAGCCGAGCTTCGTTCCGCACTCGCCGCAGAAGTTGACGGTGGGAGGATTCTGGTGCTGGCATTTCGGACAGATCCTGAAGCCGAGCGGGGCGCCACAGTTCTGACAGAACTTCGCCGCCCCGGACGGCTTCCCGCACGTGGGGCAGAGCGTCGAGCGGTCGGTCGCGGTGTCCCCGTCGAAGAGGGCCTGCTTCTTCACCGCCTCCTGCATTTGCTCGACGCGCGCCTGGGCCTTGGCGGCCTGCATTTCGGCCACTAGCGAGGGCGCGTCGGTCGTGCAGAGGCCGGCTTCGTCGTTCCAGTCGTCGGCACAGACGTAGTTCTTGCACTTCGGGCACTTTTTGAAGTGGACCTTCGCCTCGTTGACGGCCTGCAGGAACGCGTTGTCGTGCTCCCGATGCCAGTCGGCGGACATCCCCCGGAACTGGCTCGCGGCCCCGGCCGCCTGACCGGCACCGTAGAGCCCTCCACCGGCATTGCCGGCGAGCCCGGACGCGACGCTCCCGAGAGAGGAGAGACCGGAGCTGAGGAACCCCAGACGGCGCGCCGAGGCCTGGCTCTTCGACGGAATGAAGGTCGTGTCGTATCCGGACCCGCAGACGTCGCAGTGGAACTTCCACTGGAACCCGCGGTCGCCGCTCAGGTCATCGACGTTCTTGGGGTGGTCGAGGAGCGCCATGTACTCTCCGGCGGGAGATGGGTTCCCCCTCTTAAATCCCGGAGTCCGGGGCCCGAGAATCTCAGAGGCCCTGCGACTTCCAGAACTCCTTCAGCTTCGCTCCGCAGCGCTCGCACCGCTTCACCGACGGAGCGACGACGGCCGCGCACGCCGGGCAGCGGTATCGGACGACCGCACGGCACTTGGCGCAAATGTCGTCGTCCGGTCCCGCGGGAGCCCCGCAATGCGGGCACGGCGCGGAGAGCGGCTTCGAGCAGGTGTTGCACACGGTCCAAGCCGGCTGAACGGGGGCGAAACAGTACGGGCAGACCATTTGCAGGGGGTGACCCCGGTGGCAGAAAGGACATGCCGTGGAGTTCTCGTCAACGAGCTGGCCGCAGAACCGGCACGGTCGCCTGTATCCCGGCACGAACGCCGGAAGGGTCGCGGGGTATTTGCTTTGCTCTCGTCCACCGAGAGCGGTCGTGGAGGTCGACCGTGAGCGACTCCATGGCGATGGGCGGCCCCCACCCCGGAGTCATCCTCTCGGGCCGTAGTTCGACCGTCCGCATCGGGACCGCCCTTGCGTTCGGGCCCGTCGGTTGCGCCGCCTTCGGGGCCCGGCGGTGCTGGCGCGGCTCGGACACCGGGCTCGACCCGGCCGCGCGGGCGTGCGGCTCGCCATCACGACGGTGCTCGCGACGTGCGGCGCAGCGTAGCCCGCTCGGGTCGGCGGGACCCCGACCTTCGTACCCGTCGACCTTACCGGCGGAGATCGCCCGCGCCGGCGATCCGACGCGTTGGGCGGTCGGACCGGCCCTTCGACCGTAGGCCCCGAAGACCGTACGCGGGCCGGTCGGAGGATGGGGTCGATCGGATGGGATTCCGCGTTCAGGCCTTGATGGCCTTCTGCAGCTTGGCCACGAGGTCGGGCGGAGGGTTGCTGATGCCGTGGGAGGACTTCGCGTGGGCCGCCGCGATCGTCATCACTTCGCCCGCATCCTTCGCTCCCTTCACCTCAAAGCCACACGCCATCCCGATGTCCGCGCACTTGAAGCTCGCCATGGTTCCCGTGGCGACAGGGCCCGACAGTACATAACTGACGCTGCGGCTCGGCGGGTTCGTGGCCCGGGACCCCCCAGCCAAGAACTGCCGCCAGGTGAACCGTGGTAGGGGGCGACGGAGAATCCGGTCCGTATCGGGACCTCTTTGGGAAATCGGGCGAGGAAGAGGGTCCGCGTGCCAGCGAGCAGCGACCCGGGGGCGCCCGCGGAGGTCCCGGCCCGAGGCCATGGATTCGGCGAAGTCCGCCCAGGTAGGTATCTGCGGGGGGACGGGGAGCGATCTCGGACTGAGGTCGGGCCATCGAGCGCCATCCGTGCCCGATCCTGGCCGTATCTCGGGGTTTCGTGGTTTCCCGGCGTCTATTCGGCTCCGACCCGGTGGGGCCGTCCCGGGGGAACCCTTTAGCGCCGCGCCGGGTACGCTCGTGAGGGCCCGAGCACCCGATGGACGACCGTGCCAACCGGGCGATCGACAGAGTCTGGTCGACCTTGAACCCGCTCGCTCCGGTGCGAGACCCTCTCCTGGCCCTGTTCCATCCCTACGCCTACGGACAGGGAGAAGATTTCGACTCGAGGCTCCGGGCCACGGAGTTCGTCTGGCGGCTTCCCCCGACGGTCGCACGGCTGGCTTCGCCGTATCTGATACGCGACTGGACGGTGGGTCAGGCTGCTCCCTCCGGTCTCTACCTTGAGTTCGGAGTGGCCGGGGGATTGTCCACCAACCAGATCGCCCGGAGCCTCCGTCGGCGGATCCCCGAGGCAAGGCTCTACGGATTCGACACCTTCGAGGGGCTACCGGAACCCTGGCGAACCGGCGTCGGAGCGGGCGAGTACGCTCAGTCCGAGCTCCCGCGCGTAGAACCGAACGTGACCCTCGTGGAAGGCCGGTTCGAGGAAACCCTGGTGCCTTTCCTTCGCCACCACGAGCGAGCGGCCGCGTTCGTCCACATCGACTGCGACCTCTACTCCTCGACCCGGTTCGTCTTGTCCACGCTGCTGAAGGAAGGGCGCCTGCGAGGAGGATCGATCCTCCTCTTCGACGAGCTGTTCAACTACCCCGGGTGGCACCAAAACGGCGAGTACCGCGCGCTCGTGGAACTCTTTCCCACGAAGACGCTGCGGCACGAGTTCATCGCGGTCACCCCGTTCTTCGGCCGCGCGGCCGTCCGGCTGGTCGACCTGGGACCGGTGCCGGCCGAGGAGAGCACGCCCTCGACCGTCCCCACCGTCCGTTGACCGGCAAGGAACGGAGGACCCGCGAAGCGTCGTCTTCGGGCGGACCGCCGTCTTGGAGGCCGACGGACGGGCCGAGCATCCGTCTACTCCTCGGACCCGGTCTCGAGCTCCGGTCCGTTCTGGCCCTTTCGCCCGATGCGAGCGCTCGTACCCCGGACGGCGGCTCGGCCGCGCGGCGCGGTGCGGGAGGGTCCCGCGGTGGGCTTCGTAGTCCTCCGCACGGAAAGGGCGGGAGCCCCGGCTCCGGCCGCGCTCCCGTCGATTCCCGGTGCGGGAGGACACCAAACCTCCCCCCTCCTGCGCGGGGACGCCCTACGCCTTCCCACGGGCATCGCCGGATCCTGTTTCCCGAGTATCTCAAGGTTTTTGGACCGGAACGCCCGAGACGCGGTCGAGGGACCATGACCGACGAGACGGAGGGACCACGGATCCGAGAGCATCTGAGAGACCTGGGTCGCGCGCTCGAGGGGATCGGCAAGGACGTGGAAACGGACGTGGCGCACGCCCCCCGCTTGGCCAAAGAGGGGACGAAGAATGCGCTGGCGCGCGTGGCGGGGGTCCGACGGACACCGATGCGCGAGTGGGCGGAACCCGCGTCGGAGGAGTCCAAGTAGTCGCACGCCGCGATCGCACGATACGGGGCCGGCACCACGGTGGGGACGGGGCTCGTCCTCCCGGTCGCACGGGCCGGTCCCGGCGATGGGGGTTCACGTCACGACGATCGCGGTGGCTCCAGGTTCGCCTTTTTCAGCAGTACCTCGAATCTTGGGTCGCTCCTCAGCTTGGCCCAAAGCGGATCGATCCGCCACTGGCGGGGGCTGAAGCGCTTCGCCTCGACGGCCCGGTTCAGCGAGCGGAAGCAACCGTCGAGGTCCCCCATCAGGGCGTAGGTGACCGCGATCGAGGTGTAGGGCCGGTCCTCCTCCGGGAGCGCCTCGATAGGCCCGAGCAGTTCCCGCGCGCGCGCGGCATCGCCGGTCCAAGCGGCGTACATCGCGTAGGCCGTCGTACCGTCCGGCCGACCCGGTAGGCTCGCGTTCAGCCAGTCGAGCTCCTGCCGGACCCGGTCCCGGTCGCCGAGGGCGATGCCGAGGGTGGCCCAGCAGTTGTGATAGAGGATACCGGAATCCTCGGCCCGGCCGAGCTTCTCGAGCGTGGCCCGGGCCTCGTCGAGCCGCCGCAGTCCGACCAGGAGGTTGAACTTCTCGCTCAGGAAGAGGGTGGAGAGGGGGTCGAGCTGTTCGGTGAGCGTGAATTCGTGCAGGGCCTCCTCCGAGCGACCCTCGTCCGCGAGCACGCTCCCATACAACCCTCGCGCCCAGGCGAGGTTCGGATTGAGCGAGAGCGCCCGCTTGAGCTCGTTCTCCGAAGCCGTGAACTCGAAATCGTCCCACAGGACCCACGCGAACGAGGAGTGGGCCTCCGCGAGGTCCGGGTCGAGCTCGATGGCCCTCGCGGCGCTTTTTCGGCTCGCGGCCTCCCACTCCGCCTTCGGTAGGTGGCGGTAGACGCTTCCGAGCAACCGATGTACATCGGCGAGACCGGCGTGGGCCGCGGCGTTGCGGTCGTCCAGGCGGATCGCCTGCTCGAAGTGATCCTTCGCGGCTCTCAGGTCGGCTTCCGCTATGCCGTGCATGCTCGTGCGGCCCTGCAGGAGCTCGAGGTACGACTCCGGGCGCGGAAACGGCCGGTGGGCGAGGCGGGCGGTTTCGTTCGCTCCGAGCTCGACCTTCAGCGCTTCCGTCACCTGCTTTGCGATCTCCGCCTGTACGACGAAGACCTTCTCGAGCTTCCGGTCGTAGGTGCTCGCCCATGCGGGCTCCTGCGTGGTGACGTCGATGAGTTGCGCCGTGATCCGGAGCTCGTCACCGGCCTTCCGAACGCTGCCTTCCAGGAGCACGTCCACGCCCAGTTCGGCGCCGATCTCGGCGACCGATTTGGTGGTGGATCGGTACCGCGCCACGGACGTCCGGGCGATCACACGAAGCTCTCGGAGCTGCGAGAGCACCGTGATGATCTCCTCCGTGAGGCCATCGGCAAAGTACTCGTCCTTCGGGTCGGGGCTGATGTTGGCGAACGGAAGAACGGCCAGGCGACGAGGTCCCGGCCGGGCGGGGGGAACCTCGAAGGCCGCCGAAGCGAGCACGACGCGGTAGATGTCCATCGGGGCTTCCACGCCTTTCAGCACGGTCGGCGGAAGCTTCTCGAACTTGTTGGGGATCTTGTTCCGGACCTGACTGAACACTTCCCCCGAGATGCAGACTCCCCCCGGGACCGCGAGCGGCTGGATGCGGGAGGCGACGTTCACCGCGTCTCCGAAGATGTCGGACTCGCGTTGTTCGACGTCCCCGAGGTGCACCCCGATGCGAAGCCGCAGGGGCGCCACGCCGGGTTGCGAGTTGCGTTCGTGCACACGTTGCTGAATGTCGATCGCGCACTGGACGGCCCGCAGGGCGCTCTCGAATTCGACCAGGAACCCGTCGCCGAGGGATTTGATCTCGCGTCCCTGATACGCCCCGAAGAGGGGACGAAGCAGCCCGGCCTGTTCGTCCCAAAGCTGGAGAGCCAGCGCTTCGTTGGCCTGTGCGGCCGCCGTCGAACCGACCGTGTCCGTGAACATGATGGCGGAAAGGCGACGGACGGAGGGCACGACCCGGGGACCGGTTCGGTTAGATTAAGCTCCCTCTGCTCCGCGTTCCGTGCGGGAGTCGACCCGAAGGGGATGCGCTTGGGCCCCCGCGGGGATCAAGCGTCTCTCCGTTACCCACCGATTACCCCTGGGGGGGAGCGGTCGCCCCATGGCACGACGGGATTCCGCGGGGCTGCGGTGGCAGATCAATCGTGCCGTGGGCCGCCCAGACGGCGGCAAGCAGGAGGCCCTCCGGCCCGGCGACGACAGGTCGCGCCCCGGTCGTGAACGGACCCGTGCTATAGCTTAGCATGGCTTATGTACCGGTCCCGAGTCCGGTCGCCGGATGTTCGCCGGAGATCGACTCGACGGTCTGCGCTCCGAAGTGAGGGAGGCCGACGTCGCTATGCTCGACGCTCTGGATCGGCGGTTCCGGTTGGCCCAGCGGATCGGTGCCGCGAAGGCGGAGACCGGCCGTGCGCTCCGAGAGTACTCCGTGGAAAGCAACGTCATCGCTCGTTGGCGGGAACGGCTCGATTCGTGGGGGGTCCCGCCGGGCCGTTCGGAGGCCCTGGCGCAGTGGATCATCGAGGAGTCGCTGCGGATTCAGGAAGAGGTCCTGCGGGGCCGACCGCCCGAGCCGGAGTCCACGTTCGACATCGCGATAGTCGGTGGGGCCGGCGCGATGGGGGTCTGGCTCGGAGATTTCCTCGAGGACAACGGTCACCGCGTCGCGGTCGTGGATCCGAGAGGAGCTCCCGCGGGCCGGCGATCCTTACCGGACATTGAGACCGCGGCTCGAGCACACGCACGTGCGGGTCCTCGAACGTCCGCGCCCGCCGGTCTTCCCCGTTCCGCACGGGAGTGACGGTGCGGGCGCCGACGACCCCCGGGTCGGTCGACATCATCGTTGGGAGGACGCGTAACGCGACATTCACGCAGGGAGCCGTCGAGCGAGGGCTCGGGCGTTGGTTCGGTCGGAACCGTGACGCCCCCTCCAAGATTATAATTATCATTGCGACCATTACGATGCCAATGAACGCAGGACGTATGACGAGTATCCCGGTCCACTCCGACGTGCTACGGGAACTGCGGGCGAAGAAGACCGGCTCCAAGACGTGGGATGAGTTCCTGATCGAGTTGCTCGACGACTATGACCCCCCCGAGTGGCTGGCCGAACTCGAGAAACGCAGAAAGAAGGGCCGCTGGCTCCCCGCGGGCGAGCTCGACCGGGTGCACGAGGAGCTCCTCCGTAAGGGGACATGACCAGTGCCCCTCCGCTACGTTCCCCATGCGAAAGCCAAGGAGGAGTTCGCGAGACTCCCCCCAGGAATCCGGGAGGAACTCCTCTACGCCATCCGCGGGCTGATGTACCAGCCGCATCGGTCCGGGCCGGGCTACTGGGTAAAGGAACTGTCGGGACATCCGGGTCTGTGGCGACTTCGGTTGACCTCCTTTCGGCGCGTCCGAATGTACTACTCGGTCGAAGGCACGACTCTCATGATCTACGGTTTCGGCCCCAGGGAAGGCTTCTACGCACGGCTACGTCAGACCGACCGGCTGCACCGCTGATCCCTCCCTCCGGGCGTCGCGGTCAAGCCGCGGGAGATCTCGAACGGCCTGAAGGAGGTCGCTTCGATAAGTATCGTTGCGCCGTTCCGACTCGACGTGGGCTACCGGGGACCCCGTTCCTCCCTCCGGCCCGCTAGAGACCGCTCCCGCAGCCCCACTTTCGGTCGTTGCCCTTCCCGCCGTTCGAGACCCCGGGCCTGCGGGTCGAGGAAGCGCTCGCCGAGAAGATACGGGCGACCCAACAGCGAGCGGCCGAGCGCGATCCCTACGACAGGATGGGCTACGGCCGCAAGGGACTCGACGAGCGACTGGTGAGGCTCCTGTCGGTCGCGAAGCTCTGGAGCGCGAGGAGGGAGCTCGACCCGGCTCGGGTGCTACGGACCCTCGCCGAGGTTCGTCGGGAGTGGCCCGACCTCGCCCGCTCATCGGGAGGTCCCGCCCGCGGGACTGGAACCTCGAGGCGAGGAACGCAGCCGCACGGTTCCGCTTCCTCGAGGAGATGATTCCGTGCGAGAGCGAGCTCGCCGCGGACGCGGGCCAGCATGCGCTGCGCTCCCGCCGGGACCCGGCGGTCGCCGGGCTTGGAAAGTCGCCCCCATTCCCTCGACGGCGCGACGTGGAGTGACTCGGCCGAAACGGCCCGTTCGAGCGGCCTTCCTCTTCGAGCCGGCCCCGACACCGGGAATCCGGGAGGCCCACGCGGCGGCCGCAGTTTTCACCGTTCGCGAGCGTCGGTGGGCTCTTCGGGGAACGAACCCACCCCCGGCATGGCCTCGGACGACGACGCGGTGGCCCGATGGCTCGCCCTCAAGAAGGAACGGGGATGCCTTCCGCGGACGATCCACCAGTACCGTTGGGTCGCGCGGCGGGCCACGACCGTTCTGCGGCGGTCGGGTCGGCCGGCCGACCCACGGGCGTGGAGCGCCGAGGACGCGAGGTGGCTCCGCTACCGGCTGCACGACGACCCGTGGCAGCTCGCGGTCCTCGCCGACCTCGCACGGACCTCCCGCAACTTCGTCTTCCACGAGGTCGGGCTTCCCCGGCCCCGGCCCCCGCGGCGCGTCCGCTGGCTCACCGAGGTCCAGGCGAGAGCGGTCCTCGACGTGAGCCGGAACGATCCCCTCCTCCGCCTCGTCGTCCTGCTCGGCCTCGGTCAGGGGCTCCGGCGGATCGAGTGGATCCGGCTCCGCACGGAGGACCTCGATCTCGCCGGTCGTCGCCTCCTCGTGCGGGGGAAGGGCCGGGGAACGCCCAAGCTCGCCTGGATGCCGATGCATCCGGCGCTCCCCGAGGCCCTCAAGGGGTATCTTGAATGGCGGGAGCGCGCCGTCCGTCGGCAGCTGCGTCGGTGGCCGTTGGAACTGCCTCCGCCCGAGCTCTTGCTGCATCGCAAGGGGGAGCGCCTGGTCCCGTACGGCGAGGGAGGACCGAACGGATGGATGCGGATCCTCGAGCGGAGGCTCGAGCGGAACGGCGTCGAGGTGAAACTCTCGACCCACATGTTCCGGCGGTCGGGGGCCACGCTCCTCGAGAGGACCCTGCTCGAGTCGCCGGCGGCCTCGAGGGACGGGGTCTACCGGTCCGTGCAGGAGTTCCTCCGTCACCAGAACCTGTCGACCACGATGAGATACCTCGAAACGGACCCGGCCCGCCAGCGGCGGGCGATGGACCTGTTCGGCGCGGCGCTCGGGGACTGGGGATCGACCCCGGCGGCGCCCGTGGGGCCGGGAGCGCTCGGCGAGACGAGCCCCAGAGCCCCCGCCGCGCGGGACCAGGGGACCGGTCGGTTCGTCCCCGCGCCGGCCCTTCCGGGAAGGCAAGGCCGCCGCCGGAAGCTGGAGCGACGGGAACCGCCGCCGCGCGACGGCCCCTGACGTCCTTCCCCGGCGAGGCTAGGCGCGCTGGACGTACCCGGCGGACGGCCCGTCGTAGTAGGTGAAGCTCCACGACGACGGGGTGTCCAGGATGAACGGAAGCATGTAGGCCGCGCCGAGGGGCTCGGGGGCCGAGAGGTTCCCGCCCGAGATCGTGAGGCCGTACATGCGGGCGTTCAGGGAGTACTCCGAGATCGGGTAGTTCGAGCAGCACGGCTGCCACTCGATCTGGGTGTAGGAGCCGAAGAACTCGGTCCCGTCGTAGGGGATCGTGGCGTTCCAGTACCGGAGCGAGAGCCCGACCGAGTGGTCGACGATCTGGAACAGGATCTCCTTCGTCGCGGGCCGGTCCTGGATCGTGAGCGAGAGGTGGGTCGGGCTCGGCGAAGCGAACCCCGCTCCGACGGCCGGGTTGTTGGACGGGAGGAAGTAGTGCGCGAAGCAGTTCACCCCGGGAACGTACCAGGGGGCGATGGTGCCGTTCGGGTCGAGGTCGATCCCGAGCTGGAAGAATCCCTTGCACGTCGACCGGGTCGTCCCGTAGTAGTTCATCGCGTTGATCTGGAAGCTGAGGATCCCGGTCTGGGGAACGTTCCACGAGGAGAGCGTCATCTGCGCGGTCAGCGTGGTGAACGCGGGGAGCAGCTGCACCAGGAGACCCGACCCCTGGCCGTACCCCTCCATGTTGTTGTACCCCGGAAGGTAGATCGGGATCTCGTAGTTCGACACGACGATGTCCGAGTACGCGACGGTCCCGACCATGGTCCCGATCACGGCCTCGGCGTAGCTCCCGGCGGCGGACACGGAGACCCCGGCGGCGGCGATCTGGTCGGAGCGGTCGACGAAGACGTCCATCTGCCAGGCCGGGGGGCTCCCGCCCTTTCCGTCGACCGGGTAGACGTTCACGGCGAAGTAGACCCAGCCCGCCGGTTGGGCGGTCCCGGTCGGGACCGGTTCGACGGCGGAGGCGGTCGACGGCGTGGCGCCGGCGTAGACCTCGCCGTTCCGGACGCCGACCACGGCGACGGGAACCCCCTGCGAGCTCGCGAGGCCGAAGAACCCCGAGCCCTTCGACCCGGCGTGGATCGCAACCTGCATCGAGACGAACGAACCGCCGGCGACGATCCCGGAGGCCCGGTCCACCTGCGGGGCTCCGGGCCGCGCCTGCGATACGAGGCTCGGCTCCCCACCGTAGGTCTCGGCGGTCGAGACCGCCGCGCTCCCCGAGACGACGGTCCAGCCGTCGAGGGCCCCGTCCTCGAAGTTCGATACCAGGGCGAACGACCCGGGGCCCGGCGTGACCGCCGGCGCGGCGGGCCGGGGCATGAGGGCTCCGCTCGCTGCGGCCCCGACGGGGACCGCCACGGCCGCTCCGGCGACGGTCGAGAACAGAAGGACGCTCACCAGCACCGAGCCCAGGGTCGAAGCCCGCATGGTCGATCGCTGGGGCGATGGGCTTGATGTATATCTACAATGGCGGGCCCGGCCAAGGAACGGCGGTCGGTCCGTTACGGCGCTCCCCGGGGCGGCCGCGGGCTAGGGACCTCTCAGCGCGCCGTCTCCGAGGGTGAGTGGTCCGCGGGGCCGGGCCCCGGCGGCGAGGTGGCGAGCCCGCCCACCGTGACCCGGACCGGGACCCCGTGCCGAACGCTGTCGGTGACGATGCAGAAGTCCTCGAACATCTCCCGGCAGCGGGCGAGCTTCAGGTCGCTCTCCGGCCCGCGAACCTCCGCGTCGATCTCCACCTCGATCCCCTGGATCCTCCAGCGGCCCCGATCGTTGCGGGCGAGGGTCGTCCGGACCCGGGTCGTCACGGGTCCGACCTCCGCACGGGAACGTTCGAGGCAGAAGAGGAGACTCGAGCTCAGGCAGTGGCCCACGGCCACCGCCAGCATCCGGGACGGGTTGGGAGCCGTGTCGGTGCCCGGAGGACTTCCCTCGTCGACACGGAGGTTCGCGTAGCTCTTGCCCGTGAACCGGACCTCGAACTGGTACTTCTCGGCGCGCTCCAGCACGACCGTCTGCTCTGTTTCCATTCGACCTCACCCGGGGACGACCGCCTCGTCCTCAGGCGCGTCTCCTTCTTCCCTCTGGCGCTCCCGCCCGGGGCGGTAGGAAGGCTGCCCTAGGGTCCCTGTGAGGCCGAGAGCGACCTCGGAGGAGCTCGGGGGGCCCGGGTCCCACATCGGAGATACCCTCGAACGCCATCCCTCGCCCGTGTCGCGAGGGTGGTTCTCTCCCTTCCGGGCGCCCGCCGGGGGCGGTCCACCCTCGTAGGTGGTTACGACCGAGCCGCGCGCGCAGGGCTCCCACGGCTTCCCGGAAACCCGTTCTGGGTCGATCGTTCGATGCACCTCCTCCCCTCACTCGAGCCTGTGGAGCCCAGACCATGCGAGTGCCGTTTGTTCACCGCGCCGCGCGCCCGTGTGGGAGAGCCCGGGGCCCGGAGGTCGACCCTTTCGGCGGGGCGTCGCCGTTGGCGGCCGTTTCTGCCTTAAGTCGGCCGCCCGGGGAGCGCGGCACGCGGTGTCGCCGCAGCGCATATCTCTCCCGTGGCGGCCGGGAGGGCGCGTGCCGGACCCAGAGCGGAGGGAGAGAACGTCACCGTTAGGAAGGTCGGAGCGTGGGCCACGACGACGCTCGACGGTGACCCCACACCGGTGTAGCCGGAGACCGGCTCGACGGCGTAGGCGTAGGTTCCGTTGGGGGTCCAGAACGCGAGGGTGGTCGCCGTCGAGCCTAAGGTCACGGTCCGTAGGGTCACGCTCCAGTGGGTGCCGCTCGGGAGGCCCGATTCTGTGAAAGTGGCCAGGTAGGCGAAGACGTACGTTACCGGGACCGACCGGGCGAGCGTGCCCACCGTCACGGACCCGTCCTGAGTTCTGGCCACGTGGTGGGGGACCGGCTCGGCCAGCCAATGGTACGTGCCGGCGGGCTCCTGGAAGACGATCGTGTTCGTCATCGAGCCGAGCGTCACTCCGTTGAGCGTAACGTTCCAACGAGTGCCCCCGGGGAGCCCGGTCTCGCTGAACGTCACGGCCACGCCGCTCGGGGTCACGGTGAAGGTGGTGTTGGCGAAGGCGGCGTTGGCGGCCGTGTCGGTGACTTCGACCTCCACGGTGAAGGTACCTGTGCCGGCGGGGCTGCACGGAAGCTGGCTCAGATTCGCGGAGGCACAGCCGACCGGAAAACCGTAGTAGGCGAACGTGAGGGGGCCGACTCCGCCGCCCACGACCGTCGAGAGCGTGGTCGAGCCTCCGAGGGCGATCGTCGACGGGCTCGCCCCGAAGGAGACGATCGACGGTGGCCCGGTAGCGAACGACACCGCGAGCGAGCTGCCGGCGCCCGTGACGACGCACGTCCCGGAGGAGGGCGTGGCGACCTCTCCCGGGACGGGGCCGATCGTGAACGCGTAGGAGCCGTTCGGCTCGGAGAATGATAGGGACGTGGTCACGGAGCTCTCGGTCGTTCCGCCGAGGTCCACCGACCACGAGGTTCCCGTCGGAAGGCCGGTCTCCGAGAACTCCACGGAATAGACCGGGGCCACCGTGAGATTGGTCGAAGCGGTCGCGGTCGCTCCGGTCGAGTCGGTCACGGTCACCCCGACCGAATAGGCACCGGGTCCTGCCGGCGTGCACGAGAAGGACGCGCCGATCGCCGAAGTGCACTCCGGTGGGAGGCCCGTGTAGGAGTAGGAGTAGGGGAGCGCGCCTCCGTTCGCGACCGTGGTGAAGGTCGTCGACGACCCCGCCGCGACCGGGTCCACCGACGCCGAGAACGAGGCGATGCTGAGCGGCGAGCCCCCGGCCGACGGGAGCGAGAACGCCTCCTCGTCGCCGTTCATGCATCCGGCGAAGATACGGGCGTGGGAGATCGATGGCGGTGAAAAGAACGTTGCGTTGCAGGAGAAGTACCGGAGGCGCACCCCCGTCGCGGCGTCCAGCACGAACAAGTGGTCGCCTCCGTCGACCGCCAGGAGGCCGTTCGCGTAGGCGGGCGCCGAGACGCTCCGGCCCCAGAGGGGCCGCTCCCAGACCACCGCCCCGGTCTCGGCGTTCAGCGCCCAGGCCGCCCCGGAGGACTTGGTCCCGTCCCACGTCGCGGTACCCGTCCCTACGAAGAGGAGTCCGTTCGCGAACGAGGCGGAACCGACCGCTTGGCCGGTCGTGAGGTGCTCCTCCCAGACGGGCCCCGCGGCGAGGTCGCTCGCCCGGAACGCGTAGAAGTATCCGTTCTTGTCGAGCGCGGCGACCATCGGCGTGCCGGACGACGGTACGAAGAAGGTCGGGGTGCTCCCGAAGTCCCCGTCGACTATCTGTTGGGCCGGAGGTATCTGCCACATCGACTCGAGCGCGAGCGTGGTGGCGTTGATCGCGACGATCGAGTCCGCCATCGCCTCCGAAACGCCGACCTTCGCGTTGCCCGTCGTGAGGTAGATCGTGTTGGTCGTCGGGTCGACGGTCGGCGTTCCCCAGACACTGGCGCCGAGCTCGCCGTTCGAGGTCGTGGGGAACTCCGCTTGGATGCTGTGCGTCGTGAGGTTCACCTGGAGGAGACCGCCGGGGACGAGGGGCTGGTCGCAGAAGCTCGCCACGCCGACGTACGCGAACCCATCGTAGAGGAGCGGGCTCGCCCAGAGGGCGTAGCCCTGGCTGGGGTCGCCGACGAGCACCTTCCACTCGATCGCGCCGGTCGACGCATCGAGGACGTAGAAGTTGCCGTCCCCACCACCGATATAGAGGTCGCCGTTGGCGATCGTCGCCGAAGACGCGACCCCGAACGTACCGCAGGCGCTCGAGACGGTGGTCCCGAGGTAGGTCTTCCAACGGAGGGCTCCGCTCGACGTGTCGAGAGCGTATTCGTAACCGGCCCACGTGCCGAAGTAGGCCGTGGTGCCGACCACGGTCGTGGAGTCGCTGATCGGACCCGGGTTCGCGAACGACCAGTCCTGTGAGAGACTCTTCGCGTTGGAGACGGACAACGTCGTCTCATACGGGTTCGCCGAAGTGTGCGCCGTGTTCTCCAGATAAGTGGGCCAGTCGCCGGGACCCGGGGTGACGGAACTCGAGCCCGACGGCCCGATGGCGCTCAGGCCCGGGAGCGACGCTGGCGGGGGCACGGGGGGCGCGGCGGCGGCAAAAAGGAACCCGCCGTCGAGGAGCACGGTGAGGGTGATCAGTAGGACGACAAGGTTCCGCACGGTATGGTCCGCTGCCTCTCCGGTGACGGCGGTGGGGGACCGGGGGTGTTATACATCAACTTTGGGGCCGCGCCGCCGACGGGGACGATCGGGCCGAGACCGACGACGACGAGTTCGACGCGGACCGGCAGGGGGGTCGGTCGGCTCGAACTCCGGGCCCGAGCCCGCTCTTCCCTCGAAAGCGCCTCGGGGGCGGGGCCGGTCTTGAGGCGCGACGAGCGTTCGTTCGGACGCCCCTCGAACCCCCAGTAGGAACCGCCCCGCGCGGGCCGGTGGTGGGGTCCCGATCATGTCCGTCGGCGGTACGCCCCGTCCCGCCGGCGGCCCGGCGCTTCGGGGTTTGCGCCAAGGAGTTCGGGGCTCGCACCAAAAGGAAGGAGTAGGATGTGCACACCAAGTTGCCCAATGCGTAGGGGAGCGCAAGAAAGGCAGGGGCCGCTCGTCGGGTCCGGGTCGGCGGCGCCCGTCGCTCCGGGGACCGGCTTCATTCCCGTCCGGGAGTCGCGCGGGTCGCGGGGTGCAACCACTCCTTTTCGGGGTCGACCCCTCAACCGGATCGGTGGGCCACGGGCACCCCGGGACGGACCGCCGACGCGGTTCGGAGGGATCGCGCTCCTCCTGACCGTCCTCTGCGCTGCCCTTCTGCTCTCGTCCCTGCCCCCCCTCTCTCATGCCACGCCGTCGATAGGTGACCTCTCTTCCACGAGTTCCGCTCCGACCGGAGCTCGGGTCACCCTCGAGGCCTACAACTCGGGCCAAGTCTCCTACATCGCCGGGATCGCCCACCTCCTGAAGGCCGGCGACACCATCGACCTCGGCCGGAGCCTCGCGAACAACACCCCCGACATCGCGACGCTCAATGCCTGGGCGCAGCAGCTCAGCTCCCACCTTCCGGCCGGGGTCACCCTGACCGCTCGGGTCGAGAGCCTCCCGAACGTGAGGATCGCGGCGAGCTCGCTCTCCCCGCTGTTCGGTGGGATCATGATCGACTACGAACCGAGCCTGACGTTCTTCCCCTCGTGGACCTGGAACTTCACGGCGGCGCTCGCCTACTACACCTCGGCCACGGCGATCTGCCACCAGTACCATCGGCTCGCCTACGCGTACCCGTCCGGCCGGGCCCTGCTCGAGGGGGACCTCCAGAAGGACCACTGGAGCTACGGCGCCATCGCGAAGGTCGTCGACTTCGTCGACATCGAGGCGCAGTCGGACGCGAGCCCCGCGAAGTGGCCCGTCGCGATCTCGAAGCTCACCACGCAGTTCGCGGCGGCGTCGGTTCCGATCGACCGGCTCACCGTCCAAATCTCGCTCGGGAGCGGCGGCAACGGCGTCTCCGAGGCGCTCGCGGTCCAGGACGGCCGGTACGCCGCCAACTCGACCGTGGGCTCGATCTACATCTGGTGGTCGATGACCACCGAGTCGTGGGTCGTGCCGATCGTCACGACGCTCGAGAACCTCGCCGTCCGGAGCGGCGCGGTCGCCGTGGAACCGGTCTCCTTCACGGAGTCGGGTCTCCCGGCCGGCACCGCGTGGTGGGTGAACCTCACCCGCGGCTCGTCGTTCGAGAGCACGACCACCAACCTCTCCTTCACTGAACCGAACGGCAGCTATGCCTACACCGTCGCCTCCGCGGATATCGCCCTCGGTCCCCAACCCGCGTCGGGCGAGTTCTCGGTCGCCGGCTCGGCCGTCACGGTTCCCGTGACGTTCGACGGGTCGATCTTCCCCGTGACCTTCACGGAGAGCGGGCTCGTCGGGTCGCTCCCCTGGTCGGTGACGGTGACCGGACAGCCCGCCGTGGTGAGCAGCGGCCCCACGCTCTCGCTCACGGAGCCGAACGGGACGTACAACTTCTCCGTGGGGTCGATCAACCTCTCGTACTCGGTGAGCCCGGCGAGCGGCCGGTTCACGATCGACGGTTCGGGGATCGCGCTCGGAGTGACGTTCGCGCTCAACCTCTATCCGATCCGGTTCGTGGAGAGCGGTCTCACCGCCGGCACCTCCTTCCGCGTCACCCTCGTAGGGAGCATCCTCGCCTCCTCCAACGGCACGATCGAATGGCACGAGCCGAACGGGAGCTACCTCTACGCGGTGGATACCGTACCGGGCTTCTCGCTCGTCTCGAGCTCCACGGGACAGGTCGTCGTCGTCGGCCACTCCGTGACGGTCGATCTGACGTTCGTCGCGGCGGCGCCCGGGACCTCGCCCCCGGTGGGCTCGTCGGCCGGGCCGACCGCGCCGGTCGGGGAACTCCTCCTCGTCACGACGGCGATCGGCGCGGCCGCCGGTATCGCTTCCTGGCGCATCTCGAGCCGGGGCCGCCGGGTCGCGCTCGGACAGCCTTCCGCGCCTCGAACGGACCTGGGGCGCGATCCGTAACCCCGGGGAGCCCCTCTCCGCCCTCTCGCCGACGATCGTTGGGCTCGACCACGCCCCACTATCGGCTACGAGTCCGGATCCGGCTTCCGGGCAATGACCACGTCCATCGCCTTCCGATGGGGAACGCCGCTGGCGTTGGAAACGAACTCCACCTGGCCCGAATCCAAGATCTGCCAATCCCCGTAGTAGCCCAGCAGCTCTCCCGAGCGGAACGGAGACGAGAATGGATTCATCGAGTAGGGTGGGATGTACGGTTTCGGTACGTCGGCGTTCATCGCGTTGATTCCCCCCGGCGCGGTGTGGGCTTTGAAGTGTTCAAATCGGGCCGCCCGGATCCGACGAGGGAGGTTGTTCAGGGCGCCCGAGCAAAACACCACGTCCACCCGACGGCTCAGTCGGTAGGTCCGAATGTCCCCGACGAGAAATCGAACGTTGACCCCGAGCCGAGACGCGCGCCGCTCCGCCTTTCGGACTCCCACGCTCGAGATGTCCACGCCCAAGACCCGGTAGCCTCGCCGGGCAAAGTAGATCGAGTCTCGGCCCTCACCGGAACCCAGGTCGACCAAGGTACGGGGGGAGCGCGGAAGTGAGCGCGCTATGCGAAGGACGTCGCGTGCGAGTCCGGTGGGCTTGCTTCCCCAATACAGGCCGGGCCGAGCGTATCGTTCATCGTAGATCGGCTCACTCAACGCTCGCGCTCCTCCCTACCGGCAGCCTAACCGCCCCGACCGGACGAGAGACGCCGCCGCGGGATAAGAACACGGCGGGATCGACCCGGGGCCGAGCCGATCGAGCACACCCCGACGGGTCGGTCGTTCCACGGTCCGTGGTAGCTGAGGGCACGGTTCGCTCACGCCCCGAGGTGTCGGATCGCGGTCGCGGCGCATGCTCTCGGCCACGCAACTGGGCCCACGAACCATTCGGTTACCCCGCCTCCAGCCCTTGATCGGCTCGAGCTCGTCCGGAGACTATGTTGATGAGCGAGAGACTCCCTCGGAGTCACGATGCGGGCTAGTTCACAGTTCCTGGTGGGAGGCTTGGTTCTGCTCGCCGTGGGCTTCGCCTTCTATGTCGCCCTTGTTCTACTTCAAGCGGCCGGTGATCTAGGCTCCCTCGCATATGGCATCGCATTAGGCACCCCCGGGCTGTTCGTCTTAGTAGCAGCGCTCTTCTTTGCCCACGCGTGGAGCATGAGGAAGAGCGAGCAAATGGTGAACTCGGGGACCCCGGTGCTTCCGCCTCCCCGCGGGTGAGCGAGGAAGATCGGCGCGTCGGTCACCATGGGTCGGTCCTGACGCTCGACCCAACGCTGCTTCACGAGCGGGGGTTCTCACGCTCGAGGCAAGCGGACGTACAGGTCCCGGGAACTCGGAAACGGTCCGAATGGGTTCGCCCACGCGCTCGCGTTTCTGACAGCCGCCTCGAGTGGGACCGTCGTATCGTTCGCTCACGAGTTCTGCAAGTACCCGGGCGGAGCCCCCACCATCGGAGCCGGTGGGCGCGAGTTCGATGAGCGTGGTGCAGTGGGGCCGACGACCACGGCTCCGAGGGGACGGAAGGTCGAACGACCCGAGCGGATCGGCAGCCGCCGGGAGCCCGTGCTACACCATCGCCGTTGTATCTACCTTTATAACCCCCTACCGACGCTAACTGTTGTTCGAGAATGCCGCTCGAACCGAGCCCGGAACTCGTGGCCCTCTTTGGGAGCGCGACCCGCGTCCGCACGCTGGCCGCGCTCGCCACCGCCCCGGGACCGATCACGGGCTACCGCATCGCGCGAATGTGCGGGATCTCTCCGACGAAGACGTACGCCGAGCTCTACCGGCTGCGCAGCGCGAACGTGGTCCGGGAGCAACCGACCGCGACGGGGCGCCGAGGGTGGCTCTTGTCCGACCCGGACGTCGGCGCTCTCTTGCGACATCGGGCTCGTTTTCAATCGGCCGACCCGGAACGGCTGGTCCCGCCGTCGCCCTCCCGCATCGTGATGCCCGGTCGGCCGAAGTGGCAGGACCCGGGATTCGCGAACTTCCCGAAGGCGGCGCCGGCGCTGATCGTCCCGTCCGTCTCCGAGCCGGCGCTCGCAGCGGTAGCGCCGGGGCTCGCGGTCGTCCGCACGGACTCCCGACGGCGGCGGGGCTGACCCGGTGGGGTCGCGGGCCCGCCCGGGCCGGTCGTTCCTTCAAACACCCTGCGCAGACATCCCACCCATCGCCCCGCGTTTGTGCAACGGACCCCCGCAACGCACCGGAAACCCGGCGCGGCCGTCCCTGAGAGGTCGTGTCGAGCGCAGCGGGCCGACGGGACCCCGACCTTCGTTCGGTCGCTAACCGGGCGCCCGTACCGGGGCCTCGGGTCCCGAGCCGCCCGACGACCACAGTCGCTGGACCCGGATCGGCTCGCCGGACGGATACCGTCGGCCGTGCGCGAGGAGGCCAAATGCGTTCGCCTGGAGCAGTCCCATCATGCGGGCGACCCCCCAGGGGAGCGGCGTCGCGACCCCCCCCGAGACCCGGAAGAGGTAGACGCTGTCCATCCGGTGGTCTGCCAGGACCTCCCGGGCGAGAGTGACCTCCTCGTAGCGACGGGTCTCCCGCCCCACCATTCGGGCCAGCACGTGGAGTCCGTGCTCGTGGAAGGCGGCCACCGCGGAGACCACCTGGCCCGGCAGCACCACGACCGGGGTCCGACGCACGAATCCCACCGCGCCCCGCTTGAGGACGTTCGCCGAAACCCCCTCGAAGAGGAGCCGGCCCACGTCGACGATCGCCGCCTTGGTCACGTCCTTCGGCCCCACGGAAGAGCCGCCGATCGTGAAGAGGAGGTCGGAACGACGACTCGCCGCCTCGAGAACGCGTCCGACTCGGCTCCGGTCGTCGGCCGTCGGAGGGAGGACGCGAACCTCGGCGAAGCCGAGGAGGTTCGCGATGATCGGGCTCAGGAAATCCGGGACGCCGTCCGGGGAACGAGACCCCGGACGGAGGACCTCGTCCCCGATCGGGGCGATCGCGATCCGGATCCGGTACGTGGGGATCGACCGTATCCGCTGGGCCAGGAGGGCCCCCACATGCGCCGCGCGGACCGGCTCGCCGCGTTGGAGGATGCGTTCTCCTCGCTCCATCACCTCGCCGGGCTCGAGGACATCCTGGCCGGGGCGAGCGGGGTGGCGAAGCCGGAGCGCGTTCCCCTGGACGAGGGCCGCCTCGGCCCGCACGACGGCGTTCGCCCCTTTCGGAAGCGGGAGGCCGGTAGCGATGGGGGAGGCCTCACCTTCCGCGAGGGCGATGTTCGCAGGACCGGTCGATCTCAGTAGACCCGCTCGGAGGACGAATACCGCGACCGGTCGGCCCGGAACCAGTCGGACGGCGTAGCCGTCCATCGCCGACCTCCTCTCGCGGGGAAGCGGCTCCCGTGCGGTCACGGTCGCCGCCGCGAGCTTCCCGAGCGCGCCCGTCACCGAGGTCGAGACGACGCGGGGCGACCGGATCGGGGCCGCGTCGACCGCTCTTCGCGCCTCCTCGAGCGGTACGAGCATTCTCGATGCCTTCGGGCCGGTCCGAGGTGCCGAGGGCCACGCGGAAGCGCCCGGGTGCCGAAGAGCGGGCCGGTCGTAAAGGTCTTGCCGACCGACCCGGCGGCGGCCCTCGCACGCCCGCGCGAGCGCTTCCGGTCCTGGGAGAGGCGGGTCGGGGGCGGCGGGCTCCGCTCAGCGCGGGGTTCGGAACGACCGCCGGACGGTCTCGTGGGAGAGCGCCTCGACGCGGTGGCCCCGATAGCCCACCATCGTCTCGGCCGCAACGAGGGCGTTCAGCACCGCTTCTTCGGTGGCCTCCACTGTGGCCGAGAAGAAAGGGTCGAGGGCCGAGTGGCCCAGCCCCTCCGCGAGGCGACCAGGGTCCCGCGCGCGCGGCGGCACGCGGCCCGTGGCGAACGCGAGGACGAGGTCGCCCGAAAGATCGCCCGCCACCGAGCCGGTCCGGGCGAGACCCAGAGGGGCTCGGCGCGCCAGGCGCGCGAGGTCGTGAGCGTCGAGCGGGGCGTCCGTGCCGACGAGGACCAGGACCGACCCCTGTTCACCGGTCGGTGCCTCCTCTCGGGCGGGCGGCGCCGGGACGGTGCGGCCGCAGATCCTCAACTGGCCGCGGTCACCGTGGTTGGCCTGGACGAGAACGCCCAGCCGGTACTCGGCCGACCCTGTCCGAACCGTCCGGGAGGCCGTCCCGATCCCGCCCTTGAATCCGAAGGCGCTCGTGCCGGTGCCGCCGCCGACGCTGCCTTCGGGGACCGGTCCGGGACGCGCTTCCCGGAGGGCGGCGAGCACGTGGGCGGGCTCGACCGCGAGCGCGCCGATGTCGTTCAGATATCCGTCCCACGTCTCCCCGACGACCGGCAACGGGAACTCCCTCGCGGGGTCGTGCCCCCGGTCGACCCACCATCGCACGAGCGCCGAGTGGGCCGTCCCGACCGCGAGGGTGTTCGTGAACGCCACGGGTCCTTCGAGAACCCCTGCCTCCTCGATCCAGGCCGTCCCCGTCAGCTCGCCGGCTCCGTTCATGCGGAAGTAGCTCGCGTAGACCGCATCGGAAGCGTCCCTCCCTCGGGGGTGGATGGCGGTGACCCCGGTCCGGACGGCCCCTCGGGCGGGCGGGTCGGAGATGAGGGTGACATGGCCTACCTCGACCCCGGGCACGTCCGTCAGGGCGTTGAGCGGGCCCGGGGTGCCGTCGAGCGGGACTCCGAGCTCGCGGGTTCGTGGCTTCGACACGAGGGTATTCCTTCCCTCGCGGCGCGTGGCCCGCAGCTCGCTTCGGCTTCGCAAGCGGCGGCCGCGCCCCGCGTAGGGGTCTCGGAACGCTATGCCGTCCAACAGAAACCTATTTCGACCGAGATCCGCTAGCACGTCCGATGGCGGGATCTTCGCTGACCGGAGCTGTGGGTGGTCGCCCGAACGAACTGTTGCTCTACCGATGCCTCGTCTGTGGGTTCCAGACCCTTAAGACGACGGACATCACCGAGCACCTGATGTCGCACGCCGAAGCGGCGAAGTACAGCTTCACGACCGTCCTCAAGGATTAGGCGGGCGCACCCCGGCCCGGGGTCGCCTCAGGATCCCGTCCGGCTCCGGTGAGATCTCACGCGCCGGCACGGCCGCTGCCGCGTGGCGCGAAGAGGAGGCGAGGCACGTCCTCCGGTCGCGAGGGCGCCGTTCGGTTCTCCCCTGCGGGGCTCGGTCGGCGACGGACCTTGGGCCGGCACTCGTCATGGCAATCGATGCAGAGCTTTCGGCTGCGGTCGGGAAGCTCCTTGCCGGCCGCCCAGCACTCGTCCATCGTAGCATGCCCGCACGCGGGGCACGGGTGCAGCCGCTTGAGGATCGGCTCTGGGGGAGGGAGCACCTGGGCCCCGGCACCCTTCTCCCGCCCCGAAGGGCGCCGAACGCTGCGGCGGGACGCACCGTTCATCTGGACCTCAGTTGCCAGCCGCCGATCCCCATCGGGGGGTGTTGACTCCCTACCCTATACGTTTCCGAAGCATTAAGAGCGCCGTACGCCCTGCCCGGTTCGTGGAGTCGCGCACCTGCGAACGGTGCGGCGGACCCAACTCCGCGGCCGCCGCTGTCTGCCAGTGGTGTGGCCGGGACCTTCCCCCGGTGGTCGTGGCGGCGCCGACCCCTCCGCTTTCGTTCTCGTCCCCTCCGGTGGTACAGACATTGCCCTCGGTGACCCCGGCATCGACGCCACCGACGATCTCGCCCGGCCCCATCGTGGCGGTCGTGCTCGTCGTACTCTTCCTCTTCATCGTCGTTATCGCGGCGATGAGCGCTACGCCGTCCCCTCCACAATTCCCGGGCCCCGGCGGTTACTCTCCCCCGCCCGTCGTGAACGTCGTCGGGGTCACGTTCCAGTCCACCGACAACGCGTGCGGCCTCGGCGGGGCGTCCGCACCGGGGTTTGTGACGTTCGCGGGCGGCACTTTCACTTGGAACTGGACGGTCTTTTCCGGAACCTCCTGCCGCATCTCGACCCTGTCCTCGGCCACCCCCGGGTTCCAGGTGATCGCTTCGGACGTCCCCCTCTCGATGGCCGCGGGCGCGGGGCCGCTCCTTACGGTCACCCTCACCACGCCGAGCGGGGGTTTCTCGGGCAGTCTTTTTCTCGACGTCGAGTGAGATCGTCGCGGGACCCGATTCCCGGTCGACGCGGCTCCGGCGCCGGACCGAAGCGATTTTGAACTGTCGTTCTCCCACGGAGTATGCCGAGGGACGCTCCGGGCGTGCGGAGGTCCCGCCGGGACGAGGGCGAGTGAGCGATCGCGGGGGCGAGCCGGCACGGGACCCGGGCGGGCCCCGAGATGGGGAGACCTCCCTTCCCCGGACCCCCGAGGTGACGGTGTGCATACCGGCGTACAACGAACGCCCGAACCTCGGGCCCCTGCTCGCGATGGTGCGGGGGGAGGTCGCGCTCGGGGCGCGGATCACGGCTGTCCTCGTCGAGGTCTCCGGTAGCACCGACGGCTCGGCGTCGATGGTCCGGGAGTTCGCGCGGGAGTGGCCGAGCGTTCGAGTGCTCGATTCGACGACACGACAGGGGCTCGCTCGAGCCGTCGCCCGGCTGATCGAAGCCGCACCGACCGAGGTGGTGGCGCGAGTCGATGCCGACGTCCGGTTCCCACCGGGGACGATCGTGGGGCTGGTCAACGCGATGCGCGACCCCTCCGTCGGAATGACCGGGGCCCGCATCGTCCCGGCTCCGAGCGGCCGCCGTATCCTCGACCGGATCCTGAGGGGCGAGTACGTGCTCCATCATCTGATCAGCGAGCTCTCGCCGAAGCTCACCAACGTTCAGGTGTTCCGCAAGTTCCCCGGCCGGTTCGAAGACGACGTCGAGACCGAGGACATCCTCCTTCAGGAGCTCGCGACCGAGGGCGGGCGTCGGGCGCTCTACCTCCCGGAACTCACCGTGCACATCCTTCCCCCGGCCTCCCTCGTGGGGCTCTTCCGTCAGCGGGTCCGGGTCATCTCCTCCGAGCGGTGGTACCTTCACCGTACCCGCCGAGCCGCGGCCCCCACCACACGGCCGTCGTTCTTCGTTCGGGCCGTCCTTCGCGGGCTCTCGACGGGCGAACTCGGCCCGCTCGATTTCGGGCTCTTCCTTTTGGCCGAGTCGCTGGCGCGATTCTACTCGCGGGCCCGGTACTCGCTCATCGGCCACGTCCGGCAGGCCACGTGGCAGAGCGTCCGGCAGGAAGGGTAGCGGCCCCGCTCCGACCCGGGTGCGGACCGCGCCGGGGGGCGGTTCAGGCCGGCCGGTGGCGGACGATCCATCGGACCATCTCGCGGACCGCGTCCTCGCTCGATACCGTCGGGGTCCAGCCGAGGGCACGGATCCGTCGGGTGTCGAGCCGCACGACGCTGTTGTCGCCGATCCACCCGCCCCGGCCGCCCGTGAAGGTCGTCCGCACGTCCGCGAGGCCGAGTTCGTCCGTGACGATGCGGGCGACGTCGACCGGCGTTAGGTTGACGTCGACCGCGAGGTTGAACCGATTGACCCGGTCGCGGGCGCCGCGGTACCCGATCAGCATCCCTCGGACGCAGTCGGAGACGTGCAGGAACTCCTTGCTCTGCTGCCCGTTCCCGAGGATCTCGAGGTGGTGCGGGTCGCGGGCGAGCTTTCGCACGAAGTCCCAGACGACGCCCCGGCGGCATCGCTCGCCGATCACGTTCGAGAACCGGTAGGTCCACAGGCGGAGGTCGGCGAGCGACGTGTACGCCTCCGCGAACGCCTCGAGCGCGAGCTTCGAGGCCCCGTAGAGCGACGTTTGCGTGGGCGCGTAGCTCTCGGGCGTGGGGGTGAGCGTGGCCTCGCCGTACAGGGAGGAGGTCGAGGCGTACACCAGGTCGGGGACCTTCGCGCGCACCATCGCCTCGAGGAGCCGAAGTCCGCCGAGGACGTTCACGCGCACGTCGGCGGTGCGGTCCTTGAGGCTCTCCCTAAGGTCGGCGAAGGCGGCGAGGTGGAAGACGACGTCCGCGCCCTGGAGATGAGGGTCGAACTCGCCGTCGGTCACGTCGAACCGCACGACCGTGAGGCGAGGGTCCTCCCGGTGGTGGCCGAGGTTCTCGAGGGTCCCGGCCGCCAGACTGTCGAGGACGAGCACGTCGTTCCCCTCGGCGAGCAACCGGTCGACCAGGTGGCTCCCGATGAATCCGGCCCCGCCGGTCACGACGGCCTTCATCGGAGGTGCCTTTCGGTCGGCGGCAGGTTCGTCGGCGTGCGATCGCCTCGAGGAGGCGAGCCCGGCGAGCATTTCAGGATTGGGCCGGCCGTCCCCCACCTCCGAGCGCGGTCCGGGGCGCTTGGGTGCGTCGCCCCGGCCGCGGTGCCTTACGGGACGACGAACCCCTGGACGGCCACCGGGGTCGAGCCCACGAGGGCTTCCACGACGATCGCCAACGGCCCGAGGCTCGGCCCCGCGGTCAGGGTGACCTCGACCGTGCTCCATCCCGCCACGAGAACCGACGTCGAAACGACCGGCCCCGCTAGGTACGCGAGTCCGAGCGCGAGAAGGATGGAGAGGTCGTAGCCCAGGTCGGCTCCCGCGTCGGGGACCGACGGCCCGGCAAAGGCCCAGAGCGCCCCGCCGAAGTAGAGCACCCCGCCGGCCCCGACGGGGATGTACGCGAGCGACATCCTCGAGGCCGAGCCGACCGTCGCGTTCCAGCCGAGGTTCACTCCCCCGTGGGCACTGACCTCGGAGGCGTTCGCGCCGTACGGGACCCCCGCGTAGCTCAGCCCGAGCGCCGTCGCCCTTTCGGACGGGACCGTCCCGGCGGTGGCCTCGGGCCAGGCCGTGGGGATCCCGGGCGGTCCGGGGACGATGTTCGCGATCGGGAACCCGACGAGCTCGGTCTGTCCGGCCCAGCCGGGGGTCTGGAGCCCGTACGTCGGAGAGGTCACGACCTGGTTGAAGAAACCGAGCGGACCGCCCGCCCAGACCAGCGTGCCGCCGCCCGCGATCCAGTCGCGGAGGGCGAGGTCCGAGGGATCGAGCGGCGAAATCGGTACGACGCCGCATTCGAGGAGCAAAAGGATCGCGTGGGGGCTGTTCGCGAGCACTCCGAGGACGCCGGAGGCGTTCTCGACCTGGATCGGCTGCGTCAGGCCGAGCGCGGAGAGGGTCTGCTGCACCCGGCTCACGACCGAGGCCACGTCGCTCTGGCTGCCGAAGAAGCACGAGGCCCGGGCGTCCTCGAACGCGAAGATCGGACGCGTCGCGGCCCCGTAGAAGATGCCCGGCAGGACGGCCACGTTCACCGGGGCCGAGAAGGCCCGGTGGTCGCTCACCGAGACCGTGATCGAGGTCCCTCCGCCGGTCGGCTGCGT
>JAKAWX010000004.1 GCA_021816865.1 Thermoplasmata archaeon | reverse complement strand
GGGCCTGGCTCTCGTTCAGGGAACTGAGGGCACGCACAAAGAGGGCGTCCGCGGAGGGCTCGGCCATGGAGACAGCATGGGCGTGAAACTACAAGAACGTTTCATATTGTTATGAATAGACTCCTAACGACAAACAGTCCCTTCAGATCCGAGCCGAAAGATGTGAATGTTGAGAGCTTGGCGAACGGCCCGATGTCGATCCCGAAGTAGTCTCCCATGTACGCGTCGTGGGCGATGGTCTTCTCTTTGATTTCAACGGGGTACGTCGCGTGCCGCCCCCAAATCAGGTAGTCTAAGTCGTTCGCCACCGCGAGATACCTCGATCGAATCGCATCGAGCATTGACTCCCGTGCAAAGAGCGTCTGCAGCTCTTCGGACGGGGCGACTGTCAGGGGGGATACGTCCGTGGAGTAGTGCCGGTGCGAAAGCGTGTTCGCACGCTTCGGATAGTCTCGAAACGCGTCATGGATCGGTGAGAGCGGGCCCACGTTCGGTCCGGTGATGTCAGCAGCGAGCCAGTCGAAGTCCAGCATTCCCTTCGGTAGCGGAACCGCGTAAAGGCTCCTCATGCCGGCGTGCCGCAGATACTGCGCCGCGGTGATGACAGGCGCCGGCGGAGCGGGAGAGCCACCGAACGGAGCAGGGAATACGGCTACTCTCTTCGAGTAGAAGTCGGGAGCGTTCGGTTCGACGATCCACCCACCTCGGACCAACCTATCCGCGAGGCCGAGAGAGGTCACGTAACGGGCGAAATCAATCTCAGCCACCGCACCGGCGACCTTGTTCCTCGGGCTGTAGCGCTCGGACAGAAACGAGAGGATGTCGGTGTCGGACGGTGGTGGAGCAACTGTCGGAAATCCCATGTCATGACCGGCGGGCGACCGACGACAAGCACCTCCCTATAGAGCGATTCGCCCCGCCGAATCATGGGCTTCATACTACTATTGAGGCCCTCAAGAAGGGCACTTTCCCAAGAGACGAAGCCACCCCGGGTTCCCTGAGTAGTGAAAGATCTTCTGACGTGAAAACGCGGCGCCCGCCGGTCTGCTGAACTTCCTACTGGTTCAAACTGATAGTAGGAAGGTCGAAACCATGAGTGGCTCCATGTCACCTGGAACATCTGTATGGCAACTTCGCCGAGGCCAGGGCGAACGGATCATACAACTGGTTCATCCAATAATATACTCGCAACATCGAGCCTGTTTTCGGGCCTGTTTTCTGACGTGAAACGCAGTGGTCCGGAGCTGATACCCCCCTACCTTCTCCACGGTTTATTTACCAGGCTGACCACATAGTACACGATGCAGCACCAGGGTCGGAACAAGCCTCGCTCGGCAGGTGGTCGATACTATCGTGCCCACCCACTGGCCGAATACGAACGCAAGCGTTCGGAGCGGGCCCGCCTCGCCTCGGCCGTCTACGGGTTCATCCAGATCCACCCCGAGTACGCAGGAAGGTGGCATCCCATCTACAATCCGGTTCGGCACAGTTATCGGCTCACTGCGAAGGAAGAGGCCGACTGGCGACGCTTCCTCCGAGAACACAACTGGAACGTCCCCGAGAAAGGACGGGCGAATCGCATCCGTGGTTCTCAGCCCCGGGGGCGGATTCCTCGCCCGTTGACCGCTCAGCAAGAGGCGGCAAGGGAGAGGTTCCGCTCCGAGGGCCTAGGACGCGCTCCGGAATCCTACAGGGGGATCTACAACGCATGACCGCGGCAAACGCTGAACAACGCCGAGCATACCACCGAGAGTACGACCGCACCCACCGACCCAACCGTGGGGAGACCCACACGACCAGGGCCGGTTTTGCGATGGCACGAAATCGCTTTGTGGCCATCGACGGGGAGGGATTCGATGATTCGGGGAGGCACCTCTACGTCTACCTGGCGGCGTCAGATGGGGGCCATTTCGAGAGCGTCTACAACCCGAACGGCCTCAGTCCGCGGGAGTGCTGGGAGTTCCTCCTGTCCCTTCCGAGGATATTCGGCCCCGCAATCTACGTGAGCTATTCCTTCGGGTACGAAAGTGAGTACTGGATACCGACGAACCGGGACCGCGTGAAGATCCTAGACGAAACAGGACGCTGCCTATACGGCCCGTACCGTATCCGACTCTGGCCCAGGAAGCGGTTCGAAATCACCCGGGTCCTGACCGTCGACGGGAAGCCAGTCAAAGGTCCTCGGGTTAGGATAGACGACGTGTTCTCCTACTTCGCCTGCTCGTTCGAAAAAGCGGTCGAGGAGTGGCTCCCGAACATCACACCGCTGCAGAGGTCAGTCCTCCACGAAGGGAAAGCACTACGGGGCGCTTTCACCCGAGCCGCGTTCGAGGACGGATCTGTCCAACTCTACAATCGAGTCGAGCTGCAACTGCTCGTACTCCTCGCCAGGGCGCTCAAGTCGGCTCGCGAGGACGCCGGCCTTCAGTCATCAGACTTCTACTCGCCTGCGAATCTCGCGGTCGCCCTGTTCAAGAAGTATCACGTCACAATCATGCCGGCACCGCCACAAGTCGAGAAGGCGGCATACGCGGCATTCTTCGGCGGACGGATTGAGTGTGCGGCGTTCGGGTCCTACTTTGGCCCCGTTTACGAGTACGACATCAATCGGGCCTACCCCTATGCGATGTCGCTTCTACCCGATCTTTCGGAAGGGACCTGGGAACGCTCGTTCCGCTTCAGAACTAGGTCACGGTGGTCCCTCTACCGAGTCAGCTGGGACTTCCCTGAGGGATGGCGGTTCTACCCGTTCCCGTGGAGGGCTGAGAACGGAGCTGTGTTCTACCCACCCCGAGGAACCGGCTGGGTCTGGGCTCCCGAGATTCAACCTTGGATGCTCAAGTTCCTGAGGTTCTCAGATGGCTGGCATTTCATCGCTTCAAAGAACAACATCCCTCCGTTCGGCTGGCAAGCTGACGTGTATCGGCAGACCCTCGACCTGAAGCGGCGGGGTCTCACGGGTCCGGCGCACTCGTTGAAGGTGGGACAGAATTCGGCCTATGGCAAGCTAGCGCAGCAGACCTCCATGCGCATTGGGGAGGTCGATGGCCACATGGGTCGAGTCCGGCCGACGTTTCACCATCCGTGCTATGCCGGGCTGATCACCTCGATGACCAGGGCGCGACTATGGGAGATGTTGGATGACTTCAACTCGGGTGATGAGACCGAGATCATCTCGTTCTGCACCGATGCCGTCTACTCGACTTCCCCTCTGTGCCTCTTGGATTCAGCAGATGATGGACACACTCTTGGCAAAGTTGAACCTGTATCGGACGAGTTCGGGGCCCTGAAGTGCGAGACTTTCGACGCAATGCAGTCGCTCCAATCGGGAGTCTATCGTCTACAGAAGGACGGGGAGTGGATTACCCGAGCGAGGGGGTTCGCGAACCGCAACGTGCCGTGGGATCTAGTCAACGAGGGCTGGATGAATGGTGCTCAAACCGTTACTCATGTGCTGAAGCGATTCATAGGTCACCGATGGGCCTCCCATCAGTCACGGTATCATGCGAGGACTTGGGCAAGTGTTCCAAAGGAAATCCGTCTCGGAGCGGTCGGCAAGCGATATCTCGCCCCCAAGCCGAAGTTCACTGCAATGGACAATCCATCTCGGCGACTTTACTGGACCTTGCCCGAGCGTGACATCGGCTACGATGAAGTGAGTGCACCCAACCTGCCGAATTTCGGTCGGCGCCCTATGGTCGCTCAGGAAGAGACGGCTGAGGACCTGGGAGATTGGAGAGCGGAGGCAGGGCCATACGAAGGGTGAGGCGCCTAAGCCACTCGCCCATTTCGCGCTCGGGAAACGCCTTCGCGAAGCGTCGGGCGAGAGCTTGAGTGAATCCTTGGCGCAGCCGGACGGTCCCGCCAAACATCACGAAGTAATCTGCGCGCCTCGGCCTCTCGGCAAGCGCGACTCGGGCGGCGGTCTCACGGTAGGGTTCCATCACATCGTAGACGAACGCAGATTTCCCGTCCGATGGACCTCGGGGCACATGGAGGAAGCCGATTGATGGCTCGAGGCCCAAACGATGTATCATGCGGCGCGTGACGCTCTCGAGGAGGCCGAAGCTGTAGTTGATGGCCGCGTTCGTGGGGTCGCGAGCCTTAGGGTAATCCCTCACAATACCAAGGTCGGACCAGTATCGAGCCGCAATCTCGGCCTCCCACATCCGCAGCCGGTTGAGGTCACGCAGGTCTTGTGGGACCTCTCGACCGACTTTCGCCCGCAGTATCTCGCGCGCCATCTCGACACGTTTCTGGGGGTTCGAGTAGGCTTTCAGCTGGGCGATACGATCTCGTCCGTTGATTGGGTGGTCGGGAAGGGCCGTGAGTACCGGCCGCCCGTCAAAGTTCAGGAGAGTCAGCACTACGCCCCTATCGGCAAGCCAGCGGAGAGCGGGAAACGTGACAAAGCCGCCCATAGGATCGCAGACCACCGTATCGTAAGGGAACGCTCCCGGAGCCCATTCCTGCTCGACCTTCTGGCCTTGCAGCCTCAGAACGAGCTTCCCGTTCCGCACCTTCAAACATGACGAGTATTCGGCGATCACAAGGGGTCTCATGGAGCACCAAGAGCCCCCTCCCCTTACCGCCGGATGTATCTTGCTGGGTTTGGAGACGCCATGCCCCCTATTGTTAAACGTCAGGTGAGCAACGTCTAAATATGTGTTAAATTTATGTAAAACACGTGCGGACCGCTCGAGCCAACGCTCCCGCGACCCACTTTCTCGGCGTGCGCCTCACGTCCGAGGAGGCGTCGCTCCTCGATCGGTTCCAGACGCACCGCAATCTCGCGAACCGGTCCGAAGCGATCCGCGAGCTCGTGCGGAAGGGGGCCGAAGAGACGGCTCCTCCGGGCGTTGAGCTACCCGCGACCCTGCGGGCCGAGCTCGAGGAAATGGTCGAGGACGGATACGCCCGCGACGTCGAGAGCGCCGTGGCGCTCGCGCTGACGCTGGGCATCCGGGAGCTCGCGATCACCCACGCGGAACACGTGCCGGCACTGCGCGATCGTGCGCGGTCGGCGCACGAACGACGCGAGGGCCGACGTCGGGCGGCACGGGAGGGTCGGGGGCTCCTCCGGCGCTAGCTTCCGGGACTGGGGAAGGGTTGCAACATGGAACCGATGGGGATTGCGTGGAGCGAACGGAGCGGGTTCATCTGCCGACTGTGCCGACAGGACGCCAAGCATAATGAGGTGCTGCACATCTCGTTTTGTCCCGTCCATGGCCTGAGTTCTCCGTTGGACCAGTTGCAGTGGCGGCCGGAGGCGAGAACATCCCGCGTCTCTACACCCGCACGGGCGATCGGGGAACGACCGGTCTCGCCGGTGGTCCGCGCGTAGACAAGGACTCCTCCCGCATCCGCGCCTACGGGACGCTCGACGAGCTCGGGGCCCACCTCGGGCTCGCGATCGCCGATCTCCCCGAAGGGCTCTCCGAGTTCCGTGCGGTCTTGCGAAGGCTCGAGCACGAGCTCTACATCGGCCAGGCCGAGCTTGCCCGGGGGCCGTCGGCCGCCGTTCCCACGCACCGTATCGAGGAGCGCCACGTACATCGGCTCGAAGCGGACATCGATCGCTTCGACGCGGCCCACCCCGACCTCCATTCGTTTGTGCTCCCCGGAGGGTCACGAACGGCGGCCGAGCTCCACGTCTGCCGGACGGTCGCCCGCCGTGCGGAACGCGAGCTCTGGAGCCTCAACCGCTCGGAACCGGTCCGCCCCGAACTGCTGGCGTGGACGAACCGACTGAGCGATCTCTTCTTTGCCCTCGCGCTGGCCGCGAACGCGAAACAGGGCGTCTCCGAGATCCCCCCCGACTATTCCGTGTAGAGCAAGGTCCGTTCGGAGGCCGTGTGGAGGTCGGGGTCGTCGGAAAGCCGAACGTCGGAAAGTCGACGTTCTTCAACGCGCTGACATTGCTGGATGTCCCGATGGCCCCGTACCCGTTCACGACGATCACGCCGAACCGGGGGGTCGGGGCCGTCCGAGCCCCGTGCCCGCATGTCGAGAAGGCGACCGCGTGCACTCCGGGGAACGCGAAGTGCGTGAACGGAACGCGCTGGGTCCCGGTGAACCTGGTGGACGTGCCGGGGCTTGTTCCGGGCGCCAGTTCGGGGAAGGGCCTCGGGCACAAATTTCTCGACGACCTCCGGGCGGCGGACGGGTTCGTGCAGGTCGTCGACCTTTCCGGGGCGACCGACGCCGAGGGCCGTATCGA
Organism: Thermoplasmata archaeon; assembly: GCA_021816865.1. Taxonomy (GTDB): domain Archaea; phylum Thermoplasmatota; class Thermoplasmata; order Lutacidiplasmatales; family UBA184; genus Lutacidiplasma. The sequence goes on along the minus strand of JAKAWX010000004.1, from coordinate 163,882 downwards.
CGCTCCGGGCCGCCACGATCCGGCCGACGAGGTTCGCTGGCTCGAAGACGAATTGGTCGCGTGGGTCGCCGAGATCCTCGGCCGCGACTTCGCCCGCCACGCCCGCGGAACGGAGATCGAAGGACGAAAGGTCGAGGAGTTCCTCGCCGAACGACTTACGGGACTGTCGATCTCTCCCTCCGCGATCGCGGCCGCGCTGCGGCACCTGCCCGCCGACCGCGCCCACCCCGCGCACTGGTCCGAGGCGGACCGAAAGCGGATTGCGCTCGAGCTCCTGCGAACGTCGAAGCCCCGGCTCGTCGCGGCGAACAAGTCCGATCGCGCGCTTCCCGAGGCCGCGAAGTCCCTCGCCGCCGCGATCGACCCGATCCCCGTGGTGCCGACCGCGTCCGACGCGGAGCTCCTCCTACGACGGGCGGCGCGGGCCGGTCTCATAGGGTACCGGCCGGGGGACCCGACCTTCGAGGTCGGCGACCCGGAACGCCTGTCGAGCGCGCAAGCCAAAGCGCTCGACGAAGTGCGCGCGGTCCTCGCGCGATGGGGGTCGACCGGTGTCCAGCCCGCGCTCGAACGCATGGTCTTCGAACGTCTCGGACGGATCGTGGTCTACCCGGTCGAAGACGAGACCCACTGGACCGACGGGAAGGGCCGCGTGCTCCCCGATGCGCTCCTCGTTCCCGCCCAGACGACGGCCCGTGCCGTCGCCTACCGGGTCCACTCGGACCTCGGTGAGAACTTCGTCCGCGCGATCGACGGGCGGACGCACCGGGCCCTTGGCGCCGACCAGCCGGTCGGACCGAACGCCGTGATCCGGATCGTGGCCCGGAAGTGACCGGCGGCCCTGGCTCACTCGGTCGGCGCGTCGACAAGCTCGGCGCCGCCGACGGGCCGGACGACGAACGGAAGCCCGCCGGCCCGTGCGAGGCGTCGGACGAGCTCGGCTTCCCTCCCCGGGATCGGCAGCACGACGATCGACCCGCCGGCTCCGGCCCCCGTGAGCTTCGCGGCCTCGCTCGCGGGAGCGGCCGCTTCGATCAGCGCTTCGAGCCGCGGGTGCGAGACACCCGCGTCCCGCAGGAGCTCGTGGTTGCGCCGGATCAGCTCCGCGACCGAGCGACGGTCCCCCGCCCCGACGGCCCGGATACCGTCCCGTGCGACGCGCGCGAACTCCGCGAGGAGGGCCGGGCCGTCCGGCGCGGAGAGCCGACGGCCCACCGCCCGAACGGCGTCCGCGGTCGAGCGGGGGATCCCGCTGTGGGCGACGACCCACACCCAACCGGGGTCGGGCACGCGGCGCACCCGCCATTCGTGGTATCCGCCCGGCACCGTCCAGAGCGGCTCGCCCTCGCCGCCGTTGATGGCGAGGTAGCCGCCCCCGACCACGGCTGTCGTGTCGCCGGGGCTCCCCACGCCCTGGGCGCCCCGCTCGATCTCGAAACTCGTCCGGGCGAGCGTCGGCCGGTCGACCCCCCCGCGGGCGGCGCCGAACGCCGCCGCGAGGGCGGCGGCGAACGCGGCCGACGACCCGAGGCCGGCGGCGCGGGGGATGCGCGATACCGCGCGGACCTCGACCGGCGCGCCCGAATCCCACGCCCGGGCCAGCGCGCTCGCGAAGTAGGGGTTCCGACGCGTCGCTTCGGCGTCCCCGTTGAGGCGGGTCACCGCGGCGGGACGGACGAAGACCTGGGTGTAGAGGTCGATGGCGAAGACGAGTTCGGGAGCGCCGTGGACGATCGCGTGCTCGCCGAAGACGATGCACTTCCCGGGCGCCCGGGCCGAGACCGGGAGCTCGCGGGAGGGTATCGGAAGGAGCGGCTCGCTCACGGGGCCCCCGGCCTCTCGACGACCTTCTTCCCCCGCGCGCGCGGAACGACCGCGCGACGGGCGTTCGGCCACGGGCCCGGCCCCGGGACGCCGAGCAGGCGCTCGAGCGCGACCGCAAGCGCCGCGACCTCGCTGTGCGGCTGGTGGCCGACGGCCACGTTGTACGTCGCGAGCCGGTAGAGGTCGGGAGGGACCTTCGCCCCGCCGACCACGAAGAGCACGCGCGGGGCCCGCGCGATCTTCGGCAGCACGCCGGAGAGCGGGAGCCCGTACATCGTCAAGTGGACGACCGGTCCGTCGAAGGAGCGGACGACCGACTTCCACTCTTCGGCCGGCACGATATCGAACGTGCCGCCCCAGCCGCGCACGACCCCGTCGACCCGACCCGCGAGCTCCCGGTCCGGCGGATGAAGGAACATCCGCCGGGCCCCGAACGCGCGCGCCGCAAGGGCGAGATGCGTGGTGAGCCGGGGGTCCCGGCCCGCCCGATGCCCGACGCGGAGGACCGAGACCTCGGGGATTCGCCTAGGTCGCGCCCTCGCCTTGGAACCGCTCGATCCGGTGGCCACGATACTCCAGCTTCTCCGAGCGCTTGACGATCCCTTTGAGGCGGGTCGGCGACATCTCGAGGTCCTCCGCGACGTCGGAGAAGAACCGACCGTCCTCGCCGACCGCCTTGAAGACCCGTTCCTCGAGCCGGGCGTACTCCTTCGGCGGCATCATCGCGATCGCGAGGACCTCGGAGATCTCGGCGAGCGGAGAGGTCGTGGCGATGTTGATCGTCGAGTAGTAGAAGTGGTAGCTCTTGTCGGGCTGGCGCCGTCCCTCGCGCGCGACCCATCGGGTGTCGATCAGGCGGAGCTTCTCGAAGAACGCGAGCGCCTTCTCGCCCTCCTCGCCGAACTCCTGCACGACGTCGTCGAGCGTCAGCCAGCTCTCGCCGAGCCGCTGGACGAGCTTGAGCTTCACCGACGAGTCCACCGCGCGCAGAATCGGCACGAGGTCGCTCACGTCGTTCACGACCTTGATGCGGTGGATTCCGGCGACCATCGTCCTTCCTCAGCTCGGGTCCCGCGACGGGATCGCGTTCGCCGTGAGCATGCGCCGGTACTTCCCGTACCGGTCCCCCGGGTCGAATCGGGCCGGGTGGGGCGTCCGCGTCGCGCCTCCGCACTGGGGACATGTCGTACGGAAGGTGTAGCGGTCGCACGCGCGGCACACGCGCAGGATCGATTCGGTCATGCCCGGACGAACGTCCCCTCCCCCCCCGCCGCCTTGATCGACCGCAGCGCGGCGTCCGTTGCCTTCTTGAGCGTCTCCTCGGCGAGCTTGTACTGCGAGGATTCCACTCGGATGCGGTAACGCGGGGCGCCGACGTACTGGACGTCGACCGACTCGGGATCGACGGCCTCCGCCGCGAGGAGCGCCGCGCGGACCCGGTCGATCCCGTCCGGCGAGGGGGCCGTCACCTCGAGAGTGCCGAGGATCGTGACGTGCGGAGGAACGATGTTCTCCTGCGCGACCTTGAGGAACGCCGCCGCCCACGGGGCCTTCTCGTTCTCTTTCTGGAACCGACTCGGGTCGGCGGAAGCGACCTCGAACGCCTGGAAGATCGACCCGTACCGGTCGACGAGCCCGGCGCCGAAGAGGTCGATCGCCTCGTCGGAGCTCAGCTTGAGCGCCGTCCCGACTTGCTGGACGAGCCGCATCGCGCGCTGCTCGTTCTTCCACGCCTGGACCTTCTCGCGGCGCTGGTGGTCGTTGATGCGCTTGAGCGAGAGGTCGATCTGGTTCTTCGAGGGGTCGACCCGCAGGACCCGCGCGACGATCTTCTGGCCCTCGCGGATGTGGTCCCGGATGTACTTGACCCACCCGGTGGCGACCTCCGAGAGGTGGATGAACGCCTCGCGCTTGGCGTACTCGTCAAGCGTGACGAACGCCCCGAAGTTGCGGATGCTCGTCACCGTGCCGATAACGAGCTCGCCCTCCTCGGGCAGTTCCGCACGGAGCGGCATGCGACCCGGACGCCCCCGCTCAGGCCGTCACGGCGCGAACGAGCTCGCCGCGGAGCTTGGCTTGGCCCCCGGTCGGCGTGGCAAGCGTCGCACCACAGACGGTGCAGTTGACGACGGTGGCGGGTCGGCTGAAGATCGTCTGTTCCGTGGAACAGTCCGGGCACTTCACGACCCAGAACGGTGACGGTCCGCGCATGGACTCCCCCTCAGTGGTGCTCCACGAGCTCGAGCTGGCTTGCCCGCCAGCTCTTCGGCTGGACGGTGTACTGACACTTCTTGCACCGATACTTCAGGTGGACCCGGCGGACGGCCTTGGCGCGTCCCTCGGGCTTCGGCCGCGGGAACCCTCCGTAGCCGCGCGTGGCCCGACGGAACCTTCGCTGGCCCCACTTGAGCTCGGAGGCGGGGCGCTTGCGGACCTTCTCCACGTCGTGCGGCGTGTGGACGCGGCACTTCGGGCAGTAGGTCGAGACGACCTTCGGATAATGCATCGGCGGCCGCCGAGACTCACGCCCTATTTAGGGTTAGGGGCGCGTCTCGGCGGGGGAGGCACCGGCGCCCCGGCGACGGGGGGCTCCTGCCCGCCCGGACCCGCGAACCGGGGCGGAGCTCCGCTCGACGGTCGAACGCTCGGCGACGCGGCTACGGACCACGTCCCGGTAGACGGCAAAGCCAAGACTTATGTAGGGAAGCCTTTTCGCCGCCGCCGCCCTACTGTCGATAGGCGAACGCACATGCCGGACCGATCCTCACTCGAAGTGGTCGTCGAGCTCCTCGGGAAGGCTCCCGAGCGCAAGTTCGGCGAGAGCGTCGAGGTCTCGGTGAACCTGAAGGACCTCGACCTGACGGTTCCCAAGAACCGCCTCGAGGACGAGATCCCGCTGCCGAACGGCCGCGGCAAGAGCGTGAAGGTCGCCGTCTTCGGCTCCCCCGAGCTCTGCCAGAAGATCCGCGGCGTCGCCGACGTTGTCGTACCCGCCAACGAGCTCGACGACCTCGCCAAGGACGCGAAAGCCGCCAAGCGGATGGTCTCCGAAGTCGATTTCTTCCTGGCCGAGGCGCCGCTGATGCCCGCGATCGGTAAGCGGCTCGGGGTCGTCCTCGGGCCGCGCGGCAAGATGCCGCGGCCCGTGCCGCCGGGCAGCGACCCGACGAACCTCGTCAACGCACTCAAGCGGTCGATCCGCGTCCGTTCGAAGGGGAACCGCACATTCCACGCGCCGGTCGGCACCCGAGGCATGAAGCCCGAGGAGCTCGCCCAGAACCTCGATGCGGTGCTGAACCGGATCGTCGGGAAGCTCGAGCGGGGCCGCACGAACATCGAGTCGGTCTACGTCAAGACCACGATGGGGCCGTCGGTCCGGCTCTGGTGAGCGGAGGAGCGACGATGCCCGGCCGCGATTCCGTTCGTCCGGAGAAGCTCGCCGCGGTCGCCACGCTCGAGGAGCGCGTCCTCGCCCGGTCGGTCACCGCCGTCGTCGGCGTGCGGGGGATACCGGCGTCCGCGCTCCAAGGGATGCGCCGCGAACTTCGCGAGCGCGACCACCCGATCCTGGTGGCGACGAACAGCGCGATCCGCCACGCTCTCGAGCGGGCGGCCGCGAAGCGTCCGGCCCTGCGTCCGCTCCTCGACCAGGTGATCGACCAGACCGCGATCCTTTCGACCGAGGGGAATCCGTTCGCGCTCTACCAGGAGTTCCTGCGAACGCGTTCTCCGACCCCGGCGCGCGGCGGCGAGGTCGCTCCCCGGGACATCTTCGTACCGGCGGGAACGACCAGTTTCAAGCCCGGCCCCATCGTCGGTGAGCTCCAGCACGCCGGGTTCCCCGCGGCGATCGAGAAGGGGAAGGTCGTCCTGAAGAAGGACACCGTGATCGTGAAGGCCGGCGAGACGATCTCGCGCGAGGTCGCCACGATGCTCACTCGACTCGAGATTTTCCCGCTCGAGGTCGGCCTTTCGCTCCGCGCGGCGGTCGACGGAGAGACGTTCTACGCGCCGGACGTCCTGGCGATCGACCTCGACGCGCGTCGGGCCGACCTCGCCCGGGCCGCCCGTTCCGCCCTCGGCCTCGCGGTCGAGGTGGGCTACGTCACGCCCGAGACCTTGCCGCTCTTGCTCGCGAGGGCCCACCGGCGCGCTCTCGGGCTCGCCCTCGCGGCCGGTTACCCGACTCCCGAGACGATCGGCCCGCTCTTCGCGAAGGCGATGCGCGAGGCCGCGGCGCTCGGCCAGCTGACAGGCCACTGAAGGTCCCCACAGTCCATGGAGTGAGAACGATGGAGTACGTGTATGGTGCGCTGCTGCTCAACGCCGCCGGAAAGCCGATCGACGACAAGGCCCTCAACGGGGTCCTGACCGCGGCCGGGGTCGCCCCGGACACGGCCCGCGTGAAGGCGTTGCTCGCCTCGCTCGAAGGCGTTAACCTCGCCGAGGTCCTGGCGAAGGCCGAGACGTTCGCCGCCCCCGCGCCGGCCGCCGCGCCGGCCGAGAAGAAGGAAGGCAAGGGCGAGAAGAAGGAAGAGGAGAAGAAGGAAGAGAAGGGCGTCTCCGAAGAGGAAGCCGCCGAAGGTCTCTCCGCCCTCTTCGGGTAGCGAGCGTCTCCGGGCGGAGCCGTCGGCCGCGCTGGGCGGCTCCGCATCCCCCTCTAGGTCCGCCGACCGGTTCGGACCCATCGGCCCTCGGTCGCAAGGCCCGGGGGTAAGGAGTTCTCGTACGGGGCCCGGTGGGGTTTGCGCGACGGCGCGACCGGATCGATCGATCCGCGCTCCGGTGGGGCAGCGTCGGCCCCCGTTGGGGTATCGAGCTGCGGTTGCCTCGCCGCCCCCAGATGGCGCTCGCGCACGTTCGCCTCCCCGCACCCCTTAAGACCCGAAGCCGGGTGGCTCACTTGGGGGAGCGCGGGAGCCCTCCCTCGAGCCGATGGCGGTCCGAGAGTTCTGCGGCGTGGTGGGGGTCTCGCTTCAGGGGAAAGGCGCCGCCCCGTCCCTCTTCCGCGGTCTCCGGGCCCTTCAGCACCGCGGCCAGGAGTCCGCGGGCATCGCGACGACGAGCCACGGGACGCTCTACCACCGCAAGGGGATGGGGCTCGTCCACGAGATCTTCACCCAGGAACTTCTCGACTCCCTGCGCGGGTCCGTCGGGATCGGCCATGTCCGCTACTCGACGACCGGGACGAGCGACCTCGAGAACGCCCAGCCGATCGTCGTAAAGATGCACGACGAGGACGCCGCGATCGCGCACAACGGCGACATCGTGAACTTCGGCCGCATCCGCCGGCGCCTCGAGGCGCAGGGGATCGACCTCCTCGGCAACGCCGACACCGAGACGATGGCGCAGACGATCGCGGTCGAGTATGGGCGCACCCGCGACCTCGACGCGGCGATCCGCCGGGCGTGCACCGAGATCGTCGGGGGCTACGCGGTCGTCCTCCTGGTCGGCAACCGGGTCTTCGCGTTCCGCGACCCGCTCGGGATCCGGCCGCTCGTCGTCGGCACGTTGGATGGGGGGGTCGCGGTCGCGAGCGAATCGGTCGCGATCGAGCTGATGGGCGGCAAGGCTCTGCGGGACGTCGCGCCGGGCGAGGTCCTCGTTCTCGAGAAGGGCCAGATCGTCCGGACGTCCCGGATCCCGAACTCGGGGGACCGCGCCCATTGCATGTTCGAATGGGTCTACTTCTCTCGGCCCGACTCGATCGTCGAGACGCAACCGGTCTACGACGTCCGCCACCGGATCGGCATGCGGCTCGCGCGAGAGGCCCCGGTCGAAGCCGACCTCGTGGTGCCGGTGCCGGATTCGGCGCGGCCGCAGGCGCTCGGATTCTCGGAGGTCCTGGGGATCCCCTACGCCGAAGCGCTGATCAAGAACCGCTTCGTCGAACGGACGTTCATCCTCCCGGACCAGAAACGCCGGGAGCTCGAGGTCCGGGTGAAGCTCCATCCCGTGCCGGGGCTCCTGAAGGGCCGGCGCGTGGTCCTCCTCGACGATTCGATCGTGCGAGGAACCACCTTGCGGGAGATCGTCCAGATGGTCCGCATCGCGGGAGCGACGCGGGTCGACGTGCGGATCGGCTGCCCGCCGATCCGGGCCCCCTGCTACTTCGGCATCGACATGAAGGAACGCAAGGAGCTCGTGGCCCACAACCGGACGGAGGAGGAGATCGCGTCGATCGTGGGGGCCGACAGCGTCCACTACCTGTCGATCCCGGGGCTCGTCGAGTCGATCGGACTCCGCGCGGAGGAGCTCTGCCTCGGGTGTCTCACGGGCAAGTACCCCGTCGAGGTCCCCGAGGAGCGACACCGCTTCCAGAAGTCCCTCGCGGAGTTCTAGGGCTTGGCGGCCGCGGTCGTCGTCGGGCGCGGGCCAGCTCTGTACCTCGAGAGGGCCGCCACCCCGGGCGCGGGGGGCGCGTCGGTCGACCCGGACCCCGAGCGAGCCGCGCGACGGGCGGCCGACCCTCGGCCCGAGGACGTCCCGGCGGGGCTCGTGCGGGCGGTCGAATCCCTCCCCCCCGACGTCCGGCTCCTCGCCGAGGACCCGGCGTGGGGCGCGGCCATCGCGTCGCGCACCGGGCGCTCGGTGGGCGCGCCGTCCGTCTTCGAGCTCCGCCGGGCCCGCGCCTCCGCGCCGTACGCCGAGCCCACGGCGGAGAGAGCGTTCCTGCGGGCGCTCGCCCGGTTGCGCCTCGAGCGAGCGCTCCGGGACCCGGGAGAGGTCCTGACGACCCTCGCGCGCGAGGAGGAGCGAGTCGCGCGGGCCCTCGGCCGCGAGGAACGGGCGAGCGAGTCGCTCCTCGTCGTCGCCGGGTCCGCGCTCGCGGACCTCGAGGGGACGTGGTCGGTCGCCCGCCGTGGCCTCCTCGCGCACCGTGCCCACCTGCTCGAACTCATCGAGCGCGAGGCCCGCGCGCTCGTGCCGAACGTCTCGGCGCTCGTGGGCCCGCGCGTCGCGGCCCGCCTGGTCGCGGCCGCCGGGGGGGCCGAAGCGCTCGGACGGATGCGGGCCTCCCGGATCCAGCTCCTCGGCTCTCGGCGACGGCCGTCCGCCGAACGCGGACCCCGCTACGGCGTCCTCTATCTCGCCGAGCGGATGGCCGACGTGCCCCTCGGCCGGCGCGGCGCGTACGCGCGGAGCCTGGCCGCGCTCACCGCGATCGCCGCGCGCGCGGACGCGACGACCCACCACGACCTTACGTCGCGTTTGGTCCCCCGACGCGACCGCCGGGTCTCGGAGCTCGTGCGGAGGCGCCGATGAGGACCGGCCGCCGGATGCGGCCGAACCCGTCGAGCCCGCGGCTCGTGCGGTCGCGCTCGGGCGAGCGCTCCGAGCTCTGGACCGAGACGGTCGGCGCGCCGCCTCCCGTCTACGGGGAGCGGTGGACCGAGGCCGAGGGGCGGACGTACCGGCTCTTCGAGCCGGGACGGTCGAAGTTGAGCGCGGCGGTGCACCACGACTGGTCCGGTCCCCTCCCCGCGCCGGGCGAGCGATGGCTCTACCTCGGCGCGGCGAGCGGGACCACCGCCTCGCACGTGGCCGACCTGGTCGGGCCGGCGGGCCGGATCTACGCGCTCGAACGCAGCCCTCGGCCGTTCGCCCGCCTGCTGGCGCTCTCGGAGCGCTGGCCGAACCTTTTGCCGCTCCTGGCCGACGCTCGCGAAGTGCGGTCGTACGCGGGGCTCGTCCCTCCGGTGGACGGGATCTACGCCGATGTGGCGCAGCCGGACCAGCTCGAGATCGTCCGGGCGAGCGCGGAGCTTTATCTCCGGGGTCCGGGCGCGCAGGTCCTCGTCGCCCTCAAGACCGCGAGCATGGGCCGGGAACGGCCCCCTGCGGAGCACCTCGCTCGGAGCGAAACGGCCTTCGAGCCGTTCTTCGACCTCGCGCCGTCGGTGAAGCTCGACCCGTTCCATCGGGCGCACTACCTCCTCGGGGGACGGGCCGAGCCCGCCCTGTTCGACGGACGCGGACCGCCGGACGTCACGCCGCGGCCCGCGCGGCCCCGCGGGCGATCACGACGGTGACGACGTCGCCATCGGCGAGGACGTGGTCGCGTCCCACGGTCTGGCCCGGGAAGCGGGCGCTCTTGCCCCAGACCTGGGCCGCCCGAAACGATCGGTCGAGGTCGCTCGGCAGACGTCGGAGGAGCGACTCCACGGTATCGCCGTACCGGAGGATCACGGGCTCCTCCATGTCCGCGGGACGGCCGGGGGGCTTGAGGAAGACCCGGACGAACCGCAGCGCCGCGCCGATCCGATCGACCAGTACCTCGAGGCCCGTCTTGTGGCGCGCCGAGACGAAGACCGGCTGCGCCGGCTTCAGCTGCGCGATGAGCTTGGCTCGCTCGGTGGGCGTGAGCAGTTCGGCCTTGTTGACGGCGAGGAGCGCCGGCAGATAGACACGATTGCCCGCCAGCGCGTCGATCAGTTGGTCGACCGTCGCGTCCTCCCGGAGCACGATCGACCCGTTGTGGAACCCGAACTCGCGCGCGATCTGCGCCGCCACCCCGCCCGCGAGGTGCGTCAGCCGGACGGTGCTCGAGACCGTGAGCCCACCGCGGTCGCTCCGCTGGAGGACGATACGGGGGGGGCGCTGGTTGATCCGGACCCCGGCGCCCTCGAGCTCGTTCTCGAGCGCCCGCTGGTTGGGGTGCTCGGGGTCGATCAGGAAGAGGACGAGATCGACCGACCGGACGACGGAGAGCACCTCGCGGCCCCGCCCCCGGCCCCTCGAGGCCCCGGGAACGAGCCCGGGCATGTCGAGGATCTGGATCGACGCGCCGCCCCAGCGCATCATGCCCGGGATGATCGAGACGGTCGTGAAGTCGTAGGCCCCGGTCTCGCTGTCGGCGGCGGTCAGGCGGTTGAGGAGGGTCGACTTCCCGACCGAGGGGTAGCCCACGAGGCCGACGGTCGCGTGACCGCTCTTGCGGACCCCGTAGCCGACCCCGCCCCCCCGGCTCTTCGCCCGGGCCTCGCGTTCGAGGCGGAGGACCGCGAGCTTGGCCTTCAGCCGACCGATGTGCAGCTGGGTCGCCTTGTTGTAGGAGGTGTTGCGAATCTCCTCCTCGACCGCCACGATCTGTTCTTCGAGCGACGACATCGGAGAGGACCGGCCGGAGGTCCCGGGGCGTGTCGATTACTTGAGCGTGACGCGAGACCACGTTTCACCGCCCACGGGGCGCGAGAGGCTCCTAAGTTCCGCCTCGGTGGCGCACCGCGTGTCGGGCCACGGACGGGGTCGAACGGTCGGCGGCGCCGACCTCGGCCGGTGGGCCTATCGTCCCCGGGCCCTCGCAACGTTTCGGGCCGACGAGGCGCTCGCGTTCCGCTCGCGTCTCGCGTCCGCCGTGAGAGCGGGGCACGGTCTCGATGTCGCGTTCGGCATCCGCCTCGAGGGGGGCAGCGAGCCGGCCCTCTACCTCAAGATTGCGGGGCGCGACGCTCGTCGATGGGCGGACCGGGTGTTCGTCCGCGCGTACGGGGAGGAGCGATGGCGACGGGCCGTTGCGGCCCCGACGGTCGTTCCGCCCGCGGCGTGGTGGGGCCGTCGGATCCGCCCCTGGCCCTCCGCGCTCCACTCTCCGGCGGAGGGCGCCTCGCTCATGGACCTCTTCACGCTCACGTTCACGGCGGTGCGCCCGGGGCTCGTGCTCGAGGCGGCGTTCGCGCCCGCGCCGGTCCCCCGCCCCTCCTGGTGGGACTCCGTGCCCCCCACCGTCGGCGTTCTCACGACCGGCCGCGGTCCCCCACCTCCGGGTCGAGGGGTCGCGGGGGTCTCGCCGGCGGTCTTCCCACCGCCTCCGATCCCGAGGCCCTTGTTCTGGACCGCCGGTGTCGCCCTCTTCGAGGAACCACCGAACGACCGGCCGGATGCCCACCTCTTTGAGGTCGCGCGAGCTCTCGAGCGCGCAGCGCGCGGGACGGCCGGCGGAGGTCTTCAGTTCCGCCGGCCGCCCCACCTTGCCCCGTGGGGGCCCCCCCGCGTCGTCGTCTCCGAAGAGGAGTTGCTTTCCCTCCTGCCGGGTCCCGCCGCACCGGGCGCCGGGGCGTGTGCGGGCGATGCCCGGAGCGGCGCCACCCTCCCGGTGGGACGCACCGTGTCGGGACGGGTGGTCGGCCCGCCGATCGAGCGCGACCAGGGCCGTCACCTGGTCGTGCTGGGAGAGACGGGGATGGGAAAGAGCTCCCTCCTGGTCGCGCTCTCGCGTCGTGTGAGCGAGCAGCACGGTCTCGTGCTGCTCGATCCGCTCGGCGAAACGGCTCGGGCCCTCGAGGAGGAGCTCGGCATCGCCGCCGTTGGGCGAACGGTCCGCATTTCGCCCGAGCGCTCCCGAGTGGGGGTGAACGCCCTCGAAGGCGTGGGCCTCGACCCGGAGGCGGACCCGGTGCGCGCCGAGCGTCGGCTCAACGACCTGATCTTCGCATTGCGACGCGTCCGTGCCGGTCGGTACGCCGACTCCGGCTTCTGGGGCCCCCGTCTCGAGGAGATGCTTTACCGCGCGCTGCGCGCCGCAGCCGCCTGGCCGAACGGCACGCTCGTGGACGCGCACACCCTGCTCGCGACCGGCGCGCGGCTCCACCGTGAGGTCCCGCCCCGCGCGACCGGCGTCCTGCGCGAGCTCGCCGACCGGGTACGGGAGCGGCCCGAGGACGGCGAGGGGGCGCGGCGGCTCCTGAATGAGGTCGTCCGGAGTCCGGTGCTCGAACGGATGCTCTGCGCCCGGGACCCGGACCTCGCGACCCGGGACCTGGTCGCTCCGCACCGTATCGTCATCGTCTCGGGGGACGCGGCCCGGATCGGGGAGTCGAATGCGCGGTACCTCCTCTCCGTCTACCTCGCGCTGCTCTGGTCCGAGCTCCTCGCCCGGCCTCCGGGCCCGAAGGTGTTCGTCGTGCTGGACGAGGCCCAATGGTTCTCCCACGAGAGCCTCGCCGAGATGCTCCGGCTGGGCCGACGGGCGAACGTGCACGTCGTCCTCGCGACGCAGGCGCTCTCGTCGCTTCCCCCCGCCGTCGCCCAGGCGGTCTGGACGAACGTCGCCGACTTCGTCGCGTTCCGCGGCTCTCCCGAAGAGGCACGGGAACTCGGGCGGATGAGCCGGGCGGTCTCGCCCGAGGCGGTCGAGGCCCTGCCGCGCGGTCACGCGGTCGTGCTGCTCGGCAAGGGGGAAGCGGTCGCCTGGGTGCGCACGACGCGGCTCCCCTCGCGCGGACCGTCCCGGGCCCCGGACAGCGCACCGGAGCGCGATCCGGCCCCCGACGAGCGGAGCGGTGCGGAGATCGCGCCCGACCGGGCCGGCCCACGCGCACCTGCGGACCCGCCGCCGGGCGAGCCTTCCGCCCGTCCCACCCCCCCGGGGGTCGAGGAGGTCTTCCGGGCGATCGGGAGCCTCGCGGCCTCGGCTGGGGGGGCTCCGTCCGTCCGCGTCCCGCTCGACGCGTTGCGCGCCGCCGTGGATCCGAGCGGCCGGGCCGTACGCGCCGCGGGGGCCGTGCTCGGACGGGCCGGCGCGATCGTGGCGACCGACCGGACCGCGAACGGACCCGAGTGGGTGCTCCGGCGGGATCGCGTGCCGGTCGCGGGCGAACGGGCCGCTCGAGCAGAGCGGCGAGAGAGTTCGGATTCGACACAACCCTCTTAGGGACGGAACGGCTCGTTCTACCGATGAGTCCCGGTGCGTCACCGCCGTCCGAATCTCTTGCCCCGCCGGGGCTCATGGGCCCCTCGCTCCAGCTCGAGCGATGCGCGACGGGGATCGAGGGTCTCGACAACATTCTGGGCGGAGGCATCCCGCGCGGCAACATGGTCCTCGTGGCGGGGAGTGTCGGGACCGGCAAGACGACGCTCTCGCTCGAGTTCCTCGTCCGAGGCGCCGAGCGGGGCGAGAGGTCCCTGTTCATTTCGGTCACCGAGGCGTCGGCGAAGCTGATCCAGAACCTCTCGACGTTCGAGTTCTTCCGGACCGAGCTCGTCGACCAAGGGTCGCTCGTTTTCGTCGACCTTCCCGTGATCTACGAGCGGCTCGGCCTGAGCAACGAGGAGCTGAACCCCGAGGAGATCGGCATCCTCATCCGCACGATCCGCGACCTCGTCCGGACACTCGGAGTTCGCCGGCTCGTCCTCGACAGCCTCACGTCCGTCTGCTACCGGATCCACAAGGACGAGCAGATCCGCGACTTCATGCTCCGTCTCGGCGAGGAGCTGAAGGAGGCCGGGTGCACGTCGCTCCTCGTCTCCGAGATCGGGCCGAACCCCGGCCGTTACTCCCTCCACGGCGTGGAGGAGGCGATCGTCGACGGGGTCGTCCTGCTCTGGAACGCCCGGCGGATGGGCGACATCTTGCGGGTCGTACAGGTCGTGAAGATGCGAGGCGCCGCGCACTCCCGCGCCCAGTACGTCATGGAGCTCACCCCGATCGGGATCCTCATGGCCCCTCACTTGAAAGGCGGGCGGGAAGGAGGGGCGTAGGAGTGCCCCCCGTCGACATCGGCGACCGACTGCGCTCGCTGCCCGGAGGCAGCGCGGTCGCCCTGAAGCTCGATCCCCGGGAGTACGCGGACCACTACTTCGCCGTCCTCAACGCGACGCTGCGCGACGTCGGGAGCGAGACGAACGCGCACACGGTCTACGTCGCGGTCACGAGCCCGGCGGCGTTCGTCTGGACCCTCGCGCAGGCGCTCGACGTGCCGAGGGAACGGATCTCGTTCGTCGACGCGATCAGCCACATCATGATGAACTACTCGAACCCGCTCGAGAACGCGACGTACGTGGACAGCCCGCGCGCGCTCGAGGAGATCATGCTGCGGGTCGAGTTCCTGTTGCGCAAGTTCCCGCACCCGCGGTCGATCGTCGTCATCGACAGCGTGAACTCCCTCGCGATCCACAACCCGCCCGAACTGCTCTCCGAGTTCTTCCACATCCTCCTGAACAATCTGAAGAGCCGGTCGGTCCTCACGCTCGTCCTCGAGACCTCGGACGAAGAGCAGTCGGGCGTCGAGCAGATGCTCAACCTGGTCGTCGACGAGACGATCGACGTCGCCCGGGCGGGACGGTAGACGTGGTCGAGTCCCGGGCCGTGCTCGGCATCCCCGAGTTCGACGACCGCGTCGGGACCGCGCTCCCCCCGGGCTGGCTCGCGCTGCTCACCGGTCACTCGGGATCGGGGGCGCCGCTGCTCGCGAAACAGTTCGCCCACGCGGGGGTCGGGACCGTACCGGTCCTGTTCTACACCACGTACGAGCGGACCGAGGACGTGCGCAAGGCGTTCGACGACTTCGGCTGGGATCCCGCGTCCGTGAAGATCGTCAACCTCGCGGACGAGTACTACGAGCGGGTGCTCCTCCACGGCCTCGAGGTCGCCCGCGCGCGCGAGGTGGGACTCTCGCTCGACCAGCTCGTCGACCCGGCACCGAAAGGGACGGCCGGACGCTCGTTCAGCCTGACGAACCGGATGCTGAGCGACCTCGCCGTCATCGACAGTCCCTTCCGGCTCGTGGTCGACTCGGTCGACTTCTTCTTCGAGGTCCTCGCCCCGCACGACGTCACGACCGTGGCCCGCCAGATCCGCCACCGCTGCCAAACGATCGGAGGGCAGGCGCTCCTCACCGCGCACTCGATCGCCCACGACCGGTCGGTCTTCGGCCTCCTCCAGGACCTCGCCGACCTCGTCCTCGAGCTCCGGCCCGAGCCGAAGACCGACCACTACGAGCACACGCTCCTCCTCGAGAAGGTCGGCAATCGCCCCGACCTCACGCGGATCTACCGGGCCGAGGTGGGCGAGACGGGCTGGTACCTCTCCGATCCGGCCACCCCGCCGGGATAGCCGATGGGCTCGCGGTAAGCGAGCCTTTATCGGCGCCGCCCGGCTCCATTCCCCGGGGAACACCGGCCGTGGAAGACGTCGTCATTCGCACGCTCGAGAAGGTCGAGCTCAAGGACCCGATCCTCGTCGAGGGCCTTCCGGGCGTCGGCAACGTCGGCAAGCTCGCGGCGGACTACCTTCGGGAGCAGCTCGGGGCGAAGCCGCTCGCGACCGTCTATTCGAAGTTCTTCCCCCCGCAGGTCTACGTCGGCGAGAACGGGGTGATCCGCCTCGTCTCGAACGATCTCCACTACTGGAAGGCCCCTGCCGGGCCCGCGCGCGACCTTCTCGTGCTGGGCGGCGACTACCAGGGGATCAGCCCCGAGGGCCAGTACGAGATCACGCACCGCGTCCTCGACTACTGTGCGGCGCTCGGCGTCCGGGAGGTCTACACGCTCGCCGGGTTCGCGCAGGGACGGGTCGTCGATTCTCCGCGGGTCCTCGGCGCCGCGACCGACGAGGCGCGCGTCCAAGCGCTCAAGGACGCCGGGGTCGTCTTCTCCCGCAACGATCCGGGCGGCGGCCTCATCGGGGCGAGCGGCCTCTTCCTCGGACTCGGACGGCTCGTCGGCATCGACGGCGCGTGCCTCATGGGGGAGACCAGCGGCTACTTCGTCGACCCGCGGAGCGCGGAGGCGGTCCTCAAGGTCCTCTCGAAGGTCCTCCACGTCGAGATCGACTTCACGGCGCTCGAGGCGAAGGCGAAGGAGATCGACCGGATCGCCCAGAAGATCCACGAGGCCGAGCAGCGCCCCGCCGAGGCCGGTCCCCCGAGCTCGCCGGCGACCCGCGAGGACCTCGGCTACATCGGCTAGGGCCCGTGCGCGATCGGAACGACGCGCGGTCCGACCCCCACGCCCTTCGCCTCGACGCCGAAGAGCGCCGGCGCTCCGACGCGGTCGTCGCCCGGCTGCGCGCCAGCGCGGACGCGGACGGGTTCGTGCCGTTCGACCGGTACATGGAGCTCGCCCTCTACGCCGAGGGCCTCGGCGTCTACGGCCGCGACCGCTCCCCCCTCGGTACCGAAGGGGACTTCTACACGGCGGTCCACGTCCATCCACTCTTCGGCCGGACGGTCGCCGAGCGGATCCGGACCGTCCGCCGCGTCGTGGGCCGGGACCGCCCCTTCCGGATCGTCGAGCTCGGACCCGGCGACGGGACCCTCGCGGCGACCGTCCTCGACGCCCTGGCGGGCGCGCCCGAAGGCACGCGCGGGCTCGACTATCTCCTGGTCGAACGCTCCTCGCGCCTCGGACGGACGGCGCTCGAGAAGGTCGAGTCGGCGGGCCGCGCCGCCGGGATACCCGTTCGCCTTTCCTCCGCGGCCGGGGCGGACGGTCCCCTCCGCGGTGTGGTGCTCGCGAACGAGGTCCTCGACGCCCAGCCCGCGCGTCGCCTCCGGTGGGGGGGCACCGAATGGCGGGAGCTCGGAGTCAAGGTCGTCGACGGCCGGGTCGTACCGGCCGAGTCGGACCGTGTGCCGCCGGCCCCGTCGCCGGCCCTCGAGCCCCCTCGGCGACCGGGGACGGTCCTCGAATTCTCGCCCGCCGCGGAGGCGGTCGTTCGCGAGGTCGCCGACCACCTGGTCGAAGGAGAGTTCGTCGCGATCGACTACGGCGCCGAAGAGTCCGAGCTCGTTGCGGGCCACCCGTCCGGGACGCTCGCCGCGGTCCACCGACACCGGGCGGTCGACCCGTACGAGACCCCCGGGGTCGCCGACCTCTCCGTCTTCGTCAACTTCTCGCGAGTGCGGGCCGCCGCGCGCCGGGCCGGCCTCGAGGAGATCGCGTACTGCTCCCAAGCGGAGGCGCTCGGGTTCTGGGGGCTTCCCGCGCTCGTCGACGCCGCCGTTCGCGCCGCGCCCTCCGCCGAGGCCGAGGTCCGGGTGCGGCTCGCGGTCAAGAGCCTCCTCTTCGGGTTCGAGCGGTTCCGGGTGCTGGAGCTCGCGGCCCGCCCCACCGCCGGGGCCTTGCGCGCGGTCACGTGACCGGCGGTGACGGCGACGTGCGGACCGGCTCGGCGACCCGGGCGTCGATCAGCAGCTTCGCCGTCTCGGCCGGCAGCGAGAGGATGTCGTCGGCCCGGAGGTCGACCGTGTCGGTCCCGACCTGGATCGGTCGGCCGTCCTTGAGGATCCTCACGTAGACCGCCGGTTCGCTCGACCGGGCCGGTCGGGCCGGCCGGGCGGGCGACGCGGCCGCCCCGGTCGGAGGGCTCGGAGCGGGGGCGGCAAGGGGCGTGGCCGCCGCGCGGCTCGGCCCGGGCACCGCCGGAACCGGAGCGGCGGTCGGCTCGATGTACGGGGCGGCGGTGCGGCGATGCTCGAGAAGGACCGCGAGAATGCGGTCGAACATCGCCCGCTCCTCCGTGAGGGCGTTCGGGAGGTCGCGCGACCCTCCGATGCTCGCCTGGAAGGCGGTGGTAACGATCTTCTGAACGCGCCCCTCGACGATATCGCGCGCCGCCTGGCTCGCGCGCTGGTAGGTCTGCCGGGAGATCTCGCCCTTGCGCCCCGACGGGTTCTCCCGTAGGTCGGTCTCGTACGACCGCCGGACCTCGGCGAGGTAGGCCTGCGTGGTCGCGTAGAAGTCGAACGGGAGCTTCGCGAGGCCTCGGACGGACGCTTCCGTGCGGCGTTGCTCGAGGAGGGCGGTGAAAAGGTCGGGCATCCGATCCTGACGCGAGGCGATGCGACACGCGAAGGACTATACGAGATGTGCGGTCTCGACGGGCCCTCACGGAACGGCACGCCGCACCGCCGTGGGGGGCCGACGGCGATGACGAACGGACGGGCGAGGGCCGAGATCCTCGAAGAATTCCTCGACCTGTGGGGGAAGCTGGCGACCGCCTCGGAGGAAGCCGGGACCGTCGTTGTCGTCGAGGGGGCCCGCGACCGACGAGCGCTTCGACGCCTCGGACTCGGGGGGCCGATCGCCCTCGTGCACCGAGGCGTGACACTCGCCGGGACGGCGCACGCGCTCGTCGGACGCGGCCGTCGGGTGGTCGTCCTCACCGACTGGGACCGCGAGGGCGGCCTCCTCGCCCGGCGGCTGAAGGAGTTCCTGGCCGCCGAGCGGCTCGACCTGGACCTCGAGTACCGGCGGCGGTTCGCGCGGGTCCTCCGCGGCGAGCTCGTCCACGTCGAGGGCCTCTACGGATGGGCCCGACGGCTCGCGGAAGCGGAGGGCGCCGTCCTCGAGGAACTCCTCGGACCGGCCCGGCCCTAGCGCCCGGCGCCGGCTACGGGATGACCTTCGACTGGGTGCGGCGCGTCGGGCGCCGGTTGCGGGCGCGGGACGGTCGGAACCGCTCGGTGCCCTTGCCGCTCCAGCGCAGTCCCCGGCCTTCGCGACCCGCGCTCGTGAGCCCGCGATAGACCCGGCCCCGATGGGCCGGGGCGCCGATCCAGGCGATCGAGGGATCCGACCGGATCTCGGGGTGGTCGGGGTCGACGAGGATGACTTCGAAGAACTTCTGCTTGCCGTCCTCGCCGAGCCAGTACGAGTTCAGGACCTCGAGGTTCGGGTAGTGCTTCTGCGCCCGTTCCTCGGCGATGCGGCGCAGGCTCTTCGAGAGCGTCATCTTGAGAATCCCCTTGTGCTTCGGACGCCGGCCCGCGATGATCGCGCGTTTTCCCTGGCCGCCGCGACGAACTTTGACGCGCACGACGACGAAGCCGCCTTTCGCCCGGTAGCCGACCGCCCGCGCCCGGTCGAGGCGGGTCGGGCGCTCGAGGCGGGTGACCGAATGCTCGCGCCTCCAGGTGAGGAGGCGCTCGTGGCGGAGGGCCGCCCCCTCGTCCCCGAGGGTCTGCCGGAACGAGCGGGCCATGTATCGGTAGGCCGAAGTCGACATGGAAGGCGGCGCGGGGGACCCGAGTCGCGATTATAAAGCTACCGTTCGGCGACGGCGGGCCGCGCCGCCGGAGCGGGCCCGACGACGACGGCGAGCGAGAAGCCGTCGTACCGTTGGCACCCGACGGTCGGGAACGTCGTCGCCCGGAGGCGCGGTTCGCTCGCGAGACGTTCGCGAAAGCGCCGCACGCCGACGACGCGCGGGTCCGACGCGGCGGGGTCGACGACCGCCGCTTCCGGGACGATGTTGACGATGGCGATCACCGTCCCCGTGCGCGAGCGATGCATCCTCGAGATCAAGCACCGCGTCCGCGTACCGGTCGACCTCGGACCATCGCGGCCGAAGAGCGGCGTCCGTGGCAGGGATACCGGTCTTAGCACGGTAACGGCCCTCACCCCGAAGGGCGAACGGTCCCCGAAATGCGCCCGGTACTTTCGGTCTCCGGGCCCCCTCAGAGGTTCACGCGACCGGCCGCGAGGTTCGCCATCACGAAGATGATCGCGACCTGGAACACCGCCTGGAGGCCGGCGAGCCGGGCGTTCAGGAGGCCGAGCCGGCCGACCTTGGCGAGGTCGGGGTGCTCCTTGCGCAGCTCGAGCACGATCCGGAGTTCGTTCGGCAGGAAGACCCCGAACCCCTGCACGGTGAGCGCGATGACGAGGATCCCGGCGACCTGGATCGCGAGGTAGCCGAGGTTGAAGATCCCCTGCTGCGCCGCGAGGTAGACGCCGGCGGTGATCGTGACGGTAGCGAGCGTCGGCATGAGGAACAGCATCGTCGGGACGAGGCGCTGGATGAAGTCCGCCCGAGCGGGGCCCGACATTCGCCCAAGGATCGGCCCGATCACTAGCCCCATGAAGATGTCGATCCCGGTCCACATCCCGCCCGAGATCACGTGGACGTAGTCGAGGTAGAGGAACTGACCGGCCCAGAGCGCGGCGACGATCCCCGCCACCGGCACCCCGACCAGCGGCAGTGACCGCCAGCCAACGAGGGGCGGCACGGAGGTCGACGGCGGGGGCGCGTGAGGCACGAACCCCGCCGTCGTTGTCCCGACCGTCACGGCGCTCCCGCGTCGCGACCCCTCCGCCGAGGTATGAGCCCTCGGTTGGTACGGACGGTCGGGACCTCCTCCCCTCCCGGCGTTCCACGCTCTTCGAATCGAGTTAAGTACGCGGAGCCGGTCGACGGTTCGTGCCTCCGTCTCCCGCCGACGCGTCGCGGGCCCCCGTCGCGCTCCGCCGGCTCGGGACCCCCGAGGAGTTCCGGGCCGCCGAGGAGGTCCAGCGGGCCGCGTGGGGGATGTCGAGCGACAGTCCGGTCCCGGCGGCGATCCAGCGGGCGATCGCCGACAACGGCGGCCTCGTCCTCGGCGCGTTCCAGGGTACGGCGCTGATCGGCCTTTCGCTCGGCTTCCTGGGCCGGGAGGGACCGAGGCTCTTCCACTACTCCCACATCACGGCCGTTCGGCCCGAGTGGCAGAACCGTCACGTGGGCCGATCGCTGAAGCGGTTCCAGCGCGAGGAGGTCCTCGCCCAGGGCCTCGACGAGATCCGTTGGACGTTCGACCCTCTGCAGAGCCGCAATGCGTTCGTCAACGTCCGGGAGCTCGGCGGAGTGCCGGACCGCTACTTCGCCCAGTACTACGGCCCGATGGGCGATGCGATCAACGAGGGCCTCGAGACCGATCGGCTCCGGCTCGTCTGGTCGCTCCGGGACCGACGGGTCGTCGACCGCCTCGAGGGCCATCGACCGACCCCGGCCGAGGACGAGGAGCGCTGGCGCGCTTCGACGCCGTTGGTCGAGACCGCGCTCGGACCGAGCGGACTTCGCCGCCCGGCGCGCGTCCGTCCGCCGGCCGAGACTCGCGTCACGCTCGAGGTCCCGGCCGATCTCGCCTCGGTCCGCGCCCGGGACCAGGGGAGCGCCCGTCGGTGGAGGGAGGCAACGCGCGAGGCGTTCACGGTCGCCTTCGCCTCGGGCTACCGGGTCGACGATTTCGCCGTTCTCGCGGTCGGCGGCGAGAGGCGGGGGGTCTACTTCCTGAGCCGCCCCGAGGGGTCCGTTGGAGCTTAGGTCGGCCCGTCTCCACGAGCTCGAACTCGAGCTGGTCGAGCCGTTCGAGACCAGCTTCGGCGTGGAGTCGACCCGCCGGTTCCTGCTCGTCGAGCTCGAGGCGATCGGCGGCGAGGTCGGCCGCGGCGAGTGCGTCGCCGCGACGGAGCCGCTCTACTCGGGGGAGTCGGTCGCGACCGCCCGCGAGATCCTCTCGAGCCGCTTCCTGCCCGACCTCCTCCGTCGTTCCGTCCCCTCGCCCGATGCGTTCGTCGCCTCGGTCGAGCGGTACCGCGGTCACGCGATGGCGAAGGCGGCGGTCGAGACCGCGCTGCTCGACCTTGCCGCCCGAGTGCGCGGGGTGTCGGTGAGTGACTACCTCGGCGGCGGTCGCCGCCGGGTCGAGGTGGGCGTGAGCGTCGGGATCCAGCGGACCGTCCCCGCGCTCGTGCGCCGGGTCGGGCGGTACCTGGACGACGGCTACCGCCGGATCAAGCTCAAGGTCCGGCCCGGCTGGGACGTCGCGCCGGTCCGGGCCGTCCGGGCCGAGTACCCCGACATCGAGATCTGGGTCGACGCGAACCAGGCCTACCCGACCCGCGCGGTCGAGCGGATCCGCCGCTGGGCCGACGCCTTCCGCGTCGCCCAGGTCGAGCAGCCGTTCGCCGAGCGGGCGATCCGGGCCCACGCCCGTCTCGCCGCGGACGCGAGGTTCCGCGTCTGCCTCGACGAGTCGATCGTTGACGACGTGTCGCTCGAGGACGCGCTCGAGGCCCGCGCGATCACGAGCCTCAACGTGAAGACGGGACGGGTGGGTGGCGCGACCGTGGGGCGTCGGCTCGCACGATGGGCCGTCCGTGCGGGCGTACCCGCCTGGGTCGGTGGCATGCTCGAGAGCGGTATCGGGCGCGCCCACAACGTCCACCTCGCCTCCCTGCCGGCGTTCACGCTCCCCGCCGACCTTTCGGCGAGCGACCGGTACTACGCGTCGGATATCGTCGAGACCCCGTTCGTCCTCGGTCGCGGGAGCACGCTCGATGTCCCGCGGGGGCCGGGGACCGGGGTCGAGCTCTCCGAGCGGGGGTTCCGCCGCGCGCGGCGCGCGTCGCGCACGTTCCGGCGCCCCCTGTAGCGCGCCGTCCGTGCGGGGACCGCCCGGTCGGTTACGACGGCGGACTGGTCTTCGCGGCGCCGGTCCAGGGAAGGTGGATCTCGGGGGGACGGACGACCTTCGCGGTCGCGTGGCTCTCGGAGTGGACGACCCGCTCGAGGTGGGTCTGGATCTCGGCGACGAGCCGGTCCATCCGGGGTCGATCGGCCGTGGGGACCGCGGTCGGGCTCTCCCAGACGAGCGCCGCTCCCCCCGCGGTCGGGTAGAATCGGAACGCGAGCGAGCTCGCCGCCGGCGGGAGCGCCGGGTTCATCCGGAGCAACCGCCCGGTGACGCGGCTCTCGACCGGCTCGGTCGCCTCCGTCCGTTCGACCGCGTAGCCGAGCGTCCCGAGGTAGTCGGCGAGATACCCCGCGAACCGCTCTCGGCCGATACCACGTACCCGCAGCCAGTCTCCGTTACCTTCTCCCATGGGATCCCCGGTCCAACGCGCGCTCGAGGCTCTTGAAGAGCCCGAGCATCATCCGGTACTCCGCCTCGGTGGGCGTCGCCCGGCCAAAGACACGACGAAACAGGAGGATTAAACCCCGTCGTTTGTGCGTGGGGTAGCCGGTCCGAGCCAGAAGCTCCCCGATCCGGACGAGCAGGAGCTCCTTCTCGCGGCCGTTCAGTAGGAGGACCTCGGGGGCCGGGGTCGTCTCGGCGTCCGTCAGGCCCCGCGCGCGGTGGAGGGCGTAGAGGACGATCCCGACCGCGTGCGACAGGTTGAGCGTCGGGAACTCCCGTCGGGCCGGCACGTGCACCAGGAGGTCGCAGGCGGCGAGCTCCCCACGGGAGAGCCCGTTGTCCTCGGGGCCGAACACGACCGCCACCCGGCCGTCCAGCGTTCGCACGATCTCCCCGAGACGTTCCGGCGAGACCGAGCGCCGCAGGTAGGCGGTCGAGCGGCCCGTCGAGAGGTCGGTGGTCCCGACCACGAGGTCGGACGATTCGACGGCGCGGCCGAACGTCGGGACCGTCGCCGCCGAGGTGAGGATCTCGAGGCCGCCCATCGACCGACGACGGGCCTCGGGTCCCACCGGTGCCCGGGGCGCGACGAGGACCAGGCGGTCGGCGCCGAAGTTGCGCGCCACCCGGGCGACCGCCCCGACATTGCCGTCCTCTTTGGGCCGTACGAGGACGACGTCGATCCGGGCGCTCACCCCGAGTTCCCCTCCGCGAAGAGCCGCCGGACCATCCAGTCCGGGTCGAACGGACGAAAGTCCGCGTATCCCTGGCCTACGCCGACGAAGAGGACCGGTTTGCGGGTCACGAACGTGGCGCTCAGCGCCGCTCCGCCCTTCGCGTCGGCGTCGAGCTTGTTCAACACGAGGCCGTCCACGCCGACCGCGGCATCGAACAGCCGCGCCTGCTCGATCACGTCGTTCCCGCTCAGCGCGTCGCCGACGAAGAGCGTGAGGGACGGGGCGACGACGCGGCGGATCTTCTTCGCCTCTTCGATCAGGTTCTCGTTCGTGTGCTGTCGCCCCGCCGTGTCGACGAGCACGACATCGACCTTCTTGGCCCGGGCGTGGGCGAGGGCGTCGAACGCGACGGCCGCCGGGTCGCTGCCCTCCTGCTGCCGGACCACGCGGACCCCGAGCCGCTCGCCGTGGACGAGAAGCTGCTCGATCGCCCCGGCCCGGAAGGTGTCGCCCGCGGCGATCACGCTCGAAAGTCCCTGCGCGCGCAGCCAGACGGCCATCTTCGCGACGGTCGTGGTCTTGCCGGTCCCATTGACCCCGACGAACAGGATGACGTACGGCTGGCCGGCGTGGGCCCGCACCGCACCGACAAGGTCGATCGGCGGTCGCGCGAGGATCGCCCGAACCGCGTGCTCGAGGCTCGTGCGGATCGCGTCCTCGGCGTCGACGCCGAAGCGCAACTTCTTTCCCGCGAGCTCGCGGCGGAGGTCGCGCCGAATCCGCTCGATCACCGGGAGCGCGACGTCCGACTCGAGCATCGCGATCTCGAGGTCGTCGAGCACGTCGTCGATCGTGCCCTCCTTGAGTCGCTTGCCGAGGAACGCGTCGGTGAACGCCGACTCTCCGGAGGGTTGCGGCCGGGGGGCGGCGCCCCGGGAGACGGACGGGGGACCAGCGGACGGTGGAGCCGGAGGTCGAGAAGCGGGAGTTGGAGCGGGGGTCGGCGACGCCGGGGAGGCCTGGTCCGGGGTCGCTCCGGGCTCGGATTCCGGCTCGGCCGGCGACGAACGCCGAAGCCGGGCCTTAATCGCCGCCCACATCGCTCGAAGCGCTCGCCCGGGCGACCGCGTCGAGGCGGCGCGACAGGACCTGGATCCGCTCGTCGAGCGTCGTCATCTGGTTTTCAAGGTCGTGGACCGCCTGGTCGATCCGCCCGAGGCGGTCGGCGAGGAGCTCGGTGACCTTCGGGCGGTCCATCTCCACGAGGATCCCCGACCCGATGCCGAGCAGGACGGGGGAGGCGCGGTCGACCGACCCGCGCACGAACGCTTCGGCACCGAGCGGCAGAAGCAGCTCCGCGTTCGCGGGCGCCCGGTCGACGCCCTCGAGGCTCTCGCGGGCGCGCACGTGGTCCTGGCGCGACGCCGAAAGGATCTGGTGCTGCTGGATGACGGCGTTCAGCTGGTTGCGGTAGGCCTCGAGGCGCACGAGCTCCTCCTGGACCTGCTCCTCGGTCGGCGGTGCGGGGGGTGCGGTCGCGCTCATCTTCTCCTCGGGCCCGCTTGGGACGCTCGGTGCGGACTTAACGATTGGCGCCTCCGCCGGGCTCGCCTGAGGGGCGGTCGGCGGGCCAGGCCGACGGGAGGACCGCCCGGGTGCTCCGTTCGTCACCGAGGGCTCGGGTCCGCCCGATCGGGGGGACGGCGGCGCGCGCCTCGGCGAACGAAAGTCGCAGGTTCCCCGCGAACCCGACGACGCTCCCGGCGGCGATGCCGACCGCCTGGCCGTAGAGCGGCGCCACGACGCCCCCGAGGGCGAACAACACGATCTCGTTGATCGCGAGCGACGCGAGCGAGACGCCGAAATAGAGGCCGAGCCGCTCGTGGACGCGGTGGCGCAGGGCCCCCGAGGTCCGGAACGTCCAGGCATTGTTGAGCGTGAAGTTGCTGAGCGTCGCGACCGCGAACGCGGCGGTGCTCGCGACGAAGTTGTCGAACGGGTTCGATGAGGTCGTGACCGTGAGACGCTCGACGGCGCGCACGAGGTCGATCCCGCCCGCCGGCAGGACGAGCCCGAGGACGAGCGAGAAGACGACGAGGTTGACGAAGACGCCCGTGAGGCCGACGGTCAGGTACTTTGCGTAGCGGACGGGGAGCGGTACCCGCGAGGGAGCTCGGCGGTCGGCCTCGCTCGCCCCGGCGCCCTCCGCGGGTCCGGAAGGGTCGCGCCCCCTCTCGGCGCGCGACCTCGCCGGAATTCGCGCCATCCTCGCGGTCCCGCGCCCGGTCCTCGGGCGGCTCAGGGAGCCACGATCTCCGTCACGGACTCGATACGGATCCGGTGACGCTCGACCCCGTGGCATCCGCCGATCTCAGAGAGGGTCCACTCCCGGGCCATCTCTCCCGAGGCGGCTTCATGGCTCTTCGTGAACGGCTGCCAGAAGCCGCGTCGCGCCAGAAAGGCACCCTGAACGGTCCACATCGTCACGCGCGAGTGCCTCCGAGTGGGCCGGGGCCACCCGGGACGCCTTGATAACCCTAGCCGACCGGTCCCGAGGGAGAAGGGCGTCCTTTCAGGCTCGCGATCAAGTGGTCGGCGGTACGCCACGCGAGCGCGGCGATCGACATCATCGGGTTCGCGCCCGGCGCCGACGGCAGAAGGCTCCCGTCGCCGACCCAGAGCCCATCGACCCCGTGGACCTCTCCGGTCGGGCGGGCGGCCGAGCGCCGGGGGTCCCGCCCGGCGCGGGCCGACCCCATCGGGTGCGCGGAGAACAGCGCGATCGAGTTCTCGCGGACCCCGGCGCGCGTGACGCGGTCGACGAACCGGTCGAGCTCGGCTTCCGAGATCGGGCGGTCGCCCTGCCCGACCTCGATGATCGGCGTGTGGAGGGAGAGAAGGCGCGTCGCACCGGCCGCGCGGAGGATACGGGCCGTCTCCACCACCCCGCGCACGAGGTTGCGTCGGTCACGGTCGGTGAGCCGGTAGTCGTACACCGGCCGTCCCTGGGCATCGATCGTGACCCGGCCCTCCGCCACGTCCCGCACCAGGACGATCGGGGTCGCGACGTGCTCGAGCCGCTCGAGGAGGCGACGGTGGTCGGCGGCGCCCGCCCAGGGAAGCGCGAGCGCGGAGAGGCCCGGGTGGGCCGGCGCGATCTCGATCCACGGGCCGTGGGCCCCCTCGTCCGTCGTCTGGAACCGGTAGACCCCGACCGTCTGGTGGGGACCCTCCCAGGTCCGGATCGGGTGGGGGAACTCGGCGGCGAGGGCCGTGGTCGGGTCGAGTCGGAGCCCCCGGCCCACGCCGGACCCTCGAACACCGGAGCGCAGGAGGAGCGACGGGGTCTGGAGCCCGCCCGCGGCGACGACGACCGCGCGCGCGCGAACGCGGACCGTGACGGGTCGCCCGCCGTCCCGGTAGGTGGCGTGCACGCCGACCGCCCGGCCGTGATCGACCTCGACCCGGTCCGCCCGGGTGGAGGCGTAGAACCGTGCGCCCGAGGCGAGCGCGTCGGCGAGGAACGTCACCAACGTCGATTGTCGCGTCGAATAGGGGCATCCGAAGGTGCAGAACCCGCAGCGCGAGCGGCAACCGACCGCGTTGCGCGGGATGATGTCCCAGTCGCTCCCCGAGGCGTAGCCGAGCGCGAGGGCCCCCCGGCGCAGCGCGTCGTTCGCCGGGTTCACGTCGCTCTCGGCGGTCGAGACCCGCATCCGGGCGTTCACGGCCCCGAGCCACCGGTCGAAGTCGGGCCCGTCCGCGCCCGTGATCCCGCCGTCCTCGGCCCACTCACGGCGGGCCTCGGGCCGGGGCGGTAGGCACGTCATCCAGTTGATGACGGTGGATCCGCCCACCGCTTCCCCCGCAAGCAGGCCGAACGCGAGATCCGATGTCGTGACGATCCCCTGGCCCAGGAAGAGGCGATCGTTGGCGTCGCGTTCAACGCGGGGGTAGCTCGCCGGCGCCATCCAGGCTCCGGCCTCGAGGAGAACGACGCGCAGCCCCGCGGCGGCGGCCCGAGCGGCGATCACGCTTCCACCGGCGCCGCTCCCCACGACACAGACGTCGGCCGTTTCCTCCGTGTCGCGGTCGGGACGCACGGGGGCGTACGCCGCGAGGGGGTCGGGAATCCCGGCCGAAAGGTCGGGGGCGGCGTAGTGGATCCGGTCCCACAGCGGATGGCGCCCCGCGGCCACCGGCGCGGAATAGTAGAACGCGGCCGCGAGGCGTTTGACCGCGTGGAACCCTTTGCGCTTGACCGCGAGCCGGCTCTTGGACCACCCCCGCAGGAACTCCTCCCGCTCGGACGGGCCGAGCCGGGAGAACCGCACGGGACGGCCCGAGAGCAATAAGTTCAGGATCGGGGTTTCGAGAGCCCGAAGGAGGCTCCCGAACTCGCGGCGGGGTCCCTCGGGGAGCCCGGCGACCAGCTCGGCCACGCGGCGGTCGACACCGACCTCGCTCGCCGCGGGGTACGCCGCCCCCTGCGCGGTCGCGGGAGAGGACGGCAGGAACGCGTCCACCAACGCCGTCAGGACCGGAGGCACCGGCGCCGCCACGTGCGGGTCGAACGCGTCCGTCTATTTCGACTCTGTTCTACTTCGTGTCCTGCTTCGATTCGGACGAACGCCTCGCCACCGGCTCCGGAGGGTGAAATCGGGCCCGTTCCGCGAGCCATCTCGCCCGGCGTTCCCTCAGACGAGCGTTCGACGGCTCCGCGGGCTCGGAGGTAACCGGGGGGATTTCGGGCAAGGGAGGTGGCTCGGGCACGGGCGCGGGAGCGTCCGACGCCCGCTCCGCGACCTCGAGCTGGCGCTGGGTCATCCCGCGAGCGCGGTCACGTTCCGCCACCGCTCGGAGACCTCCTCGTCGCTGAGGCCGACCGTCGGGGAGAAGAGGACCCGGTCGCCCCAACGAACTTTCGCCGCGGCGTAGTCGTCCACGCCGATCGGCAGCACGACGCCGTCGGCGTGCGACCGCTCCGCCTCCGTCGCGACCGCGGAACTCCACGACTCGACGTCGGGCCGGGACGGGAGGACGTGGACCGCGGGGTCGAACCGGGCGAGCGTTCCGTCGACGAGCGGCTCGGCGTCCGGGAGCACCACAAGGCTCACCCGACAGCCCCGCTTCATCATGAGGAACGCCCCGAGCGCCCCGCGTCGCCCGTCGACGAGGGCGACGAGCCGGCCGGCCACACCGAGCGGGAGGCCGCCGGGACCCGGCGCGCGGTCGAAGTAGAGGTAGGTCCGGTTCGCTCTCACCTCGACGTGGAGCTCCACGTCCGGGTGTTCGAGGTCGACCGTGAGCGCGCGATCCGCGAACGACTCCAGGACCGCCTCGCCGAGCTCCGCGGCGAGCTGCTGGCTCGTGAACGGGTGCTGCCCCGTCCGCCGGGCGCGGACCGCGAACGACGCGCCGTGCGATAGGCGGGGGCCCGCCAGCTCGAGCAGCCGCGCACGGATCGCCGCGCGGTCGGTGGGCACCTCGTGGGCCTCGCTGACCGAGGTGACCCCGAAGACGCGGCGCAGGACGCGCAGCGCCCGCTCGGGGTCGTCCGACTCGACGTAGAGGTGGCCCCGGTCGGCGCGCAGCCGGCCCGTGACCCCGTCGCGCAGCAGCTGGGCGAGGATGTTGCGGCGCAGCGACCGCTCGAACTCGCGACGTACCGGCGGCGACTTGAGCGCGAGCTCGCCGTACCGCACGAGGAGGAGCGCGCCCATCGCGAAGGGTTAAGACGGGCCGTCCGCTAAAGCGTACTCCGGGCGCTACGCGGCGGTGACTTTTTCGGAGCATGACCTCGTCCGTCGCTGTCGACCCTTGGGCCCCGACCCTCGAAGCCGTCCTCGCAGGACTCTCGGCCGCCGCCGTCGGGGCCGGGGTACCGGCGGACCCGGCGCTCCTCGGTGCCGCGCTGAACGTCGACGGCGGCCCCGAGGGGGACCTCGCGTTCGCGGTCCACCGCTTCGCGAAGGGCGCCGGGCGTGCCCCCCCCGAGGTCGCGGAGGCGTTCGCGGCGCACTTCGTGCCGATCCCCGAGATCGCGTCGGTCCGGGCGAAGGGCGCCTACGTCAACTTCACCGCCGACCCGACCCGCCTCGCCCGCTCGACGCTCGAGCTGGTCTTCGCGAGGGGAGACCGGTACGGACACGGCGAGGCGACGAGCGAGCCGGCGTGCGTCGAGCACACGAGCGCGAACCCTACTGGCCCCTTCCACATCGGACGGGTCCGCAACGCGATCATCGGCGACACGTTCGCGCGGGCGCTGCGCGCCTCGGGCGCCCCCGTGACGACCCAGTACTACGTGGACGACATGGGCCGCCAGGCGGCGATGATCACCTGGATCTGGTCGAAGCCCCGGGCGGAGTGGCCCGAGCCCGTTCGCCGCGCGGTCGAGGGTGAGGAGGTCCCCGGCGAGAAGCCCGACCGGCACCGGGGGCGGCCGTACCCGGCGTTGAGCGCCTACTTGAAGGAGCACCCCGAGGCCCAGGAGGAGGTGGCGCGCCTCGTCCACCGGATCGAGTCGGGGGACGCCCCCCCGGAGCACCGCGAGCTCTCCGAATCGATCTTGGCCGGCATGCTCGCGTCGCTCGCCCGCCTCAAGATCGGCTTCGACGAGCTCGTCTGGGAGTCCGACTTCCTCCGGAACGGCTCGGTCGAACGCGTCCTCGAGCGCCTGCGCTCCACCCCGCACTCGGTCCGGGAGGAGAACGGTGCGTGGGCGATCGACGCGAGCGGCCACGGCCTGCCGAAGGAGTCGACGCGGATCGTCGTCCAGCGGGGAAACGGCACGAGCCTCTACGTCACGCGGGACGTCGCGTACCACCTGTCGAAGTTCGCCCGGTTCGCCCGGGTCCTCGACGTGCTGGGCCAGGACCATCAGCTGCACGCGCGAACGCTCGACGTCCTCCTCGAGGAGATCGGGGAGACCCGCCGGCCGACCTACCTGATCTACCAGGACATCACCGTGCCCGAGGGCGGCCGGATGTCGACCCGCGGGGGATCCGCGGTCTGGCTCGACCACCTGCTCGAAGAGGCGGTCTCGCGCGCCCGCGGCGAGGTGGTGGCCCGGCGCGAGGACCTCGCCGAGGAGGCGGTCGACGCGATCGCGGAAGCGGTCGCGACGGGTGCCGTCCGCTACCACATCGTTCGGGTCGCTCCCGAGAAACCGGTCGTCTTCCGGTGGGAGGACGCGCTCTCGTTCGAGGGCCGCAGCGGACCGTTCGTCCAGTACTCGTACGCGCGTGCGTCGAGCGTGCTTCGCAAGGGTGGTGCGGACCGGCCCCCGTACCCGTTCGACGCCGCCCGGCTCTCGCATCCGGAGGAGGCCGCCCTCGTGCGGGTGATCGCCCGGCTACCGCGCACGGTCGCCTACGTCGCCCGCTCGGCCCACGTACAGGCGCTCGCGGGGTACGCGCACGACCTCGCCGACCAGTTCAATCGCTTCTACCACGCGGTCCCCGTCCTGCGGTCGGAGGCCGAACGCGCGAGCCGTATCGCGCTCGTCGCGGCGGTCCGGCAGACGCTCGGGAACTCGCTCGACCTCCTCGGCCTCGCGCGCCTGGAAACGATGTAACGCCTCCCGGGGTCCCCCGCGCACCCGGGCCGTACGGGGAAAGTCCAAATAGGCGGGCCGGCTCCTCGGGCGCGAGGGCGACTATATGGCATCCGTCCGAGAGGACTTCGTCAAGTTCCTGATGCGGGGCAACCTCGTCCAGCTGGCGGTCGCGTTCGTCATCGGCGCCGCGTTCTCCGCGCTCATCACGGCGCTGGTCGCCGACATCTTCACCCCGCTCATCGGCGTGGCCGGGAAATTCGACTTCTCGTCGTGGAAGTACACGGTGAACGGGAGCACGTTCCAGCAGGGGGCGTTCCTCAATTCGGTGATCTCGTTCCTCATCATCGCGATCGTCGTCTTCTTCGCGATCGCCCTGCCGTACCAGCGCTTCATGGACCGCCGGGAGGCGAGGGCCCCGAAGCCGGCCCCCACGACCCGCGCGTGCCCCGAGTGCCTCTCGCAGATCCCGCTCGCCGCGAAGCGCTGCTCGGCGTGCGGCTCGCCGGTGACGCCGGTGGCCTAGGCCCGTCGCCGCGATTCGGGGCGAACGCCCGGGGCGAGCGGGTCGGTGCGACCCGCTTGGCGGAACCCTCGGGCCCGCAGCCGACAGGCATCGCAGCGGCCGCACGGCCGTTCGCCGCCCACGTAGCAGCTCCAGGTGAGTTCCCAGGGGACTCCGAGGCGCTCGCCGAGCCGCACGATGTCGCCCTTCGACCGGCGGAGCAGCGGGGCGACGACGCGGATCGTCCGTCCCCCTTCGACGCCGGCCCGGGTGGCGAGCCGGGCGAGACGCGCGAACGCCCGTACGTACTCGGGCCGACAATCCGGGTAGCCCGAGTAGTCGACCGCGTTGGCGCCGTAGTAGATCGCTCCGCATCCTTCGCTTTCGGCGTAACCGAGCGCCACCGCGAGGAGGATCGTGTTGCGCGCCGGCACGTACGTCGTCGGGATCGATCCCCCGCGACGTCGCGTTCTCGGGAGGCTGCGCCCGGAGCGCGTGAGGGCCGAGTCGAGCAGCGGGCCGAGGGGAAGGTCGAGGACGATGTGCCGGGCCACCGCGAAGTGACGGGCGAGCCTTCGCGCCGAGCGGATCTCGCGCAGGTGCCGCTGCCCGTAGACGATCGTGAGGGCGCGGACCGGAGGGCGGTCGCGCGCGGCGAGCGCGAGACACGTGGCCGAGTCCATCCCTCCCGACAGGAGGACGACGCTGCCCCCGCTCGGAGCCTTCGGCACTAGATCGTCCCCCCGAGGGCGGCCCAGATCGCGGTCGCGATCGCGACCGCGGAGATCATGCCGAGGAGGTTCGTGGCCCCCTTGGTGAGGAGGCCTCGGTTCTCGAGGGCCTCGCCGAGCACGGAGTCGACCTGGCAGCCCGCGAAGCCCGCGACCACGGCCGTCGCGACGAATTCCGCGGGACGGACGACCGGCATCGCGAACGCCGCGAAGAGGCCGACCGCGACGAGCGCGGTGGTGACGGCCCCCGCGAACGCGAACGCCTGACCGACCGCCGAGACACCGCCGTTCGTACCGGGCTCGACCGGACGGAGCGTGAGGATGCTGCGGGCGCGGCCCGCGAGCACGCCGAACTCGCTCGCGAACGTGTCGGAGGCGCCGAAGGCGAGCGCGCTCGTGTAGAGGACCGCGAGCGCGCCGAACTCAAGGTGCGGGGCGACCCCGACCGCCGCGACCGCGAGCGCCGTCGGCACGACGATGTGGGCGACGACGTTCGAGACCCCGCGCTCCCCCGCCGCGCCTTCCTGGACGGAGCGGCGACGCTTCTCGCTCAGCTGGTAGCGAGTCGCGAGGACGCTCGCGACGACGAAGAGGATCAGGAGAGCGAGGAACGGGAACCCGACCAGCACGACGATCAGCGAGCCGAAGACGGCGGCGACCGCGCCGGCCGGCAGGGTGAGCGCTCGGGCCGCGACCGCCGCGCCGGCGAGGCCGCAGGTCGCGACGACGCCGGCGACCGCGAGAGCGAACGAGGAGAGCACGAGACCGACCCTCGCCGGCCCAAAAGGCGGTCGGCTTAACGCCTTCCGGGGCCGAGGGCGGAGGGCCCGTTCAGCCCCGGGCGAGGATCCGGTAGACCGCGGCCCGGAACGAATCGGCCGAGAGGTCGGGGACGACGCGGAGCTCGTCGAGCTCGGCCCGGATCGCGGACCGGTGGCCGTCGACCCAGACGAGGGCGGTCAACGCCCCGAGCCGGTGGCCCGCCGCGATGTCGAGGGCGCGGTCCCCGACCACGGCGCTGGTGCGAAAGTCGACACCCCACTCCCGCGCGGCGCGCTCGAAGAGTCCCGTGCCCGGCTTGCGGCAGTCGCAGCCCCGCTCGGGGGCGTGCGGGCAATAGTAGAACGCGTCGACCGTGGCCCCGTACGCTCTCAGACGCTCGTTGAGCCGCGCATGGATCCCCTCGACCTCCTCGTCCCGGTAGAACCCGCGCTCGACCCCCGACTGGTTGGTGACGCAGAGGACGAGGTACCCGTGCCGGCGGGCGGCGGCGAGCACTTCTCCGACCCCGCGATAGAGTTCGAGGCGCTCGGGCTCCCGAAGGTAGTGGAGGTCCGGGTTGAGCGTGCCGTCCCGGTCTACGAACAACGCACGTTGTCCTCCGCGGGAGCCGGACCCGCTCGGCGCCATCGGGCCGGGGACGCGCGGTGTCGTTAAAGCGTTCGCTCGGCGTGCGCGGTCCGGCCCTCGATCCGATGGTGGCGCTCCCGAGCGGGCCTTCCGAGGCCCTCGAATCCGCGTGGGAGCGGGCCCTCGCACCGTGGACGACGGGGGCGGGACCGCTCGCGCTCCTCTTCTCGGGCGGGCTCGATTCGTCGTTCCTCGCTTGGGAGCTCCGCGAGCGCCGGGGACTCGTGCTGGCGACGGTCGGGACGCCGCAGAGCCCGGACCTCTTGGACGCCGAGGAGGCCGCGCGTACCCTCCGCCTGCGGTGGGTCCCCGCGATCGTGTCGGAGGCGGACGTCCGCGCCATGGCCGCGGAGCTCGCCGACACGACCTCGCACGTTCCGTCCGTCGTGCGTCGGGTCCTCGTCGCCTTCGGCCTCGCGGTCCGCCACGCTCCGGCGACCGAGGTGCTCTGCGGCCAGGGGGCGGACGAGCTCTTCCTCGGCTACGCCCACTACCGGTCGCTCGATGACGACGCCCTGCGCCGGCGTTCCGACGACGACCTCGCCCGCCTGCTGCGCGACGATTGGCCCCGCTCGCAAGCGATCGCACGTCGGTTCGGCAGGACGGTCCATGCGCCGTACCTCGACCCGGGATTCGTCGCGGCCGCCCGGGAGATCCCGATCGCGCTCCGAAGCCCCCGGCCCACGCCGAAGGCGTTCCTCCGGGCCTGGGCCGAGCGGCGCGGCCTGCCGGCGCGCCTCGCGGAACGGCCGAAGCGGGCGCTCCAGTACGGGACCGGGGTGGATCGCATCCTCCGACGAGACGAGCCTCGCGGCCCTAGCGCGCCGTGACGAGAGTTCCCGCCTCGCCCTGCAGGGCCCGCGCGAGCGACGGGATGTCGGTGATCACGAATCGACGACCCCCGCCGCGGAGGAACCCGATCCCGGCCTCGACCTTCGGTCCCATGCTGCCGGCGGAGAACTCTCCCGCCGCGGCGAGGCGCTCGAGCTCCGTGAGCGAGACGTCACGGAGCCATCGCTCGCCCGGCCGACGGAACGCGACGGCCGCACCGGGGACGTCCGTCACGATCGCGAGGGTGTCGAGGTCGAGCTCCCGGGCGACCAGCGAGGCGGCGAGGTCCTTGTCGATGACGGCTTCGACACCCTCGTAGCCTCCGTCGGGACGCCGGACGACGGGGATCCCTCCGCCGCCCGCGACGACCGGGACCCAGCTCGACGCGAGACGTGCCTCGAGCAGGTGACGGACCGCGTCTCCCTCGAGCCAGCGCACGGGTCGGGGGGACGGCACGACCCGTCGCCAGCCGCCCCGCGCGCCGTCGTACTCCATCGACCACCCGAGCTGCTTGCGGAACCGCCGGGCCTCGTCGTCGGTGTAGTACCGGCCGACGGGCTTCTCCGGGTGGCGGAACGCCGGGTCCGCCCGCGCCACTTCCATGCGGCTCACGATCGTGAGGACGGAACGGCTCACCCGGCGCCGCCTGAGGGCCGGCGTCAGTTCTGTCTGGATGAGGTAGCCGATCTGGCCCTGCGTTTCCGCCCCGAGGACGTCCATCGGACGGGAGGCGACCTCACGGTCCGCGAGCTCGTTCTGGCGGAGGAGGGTACCGATCTGGGGCCCGTTGCCGTGCGTGAGGACGAGCGGGCCCCCCTCGGAGGCGACCTCGGCGAGCACCGCGACGGTCGCGCGCATCTGGGCGCGCGCCTCCTCCCACGAGCCCGTGCCCCCGGCCCGCTGGAGCGCGTTGCCGCCAAGCGCGACCAGAAGGCCGGCCGTCATCTTCGGGCGGCCCATCGGGTCCGGCCTTGAAGAAGCCGCGGGTCGAGGGGCGCCGACCGCCGGCGCGCGGCGAACCGCTATATAGCCCGCCCCGGCTCCCCGGTCGTGGCGGACGAATCGTCGTCCCTCTTTTGTCCGCTCGAGTTCCGCTACGGACGCGATTCCGTGCGGGCGCTCTTCTCTCGCCGCGCCCGCCTCGAACGCGCGCTGCGGGTCGAGGCCGCGCTCGCGGCCGCGGAGGCCGACCTCGGCCTCGTCCCGAAGGAGGCGGCGGACGCGATCGACCGGGCCGCGCACGTCGCCTCCGTCTCGGTCGACCGCGTCGACGAGCTGGAACGGTCGCTGCGCCACGACGTCATGGCGATCTCCCGGGCGCTCGCGGAAGCCGCCGGTCCCGCCGGCCGATGGGTGCATTTCGGGGCGACCAGCGCCGACATCACCGACACCGCGCTCGCCCTCGAGCTCGCCGAGAGCCTCGCCGTGTTGCGGGGCGACCTCACCGACCTCGCGAAAGTGCTGGTCGACCTCGCCCGCCGTCACCGAGCGACGGCCGAGATCGGCCGGACGCACGGCCAGCAC
Source organism: Thermoplasmata archaeon (assembly GCA_021816865.1). Classification (GTDB taxonomy): domain Archaea; phylum Thermoplasmatota; class Thermoplasmata; order Lutacidiplasmatales; family UBA184; genus Lutacidiplasma. The sequence continues at coordinate 127,424 of JAKAWX010000004.1, read as the reverse complement.
GCGGTTCCGATCAGCTTCGGCTACAAGGTCGCGGTCGCCGCGGCGGAAGTGATGCGCCACCGCGAGCGCCTGGACGACCTTCGCCCGCGCCTCGCGGTCGGCAAGATGGCCGGTGCGGTCGGCACCGGCGCGTCGTTCGGTCGGCACGCGAGCGAGGTGGAGTCGCGGGTGATGAAAAAGCTCGGGATCGTCGCCGACGAGGCCCCTACGCAGATCGTGGGTCGCGACCGCGTGGCGGAGTTCACGAACCTGCTCGCGCTCATCGCCGGGACCGCCGAGCGGCTCGGCACCGAGGTGCGGAACCTCCAACGGACGGAGATCGCCGAGGTCCAGGAGCCGTTCGACGAGGCCCACCAGGTCGGCAGCTCGACGATGGCCCAGAAGCGCAACCCGCTGGTCAGCGAGAACGTGACGAGCCTCGCGCGGCTCGTCCGGGCGTTCGCCCTCCCACCGCTCGAGAACATGGCGCAATGGCACGAACGGGACCTCTCGAACTCCGCGAACGAGCGGATCGTGCTCCCGCACGCGATCGTCCTCACCGACGACCTCCTGACGAAGCTCACCGGCGTCTTCTCGGGACTGAAGGTCGACGTCGACCGGATGACGGCCGAGATCGCTCGCTCGGGCGGGGAGGCGATGACCGAGAGCCTCATGCTCGCGCTCACCTCGGGCGGGCTCGCCCGGTCCGACGCGCACGAGCTCTTGCGCCGACTCACGCACGCGGCGGGGACCGGCTCGCTCGCGAGCCGTGCGAAAGGGGACCCGACGGTCCGCGCCCACCTCTCCGACGAGCAGATCGACGCGCTCCTCGACCCGTCCGCCTACGTCCGGGCCGCGGCGGAAAAGACCGACCGCGTCCTCGCCCGGCTCGATCGCGATCTCGCACGATGAGCGACGCGCGATCGGAGTGGACGGCCCGCGTGACCGTCCGGCTCGCCGACCCCGCGCTTTGCGTCTGGCTCCATTCCGCTCTTGGGCCTGAGGCGTCGCGCGAGGTCCCACGTACGCGGGCGACCGTCTCCTCTCCCGACACGGCGACGGTCGAGGTCGCGATTACCGCCCGGGACGTCGGGGCGATGCGGGCCGCGCTCAACACGTATCTCGGCTGGGTCGACCTCGCGCTGCGCACCGGACGCGCGGCGGCCCGCCCGGCCGGCGCCTCGGCGTCGTCCCCCTAGCGCCCGAAGTGCTTATCTTGCGCGGGAGGTCGGTCGTCCGTGGCGCTTCCCGCGAAGCTTCAGAACGACATCAAGCAGTTCCAACGGCTCCAGCAGGAGCTCGGAGCGGTCCAGCAGCAGCGGCTGCAGATCGACCTCAAGGTGCGGGAGGTCTCCCATACGCTCGAGGAGCTGAAGACCGTCCCCGAGGACGCGACGATCTACCGCCCGATCGGGGGACTCCTGGTGAAGGCGAAGGGACGCAAGGAGGTCGAGGACCTCCTCACCGAGGAGAAGGAGACCGCCGAGGTCCGTCTGAAGGCGATCGAACGGCAGGAGAACCACCTGCGCGAGCGCTACACGACGCTGCAGCAGGAGCTCACGCAGGCCCTCCAGGCGGCCGGCGTCCAGCCGACCGTCGAGTCCGGGCCCGTTTGAGCGCCGGCCGATAGCCGGGCCCGCTACGCTTTCCGCCGCACGAGCCGGTCGGCGACGTCGCGAAGGAGCGGTTTCCCCTCGGGCCGGATCGTCCGGCTCGACGCCACGCGGGCGATCGCGCGTTCGGTCAGCTCCGCGATCCGGCGCTCGGAATACTCGAGGCTCCCGGTCCCGCGGATGACCTCGCGCGCCCGCTCGACATCCTCGGGCGAGGCGGTCGGGTTCCCGAGGACGCGGGCGAGCCGGGTCCGATCCTCCTCGCTGCCTTGCTGCCAGGCGCGGACGACGAGCAACGTGCGCTTTCCCTCGATAAGGTCGTTCGCGCTCTTGCCGCTCGCCTCGGCGTCGTAGCCGGCGCCGAGTACGTCGTCGCGTAGCTGGAAGGCGATCCCGACATCGGTCGCGAACGCGGTGAGGTCGGCGAGGCGACGCTCGGGCGTCCCGCCGAGGAGAGCGCCGATCCGCAGCGGCGCGGCGACCGTGTAGACGGCCGACTTGAGGCGGTGGACGTTCAGCACGTCCTCCTCGCGGACGTCGCCCGGCGCGAGCGTCCCGTTACGAATGTCGAGGAGCTGGCCGTACGCCGTCTCGCGCGTCATCCGAACGTACTCGGCGAGCGCGGCGAGCCGGGCCGCCGCCGGTGCGCGGGCCGCGAGGAGGGCCTCGACGGTGAACGGCTCCTCGAGGTCGCCGAGGGTGATCGCGGTCCCGGTGCCGTACTCCTCGCTCGACCCGCCGAGCTTTGCCCGTTCGTGCTCGCGTGCCATCGCCCGGTGCAGGCTCGGCCCACCTCGCCGTTCTTCGGCGTGGTCGATGATGTCGTCGTGGATCAGCATCCAGCTCTGGAAGTGCTCGAGCGCCGCCGCCGCCGAGAGCACCGGCCGCGGCGCGCGGCCCGTGGCGAGGTGGTAGCCCGCGAGAACGAGCACCGCACGGAACCGCTTGCCGCCGCGCAGGGAGAACTCGCGGTTGGCATCCAGGTACGGACGGAGGGCCGGGGGAACCCGCGGCCGCTCCCGCACGTACGTCGCTTTGAGCTCGGCCTCGATCGCGGGAAGGTAGCGGAAAACGGCGGCCAGGTTCACGGCGGTTTCCGTTGGACGACCATGGTATTTAACGCACCGGGCCTTCCCACCGGCGATGACGCCGTCCGCGTTCGTCGGGCTCGCAAGCGCACTGGTCGAGGCGATGGGCCAGCGGCTCGACGCCGCGAAGCCGATCCCCGAGGGCCTCGTGCTCCGCACGGGCGACGGATTCCTCTACGCCTTTCTCGAAGACCCGACGCGGGTCTCGCTCGAGACGATCCGCAAGCTGTTCGACTCGGATGCGGGGGCCTCCGTCCGCGCGGTCGTCTTCACGCCGGGCCACCTTCCGCTCGCGATCGCCGCCGACGTCGTTCGACGGGGCGGCACCCTGGTCGAAGGGCCGCGGTTCACCGAACTCGCGCGCCAGCTCGGGCTCGAGACCATGCTCGGCGAGGAGCCGCGTGCCCCCCCGCGCGAGAGCCGCCGCTTACTTCCGAGTGCGCAGCAGCTCGACGAGGTCGTGCACCGCGCCCGGACCTGGCTCGATTGGGGAGTGCCGGCGCTCGCGCTGCGGTTCTATCGCCAGGCGGTCGACCTCAAGCCCGAGTTCGGGCCCGCGAAGATCGGGGTCGGGCGCGCGCTGCTCGCGCTCGGCCTCGTGGACGACGCGGACCGGGCGTTCGACGAGGTGCTCTCCGGGCGTCCGGACGACGTCGACGCACGGATGGGGAAAGCAGCCGTGTTCGGCGCTCGATCCCGTCCGCGGGAGGAGGTCGAGGTCTACCGAGCCTTGCTCGAGGAGGACGAGGCAAGGACCGAGGTACGCGCCCACCTCGTCGCCGCCCTCGCCGACCTCGGGGATTGGGTCGGCGCCCGCGTCGAGATCGAGGCGATGCTCGCCCGCACTCCCGAAGACCCGCAGCTTAGGTTCCTGCACTCCGTCGCCCTCGCACGCACCGGCGAGCCGTCGCTCGCCGAGGAGGAGCGGGAGGAGGCCCGTCGGCTCGGTCTTCCGTTCGAGCGCGAGGCGGCGCTCTGCCAGCATCTCGGCCTTCCGGCACCCCCGCGGCCGGCGGTCGTTCCGGCCGAGCGGGCCGCCCCCCCGCCCTCGACGCCCCCTCGGAGAGTCGCCCCCACGGCCCCTCTCGCACGGCCGGCCGCCCGGAGCCGACCCCGTCGCCCGGCACGACCTCGGACCGCCCGGACCCCGGCGCGGCGGCCCGCCGCCCGCAAACGTAAGTAGCCTGTCACCGACTTGAGGACCGACCGGCCGGCCCCATGCGTGTCGTTTCCGTGCTTCCGAGCGCCACCGAGATCGTCTTCGCGCTCGGGCACGGATCGGAACTCGTGGCCCGGAGCGAGGAGTGCGATTACCCGCCGGAAGCGGTCCGGCTCCCGGTCGTTATGCGAGCGAAGGCCCGGGATGCCGACCGGCCCTCGAGGGAGATCGACACCCGGGTCCGGGCGGTCCGGGGCCAGGGCGAGAGCTTGTACAGCCTCGACGTCGACCTGCTGCAACGGCTGCGGCCGGACGTCCTCCTGACCCAGGACCTGTGCAGCGTCTGCTCGGTGACCGACGAGGAGGTCCGCGTTGCGTGCGGGAAGGCCGGGGTGGCCCCGCGGATCGTTTCGCTCTCGCCCCGAACCTTGTCGGAGGTTTGGGAGAGCGTCCGAGCGGTCGGGGAAGCGCTCAACGACCCCCGGGCCGGCCGCGAGCTCGCGGACCGGTTGCGCTCGCGCAGCCGGGGCTCGGCTGCCGCTCCCGACCGCCCGAGGGTCGCCGTAATCGAATGGGTCGATCCGCCGATCCTCGCGGGCCTCTGGACCCCCGACATCGTCCGGGCGGCCGGAGGCGAACCGGTCGGGCCCGAACCGGGAGCCGCCGGCCACCGGACGCGCTGGGAGGACCTCGCCCGGGAGCGGCTCGACCTCGCGATCGTGAGCCCCTGCAGCTTCTCCGTCCCCCGCACGCTCCGAGAGCTCGAGGAGCCCGGGGTCCGCCGCGGGGTCGGGCGGTTGCGCCCGCGGCTCGGCCTCCACGTGGCCGACGAGGCGTACTTCAGCCGCCCCGGCCCCCGGCTCGCGGACGGCGTCGACCTCGTCCGCGACCTACTGGCCGGGGGCCCGGGAGCCGGCCCCATGCCGGTGACCGCCCTGCCCACGACCGCCGGGGGGTCGCCGGCGTGACCGGCAGCTCGCCGTTCTCCTACACGTGGACGCCCGCGCGCCCCACCGCTCGGGGGTTCTCGACCTCCCGGACGGAACTCGTCCACCTCACGATCGCGTTCGTGGTGCTCACGTTCGACCTCGTGCTGCTCCTGAGCGGTGCCGGTGCCCTGCTCGGCTACGGAGCGAAGGCGCTCGAAGGCGTCTCGGTCGGGCTCGTCGTGGTCGCCGCCCTGGCGGCGCTCACCGGGTTCGTGGGCCACGAGCTCGCCCACAAGCTTTCGGCGCAGCGGAAAGGCTACTGGGCCGAGTTCCGGATGTCGCCGTTCGGCCTCGTCATCTCGGTCGTCTCCTCGGCGCTCGGGATCTTGTGGGCGGCCCCCGGGGCGACCGTCATCTCTCAGATGAGCGCCGCCGACCGACGCGAGTGGGGACGAACGAGCCTCGCGGGACCGCTCGCGAACGTGGCCTTCGGCTCCGTCTTCCTGGCCGCCACCCTCCTCGCCTTCCGAGTCAACTCGCCCCTCTACGGATGGCTCATGCTCCTCACTTGGTTCAACGCATGGTTCGCCGCGTTCAACCTCCTCCCGTTCGGCCCGCTCGACGGCGCCAAGGTCCTCCGATGGAGCCCGGCGGTCTGGTTGGCGTCCATCTTGCTCATCGGCGCGTTCGCCGCGTACGCGACCCTCGTGCTCTACGGATTCGTCTCCCCGTTCCTCGGGGCGTGAAGGAGCCGGACCGATGACACGACCGACCGTGCACGAGCTCGGCGAGGGACGGCTGCTCCTCGACCTCGACTTCCGCGACACCGAGGGACTCGTGGCCGCCTACCTCGTCCCCGAGGACGAAGGATACGCGCTCATCGAGACCGGTCCGTCCACCTGCCGCGAGGCGCTCCTCGGTGGGATCTCCCGCGCGGGCCTCGACCCCTCCGAGGTCCGGCACGTGTTCGTGACGCACATCCACCTCGACCACGCGGGGGGGATGGGAGCGGTCGTCCCGGCGTTCCCGCGCGCGACGTTCTACGCTCACGCGTCGGGGGTCCCTCACCTGATCGACCCGACCCGCCTCGTCGCGAGCGCCCGACGCGCCTGGGGCCCCGCGGCCGACCCGTTGTGGGGCCCGATCGTGCCCGTCCCCTCGGCCCGCGTTGTTGCGCTCTCAGGCGGCGAGCGGTTCCCCGTGCGCGGCGGCGAGCTCTCGGTCCTCGCGACCCCGGGGCACGCGCGGCACCACCTCGCCTTCTTCGACTCGGCGATCCGGGGGATCTTCACCGGCGACGGCGCGGGCGTCCGGCTCGAGTACAGCGGCCGCCTTCGGCCGGCGGTCCCCCCGCCCGACCTCGACCTCGAGCAACTGTTCGCGAGCGTCGAGGCGATGCGGCGGACCGACCCCCGCCTCGTCCTCTTCAGCCACTTCGGCCCCAGCCCGGACGGGGCGGCCGACCTCGCCCGCTACCGCACGGTGGTCGAACAGTGGCGGGACGTGGCCCTCGCGGCGGCCCGGGAGCGCCCGGAACCGGAGTTCGTCGCCGGCCGCCTGAAGGAGTTCGACTCCTCGACGTTCGAGTCGGCGGCCCTGTCCGACCGGGAGTCGCTCGTGTCGGGGTACGAGCTCGCGGCGCTCGGGTTCCTGCGCTACTTCGAGACCCGCGGGCTCCTCGGCCGGGACGCACGGTGAGCGACCGCGACCGCCGCGGCCGGCTGTCGGCCGCGTCGACCCTCTTGGTCGCCCGCGTCATCTACGCGGTGAACTGGTACAACATCGGCGCGATCCTCCCGCTGGTCGGGACGCGCTTCGACGCCTCGACGGCCGACCTCGGGATCGTTCTCGGTGCGTTCCTCCTCGGCGCCGGAGTCTTCCAGATCCCCGCCGGCCTCGCCGCACTGCGCTGGGGCAACCGGAGCGTCTCGATCTTCGCGCTCGTCCTCATGGGCGCGTTCTCGCTCGCCTCGGCGTTCTCCCCCTCTTGGCCGGTTCTCGCGGCGACGCGCTTTGGCGCGGGCGCCGGGGCCGCGTTCTTCTTCGCGCCGGCCCTCGGCCTTGTCACGTCGTACTTCCCGCCCGGATCGCGGGGTCCTGTGATCGGTCTCTACAACTCGGGGTTCAGCATCGGAAGCGCGGTCGGCCTTCTCGGGGGGGCGGCCGTGGGAGTGGCGTTCGGCTGGTCCGCCGCCCTTTGGACGGGAGGAGCCGCCCTCCTCGTAATGGCGGTGATCGCCCCGCTCGGCCTTCCCCGGATCGCGCCGACGGGGCGCCCCCCCGCGATCCGGCAGCTCGTGGACGCGGCGATCCCGATCTTCCGATCGCGCTCGATCTGGGCGCTCTCGCTCGGCACCTCGGGGCTCTGGGCGGCGCTCTACCTCGCCGCGCAGTACTTCGTGAAGTTCGCTCAGGTCGCGCACCCGGGCTGGACGCTCGCCGTGGCGGCGGTGGTGCCGACCGTGATGATCCTGCTCGAGGTCCCGGGCGGCCCGATCGGCGGGTGGCTCGGAGAGCGGCGTTCGGAGATGCGCGAGGTGATCCTCGTGTGGGGGGTCGCCGCGGGCGTCGCCATCTTCCTGATCCCGTTCCTGCCGTTCCTCGGGTTGTTCGCGCTCTTCGGCTTCCTCGGCTTCGCCGACGGGGTCATCTTCGCGGTGCTCTACCTGCTCCCGTCGTACTTTCCCGAGTCCCGGGGCCCGAACCTCGCGCTCGGGCTCGGCGTCGTCAACTCGATCCAGATCTTCTTCGGCAGTGCCCTCACGATCGCCTTCGGATTCCTGGCCGGGGATTTCGGCTACGACGTCGCCTGGGCGTTCGCGGGCGCGGTCGCACTGGGTCTGCTGCCCCTCCTGCTCTGGGTGAGCGGCCGACGCGGTACTGCGGTCACGGGCGCCGTTCCCGGACCGGTTTCGGGGCGGTCGATCCGTGCCCCGAATCGACCAGCGTGACGAGGTTCGTCGGCCGCCCTTCGACCGGATAGCCCGCGGTCAGCACGATCGGACCGGAGCCCCCCGCGAGGGCGCGCTCGACGAGCAGGGCGGCCCGGGCTCTCAGTTCGAGGAGGTTCCGATGGACCGGCGCCGGCATCGACATGACTCCGCCGACGAGCGCGAGACGTCGCCGGGTCGGGGCGGAGTTCGAGAGCGCGACCACCGGGCAGGCGGGCCGAAGCCGCGCGACCAGCCGGGCGGTTCGTCCCGAATGCGTCGGCGTCACGATGGCACGGGCCCGCACCCCTTCGGCGAGCTCCACGGCCGCGGCCGCGACGGCCCGCTCCGGCTCACCGGGCCCGACCGTGCCGCGCGCCCGCAACCCGCGCACGTCGAACGCCGACTCCGTCGCCTCCGCGATCCGCGCGAGCCACCGTACCGCATCGATCGGGTACTGGCCGACCGCGCTTTCTTCGCTCAGCATCACCGCGTCCGCGCCGTCAAGCACGGCGTTCGCGACGTCGGTCGCCTCCGCCCTCGTTGGGCGAGGGGATGTCAGCATGCTCAAGAGCATCTGGGTCGCCACGATCACGAACCGCCCCGCGTCGTTGGCGCGACGCACGAGCATCTTCTGCTCGAGCGCGAGACGCTCGAGCGGCACCTCGATGCCGAGATCGCCTCGTGCGACCATGATCCCGTCGGCGGCCCGAAGGATCGAATCGATCGACCCGAGCGCCTCGGCGCGTTCGATCTTGGCGATGATCCCGACGTCGCGGCCCCCGGCTTGCCGCTCGAGCCAGCGGCGGGCCCCGAGGACGTCCGACCCGGTGCGAACGAAGGAGAGGGCCAGATAGTCGACCCCTTCCGAAAGCCCCAAGGCCGCATCGTGTCGGTCCTTCCGCCCGAAGACCGATAGGCGCAGCTTCGCCCGGGGGAGGAAGAGGCCCGCGTGCGAGCTCACGGTCCCACCGTTCACTACTCGGGTCACGATCTTCGACCCGCCCGCACGGACCACGACGAGCTCCACGTTGCCGTCGCCGAGGAGGATGGGGTCGTTCTTGCGGGCGAGCCGATCGAACGACGGAACCTGGGTCCCGACACGGCGCAGGTCCCCGGGGGAGGGGCGGTGATCGAGAGTCCACTCCCGGCCCGCGACCAATTCCACCGAGCCGCCCCCGATCTCGCCGAGCCGGATCTTCGGCCCCGGCACGTCCGCGACCACCGCCGCTTCGCGCCGGCGCTTCCGCATCGCCGCGTGGATCCGCCTCAAGATGTCGCGATGCTCGTCGTCGGTGCCGTGAGAAAAGTTCAGGCGGAACGCATCCGCCCCCGCATCGAGCAGCGCGACGAGCTGTTCCGGCCGTTGCGTGGCCGGACCGACCGTTGCCAGGATCTTGGTACGCCGCATGGGGGCCGGAACGCCGTTGCCGCCTAATAGGCGAACGGGGCCGGGCGTCGCACCTTTTTGTAGCGGCCGACCGTGGCATGCCGCAGCCCCGTGGTGTAGTGGCCAAGCATGCTGGCCTTTGGAGCCGGCGACAGCGGTTCGAATCCGCTCGGGGCTAGGTCTCAACCGTCGCCTATCTGCTAGGGCGTCCCGCAGGCTGCTTCGGGAGGATCGACCGTCCCGCAGGGGGTTGGTTTCCCGCCCGAGGGTGGTTCCGGGCCGCGGGCGCTGATCGCGGTAGATTATCGGTCGCCGAGTCCATCTTGATGCCGGCGCCGCCGTCGCGGCCAAGTCTCGCGTGGTTGGTCTGGGTCTTCCGGGAGTCTGCGCTAAAGGAGCCGTCCAATCGCAGGCAGTGGGGATCGAACAGTGCTACCTCTCACCGAATCCGTCGTGGGGAGGTGGTCCCGCCCGAAACGGCTGCCGCCTTATCCTTCATGATGCGTAACCCTTGCGTTGTCAGCGGGCGCGACCACTTCCGAAGAACCCCCATCACTGCTTGGGATCACGGTTCGCCGGGCCTCCCTGACCGGCCGCTTCTTCCTGGTTTACGGAACCGTGCTCAGCCTACTGCTTGGAGTTCTCCTCGCGCTTTTCTCCGGTCCGTCGTTCGCGAGCTCGTACGCCCTCTTCCTCCCCATTTTCGGGGTCGTCGGGTCGATGGGAGGGCTCACCGTTTTCACGAGCGACCGGACGAAGGGTCTGCTCGAGTACCTGATCGCCTACGGGTACTCGCCCCGCCGACTGTTTGCGAACGTATTGCTGACGACGTTGGTCCTCGTGAGCATCGTCGTGGGAATCGGTACCTCCGTGAGCCTGGGGGTGTACTTCGTGGAGGGGAACGCCGCGACCAGCACTTTGGCCATCACCATGGGGCTCTACGCAGTTCCGATGACGTTCGCTTGCGCCGCGTTCGCATCCACCGTCGGGGTCTACTGGACCGCGCTCTCCTCGCCCCGTCAAGGGATCAACAGTCCGGTCGGGCTCATTCCCTTCATCGGGATCCTCCCCGCCCTAGCCACGCTCTTTTCGATCGTCGCCTTCTCACTTTCCCGCCCTCTCTCTTCCACGACCCTCCTCCTGGTCCTCGGGTCCGCGATGGGGCTGGTCGCGATCTTCGTGATGGTCTTGCTGGTGAGCATGGGACGGCTCCTCCGACGCGAGCGGTTCCTCTCGCCGGCATAGGGGGGCGTCGGTCGGCCATGGGGACCGCTACGAACGTGCCGGACTCGCCCCTGTCGGCGGGGAAGGCCGTGGGAATCGACTGTCGGTCGGTCTCGTCCGGGTACCTCGGCTCGAGGGTTCTCCACCAGATCTCGTTTCGAATCACGGAGCCGTCGATCTACGTCGTTCTCGGGCCAAACGGCGCCGGAAAGACCACGCTATTTCGGACCTTGGCGGGAATACTACGGCCCTACGAAGGCGAGGTGTATATCGGCGGAGAGCCGGTTGACCGCCAGTCGTCCCGCGACCGGTTGCACTATCTCACCCACATGGACGGGCTGCCGGACGGCTTGTCGGTGCGCGAGGCCCTCGAGTTTTTCGCGCGGGCCGAGGGGGCCCAGCCTCGAGATGTGGAGCGCGTACTTGACCAGCTCGAGATCCGCGGTCTGAGCGCGAAGTTCCCCGCTCAATTGAGCGCCGGACAGCGCAAACGGGTCTCGGTCGCCCGCGTGTTTCTTCGAGAGCGGTCGATCTACCTTCTCGACGAGCCGACCGCCAATCTAGATCCCAAAGTGGCACGTGAGATCCGAGAACTCATCCTGAGACTGAGCCGGGAGAAGATCGTGCTGTACTCTTCGCACAACCTTTTCGAAGCACGCGAGATCGGCCGCTACGTTCTGGTGATCAAGTCGGGTGAGATATCCCGCTTCGACCGGATCGAGACTGTCCGGGGTTCGCGCTATGTGCTTGGAATCCGGGTGCTCCAACCTTCGCCCGCGCTGGCGGCCTACGACCAGGAGGGGGAGTACTACCTCCGGGAACTCTCCGGACCCGAGGAAGTGCCTACGGTTCTTCGTGAGCTGATGGCTCAGGGCGTCCAGATCCGTGAGGCCCGCGAGATGGAGAACCCTCTCGAGGACCTCTTCACGTGACCTGACCGTTCCCGGGCGGTGATCGCGGTTCCCGAGTCGCCGCGGTCGTCCTTCCCACAACGGGCGGGTTTCGAGGGACGAGTTGTCCTTTCGGGCGGAGCGGACTCTCTCGAACGAGGGGGGTTGCAACGACCCCGGGGGCCTACCGGGACGGGAGCGGTTCCTTGTTCGGCGCCTCCCGTGAAGGTTGGGGCGACAGTGAAAACTCCAAGACCGAGGCGAACCCGTCTGGAGGATGTGGCGGGAAACGCAGGCTCCGGCCCGGTAACACATCCCCTTTTGATGTACCGATAGGCGAATCCGCCCGGGGTTACCTGCTGCTACCGACTAAAGAGTTCTATCGATGCCGACGAATCTCCACCCTTCCCGGTGCCAGTGACGCAACCACCGACCAGAGGCCCACGTAGGGAGCGGGCGGCGCTGCTGTCGGCACCCGAAGTCCGGCGGTAGCGCAACTTTTCGGGAAGTCCTCGCCGTAGACCTCGGACGTGGGTCCGCTCGCCTCGGGTCCTTCTGTCTCCACATCGGGGAGACGCCGGAGTCCCTGCTGGAGGCGAGTACGAAGAGGGTCGGGGACCTCCTCACCCGGTCCCAGGAGGAACAGTTCAGGGCCGGGTACAAAGGCTCGTGCGTCGCCTACACCTTCAAGGTCGTGCAGACCTGGCTGGGGTACGGTGACATGGGCCCGATTCACCGGCGCGCCGAGCGCCAATGGTGGCGCGCCACGCATCGGACCTTGAGGGAGGAGGAGTTCTCGGCGTGACGGTAGGCAGCCGTCCCCCGGAAGGGCCCGACCCATGGAACCGCGGGGCCTCACAACCGCTAAGGTTATAATCCGTACGCATACGCATAAACCCGCACGATGGCACTGAATACGTTCGACCTGGACCTCGTGGTCGTCCTGGGAACGGTGGTCGCCACCGCAGTCGTGGCCCGATGGACTCAGTTGCCGATCACGGCGCTCGAAATCGTCGCGGGAATCGCCCTCGTCTCCCTCTTCCGCTTCACTCTCCCCACGGGGACGGATTCGCTCCTCACCTTTGGAAGCCTGCTGATCGTCTTTCTGGCGGGGCTTGAGACCAACCTCGGATTCCTTCGCACGAACTTCCGAAGGGCGTTCGTCCTGGGATTCGGCGGTTTCCTTGTCCCATTCGCCGGGCTGTACGTTCTCCTCTACTACGGAATCCATGCCCCGCTCCTGGTCAGCGTGATTGGGGCGACCGCGCTCGCCGACACTTCCATTTCGATTGTCTATACGACACTTCAGCAGTACGACCTCGCGAACCTCCCGTTCGGCCGCCTCGTTCTGGCGGCCACACTCTCGGTCAATTTGGTTGAGGACTTCACCGTCACGACGACCACCTTCCTTACTACGCCCGGCTTGCTCTTCAATCTCGGGATCCTCGGGGCTCTCGCCGCGGCGGCGATACTCCTCCCCTACCTATCGAAAGCCGTGGCGCGGCAGTCACCGAGCGCGCTGTTCACGAACATCAGCGCCCGCTCCCTGTTCTTCTCCCTCGCGGTCCTCGCGCTCCTCTCCGCCCTAGTCGGTGTCCCGGGCATCCTCTTCGTCTTTCTATTGGGACTGCTGTTTTCGCAGTTCGTTGGGGAGGAGTTCTTGCGCAACATCCGTCAGATTTCCTTCGCGATCTTCATTCCCCTGTACTTCCTGGCGGTCGGTCTCAAGGTCGATATCGGGTTCGTCGCCGCCAACATTGTGGTCCTCCTCGTGATCATCGCAGCCGCGAGCGCCCTCAAGTTCGCCGCAGTATTCCCGACGGCCCGGAAGTTCATGGGGCGCGAGCGCGCCGGGCCCGTGGCGGTGCTGATGAACACTCGGCTGACGAGTGCCACGGTGATCTTGACGCTCACGCTCGCTCTGGGAATCATCAGCGATCAGTGGTACTCCCTGTTCATCTCCGTGGTCGTCGTCCTCGCCTTCGGATCGGTGGGGGTGCTCCGAATGTTCCCGGCTTTCCGAAGCCCGGAGCGCGCGCGGGAGCTCTTCACTTCCGACCCGGCGATGGAGCCCGATCTCACCGGCGCCGCCGCCCCACGCCCTCTCCAAACCAGCCCTCCGATCTTCCCCTGATGGGCTCGAGACGTCACCAACCTCACCCGATCGATCCCCCCTCGACCTTGAGAAGAGCCGCGCTCCCTCTGGCGCGAGTTGCGAATCACCGCAGGGGCTAAGTCCGGGAAGGAGACCCCCCTCGGGGCCGTTAGCTTGGTTCGGGACCGATTATGCTAGGCCCATATGGTGGCCGACGGTCCGCCCTCGCGCGTCCTTAGAGCGTGTCCGAATGCTTCGGGTAGGGGCCGGGCGTAACCACCGGGCCAACGTTGCCCGACTAGCTGTACGGAGGGGGTACGCAGATTTCACTCGGCCAACGAGCTGCTGAACCAGGCGCGCGTCGGAGCGTCCGTGTCCATCTGCCAGAAGAGAGCGTTCATCTCGCCCCGGTGCTGGAGCTCTTCCTCCACCATGTGCCAGATGATGGTCCGAAGGTTCGCTCGCATTTCGAAGGGCTTTCCGTTCCCCTGGACTCCTCGGATCACAAAACTCCGGTCGAGTCGGGCCGGGGTCAGCGACCTCGCGAGGGCCCGATTGGTCCGGGCGATGCGTCCCACCACCCTTCGGATCTCGGCCGGGGACAAGGCGCCCTTCACCTCGGGATGCGTTTCCTGGCGATCTTTGGGCACGCTCTCGAACCACCAAACGTTGTTGTCGAGGATATGGAGGAAGATGTCCTGGATCGAAGGGAAGGACGCGCCTCGGTCCCTGAGGCGCTCCTCCGGTGCCAACTCGAGCAGTTTCTCCAGGTAGCCCCGTCGAGTTTCCTCGAGCCACTCGATCCAGGCCCTCGCCAAGTCGGCTTCGCCGATCGTCCGAGGCGCGCGCTTCCTCCTCGGGCTGGATGACCGAGCTCTTCGACCCGCCAAAGTGGGTTCCTTCCTGCCGACCCTAGATGCGGCCCGCTCTACTTCTTCGCAAAGTGCGAGATCTCCCAGAGGTTCCCTTCGGGGTCCTCGAAAAACGCGAATCGCTGCCCGTCCGGTCGGGTGGCCGGTGGCTGCAGGAACCGGACCCCTTTCTCCCGGAGCTCGTCATACGCACGGTCCGCGTCGTCCAGAAAGACCGCGAAGTAGTTCCGCTGGAAGGGGCTCTCCTCCGGTCGAACACGCTCTTTGGGAATCTCCCGAGCCAGGCCCTTGGCGGAGACCAGCGCGAGGCCGGGCCCGCCTTTGTCGCCGAACTTCAGGTACGCGAAATCGTCCGAGAGTTCCGCCAGCTTCAGCCCCAGCTTGTCGCGATAGAAATCGGCGCACCGCTTGACGTCACGCACGGTCAACGCGAATGCGTTCACGTGGTCGATCGCCAACGCCTGACCCTCGCGTCGATACCTGTCGAGCCATCCCGTCCAACTATAACGCGGTTTCGTCGGTCGCAGTTGGGTCCCACGATTCTCACCGCCCTTTGGTCCGCTCGGGACCTCGCCAGTAGATCGACGATCCGCGCGATCGTTCTCCCCCGGGCCTCGCGTCGCTGCATCACCGAGTTCCGGGCACGCGGGAATGGCCCCTGGTGCCGTATGATCGCGGGGAAAGCCCCTTCGACTTACGCCTGGAACCGATACTCCTCGCGGAACACCTGAGGGTGGTGACGGTAGTGGAGGATCGTCCTCCGCCCGGCGGAGCGACCTTTCGAACGGGCCGTCCATCGGAACCTCGGAGGAAAGAACGGTTCCCCACCCCGTTCGGCGACCTACGTAACGTTCCGTGGGCCCGCATACGCGGCGTCGCCGAGGGGAGCATCGACCCGTCCGCGGAGGGTCGGGGGTTTCTGGTCGACGGCTACGGGGTGGCCGACGCTAGCAGAGGCCGCCCTTCCACATCGAGGGCACTCTTGCGCTGAACGCCACCGAGTCGGCTCCCAGGAACGCCGCGAGGCGATCGAGCTCCTCCCGGATCTCCGTGCCGACAGCTCGCGCCGTCGGTGCGCCGGGCTCGGCGAAGAGCGCGAGGATCTGGAGGCGTCGCTTCTCCTTGTCCAGGCGGGCGTCCGCGCGCCCGACGAACTCCTCGCCCCGAAGAACCGGAAGGACCCACAGTCCGAACCGACGCTTCGCCTTCGGAAGGAACTGCTCGCGGACGTAGTCGAAGCCGAACAACCGCTTGCCCCGGGCCGGGCTCGAGACCATGTTGTCGAACGGGGGAAGCACGGCGACCCGCGGCGAGAAGTTGTCCGTCGCCAGGTCTTCGAGCAGGGCCACGTCGTCCGCATGGACGAAGCGTTCGTCGCGCCCGGGCAGCCCCTCGACCACCACCCGGCGGATCCGGGAGTCCGCCACTAAGGTCTGCAGGGTCGATCGAATGTCTCGGCAGCAGCCCCGAACGAAGTAGTAGTGGATCTCCTGCGCGGTCGCCACCCCGAGTCCCCGGAGTGCCCGCTCGGCCGCTTCCCGGTCGGCCGCCTCCTCGGAGAGCACCGTTCGGTCGACCCAGGAGGGAAGGAAGGCGTCGGGCAGCCCCCATAGGTTCTGGTTCCCGTCGTGACCAACGACCATCGCCTGGCCGGACATGAGAAGGTGCCAGAGCATCTCGGAGACCGCGCTCGAGGGTTGCCAGTCCGCCGAGTCCCTCTTGGTCCCCGCGTGGTCTTTGAACTGGTTCAGCTGGAGCGGACCGCTCCGGAGTTCTGCGAGGACGCTCTTGCGAAGGTCCCCGTGCTTGGCCAGGAACGCTCGGGCCCGGGCGCGTTGCGTTCCCCAAGAGTCGGAAAGGGAATCCGGATACCGTCGCATGAGGGACGCGTAGATGGGGTAGTCCTCGGTCGCGACGACGCTGGCGAAGGGAATCCAATGCTGGAGGAGGCGCCTCTCGGCCCAGAGCAGCCGGTCGAAGTCTGCCCGCCGAAACGCCCCGACTCGAGCCCAGAGCGAGAGGATATGGGAGGGGGCCACGACGCTGACCGGATCCCACTGAACGTACGGCAGGTCTCGAACGGACTCCACGATGCGTTCGGCCGTGGCTCGGCGTGGGCGCCCACCAGACAGATGCTGTTTGGTGACCGCCAGCCGTCGCGCCGCCTGGAGGGAGGTGCGGATCGGAGCGGAGGTCATCGCGATCACGGCACTCACCCTGACCCTAAGAGGTCCTCCGCCCCGCCCCACGGCCGGGTTTCCGGCGGTGAACGGACCCGGGGCCGCGTCCACACCGCCGGATTCGAGACGACCGGTCGGGTTCGCCCCCGGGCCGGTCCGCAGACCCCCGCAACGAGGGCGTCGGACTCGACCGAGACCAGGGGTGTCCTCGGGAGAACTCGCGAAGGGGTAGGATCGCCTTCCTCCAAAGGGGACGGTCGGGCGGCTTCCTCTTCCCCGAGTCCGAGACAGATCACGAAATAAGGGGAGGGCTCGTCTGCCTCGACGCGCGGACGCTGTGCCGTAACCGGGCAGCTTGCAGCGGCGAAGTGAGGCCCCGAACCGACCCTCGGTTGGGGCTTGTCGGGTGGGCCGGAGCCCTCCCGACCGTCTCGATTTGGCGGACGGGCCCCCTCGTTCGGCCTCCCGTGCCCGACGGCCCTTATCTCCTTGCCACCTTCTCGGCGCGCCCGGGAACGCCCCGATGCGAGTCGACTTCCTCGGCACCGGCGCCGGCAACTTCCGCGGGTCCCGGCGGGGGCCGTGCAGCACCCTCTTCGATTCGATCCTCCTCGACTGCGGGGCGGGAGCCACGGGCCGCCTCTACGACCTCGGACGTTTCGGGGAGGTCGACGGCGTTCTCCTGTCGCACCTGCACTCCGACCACGTTGCGGGCCTGTTCGATTTCCTCCTGCACACGCTGATCTCGGGGCGGACGCGGCCTCTCACCGTCGTCTCGCCCCCCGGGCTCGGAGCGATCCTCCGGGCGGTCTTCGCCGCGAACGGCACCGTTGTCGAGCCCGCCGAGCTCTACCCGTTCCGCCTGGTCGAGTCGGAGGACGTCCACGTCGAGATCGCCGGGTGGAGCGTCCGTTCCGTTCCGCTCGACCACACCGTCGTCAACAACGGCTACCTCCTCTCCTCGGGGGATGTCACGGCGTTCTACTCCGGGGACACGCGCGAACCGTCCGCGGCGCGGGACGTGCGGGCCGACGTCGTTGTCCATGAGGCCACGTACTCCGAGACGTACGCCGCGCTCGCGCGCGAGTTCGGCCACAGCACCGGCGCTCAAGCGGCGGAGACCGCGGCGTCGATGGGGGCCCGCCGGCTCTGGATCAACCACGTGGGCGACAAGCCCGGCTCGGAAACCGCGATCGCGGCGGAAGCCCGCCGGATCTTCCCGGACTCCGTGGTCGTGGAGGACGGGGACCACTTCCAGATCTAGCCCGGACGATCTCCGTCGGCCTCAATCCGTCCGCCGGACGACCGTGCGTCACGGGAGGGTCGCCCGGATCCGCCCGAGATAGGAGCGAGCGGTACTTTCGAGGAGGTCGGCCGTCGACGAGGAGCCCGCGGCGCGGTAGAGCTCGGCGAGGCGGAGCTGACTCTGGGAAAGCTCGTACTTCCACCCGACCCGTTCCCAGAGCGAACTCGCCTCCTCGAGAGCGGCGATCGCGCCCGAGAGGTCGCCCGTCGACGCGAGGTACAACCCCCGGCCCCGCGCCGAGTACGCCCGGATCGTGGGCTGCCCGGAGTCGTCGCCGAGGGACGCGAGCGCGGCCAACGCCTCCCGTGCTGCCTCGGCCTCGCCGGCCCTCGTCGCGGCTTCGACATCGAGGAGCAGGGTCTCCGCGTAGAGAGCCGCCATCAGCGCGGGGGTCCCGGCCCGGTTGGCGAGCCCCCGGGCCTCCCGGAGCGCGTCCCGCGCGCGAGATAGGCGCCCCCGGCGCAACTCGACGCGGGCTCGCAAGTTCCAAAGTTGGACCCGCTCGCTCCAGTCCCGGGCGCCCTCGAGCAACGCTCCCGCCTCCTCGAGGTCCTGGGTCACGCGGTCCCAATCTCCCCGAGTGAGCGCGATCTCCGCGTCGACCAGCATCGCGGTCGGTTCGAGCTTGCGGGGGTCCCCGGCCGCGTACTGGGCGTGGGCCGCGACCGTCCGGAGGGCCAGCTCGTACTCCCCGAGGCGCCAAGCGACGTAGCTGACGAGGTTCCCTTCGATCGCTCGTTCCGAGTAGACGTCCTGCGCCCGACGGGCGGCGGCGAGCGCCGCGGCGAGTGCCTGCTCAGCCCCCGGACCGTCGCCCCGGACGTGCAGGCGGGCCAGTGCCAGCACCAGGTAGAGGTTGGGGATCAGGTCACTGAGTTCCCGACGCTCGGCGAGGTCGACCGCTTCCCGAAGGTCCTCGAACATTCGTTCCTCATCGCGCACCGGTCGCACGCCCGAGAGCACGATCAGGGCCGAGACCTGGGTCACCGGGTCCTCGACACGTCGGGCGACCTCCGCCGCGCGCCCATACAGCTCGACCGCTCCGGGAGCATCGCCGTCCTCGTAGCGGTACCCGGCGATCGTGGTATAGAGGCGGGCCAGCTCGGGGGTCTCGGGGCCGGCCCCGAGGAGGCGACGCGCTTCCTCCCAGTGGTGTCGGGCCGACGCGGGGTCGTCCCGCATCCCGTGCGCGATCTTGCGATGGAGGTTGCCCGCCTCCCGGAGGTTCCCGGTCCGCTCGTACGCCGTCACGGCCTCCTTACGACTCGCTTGGCCGGCGCCGAACGGTCTTGCTGTCCGACTCCCGCCGGCGGGAAACTCGGAGGGCCGCGAGCGACGCAACCCCGATGAGATACTGCCGGCACGGAGCCGGGTTTCCGGACCGGAAGCCTGTGGGCGGGCTCAGAGCGGGTGGTCCGCGAGGAAGCGGTCGAGCACCGCCGCGACGCCGCCCCCGAGGTCGTCGAAATTGTAGCCGACCGAGACGATCGGCTGGGGAACGTGCACGAGGCGGCTCAGGTCGACGGGGCTCCCGTCGAGCACGAGCTCGGCCGCCGAGCCGCGGATCGTCTCTTCGAGGTCGCGGACCTGCGCCGCGCCGTAGCCCATCGCGGGGAGGATCCGCCTCAGGTGGGGGTACTCCTGGTAGACACCGGCGAGGCTCCCGACCGCCGACTGCTGGGCGTCCACGACCACAGCGCCGTGGGCCTCGGCGACCAGCATCGCCGCGCCGAACGCCATCCCGCCGTGGGTGAGCGTGGGACCGTCCTCAACGACCAGGACGCGTCGCCCGCGCAGCCGCTCCGGGTCCGCGGCCGAAAGGCTCAGCCCGGCCTTGAGGAGGAGCGCCTTCGGATTCGCGCGGGCCGCGCTCTCCTCGACCTCTCGGACCCCCTCGGCCGGAGCCGAGTCGGTCTTGCTGATGACGATGACGTCCGCCTTGCGGAAGTTCGCCTCGCCCGGATGGTAGGAGAGCTCGTGACCTGCGCGGTGAGGGTCGGCGACCACGATGTGCAGGTCGGGCGCGTAGAACGGGAGGTCGTTGTTGCCGCCGTCCCAGAGAACGATATCCGCCTCGCGCTCGGCCGCCCGGAGGATCGGCTCGTAGTCGACGCCCGCGAAGACGACGGCTCCCTCGCGCAGGTGCGGCTCGTACTCCTCGCGCTCCTCGATCGTGCAGTTGGCACGGTCAAGGTCGGCCAACGTCGCGAACCGCTGGACCGCCTGGGCCCCGAGATCGCCGTACGGCATCGGGTGGCGGACGATCGCCACCCGGCGGCCGTGCGCGCGCAGGTAGCGGGAGACGTAGCGCGTCAACGGGCTCTTGCCCGCCCCGGTACGGACCGCGCAGATGCTGACGACCGGTTTCGACGACCTCAGCTCGGTCTCGCGCGGGCCGGGAAGAAGGAAACTCGCCCCGGCCGCGAGCGCGATCGACGCCTTGTGCATTACCTCGAGGTGCGGCAGGTCGGAGTACGACAGGACGACGAGGTCGATCCCTTCGCGCCGCACGAGGTCGGGGAGGTCCCGTTCCGGGACGATCGGGATCCCGTTCGGGTACCCCGGTCCCGCCAGCGACGGCGGGTACGCGCGTCCGGCGATGTTCGGGATCTGGGCCGCGGTGAACGCGACCACATCGTAGGCCGATTTTCCGCGGTAGAGAACGTTGAAGTTGTGAAAGTCCCGGCCCGCCGCCCCCATGATCACTACGCGCGGCCGCTCCATACGGAGCGACGGGGCGGGACGGGAGATAAAGCCCACGGGTCGCTCGGGGAAACCGGGGACCCCCGACGCCGACGGCTCGCTCGGCCGGATACGGGGCACGGCCCGCGGACCGCCCCCGTCAGCGGGCGGCGTCCCGACGCGCGCGTTCGGGCAGGGTCCCGACGGGGAAGAGGAGGATGCGGTTCTGGTCGGCGGAGCCGATCGCGTCGACCTCCTTCAGGATCCGCACGGCCTCCTCGCCGCTCGGGCTCAGGCGGTAGTTCTCGCCCGCGTGCGCGATCAGGCCGTCCTCCTGGAGGGTCCTCAGGTGGAAGGAGAGCTTGGGGGAATCGTCGATCCCGGCCGCCTTCATCACCTCCGTAAACGACGTCGGCCCCTCCTCGAGCCGACGGAGGATGAGGCGACGCAGGGGGTTCGCGAGCGCCCCGAGCGTCCCGTGGACCCGGGCCGCGGAGACCGCGGTTCGGATCATCGTGACCGACTGCTCGGGGAGCGTGGTCGGGTCGAAGCCGATGCCGATCGGCCCCTTGCCTTCGATCTTGCCGACCGCGTCGCCAAGGATCTGCGCGATCTCTTCCGCCCGGTGCGCGAGGAAGAGCCGCTCGATCCCCGCCACGACCACGGCGGGCCGCGCATGCGACTCGACGAACGTCGTGATGGTCTCCCGGAAGCCGACCGACGCTTCCGAGATCGGGAGGTCGATCACCGTCACGCCCGGGATCGGCCGTTTGGGGGTCGCCCCGAGGAGGAGCACCTCGCGTCGCTCCTTCGCCCACCGCTCGGCGAGCCGAACGGGATCCCGCTCGTCGAAGCCTCCGTGCGAGAACGCGCGTTCCTCCTGGATCAGGTCGATGATCCGCTGCACGTGCTCCGAGCGGAACGGTTTCCGGAGATAGTCGAAAGCGCCCAGCTTCATCGCCTCGACCGCGGTCTCGACGGTCGCGTACCCCGTGATCATGACGACAAAGACCCGGGGCCATCGTTCGCGGACCTGGCGCAAGAGCTCGATGCCGTTCATCCGGGGCATCCGTACGTCCGAGAAGATCGCGTCGAATTCGGCGATCGAGAGCGCCTCGAGCGCCTTCGCGGCCGAGTTCACGCTCTCGACTTGGTGGCCCCAGTCGCTGAGCAACGTCGAGAGCTCCTCGCGGAAGACCGTGTCGTCGTCGATCACGAGGAGGCGCATGCGCCGACACCGGCCGGGAGAGAGATAACCTTCGCCCCCGGACGGCCCGGGCCGTCGACTCCGGGACGCCCGCCCCGGCGCCCGGGCGGGTCCGCCTACCCCGTCGAGGCGGCGAACGGACCCGGGACGAGGGGGAGGCGGGGAAGACGGACTTCGAACGTCGTCCCGTGGCCGGGCGTCGATTCGACCTCGATCGTCCCGCCGTGGGACTGGACGATCCCGTGGCAGATCGCGAGCCCGAGGCCGGTCCCCTTCCCCTCCGGCTTGGTGGTGAAGAACGGCTCGAACAGGTGGGCCCGGACCTCCGGAGGGATCCCCGGGCCGTCGTCCGTCACTCGGATCCTCGCCCACTCGTCGGTCGCCGAGACATCGACCTCGAGACGTCCTCGGCCATCGATCGCGTCGTAGGCGTTGTTAACGAGGTTCGTGATCACTTGGCCAACCTGGTCGCGGTCGGCCCGGATGACGACCGGGTCGCTCGGAACGCGAACCTCGACCTCGACGTCGGCGTTCTGCTTCCCGCGCAGGAAGTTCACTGACCTCGTGACGAGCGCCCCGAGATCGACCTCGCCGATCTTGGTCTCGGGCCGGCGGGCGAAGTCGAGGAGGCCCCGCACGATCCGCGCGGCGGACTCGGTCTGATGGAGAAGGGAATCGATGCGACCGTGGGTCCAGGGGTCGGTGGCTCGCCGACGGATCGACTCCGCGATGAGCGTGATGTTCGCGAGCGGCGTGTTGATCTCGTGCGCGACTCCCGCGGCGAGCTGGCCGAGGGACGCGAGGCGCTCCGAATGCATCGCCCCTCGTTCCCATGCCTTGCGCTCCGTCAGGTCGACCGCGACGCCGAGGAAGTGCGTGATCGAGCCGTCCGGCGCCCGGATCGCGGTGATCGCGAGGAGGACGGGATGCTCGTTGCCGCGCCGGTCGCGGTTGACGAGTTCGCCCGACCACGCCCCGACGTTCGGGTCAAGGAGCAGCTTCCACATCCGCTCGTACGTGGCGAGGTCGGTCCGGCCGCTCGAGACGACGCTCGGCCGCCGACCGATGAGCTCCTCTCGCGAGTAACCGTAGATCCGCTCGAACGCCGGGTTGACGTCCACGATGTACCCGTCGCGGTCGGTCAGCTCCATCGCGTTGGTCGAGTGGAGGAACGCCTCGTAGAACAGACGCGCGGATTCGGGGCTGTCGCGGTGGGCTCCCGTCCGGTCGTTGATCATCACGAGTACGCCCGCCGCCCCGGGGGTCGATTGGGGATAGAGCTCGACGTCGACCAGATGCCGACGGTCCCGAGCGGCGGGCTCGAGGACCGCCCGCGCGACCGAGAACCGTGTACCGTCCGCCTGCGCGTGGGCACGCGCGGACTCGAGCCAGGCGCTCGCCGGCGACAGTAGGTCCGCGAGCGGCCGTCCGACCGGGTCCTCGACGATTCCGAGGAGCTCGCGCGCGAGCGCGTTCGAACGGTCCACGCGGCCGTCCGGATCGAGGAGGAAGGCCGCCGTGGGACCCTCGCCGAAGGTGTCGTTGAACCAGTCGTGGGGCGACATGGACCGTTCGCTGCGGGAAGCTTCGGTCGGACTTGAGGTTCCCGGACCGACCGGCACGAGGGGTCAAGCCAACTCCACGGCGGGACGAATACCCGGCCCGAGGTACTCCCTTCGATGTTGATTCCGACAGCGCTCGTAGTCCGCGAGACCCCGAGCCTCGCCGACTCCGTACAAGTCTTCCTCGAGACCCTCGGCTTCCGCGTCACGACCGCCGACTTGGCCGCCGAGGCCGCACTCCGCCTGTCGGACGCGACGCAGGACCCCGTCGACCTGATCGTCGTCGCCTGCAACCGGGCCCGGTCCGAACTCCTCGAGACGTACCCCGAAGCGTTCCCGGACGACGCCCGTCGGCTGCCCGTGATCGTGGTCGGTGACCCGTTCGCCGAGACGAGGCGCACCTGGCCGTCGAACGTGAAGCGACTTCCGCTCCCGCTCGAGACGAGCGTCCTGGCCCGTCTCCTCGACGAATGCACGTCCACCGCCCTGTCCGAAGGACCCCCCCCGACCGTTGGCGAGGCGTAAGGGGCATCGGGTCCGTTCACCCGGCGACCGGCGGCGAGTCCTCTTCTTGAACCCGAGGTCAAACCCCGTTGACCTTCCCGCTCGTCGTGCGGGCTCAGTCTCCCCCGTCGGGGGCGGGGACCGGGGGGGCCGGCGCCCTCCCGCGGAGGACCGACGGCACGAGAGCGAGGAAGCAAAGGACCGCCGAGACGAGGAAGATCAGGTGGATGGCGTCGAGGAACCCGGCCGCCGAAGGGAACGGCGTCCCGGCCCTCGCGGTTCCCAGGAAGATCGCCTGGATCGCGGAACGCGGGAGCACCGAGCTCATCACGATGAGCGTGATCCCAAGGCTGATCGTCGCGCCGCTGTTGATGAACGTCGTGCCGACGCCCGACGCCACCCCGCGGCGGGCCGGCGGCACCGCCGTCATCATCGCCGCGCGGTTCGGCGAGGCGAAGAGTCCCATCCCCGCGCCGACCAGGACCAGCGGGGGCGTGAGGGCGAGGAAGGAGTCGCTCGGGCCGATCGTGGCGAGCCAGAGGAAGCCGGCGGCGCTCGCGACGAGGCCGGCCACCAAGAACGGTCGAGGGCCGTACCGATCGGAAAGCCAGCCGCTCACCGGGCCGAGGGTGGCGAGGGATGCGGAGACCGGGATGAGGAAGAGACCGGCCGTGAACGGGCTGAGGAACCGCGGAGGTCCCTGGAGGTAGAAGACGAGGATGAACGTGAACGCTCCGCGGGCGAGGGCGTTCAGCAGCATCGCTGTCGCGGAGGCGCTGAACTCCCGGCTGCGGAACAGCGAGAGGTCGAGCATCGGCGAGAGCTCGCGCGACTCGACGTAGAGGAACGCGCCGAGAAGGACGATCCCGACGACGATCGCCGCCGCCGCGTCGGTCGCGGACCACTGGCCGAGCGCTCCGAGCGTGATGCCGACCAGGGCGGTCGTGAGCGCCCCCGCGAACAAGATGTTCCCGAACCAGTCGATCCGCGGCGCGGATTCCGGCCGGACCAGTTCCCGGAGATCGAACCGCGCGCGCAGGGTCGCGACGATTCCGATCGGGACGTTCACGAAGAAGATCCAGCGCCAGCCGATCGTGGAGGTGATGATCCCCCCGAGGACGAGCCCCGCGACCGCCCCGGCGACGATCGACACCTGGTTCACCCCGAGCGCCCGTCCGCGCTCGTTGGGCGGGAACGCATCGGTGATGATCGCGGCCGAATTCGAGAAGAGGAAACCGGCACCGACCCCTTGGACGAGCCGGAAGAGGACGAGCTCGAGTCCCGTCTCGGAGAACCCGCAGAGGAGCGAGCCGACCGTGAAGATCGCGAACCCGAGCACGTAGAGCCGCACGCGGCCGAAGAGGTCGGAGAGCCGGCCGAAGTTGAGCAGGACCACCGCGGTCAGGAGCGAGTAGCCGAGCAGGATCCACAAAAGCAGGGTCGCGCTCGTGTCCGCGAGCTCGCGCCCGATCGTGGGGAGCGAGATGAGCACGATGTTCGCGTCGATGGCGGACATCAGCGTCGCGACGGTCGTGTTGGAGAGCACGCGCCACTTGTACTGCATCAGCGCCCCCCCCGGAGAGCGCCCCACCGCCTTCGATCCACGACCGGGCCGAAGTCGGGCCCGGCGCGGGGCGAGAACGGTCCCATGGCGCTCGGTCCGCGTCTCCCCAGCGTCAGCCGAGCGGGGTCAAGTTCGACTGGTAGCCCGCGATCCCCGACGTGAGCTTGTCGACGTACTGGCGGAAGATCGCGAGGACATTCTTTGCAGTGATCACGCCGAGGACCTGGCTCTCGGTCCGCACGACCATCCGGCGAACCCCGAGGGTCGACATCGTCGTCACCACCTCATCGGTTGGAGTGTCGGGGGCACAGGCGTGCACTGTCGGGGAGGCAAGGTCGCGGAGCCGGACCGACGACGGGTCGACCCCGACCGCGACAATCTTCTCGAGGAAGTCCCACTCCGTCACGATGCCGGCGACGGCGCTCGGGTCCCCGCGCGTGACGATGGCGTACCCTTTCCGGCGCGCGACCATGGTCCGCGCGCACGAAAGCGCATCGGCCCCCTCGTCGATCGTGAGCACGTCCGTGTCCATGATGTCCTTCGCCCGGAGCACCATGGTCGGGCGAGCGGCCCCCGGGTTATGAGGGTGCGGGCGGGGCGGGGGGGCCATCGAGACCGTTAAGCGCGCGCGGCGGTCGGCCGGGCGAGGATGACCTCCGGACGCCCCGTCGCGGCGAGGACCGACGACGTCGGTCCCCTCCGTCTCGATACCCGGCTGCTCGACGGCTTCACCTTCGGGTGCCGCCCGGACTGCGGCCTCTGCTGCTACGCCGAGCCGAGGGTCGAGACGGCGGAGGTCGCGGGGTTGCTCGAGATCGTTCCCGAGGCGGAGATCCGACGCGTCGGCCGGGAGGCGTTCGTCGCGTCGCGGCCCGACGGGGGCGCCTGCCAGTTCCTCGCCGGGAACCGGTGTCGGGTGCACGCACGCCGGCCCCACCCATGCCGCGAGTATCCGCTCACCGTCCATCTCGGTCGGCGGCTCCAGGCGTCGGTCGTCCTCTCCTGTCCGGGGATCGACCCGACGGCGCTCCTCGTCCGGGCCCGCGGAACTCGGTCTCCCGCCCCCCGCGGCCTCGAGACCGAGCTCGCGGCGGTCGAGGAACGGCTCGGACCGGCGACCCGGCGACGCTTCGACGCGACCCGGCGACGGGGCGAGAAGGTCGAGCGTCTGCTCTCCGCCCAGGGTCGGTGGGAGGACGACGAGGCGGTCCGGCGTCGGCTTAGCGGGCACCTCCCTCGGCCCGAACCCGGCGACTTCCCGACCGAGGATCCCCCGGACCGCGAGGATGGTCTCGAACGGTTGCCGCTCTTCTGGGACGGGCGCCGGGGGCCCGTCGGCCTCGCTCGGGGCCGGGGGGGCTGGGAGGCGCTCGAGTTCGCCCCCGAGGGAGGCACGCGGTCGCTCGGAGTCTTCCCGCCTCCCGAACGGCCGCCCGCGGTCGACCCGGCGGCCCGCGGGCTCCTTACGGCGTACCTCGCCTACTGGCTCGAACGGGATACCTTTCTCGCCGCCGTCCACGTCGGGATGCTCGACTCCGACGAAGGCTCCGTCTCCGAGTGGGCGGCGGAGGAGCTGCGGGCCGTCGCGGCCGAGACCCTCTCGCGGGCGTCCGTCCGTGCCAAGCTGCGGACGGGACCGGTGGACGTCCTCGACGCGGACCACGTGCGCGACGGTATCCGCGCGTTCGACCAGGACTGGCTCGACCGACCCACCTGGGGCGAACGTCTCTAGCGCCGTGGGGCGCGGGACCGGGCGGAGACGGTCCCCTGAGGTCGACGCTCCGGGGGAAGCGGCGTACACATGGGCCCGGGACTCGCTCGGGCGCACCGGCCGATCCCGGCGCCCCAGCTCATTCTCCGACTTCCCGATCCCTCGGCGGCTCCCCGCAGGAGGAGGAGCCTTCGCGGCTCCCGCACGGGCCCTGCGGCCGGGGCAGCGCTCCCTTCGGCCCCGGAGCGCCGCGATTTTAGCCGAGTGATCTCGCGGACGCACGGAAGAGCGTTCGGAGGGAGCATCGCCCGCGCTCCGTCGTCGAACGTAGAGCGTGGCCCATCCGTCGGCCGGACGGGCTCGACGGGAAAGGACCAGGGCCGAGTGCCTCTCCGATCGGATCGGCCCCCGGGCCGTGGCACCCAAGGCACGCGGCCGAAGCGTCCTGCTTCCCCAGCCACGAGGCGTTCCGTCGCCCCGGGACGCGATGCACCCGCGTCCGGGCGCTCGGGTTGGACGTTGCCAAGCTCGCGGTATGCGAGCGTATCGGATTCGTCGAGCAGGGGTACACCGCAGTGGGCCGGGAACGCGAGGCAGCCTTGACGCGCGGTCGGTGCATGGACGGGATCCTCCTCGGCCACTCGGAACGGGAGTTCCCCTCGCTCGCCTGCCGCGCGCCCCGCGCGCCCGACCCCGGTCAACTCGGCCGGGGAAGCCGGACACCGAGAGTCGACTCGAGCACGCCGACGAGCTTCTCCTCGTCCTCCCGACGCCAGGGGGACGGGGCCGGTCGCGGATGCTCGCCCCAGGTTCGAGGGGCGGTCGCGCCGAGCGCGGCGCGATACTCTTCCCGCCACCGGGCCGGCAGCGCCGCGGCATCGTCGGGGGCGTCGACCTGCGCGAGGATCGTCCCGGCCCGCGCGAGGACGCGGCTGACGGAATCGGCCCGGTATCCACCGCCCCCCGTGACGAGCAACCGGCCGCGCGTCAGCTCCCTCGCGAGACCGAGGACCGTGCGGTCGACGTCCGCGTACGCCGCGGGCGTGTACTGCAACCGGGCGAGCGTGTCCCCGACGTGGCCGTCGACCCCGTGCTGAACGACGATCACGTCGGGGCGAAACGACCGAAGGAGCGTGGGAACGATCCGATGAAAGAGGGGTCGGAGCGCCCCGTCGCCCGCCCCCGGCGGGAGAGGCACGTTGACCTTCAGCCCCGCTCCGTCCCGGCGGCCACACTCCGTCGGGAACCCGGTCCCCGGGAAGAGCGTCCGTCCGTCCTGGTGGAAATCGATATCGAGCACGCGGCCCGACTCGTAGAAGCCGTACATCACCCCGTCCCCATGATGGGCGTCGATATCGAGGTAGGCGACCTTTCGGTGCTCGTCGACCGCGCGGGAGACCGCGACCGCGACGTCGTTGAAGATGCAGAACCCGCTCGCTCGGTCGGGGTGCGCGTGGTGCAGGCCGCCCGCCGGGTGGAACGCGGGCCGCCCCGCTTCGAGCGTCGTCCCGAGCCCCCGGTCGGCCCCGGCGACGATTCGGGCCGCCGCCTCGTAGCAGCCCGGGAACCCGGGGGTGTCCCCTGCGTCGAGGAGGACCGTTTCGCGGGCCCGGCTGGCCGCCTGGACCTTCGCGAGATACTCCGGGCGGTGGAACCGCTCGAGGCTCGCCCGCTCCGCCGGCGGTACCGAGCGGAGCCACTCGATTGGTCCCGGGTCGGCGGGAGGGACGACCGTTTCGAGGAGGCGGACCGCGAGCTCCCGACTCCGCTCCGAGAACGGATGCTCCGGGCCGAAGTCGTAGTCGTGAAACCTTTCGTCCCACACCACCGAGAGCCGAGGGGACGAGGTCACGAGGAATCCCCGGTCGCTCGCCGCGCGGGACTGCTCCCGAGCGAAAGCGCTCGCGAGTGCGGTCGGTCTCGCCGCCCGGCATCCCGCAAGGCCCGCATCCGGCCGGGGGAGACCGGTGGCGGGATAAGCCGATCCCGTCCGGGCCGCCATCATTATCTGCCCCGTGGGGTCGCGAGGCCGGGGCCATCGATGGGCATCGAGGACGAGGTGTCGCCGAACGCGGTCAAGGTGTACAAGGCGATGAAGGACCTCGCGATGCTCTCCGAAGAGAAGATGGGCACCGCCGAGCGCGTCACCCAGTCGGCGCACCTCCCGAAGACGATGGTCATGAACTCCCTCCAGGAGCTCCAGACGAAGGGCTGGGCCCGTCGGAAGGTCCGCGAGAAGGCCGCGGGCTACTACCTCGTGAAGTGAGCGGCCCGCCGACCGCGGCGCACTACTCCGACTTCGGGGTCGGCGCGGCGGGGCGGTTCCACACCTTCTCGACCAGGCGGCTGGTGGAGCGCAGTGTTACTTCGGTCACCGAGCTCACGCGGGCGACTTGCGCGCGCGACCGGTGTTCGCCGTTCTCCTCGGCCGCGAGGTAGATCAGGGCGGCCACGAGGCCGTGCGGGCTCAGACCGGAAAGCTCGGGGTCGTCCCGGGCCTGGTCGAGCATCGCTTCGACGGTCGAACGGACCCGCGGAGAGAGCGCGAGCTCCTGGGCGTATCGGGTCAGGAACGCCTTGGTCCCGACCCCCGGGATCGCGAGACCGCTTCCCCGCTGGATCACCTTGAACGTGCGGCCGACCTCGGAGCGCTTCGCGCCGACGGCGTTCGCTACTTCGCCGAGGGTGCGCGGCAGCGAAAAGCGACGGCACGCGGCGTAGAGGCAGGCGCCGACGCTCGACGGAAGGCTGCGACCGCGGAACAGGCCCCGCAGCCGCGCCTCGCGGTAGACGACCTCCGCCTCGGCGAGCACGACGCCGGGGAGCCCGATCGACTCGCCGGCCGTCTGGATCTCGCCACGGGCCGGGGTCCGATCGAGCGGGCCGTCGACCGTGCGCGCGGTCTGACGCTGCATGACCCGCTTCAGGTGCTGGAACTCGTAGCGACGGTGCCAGTCGAGGCGTCGTCCCTGTCCGTCCCGGGTCAGCGAGAGCGTCGATCCGAGGGAGCGGCGAGTCCCGCCGGGCCGGACGAACGGACCGATGCCTCGGCCGGAGCCCTCGCTGCCGGTGCTGTCGGGGACCGGTGGGGCGCTCGCCACGATCGCCCGGTCGTCGAACACGAGGCCACACTCCGCGCAGTGGGTCTCGAGGAGCACCGGGTCAACAATCCGATGGGTGCTGTGACACATCGGGCAGGCGGGTGCGGCGGTACCCGGCCGCACGGGCACCGGTTCTCCGTCGGTCACGGTCGGAGGACCTACGGCCGTAGGGTATTTACTCATTTTACCTTGCGAGCCGCATTCCACCGGCGTTCCGAGCGCCCGCCCCGGAGCACGAGACCACCGGAGAATGGTTCCTTTCGGCCTCCCTTCCGGTTCGGTATCGCGCCCTTTTGCGGCGCGCCGGGCGGCGGGGCGATCGACCCAGCCCCGGTGCCGTGTTCGGCATCCCGCTCGAGAATCGCAGGCACGCGCCGGGAACGACGGGGCGACCCGAGAACGTGCCGCTGCCGGGGAAGGCTATTTCCCGAGTCCTCCCTATTGTACGCTCGTGCGAACGGGTCTCTTCGCCGCGGGTATCGTCATCGCCGTGGTCGGTGCCGGCCTGTTGGTCTCGCTGTTCTACCTTCCGCCGGTCCCGACGAACGTTCGGACCGCCTCGGTCGCGATCACGGACCTCGGGCCCGGCACCACGCGCAGCTGGGTCATCGCCGAAGCGGTGGCGACGTCGGGGCACCTCTCGCTCTCCTGGTCCGCCTCGACGACCGTGGCCGTGTCGCTGTGGAACACCGCCAGCTGTCCGGTCGGCGGGGGGACCTGCTCGGGGACGGCCATCACGGGCTGGGCCGCGAACGTGAGCGGCGCCTGGGCCTACAGTGGGAACATTCGCGCCAGCTACTTGCTCTCCGTCACCAACTCCGCGTCCACGCCGCAGTCGTTCACCGGTGTGCTCACGGAGACCTACCAGGTCCCGACCCCCAGCCAGGCGATCCCGGCGTGGGCGCTCATCTCGGTCGGGGGGCTGGTCCTCGTCGGGATCGGGGCGATCGCGGTCTTCCTCGGGCTGTTCCTCGGGTCGGGGGTCTACCGACCGCCGCCGGCCGAGGGGAACCCCCTCGAGCCGGAGTTCGCGGAGCTGGGGGACGAGAACCGTCCGGACGGGCGCGGCTCCCGCACGCTCTAGGCGCGGGCACGGCGCGTTCGGTGGGGCGCCTCACTGGCCCCAGAACGGATGGGTCGCCCGGTGGATACGAACGACCTCCTCGAGGATCTCGCTCTCGCGGGCGGAGAGGGTCCGGCTCTTCAGTGTCCGAGCGACCGACTCGGGAAGGCTGACGAGCAGCTGGTCGCCTTCCTTGAGGTTGCGGCCGACGACCGCGCCGTCGATCGACGCCGCGAGCTCGCTCGACTCTTCGGCCTCGGGGACGCTCTCGTTCTCCCGCTGGAGGCTCTTCAAGACGCCGACCTCCGTCCCGTCGGGGTGGATCAGGCGCACCCCCGGACGCAACGTGCCGCCGAGGACCTTGATGCCCACGATCGCGGGCTTCGAGGCCCGGAAAACGTACCCGCGCATCACCTCGAGCTTCGCCGGATGCACGAGGTCGAGTCGCTCGCGTACGAGGAGCTCCTTCTGCCGCCCGGCCCTCCACCCAAGGTACTCCTCGATCGCCCGGTACATGACGTCGGAGCGAAAGACCCGGACCGGCCCGCTCTCTCCCTCGGGCTGCGCATCGGGGAGGACCGGGACGTTGAACGCGAGCACCGCCCGATGCGTCGGGTCCTTGACCATCGCGATCCGGAGGATCGTGGCGCGACCGACGGGCCCGACGGCCGCCTCGTGGACCGGTATCCCTTTCTCCCGGCACTCGAACGCGAGCGCCTCGAGGCCTCCCAGCGTATCGGCGAAGATCCCGACGCCGCTCAGCGCGACCTCGGCGACCGGTTGGCTCTCCCGCGCGAGCTCGAAGCGCACGGCGTCCCGTTCCTCGGGCGAGGCGACGACCTTGAGGAGCCCGCCGGGCATCGCGTCCTCGATCCCGGGGGCGGCGAGGTAGACCCCCGCCGCCGCCTCGACCCCATCGACCGACTCGAGCCGGACGTGCTTCGAGCTCGCGGTCTTCGCCGGAAGGGGCCGGTAGATCCCGCGAACGTGGGTAACGAACGGGTCGGTCCGTCCCGTGACGACGATCTCGTTCCCGACGGCGAGGCGCCCGCGGTAGACGATCACGCTGCCGACCGGCCCGACCCCCTTCTGGTCGCTGCGCTCGAGGATCGTCGCCTCGCCGCCGTCGCCCGAGAGGGCGAGCTCGTGCTTCAGGAACCGCTGCGAGAGCCCCACCAGGAGGGCGATCAGCTCGGGGACGCCGGCCCCGCTTTTCGCGCTCACGGGGACGATCCCGACGTTCCGGGTGAAGTCGCTCACGCGGTCGTACCGGTCGGCGCTGAACCCGAGCTGGACGACCTCCTCGGCGACCGCGTAGAGGCGCTGGTCGAGCGCCTTCTGGAAATCGACCGTCCCCCGCGCGACCTGGTCCGCGAGTGGCGTCGGCCCGGTCGGCTTCCGCCAGCCCGAGAGGAGGTCGATCTTGGTGAGCGCGATCGCGAACGGCGTCTTCTCGTGCCGAAGGATCTCGATCGATTCCTTCGTCTGGGGCATGACCCCCTCGCGGACGTCGACCACGAGGATCGCGATGTCCGCGAGCGCGCCGCCCCGGCGCCGCAGCGTCTCGAACGACCGGTGCCCGGGAGTATCGATGAACAGCAGCCCCCGGACGGCCAGCTGGTCGGTGCGCAGGATCCCCTCGCAGAGCCGGCGCACGGTCGGCCCCGGGACCTCGATCGCCCCGATGTGCTGCGTGATCCCGCCGGCCTCCTTCGACGCCCGGACGCTCCCGGCGATCCGATCGAGGAGCGTCGTCTTTCCGTGGTCGACGTGCCCCAGGAGGGAGACGATCGGCTCGCGCAGCGGCTCCACGCGGAGCCGAGCGGCCGAGGGCCCTTAGGTTTTCGGGCGGGCGGGCCCGTCGGCGCCCGCCGCGAGGGCCGACCGGATCTCCTCCGCGGCGGCCTCGGGCGAGACAGGGTTCACCGCGATCCCGACGCCCACCTCAAAGCCGTCCGGTCGGACGAGGCGCGGGAGGACATCGACGTGCCAATGGTACGTCGCCGACTCCGGGCGGCCGCTCGCGAACGACCTCGTGACGAAGTTGTACGACGCGTCGGGAACGATCGCTAGGAGGGCTCGGAGGACCCCGGGGAGAAGCCCCGCGACGCCCCCGAGCTCGGCGTCGGTGGCCTCGGCGAGCGACCCCGAGTGGCGGCGGGGTACGAGCCGGACCTCGTACGGATGCTCCGAGGCGAACGGGGCGTACGCCGTGAGCTCGGCCGTGTCGGCGATGACGCGGGTCGCGGCCCGACGCTCGTCGTCGAGGACCGTCTCGAAGAGGCAGTTGCCGCCCGTCGCGCGCGCGACGCGGGCCGCCGCTTCGGCCTCCTCCGCGAGCCGGGGCGGAACCTCGGCCAGCGCGACGATCTGCGCGTGAGGGTGGAAGAGGGTTCCGCCCGATTCGGGGCCCGAGTTCTCGAACGCGACCAGCGACGCGACCCCGGCCCTCGAGGAGAGAACCCGGAGCCGCGCGCGGACCATCGTCAGGACCTCGTGCGCCCGGTCTCCCCCGAGGAACGGGAAGAGGGGGGCGTGCGCGGGGCTCTCGACCACGACCTCGTGGTAGCCGAACCCGGGCCGGCGGGCGACCCCGGGGTCCGCGACCCCGTCGTGCGGAGTGCCGACGTCGGGCGCGACGGTCGGGAACTTGTTCGGGATCGTGCGGACGGTCCAGCCGGGGCCGTTCGGCGCCCGGCCGGGGGGCCCGTACGCGGCGACCTCGGAAGGGGTCCACGATTCGTGGCCCGCGCAGAACGGGCAGTTCGACGGTGACGACGGGGCGGCCGCCCCGTACTCGTTCGGCCGGGCCGACCGGTTCTCGGCGATGAGGGTCCACCGCCCGGTGATGGGGTCCCGGCGAAACTCCGACACGGGCTATGCCGCCGCATACGTCCCCTCGCTTAAGGCCGCTCGGCGGCCTCTACGCGAGGTCGATGAGGCGGCCCGCCACCAGCGGGACGACGAACTCGGCCGGTTCGATCCCGCCGTGGACCCCGAGCGAGGCGTGCGCCCGTACGGACGCCCCCGGAACCCGGTAGGTGATCGAGGCGGGGCTCGGCACGAGCACGACGAAGTCCCCTAGGCGCTCGACGAGCTCGGGATGGAACGGAGGGGGCCCGAAGAGTCCGGCGTCGACCGCCGAGCGGACGGGCAGGATGCGGTGGCCCGGTGGCAAACGCTCGGCGAGCGCGGTCCGCAGCCGCTCGACCTCGCCGCGTCGGGCGGAGAAGAACCCGGCGCGACGGTCGCCGGTCGGAGGCCGAGCCAGGAGGGTCGCGACCTCGGGCATCGCGTCGATCGCGATCTCGTGCGTCCGGTCCGTTGGGACCTGTCCGTGGTCGCTCGTCAGCAGGACCGTCGTTCGGCGCGCGCGCTCGGCGTCGAGCCCCCGCCGGGCCGCCGCGAGGATGTGCGCGACCTGCGCCGCCTCGAAGGTCGTGAACTCGGGCTTCGGCCCGCGCAGGTGCTGCACCGTGTCGAGCTCGTCCCAGTAGGCGAAGATCAGCGCGGGCGGTGCGGCCCGTCGAAGAAGCTCGGCGAGCCGATGGGCGAAATCGGCGGCCGTGCTGTAGCCGACGTAGTCGGCCCCGTCGTACAACATTCGGGTGAACGCGCTGCCCGCGAACTTGTCGCGCGAGAGCACCGTCCCCTCGATGCCCCGGCGGAAGATCGTCGGGACCCCCGAGATCGAGGCGGGCGACCACTCCGGTCCGGCGAGCGTGTCGGCCGCGGGCACGCCGAGCGGCGACATCCGTAGGATCTCGGCGACGGTCCCGAACGCGGGGAGGTACATTCGGTGCCCGACGACCCCGTGGCGGCCGGGCGGTTCGGCCGACGAGAGGCTCGTGAGCGCGACGGTCGTCGTCGTAGGGAAGACGCCCGTGATCGGGCGCAGTCGATCGCGCCAGGCGACCGGCACCCCGTCGTCGGCCGGGCCGCGACGGAGCGGCTCGAAACCGAGGCCGTCGACCAGGAGCACCACCACCGGGCCCTCCGCGCGTCGTCCCTCGAGCGGGTCGAGGTCGCCGGCGAGGGGCGGAAGGAGCGGGACCCCGGGGGCCGGCTCCCGGCCGAGCGCCCGCACCGCGGAGCTCGCGACGTTCGGCAGGGACCGTCCGCCGTACGCCGGCGTGGGGATCCCGGTCGCCGGACGGACCTCGAGCAACCGCTCGACCTCGCGGTCGATCGACGCCTCGCTCGTCTCCAACGACCGTTTCCTCCCGTGCCGTCTCGCGTACCGACCGGCTTCCCCTACTTATCCTCGGCCGCTGGGGCACGGGTGGGGTACTCGTCGAGCCGGGCCTGACGCCCCGCCCGCTCGCTGAGCCGCTCGACCCTCACCGAAACCGTGCGGACGGGCCGGCGGCGGCCCTGCCGCTCGAGCGTCCAGAGCTCGCGCGCGAGGCGCACCGCCGCGGCCTCGAGCGCGCCCGACCCCTCCTGCGCCGCCGAGAGCGCGCGGCCGTGCTGGGATCGAGTGAAGTCGGACCATCGGAGCGAGACCCCCGCGACGCCGTAGCGCAGGCCCTCGCGTTCGAGCGCCGCGCCGAGGGAGCCCGCGAGCGCCCGCACGGCCGGCTCGACGTCCTCCCAGCGGTCGACGTCCGCGGCGAACGTGTGGTCGGTCGAACGGACGCGCGGGGCCGCCGGGCCGTCGGAGGACTCGATCGGCCGGCCCCGGGCGAGCGCGACCAGCTCGCGTCCGAGCGCGCCGAACGAGCGCGCGAGCTCCGCGGGGCTGCGGGACGCGAGCTCCCCGACCGTCGTGATCCGGTGGGACTTCAGCAACTCCTCTGTCTTCGGTCCCACGCCCGGGACCGCGCGCACGGGAAGGGGTGCGACGAACGACGCGACCTCCTCGGGTCGGACGACGCGCACGCCGCCCGGCTTCGCGCGGTCGGTCGCGATCTTGGCCACGAGCCGCGTCGTGGCGACCCCGATCGACGCGGGCAGGCGAAGCTCCGCCGCGAGCGTGCGCTGGATCTCCCGCGCGATCTCCCCGGCGGCGTCGGCGTCCGCGGCGTCCAGGACCAGCGCGGCCTCGTCGATGCTGAACGGGGTCACGGTGGTGGAGAACCGCCGCAGCACGGCCCGCACCTCTTCGCTGACGCGCTCGTACTTCGCGAAATCGGGGGGGATCCAGGTCGCGTCCGGGCAGAGGCGCGCGGCCGCGGCGACCGGGAGCGCGCTGCGGACCCCGAACTTGCGGGCCTCGTAGCTGGCCGAGAGGACGACCCCTCGGGTGGGCCCCTCGGTCGGCGGCGGACCGACGATCACGGGGCGTCCCGCGAGCTCGGGCCGGCTCGTGAGCTCGCACGAGACGTAGAACGCGTCGAGGTCGACGTACGCGACCCAGCGTTCCGGGGGCGGCACCTCGGGGGGTGCGCCGGGAAGGCGTCGCCGGGACGTCACGGGGGTGGGGCTCATCGGGAGCGGGAGCGCCATGGGGCGGGGCTACAAATCGGAGGCACGGTGCGCCAACCCTACGGGCCGCCGAAGTCGACCGCCTTCGCATCGACCGCGAGGCCGCTCGGGCCGATGAGATACGGTTGCACGGTCCGGACGTGCGCGGTCCGACGCATCTTGAGCACGCGCAGCGCGAGGCCGACGCGGTGGCCGTCCGCCCCCGTCCGGTACCCGAGAAGGAGGACCCCGTCGGCGACGTACTCGGAGAGCCCGTCGCGGCTCACATCGGGGTGCGCGGGGTCGGCCTCGGCCGTGAGGAGGGTCGTCGCCCCGGCCGCTCGGCACGCCGCCGCGAGCGCGAACAACGTCACGCGGCGGCCGGGTTCGTCGTCGCTGAGCATGTTGAGCAGGCTGACCGAGTCGAGGACGATCCGCTGGGCACCGAGCCCGCTCAGCTCCTTGCCGAGCTCGCCCTGGATCCGGTGGAGGCTCTGGCGGGTCTCCTTCGGGTCGAGGCGCAGGACCTTGAACGTGCCGGCCGCGAGCGCGGCGTCGACCGGCCAGCCGAACTGGCGCGCGCTCTCCAAGAGCGGATCCACGTCCTCCTCGAGCGAGAGGAAGACACCCTTCTCGCCGCGGGCCGCGCCGGCGAGCAGGAACTGGAGGCCGAGGCACGTCTTGCCCGTGCCCGGTAGCCCCGTGACGAGGACGACGTGACCGGACGGGAACCCTCCGCCGAGCATGGCGTCCAGGCCGGCGACCCCGCTCGACACGCGGGGCCGCGCCGTTTCAGACCCGCTCATACTGCGTCGTCACCAGCCCGTTCGCCGAATTCACGCGGATCACGAAACGGCCGTGGTACTCGGCCGGCAGGTGGGCGAGCACCGGCATCGATTTTTCGATGACCATCGAGCGCTGCCGGTGGGAACGGCTCGGGCTCGTCATCCAGGCGAAATGCAGCACGACGTCGACCGAATCGATGACGGCCTGTTCGACGGGGGACGGCGCGACACCCTCGGAGAGGAGGAGGTAGACGAGCCCGTTCCACTCCTTCGCCCGGCGCCGCAGGCCCTTGAGGAGCGTGAGGATCTCCGCGACGTCGAGGCCGGGCCGCACCAGGAGGTCCGTGAGCGAGTCGACGACCAGGAGGTTGCCCGGGCCGTGGGCCTCCGCCGTGTCGGCGACGGCCCGGACCGGCCCGCCGGTCGGTGCGAACGGCGTCCGGGACGGGGAGAGGATCGGGCTCGGTACGGACGCCCAGGCGCTCGGGACGACGGTGTCGGAGAAGTAGACCGGCGAGAGGTCGCGGAACAAGAGGTGGCGGCCGAGAACGGCCGGGTACTGGCCCGGGAACGCCGCGCGAAGCTCCCCGATCACCTGTTCTTCGGATCGACTCGTGCTGACGTAGGCGACCCCCTCGGGAAAGACGAATGGTCCCCGGGAGTTCCCGAGGTGGAGCGGGTAGCTCCCGGGATCGTCCCGGTGGAGCATCAGGTGGGCCGCCGACGTGAGGGCGAACTCGGGGTGGCCGGCTCCCGCTTCCCCGAAGAGGAGGACGACCGAACCGGACGGGATTCCGCCCGTGAAGTAGTCGAAGTCCGGGACCCCCGTGGGGACGCGGGAGCTCGTTTCGAGCGCCTCGGCCGACCGGCGGACCGGGGCCGACTGCGTCGGATAGAGATACGGCCGGGGAGAGTCGGTTGCCATGGAACCTGAGCGCGCGCGGGCGTTCACGCGGCCGTCCGGTATTAGTAGCCTCGGCTCGACCTGCCGTCCGGCGCGGCCGTCGCACCGGACTTCAGGAACTCGCGCAGGAGGACGGTCGCGTACGAGCCCTTCGGAAGCGCGAAGCGGAACCGCGCGCCCTCCGAGTCGACCGAGATCCCCGTCGGGGGAACGGGCAGGAGCGCGGGACGCCAGGCGCCCCGGCTCGCGACCTCCGGAGACGAGGGGAGACGGAACATTCGCCGCTCGACGTGCTCTTCGCGAAGGAGCCGCTCAAGGAGCTCCCCCGCAGGCCCCGAGGCGACCGGCGTCTCGAAGCCGACGAGCGGGCCGGCGACGAACGCGCCCCCCCGGGCGACCAGGTCGGCGCACTCCCGCTCGTTGTCGGGCCCGACCGGTGCGGCGTTCTGGCCACGGACCGTTCCGTCCCGGCCGACGCGCAGCACGTGGTCGCCGCACACCGGGCGGTCCAACGGGAGCCCCGCGTCCCGTCGGTCCGTCAGCCACCGGTTGAAGAGGAGTGCCTGGAACGCGTGGACGAAGAGGAGCCTCAGGTCGCGCGAGAGGCCCCGGAACGCCCGGTCCGCGGGATGCCCTCGCGCCAGGTGGTCGAGGAGCGTGCGCTCGAAACGGTACTCGCCCGGGAACTCCTCGAGGGCGCGGACGGCGTCGTGGTGGCCCGCGTACGCCCGCCGCGCCGCATCCCCGGTCGTCGATTCGCTTCGCCCCTCGGGCAGTGCGGTGAGGTACGTCTCGACCGCGCGGGCGAGGTCGCCGGCCACGACCCAGCGGCCGACCTCGTGCGTCACGGGCCGCACCTCCCCGAACCGCTGAGGACCGAAGAAGTTCGGGAACCCACCCGCCGCGCGCAGGTCGGAGAGAGTCGCGAGGTACGCGGCGAGGGCCGCCTCGGGTGGGCGGTCGAGCTCGCTCACCCGGATGTCAAAGGCGTTGCCGTAATGGTGGCCGAGCACGAGCCCGTCCCGGGCGCGGTACGCCTCGAGAAGCTCGACGCCCGGGAGTCCGAGGGCCCCCTCGGGTAGGGGGCCACGGTAGGAGAGCAGCCGGTCCGCGACGGCGCGTCGGTCCTTCGTGCCGGACCACTGGACGGCGAGGGGGGCGAGACGAAGCCGACGGGCGATCGCCGCCCCGAGCTCGTGCTGTTCCCAGTCCCGGCTCGCGACCCGAAGGACCGTGTACGCCCCGTCCGGGTCGGGCAGCGGGTAACTCGAGATCTCGGTGACGCGGAACGCGTCGGCGGTCGCCTTCGTGCGGCCGCCGACGCCCGGGGTCGTCGAAAGGTAGAAGCCGAGACCGAGCGCCCGGTCGGCCGCCGGAGGAAAAAGAGGTCCCGGGGGCACGGGCGTCGGAGCCGACCCCACATTATTAGGTCAGCCGAGGATGGGCGCCGGAGCCGATGATCCAAGCGACCGCTCGGGTGCTGAAGAACCTGATCGAGATCGAGGTCTCGAAGGAGACCTGGACCTGCCGTCCGGTCGAGTCGGGTGAGCCGGGCCTCGGCCGACGGATCGCCGCGCTCTTCTCGACCGAGTACGTCGCGGTCCGCTCGTCAGAGCCGGACGTCGTTCACTCGACGGTCTCGTACCGCCCGAAGACCGACGAGATCCGGATCCAATCGGGCGAGGACAGCTGGAAGACGCGCTCGACGGCGTTCGGCCCGATGACGATCGAGTACGGGGGAACCCGCTACACGATCAACGAGCGGCTGACCGGCCGGTTCGTCGTGATGCACGGGAATCAGCCGGTGGCCGTCGGTCGTCTCGGTTTCCGCTCGTGCTCGATCCGGGACTACCCGCCGGACCTCGAGACGTTCCTCGCGAACCTCGCGCTCGGGTACGTGATCCGCACGTTGACGTGGGAGATGTTCGGTTGAGCCGGGTCGCGGGGGGGGCGGCCCCACCTCGCCGGGGGGCCCGACGCTCACTCCCGACCGGGGAGCGCGAGCTCGGGCTGAAGGGGTGGGCCGGGGGCTTCGCGGGCCGCCGGGAGGCGTCTCGTGAGGTCGGTCCGCAGCCCGAGGAAGGCGAAGGCGACGACGATCGACAGACCGAACATCCCCACCCAGAGCGCGGTCGGACCGAACGCCCCGATACCGAGCAGCAGCGTCCCCACGAGCGGACCGACCACCCGGGCGATATTGGTGCCCGCGTTGTAGGCGCCAAAGTAGCTCCCGCGCTTCTCGGGACCCGAGAACCGGGCCACGAGCGATTGCTCGGTCGGGCTCACGATGTCTTCGCCGATGGTGAGGACCGCCATCGCGAGCAGGAAGAGCGGGAAGCCGGACGCCACGTCGAACACGAGGAACGCCGCACCGTACGCGAGACTCCCGGCCGCCATCCAGGCGAGGTAGAGGTGTCGGCGCTCGACCAGCCGGGAGATCGGCAGTTGCAACAGCACAACGAGAGTGCCGTTGAGCGCGTAGATAAGTCCGAACTCGGAGAACGGGATCGCGCGGACCGAGCCGAGATAGAGAGCGAGCGGGGTTCCGAATTG
The DNA here is from genome assembly GCA_021816865.1 of Thermoplasmata archaeon. GTDB lineage: Archaea > Thermoplasmatota > Thermoplasmata > Lutacidiplasmatales > UBA184 > Lutacidiplasma. The sequence goes on along the minus strand of JAKAWX010000004.1, from coordinate 86,727 downwards.
GTTCATCAGGACCGCGAGTCCGACCAGCGCTAGCAGGAGGGCCGCGAACGACCGGTCGCGGAAGGGTTCGGAGAGCCGGGCGAACGCCTGCTGGGTCGAGGGCGGACCCCCCGGGTGCGTCTCGCGGAGAAGCAGGAGGAGGACGCCCCCCTCGACCGCGGAAGTGATCGCGGCGAAGAGGAAGAGCGTCGGCAACCCCGAGTACGCCGCGAGGAATCCGCCAATCGCCGGAGAGATCGCGAACCCGACGTTCGTAAAGACCCGCTGGACCCCGAACGCGGTGACCGCGAGGTCGGGCGTGGTGACGTCGCCGATCATCGCGCTCTGGACGGGACGAGAGAGCCCGTTCGTGATCGCGTTCACCGCCCACAGGGCCATCACGACCGGAACCCCGCGGTCGAGCCACGCCCAGAGAAGGAGCATCGCGACGGCGCTCACGAAGCTCGGGAAGACCGCGAACGGACGGCGCCCGTACCGGTCCGAGAGGTACCCCCCGGCGAGGAAGCTGAAGGTGCTCAACGGGACGATCGCCACCACAAGGAGGCCGATCACGAGATAGGACAGGTGGTAGACGTCGGCGAAGACGAGCGGAAGGAAGACGAAGGTCGCGCTTCGGCCGATGTTCCGGACGAGGCCCGCGCTGCCGAGCACGTAGACCCGCCGGTCGAGTCGTAAGGCGCTGAACCGGTATCCGGCGTTGGGCACGGCCCTACCCCGCGGGGACCGGGGGTTCCGGCCTCGCACGACGGGTCGGCCCGGCTCCGGCCGGTCGGTCGGGAGCGCCGGATCTCACGGGACCGCGCGGCCGCATCGCCCGATCAGTCGACCGCTCTTTAAACCCTGATTGCCCCGGGGCGGTCCTCGACGCACCCTCGCGAGCGTCACCGGCCCGGACCGGACCCCCCCTCGGTCCAGGAAGCGGGCCCGGATCGCCCGATCGTCGAGGTCGCGTGCTCCGGCCTCCGGATCGGATACGGCCGGGTCACGAGGGGCCCCGGCGGGACGGGGCAGGGGGCGGCGGCACCGTCGCGCGGGTGCTCCGCACCAGGTGGTGGCGACGGGCGGCATGGTGGGGGAGCTGGAAGAGGTGGTACGGGATCGGGAACAGGAGCGTGGCCCCGAAAACGACCGTGACCGCGGCGACCGTGTAGGCGAAATGGACGCCGTAGGTGGCGTACATCCAGCCGCCGACGAGCGTCCCGAGAAGGCCGCCCGCCCCGGCGAACGCGTTGTAGAGGCCGAGCGCGCGTCCCCGGGCCTGCCGGCCGACCAGCCGCACGAGGAAGAGGGTGCTGGCGGTGCTGATGAACGCCCACGTGACCCCGAGGAGCGCGTTCAGGGCCGTCAGCCAGCCGAGGAGCTCGGGACTGCCGAGACCGAGGAGGGCGTAGACCGGTCCCCAGAGGAAGAGGAGCACGAGGACGACCCGCCCGCCGAGCGATTCGAGGAAGACGGTCTTCGGAGAGTGGCGATCGACCGCCTTGCCCGAATGAAAGAAGAGCGCCGTCGAGGCGGCGGCGCTGCCCAGATACACGACGAACACCCCTGCGTCGGTGAAGTGGGCGAATTGCCAGAGGAAGACGGGGAACGGTCCGTAGAAGATGTCGAACCCGACGCTCATCACGCCGAGCGCGACCAGGAAGAGGTACTCGCGGCCCGGCAAGCGGTCCGTCCCCGGCCGGGTGAGGTCGATGATCCCGACGATGCGGGAGCGGTAATGACGGATCCGCTCGACGACGCCCCGGTGCAGGTGGACGAGGTCAGCGACCGACCGTCGGTCGACGCGGCTCGCCGGTTCCTCGATCCACGCCCACGCGATCCCCGCGGAGACGAGCGCGAGGACTCCCGAGAGGATCAGGAGGCCGGTCATCACCTGGATCGCGGGCTGGTTGAAGCCGATCACGAACAGCCAGAGGAACCCCGCGAGCAGACCGATCGTCGTCCCCAGCCCCGAGATGAGGCCGAAGAAGCCGATGTCCTGCGGCCACCAGCGCTTATGGCGGGTCTCGAGGAGGAGCATCGTGCCGATCGGCGCGCTCGCGGCGGACGCGAGGCCCTCGGCGACGTTGAGCCAGAAGTACGTTAGGAGGTCGTGCGCCAGAGCGATGAGGATGATGCTGGCGCCGGTCGCGAGGAACGACCCGACGAGGAAGAACTTGCGATGGGCGATCCGGTCGGAGAGGTTCCCCCAGAGGATCGTGAACGGGACCTGGCTCATCGCGCTCGCGGCGATGATGATCGTGACCGCGAAGGCGCTCGCTCCGAAGTGCTGAAGGGCAAGGAGGGGGATGAGCGGTGTCGCGATTCCGTCGGAGATCGCGAGCGGAAGGTAGGCGAGGAACCAGAGGTCGCTCGAGGACGGGCGGACCACCGAGCGGGCCTTGATGTCGATCGACACGCTCTCCCGACCCCGGTAGGTCGTCGAAAGCCGGAGTCGGGACGATAAAGCATCGGTTCGTGACGCAAGGCGTCGCTCGTCGCCGGGCTCGTCGACAGCGCCGCCCGAGGGCGGCCGCTAGCCCGCGGGGACCTTGAGCTCGCTCAGCAGCTCGAGGTGCTCGTCTTCGCTGATCCACTCGACCCGAAGGTACTCGCGCAGGAAGTCGTCCGAGACCCGAAATCGTCGGGCCTCCTCGACGACGAACCGGTATGCCTCGACTTCGGTCCATCGCTTGACGTAGCTGACCCCGGGCGGCCAAAGGTCCGCGCCCCCCGCTCGCTGGACGAGGTGGCACAGCTCGTGGAAGATGTCCATGAAGAGCATCAGCCCCGGGCTTTCGCGCAGATGTTTCTCGCCGATCACGATGCAGTCGCTGCCCGGCGAAGTGATCGGCCGCCACTCGCGTCGTGCCGACTTCGGCGTCTCAAAGGGGGCGACGTACATCCAAAGGTCCTGGTCGACGAGCTGAACGCACGTCTCGTCGAACAGCTTCGTCCGCGCCGCGGGGTCGGCGACGAGGCGTTCGGCGGCGGGCATTCGGTCGAGCCCGGGGAACGCCGCGAGCAGCGGATGTCGGCCGACCGGCAGGTCGCGCCGGATGTGAAAGCCGGTGGGGGCCCCGTTCTCCTCGGGGGTTCTCTTCGCGGCCGGGGCCATTGGCGGAACCGATAACTGAGGGCCGCATAAAAGCCCAGGTCCTGGGGGCGCCTCGTCAGCATTTTCTGCGGAGGGTGGCTCCCCCGGACGTGCCGCGCGGTTCCCTCGACTTCGGTTCGATCCGCGGTCTGCGCGTCGGGCAGGCCGAGACCCCCACGCGGACGAGCGGGGTCACGGTCGTCCTGTTTGACGCGCCGGCCCCAACGGTCGTGGACGTGCGCGGCGGCGCGAGCGCTACCTACGACACGGCCTCGCTCGCGCTCGATGCGACGTTCGGTCGTCGGTGGGCGGTCTTCTTTGCCGGCGGGAGCCTCTACGGCCTCGACGCCGCGCGCGGCGTCCGGACCCGCATTCTTGAGACCGGCGGAGGCCACCGGGCGTTCCGCAACCCGAACATGGTGGTTCCGATATCCGGCGCGGCGCTCTTCGATCTCCCGACGGTCCTCGGTCCGATCCCCGACTACCTTTCCCTCGGCTACGAGGCGGCCCGTCGGGCGCGCCGGGGGCCGGTGACGATCGGCCGGGTCGGCGCGGGTGCCGGGGCCACGGTTGGGAAGTACCTGGGACGGCACCGTGCGATGCGCGGGGGCCTGGGGGCCGCCGCGAGCCGCTTCGGCCGAGGGCGGGTCGGCGTCCTCGTCGCGGTCAACTCGGTCGGGGCGGTCCGCGACCCGGCGACGGGCACATGGGTGGCGGGGGCCCGGGGACCGAAAGGGACGGTCGTTCCGCCGCACGCGCGGGCCTTGGGGGTCGACCGCACGGCCGGCACGACGCTCTCGCTCGTCGCGACCGACCTCGCCGTCGACCGGCCCAATCTTGCCCGGGTCGCCGCCATGGTCCAGACCGGGCTCGCCGCGGCGATCGCCCCCTTCCACAGCTCGGTGGACGGGGATGTCCTGTTCGCAGTCTCGACCGGTGCCGCGAGCGACCCCCCGCCCGGTTTGCGCCCGGGGGAAACGGCCGACCGGCTCGGAGCGCGCGCCGCCGAGCTCGCGGTCGACGCGGTGCTCGTCGCCGTGGCCGCTGCGCCCGACGGGCCCTAGGACGCGCTCGGCCGGCGCAGCGAGGTGCCGCGCAGGCCGCGGATCAGATCGGATTTGGTCACGATACCGCGCAGCTCGCCCCGGTGCGCCACGAGCACCGCGGGGTAGCGGCCCAGAAGCGGGGGAAGGAGGTCGGCTCGGAACCCCTCGTCGACCACAGGGTACGCGGTCTCGAGCACGTCGCGCACCCTGAGGCGTCGTGCGTCGGGCTGAGCGAGCGCGCGGAGGAGCGCTCCCTCCGACAGTGACCCAACGACCCGGCCGTCGTCGACGACCGGCAGTTGGGAGAACCCGCCCGCCTCCATCCGCTGAGCGGCGGTCGCGAGGCTGGCCGACGATTCGACCGTCGTCAGCGACCGACTCATCAGGTCGGCGACGGTCAGCTTGGGGGTCGCGAGCCCTTCCTGCGCCTCAAGGTAGGAGAAGATTCGCTGGACGAGGTCGTACGATGGTCGGATCTGCCCCCGCTCGATCCGCGAGAGCGTCGCGTCGCTCCGGCCGATCGCGCGAGCAAGTTCGCCGAGCGAGATCCCGAGCGCGATGCGCCGGCGACGGACCTCGGGGAGCGGCTCCATCGACCCGGCGCATGGGAGCTTCGAATAAGGTCGTTGGGGGGGCGGCCCGTCGGCCCTCGGACGGCCCCGCGGAACGACCGTTGCGTCCGCCCGCGCCCCGAAAGGTAATGCACTAGAGGGGCGTTCCCGGGTCGCGCTCGTCATGGACGCCCCTCCCCGACGCATATCCAGGATCAGTGCCCCCCCCGAGATCTGCACGTTGTGCAAGGAGCCGCTCGGCCTCCCGGCCGAGACGAGCTCGTGGAACGGCAACCCCGCCCATCGCGATTGCGTCCGGATCCACCTCCTCCAGCGCGACCCCGCGTTCCGGGCGAGCGGGGATGCGGAGGAGCCGACCGAGGAGTCGGCGGACGCCCTCGATGGCGTCCTCCCCCGCGACGACGACGAGACCGACTTCGATTGAACTCCCGGGGCGGTGCCCGGACGTCTTCGCGCCCGGCAAGACGTCGCGAGGCCGGCTTCGCAACCAATAAGAGGGCCCACCCTGTGGAGACCCGGGCTCGCGCGCCCGAGTCAAGGAGGTCTCTGTGCCGGAAGTGGTCATCACCTGCGACTGGACGATGATGAGCAATCACCACGGGAAGGAGTTCCTCGGCTTCGGCACGACCACGCCGGCCTACGTCTTTCCGGAGTCGGTCTACCAGCGGCTCTTCTTCCCCACGATGAAGACCGACGAGAACGGGTTCCCGCTTCAGGCACCGTACGGGATGCGCAAGATCGAAGCCTCCCTCCTGGACGCGGGATTCGACGCCCGGATCGTCCACCCGAGCTTCCTCGACCGCTACATGCCCGGCGAGGCTAAGCTGCTCCTGATCTCGGGCCACGACTACTTCGGCCTGAACCCTCCGAGCTCGACGTTCGGCGGCGTCATGCACCGCGAGCCGCTCAACTCGGTCAATTTCAAACGGATGCTCACCCAACCCGCGGTGGTGGAAGCCCGCAAGCGCGGCCTCAAGATCATCGCCGGAGGACCCTGCGCGTGGCAGCTCTCCCCGGCGACCCGGGCGAAGCTCCCGTGGATCCAGGAGTTCCTCGACTCGTTCGGAGGGATCGACTCGGTCGTCGAGGGCGAGAGCGACGTTTTCGTCCGCGAGATCGTAGCGAAGGCGCTCAAGGACGAGTTCCTTCCCCCCCACGTCGTCCTCGCCGCGAAGGAGGCGCCGAAGGTCGAGCAGATCTCGTCGATCCGCTACCCGAGCGTGAACGGGCTCATCGAGATCGGCCGCGGCTGCTGCAGGGGCTGCTCGTTCTGTTCGGTGACGACCCGCCCGACGCGTTGGTACCCCCTCGAGAAGATCGAGGAGGAGCTCAAGGTCAACGCGAGCATCGGAATCCGCAAGGGCCTCCTGCACTCGGACGACGTTTACTTCTACGGGAGCCCCAACGTGATGCCCCGCGAGGAGAAACTTCTCCCCCTCCTCCGGCTCGCCAAGCGGCACTACGAGCAGGTCGGCTGGAGCCACGTCGCGATCGCCTCGCTGATGACCAAGCCGAAGCTCCTTCCGAAGTGCGCCGAGGTCCTCATCGACGAGAAGCAGGCGTGGTGGGGCGTAGAGGTCGGCGTCGAGACCGGCTCCCCACGGATGATCACGGCGGCGATGCCGGGGAAGGTCGCCCCGTTCAAAGCGTCCCAGTGGCCCGAGCTCGTCGTGCAGGCAGCGGGTCTGATGAACGATAACCACGTCTATCCCGCGTGCACGTTCATCGTGGGCCTCCCCCAGGAGACCGAGGACGACGTCGCGCGCACGATCGACCTCATCGACGACCTGTGGGACTTCAAGGGCCTCCTCGTGCCGATGTTCTTCGTCCCGCTCGGCCACTTGAAGTCGCGCGACTGGTTCAGCCGCGACCGCCTGAGCCCCCTCCAGGAGGAACTCCTCAAGCGGGCGCTCACGCACGGGCTCCGCCAATCGAAGCGAATGCTCGCCGACTTCTTCGACTGGGAGGGTCGCCACACCGGGATCTACAGAAGCTCGTTCCGCGGGTTCATCGCCTTCCTCGAGCTGCTCGCCAAGATGCACGGGCTCTGGAGCCCCGCCGGGCGGCCGGGACGCGCGATCGCGGACCCGAACCGGACCCCCGAGCACCTGCCGGTACCGACGATCCCGCTGCGCGAGTAGTCGGTCCGCCCTCACGCTTCGGTGTCGGGGAACTCCTCGGGCCGGGGCGGCCCCGGCCGGTGGACGGCCCGGGGGCGGTACTCGGGAAGGGCCTCGTCCGGGTCGAGCGGCCCGGGACCTTCAATGACCTCGAGGGTCGTCTCGCGTCCGTTCCCGTCGTACGCGCGCCACGACCCGGGGCCGTACGGCGCGCCGAGGATCAGGTGGCGACTGCCCCAGTTGCGGAACAGCCTCAGGTCCGCGTCCGACGGGCGGAGGGCGCCGGACGGGTGGGAGTGGACCGTGCCGACGACCGAAAGGTCGGCGTGCAGCATGTACAACTGGAAGTTCGCGTGCCGGCGCCCGGCGGTCGTGCCGGGCACGAGGAGGAGTTCGCCGATCACCCCGGGCGGGTCGGAGCGCAGCACCCCGCCGAACTCGTTCGGGTAGGCCGAACGGGCGCTCGCGAGGGCGCTCGACAGAGCGCGCCGCGAGATCGCGGTCGGTGTCGCCCCGAGCCGGGGCGAGCCGGGAAGGCGCTTACGGTGCGGGCGGAAGATGGGCGCCATGCGGCTCCTCGTCGGCGAACTCCTCGCTCCACGGCAGGATCCTCTTGCCCCGCAGGCGCTGGAAGAAACGGGAACCGAACCGCACGAGGACCGCGCGACGGGGCGACCGGTAGATCGTGACCGCCCCGTGGGGCGCGAGCGGATGCTCTGCCTGCCCGTCCGCGATGACGACCGCGGCCGGGCCCGAGTCGGCGGGCCGCAGGCGGACCGTGCGCAACGGATCGACCACGACCGCGCGGGCCTCGACCCGGAACGGGGCGATCGTCGTGACGACGATCGCGTCGAGGCCGGGGTCGACGATCGGTCCGAGCGAGCTCAGCGAGTAGCCGGTGGAGCCGGTCGGGCTCGCCACGATGACACCGTCCGCCTGGACGCGCCCGACCAAGTGGCCGTCGAACGCGATGTCGAACCGGCCCATCTTGCCGACGCGGGCGCTGTGCAGGACGAACTCGTTGACCGCGTCCGGCACGGGACGCCCGTCGACCTGGGCGGCGAGCTTCATCCGCTCCTCGAGGTAGTAGTGGCCGTCGAGCAGGCGGTCGATCGCGGCGTCGAACGCGTCGACGTGGCTCGCGTCGACCTCGGCGAGCACGCCGACGGTCCCCGCGTTCACCGGGAGGAGCGGCGCGTTCACTCGGCGCAGCGCGTAGAGGAACGTTCCGTCCCCACCGATCGCGACGACGACGTCCGGCCGCATCGAGGCGAGCGGCAGGTGGGGGCGATCCGGGGCGACCGCCGCGAGCTCGTCGCTCAGCACGAGCTCCGCCCGGTCCCCCACCCGCTCCGCGACCCGGGACGCCAGCTCGACCGCGAGAGGCTTCGACGGGTTCGCGGTCAGCCCGACCTTCACGGTGCCCCCCGCTCGGGGAGCGCGTGCTCGAGCGCCGGGTCCCCCCAGGCGTAGACGCTCGTCCGGCGCGTGACGCCGAGGGGGAACTTCGCGAGCGACCGGCCGTCCGCGTCGCTGGCCCCCCCGCCGGCCTCGAGAAGGATCCGGTGGGCGGCGGCGATGTCGGTCGAGCGGAGGTTGCGGCGTCCGTCGACGTTCTCGAACAGGTAGGCGTCGGCGCTCCCCTGGGCGATCATCAGCATCTCGAGCGAGGCGCACCCGAGGGAGCGGACCCGTAGCCCCCGGCCCGCGAACCGGGCCGCGCGCTCCGTCGCGCGCGTCCCGAGGTTGACCACCATCACTTCGCTGCGGGGGTTCCACTTGCGCGTGCGGATCGGGCGACCGTCGACGTACGCGCCGCCGCCCCGGATCCCCCACCAGGTCGTCCCGCGATAGAGGTCGTGGACGAGGCCCACGTCGATCCCGGCGAGGTCGCTCGAGCCGAGCGCCAGGGAGACCGTCGAGAACGGCAGGTTGCGCAGGGCGTTCAGCGTCCCGTCGATCGGGTCGACGACGAGCGTCCGGTGGCCCCCCCGCGCCACGTGGCCGGCCTCCTCGCTGATGAGGTCCCAATCGACCCCCTCCGTCTCGAGCATCGAGAGGATCTCCGCCTCCGCGGCGCGGTCGAGCTCCTCGGTGGGGGTCCCGTCCGCCCCCATCGCGACGACGTCGCCCCGGTGCGGCGAGGTCATCGCGTCGCGCACGACCCGCTCGACCGCGAGGCCGATGCGGTAGAGGACCTCGAGGTCGGCCGGGGAGGTGTCGGACACGGGGCCCGGAACGGTGGGGGTGTATTGATTCCTTCTCCACCGGACCGCGCGGTCGCGGTCGGCGTGACGTTAAGTGCCGTGACCATTCCGAGCGCCGATGGAGTTCCAGTTCCTCGGCGGTGCCAACGAGATCGGATCGCTCGGCCTGGTCGTTCGCGACCAGGGCCGGACCCTCCTCTTCGACTACGGGATGACCCCGTCCGACCCACCCGCGTACCCCCGACCGGCGCCGACGAGCGTCGACCTCGCGTTCCTCTCGCACGCCCACCTCGACCACTCGGGGATGACCCCGCTGTTGAGCCGCCTCCCGCACGCCCGCCTCGTGGCGACGCCGGTGACGATCGCCGTCGCGGACCTTCTCACCAAGGACGCGCTCAAGGTGGCCCGGCTCGAGGGCTACCTCGCGCCGTACACTACCGCCGACATCCACTCCCTGCACGCGCGCTTTACCGCGGTCGACCGCCACGGAACGTTCCGCCATCGCGGGATCGAGGTCGAGTTCACCCCGGCCGGTCACATCCCCGGCGCGTCGATGCTGCTGTACAAGGGCCAGAAGGACGTCCTGTTCACGGGCGACCTCCAGACGCTGCCGACCCACCTCGTCGGCGGGGCGGAGCCGGTCGAATGCGACATCCTCGTGATGGAATCGACGTACGCGGGCCGGGAGCACCCGGACCGCCGCGAGACCGAACGCCGGTTCCGCGACAAGGTCGCGGAGACGGTCGAGCGCGGCGGTACCGCGATCGTGCCGGCCTTCGCGGTCGGACGCGCCCAAGAGGTCCTCATGTCGCTCGCCTCGTCCGGGTTCGAGACGTACCTGGACGGGATGGCCCGCTCGGTCAACGAGATCTACGAGGCGGCCCCGGAGTACCTCGCGGACGCACGCAAGTTCCGCCGGGCCCTCGAAGGGGTGCGCGTCGTCGAGCACCCGGGCGACCGGCGCAAGGCCCTCAAGGAGGCCGACGTGATCGTCACGACCGGTGGGATGCTCGACGGCGGCCCGGTCCTCTATTACGTCGGCGAACTCCACCGCGACGCGAACAGCTCGATCTACCTCACCGGCTTCCAGGTCGAGGGTTCGAACGGCCGGCGGCTCATGGACGAAGGAACGCTCGTCATCGACGAGACGGTCGTCCACCCCGCGTGCGAGATCGAGAAGTTCGACTTTTCGGCGCACGCCGGGCACTCCGACCTCGTGCGCGTCGCGAAGGAGAGCCGCGCGGAGACGGTCGTGCTGATGCACGGCGACCACCGCGAGGCGCTGCGCGACGCGCTCGAGGGGACGTGCGAGGTCGTGCTCCCGGAGAACGGGAAGGCGTTCTCCCGCTAGGCGGGACGGGCCCGGGAAGGTCGACCTCGACCCGGCCGCCCTCGACGCGGGTCGGGTAGACGGCGAGACCGGGGACCCCGCCGCCGGGGGGCTCGACCCCGAAGGGGTCGGTGAGCACTCGCCCGTCGCGCACGTCGAAGACGGCCCCGTGCTCGGGACAGGTCACCCGCGGCCCCACTAGGAACCCCCTCGAGAGCGGGCCTCCGAGGTGGGGACAGAACGCCTCGACCGCCCGGAGCTCGCCGTTCGCCCGGGCGATCAGCACGGCGAGCGCGTCGATCGTCACCTCCCGTCGGCCACCCTCCCGCAGGAGTTCCGCCACGACGCCCGTGGGCCGCCACGGCATCTCGGCGACGACCGCGCCCGCGTACTTAGCGGTCCGGGCCGCTCCGCGACGAACGCCGCCTCGACATGCGGGACCGCGGCCGCCCCGCGGAGTCGTCCCCGTCGTCGTTCAGCGCCTCGGCCGGCGGAGGCTCGACCGTCGCCTCTTCCACGGGAGGGAGGCCGCCCTTCGGCCGGACGAGCTTGCGGAGTTCCGCCCAGAGTTCGGGGATTCCTTCCCCCGTCGTCGCGGAGACCTTCCGGCGCGCCGATGGGCTTCGGGCGACGTCGCACTTCGTCTCGACCGCGACGATCGGAAGGCCGGGGAACTCTGCGGTCCACCGGGCGAGCAGTGTCTCCTGCTCCTCGAGGGTGTGGCCGCTGCGGTCCGTCGGGTCGAGCACGAAGAGGACGATCGTCGCGGCTCCCTCAACGGTCCTCCGGGCCTCGCTCTCGGCCGGGTTCGACCGTTTCGCCCGGCCCAGAACGCCCGGAGTGTCGACGACCTGGAGCCGGTCGAACCCGAGGTCCGCGTGGCCGACGGCGATCGAGAGCGTGGTGAACGGGTAGTCGGCGACCTTCGGCCGCGCCGAGGAGAGACGGGCGACCAGGGACGACTTCCCCACGTTCGGGAACCCGGCGACCACCAGGGTGGGCGCCGCGGGGTCGAGGTGGGGGCGCTGGTCCAGGAACTGGCCGATCGCCCTCAGCCGCTCGATGTCGGGATCGATCTCCCGCACGAAGCTCGAGAGCCGACCGTAGAAGCGGCGGACGAGGTCGCCGAGATCGTCGGGTCCGCTCGTCCGGTGCGTCTCCCGGGTCGCTTCGCGCGCGAGCCCGCGGATCCGCTCCTCCGCCCGGCGCAGCCGCGTGAGGGACCGGTCGAACGTTCCCCGCCCGAACGCCCCCTCGACCAGCGACCGCTCGAACTCCGTCAGCTCGGGGTGCGAGAATCGGCGCGCTTCGAGTCGGAGGTGACGGCCGACCGTCGCCGAGCTGCGGACGACCTTGAGCTCGGCCCGCATCCGGTCGCGGTCGGGTTTCGTCTCCCCCCGAGGGGTGACGAGCGAGGCCCGGTGGAACGCGATGTCGAGGATCCCAACGGAAGGCGGCGCGCGCGCCCGGGGCGTCCGTGGCGCCGTGGCGGTTCGCGTTCGACCCATCGTTGGCTTCGCGGTGGGAGTCGGGTTACCCGAATAGGTTTGCTGCCCGGAGGGGCGGGGGCGCCCGGTCCCGAGCCCGGGGCTCCCCGGACCGAGAGACCACACGGCCGGGCGAGAGGGGATCGAGGCCCGACGTCCGGGGCGAACGGTCCGTCGCCAGCGAACCGATTTATCTTGGGGACCGCTCCCGCCGTCCCGGGGATCTCGCGTGACTCGGTGGATTTCGGACGAACCCGGTGAAGAAGCCTCCCTGTTGCAGGCTCTCGGGATCTCGTCGGTGGACGAGCTCTTCGCCGACGTGCCGAAGAAGGCCCGCATCGGTCGGCTCGGCGTCGCGGCCGGGCGCGACGAGCGCGACGTCGTCGCCGAGGTCGACAAGCTGCTCGAGCGGAACCGCCCGCTCTCCCGCTTCGCGAGCTTCCTCGGCGGTCGCCTTTCCGCACGCTACGTTCCCGCCGCGGTGGACGCGATGCTCTCCCGCAGCGAGTTCTACAGCGCGTACACCCCCTACCAGGCGGAGGCGAGCCAGGGGATGCTGCGCGCCCTCTTCGAGTTCCAGAGCCTCTGGGTCGAGATGACCGGTCTCGACGTCGCCAACGCGTCGCTGTACGACGGCGCGACCGCCGCCGGCGAGGCGCTCCTGTTCGCCCGGCGGCTCCACGAGGGCCACCGGTTCCTCGTCCCGGAGAGCCTCCCGTGGGAGGAAAAGAGCGTCCTGCGCAATTACGCGAGCGGCCCGGGCCTGACGGTGGAGGAGATCCCGTTCGATGCCCGGACCGGCCGCCTCGACCTCGAATACATCCGGCGCGCGGTCGCCTCGAAGGACGTCTTCGGGGTCCTCGCGGACGTACCGAACGGCTTCGGCCACGTGGACGAGGGGGTGGCCGACCTCAAGTCGACGGTCGGCGACGTGCCGCTCGTCATCAGCGCCGACCCGCTCTCGCTCTCGGTGCTCGAGCCGCCGGGGAACTACGGGGCGGACGTCGTGGTCGGAGAGGGACAGGGGTTCGGGATCGCGCCGTCGTTCGGCGGTCCGCTTCTCGGACTGTTCGCCTGCCGCCGGGAGCACGTTCGCTCGGCGCCCGGCCGCATCGTCGGCGCGACGCTCGACGCCGACGGCCAGCGGGCCTACGCCCTGACGCTCGTGACGCGGGAGCAGCACATACGACGTTCCCGAGCGACCTCGAACATCTGCACGAACCAGTCGCTGATGGCGCTCGCGTTCGTCGTCTATGCGAGCGTCGTGGGTCCGAAGGGCCTCGCGAGCCTCCAGACAACGCTCGCGGAGAAGGCACGCACGCTCGCCACCTCGCTCGCCGGCATCGACGGGCTGCTCGCGCCCCGGTTCGACGCGCCGTACCTGGGAGAGTTCACGGTCGAGCTCACGCGCGGCACGGCCGCGGAGTTCCTCGACCGCCTGCGGCGGCGCAAGGTGCTCGGTGGGCATTCGCTCGCCGACCCGCGGCCCGGAGCCCCCGCGACCCCCGAGCGGATCCTCGTGGCCGCGACCGAGTTCGTCGGGGAGCGCGAGATCGCGAAGTACGCCCGGGCGGCGAAGGCCGCGGTCGGGGCGGTCGGGAGGAGCTCATGACGTTCCGCCAGGCGCGCTACGACGAGCCGTCGATATGGGACCTCGGTTCCGGCCGGGCGGGGGACCTCCCTGCGGCCGTCGCCGGGATCCCCGAGCGCCTCCGGCGCAAGGCGCCCGTGCGCTGGCCCGAGCTTTCGGAGCCCGAGGTCGTGCGGCATTTCACCCGGCTCTCCCAGATGAACTTCGGGATCGACACCTCGACCTACCCGCTCGGGTCGTGCACGATGAAGTACAACCCGAAGGTCTCCGAGATGCTCGCCCGGCGTCGGGGCGCCGCCGAGATGCACCCCTACCAGCCCGAAGCGACCGCCCAGGGGGCGCTCGAGCTCCTCTGGAGGCTCGAGAAGCTCCTCGCGAAGGTCACCGGCCTTCCCGAGGTCTCCCTCCAGGCGGCGGCGGGGGCGCACGGCGAGTACGCGGCGCTCCTCATGGTACGGGCGTACTTCCGCGACAAGGGGGAGTCCGCGACCCGGACCGAGGTCCTCCTTCCGGACACCGCCCACGGAACGAACCCGGCGTCCGCGTCGATGGCCGGGTTCACCGCGCGCGAGATCCCGTCGAAGGACGGGTGCGTCGACGTCGACGCCCTCCGGGCCGCGGTGTCGAACCGCACCGCCTGCTTCATGCTCACGAACCCGAACACCGCGGGCCTCTTCGAGAGCGACATCCTCGAGATCGCCGAGGTGGTCCACAAAGTCGGAGGCATGCTCTACTACGACGGCGCGAACCTGAACGCCATCCTCGGGATCACGAACCCGGGACGGATGGGGTTCGACGTCGCGCACTTGAACCTTCACAAGACCTTCGCGACCCCGCACGGTGGTGGGGGACCCGGCGCCGGGGTCCTCGCGGCCGGCGAGACGCTCGGACCGTACCTGCCGGTCCCGCGGATCTCGAAGAACGGTCGACGGTTCCGCCTCGACTACGACCGCCCGAAGTCGATCGGCAAGATCAAGACCGGGTACGGCAACTTCGGGCTTGACGTGCGCGCGTACGCGTTCGCGCTCTCTCACGGTGAGGAGGGCCTCAAGCACGTCGCCCGGCGCTCGGTCCTCAACTCGAACTACACCGCGGCGCGGCTCGGGAAACTCCTGCCCCGTCCGTTCCGCACGCTCGTGAAGCACGAGTTCGTCCTCTCGGGGGCTCCCCTCAAGGAGCGGGGGGTCCGGACGCTCGACCTCGCGAAGCGGCTCCTCGACGAGGGGGTCCACGCGCCGACGGTCTACTTTCCGACGCTCGTGGAAGAGTCGATCATGGTCGAACTGCCCGAGACGGAGAGCAAGCGGGAGCTCGACGCGTTCGTCGCGGCGTTCGAACGGGCGGTCGGCGACACGGCCGAGAACCTGCACGCGGCACCGCGATCGCTCGCGGTCCGCCGCGTCGACGAGGTCCGGGCCGCGCGCGAACCCCTCCTCTCCTGGAAGGACCTTCGGGACGCGGGCGCAAAAGCTGAAACCCCGTAACGACTCAAGGCCGGGCCATGAAGGCCCGTGTGGAGAAGATCTTCCGCCGCCTCGACCCGCAACCGGACGCGCTCATCCTTGCGAACGCGGTCGACCCGCACCTCGACCAGACGTTCTTCTACGTCTTTGACGTGCCGAGCGGCCTCTTCGAGGGTTCGGTCGCGATCGCGCATCCCGACGGCCGACTCGACGTCCTCAGCTCGCCTCTCGAGGCCGAGAGCGCCCGGGCCGCGGCGAAGAGGGATCCCTCGGTGACGGTGCACGTGGTCGCACGGGGGGAGGAGACCGACCAGACCGTGAAGAAACTTGTCGGGAGCTCGACGAACCTCGGTCTCGACTTCCGGGAGCTCACGCACGAGTGGTTCGTCCGGCTCGACAGGCTCCTCCCTCAGGCGAAATGGGTCGACGGCTCGAACGCGATCCGCGGCGCGCGGGTGACGAAGGACGCCGCCGAGATCGAGAAGCTGCGTCGGGCGGCCGAGATCGGCTCCGAGGTCGGCCGGGAGATCCCGTCGATCCTCCGAGCGGGGATGACGGAGACGGAGCTCGCCGCGGAGATGGAGTTCCGTATGAACCGCCACGGCGCGAACGGCCGCTCGTTCTCCACGATCGTCGCGTTCGGTGCGCACGGTGCCGAGCCCCACTACCAGCCGGCGGGGAGCGCTCTCGCCTCCGGCGATTCGATCGTCTGCGACTTCGGCGCCTACTACCAGCGCTACGCGAGCGACATCACGCGCTCCTACCACTTTGGCCGCCGCGACGACGAGCTCAAGAAGGTCCACGAAACCGTCGAAGCCGCCCAGCAAGCGGCGCTCGACGCGATCCGTCCCGGCGTTCCCGGCAAGGAGATCCACCTCGCGGCCGAGCGCGTGATCGACGCCTCGCCCTGGAAGGGTCGGCTGATCCACGGTGTCGGCCACTCGATCGGGCTCGTCGTCCACGACGGCTGGGGCTACGGCCCGCAGGTCGAGGACCCCCTCGAGGAGGGAATGGCGATCACCGTGGAGCCGGGGATCTACCTTCCCGGGAAGGGCGGCGTCCGGATCGAGGACGACATCGTCGTCACGCGCAACGGCTTCGAGTTCCTGACGACGGCGCCGCGCGGGTACATCGAGGTCCCGGCGTGAACTTCGGCGTCCTGACCGGCGGCGGCGACTGCCCCGGACTCAACGCTGCCGTCCGCGCGGTCGTGCTCCGGGCCGCAAGGTCCGGCCACCCCACCGTCGGCTTCCTCGACGGCTGGAAGGGCGTTCGCGACGACCAGAGCCGAGCGCTCGCCCCGGCGGACGTCGCGGGGATCCTCGGCCGCGGCGGGACGATCCTCGGAAGTTCCCGGACGAACCCCTTCGCGAATCCGGAGGACGCCGAGAAGGTCCTCGCGACCCTCGAGCGCCACCGTATCGACGCGCTCGTCGCGATCGGCGGGGACGACACGCTCTCCGCCGCCCGCGAGCTCCACCGCCGCGGCGGCCGGGTCGTCGGGGTCCCGAAGACGATGGACAACGACGTCGCCGGGACCGACTGGACGTTCGGTTTCCATTCCGCGAGCGCGGTCGCGCTCGACGCCCTCGAGCGCCTGCGCGACACCGCCGATAGCCACCACCGCGCGGTCGTCCTCGAGGTCATGGGTCGACACGCCGGCTGGGTCGCCCTCGCGACCGGGCTCGCCGGAGGGGCCGACGCGACGCTGCTCCCCGAAGAGCCGTACGTCGAGACGATGCTCTTCGACCGGGTCCGTCGGGCGGTCGCGGCGCGCGGCTACGCGCTCGTCGTCGCGAGCGAAGGGATCGACCTCGGCCCGCGCCGCGGCTCGACCGGCGGACGCGACGAGTTCGGCCACGAGCTCCTGCGCGAACGGGAGGTCGGGGCGGAACTGGCCCGACGTATACAGGCGGCGACCGGCATCGAGAGCCGGAGCGCCCAGATCGGCCACATCCAGCGCGGCGGGGCCCCGGTCCTGTTCGACCGCATCCTCGCGACCCGTCTCGGGGCGTGCGCGGTCGACCTCGCGCTCTCGGACCACTTCGGGGAGGTCGCGGTCCTACGCGGGCCCCGGGTCGTGGGGATCCCGCTCGACGAGGCGGTCGGTTCCTCGAAGGTCGTGACCCCGGAGTGGGTCGACCTCCTCCACACGTTCGACGCGTGACGGGGCGGGCGATGGCGGTACGGGCCCTCTGGTTCCGTGACGGAACGCTCTTCCTCTTGGACCAACGCCGGCTGCCCGCGACGACGGTCGTGCGACGTCTCACGCGCGTCGGCGAGGTCGCGAACGCGATCCGGACCATGGCCGTTCGAGGCGCCCCGTCGATCGGCGTGGCCGCGGCGTACGGCATGGCGCTCGCCGCGCGGTCGGGACGCTCGACACCGGCCGACGCCGCGCGTCTCCTCGGGGCCACCCGCCCGACGGCGTACGACCTCTTCGTCGGGATCGACACGGTGAAGGCGGCGTGGGAGGTCGGCGAGGACCCGCTCGCCGCGGCCCACGCCTACCGGGCGCGGGTCGTCGACGAGTGCCACCGGATCGGCACGTCGGGCGCCCCGCTTCTCGCGAAGGCCCGGCGCGTCCTGACGCACTGCAACGCCGGAGCGCTCGCGACCGTGGAGTGGGGGACGGCGCTCGCGCCGATCCGCGTCGCCCGCGACCGGGGGGCGCACCTCTTCGTTTGGGTCGACGAGACCCGCCCCCTCCTCCAGGGGGCCCGCCTCACCGCCTGGGAGCTCGGGCGCGAGCGGATCCCGCACGCGATAATCGCCGACAATGCCGCCGGCCACTACCTCGCACGTGGGGAGGTCGATGCCGTCATCGTCGGCGCCGACCGGATCGCGCGCAACGGCGACTTCGCGAACAAGATCGGGACGTACGAGAAAGCGGTCGTGGCCCACGAGAACGGGGTGCCGTTCTACGTCGCGGCGCCGTGGAGCACGTTCGACGCGCGCCGCCCCAACGGCCGGTCGATCCCTGTTGAGGAGCGCAGCGAGTCGGAGGTCCTCCGGATCGGCGGCCGCCGGCTCGCTCCCGAGCGCAGTCGGGCGCGCAACCCGGCGTTCGACGTCACGCCGGCGAGGTACGTGACCGCGTTCGTCACTCCGAACGGGGTCGTCCGACCGTCGGGCCTCGCGAACGAGCTCGCGCGGGGAAGCCGGTCGTAGGGGGACCCGCCCCCGCACCCCTCCTAGAGGAGGGAGAGCAGGGGCCGGCCGAGAAAGTGTTCGGTGCTGCGGAGCGCCGTCCCGAGGGTCGCGGACACGTCGACCCCGAGGTGGTGCAGGGCGAGCACCAGGCCGAGAACGGCCAGAACCGTGGCGAGCCATCCGGAGGTTGCGCTCATCGTTCCCACCCCGATCGCGGAGGGGAAAATCCGGCGACGCGCTACATAAACGACCGCCTCGACTGGCAATCCGGGTCGACGGCCACCGAGGAGCACGGCCGGCCGAACGCGCGCGCGTCCGCCCGCGCGCCGGCGCGCGGAGCACGTCGAACCGCGCCGCCCGGCTCGGCCCGGTAGGTCGCAAGGTTGATAGGTGGGGGCGAGTAGCCCCCGCGGGTTGCCCTGGTAGTCTAGTGGTCTAGGATGTAGGTCTGTCGAGCCTGCGACTCGGGTTCGAAGGTGTCGGGGGTCCGCCCCCCGACCCGGAACTCCCGACCAGGGCGCCTCCCCGGCCGGGCGCGAGCGCCGGCCCCGTGGACCTATTAACTCTCGGCGTCGCTTCTTGGGTCGTGGGCGAGGAGGAGTCGTCGAAGGAGGAAGGGGGGTCGACGTACCTCTCGCACGCCGTCGGCGACGCGCTCCGGGGGCTTACCGAGAAGCGACTGCTCGAGCTCGTGCGCGCCGACCCGGTGCCCCGCCACCTCGCGATCATCATGGACGGCAACCGCCGCTTCGCCCGCGAGAAGGGGATCGACGTAAAGGACGGGCACGCCAAGGGCCGGGACACGCTCGAGGAGCTGCTCGATTGGTGCCTCGACCTCAACATCCGGATCCTGACCGTGTACGCCCTCTCGACCGAGAACCTCTCCCGACCGAAGGAGGAGCTCGAGGCGCTCATGGACCTCTTCGATCGAGCCCTGCGGCAGATTGCGGTCGACGAGCGGGTCCACCGCCACGGCATCCGCGTCCGCGTGATCGGGAATCGAGCGCTCTTGCCTGCGCGGGTCCGCGAGGCGATCGACGTCGCCGAATCCGCCACCGCCACTTACTCGAACTACCGCTACAACGTCGCGCTCGGGTACGGCGGTCGCGACGAGATCGTCGAGGCGATCCGGGCGCTCGCGCGCGAGGTGCGCGACGGGCGGATCACGCCGGAGTCGATCGATTCGGAGGCGGTCGCCCGCCACCTCTACACGAAGGACCTTCCGGACCCCGACCTCATCTTCCGGACGAGCGGTGAGGAGCGCGTGTCGAACTTCCTGCTCTGGCAGTCGGCGTACAGCGAGCTCTACTTCTCGGACGTCCTCTGGCCGGGGCTCACCCGTCTCGAGTTCCTTCGGGCGATCCGGGCCTTCCAGATGCGTCGGCGCCGCTACGGAGAGTAGCCGAACCTTCCGGAGGCCGGTGACCGAGGTCGCGGAGGGCGCGGGGGACCAGAAAGACGAGCCCGACCACGACCCAGACGACCGCGGTCGCGAGGTAGGCCGTGCGGATGCCGGCCCCTTCGACGAGGAAGGCTCCCCCGATCTGGGCGACCGGTAGGATCGCGACGCTGCCCAGGTTGTCGATGCCGAAGTAGCGTCCCTGCAGTTCTGACGGGACGAGGAGCTGGGCGGCGGTGAGCCACGCGGTCCCGGCATACCCCCCGAGGAGACCCAGGGCGAAGAGGGCCCCGAAGGCGACGGGCACGCTCGGGAAGAGGGCGAGGACGAGGACCACGGCCCCCGAGACCACCCCGTACGGCACGACCCAGGCCCGGCCCGCCCAGCGCACCGCGCGCGTCGGGCCGACCAGGAGGGCGCCGAGGCCGGTGCCGACCACCTCGACCGCGAGGAGGAGCGCGAAGACGAGCGCCGAGCCGTGGAGGACGAGGCCCGAGAAGACCACGAGGAACGTCGAGACGATCGCCGAGCAGAAGTTGAAGAACGTCGCCGAGATCGTTAGCTGGAAGAACCCCCGGGCCCGGACGAGCCATCGGAATCCCTCGACGATGTCGGTGAAGTAGCCGGGCCGCTTCCGGGTCGCCGCCTGGACCGCGGCCGCCCGAGAGGGGACCCGGAGCCCGACGAGCAGGATCCCCGAGAGGAGGAACGTAAGCGCGTTCGCCACGACGCCCGCGGTCGGTCCCACCGTGACGATCAGCGCCCCGGCTACGGACGCCCCTACGAACGAGAGCGCGGAGCGGCTCGAGCGGACGAGGCCGTTCGCGGCCGCGACCTCGGAGACCTCCACGAGCGACGGGACAATCGCCTGCTCCGCGGGGTTGAAGACGGTCGTGAACGCTCCGAGGACGAAGTAGGCGGCGAGGATCGGAAGGAGGTCGAACTCCCGGAAGGCGAGGTCCGCGGCGACGAGTCCGAGCGCGAGCGCTCGCGAGAAATCCGAGCCGATCATCAGGCGACGGCGGTCGTAGCGGTCGACCCACGCGCCCCCGAAGACGCTGAACGGGATCGCTCCGGCGAGGGCCGCGGTGCCGAGCAGCGCGACGTCGAACGGCGAGTCGGTCGACGCGTAGACGATCCAGACGAGGCAGACGCCCGCGATCGCCGACCCCGCGACCGACCCGAGGCCCGCCACGAAGACCCGCAGGTACGCGGGATTGCGGACGAGGAGCGCGTAGGGACTCGGGGAGGTTCCACCGCGGGGGCGCGAGTTCACCTCGGCTCGAGGCTCCCGGCTCCTCTTGATACCCACGTTCGTCGGGCGAGCCCCGGCGGACGCGCGTCGGCCTCTCCGCGAGGGAGTTCGCCCTTCGCGCTACCGAAGGGCAACGCGGGGACCCCGGGGGCGTTTCCCGGCGGTGACGCCCCCTCGGGGGGATGAGTCAGTATTAAATAGAACCGCATTTCTACCAAATACGAACACCGAGTGGAAACTCGGGGGAACGACCGATGCTGACCGGACAGACACCGATTCTGGTGCTAAAGGAAGGGACGAAGCGAGAGAAGGGGCGCGGAGCGCTCTCGAACAACATCCAGGCGGCCAAGGCGATCGCGGACGCGGTCCGCTCGACGCTAGGCCCGCGCGGGCTCGACAAGATGCTCGTCGACTCCATGGGGGACGTCGTCGTCACGAACGACGGGGTCACGATCCTCAAGGAGATGGACGTCGAGCACCCGGCCGCGAAGATGCTGGTCGAGGTCGCGAAGACCCAGGACCAGGAAGCCGGCGACGGGACGACCACGGCGGTCGTGCTCGCGGGCGAGCTCCTGAAGCGTGCCGAGAGCCTGATCGAGCAGAACATCCACCCGACGATCATCTCCCAGGGGTACCGCCTCGCGTCGACGAAGGCCCTCGAGATCCTGAAGCAGATCTCGGAGCCCGTGACGATCGAGGACCACCAGACCCTCGTGCGGATCGCCGTCACGTCGATGTCGTCGAAGGGCGTCTCGTTCAACCGGGACATGCTCGGCGAGATCGCGGTGAAGGCGGTCACCGCCGTCGCGGAGAAGAAGGGGAACGCCTACAGCGTCGACCTCGACAACATCCAGATGATCAAGAAGCAGGGAGGCTCGATGAGCGACACCCAGCTGATCGAAGGGGTCATCGTCGACAAAGAGAAGGTCCACTCGGGGATGCCCGCCCGCGTCGAGACCCCGAAGATCGCCCTCCTCGACGCCGCGCTCGAGATCAAGAAGACCGAGATCGACGCGAAGATCGAGATCAACGACCCGTCGCAGCTGAACGCGTTCCTCCAGGAGGAGGAGAACATGCTGCGCCGGATGGTCGACCAGGTGAAGAAGTCCGGCGCGAACGTCGTCCTCTGCCAGAAGGGGATCGACGACCTCGCCCAGCACTTCCTCGCGAAGGAAGGGATCTACGCGGTCCGCCGCGTGAAGAAGTCGGACATGGAGAAGCTCGCGAAGGCGACCGGGGCGAACATCGTCTCCAAGGTCAGCGAGCTCTCGCCCGAGGACATCGGGCACGCGGGGCTCGTCGAGGAGCGCAAGATCGGTGAGGACGCGCTCACGTTCGTGACCGGCGCCAAGAAGGCGAAGGCGGTCTCGATCTTGATCCGCGGCGGCACCGAGCACGTGATCGACGAGATCGAGCGGTCGCTCGACGACGCGCTCAACGTGGTCGCGGTCGCGGTCGAGGACGGCCGGTACGTCTTCGGGGGCGGCGCCACCGCGGCGCAGCTCGCGATGCACCTGCGCGACGAGGCGGCGAAGATCGGCGGCCGCGAGCAGATCGCCTTCGAGAGCTTCTCCGAGGCGCTCGAAACGATTCCGCGGACCCTCGCCGAGAACGCGGGACTCGATCCGATCGACATCTTGATCGAGCTGCGCAAGGCCCACAAGGGCGGCCAGAAGCGGGCGGGCGTCAATGTCATGGCCGGCAAGGTCGGCGACATGGGCGAGCTGCACGTCATCGAGCCGATCCGCGTGGGACGCCAGGCGATCGAGAGCGCGACCGACGCGGCCGTCATGATCCTGCGGATCGACGACGTCATCGCTTCGAAGTCGAGCCCTCCGCCGTCGGGTGGACCGGGCGGTGGTGGCGGCGGCATGGGAGGCATGGGCGGCATGGGCGGTATGGGCGGCGGCGACTTCGGCGAGGACTGAACGCCCCGCAGGCCCTCGAGCGGTCAACCCTTTTCGGGTTCCCGGGCGTCGCCCGGGAACCATTGAACTCTCTCCCAAACGACGTTCGGTCCCTCCGGTCGGTCGTTTGGTCCGTCGCGCAGGGCGGGTGCGCCGTGCTTTCCGCCTCCCTACGTACGCAGCGAGTCGGCGAAGCCCGACCCCAAACCGGTAAGGGACTCCGGGCCGGGCCCGCGGAATCCGGCCCATGGCGGAACGCTTAAAACACCGCCGGAAGTTGCGCATCCACCCGCTGCGGGGAAGAGTGTGTTCGCGCCGGGGCGGATTCGCCCGCCGCCGAGGCAACGTCGACCTTGGGCCGCGAGAGCGGTGGCGACCACCAATCGGTGGCGCTTCTTCTGGGTCTTCTCGATCGCCCTCCTCGCGGTCACGAGCACCGTCGTTCTAGCCCTGGGCAACGCCGGGGCGCTCCCGTACGCCTCCCAGTCCCCCGCCCTCCCGTCCGCGCTCGCCCCTGCCGCGACGTTTCCGACCCCGGTCCAGCACGTGGTGGTCATCATGATGGAGAACGCGAACGCCTCGTGGGTGCTTCAGAACGGGAGCTACCAAAGGTACCTCGCGAACCAGTACGCGTACGCGTCGCAGACCTACTCGCCCAAGCACGGCTCGAACGGGGACTACTTCGCGATCACTTCCGGGAACACGTGGACAGCGCTGAAGGAGTATTCCACGTCCAACCTCGCCGACCTCACCGCGGCCGCGGGCCTATCGTGGATGTCGTTCGAGGAGTCGATGCCGAAGCCGTGCGACGCGATCTCGCCGTCGCACACCGCGCCCTACAACTCGGGTCACAATCCGTTCGCGTGGTACCAGGACGTCCGGAACCCCGCGTCCTATTGCGACAGCCACGACGTCGGGTTCGGGCCCCTGTCCACGGACCTCGCGGCCGGGACGATGCCGAGTTACGCCCTTATCGTGCCGAACCAGACGCACGATGCCCACAATCTGTGCTCGGGCGCCGCGTGGGAGACGCTCGTGAGCTGCGGAGACGCGTGGCTTCGAGGCTTCCTCTCCCCCATCCTCAACAGCAGCGCTTCCTGGGTCCGGTCGACCGCCTTTCTGATCACGTACGACGAGGCGAACTTGAGCGACACGCGCGGGTACATGAATACGACCGGAGGCGGCATCGTTTACACCGCGGCGGTCGGACCGTGCGCGACCCCTCACTACACGTCGGCCGCGCCGTACTCGCTCTTCTCCCTTCTGACGACGACCGAGTGGCTGCTCGGTCTCGGCCACACCGGCCATCATGACTCGTGGACAACGTACCCGCCGCTGAAGGCGTTCTTCAACAACCCGTCGTGCGGCGGTTCGGGAGCCACGTACACGCTGTCGACCGCTGCGACACCGGCGGCGGGCGGATCCGTCTTGCCGCCGTCCGGAACCTACCCGGCGGGGAGCTCGGTGACATTGTCGGAGAGCCCCGCGAGCGGCTACGGGTTCGCCGGCTGGCGGGGGACCGGAATCGGCAGCTACACGGGTTCAACCTCCTCGCCCACGGTCACGATGAACTCGAACCTCACCGAAGTCGCTCTCTTCGCCCCGTGGTACCCGGTGTCGTTCCGAGAGACGGGGCTCCCCCCCGGGACGACGTGGTCGGTGACGCTCGGGGGCGTCGCGGGGTCCTCGTCGTCGACCTCGATCACGTTCTCGTTGGCCAACGGTAACTATACGTTCACGGTCGGCCCCGTGTCGGGATATACCGTCCTGCCCGAGTCGGGAACGGTCGGCGTCGCCGGCTCGGCCGTGTCGGTCGGCGTTACCTTCACCCCCGGAGCGCCGGTCGTCTCGTCGTTCATCGCGGTCCCCGCCTCCGTCTCCGTCGGGGGCACCGCTGTACTGGAGGTCACGGCCTCGGGCGGCTCCGGAGGTCTTCAGTACGCCTACTCCGGGCTTCCGCCCGGCTGCCTGAGCGCCAATACCGCGTCCCTACCGTGCACGCCCTCCGCCGGGGGAACGTACTCGATCGGCGTGACGGTCACAGATTCCTTGGGCCGGTCCGCCTCGGCCACCACCACCCTGACCGTCGGCTCGGGCGCCTCGCTCACTTTCGCCGAGACGGGCCTTCCGGTAGGGACAGAATGGTCCGTGACGGTAGGAGGGTCCCTCGCGAGCTCCTCGACGGCCACCCTCACGTTCTATCTTCCGGCTGCGAAGTACAGCTGGGTCGTCGGCCCCGTGCCCGACATGTCCCCCAAGAAGCCGGCCGGATACGTCAGCCTCTCGGCTTCCGGGACGACGGTCCCGGTCACGTTCGTCCACGCGTATCTCGTGACGTTCCAGGAGACCGGCCTCGCGGCGGGGACGGCGTGGTCGGTCGGTCTGAGGGGCGTGACGGAATCGTCCACGCTCTCCACCCTCACGTTCTGGACCCCGAACGGCACGTATGCCTACGCCCTCGGCGCCGTGCCGGGGTACACGGCCTCCGGCTCGCCGACGTCGGTGGTCGTCGCCCATGCCCCGATGACGGTCGCCGTCACGTTCGCGGCCATCTCGGGCGCAGTTCCCATCGACCATCCCGGGGACGTCACCCTCGGCCTCACGACCCCCGCCGTGCCGGGTCGACTGTTCGAGCTTGACGGTTCGATCTTCGTCCGCTCGACCTGACGCAGCCCGAGCCGGCCCCTCGGAGGGGAGGGGCGGCCCCCCGCGTCACTTCCCGACGATCACGGGTTCGGATAGTCTCATAATCGGTCGCCGGCTGCGGCCCGCGCTTCGAGGGGCATCGATGGCACGGCCGACCCGGGTCTTCTTCGTCGCCGATATCCACGGTTCCTCGATCTGTTTCCGCAAGTTCGTGAACGCGGCCCGGGTCTACCGGGCCGATGTGCTGGTCGTCGGCGGCGACATCGCGGCGAAAACGATGACGCCCCTCTTCGAGGAGGACGGCGGCTACAGCGTCACGGTCGAGGGGGAGACGCGCACCGGGCGCTCGGCGGACGAGGTCGCGAGGCTCGAGGAGTGGCTGCGGGACTCCGCGACAATCCCCTTCCGCACGACTCGGGCCGAGTGGTCGGCGCTCCTCGAGGACCGGACGAGGGCCGACCGGGTCTTCCTCGAGCTCGAGCTCGGCGAGCTGCGCCGGTGGCTCGACTGGGCGAAGGAGCGGATGGCGGGCGGAGGGTCCCGGCTCCTGCTCGGCCTGGGGAACGACGACTTCACGCCGATGGAGGACGTGATCGCCTCCGACGGATTCGCCGAGCTCACGGACCGCGAGGTCCTGAGGCTCGACGACCACCACGAGCTCCTCACGCTCCCCTACTCGAACGTGACGCCCTGGCGAACGAACCGGGAGCTCTCCGAGGAGGAGATCGCACGACGGATCGACGACGGCGTGGCCCGCCTCGAGGACCCCCGACAGGCCGTCTTCAACCTCCACGTCCCGCCGCACAACACCCCCCTCGACCTCGCGCCCCGCCTCGACGAGAACCTTACGAAAGTGATGGCCCCGGGCGGTGAGCCGGACATGGTCCACGTGGGATCGACCTCGGTGCGCTCGGCGATCGAGCGCCACCAGCCGCTCCTCGGTCTCCACGGCCACATCCACGAATCCAAAGGGTCCGTCACCCTAGGGAGAACGCCCGCCATAAACCCTGGAAGCGCGTACACCGAGGGAACGCTGCTCGGGGCGGTGGTCGACCTCGTAAAGGGCGGCGTCCGGGCGACGATGCTGACGAGCGGCTAGACACGGCTACCCGACGGCGACCGTGGTGTCGACCGAGGGGGTCGAGTCGACCTCCTGCCACCAGGGTCCCCCAAGAAAGCCAAAGCGACGCTTCGGGGCGATCGGGGCCACGAGCGCGGTGAGCGCGTCCAGGCGTTCGCGGATCTGCGCGCGGGCCGTCTCCGGGACGGCGGCTAGGACCTTCGAGCGGCCGACCATCCCGAGATTGAGCCCGATCGTCTTCCAGAGCCCCCAGTCGGATCGGAGCCGGCGCTCCAGGACGCGGGGGGAGATCTCCCCGGGTCCCTCGCCGAGCGCGTGGTCGTGCAGGAGGGCGAGGAGGTCCCGGACGTCCTTCGATTCCGGTCCGATGACGACATCGTGCTTTCCGAACGGCTCGAGGACGCGGTCCGACACCGTCACGCTCTCCGACTTTGGGATCCGCTGGATGAACTGGCCCTTGGCCAGGAGGAGGTGGGCGGGCGAGAGGGTCCAGCCGTTCCGCGGCGCGGCCTCGACGTCGTCGCGGACGTCGAAGCGGTGGCAGAAGGAGAACTCGTCCGCCACGATGTCGAGCGTCCCGAGCGCGACCTCGGAGTCCTGCTGGCCGACCACCATGTGCCAGCGCAGACGTTGCCCGCCGCTCAGCGAGTTGAAGATCCGGTCTCCCGGTGTTTCGAAGAACGTGAGACCGCTGCCCTCGGACGCGGCGACCCCGCGCAGGAATCGCTCGAACGAGCGGACCTCGTCGAGGCGGATCGCGATGTCCAGGTCGTGGAGCTCGTGCCGCAGGCCGAATGACGCCCGATTGCTCGCCGCGCAGCGCAGCCGGTGGGCGACCCCACCGAAGACGGCGAACCGCACGCCCGGTACCTGGCGCCGCGCGGCCCCCGCGAGCGCGACCGCTCTCGCGACGATCGGATCGGAGAGGTCGACCGAGTCGGGGAGCCCGAGCTCCGACCGTACCGATTCGACGGGCACCCGGTAGGTGAGCGGGAGCTCGATCGAGACCCGCTCGCGTCGGAGCGGGTCGATCACGAGTTCTACGCGCTCCCCCACGGCTCCGGCAACCCCCCCGGCAGAAAACGGGGGCGGTCGGCCTAATCGGGCGGGAGCTCCTTGCTGATCAGGTCGACCGGAATCCCCCGCCGCTTCTGGATCGCGTAGGAGGCCCAGTAGAGGACGAACCCGACGACGAATATGGCCGGCAGGACCATGAGTCCGGAATAGCTGTAGCTGCTAAACTCGAGGAACGCCGCGGTCGAGGAGGCGTAGCTGACATACCACGACGCCCCGAACGAGAGGAGCCCGACCAGGGTCAGGACGGGGACGGGTCCGATCCGGGCGCGGACGATTCGGGGGGCCTGGGCGAAGAGCTTCGGCCGAATCAACGGGAAGAGCGCCCCTCCGAGGCAGACGATCCCGACCGCGAACCAGAACCCGAAGTTGGAGTACCCGAGGTAGTTGAAGAGCGTCGTGTACACGGAGATGTAGAGCGAGACGAACGCGAAGACGGCGAGGCCGATCACCGCGACCCACGGAACGCCTCGGCGGCTCACGCGCGCGAGAGCGGAGGGGAAGACGCGGTCGAACGACCACGCGAAGACGTTGCGCGTCGGGACGATGAAGTAGATCAGGGAGAACCCGAAGAAGGTCAGGACGACCCCGAACGAGAGGAACGCCGCGAGGACCGGGCTGATGCCGCCCGAGGGAAGGATGTACGCCGCGAGGAGGAGCGGGGACGGGAACGCCGGAACCGCGACCGTACCCGACACGTAGCCGGTGCTGAGCCCCACGATGAAGTCCCGCCCGAAGGTGAGGTAGGTCGTCGCGTAGAGGACGGCGATGAGGACCGCGAAGATGATCGGGGCGCCGAAGATCGCGAGCCCCTGGGTCCGGGTGGGGCTACCTCGGATCTCGCCGGCGTAGTACGAGCTGTTCGCGTACCCCACGAAGCTGAGCATCGTGTAGACGATTCCGAGGAACGTACCCGAGGTCGTTATGGTGTCGCCCGAGGCACCGCTCGCGGCGATGGTCGCGTAGGTGTTCGCCGGGTTCGCGGCGTTCCAGTGGCTCGCGAACGTCGCCTGGTTCGTGAAGAGGAGGAGCCCGATCATGACCACGTAGATCACCGCGGTCACGGCGAAGATGCCGACCGTGGTGCGGAAGATCCACTTGGTGGGCAGGAAACTGATGAGGATGACGAGGACCAGGATGAGAGCCGAGATCGCGAAGATCTCGTTGCTCGAGCTGATCATGCTCTGGAAGGTGGTGAGGGGACCCGAGCTCCCGCCGGCGATCGCATAGCTGCCGAGCATCATCGGCAGGCCGTAGACCGTGATGTAGTAGGCGAACAGGCCCGCCCACGTGATGAAGACCGCCGAGAAGACGAGGTTGGTCGCGAGGCCAATGCTGGGATGGAAGATCCGTCCCATGAAGACGTAGTCGCCCCCCGAGCGCGGCATCGCGCTCGAGAGCATCCAGTAGACGAACCCGACCCCTACGTTGATCAGTACCCCGATGAGCACGGTGTCGACGAGGTTCGCGTTCGGGTACCCGGCGGACGCGAAGACGACCCAGAAGAAATTGACGATGATTCCCATCGCCACCAGGTTCGAGAAGAGCGCGCTCGAGGGTCCGACCGTGCGCACGAGACCCGACGCCTTGCGAACGTAGACATCCTCTCGGACCGTCACGACCTTCGGCATGTTTACGACGTTCGTCGGCGCCTCGAGCCCTAGCGTAGTGGCCACGTGGATCCCCTCAAGGCCGCGTCGAGCACCGGGCCCGAGCGACGCATTGTCACGGCGACGGGAACCCGGTATTAGAACGACCGCATGGATGCAGTTTGCGTAGGATCTGCGCACGAATGCCACCTACAATCGCCGCACGGTCCGGGACCGGGAGGAGGCTCCGCCGGTCCGAGAATCGGGTCGAGCGTGCCGGGGATTCGGGGGCCGGGGTCATCGCTTGGTTATACGTCTTCGATGCATGCTGCGGCGCCTTGTCCGACCTCGCTCCCCTCGATCCGACTCCACCGGCGGCCCGCCGCCCCACGCTCCGAAGGCGGGTCCGTGCGATCCGTGGGGCGAACCCCAACGTAGCCCTGGGGGCGGTGCTCGCGAGCCTTCTGATGGCCGGCGGAGGGCTCCTCTACTTCCTCCACTCCACCCGACCGATGGAGGCGCCCCCGGTCGACCCGGCGCCTCTACCGAGCTTGCCGACCCCCATCCGCCACGTCGTCACCATCTTCCTCGAGAACGAGCCATCGGTGGCGACCGTGCTCGACGGGCCGTTCGAGAGACATCTCGCGACCCAGTTCGCGTCCGCGAGCAACTACCACGGGCTCACCGGCAACTCGATCGTCGACTACTTGGACGCCACGAGCGGGGCCGACTCCGCGGCCGTCCTCCCGGTCCCCGGGCTCGTCGACCGTGCGGGTGAGACCTGGGCGGCGTACATGGAAAGCATGCCCACACCGTGCGACAACCGTAGCTCCGGGGTCTACTCGGTGGCCCACGACCCGTTCGTCGACTATCGCTACGTCACCAACTCCCCCTCGTACTGCGCGGCGCATGTCCTGAACCTCGACGCATGGAACGCGTCGGTCGCCGCGGGGACCCTCCCCAACTACGCCTGGATCACGCCGAACATGGACGATGACGGTCACAACACCTCCGTGGCGTTCGCCGACCATTGGCTCGCCGGGTTCCTTTCCCCGTTCCTCAACAGCTCGCTCTTTTCCACGAGCGTGGTCTTCGTGACGTACGACTCGAACGCGTCCGGCGGCGGAGCGCCGAAACTGGGGAATGGCCTGGTCTACTTCGTCGCGGTGAGTCCGTACGCCTCTCGGGGGTTCTCGTCGGCGGTGGAGTACAGCCATTACAACCTCCTCACGACGACGGAATGGCTTCTCGGTCTGGGTCACACGAATCACAACGACAACTGGACGGCGGAGCCCCCGATGACCGACCTCTTCGATTTCGCGGCCACGTACCCGGTCCGTGGGACCGTGTCGCACGACGGAGACCCCGTCGCCGGAGCGATCGTCCGCGGGGACGGCTACACCGCCACGACCGCCTCGAACGGGACCTACGAACTGACCCTCTCCAACGGGACCTACACGATCGCCGCCTTCAATTCCGAGGACGCGTGCGGAAGCGACCTTCAGGAGTTCACGGTCTCGAACTCCTCCGCGACGGTGAACTTCGAGCTCTCCTGCTGAGCGAGCCCGGGCCTCCCGACCCCACCCCGGCTCGAGCGGTCCGGCCGCGGGGGAATGGTTGAAATCGCACCGAGCGCTGGGCCCACGGGATGAACTGGGACACACGGTTGATCCACGAGGGACAGACCCCCGACCCCCTGACCGGCTCGGTCAATCCGCCGGTCTACCTGACGTCGACCTACGCGCAGTCCGCCCCCGGTCGGGCGAAGGGGTTCGTTTACTCTCGGACGGGCAACCCGACGCGCGCCGTCCTCGAGCGCGTGCTCGGGAAGCTCGAAGGAGGCGCTGGGGGGCTCGCGTTCGCCTCAGGACTCGCCGCCGCCTCGGCGCTCTTCATGGCGTACCCCTCGGGCTCGCGGATCGTCGCGGGCGACGACCTCTACTCGGGGACCCGGCGGCTGCTCGACGTGGCGGTGACCCACGGTGTGCGCGTCGACCTCATCGACACCTCCGACCTCGCGAACGTGCGAGGCGCGCTCGCGGACGGACCGCGCGTCGACCTCCTCTACCTCGAGACCCCGACGAACCCCCTGCTCAAGGTGACCGACCTCAAGGGCGCGATCGCGATCGCTCGAACGTCGAAGGCGCGCGTGGCCGTCGACAACACGTTCGCCTCGCCGGTCCTCCAGCGCCCGCTCGAGCTCGGTGCGGACGTCGTCCTCCACTCGACGACGAAGTACCTGGGGGGCCACAGCGA
The DNA here is from genome assembly GCA_021816865.1 of Thermoplasmata archaeon. Taxonomy (GTDB): domain Archaea; phylum Thermoplasmatota; class Thermoplasmata; order Lutacidiplasmatales; family UBA184; genus Lutacidiplasma. Next base: position 55,475 of record JAKAWX010000004.1, on the reverse strand, counting down.
CCTCATCGGGGGGGCGCTCGTCTTTCGGGACCGCCGCCAGCTCGAGCGGTTCCGCTGGTACCAGAACACCCAGGGCGGGATCCTCGGACCGCTCGAGAGCTTCCTCGTCCTCCGGGGGATCCACACGCTCGGCCTCCGCGTCCGGGCGCACTGCCAGAACGCCCGGAAGGTCGCGGCATTCCTCGCCCGCCACCCGAAGGTGGTTCGCACGCTCTATCCGGGATTGCCCGACCATCCGGGATACCCCGTGGCGCGGCGGCAGATGGACGACTTTGGCGGCATGGTTTCCGCGGAGATCCGCGGCGGTCTCCCCGGCGCCCGTCGGGTCCTGCGACGGCTCAAGCTCTTCACCCTCGCGGAGAGCCTCGGAGGCGTCGAGTCGCTCGTGAACCACCCGGCCCTCATGACCCACCGGTCCGTGCCCGCGCCCGTGCGCGAGGCCCAGGGGATCACGGGGGGCCTCCTTCGGTTCTCGGTCGGGGTCGAGGCCGCGGACGACCTCGTCGCCGACCTCGAGCACGCGCTCGGCTGACATGACCTCGGCACGTCCAAATACCGACGGGCCGTCCCGGATGCCATGACCCTCTGGAACGACCGCCCCGACGCTTGGCACGAGATCCTTCCCGGAGTGAAGCGACGCATCCTCACCCACGGGCACGGGGTGATGATGGTGCTCTACCAGATCGCGCCCAACTCGACGTTCCCGATGCACACGCACCCGCACGTGCAGGCGGGGACGGTCCTCGACGGCGGCGGGTGCTTGAAGGTGGGCGCCGAGACGTACCGCACCGTCAAGGGCTCGGCGTACTCGATCCCGGGCGGCGTCCCGCACGAGTTCGTCTCGGACCCGGGGGTCTCGAGCATCGTCCTCGACGTCTTTGTGCCCGAGCGGGAGGACTTCCTGCCCGAGGCGCGACGGGCCGACCAGCCCTAGGTCGGTTCGGCCCTCAGCCGACCGAGCGCAGGAGTCCCCCGTCGACCGGCAGGAGAGCCCCGCTGACGTAGCTCGACATCTCGCTCCCCAGGAAGAGGACCGCGCGCGCGAGCTCCTCGGGCGTGCCGACCCGGCCGAGCGGGATCTCCGACTCGAGCGTGCGACGCTGGGCTTCGGGGGTGGTTCCGCGTCGGCGGGCGGCGTCGTCGATGACCTCGTCGAGCCGACCCGTGCGGATGTAGCCGGGCAGGATGCCGTTGACGCGGATCCCTTTCGGCCCGAGCTCGCGGGCGAGGGTGCGGACAAGGCCCGCGACCGCGATCCGGCATACGCTCGAGGTGGCGATGGTGGGGATCGGTTCTCGGATCGCGATCGACGTGAGGAAGACCATTCGTCCACCGTGCCCGCCGGCGAGCATCGCGTCGGCCGACTTGCGGGCGAGGTATGCCGGGCTGACGACGAGGAGGCGCGACGCCTCCGCCCAATCCTCGTAGGCCTGTTCCATGAAGACCCCGGGGCGCGGCGACCCCGTCACATAGACCAGCGTGTCGAGGCCGCCAAGGTATCGGACCGTTTCCTCGAGCAGGCGGTCGAGGCCGGCCTTCTCCCGGAGGTCCGCGACGACCCCGTGGACATCGCCGAACGAGGAGAGGCTCCCGGTCGCGCGGGCGATCCGCGCCTCGTTCGAGGAGTTGACCACTACGCGGGCCCCCTCGTCCAGGAAAGCGCGCGCGGCGCCGTACCCGATCCCCTGGCTCGCGGCCGTCACGAGGACGCGGGCACCGCGCAGACCCGATGCGAGCGGCATGCCGTCCCCCCTACGCCTCGAAGGCGAAGACGCGGGCCATCGCGCCGCTCGCCCCGGCGATCTTGAGCGGGGCGGCGACGAGGGTGTACGGACGGTCCTCCGTGAGCGCGTCGAGGTGGTCGAGCGCCTCGAGGATCCAGATCCCCCGCTTCAGGAGGACCTTGTGGGCCTCGAACTTCTCGTTCGCGTACGGGTCGATCCCGAGCGTGTCCGTACCGATCCCCCGGATCCTCTGGTCGGCGACCCAGGCCGCGGCGTCCGGGGAGAGGCCGGGAAACTCGTAGAGGTACCGACGCGTGGGAGCCCGCTCGCGACTCCAGCCGGTCTCGAGGAGGACGATCTCGGGGCGGAACGAGGCGGGCCAGTGGCGTTCGAGGAGCTCCCGCCCGATCACAGGACCCGAGAGGTCTTTTCGGAGGTCGAGGAGCGCGGCCCGACCGACGAGCTCGGACGGGGGGATCTGGTCGACCGTGAGCCCGTCCTCGAGGAAGTGGTACGGAGCGTCGATGTGGGTCCCCGTGTGGGTGAGGCAGTTCACCCGTTCGATCGCGTAGCCGTCGCGGGCCACGAGCCCGACCGGCTCGAAGACGGGCAGCGGCGAGGTGGGCCACACGGGCATGTGGGTCTGGAGAACGGCGGTCAGGTCGTGGACGCGCGGGGTTGCGGACACGCCGCCGGCTATCGAGTCGGTATACAAAAGCCGGGAGGGGCGGGCCTAGCGGCCGCCGCGTCTCGCCCCGTGCCGATCGAGGAAACGACCGAGGCGCTGCATGCCGTCGTCCAGCTGGGCGACCGGGCTGCTGTACGAGATCCGCACGTGACGCTCGCCCCTGGGTCCGAACGAGACCCCCGGTACGAGCGCGAGGTGCTCCTCGTCCAGCAGGCGGAGAGCGAACTCGATCGACGACATCGGGACGTCGTACGACGGGAAGACGTAGAACGCCCCCTCGGGCCGGACGTACGTGAGCCCCGGGAGATCGTCGAGCCGGTTCAGGAGGTGGTCGCGGCGCTCCCGGAACGTCGACCGGAACCTCGCCTCGTCCGGCCCGGCGTTCTCCAGGGCCCAGACGCAGGCCCGCTGAACGAACGGGGGGAGGCAGGTGAGCGTGTGCTCCATGACCTTCACGATACGGCCGCGGACCTCGGGCGGCGCGACCGCGTAGCCGGCGCGCCAGCCGGTCATCGCGTACGCCTTCGAGAAGCTCCCGATCGTCACGACGGGGACCTCCCCCTCCGCGACGCTCGCGGGCGCGCAGTGAGTGCCCTCGTAGATCAGCGACTCGTAGGTCTCGTCGCTCACCACCGTGAGGCGGTGGTCGCGGGCGACCTCGAGCGCCGCCTTCACCTCGTCCCGCCGCATCACCCGGCCGGTCGGGTTCGCCGGGGAGACCAGGACGAGGAGCCGGCTTCGCGGGGTGACCGCGGACTCGAGCGCTCCGGGGTCGAGGGAGAAGTCGGGGCGCAGGGGGAAGTAGACAGGACGGCCGCCCGCGAGACGGACCGGCTGGTCGAACAGGTACGTCGGGTCGGGAAGGAGCACCTCGTCGCCGCGCGAGAGCGTGGAGAGCAGCGTTGCGTAGATCGCGAACTTTGCGGAGAGCACGACCACGTCGTCGGCCGTCGCCGGGATGCGGTGGCGGGAGACGAGACGCTCGGCGATCGCCCGCCGGAGGTCGGGCATTCCCTGGGCCGAGACGTAGTGCGTGAGCCCCTCGTTCAACGCCTGCGCGGCGGCGTCCCGGATCCCGGCGGGAGTGTCGAAGTCCGGCTCCCCGATGTGGAGGCCGAGGACCTCTTCTCCCCGCTGCCTCAGCTCGAAGATCCGGTCGATGAGGGAAAGGATCGGGGACTCGCCGAGCTCGTCCACGAGCATGCGTCCCCCAACGGGACGCGAGCATAAGGGCGGCGCCCGGTCGCGCTCGAGCGACCGGGCGCAAAAGACGGCCGCCGTCCGCTCGGGACCCCGCTACCGGGGGAGGCGCCCGCGGGCGAGGGCTTCGCCGACCTTGGCGACCGCCCGGGCCCGGTGAGAGATCGCGTTCTTCGACGCCGTCGGCACCTCGGCAAACGTCCGGTCCCAACCCGCGGGTACGAAGATCGGGTCGTAGCCGAACCCGTGGCGCCCTTTCGGCTTCGGCGCGATCGACCCCCGGACCTCCCCGACGAACGTCCAGCGGCGACGTCCGTGGGCCACCCCCGCGACCGTCCGGAAGTAGGCTCGGCGGTCTCGGTGGACGAGCAGCTCGTAGATCGGGCCGAACCTCCAGACCTTGAGAAAATGCGCCGAGTAGACCCCCGGGAACCCCTTGAGCGAGGGGATGAAAAGGCCCGAATCCTCGACGAGGACCCACCCCTTGAGATCGCGGACCGCATCGAGCTTCGCGTCCACGACCTCCTCGAGCGTTTCGACCTGGGGCTCCGGGAGCGACCGGCGTGTCCACCGGGTCCGGATCCCGAACGGCCGCAGGACGGCCTCCACTTCGCGGAACTTGCCCGGGTTCGTGCTCACGAAAGTGAGGTCGGTCACGCGGGACTACCAGGGGTAGGCGTCGTAGGCGATGACCTCGTCGGGGCTCTTGCGTCCCTCGCTCGCGGGTTTCGCCCCTCCGTTCGTCTCTGCGGGGTACCCGATCGGGATGACCGCGATCGGATGGACCCCTTCGGGGACGTTCAACACGCTGCGGACCTTGTCCTCGTGGAACTCGATAATCCAGTTCGTGCCGAGCCCTTCGGCGGTCGCGGCGAGCTGGAGATGGTCGACCGCGACCGCGACGTCGAGCGGATAGGCCGAGATGTACCCCCCGATCGTCACCGGAATATCCTCCTCGACGGCGAATGCGACGATCACCGCCGGGGCCTCGGCGATCAGCTTGCCGCGGTTCGATGCCTGGGCGAGGAGACGCTTGCGTTCGTCGTCCTGAACGACCACGAACCGCCACGGCTGCAGGTTCCGTTGGCTCGGAGCGAGCCGGGCCGCGGAGAGGATCGTCTTCAGCTTCTCGGGCGAAACGGGGCGAGGGTTATACTGCAGGCACGGGCGGAACGAGCGAATCGCGTCGAGGAGGTCCATGACGACCGACCGAAAAAGAGCGGGGCGAGGTGGGCCGCGGGGGCCTAGTCCTCCGAGAGGAGACGACGCATTCGCCCCGGCGAGGTGGGTTCTCAATAAAAGCGTTTGCGGAACGCCGGTCGTCCGGACGGGCTCCCGTCGTTCGGTCGACCGCCCGCCGTTACTCGTGCTACCGGGGAGCGAGGCAACCCAGGATCTGCCGAAGGACCTCATCGGCGGGCCGCACGGTATCGACCGTCAGGACGGGTTCGTTCCACGCGAGATACTCTCGCTCTTGAACCGCCTCCCAGGTCGGTCGGGGCAAAGGGGGTGTCGGGGCGCCGCGGGACTCCACCCTCCTTCTGTGTTCCAGCGGGTCCGAGCAAACGACCTTGACGACGCAGCGTCGGGCGCCCGATTCTGTCGCCAAGGCACGCCACATCGCGCGGGCCTCTTCGACCCCGTTCACCGCGTCGACGACCACGTTTCGTCCGAGCCGGAGCTCTTCCGCGGCCAAGTCGCGAACGACGAGGTACGCCGCAAGGCCGGTCTCGGCCGAGCGGGGGAGACCCGCCCTGAGCATCGCCGCCTCGGCGGTGTCCACTCGGAGCCACACCGCATCGCTCCGGGACGCGACCGCCCGGGCCAGCGTCGACTTCCCGGTCCCGGGCAGTCCCGCGAACACGATCAAGAGGGGGGTCTTCGTCAGGGATCGCCGCCCGGAAGTCGGCGCGGTGGGCGGAACCCCCATCGCGATCCCCCACAGCGGGGTTCTGTCCAGAACTCGGGAGGCGGCCCGCTAGCGGGCCGCCAGTGCCCGGATTCGGGTGGTCGACCCTGCCCCTGCTCCATGCGAATGGGAGCCTGGTGCTGAGCTTCTTGGCGGTTCCGGCATGGACTCCGCGCGACGGCAACCTAGCTTCGGGCCATTGCACTCGCCTCGCTGCTCCATCGAAACGGCGGCGCGGAACGGACCACCGCCGTCGAAACCGTCGACGACGCCTCGCCTCCGGCGCGGCAGCAGCCGTCGTCGCCGCGACCTGGCACTGCTCGGTCCGACTCTCGGTCCGACTCTCGGGCCGAACCGGGGGTCGGTGCTTCACACGGCGTTCGAGACAGGGAGCGTTGCGGTTCGGACCTCGGCGTTGATACCGTCTCGTTGGCTGAGCTCGCCTTTCGAAGGCGTGGTTAGGGGAACGTAAACTCCCCGGGTACTACAGCGGCGGGGGCGGGCTGACCGAGACGGACGGAGCCGACGCAAGTAGTGGAGCCGCGGCGACCGTGGGCTACGGAACGAGTCTCACCGTGGTCGCTCTGCGAAACGCCGCGGTCTGCGGATCGGGGTCGAACCCTCATTGCACTCACCCGTACCCAGTGGACGTCGCGTGGGGAGACTGGGGAGGCTATGCCGGGCTCGCCTCGATCGGGCCCGGCAGCACTTCGGATGGGAACGAGCCATCGACCCTCTTCCCTCGGGATTCGAGCGTTACTTTCGAGAACTCCCTCGTGGAATCGAACCCCACGAATGTCTCCCCGTGCGGCGGGTCAGTGGGGCTCCGTGCGGTCGATTCATTCCGCTCGAATCTGGCCCGTCGGATTCCGAATCGTGGCCCGTCGATAACCTGTCCGCCCCGGGAGGACTCGGCGGCGGCGAGGCGCCCGCCTTAGCTCCGTGTGCGCGAAGCTTCCGGCGCCATCCGTGGCGGTCAACTCACGAGGAAAACGATCTCCGCTTGGCCCTTCGGGACGTTCCGAGATGAGTCTCGGAGAATCTCGTTCCATCGGAACGAGCCAGGGTCCGGCAGACCCGCGGCGACTCCCGGCGTCACTCCGAGCGCCCCGTGGGTTCTCACCAGGTTGTAGTGGACCCGGAAACCCTCCAGGATCGACGTGGGTCCCTTGTTTCCGTGGAACCCTCTCATGACCTTGAACCGTTCCTTCTCCGTACCGTGCAGGCGTTCGACGAGGTTGTTCGACACCTTCGCACGGATGGAGGGCACGCGGTGGTGCGGGTTCACGACCTCCGCCCCGCTTCGGAAGGCGAGTTCCCGGCCGATCGCCGTTCGATACGCCGGAAGGCCGTCGGAAAGGACCGCGAGTGGCCGATCGGGCGTCGCTTGCTTCGCACGTCGTATCAAGACCCGCGCGTCGCGCACCCGCCTCAGCTTCGTTACGTGGGTGGCCATGAGATATCGAGTCGCCGCATCCTCTAGGTTCCAGACCCAACGGGGGTTCCCGTCCGACGTTACGACCGTCTCGTCGACATGCCACTGATCCCCGGTTCGAGCCCCCAGCGAGTCCATCCATCGGGCCGCCTTTGGGGCGAAGCGCCGGATCCAATCATAGATCGTGCTGGGGGCGGCGAAGACGCCGTGAGCCTGCTTCAGGTGGTCCGAGACCTTCCGGAGCGAGAGTCCGCGAAAGTACAGGTCGAGAGCGAGGGCCACCGTTCGGGAATCGCATCGGAGCCGGAGCGCTCCACTGCGGTGGGTAAAGCGGCCCCCGCACGCCTTGCAGAGATAGCGACAAACGATCCCCGATCGATTGTGGCGCCGGCCGAAGCGAATGACCTGAGAGGAGCCGCACTTGGGACACTCGGGCGGCGGAAGGTCTCGGTCCGGGGGGTCACCCAATCCTTCCCGATAGCGGACGGCGAGAATGTGGATGCAAACTCGATGGGTGGACCGGTGATACAGGCACGAGCAGCCCCACCGTTCTTTGCGAACGACGACCGCATACTTTCGTCCGGGGCGGCTCTGGGAACGCACCTCGTATTGGATGGGGGACAACGAGCGAATCTGATCGCCTCGAGCGACGATTGCCAAAGCGGGCGTTCTCTCGTCCGGCCACGGAGCGGGGGGCTCGGCCTCCATCGACCGTCACCTACCCTGACGATGCAGACTCACTCCTAGTGGTTTGCGATGCTGGTGAAAGCTGAAACGTGCAGGGAAGAGCCTACCGAATCCGCGTGTCAGACACTTGTACCGGCGCGAGTGTCCGTAGGAAAGAAATCAGGAGCCGATTCAACCGCTGGAGGATGCTCCAAGCTGTTTGTCAGACACCCCGATGCGTATTGAAATGTGGTCCGGGTTGCGGGCCGCACCTCGAAGACCTTGCTCGACCACCCGCTAACCGAACAGGAAAGAGTCGAGACCCCTCCACCACCCGATTCTGAACAGTTCCGTTCGGAGCCAACGGTTAAATATGGCGGACAGGGCTCGGGATGACGCGCTGACAACCGTCCGACAAACGGGCGGTCGTCGGCGACGGACGAGCCGAGAAGGGGACCGACGGGGAGACACGCTCGATGTACCTGAAGCGGATCAAGCTGAGGAATTTCAAGTCGTTCGCGGGTTCGACCGAGATCCCGTTCCAGCCCGGGTTCAGCGGCGTCGCGGGCCCGAACGGCATGGGAAAGTCGAACATCTCCGACGCGATCCTCTTCGTCCTCGGCCCGACCAGTTCGAAGGCGTTGCGGGCCGACCGCCTCACCCACCTGTTCTTCAACGGGGGTTCGTCGAAGAAGCCCGCCACCGAGTGCGAGGTCTCGCTCGTCTTCGACAACTCCGACAAGCTCCTCCCCTCCGATAGCGACGAGGTCGAGGTCACCCGGTACGTCAAGCTCACGCCCAGCAATCCGGACGGCTACTACTCCTACTTCTACGTGAACGGTCGCCGAACGACCCAGACCGAGATCGACGGCCTCCTCTCGCACGCCCGCCTCTCGGGGGACGGCTACAACCTAGTGCAGCAGGGGGACGTCAACAAGGTCGTCACGATGGGACCGGTTCCCCGCCGCGGCCTCCTCGAACGCCTCGCCGGCATCAGCCAGTACGACGAGGAGCTCGAACGGGCCACCGTGAAACGCACGGACCTCGACCAGAACCTGGACCGGATCCAGACCCTCCTCACCGACATCAAGAGCCGTCTCGCCTCGCTCGAGGGCCAGCGGCTCCAGGCGATCCAGTACAAGCAGCTTCACGACGACAAGCGCCGCTCCGAGGCCCGGCTGGCCCGCGCCGGCCACCGTCTCGCCGAGCACGAGCTCGCCACGTGCCAGCATCAAGTGGAAACGGTGCGCGCGGAGCTCGGCCGGCTCGAGCAGGAACGGGTGACCCTGGCGACCCGCCAGGACGAGCTGACCCGCTCGATCGACGCGGTCGACCGCGAGGTGGCCGAGGCCGGTGGGGCCGCGGCGGTGAAGTTCAAGCAGGAGCTCGACGAGAAGAAGATGGCCTACGCGCGCCTCGACCAGAGCCTGGGCCACCTCAAAGAGGCGCTCGAAGCCGTCGACGCTCAGGTCAAGGAGCTCGCGTCGGCCTCGGCCTCTGACGAGACGCAGCGCCGTTCGCTCCAGGTCCAGGAAGGGAAGCTCGCCGCGACCCTCAAGGAACTCGCCGCCCGGGCGGAGACCCAGGGTCGGGAGATGCAATCGGCGGCGGCCCCCCCGGGGAAGTCCCCGGACAAGCTCGCGGGAGCCCGCAAGCAGCAACTCGAGCTCGAGCGTCAGTTCGACGCGAAGCAGAAGGCGTGGCAGTCCGCCGTGCAGTCGCGGGAGGCCGCCCACGCCGCCCTCCAGGGCGCCGAACGTTCCCAGGCCCAGCTCGAGGACGACGTCCGGGAGCGCGAGGTCGAGGTGAAGGACCTCGAACTGCGCTCGCGGGACGCCGGACCCGGCAAGGGCTCCGGGGGCCCCGCGACGGGCGAGCTCCAGAAGGAGCTCTTCTCGCTCAAATCGAAGGAGAAGTCGCTGACCGCGGAGACCGAGCGGCTCGGCCAAGAAGTCCTCGAGCTCAACCGCCGATACATGGCGCTCGACGCTCGGATGAAGGCCCGGACCGAATCCGGCGCGCGGCCGAACCAGCTCGCCGCGGTCGACTTCCTCCTCTCGCAGCGCAACATGAACAAGCTCCCCGGGATACGGGGCACGGTCGAGGAGCTCGCGGAGATCGACCCGAAGTTCAAGGTCGCGCTCCAGGTCGCGGGCGGCAACCGGCTCCAGGCGCTGGTCGTCGAGACGGACCAGATCGCCGAGGAGTGCATCAAGCTGCTTCGCTCCGAGAAGCGCGGTCGTGCGACGTTCCTGCCGCTCAACAAGATGCTCCCCGGCCGGCCCCACGGCAAGTCGCTCGTGACCTCGAAGGCGGCGGGCGCGCAGGGGTTCGCGATCGACCTCGTCCGCTTCGACGAGGCGCTGCGTCCCGCATTCTGGTACGTCTTCGGCGAGACGGTCGTGATGGACGACCTCGGCCGCGCTCGGACCCAGATGGGCGGCGTCCGGCTGGTCACGCTGAACGGGGACCTCATCGAGGCCACCGGGGCGATCTCGGGCGGCTTCCTTGACCCTTCGGTCCAGGGCCGAGGCGCGGACAGCGCGGTCGAACTGAAGCGGCTCGGCGACGAGCTCCGCGAGAAGAGCGGGGCCGAAGCGGCCGCGAGGACGGAGCTCTCGAAGGCCGCCGAGCGGATCCGCGTCCTCGCCGAGGAACTCGCGAAGCGGTCGATCGAGGACCAGGCCCACCAGTCGACCCGGGAAGCGTTCGGAAAGGACCTCCAGGCCGCGCGCGAACGGCTTACCCAGGCCCGCGGGCGGCTCCAAGCGGCCGTCGCCGACCAGAAGAAGGCCGAGACCTCGCTCGCCTCGTCGGAAGGGACCCTCGCCAAGCTCGGGGCCGAGGTCGCCGAGCTCAAGGCCGCCATCCAGAAGGCCCAGGAGCAGTACCTGAGCCAGCTCCCCGACTCGCTCTCCGCACGGTTGAGGACCCTCCAAGAGGCGATCCAGAAGACCTCCGAGGAGCGGGTCCGGGTCAACGGGGAGCTCGAAGGGATCCGGGCGTCGCTCCAAGCGCTCGGCACCAACCTCGAGGCCCGGACCAAGGAGCTCGAGAAGGTCCGCGGCGAGGCTGCCGAGAAGAGGAAGGAGATCGGCCGGACCGAGCGCTCCCTCCAGGAGGCCCGGTCGGCGCTCGAGGCCCTCAAGTCGGTCGAGGCGAAGCAGAGCGAGGCCGCCAAGGGGTTCGCCGAGAAGAAGCGTCTCCTCGAGGACGAACGTCTCTCCGTGACGGGCAAGCTCGGCCAGGTCCAAGCCAACCTCGAGACCCGCAAGGGAATGCTGACCCAGGAGGAGACGCGCCTCGCCCAGGCCGAGCAGAAGGCCCGCGAGCTCGAGGAGGCGCTCCGCCAGTTCCCCGAGCCCGAGGCCGACGAGAAGCCGATGAGCCTCGAGGATCTCAAGAAGCGGATCTCGTCCCTGGACCAGCAGCTCGGGGCCCTGGGGGACGTCAACCAGCGTGCCGTCGAGGAGTACGACGCCGAGAAGGCGCGCCTCGACGAGTTCCAGTCGGAGGTCGCTCGTCTCACCACCGAAAAGAACGAGCTGATCGCCCTCGTCACCGAGATCGAAAAGAAGAAGCGCGAGAAGATCAGCGAGGTCGTCGGCCAGGTCAACACGAACTTCCGCGAGATCTACGGCGAACTCTCGGCCGGCGGGGAAGGCGAGATCGCCCTCGAGAACCCGGACGACCCGCTCGCCGGGGGCCTGCTCATCCGCGCGCGACCGGTCGGCAAGACCGTCGCCCGCCTCGAACAGCTCTCGGGCGGCGAGAAGTCGCTCGCGAGCCTCGCGTTCATCTTTTCGATGCAGCGCTACGACCCGAGCCCGCTCTACGTCTTTGACGAGGTCGACATGTCGCTCGACGGCCTCAACGCCGAGTACGTCGGTCGCATGCTCCGACGCAACGCCGAGCGCGCGCAGTTCGTCGTGATCAGCCTGCGCAAGGTGACGCTCAAGTTCGCGCACCACCTCTTCGGCGTGACCATGCGCGGCGACGGCTGCTCCCGCGTCGTTGGGATCCACCTTGACGACATCCACGACGTCGAGGGCCGCGAGAACGCGCGCGGACCCGAGGACGTGCCGCCGACCCTGGAGGCCCGATGACGATCTCCGAGACCGAGGCGTCGGGGCTCGTCGCGCCGAACGCGGTCCCTCGCGAGGCGGCCGAGAAGGTGCTTCGCTACCTCGTCTTCCATCGGTCCCTGCTCGGCGAGTCCGAGGACACCTCGCAGCTCCTCGAACGGTACCTCTCGCTCGTCGAGAACCTGCGCGAGGGCGTCCACGTCGTGATCCCGGACCCGTTCCAGAAGGCGATGGCGCTCCTCTTCGAGCTCGTGATGGAAGAGGAGTTCGACCCGTGGGAGATCGACCTCGTGAAGTTCACGCAGTCGTACCTCGACCGGGTGAAGACCGACGGCGAGGTCAACTTCGCGATCGCCGGTCGCCTCCTCTACATGGCGTGGAGCATCCTCTACCTCCAGTCGGAGGCCCTCCTCAAGCTCCGGACCCCACCCGACCCCGCGCTGCCGACCGGCCTCGAAGCCGACGCCGCCCCCCTCGACGACGGTTACCTTCCGCTCCTCGACAGCCCGGAGGCCGTCGACGTCACGACCGCCGTGCTCGGCTCGCCCGACACTTCCCCTCTCGTCGAGATGGTCCGACACCCCGAGACCCGTCCGGTCTCGCTTCTCGAGCTCGTCCGGGCCTTCGGGGAGGCGGAGGCCGAAGCCCGCCGGTCGATCCACATCCAGGAGCTGCGCGACCGCCTCCGCGAAGAGCAGCGGGCGCCGCCCGAGGTCCTCGTTCACGGCGACGTCCCCGAGCGCGACCTCGAGGACGCCTGGACGGCCGCGCTCCGGCACCCGGCCGGTGCGGAGTTCCCGCTTCTCGACCTCTGGAACCCGCTCGAGGGCCGCGACCGGCTGGTCGCGGTCTTCCTCGCCGCCCTCTTCCTCGCCCGCGAACGCTCGATCGAGCTCCACCAGGAGGTTCTTTGCGTGTCGCCCGTGATGGTCGTTCGGACGGCGGAGACGCGGCAGCCGGTCGCGGAGGACCCGTAGGAATGCCGTCCAAGATGGACGACCTCGTCTTCGAGGTCGAAGCGGTGCTGTTCGCGAGCGGAAAGCCGCTGAGCGTCAAGGAGCTCACGAGCGCGCTCGGCCGGGACGACTTCCGTCCCGTCCAGCGCGCGCTGCGCACGCTCGAGCAAACGTACTCCCACCGCCAGTCGGCCCTCGAGGTCCGCCGCGTCGGCGAGCGCTACGCGCTCCAGCTCCAGGAACGGTTCGTGCCCACCGTCCAGTCGGTGACCCCGGTCGAGATGGCGCCGCGGACCCTGAAGGCGCTCACGCTGATCGCCTACCATCAACCGATCCTCCAGAGCAACCTCGTCCGAATGATCGGGGACGTCGCCTACGAGGAGGTCCAGCACCTTCGAGGGACCGGCCTCGTGCGCACCGAGCCGAAGGGGTCGACGCTCGAGCTCACGACGACGCGTCGGTTCGCCGAATACTTCGGACTTGCTTCGACGCGCCCCGAAGAGATCCGGCGCATGCTCGAGAAAAAGCTCGGAGTGGCGTCGCCGACGCTCCCGGCCGCTTCCGAGACGCTCGACCCCGGCGCGCCCCCCGAGGGGCCCGGGCCCAACGCCCCGGCAGTGCCGGACGCCGGGCCCATCGAACCCGGGACGGCCGATGCGCCTCCCGCGGACCCGATGCCCGCGCGGTAGGTCCGCCCGCTAGAGCGCTCCGCATCGGGGACATCGCACCGGTTCGGCCGGCCGTACGGTGCCGCAGTACGGACACAGGAATGTGGCTCCGGGGTAGATGTTCCCCTGGACCCCCGGGCCGAACGACGACGGCCCGAGCCCCTGGGCCCCGTACGGCACGACCGGCACGCCGCGGGACCGGCCCGGCCGCGCGAAGACGACCGCGAGCGCGATCGCGGTCGCGCCGCCGGCCGCGAGGATGAGAACCGCCACGAGCCACGGGACCGGCGGGGTCGGCGGCGCGGGGCTCGGCAGGCCGGGCGTGGGGCCGATGTAGGTGTACCCCCGCACGGTCGCGTTCTCGTCGGCCGCGAGCAGGAGCGGTGCGATCACCGCGCCCCAGCCGGTCGTGGCGTCCCAGCCCGGCCCCGCGGCGAAGACGTAGTTGCTCCCGGTGGTCACGTCGTAGAACGGGTCGTTCGGGCTCCCGGAGAAGAGCTCGTAGTAGCTCGCGATACGGTAGAGCGCGGGGTCGAAGAACCCGAGCGGCGCCCAGCCGGAAGGGGACCGTGCGCTCTCGACCGCGACCAGGTCGGCGAGAAGGCCCGCGAAGACGGGCGCCGCGACGCTCGTGCCCGCGAGGACGCTGAAGTAGATCGTCCCCGAAGCGTCCGCGACCACGGTCGCGATCGTCGCGTTGGCCGGGAGCGCGACATCGGGTTCCGCCCGGCCGAGGGTCGAGGCTCCCTGACGGAGGGTCGCGTTGACGATATCGACCTGGGCGGCCGAGCGGAGCTGCCAGGGCGGCTCGGCATAGACCGTGCTGATCCCCCCCTCCGTGCCCGCCACCGGGCCCGACCCGCCGCCCGAAGCGTACCAGGCCGAGGCCGACGCGATCCCGCCGACCGACGCGTCGTACGAGAGGTTGAGCGAGGTGCCGTTGTAGACGCTCGTCGGCGCGCCCGAGAGGGAGAGCGAAACCCCCCCGACCGAGACGGCGCCCGAGGTGTTGAACGACGCGCTCGCCGGCCAGACCGGCCACGGCCCGTCCTGCCGGCCCGTGAGATTGTCGGGGGCGTTCCCCTGGTCCCCGCTGGAGGCGACGACCGTGACGCCGGTCGCCGCCGCCGCGGCGAGCTCGACGTTCCAGAACGAGTTGTTGAGGTCGGGAAGACCGAAGGAGCCCGAGACGACCGCGAGGTGGGCGGGCGAGTAGTTGTACGCGAGGGCCTCGGAGAGGCTCTGGGCGAAGTCGTCCGCGATCGCCCCCGTCGGGGTCGATCCGGCGAGCAGGCTGCCCGCGAAATAGAAGTTGTAGACCGATGCCCCCGGAGCGAGGCTTCCCGCCATCTCGACGTCGAGCGAGTTCTCGAACTCATCGAGCGTCGAGTCGTTCAGCCCCCCGAACGAACCGGGCGGCGGAGGGGTCAGCGAGCCGATCGTGACCGGAACGCCGACGACGGAGGGATGCGGCCAAGCCGCCGGTAGCGTCCCGTTGAAGTAGGCGTCGATGACGGCGGGGTCCCAGGGGGGAAGTTCCTGACCGGTGCTCTGGTTGAACGCCCCGGCGAGGAGCGTCGCGATCGCGACCCGCGTCGGGAACGTCGCGTTCGGCACGCTGCCCGTGCCCGGGAAGAGCCGATCGGCCTGGAACGCCTGGGTGTAGTCGGAGCCGACGAACCACGGGTCCCCGCTCGCATGGTCGATCACGAACTGCGAAGGGCCGGACCCTCCGGCCCAGGGCCGTGGAGCCGTCGGCGCGAGGTCGAGCGAGAGCCCGGCGTTCGCCGCACTCGAGAGACCGTCGACCGCCGCGACCCGACCGGCGAGACCGGGCGGTAGGTGGGCCGTCCCGGTCGCGGTGTATGCCGTCCGCGCCCCGGGGAGGCGGTACTCCACGAGCGAGACCCCGAAGAGGGCGCTCACCTCGGGCGGCGTCAGCGTCGCGGTGACCGCGGCCCGGTCCGGTGCGACCGAGACCGATCGGGCCCCGCCGGCGGCCAGCGCGGCCACGACGACCGCGACCGTCCGGGGCGATGGGGCGAACGCCCGAACGTACTCGGCGTAGGTGAGGAAGTGTCGGTACGACGGCGAGGCGGGGTCGCTGACGGCGGAAAGGAACGCCGATTCGAGGGAGGGATGCGGCGCGACGAGCGTCAGAGTCAGCGAGACCCGGGCGTCGCCCGGCATCGGCTGCGCCGCGATCCCGCTCGGGACCGCGCTCGCGTCCGTGACGAACGACGCCCCCACGTCCGTCGGGGGAGCGACCGGGGTCGACGCGTGGGCGTGCGCCAGCGGCCCGAGCCCCGAGACGATGACGGCCGCCGCGACGACGGCGACCAGCCCGTGCCAGCCCGCCCGCATCGCGAAGATAGAGGCGCGGCCCTCCTAATGAGGTAAAGGGGGCTCGCGGCGCGCGGCAACCCTTTAGTTTCTACCGGGTTCCCGTCGTCCGATGGACGAGGGCGCCCCGGCTCCGGGGACGAAGTGCGTCTTTTGCGACATCGTCGCCCGGCGCGCCCCTGCGTGGATCGTCTACGAGGACTCGACGACGGTCGCGTTCCTCGACATCTTCCCGTTCACCCGGGGCCACCTGCTCGTGATCCCGAAGCGTCACGGCCCGCGGCTGACCGACCTCCCCTTCGAGGACCAGATGGCGCTCGTCCGCACGCTCGACGAGGTCTGCCGGAGGGCCGAACGCCTCACCCCCGACTACAACCTCGCGCTGAACGCCGGCGCGCGGGCCGGCCAGATCGTCTTTCACGTCCACTTCCACGTGATCCCGCGTTACGGTGAGTCGAATCCGTTCCGCGCGGGTTACCGCCCGCCGCTCTCCGAGCCCGAAGCGCGCGCGGTGGTCGCCGAGCTCGCGCGCCCGTAGGGAGGGAACGTTGACGCGCTCGTTTCGGCGCGCGGCGGTCGCCGGGCAGTTCTACGCGGCCGACGGCAGGGCGCTCGCCGAAGAGGTCGAGGCGTGCTTCACGGACGCCCGGGGGCCGGGCGCGCTCCCGACGCGGCACCGGGCGTCCGAGCGTCGGCTGGCCGCGGCCGTCGTGCCGCACGCCGGGCTCGTCTACTCCGGCCCGATCGCCGCCCACGCCTACGCGCTCGTCGCCGCCGACCCGCCGCCGACGACCGTGCTCGTCCTCGGGGTCGACCACCACGGGACGAGCCGGGCCGCGTCGCTCTCCGACCGGGCGTGGCTCACGCCGCTCGGACCGAGCGAGGTCGACTCGGAGCTCGTCCGCGCTCTCGCACGGGGGCCGGTCGAGGTGGACGAGCGCGCGCACGCCGCCGAGCACTCGATCGAGGTGCAGCTACCGTTCCTCGAGTACGTCCTGCCGAAGCCCCGGTTCGTCGCGCTGATGGTCCACGAACGGTCGTTCGAGGACCTCGAGGAGGTCGCCGCGGTCGTCCGGGACGCGGTGCGCGGTCGGGACGTCCTCCTCCTCGCCTCGACGGACTTCTCCCACTACGTGGCGCCGCGCACGGCGGAGCGCCTCGACCGGCTGGCGATCGACGCGATCCTCGCCCGGGACGCCCGGAAGCTCTACGCGACCGTGCGGGACAACGACATCACCATGTGCGGCCTCGCGCCGACGACCGTCCTCCTCGCGGCGACCGCGGACCGTCCGCTCGGGGCCCGCCTTCTCAAGTGGGGGCACTCGGGCGAGGTGACCCCGATGCGCGAGGTCGTCGGCTACGCGGCCCTCGCCCTCGAGTCCGCCGGGGGAGGCGCGCCCGCCCCTTAAATAGCGGGGGCGGCTCGGCGCGCGGTTCGCGATGATCCTCTCGGACTCCAAGATCCGGGCCGCTCTGCGCGAGGGCCGTATCGTCATCCGCCCGTTCCGGCCCGAGTGCCTCGGGACGAACTCGTACGACGTCCACCTGGGACCCTACCTCGCGGTCTATCGGACCGCGGCCCTCGACGCGCGCCGGGCGAACCCGGTCGAGGAGTGCCGCATCCCCGAGGAGGGGTTCGTCCTGATCCCGGGTCAGCTCTACCTCGGGGTCACCGAAGAGTACACGGAGACCCACGGCTACGTCCCGTTCCTCGAAGGGAAGTCGAGCGTGGGGCGTCTCGGGATCGACATCCACTCGACCGCGGGCAAGGGCGACGAGGGGTTCTGCAACTACTGGACGCTCGAGATGAGCGTGAAGATCCCCGTGCGCGTCTACGCCGGGATGCCGGTCGGGCAGCTGATCTACTTCGAGATCTCGGGCACGGTCGACAAGAGCTACTCGGCGAAGGGCTCCGCCAAGTACCGGAAAGTCTCGGCCCACCCGACGCCGTCGCGCATGCACCTCAACTTCCGTCGGCCGCGCGCCGACTCTCGCAAGGCCCGGTAAAGGTCGCGACGCGGACGGCGGCGCCGCGGATCCGCTGGGGAGCCTATCCGTCGGTCGCCGGCCGCCGCATCAGGTAGAAGGCGGGCCGCCCGGGACGCGCTCGGTCCCTTCGACCCATAGGGTCGAACGTGGCCGCCTCCTCCTCGCGGTAGACCGAGATCGACCGGAACCCGAAGCGACGGACGAGGTACCCCTCGGCCGACCGGAGGGTCTCGACCTCGTCGACCGGACGGTGGGCCGGCGGGGGCTCGGCCCGCACGAGCGCCTGGACCCGCGCGAGGTACTTCGCGAGCTCGCCGCGGCGCGCCATCACCTCGGGATGGGAAGCGGAGCGATCCATCGCCTCGCGCACGCCGAGCGTCTCGCCGCGCTCCGACGCCTCGCGGACCCACGATTCGACCGTCGCCTTCCAGCCGGGCGCGACGTAGAAGATCGCCTCCTCGGGGACGGGCTCTCCGCGCTCGGTCACCGGTCGAAGCACCGCCCTCAGGTCCTCCTCGACGCGCTCGAGGAACGCCTCGCGCGCCTCGGCGACCTCGGAGGCCGGGAAGTCGTCGGGCGACGGCATCGGCTGGACCGCGACGAGGCCGCCGAAACGGCCTTCGCCGAGCTCCTCGGCGAGGTGGGGCGTCATCGGCGATAGGAGCCGCACCCACGCCCCGGCGACGCGGTGGGTCGGGGCCCCGGGGACCCCGCCGCGGGCGTAGTACCGGCGCAGGAGCGAGGGGATCGCCACGTACGTGAGCTCCGCCGCCTCGCGCAGCTCGCCCGCGTCGTAGGCGGCGCGCACACGTCGCACGAGGTCGCGCATCCGGGAAAAGAGCCAGGCGTCGAGCTCGGGTCGTCCGGCGGAATCACCGGCCGACTCGCGAACCACGCGCTCGACGTCGTCGAGCCGCCCCGCGATCGTGTCGACGAGGTCGGGGTCCCACTCGATGTCCTGCGCGGGGGACGCCGCGAGGACGTAGAAGAGCCGCAGGGCGTCCGGCCCCCACCGCTCGAGCGCCTCGTCGATCGAAGGGATCCGACCGCCTTTCGTTCCGACCTCCTTCTTCGAGAGCTTCTCGCCCGAAGGTCCGGTGATCCATCCGGTGACGTAGACGCCCCTCGGGAGGAGCTCGGGGGGAAGGAGGCGGACGTGCGTGTAGAGGAACGCGGGGAAGTGGACCCGCTTGTGCTCCTTCCCGCCCATGTTGAGGTCGAGAGGGTACCAGTAGAGGAACTCGGCCCGGACCTCCTCCTGGAGCGCGCGGTCGACCGTTGGCTCGCCCGGCCCCCGTCCGAGGAAGACGTAGTCGAAGAACGGCGGGGTCAGTTCCTCCGCCCGCAACCGTCCGGTCGAGACGAACCGTCGCACGACGTAGTAGGCCATATAGAACGTCGAGTCGGCGATCGGCTCGATGACCCACTCGGGGTCGTAGGGGAACGGGGTCCCGAGCCAGCGGCCGCGTCGCGTGCAGGGACGGTCGTTGAACCACTCGACGATCTCCGAAAGCTCGCGCGCGAACTCGGGGGGCCAGGACGAGACCCGGGCGCTCGCCGCGAGCGTGGACGCCTTCCAGGCCGGGTCCCCGTAGTGGAGGAACCACTGGTCCGGCACACGCCGGATGATGACCGCATGGCCGTTGCGGCAGACGACGGGCACGGAGAACTCCTGGACCTCGAAGCTCGTCCCCTCCTCGCGCAGCCGGCGGGCGACCCGGTCCCTCGCCTCCCGGACGGACACGGCCGCGAGCTCGGGGACGGTCATGCGGCCGCGCACGAACTCGAGGCGGTACGACCGTTCCGTCGCTTCGGCGAGCGCGTCGGCGTCCGCGAGGCTCCGGACGCGGAGCGCCGCGAGCGCCCGCTCGGCCGGCGTCCCGATGCCCACGACGAGCTCGGACTCGGAGGGCGTCAGCGACGCGTCGGCCGGGATCTCGAGGATGACGGGGACAGCGCCGAGCCGCGCCCGTGTCTCCTCGGGGAGCTCGCGGAGCGCCGCCGCGTCCGCGGGCGCATGCGCCGGGACGCTCATCACGACCCCGGTGCCGAGGTCGGGGTCGACGAGATCGCTCTCCAGGACGGGGACCGAGCGCCCCGTGAGCGGAACGACGACCGTCCGCCCGACGAGCTCGGACGCGAGGAGTTCGTGACCCAGGTGGCCGCCGTGCTGCTCGACCAGCCGCTCGCCGCCCGCCCGACTGACGACGAACGCCGCCGACCCGTGGTGCCAGACGACCAGCCCCTCCCCGGGCCGGAGCCAGAGGTTGGTGACGCCGTACACTGTCTCGGGCCGAAGGGTCGCTGCGAGGAGGATCCGGCCGTCTTCGAGACGGAACGGCACGGTCGTGAAGCGAACGACCTCGGCCGTCCCTCCCGACGAGAGGTCGGTCTCGGAGGGGTCGACCGCCACCGGTCCGCAGACGGGGCAGACCGACGCGTAGTACGTCCCCTGGATGAGCGCCCCGGCGGCGTGCAGCGCACCGAACTGCCACCGGACGAACGCCCGGTAGTCCGCGTCGACCGTCGTGAGGTACGTGGTTTCGTCGACGAGGATCCCGAGCGAGCGCAGCACCGCCCGGTAGCTATCGCCCAGGAACCGGGCCGCCGTCTCGGGGTCCTCGAGCCGCGCGAGCTCGCGTTCGCGGACGCCCGCGCGGACCAGCTGCCGGAGTGTGGCCGGGTCGCGGTCCTTCACCCGCTGCGCCCACGTGACCGCGGGGAGCCCGGAGGCGTGGACGCCGAAAGGAAAGAGCGACTGTTCGCCGAGCATCCGGTGGTAGCGGTGGAGCGGGTCGGCGTAGGCGAACTGCCGCAAGTGGCCGACATGCAGGAGGCCGCTCGTGCCCGGGTAGGCGATCACCGCGTAGTACTTGTTGCGCCCCGCGATCCGCCGGCCGGTCGAGACCCCGGCCTTCGCCCATGCCTCCTGCCAGTGGCGGACCCGCGCGGCGTCCATCGCGTGGGTTTGACGCGACCTCGGTATTTGAGGAGTTCTCGGTACGGGAGGGGTTCTCCTCGAGCCGAAGCAAAGCCCCTATAGCGGGGACCGCGACTGGACCCCGTCGATGCGGATCATCGAGGTCTTCCATTCCCTCCAGGGGGAGGGCCCGCTCACCGGGGTCCGGACGACGTTCGTCCGGACCGCGCGCTGCAACCTGCGCTGCGCCTGGTGCGACACGGCCTACTCCTTCGGGCCGGGCCGCGAGCGCTCGGTGCCGTCGATCCTGCGGGAGGTCGCCCGGAACCGCACGCGGCACGTCTGCCTGACCGGCGGCGAGCCCCTCCTCCAGCGGGAGTCGGAGACCCTCGTGCGCGAGCTGAGCCGCCGGGGCGTCACGACCGTGATCGAGACCGGCGGATCGCTCGACGTGCGCCCGTACACCCGCTTTTCGCGCGTCATCCTGAGCATGGACGTGAAGTGCCCGTCCTCGCGGATGCAGGCCCGCAACCGCTTCGAGAACCTCCCCCTCCTCCGACCGCAGGATGTCCTCAAGTTCGTCATCGCCGACCGCGCCGACTACCTCTACGCGAAGCGCGTCCTCCGGGGCTATACGGGTCCGGCGACCGTCGTGTTCCAGCCGGTCTGGAAAACCGACCCCGGCCGCCTCGCCGACTGGGTGCTCGCCGACCGGCTCGACGTCCGGGTCATGCTGCAGGAACACAAGGTCCTCTGGGGCGACGTTCCGGGCCGGTAGGGTCGCGGGCAGGGTCGTCGCCGGGGACGGATACCCTAAAGAGCGACCTCCCCTCGTCCGCCCTCTCGGACCATGGCCGGCCCGGAGGCGTTCTCGCGATCCAGCGCGCTCGGCCCGGAGGCTCTTTTCGGGAAGGCGAAGCAGATGGTCTTCCCCCGGGTCGTGCTCGTCGGACATGGGGTCCTCGAGGACCTCGCGAAGACGTGCCACCAGCTCGACTTTGCCCCTCGGGGCGCGGTGGTCACCGGTCCGAAGACGGCGGTCCTCGCCGGTCACCGCGCCGCCGAGATCTTGGGCGCGGACGGGTTCGAGGTGAGCACGATCGTCGCGCACGAGGCGACCGAGGCGGAAGTGGCGCGGGTCGAGGCCGAAGCACGGTCGGGCGGCGCCCGGTTCATGGTCGGAGTGGGGGGAGGCAGCAAGATCGACATCACGAAGGTCGTCGCCCACCGGCTCCGGGTCCCGTTCCTGAGCCTCCCCACGTCCGCCGCCCACGACGGGATCTCCTCCCCCCGCGCCTCCCTGCACGGCACCGAGAACGTCGCGAGCACCGAAGCGGCGGTGCCGATCGGCGTGATCGCCGACACCGAGCTCATCGTCCAGGCCCCGTTCCGCCTCCTCGCGTCAGGCTGCGCGGACGTGATCTCGAACGTCACCGCGATCCTCGACTGGCGCCTCGCCATGCGGCTGCGCAACGAGGAGTACTCGAGCACGGCGGCCGCGCTGAGCGAGTACGCCGCCCGCGAGATCATCGACCACGCCGGGTCGATCAAGCCGAACCTCGAGGAGTCGGTCTGGATCGCGATCCGGCCGATCCTGGTCGCCGGCATCGCGATGAGCGTCGCCGGGTCGTCCCGGCCGTGCTCGGGCAGCGAGCACCTCTTCAGCCACGCGCTCGACCGCACGAGCGAGCGTCCGAGCCTGCACGGGGAGCAGTGCGGCGTCGGCGCGATCATGATGATGTACCTGCACGGCGGCGACTGGCGACACCTCAAGAACGCCCTCC
This sequence comes from Thermoplasmata archaeon, assembly GCA_021816865.1. GTDB lineage: Archaea > Thermoplasmatota > Thermoplasmata > Lutacidiplasmatales > UBA184 > Lutacidiplasma. The sequence goes on along the minus strand of JAKAWX010000004.1, from coordinate 33,108 downwards.
TGACCATCGGGGCGCCGACGACCGCGCGCGAGCTCGGGGTCACGAGGGACGAGGTCGTCCGGGCGCTCGTCCTCGCGCACTCGATCCGACCGGACCGCTACACGATCCTCGGCGACAACGGCCTCTCGCGCGAGGCCGCCGAACGGCTCGCGAACGTCACGGGGGTGGCCGAGTAGGATGGCCGAGATCACGCTGCTCGCTATCTCCCAGGCGCGCGAGGGATTCGAGTTCGTCTACGAGGGCGGGGGTCCCGTCTGCCGGACGTGCCCGTACCGGCACGCCTGCCTCACGCTCGACCCCGGCCGCCGGTACACGGTTACGAAGGTCCGTTCGGTCACCCACCCGTGCGCCCTCCAGGAGTCGGCGGCGCATGTGGTCGAGGTGAAGCCGGTGCCTCGGTCGCTGGTCGTCGACACGCGCTCGGCGATCGTCGGGAGCTCGGTCGAGGTCGGACGGTACCCGTGCCGGCGGCTCGACTGCCCGACGTGGTGGGCGTGCGCGGGGCCATCGCTGCCCTCGAAGCAACGCTACCGGGTCGAGGCCGTGGACGACGCGTCGGTCGAATGCCGCATCGGCCGAACGTTGAAACGGGTCGACGCGGTCTAGCCGGACATGCGGGGCTGTGGGGTAGCTACGGGCGCGAGGAACGCGCCTCGGTCCGCTCTACTGGTCCATCCTTCGGGCTTTGGGAGCCCGGGACCCCGATTCAAATTCGGGCAGCCCCACCCCGGCGCGGCCCCGTCGGTCCGGCGGTAGGCGCGGCCGTCCGTCACTTCGGCCCGAGGATCGGGGGCTCGGCGGCCGCGTACTCGGCCCATCGGGGGAGCGCGCGGCTCAGGTACTCCCGCTCGTCGGCGGTGAGGAGGAGGAGCGGGGCACCGAGCGCGACGTCGAGCGCCCGGTAGTCGGCCCGCACGATCGACTCGAGCAGGGCGTCGCGGAAGACAAGGTAGTTGTTCCGGCCGAGGTCGATCGGGCGCAGGGCGCCTAGGCGCGAACCGACGAACGCGAGCGTGAAGAAGCCGCGCAGCGCGACGCGTTCGAACCAGGGCTTGCGCCGATTGAACCCCATCAGGTCGCGGACGCGATAGTTCGCCCCGACGATCTGGTCGCGCTGGACGGCGTACATCCGCGCGACCCGGCCGAGTCGCGACCTCCGAACGTAGCGCATCTGGCGGTCGACCGCGGACATCGGCCGGGACTGCGAGCCGGCGCGGCCGGTCGGGTAGGCGATGACGCCGAAGCGTCGGATCGCCCGCGCGTAAAGGTCGATGTCCTCACCGCCGACGAGGTCCCGCCAGCCCCCCACCGCGGTGACGGAGGAGCGGGGGAGCGCGCAGATCTCGGAGAAAAGCATCCGATCGGTCGCGAGGCGGAGGTAGGCGCGAAGGAGCTCCGCGTACTCGCTTCCGTATGCGATCGACGTGTCGAACGGAACGATCGTCGCGCCGACGCTCGCCTCGAACGCGAGGCGACGGCCGTATCCGCGGTTCCGCTCCGTGTGGGGCACGAGGCGGACGTGCGCCGAGCGGTCCGCGCGCTCCTTGAGGTACGCGCGGGCCCCGTCGTCGCTCGGGCCGTCGGCGACCACGATCTCGAACGGCCGCGCGAGCGCGACGCCGATCCGCTCGATGCTGTCGAGCGACGCGGGCAACCGGTCGAGCGTGTTGAGGTTCGTGGCGCAGAACGACACCTCCGCGGGACCGGTCATCCCCGGAGCGCGGGCGCCCGACAAAATCAAGTTGACGGTCCGTCACCTGCCCCTTGCTCGGGGCCGACCGGCAAGCCATAAGCCCCCGGCCGCGCGTCCCGGTCCCGATGAGCGACCCGGAACCGACCTCGAACGAGGAGGAGGGCGAGGGCTCCCCGACGCCCCGGCTCCTCGCCGCCGGGCTCTTCTGCGAGAACTGCGGAGAGCGCACCGGGCACCGGATCCTTCGCCTCGACCCGCGCAGCGACGCCGCGACCGGCCGGGTCCGGGGGGTCGCGCGCTGCCGCGTCTGCCGCTTCACCCATCCGTTCGAGGAGGTATCGCCGCCGCCGGTCGAGGTCCGCACCATCGTCTCCGACGGCGCGACCAGCCGGCCCGCCCGGTTGGCCGTACCGGCCGGCGCGCGGCTCGCGGTCGGCGAGGTCGTTCCCGGCTCCGTCCCCCCCATGAAGATCCACCGGATCGACACGACGCGAAAGGAGCGGGTCCGTTGGGCCGGGGCCCCCGACGTCTCGGTCCTCTGGGTAACGCCGGACGTCGGGGCGGTCCTCCGGGTCTCGATCACGGGCGGACGGCGCACCGAGGCGACGCGGATCGTCCTGCCCCCCGAGACCGAGGTCGCCGTCGGGGAACCGCTGGGGCTATCGGGCGGGTCGCTGAGGATCGTCGCGTTGCGGGCGCGCGGGCACACCTGGCGTCGCGCCGGCGACCGGTTCACGGCCGCCGAGGTCCAACGGGTCTACGTCCGGCGCACCGAGAGCCCGCCGGCGGGCAGGAGCGTCTGGAGGAGCGACCGGGAGATCCCGAGCTCCCGGGCGAGTTCGACCTCCCGCTCGGCGCGCTCGCGCTCGGGGCCAGGAGTGAGGAGAAAGCGCACCGTGCCCCGGGACCGCAGCGCGGAGGGCGGGGCCACCGTCCAGAGCGCCGCCCCCCGGTAATCGATCGTCCCGATCCCGACCTCGGTGGGCAGGTCGTCCATCACGTGCTTCGTCCCGTGGATGACCCACGCGCCCCGGGCGACGAACTCCCCGCTCGCCCCCTGCTTCGACACCTGGTCCGGGTGGACCCAGAACGCCGAGGCGGAGGCGAGGCCGGCCCTCCACGCCTTCGAGAACGCAACGGCCCACTGGCCGGCTTCGCGCAGGGTGAGCTCGGTCACCGGCGGTGCGCCCGGGTCCGGATGCTTCACGATGACGCTCGCCGCGCCCTGGATGTCCGCGTGGAGGTAGACGTCCCCGTCCTTGAGGTGGCGCCGGACGAGGAGGTCGTTCGAACCCGCGTCCCGGCCGCCGACGACGATCGCCCCCTCGGAGCTCACGAACCAGCGGTGCCGCTCGAACCAATGGGTCGCCCGCTTGGGGTCCCCGACCCCATGGGGCCGGGCGGCGGTCGCGCCGGCCGGGGTCCGGCCCGGGAGCTGTTTTTCCTCCGTCTCCGCCAACGCGGCCCGAGCCCCCGCGAGCTTCGCCTCGAGTCGCTTCGCCTCCGCGTAGAGCTCCTGCGCCGACTCGCGGGGCGAACGGTCCAGGTAGAGGGAGACCGTCCGCGGACCGAGATGGACCTCCGACCGGTCGCCGCGCTTCGCCTCGGCCCGACGGCGCTCGACCTCCGACTCGGCGGCGGGATAGTGCGCGAAGATCGTCTCGGCCTGCGCCTTGAGGTCAGCGATCGCCCGGCCGAGCTCCTCGACCGCGACCCGCTGGCGGTCGGCAAGGTGCTCGAGGTCGCGGCGGGCCTTCTCGGCGGCGACGACCTCGGGCGGTCGAACGACGGGCACGAGGGTCGAGAAGTAGGCGCTCGCGGCCTCGGAGAACGTCGCTCGGGTCTCCCGCACCGCGTCGGGGAGGCCGTCCCATCGGCGGGAGAGGTACGGGGTCGCGTCGACGACCGTGCCTTCCCGCCGCACGAGGTAACCGGTCGGGGTCCCCCCGACCTCCTCGAGGAGCTTCGCCATCGCCGCGTGGAACTTTCCTCCGAGCTCCTCCGACTTCAACGAGGCGGGGTCCGCGCCGCTCGCCCCCACGCGGGCGATCAGCTCCTCGGCGACCGGGCCGCCGAGCGCGAGGCGGGCGGCGAGGGTGCTCGCGAGGTCGGTCCGCGAGGCGGCGAGCTCGGCGGCGAGCTCGCGGGACCCGAGCGACCACGGGTCGACGCGCTGGGGCGGCCGAACGTAGGCCACGCCGATCCGGACGGAGCGGTGGGCCCACTGACGCGGCTGGGCGACCGCCAGGATCTTCCCGTCCCCCACGACGAGGAGATTGCCACGGCCGAACATCTCGACGACGAGCAGGAGCGCCTCCCGCTCGTCGTGGCGGCCGAAGCCGACCTCTAGGAGCCGCTCCCCCTGAGGGTCTGCGACCGACCGGATCGCGGCCCCGGTGAGGAGCCGACGCAGGTCGCGGGCGAACGCACCCAGCTCCGGGAGGTGGCTCGGGACGTCGCGCAACAGCGCGGCGTAGCGGCCCGGGACGAGCACGAGCTCTCGCTTCGACTCGCCCGGCACCCGCAGGGCGATCGACCAGCCGGCGCCCGGGAGGTCGAACACCTTGTCGACGCGGGCGCCGGCGAGAGCCCGGAGCTCGCGGACGAGGGCGAGGGTGTCCAGGGCCGTGAATCGGTCCTTCGGGGTCGGTCCGTTCGGCATCGACACCTCGACCACCGCCGCAGTCCGCGACCGGAGGCGAGCATTAAGGGTTCGTCGGCCTGCCCGCGTCGTGGCGCCCGAACCGCCCGAACCCCCCGGGGAGTGGAGGGCACGAGCCCGGGCCTTCACCGAACGCCACTTAGCCCCGCTCGCGAGCGCGATCGACCGGGAGGACCGGGTCCCGGACGAGGTCGTACGGAGCCTCGCGCGGGAGCGGTTCCTCGGGCTCGGGGTCCCGGAGGCCTGGGACGGCGTCGGTGGGGACACCCGAGTTCTCTCCGCCGTGCTCGAAGAGCTCGCGCGCGGGAGCGCCGCCGTCGCGGTCCTCCTCTCGGTCCATCTCGCGGTCTGCGCCCACCCGATCCTACGGTGGGGGACCGACGGGCAGAAGGAGACGCACCTCCGACCGCTCGCCCGCGGCGACCGGGTCGGCGCGTTCGGCCTCACGGAACCGGGCGTAGGGTCCGACGCGGCCCGGCTCTCGACTCGGTACGAGCGGCGGGCGGAGGGGTTCCGGCTCAAGGGAACGAAGATGTTCACCTCGAACGCGGCGGGCGCGGGCACGGTCCTTGTCTTCGCGACACGCGACCCCGCGCTCGGGCCGAAGGGGATCTCGGCGTTCATCGTCCCTTCCGGCACGCCGGGGTTCTCCGTCGCCCAGCGTCTCGACAAGCTCGGCCTTCGCGGAAGCGAGACGACCGAGCTCGTCCTGGACGGGGCGACGCTGCCTCCCGAGAGCCTCCTGGGGCCGGAAGGGGAGGGCCTGCGGATCGCCCTCGAGTCGCTTACGGCCGGTCGCGTGGGGATCGCGAGTTGCGCGCTCGGCGTCGCCCGCGCCGCGTTCGAGGAACTCCTGCGGTCGGTCCGCGCGGCGGACGCCGAGTGGGCCCGCGGCGAGCTCGCCCGAGCGTACGCCCGCCTCGCGTCGGCCGAGGCGCTGGTCGCGCGGGCCGCCGAGCTGAAGGACGCCGGTCGCCCCTACGTCGAGGCCGCGTCGGTCGCCAAGCTCGTCGCGTCCCACGCCGCGGTCTCGATCGCGTCGACGGGGGTGAGCGTCGCGGGCCCCCCCGGAGCCCGCGCGGGGGCGACCGCCGAGCGCCTCTGGCGCGATGCCCGCGTCTTCCCCATCGTCGAAGGGACGACCGAGATCCAGGAACTGATCCTCGCTCGCGGGTTGCTCGGCGGCCGACCGACCTCGAACCTATAGGCGGTCGCGGCTCGGAGTCGTCGTGCCGAAACGGGCCCCGACGAGCGCGCCGGTCGACCTCGTAGAGCCGGCCGCGCCGGTGCCGCTCGCCGAGACCGCCATCGACCCCGAGTGGCGTCGGATCCTCGAAAAGGACGGGATCTCCTCGCTCTACCCGCCCCAGGCGATGGCGGTCGGCCCGGTCCTCGCGGGCGAGAACCTGCTCCTCGCCTGCCCGACCGCGAGCGGGAAGTCGCTGGTCGCCTACCTCGCCCTCCTGCGCGCCGCACGCGCGGGGCGGACGGGGCTCTACCTCGTCCCGCTGAGAGCGCTCGCGCACGAGAAGGCGGAGGAGCTCGCGAAGTTCGAGGAGCTCGGGCTCAAGGTCGGGATCTCGATCGGGGACTTCGACCTCACGGCCGACAAGCTCGAAACGCTCGACGTGCTCGTCGCGACGAGCGAGAAGGCGGACGGCCTTCTGCGGCGCGGAAGTCCCTGGCTCGACCGGCTGGGCGTCGTGGTCGCGGACGAAGTTCACCTCATGCGCGACCCGGACCGCGGTCCGACCCTCGAGGTGAGCCTGACGCGACTGCGTCGCGCCTACCCGGATCTCCAGATCGTCGCGCTCTCCGCGACCGTCCGCAACTCCGAAGAGGTCGCCGCCTGGCTGGGCGCGCGGCACATCGCGAGCTCCTACCGACCGGTCCCCCTCAAACTGGGCGTCTACCGCGACGGCCGGGTCACGTTCACCGACCTCTCGGTCACCGAGGTCGGCGGACCGGGGGAGCCGGTTCCCCGGCTCGTGCGCACCGTCGTCCAGGACGGCGGACAGGCGCTCGTCTTCGTCAACAGCCGGCGGGCGAGCGAGCAGACCGCCGAGTCTCTCACCCACACGGTCCGCGCCCTCCTCACCGCCGACGAGCTCGTCCGCGCGCGGGCCGCCGCGACCGAGCTCCTGAACGTCTCCGACGAGGAGACCGAGGGGATCCGTCGGCTCTCGGGATTGATGCCCTACGGGGTCGCGTTCCACAACGCCTCGCTTACGAACCCCGAGCGCCGGGTCGTCGAGCGCGCGTTCCGGGATCGCACCCTCAAGGCGCTCGTGGCGACCCCGACGCTCGCCGCGGGGATCAACCTGCCCGCCCGCCGGGTGATCGTGCGCGACACGAGCCGCTACGACGACCGGCTCGGGATGCAGGCCCCGATCCCGGCGACCGAGGTCCACCAGATGCTCGGACGCGCCGGCCGCCCCCGCTACGACCCGGTCGGGGAAGCGCTCCTGATCGCCCGCAGCCCGGACGACGAGGACCGTCTCCTCGACCGCTACCTCTCCGCCCCGCCCGAGCCGATCGAGAGCCGGCTCGCGGCCGAGCCGGCGCTGCGGATGCACTTGCTCGCGCTGGTCGCGAGCCGGGCGGTCTCGGACGAGGAGAGCCTCGAATCGTTCTTCGGGTCGACGTTCTACGGCCAGACCCTCCCGCTCTCCGAGCTCCGCCACAAGTTCGGCTCGGTCCGCCGATTCCTCGAGGAGAACGGGCTCCTCGACGTCGGCCGGGAGCTCCGGGCGACGCGGTTCGGACAGCTCACGAGCGAGCTCTACCTCGACCCGTTGAGCGCGATCGTCCTCAAGCAGGCCCTCGAGCGGGCGCCGATCGGCGTCGGCCCCTTCCCGCTCCTCGCGGCGGTCGCGGCGACCCCCGACCTCCCTCCGCTCTTCTTGCGTCGGGGCGAGGAGCCGGACCTCCTCGCGCGGTACACGGACGAGGCGGAGGAGCTGCTCGTGAAACCCGAGGAGGCGCCGCTCGACCTCGACATCGAGGTCTTCCTCGCGACCCTCAAGACGGCCACGGTGCTCGAGCAGTGGATCGCCGAAGAGCCGATCCTCGAGATCACGAAACGCTTCGGCATCGGCGCCGGCGACCTCCGGACGAAGGTTGAGGACGCGGAGTGGCTTCTCTTCGGCGCGAGCCGGCTCTCGATGGCGTTCCAGCGCCGGCTCGGGCGTCCGATCGACGACCTCTCGTTGCGCGTGCGCTACGGCGTGAAGGAGGAGCTCCTCGACCTCGTTCGCCTTCGGGGGATCGGACGGGTTCGCGCGCGCCTGCTCTACCGGGCCGGCTACGCCGACCGGGAATCGCTGCGCCAAGCGCCGATCGACCGGATCGAACAGGCGCTGCGCTCGCGCAAGCTCGCCGAGATGGTCGCTAGTCAGCTCCGTCGTCGCTCGGAGGGGGGCCCGCGCCGGGACGAATCGGCCCCGACGGGCCCTCCGCCCGCCACGGTTCGCCCTCGCTCCACCGTTCGTACCCTCGAAGAGTTTCCCGAGGGCGGGGCGCCATGACCCACTCGTCGATCGGGGTCAGCACCCGCAGAAGGGATCGGGAGCCCCCGAGGCCGCCGGCACGGATCTCCCGCCGTACGTAACCGGCCTGCTCGAGCCGGACGATCCGACGCCAGAGCGTCGTCGTGGGCAACGGGCGGAGGCCCTGCGCCCGGGCGATCTCGGCCTCGAGGCGACGTACCTCCCCGAGCCGGGCCGCACCCTTCCCCGAGGCGACCCCGATCGCTCGAACGACCCGAGGCTCGACCGAGACCCCAACGCCGAGGAGATGACGGAGCCCGGGACCGGGCGGGCCCGGCCCGGGTCCGAGCAGCTCGCGGCGCAGAAGGTCGAGCGCCCGGCGCGTGCTGCCACCGTCCTCGACCGACCGGCGGACGATCCGGCCGATAAGCTCCGCGGGGGCCGGCCGCCCGAACGCGCGGTCGGCTCGGTCGCGGACGATCGCCTCGAGGGTCGGCCCGTCGTACGGGCCGAGCGAGACGAACGGGTCGAACGGGAACCGCCCGCCGAGCGAGACCGCGAGGCTCGACAGCGCTTCCGCCGCGCCGGCGACCACCGTCCAGAGCGGCGGAAGCCCGTGCTCGCCTTCGGGCAGGAAGCGGTCTGGCTCGGCGACCGCACGGAGGATGGGGGCGAGGTCGGGTCCGCCGATCCGCGCGTCGTCGAGCACGAGGACCACCGGACGCGCGTCCCGTCGGAGGCGCCGGAGAAAGCCGGCGAGGATCTCGACGGTCGAGAACCCCCGGCCGTCGAACCCGTCGTCGAGCCGACGGAGGAGGCTCGAGGCGACCCCGTGCGTGCCCCGCTGGGCCGCCGCACGGACGTCGACGAGGCGGGGCGTCCCGTCCGGACGGGCCGCGCGCAGCCGGTCGGCGACCTCCCGGGCGGCCCTCCGTGCGACGGTCGAACTCCCGGCCCCGCTCGGACCCGCGACCCCGATCACCCACGGTGGAGGAGCATGGGGGGTCGGAGGGTCGAGGCGCCGGACCACCTCGTCGACCTCGCGTTGCCGCCCGATGGCGATGGGAGGAAGCCAGTCGTTCGCGAGCACCTCGGTCCGTACCCCAGGATGCACGGAGCGACTGTATAACTAATTGCTATAAGAATACTGTTTACCGACCCCGGGACCCTTGGAAACTGCTATCGGGCAGCGGAGGTCCCCCGAGTCGATGGCGCAGTCCTCGTCCGGCCGCCCGCTCTCCGTCCTCGTGCTGAACCTCCTGGTCGCGCTCGCGGTGGCGGTCGGGCTGTTCGTGGTCTTCTACGCGATCAATCGAGAGTTTCACCCCGCGGCCGGGTCGATCGGGCTGCTCGTCCTCGAGGCCGGGGCGATCGTCCTCGTGACGTACCTCGTCGCTCGGGCGGTGACGGCGGCGACGAACGCGTTGCTCGCCCGCCACAGCGGGGTGACGCGGGGCCACGCGGTCCGGCTCTTCCTCAACCTGTTGATCATGGTCGGCGCGGTCCTGGCCCTCTTCAAGCTCGCCGGGGTCTCGCTCGAGTCGATCTTCCTCGGGAGCGCGCTCGCGGGCATCGTCCTGGGTCTCGCCGCCCAGACGGTCCTCGCGAACGTCTTCGCGGGCCTTCTGCTCGTGGTGTCGGACCCGTTCCGGCCCGGGGACCGCATCAGCCTCGTTTCGTCGAGCTACGGGGCGATCTGGCCGAGCTACCCGCACGAGATGATGTACCCGAGCTACTCGGGCACCGTCGAGGACGTGGGCCTCATCTACACCCGGCTGCGCCTCGACTCCGGCAGCTTGGCCAAGATCCCGAACAGCGTCGTGATCGGGGCGCTGGTCGTCCACATCCCCGCGGGAGCGCCCCGGTCCCTGCGGGTACGGATGACCTTCCCGTCCGCCCTTCCCGTCGCATCGGTCGAGGCGGCGGTCGCCCGGCTCGACCCTGCGCGCGTTTCGAGCCCGGTCGGCCGTCCTTCGCCCCGGATCGAGGTCGCCGACGTCGGCCCGACGACGTGGGACGGGGTCGTGGTCCTCTGGACGACCGCCGCCGAAGAGAACGTTGTGCGGGACGCGGTCCTTCGGTCGGTGCTCGCCCGGCTCGCGGGGCCGCCCCCGGAAACCGGTTCGGACGCTCGGGGACGGCCGACTGCTTAAATTCGGGCGAAGCTCCGCCGGGACCGCGATGACGTATCGGGTAACGTTGATCCCGGGCGATGGGATCGGACCGGAGGTCACGGACGCGGCCCGCCACGTGGCCGACGCGACCGAGGTCGACCTCGAGTGGGACGTGATCGACGCCGGCGAGAAGGCGATCGCGAGCCGGGGAACGCCCCTTCCGGACGACGTCCTCGCCTCGATCCGCCGCAACCGGCTCGCGCTCAAGGGTCCGATCACGACCCCGATCGGCAGCGGGTTCCGCTCCGTCAACGTGGCGCTCCGCCAGCAGCTCGACCTCTACGCCTCCGTCCGCCCCGCCCGCGCGATCGCGGGCGAGGGGACGCGGTTCCCCGAGACCGACCTCGTCGTCGTGCGCGAGGCGACCGAGGGACTCTACTCGGGCGTCGAGCACTGGGTCGACCGCGACCACACCGCGGCGGAGACGGTGAACGTCATCACGCGGAAGGCGTCCGACCGGATCGTCCGCTTCGCGTTCGACCTCGCGCGCCGCGAGCGCCGCCTCCACGTCACCGCCGTTCACAAGGCGAACATCATGAAGACGACGGGCGCGCTTTTCCAGACGGCGTTCCAGGAGATGGCCGCCCACTACCCGGACATCCGGGCCGACGAGCGGCTGATCGACAACATGTGCATGCAGCTCGCGAAGAAGCCCGAGGAGTACAACGTCATCGTCACGACGAACCTCTTCGGGGACATCCTCTCCGACCTGTGCGCGGGCCTCGCGGGCGGGCTCGGCGTCGCCCCCGGGGCGCTTTACGGCGACAATCTCGCGGTCTTCGAGCCGGTCCACGGCTCCGCGCCGAAGTATGCGGGGCAGGACAAGGCGGATCCGGTCGCGGAGATCCTGTGCGTCGAGCTCCTCCTGCGCCACATCGGCGAAACGGAGGCGGCCGACCGGGTGTTCCGGGCCGTTTGGGAGACGATCGCCGAGAAGAAGGTCGTCACCTACGACCTCGCCCTTCCCGGCTACACGTCCCACCCGGTCCCCCCGTCCTCCTGCTCCGCGATGGCGGCGGAGATCGCCCGGAAGGTTCCGCGCGTCGACCTCTCGACGCCGCTCCCGCGCCCGCGCGGGCCGGCCGGGGCGCACGACGAACACCTCGAGGCGGGCGGGTAGGCGACGGGCCGCGTTCCGTTCGCGACCCGAAGGCGCTCCGCCTAGGCGTCGCCGACGACCTTCACGACGACGCGCTTCGGGCGCTGGCCGTCGAACTCCGCGTAGAACACCTGTTCCCAAGGGCCGAGGTCGAGGGCGCCGTTCGTCACCGGAAGCACGACCTGGTGGCCCAAGAGCAGGTTCTTGAGGTGGGCGTCGCCGTTCGTCTCTCCCGTGCGGTGGTGCCGGTAGTCGCCGGGCGGCGCGAGACGGTCGGTCCAGGCCGCGATGTCGGCGAGGAGGCCGGGCTCGTTGTCGTTGACGAACACGGCCGCCGTGATGTGCATCGAGGAGACGAGCGCGAGGCCTTCCTTCACGCCGCTCCGCCCGACGACCTCGCGGACCCGCTCGGTGAGGTTGAGGAACTCCCGCTCGCGTCTCGTCTCGAGCACCAGGTACTCGGTCCGGCTCGGCATGCGACCCGGAGGCTCCGCCGCTGGCTTTAAACCCGAGGCCCGACCGTTTCCGGTCGAGAGCTCCCGTGACGAGCCCCCGCGCCGTCCGTATCCCCCGGGCCCTTCCGCCCGGTACCGCCCGGGCGGTCCGCCCCACGGTCGTGCGAGCGCTCCCGGCACCGACCGGGCCGGCCGAGGTACGCGTGAACCGGGCGGGCACCCAGCGCGCGGTCCGACTCGCGCTGGGCTACCTCGCGGCGGTCGCGGCGCTCTATCTCGGCACGCTCCTCTTCGACGCGAGCCGACCGGACCTATTGACCCCGGGGGTGACGGGCGACCTCACCGTGTTCGGGGCCGTCGCGCTCCTCCTCGGGGTCGCAGGCGCGCTCCTCTCGCTCGGCCCCGCGCCCCGTTCGGTCGAGCTTCGACCGGGGTCGATCGTCGTCGTCGAGCGGTGGGGGCGCCGCCGCGAGTGGGCGCCCCGCGACTCGGTCCAGGTGCGGGTGCTGCGAAGGTACCCGGCCGGACTCCTCGCGAGCGAGCCGGTCGAGTCGGTCGAGCTCGCCTTGGTCGGACGGCGCCGCCACTACCTCGTCACCGCCGGGCTCGTCGGGGAACCGCGAGAGCGGTAGGTCCGGCGGGTGGCCCGATTCACTCGAGGAGGTCCTCGAGTTCCCCGGCGACCAAAGTGAGGAGCTGGTCGAGCGAGCGGTTCTTGAGTTCCGTGATCTGGCCGCCGTCGCTCTCGAGCCGAGCGAGGAAGTCGTCGCCGTCGCGCACGAACGAGAGGGAGAGGACGTGCCGGCGTCCCCCGGGAAGGGAGAGGGCGAGCGCGGGGGCCGGCCGGCCCTCGGCCTTCGTGCGGCCCGCGGCCGCGGACGGCCTGGCGGCCGACTTCTTCGACGGGGACGCCGGCCGCTTGGCGGCGGGCTTCGTGGCGGCCCGACCTCCGCGCGCCGGGGAAGCCGGGCGTGGCTTCGCGGCGGATCGGGAGCTCGGGGTCTGACGGCGCGCCGACGGCATGCTACTGCGGCCTCGCGTCGGGCGCACAAGGCCCCCCTATTTATGCGTATGGTCACGGTCGCCGGCGCCCGGCGGGCGCGGGACCCGTCGAGCGCACCCCTAAAGGCGGGAACCGGCCTTCGCGTCCCCGATGGTCCCGGAACCGGCGCCGGGGTTGCGGGCGAACGGGTGCGACACCCCGTCCCCGCTGCGGCCCGAGACGGCCCTTTTTCTCGGCGGGACGGTTCTCCTGCTCGTCTTCCTCGCGCTCGAACCGTTCCTGTCGTTCGTCCTGTTCGGCTCGGACACGGGCGAGTACTACCGGCTCACGAGCACCCTCCTGTCCACCGGCACGCTCCCCCACGGGCTCACCTACGCGGGCTGGGGGAGCGCTTACCCCGATTTCCCCGGCATCTTCCTCCTCGCGGGGGCGGGCTCCGGCGCGCTGGGAATCGACGCGTTCAGTGCCCTCACGGTGATCGTCCCCGTCATCGCCGTGCTGTCGGTCCTTCCGCTCTTCCTGCTCTTCCGGCGGCTGTACCCGAACGACACCATCGCCCTCCTCGGTGCTGCGCTCTCGTCCGTGGTCATGCCGAGGCTCTTCTCGATCGCCCATCCCGCTCCGCTCGCCCTCGGCGACTTCCTGTGCGTCGCGGCGCTCTGGATGTTCGTCGAGAGCCGCCACGACCGCCGCTGGTTCGTGCCGCTCGCGCTCACGGGCGGCGCGCTGATCGTCACGCACCACCTCTCGTCGTACTTCTTCGCGGTGAGCGCCGTCGGGGCCCTGGTCCTCCTCGAGCTGTGGCGTCCGGGGCTGTGGAGCCGACGGTTCCCCCTGCGCGAGCTCGTGTTCGTCGGCGGGTTCGCGACCGCGACGTTCCTTTACTGGTTCTACGGCACGATCGCGTTCGTCCGCTACGTCCTCCTGCCGGGCCTTGGCCACGCCTCCTACGTCGGCTTTGCCGCGTTCGAAGCCGCCGCGGTCGTCGTCCTCCTCGGCTGCGGCGCGCTCCTCGCGTGGCGACGCCGCGCGTTCGTCGCGCGGCGGCCCTGGGTCCGCCTGCCGACGGACGCGAGCCTCGTGCGCGACATGGTGGCGCTCGGCGTGGGCGTCTTCGGCGCGCTCGCGCTCGTCCTCGTCGTCCCGCTCCCGGGAACGACGCAGACGATCGTGGACCCCGCGGCGTTCCTCTGGTTCGCCCCCGTGCTCGCGCTGGGCGTCTTTTGCGCGGGGAGCCGACGGGCCCCGTCCGTCGCCCGACTGGGTCCGTTCGCCCTCGCCTGGGCCGGTGTGCTGGCGCTCAGCGCGGCCGCGGCGCTCGCGCTCTCCGCGACCGGTCCCGTCAACCCGACCCTCGGCACTCTCGGCAGCACCCTGAGTCCCGCGCGGCACGTCGAGTACCTGATGATCCCGGTCGGTCTCTTGTTCGCGATCGGGGCCGCCCGGCTGGTCGCGCGGGCCGGGGATCGCTTCGGCCGCCGGGCGTTCCTCGCGGCGGCCGTCGGCGTGATCGTGGTCGTCGCGGCGAACGCGGCGATCGCCTACCCGCCCCCGAGCGACCTGGGAGGCTTCCAGGAGGGCCTCACGACGGGCGACGCCGCGCTGTGGCTGTGGGTCGGGGTCGCCGCCCCTCCGACGTGGGCGGTCGCTTCGGACCACCGGTTGAGCTCGATGATCTTCGGCTTCGACGGCAACCCGGCGACCTGGTGGACGACCCCGTACCTGTTCAACGGGAACGCGTCCGACTGGCCGGCCGCCGCCGCCGAGCTCACGCTCGCCCAGGCGCCGAACCCGAGCCACCGGCACGCGATCGACCTCGTCGCGGTCGACTCGGTCATGTACTCCGGGGTCGCGCTCTCCCCGTCCGCGCTCGCGCTGCCCCTCAGCCCGGCGGCGATAGCCTGGTTCGCGGGCCTCCCGTTCGTCCTGCTCTACGAGAACGGGGAGTACGCGGTCTACTTGGTCGACGCGCCGCTCTTGCCGAGCGGGTAAGGCGTGAACGTCCCGTCCCGATTCCATCCGGCGATCGGGACACGGCTCGCGGCGGCGAGCGTGTCGAGGAGACGGCGCGCCCAAGCGAGCTTAGCGAGCTTGCGCGCCCGGCGGCCGGGGTCCTCGTCGGCGACGGCGTCGAAGTCGAACCCCCAGAGAAGGACCGACTCGGCGCCGAGGTGCTCGGCGAGGTAGACGGCGCGGTCGCCGTCCGTGAACCCCCCGACGTTCAATAGTGACTCCCGGGGCGGGCCGGCCCACGATCCCGCCAGCTCTCCCGGAAACTCGGGGACCCACTCGCGCACCGCGGGCCGGTTGTCCCCGTGGGCGTGGACGACCACGAAGCTGCCCCGGCGGTTCGCGGCGACCTCGCTCGGAACCGGCCCGTCGAGGTCCGTGACGACGACCGTGGGCACCAGCCCCGCGCCGAGGCACGTCGCCGTCGCGCCGTCCGCGCACACGAGGGCCGGCGGCCGAACCCGGGCCGGCCGACGCCAGAGCGGGGGCGGGCCGGCCGACGGCGCGAGTCCCACGACGATCACTTCCCGGCCCGCGAGGAGCGGCCGGAGGCGTCGAAGCGCGTCCGACCGCGCGGGCGGAGGCAACAGGGACTCGAGGAGGCCGGCCGCCTCCTCTTCGCGCTCGAACGGAAAGCCGAACTCCTCACGGATGCGCGCGTACTGCGGAGCCCACGCGCTGTACTCCACGGCCACCGTCAGTAGCGGCGTAACGCTTTATAACGGAGTCTCTGCTCCCCCGGACGGAGTCCCGCCGTGATGCGACCGCTCGCTCAGGAAATCCTTGCGCACCTGCCCGGAGAAGGCAAACGCGCCGTCGAGGCGCCGCCGCCCCCGTCCAACGACGATGCCGAGCTCGAGGCGGTCCTCGCTTCGCTGAAGACGAACATCAAGGTCGTCGGATGCGGCGGGGGGGGCTGCAACACGATCAACCGCCTCGCCGAGGAGGGCCTCTCGGGGGCCGAGATGATCGCGTGCAACACCGACGCCCAGCATCTCCTCACGATCCACTCGCCTCGCAAGATCCTGCTCGGGCGCCGCCTCACGCGGGGCCTCGGGGCCGGCGCGCTCCCCCAGATCGGAGAGCAAGCCGCCCACGAGGCCGAGGAGGAGCTCAAGAAGTCGCTCGCGAACTCGGACATGGTCTTCATCACCCTCGGACTGGGGGGCGGGACCGGGACCGGCTCCGCGCCCGTCGTCGCCCAGCTCGCGAAGGACGCGGGCGGCGGCAACCCGCTCACGATCGCGGTCTGCACGCTCCCGTTCGCCTCGGAAGGGCTCGTGCGCCAGGAGAACGCGATGTGGGGGCTCGAGCGGCTGCGCTCGACCATCGACACGGTGATCACGATCCCGAACGACCGTTTGCTCGAGCTCGTGCCGCGCCTTCCCATCCAAACGGCCTTCAAGGTCGCGGACTCCGTCCTCGCGCGCGCGATCCGTGGGATCACGGAGATCATCACCCGGCCCGGCCTCGTGAACCTCGACTTCAACGACCTGCGCACGATCATGAAGGGCGGCGGCGTCGCGCTCATCGGCATCGGGGAGTCGGAGAGCGACAACCGGGCCGAGGACGCGGTGCTCGAAGCGATCAACTCGCCGCTCCTGCACGTCGACATCGCCGGCGCGACCGGCGCGCTCATCAACGTGACCGGCGGGCCGGACATGACGGTCAGCGAGGCGCAGAAGGCGGCCGAGGTCGTCCAGAAGGCCGTGAGCCCGACCGCACGGATCATCTGGGGTGCCGCCGTCGACCCGACGATGCACAGCACGATCCGGGTCATGCTGGTGGTGACCGGAGTTAAATCCCCCCAGATTTTCGGTGGGGCGAGCGGCGTCGCCGCCGGGCGCAGGTCCGGGCCGGAACTGGACGTCGTGAAGTAGGAACTTCGCATGGCATTCCTCGACCGCGCACGACGCGTGCAGGACCAGTTCGACGGCCGCCTCAGGACCGTCGGTCACGGCAAGTACGGCCGCATCCTTCGGATGGCGCGACGGCCGACCTCGGAGGAGTACGTCAAGGTCCTCGGGGTCACGTGGCTCGGCGCGATCCTCATCGGGCTCGTGGGGTTCGCGCTGTACATCTTCTTCACCCAGGCCGGGCCGTGGATCTGGGCGAACTGGCTCCAGGGTCTCTAGGACTCGGAGCGCGGAGGACGTCATGGTCGAGGATACCGGAGACGAGGGGATCGGGCTGCTCTCCGGAGGCCCCCCGCAGGTGCCCGAGAAGAAGCCCGCCGAGGTCGCTCCGGCGCCTGCACCGGTGGCGGCGCCCCCGCCGGTGGTGGTCGCGAAACCCGACCTCACGAAGGAGCTCTCGCTCCGGGCCGCGGACGACACGACCCGCGAGGTGACCGCGAACACGATCACGACGCTCTCCGCGGTCCTGACCAGCCGCGCCGCCGAGCCGCTCATCGCATCGCTGACGATCGAGGTCGCGTTCACGTCGACGTACCCGGGCGAAGGCGCCGAGTGGCCGGTCTCCTGGATCCCCCCGGGGAAGAAGACTCGGGCGAACCTGTTCGCCCGCAAGGAGACGGTCGCGGTCCCGCTCGCTCCGAACGCCGGCGTGCCGATCTCGTTCGAGATCGAGGCTCCGGTCGGCGTCCGCTACGGCGACCGGGTCGAGGTCCGCCTCGCCGTGACCGGGCCGGACGGAGGAACCGCAGTGAAGCTCACGCTCGCGTGCGTCGCCCGCCAGGCGGTGCTCGCGATCAAGACGTCTCGCGGGTACGAACGGGAGGTCGCCGACACGCTCTTGGCGCGAGCGGAGGAGAAGGCCGACGTCGTCTTCGCCCTGCTCGTCCCGAGCGCGCTGCGCGGCTACGTCTTCGCCGAGGGAATGAGCCTCGAGGGCGTGCGCGAGATGCTGAAGGGGATCCGCAAGGCGCGGGGCCTCGTCGAGGGCGAGACGACCCTCAAGGAGGTCGAGCCGCTCCTCGTGCCGAAGATCACGGTCGAAGGGTTCGTCGAGGGCGCGATCGTCGAGCTCATCTCGGGGCCGTTCAAGGGCGAAAAGGCCCGCGTCAAGAAGATCGACCAGGCCAAGGAAGAGATCACGGTCGAGCTGATCGAGGCGGTCGTGCCGATCCCGGTGACGGTCCGCGGCGACCACGTACGAATGCTGGAGCGAGGAGGCGGGAAGAGTGGCGGTTGAAGTGAGCATTCTGGTCGAGGGCGGAAAGGCGGCGGCCGGCGCGACGCTCGGCTCGGCGCTCGGCCCGCTCGGCGTCAACGTCGGCCAGGTCGTCCAGAAGATCAACGAACAGACCCGGGAGTTCGCCGGGATGCGCGTGCCGGTGGTCGTGCGCGTCGACCCGAACACGCGCGAGTTCACCCTCGTCGTCGGCCGGCCCCCGGTCGCGGCGCTTCTCCTCAAGGAGGCGAAGAAGGAGAAAGGCTCGGGCAAGCCGAAGGGCGAGGTGATCGGTGACGTCTCGCTCGACGCGGTGAAGCGGATCGCCGAGGCGAAGGGCGAAGACCTCTACGGGCGCACGATCGAGGAGCGGATGAACCAGGTCATCGGGACGTGCGTCTCGCTCGGGCTCACCGTCGGGAACGAAGACCCCCGAACCCTCCTGAAGGCCCGGACCGCGGCTCGGGGCTCCCGATGATGGGGGCGCCGGGGGCGCCGCCCCCCGACCTCTCGAACGCCGAGATCGTCGATTACCAGGTCATCGAGGGCGACGGCCGGCTCCGGCTCAAGCTCAAGGACGGCTCGATCGTGGAGGTCCGGCTCGAGATCATGAACATCCTGCGCGCGGGCAACGACCCGAACACGGGCCTTCCCGCGTACATCGTGCAATCGGCTCCCCTCGTGCGGCTCGTCGAATGCCCCAAGGAGCTGCGCAAGCCGCCCCTGCGACCGGGCGGTCGCACCGACACGAAAGCGATTCCCGGGTTCGGGTAGCTCGCTCGGCGGCCGAGGGACGCGCGGTCCTCCCGGCGACCTGGGAAAAAAAAGGGGGCTCCGGGAGTTCTCTCCCGGAGCGGGGAAACGGTGGTCGGACTCACTCGACCGCGATCTTGACCTCGGCCTCGGAGGGGGTCGGGTTCTGCTTCGGCAGCTCTAGCTCGAGCAGACCGTTCTCGACCTTCGCCTTCGCGTGGGTCGCCACGACCGGCTCGGGCAGCTCGAGGCTGCGGTAGTAGCCCGCGTACGTCCGCTCGCGGTGGACGTAGCTGCTCGACTTTTCCTCGGACTCCTTCGCGCTCTCGCCGCGGATCTCGACCGTCGAGCCGCGGATGCGGATATCCAGCCGGTCCTTCGGGATGCCCGGGATCTCGGCGACGATCCTGTACGCCGGGCCGGTGTCGCTCACGTCGGTCCGCGCCGCGCGGAAGTAGGCGGACTCGCGGCCCTCGACGGGCAAAAACGGTGCCCCGAACGGCTGGATCCCCCAGACGTCGAACAGGCGCTGTCGCATCTCGTCGAACGCTCGGTCCATGTCGCTCCACGGGTCGATTCGGCTCTCCTTCTTCTGGATCTCCTTCGTCATCGTTGCACCTCGCGGCGTACGTAAACAGTATGTTTGCTATACTATAAGAAGTCACCTATACCGGTCCCCGAATCCGACCGTCACGGGGGCCCGTTGGACGGGACTCGCCGACAAGGGTTTACCCCGGGGCCTCATCCGACAGCGAGGCCCCGGGTAGGGGCCAGGGCGGGAGGCACGTGGTCGGTTCGGGTGCGGGCGGCCCGCGGAGCCTGCCGCGCGAGGAGTTCCCGGCCTTCTTCGAGGCGCTGCGCGCCGAGGGGTACTCGATCGTCGGCCCGACCGTGCGCGACGGCGCGATCGTCTACGACCGCCTCGAGGGGGTCGACGACCTGCCGATCGGATGGACGGACCGGCAGGAGGCCGGTCGCTACCGGCTCGAGCGTCGCGGCGACCGCGCGCTCTTCGGCTACTCGGTGGGCCCGTTCACGTGGAAGAAGTTCCTCTTCCCCGCGCGCGAGCGCCTCTTCACAATCTCCCGCGACGGACCGTCGTTCTCGGTCGCTCCCGAGCCGACGGACCCGACGCGCTTCGCGCTCCTCGGGATGCGCGCGTGCGAGCTCGCCGGGCTCGACGTGACCGACCGGGTCTTCCAGGGAGGACCGGTCGTCGACCCCGGGTACTCGGCGCGCCGCTCGCGGATCCTCCGGGTCGCCGTGCAGTGCGGGCAGGCCGGAGGGACGTGCTTCTGCGTCTCGATGGGGACGGGCCCGGGAGTGCGCGACGGCGCGGACCTCGTCCTCACCGAGATCCTCGAGCCCGGACCCCACCGCTTCCTCTTCGAAGCCCGGACCGGCGCCGGTACGAGCGTGCTCGCGCGCCTGAAGACGGCGGTCGCGCCGGTCGCGGACGAGCGGACGGCGGGCGAGATCGTCGCGCGCACCGCGAGCTCGATGGGCCGCGCGCTCGAGACGGAGGGGGTCCGCGACCTCTTGCGGGAGACCCTCTCGCACCCGCGCTGGGACGATGTCGCCCGCCGGTGCCTCTCGTGCACGAACTGCACGATGGTCTGCCCCACCTGCTTCTGCTCCACCCAGGAGGAAGTGCCCGACCTTACGGGCGCGACGGTCGAGCGCTGGCGTCGCTGGGACTCGTGCTTCAACCTCGGGTTCACCGAGCTCCACGGCACGGCCGTGCGCAAGAGCGGGCTCTCCCGCTACCGCCAGTGGCTCACGCACAAGCTGGGCACCTGGCACGACCAGTTCGGCACCTCCGGCTGCATCGGGTGCGGCCGGTGCATCACCTGGTGTCCGGTCGGCATCGACCTCACCGCCGAGATCGCCGCGCTGCGCGTCCCGCCGGTCTCCGTCACGAAGGAGGCGCCCCGATGAACGCCGCGTCGCCGCCGAGCCTCGTCGACGAGATCGCGAACCACCCGCTCTTCGCCGGGCTCGACCCGAAGCTCGTCCGCGCCGCCGCCTCGACCGCGCAAGAGCGGGAGTTCGCCGCCGGCGACCTCCTCGCCCGAGAAGGGACGACGGCCGACACCCTCCTCCTCATTCTCCGCGGCAAGGTCGCGCTCGAGGTCGGCGCGGCCGACCGGCCGACCCTCACCGTGCAGACGGTCGGACCGGGGGAGGTCGTCGGATGGTCGTGGTTCGTACCGCCGTTCCGCTGGCGGTTCGACGCGCGCGCGGTCAAGCCGACCCGCGCGGTCGTGGTGAACGGCCCCGCGCTCCGCGAGACCCTCTCGCGGCACCCCGCCTGGGGGTTCGCGTTCCTCGTCCGGTTCCTTCCCCTGATCGCCGAGCGGCTCGAGAACACCCGCATCCAGCTCCTGGACATCCATGCTCGCTGACCCGAGCCCGTCGGGGGCCTCCGGCGACCCGGAGCCCCCGCCCCTTGCCCCGATCCCGTACGTCGTGCGCAGCGTCACGACCGAGACCCCGGACACCGTCACGCTCACGATCCGACCGAGCGCGACGCGGCGGATCGCGACGCCCCGGCCGGGCCAGTTCAACATGCTCTACGCCTTCGGGGTTGGCGAGTCGGCGATATCGGTGAGCCGTGCGTCGCTCGAGGGCGAGCTCGTCCACACCGTCCGGCGGGTCGGCAAGGTCACGAACGCCCTCTCGGCGGTGACGCCGGGCGACACGGTCGGGGTGCGAGGGCCGTACGGACGGGGCTGGCCGATCGCGGAGGCCCGCGGCGGCGACGTCGTGGTCATCGCGGGCGGCCTCGGGCTTCCGCCGCTGCGTCCCGCGATCTACGCGATACTCTCCCAGCGCGAGTCGTTCGGGCGTGTCGAGGTCATCTACGGCGCCCGCTCCCCGAAGGACCTCGTCTATTACGACGAGATCCAGACCTGGCGGCGGCGGACCGATGTCCGGTTCCAGACGACGGTCGATGCCGCGGGCCGGGACTGGTACGGCGACGTCGGGGTCGTCACGACCCGCCTGCCCGACGCCCGGTTCGACCCGCCGAAGACGACCGCCTTCGTCTGCGGGCCCGAGATCATGATGACGCTCTCGGCGAAGGCGCTCGCGGACCGCGGCGTCCCGCGCGACCGGATCTGGGTCTCCATGGAGCGGAACATGAAGTGCGCGGTCGGCCTGTGCGGTCACTGCCAGTTCGGTCCGTCGTTCGTCTGCCGGGACGGCCCGGTGCTCCGCTTCTCCGCCCTCGAGCCGTTCCTCTCGGTCAAGGAGGTCTAGCCCGATGCCTGCGGTCCGTCGCCCCCGCCTGGCGGTGTGGAAGTTCGCGTCGTGCGACGGCTGCCAGCTGTCCGTGCTCGACCTCGAAGACGAGCTCCTCGCCCTGGCCGACCGGATCGAGATCGCGAACTTCCGCGAGGCGTCGAGCGCGGTCGTCGACGGGCCGTACGACCTTTCGCTGGTCGAGGGGTCGGTCACGACGGCCGAGGACGCGAAGAGGATCCGCGAGGTCCGGGCCCAGTCCCGCGTGCTCGTCACGATCGGGGCGTGCGCGACGTCGGGCGGGATCCAGGCGCTGCGCAACTTCGCCGACGTGGAGGAGTACCGACGGGCGGTGTACGCCCGGCCCGAGTACATCGAGACCCTCGCGACCTCGTCGGGGATCGCGGAGCACGTGCCGGTCGACCTCGAGCTGAGGGGGTGCCCGATCTCGAAAGCGCAGCTCCTCGAGGCCGTCTCGGCGTTCCTCGGCCAGCGGGCCCCCAACCTCCCGAACGACAGCGTCTGCATCGAGTGCAAGCGGCGGGGGAACGTCTGCGTGGTCGTGGCGCACGGGACTCCGTGCCTCGGCCCCGTGACGCAGGCCGGCTGCGGCGCGATCTGTCCCGCCTTCCACCGGGGGTGCTACGGCTGCTTCGGGCCGCAGGGGAGCCCCAACATCCCTTCGTTCCTCGCGCACGCCCGCGACCTCGGCCTGAGCGCGCCCGAGATCCGGCGGGTCTTCCGGACGTTCAACGCGAACGCGCCCGCGTTCCGGGTCGCCTCCGAGAGCGCGGCGGCCGAGCCGGAGGCGAGGTAGATGGCGGAGCGGACGATCCGCGTCGACTACCTCGCCCGGGTCGAAGGAGAAGGCGCGCTCAAGGTCCGGATCGAGAACGGTCGGGTCGAGGACGTCGAGCTCAAGATCTTCGAGCCTCCGCGATTCTTCGAGGCGTTCCTGCGCGGTCGGTCGTACCTCGAGGCGCCGGACATCACCGCGCGGATCTGCGGGATCTGCCCGGTCGCCTACCAGATGAGCAGCGCCCACGCGATGGAGCGCGCGCTCGGAATGACGGTCGACGGCCCCCTGCGCGAGCTGCGCCGCCTCCTGTACTGCGGCGAGTGGATCGAGAGCCACGCGCTCCACATCTACCTCCTCCACGCCCCCGACTTCCTCGGCTACCCGGACGCGATCCGCCTCGCGAAGGACCACCCGGAGGCGGTCGCGCACGGCCTCGCGCTCAAGAAGGCGGGGAACGCGCTGATGCAGGTCCTCGGGGGCCGGGAGATCCACCCGATCAATCCGCGCGTCGGCGGCTTCTACCGCGTCCCGACGCGCGGCGAGCTCGAGGCGCTCCGCCCGATGCTCTCGAACGCGCTCGGCCTCGCCGAGGAGACGGTCCGGTTCGTCGCCGGCCTCGACTTCCCCGACATCGAGGAGGAGTACGAGTTCGTCGCCCTCCAGCATCCGCGCGAGTACCCGATGAACGAAGGGTCGGTCGCCTCGAGCCGGGGACTTCACCTCCCCGTGACCGAGTTCGAGGACGTCTTCGAGGAGGTCCAGGTGCCGCACTCGAACGCCCTCCAGTCGGTGCGGCGCGGCGCCGGCTCCTACCTCGTCGGGCCCCTCGCCCGCTACGCGCTCAACCACGACCGGCTCTCACCGCGCGCCCTATCGGCCGCGCACGCCGCGGGGCTGCCGCCGGTCGTCCGCAACCCGTACCGCAGCATCGTCGTCCGAGCGGTCGAGGTCGTCTACGCGGTCGAGGAGGCGCTGAGGATCCTCGACGCCTACACCCCGCCGCCGGCCCCGTACGTCGAGCCGCCCGCGTCGTTCCACGCGACCGAAGGCGCCGCGATCACGGAGGCTCCCCGCGGTATGCTCTACCACCGGTACCGGCTGAATGCGGACGGGCTGATCGACGAGGCGAAGATCGTCGCGCCGACCTCCCAGAACCAGAAGCGCATCGAGGACGACCTCCGCCACCTGGTCGAGCGGTCGCTGGACCTCGACGAGGCGACGCTCACCGACGCCTGCGAGCGCGCGATCCGCAACCACGACCCGTGCATCTCGTGCGCCACGCACTTCCTCTCCCTCGACGTGGAGCGTCGCTAGGTCCCCGTGGCGCTCCCTCCGGCCGATCCGTCCGACGCCCCCACCCGCCGAACGCCGCTCGTGATCGGACTCGGCAACGACGACCGGGGGGACGACGCGGCCGGGCTCGCGGTCGTCCGTGCGCTCGGAAGCCGTACGCTCGGGGCCGCCCGCGTCCTCGAGGGCCCGCGCGAGGCGACCGGCCTCCTCGACCTCTGGACCGGGGTCGAACGGGTGATCGTCGTCGACGCCGTACGCTCGGGTCGGCCGCCCGGCACCGTGGTGCGCGTCGAGGTCGGTCCGCACGGGTTCCCGTCCTCCGTCCGCCCGAGCTCGACCCACGGCCTCTCGCTGGCCGAGGCGGTCGGCCTTGGGATCTCTCTCGGGGCGATGCCCCGGTCGCTCGTCGTCTACGGCGTCGAGGCCGGCGACTTCGCCGCCGGACGCGGCCTATCGGGACCCGTGGCTCGAGGGGTGGTCGAGGCCGCCCGCCGAGTGGCGGACGAGCTCGCGGGGGCCGCGCTCGGGGCGGGCGAAGGATAGGGGGCACGTTCCGACGATGCACGAGGAAGCGCTCCTTCGAGACCTCGTCCGCAAGGTCGGGGAGGTGGCGCACGCCCATCGCGCCGAGCGGGTCACGCGGGTGCGACTGTGGGTCGGCGCCTTCGCCCACCTCTCGCCGCCCCAGCTCCGCGAGCGGTGGACGACCGCCGCTGCCGACACCCCCGCCGAACGGGCCGAGCTCGACATCGAGTTCTCCCACGACACCTCCGACCCGAGGGCGACCGGGATCGTGCTCGTCAGCGTCGACGCCGAACCCTCCCGCTAGCGCGTCGCGCGGCGCCCGCCCGCCCCCCGCCGGTTTCGGGTTCCCGGCCGTGGGCTTGAAAAGGTCGGCGGCCCTGGCGGTGACGGAGCCGGGCGGCGGACGCTTCGAGGGGACGACGGACGATGTGCCTCACCGTACCCGGCCGGATCGTTCAGGTCGAGGAGAGCGAGGCGACGGGCCGGGTCGCCCGGATCGACTTTGGCGTTGCCGTCCGCACGGCGAACCTCCTCTACGTCCCCGAAGCCGCCGTCGGGGACTTCGTCATCGTCCAGTCGGGGTTCGCGACCCGTCGTCTCGGTGCGCACGAGGCCGAAGAGGCGATCGCCGCCCGCCGGGAGTTCGATGCGCTCGGGGCGGGGAACCCTCCGCGCGCTCGCGCGCCGGCCCCCGGTCGGTGAGAGGACGATGAGCGCGAGAGCCTCCTGGGTCGGTGCCGGGGTCCTGCTCGTCCTCCTGACCGCGTTCGTGAGCGGGGTCTCCACGTTCGTGAACGTCTACGCCGTGGCCGGGACGAGCTCGGATGCCTTCGTCACGGTCCGCAACCTCGCGGTCGCCGCCGCGCTCGCCCCCGTCGCCCTCGTGGCGACGCGGACGCTCCGCGCGCCCGCGCTTCGGCCCGTCGACTGGGGCCGCCTCGTGGTCATCGGACTCGTCGGGGGAGCGGTGCCGTTCCTCCTCTTCTTCCACGGCCTCGCCCTCGCGGCGGCGCAGGGCGGAGCGACGACCGCGGCCTTCGGCTATCGGACCCTCTTCGTCTTCGCCTCGGTCTTCGCGGTCGTCGGACTGCGCGAGCGTCTGCACGGACGTTTCCTGGCCGCGGTCGCGCTCGTCCTCGTCGGGAACGTCCTCCTCCTCGGCCTCACCTCGGCGATCCTCACCGACGGCACGGCCTACGTCCTCGGGGCGACGGTCCTCTGGGCGGCCGAGTACGCGATCTCGAAGCGCACGCTCTCCGACCTTCCGTCCGCCACCGTCGCGCTCGGCCGCATGGGGTTCGGTGCGGCGTTCCTCGCGGGGTACCTTACGCTCACGACCGGGTGGGGAACGGTCGCGACGTTCTCGAGCACCCAGTGGGCATGGGTCGGGATCAGCGCGGCGTTCCTCGCCGCCTTCGTCGCGAGCTTCTACCCGGGTCTGAAGCGGGTCGGCGTGAGCGACGCGACCGCGATCCTCGCGCTCGGCTTTCCGGTGACGTGGCTCCTGAGCGTCCTCGTTCGCGGAGCCGCGTTCACCATCGTCGAGGCCTTCGGGGCCCTCGCCGTCGTGGTCGGAGTAGGGGTCGCGGTCGGTTTCACCGAGCTGCGCGACGCCGTTCGGTTCGTCCGGGCCCGGGTGCGGCCGGACGCCGCCCCGGTGTGAGATGGACGGGGTCGCCCTCTGCTCCCGGTTCAGCCTCGCCACGAACCGTCTCGAGTACTGCGGCCCGAGCGACGCCGAACCGCTCCTCTACGGCGCGATCACCCGCGACGCCGGCCTTGCGGCCGCCCGGGGGAGCCTCGAGCGGTTCGAGGCGCTTTACCCGTACCTCGCCGCGATCGGCGGACGCCACGGCCTCGACCCGTTCGACGAGCGGGTCGTGGAGGCGTACTGGATCGGCAACGACCTCCTCGACGCCTTCGCCCCGGAGGACTTCCGGGCCCTCCTCGACGCGCTCGCCCGTCGCGGCCTCCCCCGGTCGACCGCCGCGCGACTGGCCGCGCACCTGCCGGCCCACCCGGTCTTCCACCACACCTTCCACGTGGCGTTCGTCGGTGTCGGTGAGGTCACCGGCCACGTCGCGACCACGCTCGCGAACATGGAGGCGTGCCGGCCCACGGCGGCTCGTGTCGTCGGGGTCGACGCCCCCTTCCTCGATCTCGAGCGGCGTCCGCTCGCCCTCGCCGGCGGTCGCCTCGCGCTCGCGGCCCCGGTGCGCGAGCGGCGACGATTCGACCCCGCGATCCTGCCCGAGATCGGGACGGGCGACACGGTTGCGGTCCACTGGGGCCACCCGGCGGTCGTGCTGACACCGGCGCAGGCAGGGTCGCTCGACCGCTACACCGCGCGCTCGCTCGACGCGGCGAACGAGGCCCTGCCGGGACTCCGCGCGCTCGAGGAGGTCCCTCGGGAACCCGCCTAGGTCGGTCGGACCGCGGCGACGGCCGTCCCCCGGACCGGCCGCTGCTCCTCAGAACGCCATGCGACGCACGAACGGCACTGCGACCGCGAGCAGCCCGCCCGCGACCAGTCCAAGACCGGTCAGGGACTCGAGGGTGCCGAGGGAGAACCGCTCGGAGAGCGTTCCCACGAGGAGGACCGCGAGCGAGCCCGCAACTCCTGTGAAGAGGTAGAGGTTCGCGGTGACCCGCCCGAGGAGCTCCGACGGGAACGACCCCTGGACCCAGCCGTACTTCGCGGTGTAGCGGACGGAAAGAGCTCCCCCGACGACCGCGAGCGCGCCCGCGAGGAAAAGCGGCGAGGCGCCGGACCCCTCGAGCGCGAAGAGGGCGGCGCCCGCCACGATCGGCGTGAGGACGAGGATGAGGCCGACCCGGCGGCGGGGGTTCAGGTGGCCGACCACGACCCCGGCCAGGGAGCCTCCGAGCGCGTACGCCGTCACGAGAGGGCCGTAGACGGCCGCAGGGTCCGAGAACCGCTGGTAGGCAACGGCGGTGATGAGGAGCGGGGGGACCGCGCCAAAAAACCCGACGACGACCTCGACGCCCGCCAGCGCCCGCATCGAGCGACCGGCCCGGCCGCGGAACGCGTCCCATCCTCGGCGGAACGTTTCGGCGAACGGGGTCCGGGGGGCCCGTTCGACCCGGAGGGCGAGCGGGAGCGCTGCGACCAGGGCGCCGAGGAGCAGGACCGCGTAAGCGCTCGCGCCCCCGGCCGGACCGACCAGGTAGACGAGCGCCCCCCCGCCCGCGTACCCGCCGACCTGGGTTCCGACCGAGACGACGTTCGAGAAGCCGTTCGCGACGAACAGCTGGCGCTTCTCGAGCACGATCCGCGGGGCGATCATGAAGACCGCCCAGACGAAGTCCCAGAGGACCGCGAGCAGGAGGACGAGGCCGAGCAGGAGCGGCACGGTGAGCGTACCGCTCCGGAGCGCGAGGGCGAGCGCGGCCGCCGCCGCGACCTGGATCGGATAGCAGACCAGGAGGACCGTGCGCTTGTCGCGGGCCCGGTCGACGAGCGGGGCGATCAGGAACGTCGCGGTGTAGACGCCATACTCGACGAAGAGGACGGTCCCCGCCACGAGGAGGTTCCCCGTGAGCCCGTAGGCGAGGTAGAGCACGGCGACGGAGTAGACCGCGTACCCGGCGCCGGCGAGCGTTCCCGAGGTTTCGAGCAGGAGGAAGCGACGGTTCCCGAAGAGCTCTCGCCAGCCCCCTCGCCGGTACTCGCCCGATTCGTCCGACCGCGTGGGACCGGTCGGCTCCCATAGTTCCGACGACGCGGGATCCACCGCCTTCACCTCCCCTGTCGCCACGGCCGTCGCGCGTCCCGGCACGCCGCGTCCTCTCGCCGTTGGTCCGGGCTCGGCCGGAGCGGGACGCTCATCGACCGCGGAGGACCGGCGCCGCTAAAGAACGAGGGGGTGACCGACCGAGCCGGGGACGAGCGACCGGGGCTCTCGGCCCCCGGCTCGGGACGCCGCACCGGCCCTCGTCCGCGTCCGACCCGCCCGCGTCGGCCGCAACTCCTATACGGGCCATCGCGGTGGCCGGATTCGTGGTCGACGTTCACGAGGCTCCCGCCGTGCCACCGATGGACCCGGGGGGCGACGAACGCCTCGGGTACTACCTCGCGGGCGGTCTCCTGCTCTTCCTCGGCTGGGGCCTCGGTGTCGCCGCGAACCTCCTCCTCCACGCGGCGGCGGGCACGGCGGGCAGGACCGTCGGTTGGGTGCACCTCACCTCGACGCTCGGGAGCTACGCGTGGGCGGTCCTCGCCTTCGGCGCCTTCACCGGCACGGTCGGCGTCGTTCTCGTCGCGCTCGCGACGCGCAGCGTCCGGGGGCCGATCGTGCTGCCCGGGTACGATTACTGAACCCGGCCGGGGGCTCGGGCCCCGCGACGGAGGGGACGGGACGGTGGGGGCCGGGACTCGACCGTGCTGTTGGGGTTGCGTTTCACCTGCGCGCAATCCGCGCAGATCCGCTCGTCCGAGTCGAGGTCGTCCCGGCAGAACGTCCGTCCGCAGACCGTACAGGCGAGCGCGGCCGGCTTGCCGCAGCGGGAACATTGACCGACAAGCACCTGAGGTCCCTCCCGGTCGGAACCGGGTCAACGCAGAATCCCACTGGCCTTAAGGCCTTCGACGAATCCGCGGGAGTACCCCGAGCGCGCGACGTACCGGGCCGCCCGGCGCGCCCGTGGACTCGCCGAGGAGAAGCTCACTCCGAAGCCGGCCGCCCCGAGCATCCCCACGTCGTTGTCGCCGTCCCCCGCCACGACGCACTCGCCGAGGGTCAATCCGACGTAGCCAAGCGCGCGCTCGAGGGCGGGACGCTTGCCCGTCCCGTACTGCATCAGGTGGATCGCGTAGCCGGTCGATTCCACGACGACGGGCCGGGAGCCCAGGACCCTTTTCAACCGGGCGACCGGCACGTTCGGCTCGAGCGCGACCTCGGTCTCCCGCCAGCGGTCGGTGAACAGGCGTCGCACGGGGACGCCGGCATGCCGCAGGGCGCGCAGGGCGGCTCGCGGGCCGGTGGGGTCGGCGAGCCGCTCGACCACCGGCCGGCCGTCGCGACGCGTCCGGTAGAGGAGCCCCCCGTTCTCGGCGACGATCGGTCCCGAGAGGCCGAGCGAGCGGTAGAGGGCGAGCGCGATCGGGAGGACGTTCCCCGTGGCGAGGAGGACGGGGAACCCCGCGTCCTCGACGCGACGCACGGCGTCGATGGCGAGGGGGTCGAGCCGACGCCCGGCGTCCGTGAGGGTGCCGTCGACGTCGGTGACGACGGCGCGCAGCTTGACCCTGGTCGCGCGGGCTCGCCGTTTCGAAGGACCCTCCCGAGTCATCTCTCCGCCCGCGCGCCGCCCGAAGGCTCACGCCCCAAACGGACCGCCCTCGGCGCGCACCGTCGCGATCGTCCGCCGCAGGGTATCGGCGACGACCTTGCCGTCCAAGCGGCCACGGACCTCCCGCATCACGTCGCCCATGAGCGGTGAGAACGCCTCGTCGCCGCGCCGACGGACGAGATCGCGATTGGAACGGACGAGGCGGTCGACGAGCGCCTCGAGCTCCCGTACCGTGAAGCCGGAAAGCCCCGCCCGCTCGACGGCCGAGTCCATGTCGGGTGCTCCGGCGCGGAGAGCACCGAGCACCGCGGGGATCCCTTCCTTGGCGAAGCGGCCCGCCTCGACGGCCCCGAGGATCCTATCGAGCATCTCGAGGGTCGGCCGCCCGGGGGTTCCTCCGGCGACGTCGAGAGCGGGGAGGTCCTGGGTGAGGAGACGCACGACCAGGGCCGCGCCGTGACCGCGTCGGGTCAGCGTCTCGAACGCCTCCTCGTCGTCGCTGTAGACGATGCGGCGGACCACCTCGGAGGAGAGCCCGTGCTCCCGTTCGAGCCTCGCGCGCAGCGCGGCGGGACGTTCGGGAAGGCGATCTTCCAGTTCGCGGAGGCGCGCGGCCGTGACCGGGATCGGGGGGATGTCGGTCTCGGGGTACATCCGGTCGCGGCCGGGGAGGGGTCGGGAGTAGCGGCTGCGCCCGTCGGGAAGAGGGTCCCGGGTCTCGTGGGGCACGCCGTCGAGGGCGGCGCGCGCCCGCTCGGCCACGTGGCGGAGCGCGGTCGTGGCCCGTTCGCGCGAGCGGTCGGTGAGGAGCACGAACGCGTCCCGCTCCGAGAGGGCGAGCGCCTCCCGGATCGCTCCTACTCGATCCGCGGTCAGGCCGTAGTCGGGGGCCTCGTCGGAATGGACCAGGCCGCGGAGTCCGACGGCCCGCGCCCGCTCCGCGAGCTCCCGCCCGAGTCGCTCGCCCGAGCCGTCCCGGCCGCGAAGAAGGCCGGCGAATCCGACGAGAGCGATCCCGAACGCCCGGCGGTCGTCGTGGCCGGCGCCGGCGAGGGGACCCGAGGCGATGCCTTCGCACAGCGACGTGAGGTCGACGGGCGGCCGGTCCGGAACCGAGGCACCTCGGGCGCGGAGCTCAACCGAGACCGAGAGGAGGAGTTTCTGGCGGGCCGCCTCCCCGTCGACGTATTCCTGGATCTTTCCGAGCTCCTGAACTCCTTTTATCTCGACGCGACGGCCACCTTCAATCGAGACGTTCAGGTCCTCGCGGATCGACCCGATCCCCCGGCGAACCCGTCGCGTGGCCCTCAAGAGTGCCCCGAGCTCCTCCGCCACCTCCCGTGCCTGAGCGCCCGACGTGAGGTCGGGGCCTGTCGCGATCTCGATGAGCGGGATCCCGAGACGGTCGAGTCGGTAGACGACCTGGGTGTCCGACGATTCGACCTTGCGCGCGGCGTCCTCTTCGAGGCAGATCGACAGGACCGAGACCCGGTGGCCCCCGACCTCGAGGTGGCCGTCGACCGCGACCAGCGCGGTGCGCTGGAACCCCGAGGTGTTCGAGCCGTCGACCACGATCTTGCGCATCACCTCGATCTCGTCGACCGGGCGGGCGTGCAGAAGGAGGGCGAGGGCGAGCGCCGTGTCGAGTGCGGCGGCGTTGAGCGCGTGCGGCGGCTCCTCGTCCATCTCGACAAGGCAGTTCATCGGGGAGACCTCGTAGCGGTACTCGAACCCCCGGGCCGCCTGGAACGCGGCGGCGGCGTCGATCCCGCGGTCCTCGCCGCCCGCCGCCCTCAAGCGACGGGTGAACGACCCGACGACCTCGTCGGAGAGCTCGGCCGGGCACGCGCAGAAGAGCTTGCCCACCGCGAGCTGCTGGTGGACCTCGAGCCCGGCCTTCAATCGGCCCCCCCCGGCCCGTGGCGGCGAACGAACTCCCCCGCACGGTCCGCGGTGAGGAGAGCGGTCGCGCCCGCGGCGTCTTGGGCATGACCGAGCGCCCAGAGGAGCTTTGCGTAAGCGGTCTCGGGGAGGAGGTCCCCGAGATACACCACTCCCGCGCGGACGAGCTCGCGTCCCGTGGCGTAGACGAACGGGTCGGCGTTCCCTCCAAGGCACTGGGTCGTCATCGCGACCAAGACGCCCCGCTCGGTGGCCGCACGGATCCAGCCGAGGTGAGACGAGGCGACGTGGCCGAGACCGGTGCCGGCGAGCACGAGACCGCGCAGGTCGCTCGCAAAGGCCCCGGCTCGCTCGGGCGAGAGACCGGGATAGAACCAGAGCAACCCCGCCGCCGGGTCGATCGGTCCGTCCAGGCGAGCGGGGCCGGTAGAGGGAGGGCGGACCGAAAGCTCGAGCTGGACCCCGGCCTCCGTGACATAGCCGAGCGCGGGCCCGTTGCGGCTCTCGAACGCGTCGCGGCGGCTCGAGTGCATCTTGCGTACCCAGGTTCCGCGATGGACCGCGAACCGGGAGTCCGAGAGTCCCGCGTGCAGAACGACGACCACCTCGCCGATGCGGCGGTCGCGGGCGACCTCGACCGCCGCCCGGAGATTGCTCGCCCCGTCGGAGGAGGGGCGGTCGGGCGAGCGTTGCGCCCCGACGA
Source organism: Thermoplasmata archaeon (assembly GCA_021816865.1). Lineage (GTDB taxonomy): Archaea > Thermoplasmatota > Thermoplasmata > Lutacidiplasmatales > UBA184 > Lutacidiplasma. The sequence goes on along the minus strand of JAKAWX010000004.1, from coordinate 861 downwards.
GGACGACCGGGCCCGGTAGACCCTCAAGAAGGAAGCTGAGCCCGGCCGCCGTGAACCCGAGCGTGTCGGTCCCGTGCGCGACGACGACCCCTTCCGCGCCCTCGGCGAACGCGGTCACCACGTGCTGGCCGATGACCAGCCAGTCGTCCGGAACGATCTCCTCGCTCAGCCGGTCGAAGACGGGGACGATACGCACCCGTCCCTTGCGCTCGAGGTCGGGATAGAAAGCGAGGATCTCCCGCTCGTCCCGGACCGGCCGGACGCCGCCGGTCTCGTAGTCGACCCGGGACGCGATCGTTCCGCCTGTGGTCAGGAGCGCGACCCACGGTCCGGGTCGCTCGGTCGAGGCGGCCGGGGGTGCGGCCCCCACTCCTTCCGCCCGATCCGGGGCGTGGGACGGCTCGAGCTGTCGGTAGCGGCATCCCGGTCCGATGAGGATCCCTACGTTGTACCCGCTCGAGAGCTTGAGCGGCAGCACGCGGTCGCCCGAGAGCTCGTGACGGGGAACGACGGTGCCGGTCCACGTTCGGCCCGCCTCGTCCACGAGCTCGAGGTGGGTCCCCATCGGCAAGCGGGAGAGCTCGGCCCACGGGTCCTCGGTACCGGACGACGACATCGACGGGAGCCCGACCCCCACGGGGTCGGGGAGCTTCGCCCGGTATAAAGTGTCCATCGCGGGGCGACGCGCTCGTCCCCGGCCTTTTATAGGCGACCTACCTCGCCGCGCCGGCAACGATGCCGCACCCGTAAGCCCGTGTGGGGTAGCTACGGGGTCGGGGCTCTTCCCCGCCCCGCTGCAATGGATTATCCTAGAGGCCTGCGGAGCCTCAGACCTGGGTTCGAATCCCAGCACGGGCGCCT
>JAKAWX010000003.1 GCA_021816865.1 Thermoplasmata archaeon | reverse complement strand
GCCAATGCCTCCGAAGAGGTCGATGAATGTGAAGGGTGGCTTTGCACCGCCGCTTCTCGCCCTTGCCACCATGGTGCCAGGACCGTTCCACGGATAAGACGCACGGCCCCCGAAGGGCAGCTTCCAGTCGAGAACCTCCCCGATTACTCGAGCCGGCTACCCCTCGGGACTCGGCGAGCTTGGGGTCCTGAAATGTCATCGCGCTCCTCTCTTGGGGCAGATCAGGCCGTTTGAGAACCATTAAACCTACATCATAAGTCTCTGGGACGGCACTTCGGGACCCGGGCCGATCGCGGAGCGAAGAGGGAAGTTGTCGAACCCAACAGGCACACCCAAGGCCGCTGAGAAACCCAAACTCTTGGCGTACCGCGAGATTTCCCGCCTAGCACTCCACCCGAGGACCAAGGACCTGCGTGGAGAAACCTACTCCGCGTTCGTGACCGATGCCCTTCTCGACCTCCCAGAGAACGGAGCCTTGGATGTTTCCGGACTGAAGCAAAGGATCGAGGCGAAGTTTGGACTGCGGGAGATTCCTGCCCCCCTTCTTCACGAGGTGTTGACAGGAGATTCGGAGAGGTTTCTAGAGACGAAGCACGCCAATTGGACCCTCTCCGATAGAGCTCGGGAGGAAGCGGTACGCGCACGAGCGGAGACCGAACGCGTCCTCAGCGACATGCTAACCGCGTTCACCGCCACCGTCCAAGGACTGATCGGATTCAAGCTGGACCGCCACCAGACTCACTTCATTCACGTCGCCCTCGAGCACTCGCTCTACGAGGTCCTTGAGACCTTGGGGGATAGCACTGTCAGCTTCTACGAGAATCTCCCACAAGGGGGCCGCATCGTCCTGCTTCGCCAGTCTCTGGAGCGCAGTGCCGCCGTCATTCAGGAACCCACCATCGAACGGGCAGAGGACATCCGGCGCGTCCTCCCGGAGGCGATTGAAAGGCTGCTCACAGCTGCTCCTATCGAGTTCTCGAGGGGCCTGCTACAGATTGCCACAAAACACGTGATGTGGCGGATTATGGGCGCCGACCCGTCGCTCTCAAAGCTCCGACGGGAGCTCTTCGATGGAACCGAGATTCTTCTCGACACCAACATCCTGATTTCGGCACTATGCGAGGGAAGCGCGCGGCACGAGCAGACTATCTGGTTTCTTGACGCCGCCAAGTCAGTCGGCGTACGATTCAGCATTTCCGATCTCACCGCGACGGAGTATGGGACGGCCGTTGCGTTCGCGGATCAGTTGTTTACTCAGAGTTTCGATGGCCACCTTAACGCAAGGCTCGTAAGCAACGAGATCGCCCGTACATTCTTCGAGAATCAGCAGGGCCTCACCGATTGGGCCGGATACGTGACCAAGTTAAGGCAGGGGGTGAGCATTTTCTCGGCGCGGTGGGACGCCCGGGTTGTACACTCTGCGGACTACCCAGCGGTCCAATCTGGGGCTGAGAATGCGAGTCGAGTCCTTGACGGAGTAGAGGGGGGCGGTGCCACCGGGAAGCCATTCTCCTTGATTCGACACGATGCGAAGAGCCTCCTACTTATTCAGGCAATCCGCGCCAGCGGGGAGCCGCGACCATTCAACTCGCCTTGGTTCATTACCCATGACGCGGGCTTGCGACGTGCAGATACTCGTCTGACGAAGGAACTCGGTTTCGCGCTCGGTGGGACGATGTCCGTCGAGTCGTGGTTCGAGCTGATCTACCCATTCATATGGACCGAGGTCGAGCCCGAGAAGGCAGCCGAGTCGTTCACGAGAATCCTCGCCTCGAGTCTGCTGCCGATACCTCCTCCTTCGGCAGCATCCTTCGTCAGCTACCTTGCCCTGCAACTTGAGATACCCCGTGATGAGGAGGTAATCCTCCGAAATATCGTCGAGGGAAGCCAGCTCCGGCGGGCTTTGGAACGAAGCGTCGAAAGCGGGAACACCCCGCGAGCGATGGATCTCCTCCAGCAGATGATCTCGGAGCGGGTCAGCCTCGAGAAGGATTACGGCCATCAGAAGGAGGTCTCAGCGCAGCTCGGCGAGAAGGTCAAGAAGCTCAAGGCTCGAGATCCCGCGGCGTTCATCACATTCGATGAAGCTGCATGGGCTGCTGGCATACTCGCGATCGAGAGCGCGGTCACGAATGACCAAAAGAAGCGAACGCTCGAGGATTTTGCGGCAGAAATGGTTTCGGCGATCAGCGGGCTAAGCGTTATCGACCGCAACGTTCGAACTCACGCAGAGGAGATTGACCTCCTCGTGTCGAACAACTGGCACGGCGCCTGGGGTGACCCGATGCTGTTCGAGTGCAAGAACTGGTCGAAACCCGTCGGGAAGCCCGAAGTGGTCAACTTCGTAGATAATCTCAGGCATCAGGACTGCAAGTGGGGGATTCTCCTTGCTCGCCGGGGAATCACCGGCACCGAGGTCTCCGACGCCGCGCTAGTAGTGCGCGAGGCCCTTTACAAGGACAAGATTCGCATTGTTGTTCTGACCCTCGACGATTTGAAGGCAGTCCACTCTGCTGAACAACTCTGGGGCCTCCTCAGCATACGGTACTACTCCCCACTCGCCAAGAAGGTCCGAGAGGGCGATGAGGCGGCAGGGACCTCAGACGTGGCAGAGCCCGTCGCCCCGACAGACAAGTAGACCTCGCAGGCACGAGTTGCAAAGGTTACCGGCCCCCGGGCGTCACTGGGTTACGGATCTCAAATCGCTCTAGGACCACTCCGGGCCGGGCGGAGGGGCTCGGGCTGCTTGCGGCACGTTCTCCCCCCCCCCCCCCCCCCCGAGCGTGGTTGGGCGCCTCCGGCGGTAGCCAGCCCTGAATTCGCAGGAGGGCGCGATCAGGACTTCATTCGACCTCCCCGCAATCGGGAGGCGGCTGACACCGAGCCGGGCATCGCCAGCGCTCTCTGGGTTTGGAGACGCAATGCCCCCTGACGTTTAACAATAGGGCGGGCCGACCTCCTCCAAACCCCGGAACGGTGGCGTCTATCGGCGCGAGGAATCTCCGACACCGTCGGACGGAATCGATTCCGGGCTGACGAGAACCGTGAGCCGAAAGCGCTCGTCCCCGAACGACCGATCTAAGATGTCGAGCTCCTTTCGACTCCCTGCCTCGCTTGAGCTCGAGCCGGCCAACCGACCTCGGTGCTCGCGCCGGGTAGGCTAGAAGTAAGGGCCACGGTTCTGGTGGCGGCCGTGAGCGAGAGCCCCTCCTCCCTCGAACGGGCCGCCGCCCGCAACCTGGTCAGGAAGTATCTCCACGTCAAGCCCGACGAGAACGTCATCGTCGAAGCCTGGGACCATACGCTGTCCATGTCGTCGGCGATGGTGGACGCGGTCCGCCAAGAGGGCGGGAGTGCCTTCCTCGCGTACGAGAACGACGACGCCTGGTGGAGTGCGGTGGAACGCGGGCAGGCCAAACCCCTCGGCCGCTTGTCCGACCCGGAGTGGGCCGCCATCGCGGCGGCCGATGTCTACGTGCAGTTCTGGGGCCCGGCGGACTCGGCTCGGTTGGAGAAGCTCGACGAGAAGAGCTTCGACGAGTGGGCGGCCGGCTGGTTCGACCGATGGTACAAGCTGGCCCGTTCGACCGGGTTGCGGGGGGGGCGTATGGGCCTGGGGTGGGTAACCGAGACGCGTGTCCGTCAATGGGGTGTCAGCGGGCCGCGATGGAGGAGGGCCCTGCTCGAAGCCTGCCTCGCCGACCCGGAGGAGGTGACGCGTAGCGGAAGCCGCCTCGCCCGCGGGCTCAACGGGGGGAGGAAGGTCCGGATCACCCACCCCAACGGAACGGACCTCGAGGTGGCGCTGGCCGGAACCCCGGGCCGGGTCTACGACGGCCACCCCCACCCCAACGACAAGACCTACAGTGAGTTCGATATGATGGCGAACCTTCCGGAAGGGAGGCTCCGGATCGCGCTGGACTCCAAGACCGCCGAGGGCAGAATCGTTTCGAACCGCAGTAGCTACGACGAGGTCTGGTTTCCCTGGGCAAGGTACTCGGGCGGGGCGTTCGAGTTCTCGGGAGGGAAGCTGGCCTCGTTCTCGTTCGAGGAGGGAGAAACCCAGTTCGCCAAGAAGTACGCCCGGAGCAAACCCGGGAGGGATCGGACGGGCTCGCTCGTTATCGGATTGAACCCCAAGCTCCGGAGCGCGCCGTACCTGGAGGACATGGAGCGTGGCACCGTTCAGCTGACCGTGGGCGGGAACACCTACTCCGGCGGGAGCAACCCCTCGGACTTTAGAGGGGCGGTCCGCCTCGCGGGGGCGGAAGTCCGTGTCGACGGCAGCCCGGTCGTTCGCGCGGGGAAGATCCTGTAGGCCCGCCGGGTCTGGCCGCGCCGGGAGGGGGGTTCGCCTCCTTCTTTCCCCGAAGCCGGCGGAGAGGCTTCCCGCCCGGACCCTCGGGCACGGTCCCTCACGGGATCGCCGGGGGCTTCGCGCCGGGGCTACCGGCGCCTTTCGGGCATCGCTGAGGGAGTTAGAAGCCCCCGTACTCCGACCGTTTAACGGCCGGGGGCCGTCATCTCACGAACCCTTCGCCTGTCGGGTAGACCCATACCCCCTCGGGGCCGGGGCGACCGCCCCCCCGCTCCCTCCCCGGCCCGGGTCCCCGCCCACGGTCCTTTCCCGAACCGTTGGCCGCAGAGAGGGGTTCCCGCTGCCGGTCCGCGATCTGACCCCCGCTGCGGGATACCGTGAACCCGAAACTCGCCCGCAACGCCGGACGAGTCGCTTCGTCGGCATTGGCGGAAGGCGCTCCTCCGGCACTGCGGGCACGAGCGCGGGCCCGCCTCGCCGTAGCCTCGCGGGGCCCCCGGTTCCGGCGAGACTTGCGGGCGAGGAAGGGGGCACTAGCCACCCGGCGGGTCCGGGATGCTCGGGAGAGGAAGGCGGGGGAGTTCACCCCCCGACGACGGCCCATGCACCAAGGAATGCGGGACACGCACCAAAAGCCGCATCCCCCGCGCCGGGAACCTGGGGTCGAGGTAGTCCCCCATGCCAGGACCGATCGTGGGAGTGATCCTCGCGGCGCTGCTCGTTTCGGGAGTGGCGGGAGCTGCACTGGCGGTGTCGCACACCGCCACCGCCGCCCCGTGCCCCAGCAGCAACGTGATGGATTCGACGCAGGGCGCGCACAGCTACGACGACCAGAACCAGACCGAGAACGAGACCGACGCATCGAACGATTTGGGATGCGCGGGGTCCGGGGCGGGAACGGACAACAGTCCGGACAGCGGCAACCAGAGCCTCTCGGTGCGGCTCGCCTAACCACTTCCCCGGGGCGCGGGCCGACCTCAGGGTTGGCTACCCGCCCCATCGGATCCGAACGGCTCCGGGGGAAGCCGGTTCGCCCGGGCCGGGGGTTCCTGGCCCGCAGGTTCCGCTTCGCCGCCGAACCATCTCGGCTCGATCGGCCGCCAGACCGTCAGCTGCTCATGCTGGGCTCGGCCGGTACCTGGCCAGCGGCGCCGGGGGCGGACGGTCCCCGGCGAGCCAGAGGGCATACGCGCGGCTCAGGCGGCGGACCCCGATCAGGATGATGACGAGCGAAGCCACGGCCGCCAGCTCGAACATCCAGGAGACGGGGGCAAGCGCCGCGCCCACGCCCACCAACGCGCCCGCGAGGAGGAAGTTGCGACCGCGGAGGAGCAGCCGTTGACCGGTAGGGGAAGAGATCGAGAACAACAACTCGACCAGGTGCCGTGCGCCGAAATAGTAAATCGCCACCAGGACGAGGCTCGAGGCGATACCGGTCGCGATCGAAACGACCATGTCGGGGAGCGCGACCCGGTTCGCGGACGACAGCCCCAAGTTGAGGACCTCGAACGCGCCCGAGACCACGATGGCCGCGAGTACGTAGACGAGGAAGAGCCAGAGGGTCGTCGCGTGATCGGTCCGCGCCCGGCGGACCGCTTCGACCTGGGCCGGACCGGACTCCGGCGAGGCCTCCGCCATCGTGCGAACGCCTTGGCGCCACGAGATCAGTCCGCGGACCGCGACCACGATCCCGACGATCACAAGGACCGCGATCGTTACGCCGATGGCGGCTTGAACTCCGAGCTTCAGTCCGATCGACCACCACTCCGCAAAGGGAACGGGCCCGAACGGTAGTCGTACGTCGAGCCGGCCGGCGGACGACAGGTATGCCTCGAGAACAGCGAGGGAGGCGATCGCGAGCGCGAGGGCGATCAGCGTCTCGAATCGTTCGAGGGCGCGTCGCACGAGCGAAACCCCCCACATGTTCGACTCGCGCGAAACCACCGAAGGAGACCCGAGCGCATCCGACGAGGGCACTCCCATAACCGCACCGCCCCGTACGAATCGAGCACGGAGTACATCTTTCCCGCGTTAAGCCGGATGAACCGCTCCTGAGGGGTTCGTCGCGACGTGCGCCCTGGGGCGGGCGCTGACGGTAGGGGCGTCCGGCCCTACGAACCGCGCGGGGTCGCCCGGAAGGGCGGACCCGGGCCGGGGATCCCCTCGACCGGCCCCGACCCTCAGGAGAGACCGCGCCCTGTCGACCCGCAATCCGGTCTCGGTGGAGACGGCACTTCCTACGGGTTCGGAGATGGGCGAGAACTTCGCGCGACTCCACTTCCTCGGTCCCGGCCCTTCTCGACCGGCCTTCTGCTCTCGTCTCCGGGCCGTACCCTTCGGCCGGCCGAAAGCGCTCCCGGTCTTCGCGGCCCTCGCTCTCGCGGTGTCATAGGGCGTCGTCTCCGCGGGAGGTTTCGCGATGCAAGACTTCCCGGGGCCGGACGGGTCACCGGCGGGTTCTAGGCCGGTCGAACCCCTCGCCTTGGGCGCTCCGACGCCGGGGACGCGCGAGAGGGTAGCCTCGGCAGGGAGGGGCGGTCGGGGGCTCCTCACACGACGGCGGACCTGGCACTCCCACGGCTCGAATCTCGGCGATGCGACCAAGGCGGCCAACGCGGTGCGCCTGACACGCCACCGGGTCGCCGCGCCGATCCGCGGTTCGGTTGCCCCCTCGGGCGGGAAAGCGGCGCCACGGGCCACCCGCCGGAGTCTCCGTGCGACGCCAGTCGGGAGGCGGGACCGCTCCCCGGGGGACGAAGGTCCCGGGGGCTTGCCTCCTCTACCGCGACATCGCCGGGGGCCCTTGGCGCCGTTTCGGGGGACACGGACGGGTAGGGCGACCCTTTTACGGGCGGTGGAGTAGGTCGGAACGGACATGACCGGCATTGCCACCCTCCGGGCGGACCAGAATGCGACGATCGAGGCGACCATCACGGCGATCTCTGCCGTGCGCGACGTGACCACTTCTCGGGGTGCCTCCCAGGTGGCGGACGCCACGCTGCAGGACGAAACGGGAACGATCACCCTGACCCTGTGGGGCGAGGACACGAAGCGCTACAGCGTCGGCCAGAAGCTCAAGATCACCGACGGCTGGGTCCGGGACTTCCGGGGGAAGCTCCAGATATCTCAGGGCCGGTCGGGGAAGATCACGGTCCTGCCGTAACCGGGCCTCGCGCGAGCTGCCGGTCCCCCGCCGCGGTCGGGGGGCTTCGGGCCCTTCCGGGGGAGGAGCGGGCGCCGTCCCACCTTCGCGCCTGAGGGGGGGCGGTCGACTCCCCTCCCAGGCGACGGGCCGGCGGCGAGGACGTCGCCCCGTTCTTGCGATGCCCCCGGTCGGTCGACTCAGGCGGCCGTCGCTCCGGGAGGCTTCCCGAACATCACTCGCAGCTGGAAGTTGCCGGCCGCGACCACCGTCTCGACGGGGTAACCGAGACGGTGGAGGACCTTCATCGCCGCGGAGTTGTCCGGCAGAATCTCCGCGTCGAACCCCGCGACGCCGTTCTCCCGGGCGATCCGTGAGAGGTAGCGGACGAGGAACGACCCGATCCCTCGGTGCTGGAAGTCGTCCCGCACCAGGTAGGAGACCTCGGCAATGTTCGTCGCCCGGTTCACGAAGTAGCGTCCGATGCAGACGATCTCCTCGCGTTCGGGCTTCTCGGGATCCTCCACGATCCCGACGACGCCCATCTCGTCCGTGAAGTCGATGTGCACGAAGTGCACCAGGTCGCGGTGCGGGAGCGACTTGAGCGAGCGGAAGAACCGCTGGTAGATCGTCTGCTCGGAGAGGCGGTAGAAGAGGTCCCGCATCATCTCCTCGTCGGTCGGCTTCGCCGGCCGGAAGAACACCCGCGTACCGTCGTCGAACGTGTGGGTCGTCTCCCACTGGCTCGGATAGACCATCCCGAGCTCGGAGATCTCGGGGACGTCCTCGGGGACGAACTTGAGCCGCTTCGCCTCCCGGATGAGGCCAGGGCGGAACTTCGGGTGGGCGATCGAGATCAGGGCGAGCGCGCGGTCCCGGATCGTCCGGCCGTGCAGGTAGGCAACGCCCCATTCGGTGATCACGTAGTGCACGTCGCCGCGGCTCGTCACGACCCCGGCGCCCGGCTTCAACTGCGACGTGATGCGCGAGACCGTCCCCCCTTCGGCCGTCGACGGGAGCGCGATGATCGGCTTGCCGCCTCTCGACCGCGCTGCGCCTCGGACGAAATCGACCTGGCCCCCGATCCCCGAGTAGAAGTACTCGCCGAGGCTGTCGGCGCAGACCTGCCCCGTCAAGTCGACCTCGAGGGCGCTGTTGATCGATACCATCCGGTCGTTCTGCGCGATCACGAACGGGTCGTTCGTGTACGACACCGGGTGGAACTCGATGAACGGGTTGTTGTCGACGAACTCGTAGAGCCGCTTCGACCCCATGCAGAAGGCTGCGACCACCTTGCCCTTGTGGAGCGTCTTCTTCATGTTCGTGATCACGCCCCGTTCGACCAGGTGCATCATCCCGTCGGAGAACATCTCGGTGTGGACGCCCAGGTTCTTCTTCTCCCGCAGGAACTCGAGCACGCTGTCCGGGATCGTGCCGATCCCCATCTGGATCGTCGAGCCGTCCTCGATCAGGTTCGCGATGTACCGTCCGATGCTCCGGGCGGTCTCGTCCGGCACTCCGATCACCGCCTCGAGGATCGGGTAGTCGACGGGGACGAGGAGATCGATGTCGTCGACGTGGACGAACGAGTCGCCGAGGGTTCGGGGCATCCGGGCGTTCACCTCGGCGATGACGAGGCGCGCCGCCTCCGTCGCCGGCTTCACGATGTCCGTACTGACGCCGTAGGAACAGTACCCGTGAGGGTCGGGTGGGCTCACTTCGATCAGGGCGACGTCGATCGTCACGCGTCCCGTCTCGAACAGTCGGGGGATCTCTCCGAGGAAGATCGGTGTGTAGTCGGCCCGGCCCTGGGCCACGGCGTCCCGGACGTTAGGCCCGATGAAGAGCGCGTTGTGACGGAAGTTCTCGCCCCACTTCGGCTCGACGTACGGCGCGAGGCCGAGCGTCATGATGTGGACGATCTCGGTGCCGAACACCGTCTCCGCGTGCTTCACCAGCGCCGCGACGAGCTCCTGGGGCTCGGCGGCCCCCGAGCCGATGAAGATGTGCTCCCCGCTCGCCACGGCCGTGATCGCGGCCTCGGCGGTGCGGACCTTCGCGGCGTACCGCGAGACCCAGTCGGTCGAAGCCGCTGAGCCCAGGTCCGTCGACGACCGGGGCTCCGCCCGCCCGGCCGGCCCGGACGCGGCCGTCGGAGACGCTCCCGGGGGCCGACCACCGGCGGGGGACGATTCGGCCGGTTCGCGCATGGCCGGCCCATCGGCCCATCGTCTTATCCGTCTTTGGTCAACTGGCGCCGCTCCGGAGCTCCGTGGGCCAGGCTTACGGCAGGTTCCGGTCCCTATCGGTAGGGTTTAACTCGGGAACCCGTTCGCCGGCCGGGAGCCGGTTCGATGCCGCTCGCGAGCTACCGGATGTACATTGACGGGGAGTGGTGCCACGCGACGAGCGGGGCGACCTTCGACGTGCGAAGTCCGGTCACGGGCGAGCGACTGGCGACCCTTCCCGAGGCCGGTCGCGAGGACGTTCGAAGGGCGGTCGACGCCGCGCGGGCCGCCCAGCGGACCGTGGCGAGGCTGTCGATCAAGGAGCGGGCGGAGATCGCGTATCGGGTCGCGGAGGCGATCCGACCCCACCTCGACGCCTGGGCCCTTGACCTGACCCTCGAGCAGGGAAAGCCGATCCGCGAGGCCCGGACGGAGGTCGCGGAGACGATCCCGAACCTCCTGTGGAGCGCCGAGGACCTGAAGCGGATCGAGACCCCGACGCTCGAGGGCTACTCGAAGCCGGAAACGACGTACCTTCTGCGCCGGGAGCCTCTCGGCGTGGTCGGCGTCATCACTCCCTGGAACTACCCGTGGCTCATACCCGCGGAGTTCGTGGTCCAGGCGTTGATCTGCGGGAACGCGGTCGTGTTCAAGCCCGCGTCGACGACCCCGATCAGCGCGGTCCACTTCGTGGAGGCGATCGAGAAGGCGGGGGTGCCGAGGGGGGCGATGAACCTCATCACCGGCCCCGGATCCACGGCCGGTCGGGAACTGGTCGAGAACCGATCGGTCGACGGGCTCTGCTTCACCGGCGAGACGTCGACCGGCGAGGAGATCGCCCACCGGGCCGGACTCAAGAAGATCGGGCTCGAGCTCGGCGGAGCGGGACCGCTCATCGTCCTCGACGACGCGGACCTCTCGAAGGCGGCGCGGGATATCGCTTTCGGTTGCTTCAACAACGCCGGCCAGGTCTGTTGCGCGAACGGCCGGATCCTGGTCGACGAGCGGGTCCACGACCGGCTCGCGACGAAGGTCGCGGAGGAGGCGCGACGCTGGCGGCTCGGCGACCCCCGGGAGGAGTCGACCGACCTCGGTCCCATGAACAACGAGCCGACGATCGAGAAGGTCGAACGCCACGTCGCCGACGGCGTGCGCCAAGGCGCGACGGTCGTCGTCGGGGGGCACCGTGCGATCGATCGGCCGACGCGACAGTACTATCCGGCGACCTTGGTCGACGGCGTGACCACCGACATGCTGCTCGGGAACTCCGAGACGTTCGGCCCCGTCGCCCCGCTCCTCACCTTCCGAACGCTGGACGAGGCGGTCGAGGTCGCCAACCTGCCCCGGTACGGGTTGTCGATGGCGGTGCACACCGCCAACCTCCAGCGGGCGTTCCGTCTCGCCCGCGACCTCAAGGCCGGACAGGTCGTGGTCAACGACCCGGTACTCTACTGGGACTACAACCACCCCTGGGGCGGATTCGGCCGTAGCGGCCTCGGACGCGTCGCCGGCCGGTGGACGATCGAGTCGTTCACCGAGATCAAGACGATGATTCTCAATATCGGGGAGAGCCCCGGACCCGGATCGTCCGAGAACGTGCCGTAGCCGCTCGACGGGCTTGCGGACCGCTCGGACGAGCCGCCCGTGGCGGGCCGCTCGCCGCGGCGCGGGAGCCGCCGGCGCAGAGTCTCTGACTCCGTCGGGCCACCGTTCGAGGGTCCGACCGGCCCGGCCCTCGCCCCGGGCGATGCGACGGCCCGCGCCGAAGATGGGAGAGAAAAAGGGAGGAAAGGGTTAAAGACCGACGTCGGGGAGGCCGGCTCTATCCCACGACGCTCAGGGAGGTCCCGAAGTTGGCGTACGGGGCCCGTGTCCCACCGCAGGAGGGGTCGTTCAGGAACGCCGACGGGCTGCAGTTCGGCGACGGGATGTACTCCGACGCGAAGAAGAACCCGCCGTTCGCTCCCGGAACGAAGATCGCCGCTCCGTAGTCACCCCAACGCGGCCGCGTGTTTCCGGGGTAGCCGAGGTACTCGCTAAAGCCGTCCTGGGCACCTTTGCCGAGCGCCGTGATGTGGATGGTCCCCCCGACGAGCCCGCCGGAGGTCGCCGTCAGCCGCCCGAAGGCGCTGCTGGGGAAGAAGCCCCCGTTGTTGGCGTGCGTGGGGCCGCCGTTCCCCGAGAGGGTGAACGAGATGATCGCGCCCTGCCAGAGGTGGTCGGCGCCGGCGATCGTGGGGAACGCGAGGTCCTCGTGCGCCGCGCTGACGTAGCCCTGGCTCGTGAGGCCGAGCATGCCGGTCTTCCCGAAGGTTCCCGTGCCGATCACCCAGTACGCCGCTCCGACGTGCGTTTCGCACTTGGCGTAATGGCCGCACGTTCCCGAGCCGAACTTCTGGGTGACGAGCGTCGCGACGGCTCCCCAGATCTGGCCCTCCGCATACGACACCTCGGTGAAGCCGTCCCCGTTCGTCGCGATCCCGTTCTCGGGGCAGCTCTTGACGGCCTTAGCGAGCCCGAACGCTACGCAGTTGGCTCCGAGGGGCACCGGCCCCGCCTTCTGGGGGGCCAGGCCGCAGTTTCCGCCGAGGCTCGCGAGACATGAACCGCCCTCGTCCATGTAGGCCTCGAGGCCCGTGAACAACTGCCCGCCGAAGGAGATCCCCGAGCAGGTGGCGCAGCTGACGGTCGCGAGGTTCGAAAGCCCCGTCCAATAGAACGCCGCGATCCGGTTGTCTCCCGCGCCCACAAAGTCGAGGGAGCCGAGCATGAAGCCGCTCCCGCCCCACGCGTTGTCGTACTGCGACGGGTCCGGAGATTGGGCCGGGATGACCTGGTACCAGCACGTGTATCCCGTGGAGGCACAGGCCCCGTCCGGAGGCTGGATCGTCGGGTCGAGTCCCATGTTCTCGTACGCTACGTTGAAGAACCCGCTCGTGACCCCGAAGCCGAGCTCCATCGCCTTCTTGCTGATCGCGAACTCCTGGGCCCCGTTGAAGCCAAAGCAGCCGTACGCGGGGCACGCAGGGATCAGGCTCCCGTTCAGGATGAACTCGTCGTAGAAGAGGAGGAACGCGTCCTGCGTGGTCGCGATCTTCGCGTAGTCGTTCAGGAGGAATCCCGTGCCCGGGTCGCTGTTGACCATGTTCGGGTTCAGGAAGTAGACGTTGTACGCCCCCGTCGGGTCGTTGGTCACGCTGACCGCGATCCCCTCAAGGCAGCCCTCCTCGACGCCCGCGAAGCAGCCGGCGAAGGTGCCGCCCGAAGCCTCGGAGTTCGTCGAGACGATCTCGATGACGAACCAGTGTCCGCCGTATCCTTGGTCGTAGAGGCACTGGACGTCGCCGCCGCTGCTGAACCCGGCCTGGGTGAGCCCCATGAGGCTGTCGAGCGAGATGTCGGCCGACGCCGTTGCGAGGTTCGAGTGGAAGACCCGCAGGGCGTTCGGATTGACGATCTCCATCACGTAGCCGTTGCCCGCGCACATCCCCTGGTCGGGCGGCTCGACCGTGCCCCCGAAGACTCCGGCACTGTCGACCGAGTTGAGCCCGGCGCCGTTGGTCTTCGCGCCACCGTTGTACGTGCTGATGGCGTCGCACCCCGGTCCCATCGGTTGGCAACTCACGACGGGCGGAACGGTCAGCGTCGCGGTGTTCCCGGTCGCCGCAAGGCCCACCGATCCCGCGACCGGGTGGTCGAGCGCGGGACGCGGATTGAACGACGGATACTGGGCAGCATTCGACCCCGCCGCCGCCCCGCCCGCGATCGAGAGACCGAGGGTCGGGGTGACCCGGATCGGTCCCGTGGCCAGCATGAACTTGCTGGCCGGACCTACGTACGTCGGCGCGTGTCCCAACGACGCCACGGGCGCCGTCGCCGTTGCCGCCCCCGCCCCCTGGACCGGGGCGGCTAGGGTGCTCCCACTGAGCAGGAGCATCGACAGGGCCACCAAGGCCACGGCGAGGTCTCTCGCTAAAACTCCTCTCCCTCTGAGTCTCATTTCGCTTTCCCGGGCGGTTGGCCGCCCGCCCCGTGTGAAAGCATGCCACTACAAAAATCACTACGGTTATACGACACTCCAATGCGCATTGGAGCGGCCGCCAGGGTAGAAAAGGGTGCGCCGAACGTCATGGTCCTACTCGGGTTCTGGGGGGGCCGGAGCGGCCGCGTGCGCTGTCGCTGCTTCCCTAGGTCGAAGGCACCGGCGCCCGGTCGCCGTCCCGAGCGCGGCGACCGGGGCTCGGCCCGAGGCACGGGCTCCCCCGCGCAGTTCCGAAACCGTTAATGCTCCGAGGCTCCACTTTTTCTCGATGGGGAACGGCCTCGCCCCTGTCGATGGCAGAAGAGTCGGACGCCGACCGCATCTGGAAGGACCGCGAAGCGCGGAGGGCGGCCGAGCGGGCGCGCATCGCGCACGAGCGTAGCGATCGGCAACGCGAACTGGTGCGCCTTGGTCTTTTCGGGAGCGACGACGCCGGGGAGCGCGGCGATCGCCCCGACGGCTCGGTGCCCAAGGTGGTCATCGACCGAAAGGGACCGGACCCCCCGGCCGAGGCAGGGTCCGGCGGCTCGCCGGACCCGAAACCGATCGCGTACGGGAACGACGCGACGCGGGAGATCGGCGGCTCGGTCACCTCCCCGGTGGTAGCGCAGTTCCTGAAGACCGACCCGACCGAGCGCTTCGATCTCGAACTGCTCAACACCCTCCGGCTCACGGGACTGGTCGAGGCCGCGGAACCGGACGCGACGACGCTGACCGCGATCGTCCGGCGGACGGCCGCGCTCATGGTACGGATCAAGAACGAGGTCGACGACCCCCTCAGCGCGGGGGCGATCCTGCGCGAGCAGGTGCTCCGCTGGTTCCGGGACAGTCCGAACGATCCGGCGTGGAGCTCGAAGATGGCCGAGCGTTGGGCCGGACTGTTCGCGGACTCACGGGTCGGCGGCGGTCGCCTCCAGCCTTGGATCAACTTTCGCCTCTGGGCCGTGCGCGAGGAAGCGGCCCGCGCGGGCCCCTTGCGCCAGAAGCTCAAACGCGGCCTCACGCGCGATCGCGCCGCGGAGGCGTCCCTCGGACGCACCGCGCACCAGCAGATCCTGGCGGAGGTCGCCCAGGCACTCCTGGACGACCTGGCCGCCCGCCCGCGTCCGGCCGAACCGTCCGTGCCGCTCGTCCGCCTGAGCGAGCTCGCGGTGCGGCGTCAAGTGCCCACCATCAACGACTCGCTCGCTCTCCTGTTCAGCGCGCCGGAGACCGGTCCGTTCGTGTTGCTCCACCCGAACCGATATCCGGACTGCGACGAGGTCGTTCTGCGCCCTCCGGCCGCGGGGGCGACGGGGGCGGCCCTCGCGTACAGCCTCGTCATCGGTCGGGCCGCCCGCACCGCGTCGGGACGGACCCGAAGGTCGGGCGACGATCGGACGTCCGAAGGGGGGACCCCGTCGGAGCCCCCGCCCGAAGAGGTCGACGCGAGCTCGATCTGGGGTGCGGAAGAGGTCGAGCCGGAGACCTGGCGGGGTCTCCTCGAAGAACACCGGCGGGAGCGGCGACGCCTCGATTCCCCTCCGAAGGACGCTCGAAGCCGGCCCGCCTACGCCGCCCTAAGGACCCTGCTCCTCCTCGACGGCAGCGTACGGAAGTCGTTCCTGTCGGTGAAGTGGCGGGGTCGCCCCACCGGCCTTCCGCTTCTCGTCTCCCTTCTCCAAAAAGGCGCGCTCGTGCCGGAAGTCTCCACGGACCACGAGTACCTCGAGGCGGAGCTGGGAGAGCTCGCTCAGGGGGACCCACAGTGGCACCCCGAGGACGGGCGCTGGGAGCTCCCGGGCTGGATCGTCGTCCGAGAGGGGGACCACCGGCAGGGGTTCAGTTTCCGGGCCGAGCCCCCGCGTTGATCGTCCCCGGCGCGGACGTCCCCAGGGGCCGGCCGGAGGGACCGAACGCGGGCTCCGTCCCGCTTCGGGGGGCCTCGCGACGATCTCCTGCGGCTATTCCCCGAAGTCGAGGCCCGGGAGCTGGTGGGCGAGCTCCGCGAGCTCCTCGATCAAGGCGCGGTACTCCTCGAACGGGTAGACCGGCTCCCAACCTCCGAACGGCGCGAGCGACCGTCGTACGACCCGGGGGCCTTGTGGACCCGAGGTCACTTCGAGGCTGCTGAAGTACCACTTCGGGCGGGCCACGCGGAGCTTCCCCCCCGTCGACCGCGCGGCGAGCGACGAGGCCGCCCGGGGGAAGAAACGGGCGAGCATCCGATCGCCGAGTCGGGCGCGGGCGTCGGCCGACCACGTGGCCGGATCGCCGTCGGGGACCTCCAGCGCGGACCGGGTGGCCGGAGGGCACCGGTCGAACTTCGTCACCACGAACAACGGGTGCATCGTGCGGGACCGACGGTCGGGCTCGGCGGCGAGGAAGCGACCGATGACCTCGAGCGTCGTGGCGAGCAGCCGGTCGTAGCGCGCCCGGATCCGGCGCGTCGCGTCTTCCGGGTCGTCCTCCAGCCGCGACGCGTCGATCAGCGGCAGGACCACCGGGCTCCGCAGGAGTCGCCGAGTCGAATCCTCGAGGATCGCGTCCCGGTCGGCGAGCTCCGAGATCTCCTGCGCCGAGATGCCACCGACCTGGACCCGCACGGTATCGAACCCCTCGTCGCGCACCCCTCCGCCCCGTCCCCCCCGCCTCAGGCGTCCGCCCCGGAAGCCGAGCGTGAACGACACGGGGTGCGTCTCCCAGTTCACGTCCCGTTCGGGAAAGCGCCCGGCGACGAGCTCCCCGTAGATCCCCTCGAGCTGACGGATCGTCTCCCGTTCGGCCGAGAAGCGGAACCGGTCCTCGACCTGGGTCCCCAAGCGAAGCTCGGCGGTGTAGAGGAGTCCCACGAAGGTCGTGAGCCCCGCGCCGGGGTCGCCGACCACGAGCGCGCTCCCCACGTCGGACCCTCCGTGCGCGACGACGATGCGGGCCCGGCTCTCCGAACGATCTCCCGTCGGGCCGTTACGCGGCCGCGAACGCCTCCGCGATCCTACCGTAGAGGGGGTTCTTCCCCCGAACGGGCGGCAGCGCGGGCTCGTCGATGCTCGCGTCGAGGAGCGTCCACGAACCGTCGGCCCGGACCCCGCGGGAGGAGATCGCGAGCCGGAAGTGATTCATGGCGCTCAGCGTCGGCGCATCGCTGATCGCGGGGAAGAGCGGGATCTCTCCGCCGGCGTGGAGGAGCTCGACGAGACAGTAGAGGAGCTCGTTGCGGTACTGGTTCGTGGACCCGCGGCAGAGCACGAGCATGCGGCCCTGCCGGTCGCCCAGGAATCGGCTCGCGAGCGTGTCGACCGCCGCCTTCGTGATGAGGCGGCGGATCCCGACGCCGGCGGGGTCGCGGGGCGCCTCGGGGCCCCTCAGGCGCACCGGGATCGCGTCGATCCGGCCCGCCGCCTTCGGGTACCGACGGTCGTAGTCGATCGCAGCGGCCTCGACGTCGGCGAGGGTCAGCCGGCCCGCGCGCAGGGCGCTCGCCGGGATCACGACCGTGTGGTTCGCGATCGTCGGTCGATTGTACTCGTCCGCGACCCCGCGCCCGAGGATCGAGAGGAGCACCTCGTCGTTCGCCGGCGCGGGGTGGACCATCCGCGCGTCGATGAGCGTTCCCCCGTTCGCCGTCTTCTCGACCCGCACCGGGGTCAGGTGGTTCTCGAGGTAGCGCATGTAGAGCGGCCCGTTCAATCCGTGCGACTCCGCCTTGACCCCGTACCCTTTCTCGTGGCTCGCGCCGTAGATCCAGTGCTCGAGCGCGAGCGTCGTCTCGTCGTCCATCGTGGTTCCCTCCGTAGTGCGTCGTCCGTGACCGCCCGCGGCCCGCGGCCTAGGCCGTCGCGGCCGTGGGAGGGGTCTGGAGGGTCGTCTGCTCGACGATCTCGTCCGGGACCTTGTTCGCCACATCTCGGAAGTGCTCGATGAACGCGACGTAGTCGTCGTAGGAGAAGTCCGGCTCCGCCCCGCCGTCCGCCGAGAACCCCTTGCGGACGATCCGCGGCGCGCCGACCGGCTGCATGCCGGCTTCCGCGGTCTCGGTCCGGACCCAGCTGAAGAAGTACGCCGCTTGGTCGAAGTTGACCCCGGCGACCTTCCCGCCCCGGATCTGGCTGAGCGTCTGCGGCATGAAGACCCGCAGGAGGGCTTCCGCGTACTCCTTGCGCTTGCGCTTCTGGTCGCCGTTCGGCACGCCGCGGTGGAGGCCCAGCTTGACGAGGACCTCGTCCCGGACGCTGTCGAACTTCGACAGCACGATCGCGGGGTAGATCACGGGGTTGCCGACGCTCAAGCCCTGCGTCTTCATCCGCGAGAACTCCTGCTTCTTGTAGGTCTGCAGCGAGACGAGCAGCGACGCGACCTCGCTGTCGTACTTCAGCATCTGCCGGAAGATCGGGGAATCGATCTCGGTCGTCATCTTGCTGCAGTCGACCAGGATCACGACGACGTGGCTCTTCAGGAGCTGCTGGATGATCGGGCTCGCGGCGACCCCCGTTTCGATGAACTCCTGGACGTCCTCGCCCGAGACATCGTAGGCCGCGAACGAGAGCTTCGCGAACGGATTCACCCAGTTCTTGTCCTTGAGCGACGCCGGCAGGCGGCCGGCGATCGGCTTCCTGTAGCCGAAGACGAACCCGATCTCGGTCATCTCGTCCTTGAGCGTCGCGCCCGGGAAGCGGGCGTCCTTCATTCCCTCGTAGACCTGGCTCATCAACCGGAGCGATGCGAGCGGCGCGTGAAACCGGAACGAGTCGATGACCCGCGTTCCGTACTTTACCTGGGCCGCGTACAGCAGTCCCAGGAAGGTCGTCTTTCCGCACGCTCGGTCGCCCAAGATCGCTGCTGGACACATGGTTCTCGTTCTCTCCTTGCTCGGTTCAATCCAACAGGGGTCGCGGCCCGCGCCCTCCCTCCCCCGGTCCGGCACCGATCGGTGCCGGGCGGGGTCGGAGCGAAGGCTCGCCCCCCATCGAATCGTGATCGGAGACGAAGGTCCCCTCCGTCCCTCCGAGGTCCACCGGAATCCCGTACCCGAGGGGAAGGTCGAGGACGGACGGCCGCGGGATCCCATCGAACGCGCCGGGCGCCTCCTGGCGCAGGCGCAGGACCTCGGCCCCGACGAGCCCGAGGCTGCGCTCGGCCCGGACGAGCCGGGCCTCGAGCCGGCCCACGGCCGCCGCGAGCTCCCTCGGACCGGGCGTCGAGGGGAGGACCGGGACCGTCTTCGCGGGCCCGCTCGCCGACGCGGGCTCGGCGGGGAGGATGCGGTGGAGCTGGGTGAAGCTGAGCCGCCGGACGATAAGCCCCCACCCGACCAGGTCCGCGGCGACCGACGCCTCGACCTCGGCGGCGAGATGATCCCAGTCCGGCTCGCCGTCCCCCGGTCCTAAGCGGGCGAGCAGTCCCGGCACCACGTCTTCGACCGCCCGTCGGACGATCGCGCGGACCTCGTCCTCGCTGCGGCCGAGCAAGTTCTCGGCCGCGGTCGCGAGGAGCGCGGGCTCGGCGGGTATCTTCGCTTCGATCGCGAGGCGGGCCTCCCAGCCGGTGGCGTGGATCCCCTCGAGGGCGTGCACGGTGCGTACGGGGACGTCCACGGCCACCGGGTCGAGGGAGAGGTGGCCCACTCCCTTTTCCCAGGGCGCCACGAACGCTCCGCCACCGACCACGACGCGCGGCGAACGCACTTCGATCCCCTCGGCCCGGCCCACGAGGTCGCGGCGGCGCGCCGGGGCCCGCCGCCCGTAGAGGACAAGGGCCCGGTTTGGGGGAACGGCCAGATAGCATCGGGCGTAGAGCGCATAGAGCGCGATTCCCACGGTCGCCGCGACCGCGGACGAGGCCAGGAGCGGAAACGCTAGGTCTGGGATCCCCATGCTCCGCCCTGCCGAGGACCGAACGGCGCGCGACGCACGGCAAACGTGTCGCGCTCCGGTGGCCAGCCGTCGACCCGGGCGGGGCTAGCGATCTCAACCGACTCTGCCGAAAAATCGCCGAACGAAGGGTGGCCCGACGTCCCCGAACCCTGTCGATGCGTGCGGGTCAATCGTTCCCCCTCCCTTTCGGCCGGCTCCCGCGTGACGCGGGGTCCGTGGACGTTGATACGCATGGATGGGGATAAAAACCTGCTGTTGGGACCCGGACTCCGGACGTGTCGCGCCCCGGTCCTGAGCCCGCACCGAACCGAACCGGCGGTGGCGGTACCCCCGGGAGAAGCTGTCCCGGGCGGCGCCATCGGGTGGTCCCCGGGCCTTCCGGCTGGACGAGGGGCCGAACCGACCTTCGGCCTCCCCGCGTTCTCCCGACCCCATCGGACCGATGGGTCAAAGGAACAGCGCGATCGACCCGCCGAATCCCCCGACCCCGTTGAGGATGAGGAATCCCTGCAATCCGACCGGCCCGCTCACCAGGCCGATCAGGGTCACCAGCACCAGGGAGTCCCCGACCTCGATCGGCTGGGTGCCTCCGCTCGACCAGAGTCCTGTCGCCACGTTGTACGTCGAGATCGTTCGCCCGTCGGCCGTGACGGCCGTAAGGTTCCACCCCGAAGAGACCGTCGCACCGACGCTGTTCTGGAGCTGGGCCGAGAGGTTCGCCCAGCGGACTCCGTCGGCGGCGGACGTGACCGCGAACGAGACGGTCGTGAGGTTTCCCGAGGGGACGGTCACCGGGGAACCGAAGGAGAGCGCCGAAGCCAGCAGGGGAGCGCCCGGGCACGAGGTCTGGTCGAGGGTCGAGTTGCCGAGCGGCGCGCCGGAGGTCGCGTTCAGGCTGGCGTAGGCCACCGACCCCGATGCCGGGCCGCTCGAGGAGAGCGGGCAGGTCGTGAGGAGGATCGACCAGGTGGCTGGACTCGACAGGTTCGCGGAAGAGTTGAACCCCCCGAAGAGGCTGATGACTTCGTTGGCGTACGGATGCAGCCGGAGATACGGCGTGACGAAGGGAGCCGCATCTCTCGCGGCCCGGGTGCTGTCGATCGCTTGCGGGGGCACCGTCCGTTCCGATCCCGCGAGCAAGGACCCGCAAGGTCCGCTGTAGTCGAGCAAGAGATGTGCGACGCCGCCGACGACCGCGACCTCGGCGAAAGCGGAAGCCTCCCCGTACGTGAACAGCCAGATCGGTGCGATTCCGTCGCTTCGGCTCGCGTTGCTCCCCGGTACCGAGAGGTTGGTGGGACCCGGGACCGTGCTGCACGAAAGCCCTCCCAGCGTGGCATTTTCGAGCACGGCGAAGCTCGAAGGCAAGGTCAGGACCGTAGAGGAAAGCACTCCACCGGCGTCCAGAAGGTTCCACGGGACGCTCCCGATGCCCCCGAGGAGCCGGTCGGCGATGCCCCTCGCCTCCGTGAACGAAAGTAGGTCCCCCGAGCCTGGGGCGCCGCCGGGGGGCCCGAGGAAGGGGGCGAGCACGATCGCCAGCACGAGGAGCAGCATCACCAGCGCCGACCCGACCGCGGTGAAGAACGGCAACCCGTGAGCCGTCCGCGCTCTCCCTGTCGGGGCGACCCGGGGCGACGGAGACGGGGGAGTCCCGGGCGGGGCGTTCGGGGATCGCGGCGCGGCCGGCTCCGACATCGCCGTCTCATGTCCATGCTCTCGGAAAGTAAGAGGGTTCCCGAAGTTGGGCCGCCGGGCCGTGGAGGTAGAGGCGAGGGGTGTTTTCGCTCCGGTGGCGAGGGAAGGAACCCCGGCGGGGAAGGCGGAATACGGAGCCTCGGACCGGTCGGCCCCCAGGTTCCCGGCGGCCCACCCCGGGCACGAGGTTTCGTCGTTCGTACCTCGACACTTAAAGTCGGGCGGGCGTTCCCTGCCGGTCGAGGGCCCGTGGTCTCTGCTCCCGTCGATGGGGTGGCCGCGGTCCCTCATCCGACGCCGGCGTCCGCGGTCACCGTCCCTTTGGCGCCGACCCGGCTCCGTCTGTTCAATCTCGAGCTCAGCCTGGACACGACCTCGATCGACGAGCTCGAAGCCGTGGCGAGGGCCGTCAGTGCCCAACGGGTCGACGGTTGGTTCGACGACCCGGCCCCGACCGGGGAGGTGGCGCTGCTCGTCACGTGCCACCGAGTAGAGCTCTACGGGGTCACTTGCGACCCGAAGGAAGCGGACCGGTGGCTGGGACGACTTCCGGGGGATCCGACGGCGTGGAGGATTCGCTCCGGCCGCGAGGCCGCTCATCACCTGTTCGAGGTCGCGGCGGGCCGCCGGTCGCTCGCGGTCGGCGAACGTGAAGTGCGGGACCAGGTACGGTCGGCCGCGCGCCGGACCTGGAGCCGACACCCCCGGCCCCTCCTTCGCGAGCTCCTCGAGTCGGCGGCGGCGACCGCGGACGAGCTCGCGCCTTCGGTGCCGTCGTCGCAGTCGATCGCGGCGATCGCCGCGACGGCCCTCCTCGAGCGAGTCGCCCGGCCGTTCCCCCGGGTCGTCGTCATCGGTGCCGGGACAGTGGGCCGCCAGGTCACCGAGTGCCTCGCGAGCTCCGCCCGTGTCACGGTCGTCTATCGCGAACGAGTCCCGGACGACCGGTTCCTCCGCGGGACCGGTGCCCGGGCCGTCCGAGTCCCGGAGCTCGCCGATGAGCTCGCCGTCGCCGACGGCGTCATCGCGGCCGCGAAGAGCGGCGAGCGGTGCCTCGATGGGGGCGACCTTCCCTCCTCCCGGCCGCTCGTCCTGATCGACCTCGGAGTGCCCCGAAACATCGACCCCGCGGTCCGGGGAGCCCCGAACGTCCAGCTGGTCGACCTTGGAGAACTGGGCGCCCACCGCCACCCGGGACCCACGGACGTTGACTCCGACGTCCGTCTGGACGAGGCGGTCGACCGGCACTACCGCGAGTTCGAACGTCGGGCCCTCGAATCGTGGATCGACGTGTTGAGGAGCGCGATCGAGACCCTCCGGCGCTCCGAGCTGGAGCGCGCCCGCCCGTTCCTCGGGACGCTTACGGCCGAACAGGAGGTGGCGGTCGACCGCCTGACGCGCCGCTTGGTCGCGCGACTCCTCCTCTCGCCCACCGAGCGGCTGCGCTCGTTGCCGCCCGGTCCGGAGGGGGAACGGCTGCGGCGGTTCGCCCTCGAGCTGTTCGATCCCGCGACGCTCGACCCGTGACCGAGCGGGTGAGGATCGGGACGCGTCGCAGCCCGCTCGCGCTCCTCCAGACGGACGAGGTGGTGCGTCGACTCGTTCGGCGGTTCCCCGAGATGCGGTTCCGCCCGGTCCCGATCGTGACGAGCGGGGACCGGGAGACCGCGGCGGGCGGCTCGCCCGACTTCACCGATGCGATCGACCTCGCGCTCGCACGCGGCGAGATCGACCTCGCGGTGCACAGCGCCAAGGACGTGGAGTCGATCCTCCCTTCCGGCCTCCGCCTCGCGGCCTTCGTACGTCGGGCCGACCCCCGCGACTGCCTCGTCGTCCGCCGCGGAGTGGCGCCCGGCCGGCTCCCGAAAGGCGCGCGTGTCGGCTCGAGCAGCGTGCGGCGCCGGGCCCAGCTCCTCCGACGCCGCCCCGACCTCGTCGTGGAGGAAGTGCGCGGCAACGTCGGAACGCGCCTCGGGCTCGTCCGGGACGGGAGCGTCGATGCGATCGTGCTGGCCGTCGCCGGTCTCGCCCGCCTCCACCGAACCCGGTCGATCGGTCGGGTCCTTCCCACCCGGGAGTACCTGCCGGCGCCCGGCCAGGGAGCGCTGGTCGTGGCCGTTCGGGAGGGGGACGGTCCGTCCGAACGGGTCGCCGCGGCCCTCGACCACCCTGCCACCCGCGCGGCCGTCCTCGCCGAACGGTCGTTCTCCGCCGAGCTCGGCGGGGACTGTCGGTCTCCGCTCGCCGCCCTCGGGACCGTTCGGGGAGCGAGGCTCTCGCTCGTGGGCGAGGTCCTCGCGCCGGACGGTCGACGGAGCGTTCGCGCCAGCCGCCGGGGACCGACCTCGAACGCGGAGGCGATCGGCCGCTCGTTGGGCCGCGCCGTGCTCTCCGCCGGGGGGGACGAGATCCTGGCCCAGACCCGGTAGGAGGAGCTCGTGCCTCACGGTCGCGTGCGGGTCGTGCTGCTCACCGGACCGAACGCCCTCGAGCCGATCGTCGAAGCGCTTCGCGTCGGGGGGGCCAAGGTCACTCGCCTCGTGGTGGTCGAACCGGTACCGCTCCCCCCGTCCGCGTGGCGCCCGCCCCTCTCGGCGCTCGGCGCGGTCGACGACGTCGTGGTCACGAGCCGATCCGGCGTCCTTGCCGGCGTGGTCCCGTGGCGCGAGGAGGGCCGACGGGCCCGCCGCGTGCGGTACTGGTCGAGCGGACCCGCAACCGCCGCGACGCTGCGGTCGGTCGGGGTCACGAACGTGCGGGAGCCGCCGGGGCTCGGTGGGGCGGCCGTCGCCCGGGCAATCGGCCGGGGGCGGCGGCGGATCTTGCGGTTCCGCTCCGACCGGGCGGGGCCGTCCCTGGCTCGCGCCCTTCGCGCTCGCGGCCACACGGTAACGGACGTCGTCGTCTATCGGACGAGGCTGCGGGCCCGGTTCGGGCGGGCGGAACGCGCCCGTCTCGCGCGCGCGGACCTGATCGTTGCGAGCAGCCCCTCCGCCCTCCGCGCGCTGGTCGCCGCCCTCGACCCGCCCTCGCTCGCCCGGCTCGCCCGCCGCGTCCGGCTGGTCGTGATCGGACCGCGCTCGGCCCGAGCCGCACGGGCCGCCGGCTTTGTCCGCATCTCCGTCACGCCCTCGCTGACGGCACAACGCTTTACGCGCCCACTTCTCCCCGCGGGGATCGAATGAACTCCCGAGTCATCGAGCACGGTGGCCGGCCCGCGCGCCCCTCGGCCGTCGTCCGGCCTCGACGCATGCGTCGCACGGCCGCCCTTCGGGACTGGATCGCCGAGACCGATCTCGAGAGCCACCGATGGGTGCTCCCGCTGTTCGTCCGACCGGGCGGAGGGGGCCCGACCCCGGTCCCGTCGTGCCCGGGCGTTGCGAGGTACCCGCTCGGACGGATCGGCCCCTTCGGCCGCACGCTCGCCTCGGAGGGGGTGCGGTCCGTCCTGCTCTTCGGGGTCGCCCGCACGAAGGATGCCGAGGGAAGCGACGCGTGGTCCGACACCGGCCTCGTCCCCGAGGCGGTTCGGGCGCTCAAGAAGGCGGCTCCGGACCTGGTGGTGGCGACCGACGTCTGCCTGTGCGCCTACACGACCCACGGCCATTGCGGGGTCGTGAAGGACGGCGATGTGGCGAACGACGCGTCCGTCGAACGGCTTCAGCGCGTCGCGCTCGCGCACGCGCGCGCGGGCGCCGACGTCGTGGCCCCGAGCGCCATGATGGACGGCCAGGTCGGTGCGATCCGGCACGCCCTCGACGATGCCGGCTACGAGGGGACCGGCGTCCTGGCGTACTCGACCAAGCACGCCTCGGCCTTCTACGGGCCGTTCCGGGAGATCGAGGGGTCGGCCCCCGAATTCGGTGACCGTGCCGGCTACCAGATGGACGCCCGCAACGGCCGCGAAGCCCTCCGGGAGATGGCGCTCGACGCCGCCGAGGGAGCGGACATCCTGATGGTGAAGCCCGCCCTCACGAGCCTCGACCTGCTCGCGAGGGCGCGGGACCGCTTCGACCTCCCGCTCGCGGCGTACCAGGTAAGCGGCGAGTACGCGACGATCCACGCCGCCGCCGCCCGCGGGATCGTCGACCTCGAGAAGGCCGCCCGCGAGACGCTCGTCGCTATCCGCCGAGCCGGCGCCGACCTCATCGTCACCTACTTCGCGCGCGACGCGGTCCGCTGGCTCCGGGAGGACCGGTGACCGACCCGACCCCGTCCCGACCGGGCGCGGCCGATGACGCTCCCGGGACGGAGGAGCCCCGGGACGTCGTCAAGTACACCTTCTACCGCGTGGAGCCGGGGTGGCGGCGCCTCCCCCGACCGGAGCGGGAGGCGGGAAAGGCCGCGCTCGTCGAAGTGCTCGAGCACCCCCCCGAGAACGTCCTCGTAGGCACCTACTCGACGGTCGGGCTGAAGGCCGGGGTCGACTTCCTCGTCTGGTCGGTCGCGCCGGCGCTCGAGCCGGTCCAGACGCTTCACGCCCGCGTCCTCGGCACCGGGCTCGGGCCGTTCCTCGCGACCCCCTACTCCTACCTCGGGATGGCCCGAAAGTCGGAGTACCTCGGCGCGCACGCGCACGGAGGCGAGGGGACCGGCACCCGGCGTCGCCCCGGCGATCGGCCGTACCTCTTCGTCTACCCGTTCGTGAAGAAGCGGGAGTGGTACGGCCTTCCGTTCGAGGAGCGCCGCCGCATCATGGGCGAGCACTTCCGCATCGGCCACAAGTACCCCCGTGTCGACATCCACACCGGTTACTCGTTCGGTCTCGACGACATGGAATTCATCCTCGCGTTCGAGGCCGACCGCCCGGACGAGTTCCTCGACCTCGTGAACGACCTCCGGCCGTCGGAAGCGAGCCGGTACACGGCCCTCGAGACCCCGATCTTCACGTGCGTCCGGACCTCCCCGAGGCGGGCGCTCGACCTCGCGGACGGCCTCCCGTGAGCCGGGGCGCCGGCCCCCGGTCCCGGGCCCTGTTCCGGAGGGCCGCGCGCACGCTCGTCGGCGGGGTCGACAGCCCGGTCCGGTCGTTCGCCGCGGTCGGCGGGAGCCCGGTCTTCTTTGTGCGCGGCCGCGGGCCGTATCTCGTCGACGAGGACGGCCGACGCTACCTCGACCTCGTCGGCTCGTGGGGGGCGAACCTCCTCGGCAACGCGCCCCGGTCGGTCGTGGGAGCGGTCCAACGGGCCGCGTCCCGAGGGCTCTCGTTCGGGGCGCCGAGCGTCCTCGAGCACGAGCTCGGCGAGCGGATCAAGGGCGCGGTCCCGACCTTGGAACGGTTGCGCTTCGTGAGCTCGGGGACCGAGGCGGTGATGAGCGCGATCCGGGCGGCGCGAGGCCGCACGGGCCGCTCCAAGATCGTCAAGTTCGCGGGCGGGTACCACGGACATTCGGACGGCCTGCTCGCCCGAGCCGGTTCGGGAGTTGCCGCGGGGTCGCTCCCGGATTCCGCCGGGGTCCCGCGGGCGATCGCGGGGGAGACTCTGGTGGCGCGGTACAACGACCCCGACGCACTCCGCCGGCTCTTCGAGCGCTGGGGTGAATCGGTCGCCGCGGTCGTGGTCGAGCCGGTCGCCGGCAACATGGGGGTGGTCCCTCCGCGCCCCGGGTTTCTCGCGGCGGTCTCGGACCTCGCGCACCGAGCCGGGGCGCTCGTCATCGCGGACGAGGTGATCACGGGCTTCCGTCTGCGCCGGGGAACCATCGGCGAGACGCTCGGATTGCGCCCGGACCTCGTCACGCTCGGCAAGGTGATCGGGGGCGGGATGCCCGTGGCGGCGTACGGCGGCCGACGGGCGGTGATGGAGGTCGTCGCCCCCGTCGGACCCGTCTACCAGGCCGGCACGCTCGCCGGCAACCCGGTCGCGATGGCCGCCGGCATCGCCACCCTCGACGCGCTCACGGACTCGCGCTACCGCAGGCTTGAGGAGACCTCTCGCCTTCTCGAGCGCGTGCTCGTCGAGTCGGCCGCCGAACTCCGCGCCGAGCCGTTCACGCTCCAGCGGGCCGGCTCGATGCTCGGGCTCTTCTTCGCGCCGGGACCGATCACGAACGTGGAGGGGGCCGAGACGACCGACCGCGCCCGCTACGCCCGGTTCTTCCATGTCGCGCTCGACCGCGGGATCTACCTGCCGCCGTCGGCCCTCGAGACCGCGTTCGTCTCGATGGCGACGGGACCCGCCGAGGTCGAACGGGCGGCGCCGGCGCTCCGGGCGGCGTTCCGGGCTTGCCGGGAGGGTTCCCCGTGACCCGCGACCGCCTGACCCGGGCGCTCTGGGGCGAGGAGACCGACACCGTCCCGATCTGGCTCATGCGACAGGCCGGGCGCCACCTGCCCGGGTACCGGGCGCTTCGACGGGAGCACCCGATCCTCGAGATCGCCCGGACGCCGGAGCTCGCGGCCCAGGTCACCCTCGAGCCGATCCACCGCTACGACGTCGACGCCGCCGTCGTCTTTGCCGACATCACGCTCCCCTTCGCCGGGCTCGGCATCGACTTCTCGATCGATCCGGGCGTAGGACCGGTCGTGCCGCGCCCGATCCGGACCCGGCGGGACGTCGAAGCGCTCGGCGCGTTCTCGGCGCGCGACAGCGTGCCGTTCGTGGGCCGGGCGATCGAGCGGTACCTCGAGCTCGAGCACGAGCGCCCGATCATCGGCTTCGCGGGCGGCCCGTTCACGCTCGCGTCCTACCTTATCGAAGGGCGGGCCGACCGGGAGTTCTCGGCGACCCGGCGCATGATCTACCGGGACCCGGGGACGTTCGACCGCCTTGTCGATCGGCTCGCGACGCTGGCGGTCGACTACCTCACGATGCAGGCCGAGAGCGGCGCCGCCGCGCTCCAGGTGTTCGACACCTGGATCGGGGCCGTCGGCCCGGCCACCTTCGAGCGGCACCTGCGCGAGCCGCTCGCCACCATCTTCGAGGGGGTGCGGTCCCTCGGGCGACCGACGATCCTCTTCTCGACCGGGTCGTCCCACCTCCTCGAGGGGCTGGCCCGGACCGGTCCGGACGCGCTCTCGGTCGACTGGCGCGAGCCCCTCCACCGCGTGCGACGGCGCGTCGGGACCCGGCTCGCCCTCCAGGGGAACCTCGACCCGGGGGCGCTCCTCGGCCCCGTCGCCACGCTACGTCGGGAGGCCCGGGAGGTGCTCGAGGAGATCCCGGACCATCGTTCGCACGTCTTCAACCTGGGGCACGGCGTGTTGCCCGAGACCGACCCCGCGCACGTGGCCGACCTCGTCGACTTCGTCCACTCCCAGGGCCTCCCGCGAGCTCGACGATGACCCCTGCGCGTACCGAACGTCGGCCCGCCGTCCTCCGCAAGGGCGTCGGAAGCCCCGACGGCCCCGCCGACCTCCCTTCGCAGCGGGCCCGGGCCTTCTACGACCTCGTGATCCAAGAGTTCGCGGGGGCGCGCGAGATCGAGTGCCGCCCGGTCGTGACGCCGGACGAGATGGTCGGAGCGCTCTCGCGCCGCGGGCCCGGTCCGTAGCGGACCGGCGATCCGTCAGCCGTGGGCCGGCGGCTCGGCCGGGTGCGAGGCGACCCACCGTCGACCGAGGGCCATGCCGATCGCGCCGCAGACCGCGGCGCCGACGACAATGCCGAGGACGAGGTAGACGACGCTCGTCACAAGGTCGCTAAGGCTCCAGAGACCCAGCTGCTGCGCGAGGAGGACCGCAACGATCCCGAGCACCGCGCCCGCGGCCGCCCCGTGGCTGGTCGCGCTCATGGTCCTCCGGCTCCCGGAGGGGGAGTACCCGCGCCGTCCGGACCGGGTCCCGCGCCCGGCTCCGGCGGCGGCGGCGGGGGGCCTGCCGGCGCTGCCCGCTTCGGGAGCGCGGCCTGCCGTCCCGAACGCGCGACGTTGTAGACCTCGTAGATCCCGAGGACGACGAGGAGGATCGGAAGGGCCGCAAGGATCCCGTAGGGGGCGTTCGCATGGACGAAGAAATCCTCGCTGAAAACTGTCGTGCCGTTCGTCGCGAGGAGGCTCGCGGTCAGCCCGTAGAGCCCCTCGAGGACGTAGGCGATCACTCCGGGGGTCCAGTTCATGACGAAGCTCCCGGAGGGCCCCTGGACGCCCCCGACCGTCGTGACGTCCCGGGTCGCGAGCGGGAAGCCGAAGTAGAACATCTGGAGTCGAGCGTCGTTCAGCGACAGCGGATGGCCCAGCGGTCCGGACCAGTTGTAGCGCAGGCCGATCGACTGGGTGAGGTCGACCGAGAACGCCGACGAGGCGGAACCGCCCGAACACACGTTCACGCCGTTCCACGTGACCGTGGCGTTCACACCGTACTTCGCGCTCACGTTCGAGCATCCGATCGCGGCGGCCCGCGCCGCGCCGGGGGCGAACGCCCCGGCCGCACCGAGGAGCAGAACGACGACGAGCAGGACCGCGAGCGGGGCCGTCCGCCGGCGGGCCCGCTCGGCGGAGGTACGCACGGTCCCCATCTCTTCGACGGGACCACCGTCCGATGATATCTAATCACGCTAACCGTTCGTTAGCCCGCCCGCCCCTCTCCGGGACGGGGAGCTCCCGACCTCGAGGCGGCGACCGCGCGTCTACGCGGACGGTCCGGACCGAGTGAAGCGGCGGACGAACCGCTCGAGGTCGGTGGGCCGCAGGAGTTCGGGGCTCACGTGCGTCCACACCCGGACGTCGTGCTCCTTCGCGAACCGGTCGAACTCTGCGAGTCGGTCGACCACGGCGTCGACCCCGTGGAGCCGGACCAGGTACTCGAGCCCCTCGACGAAGACGACCGTCCGGCCTTCCCCGGTGATCGCGCGCGTCAGCGACGCGAAGACCGCGGGAAGGTCGTTCGGCTTGAGGGTCCGCCCCCGCCCGAGGTTCGTAAGCCAGTAGACATCGACGGGGCGGCGGCCGACCTGGGCCGAGATGCGCTCCGGCGACTCTCGCACGAGACACAGCCCGGGGTGCCCGGCGGCCGTCGCATCAAGGAACGGCTGGAGGGACGTCAGGATCGAGCTTCCCACTTCGAGTTCCACACCGGCCCTCGGAGGCGCGGAAACCGATCCCCGCGCCGGCTCCTCCGGCGGCACGGCCGGGAGCGCGATAGGGGGGGCCTCAAGGGAACGCGACGACGAGGCTGAACCGGCGGGGGCCGGAGGCCCTCGGGTCGTGGTTCCTTCGGGAGGGATCGGCGGCTCGGGTGGCGAGCCCGGGGGCGAACGTGGGTCCGTCGCACCGGACGCCTTAATGGACGTCGGCGTCACGGGATCGAGCGAGATACGAGGCTCGGCCCCCGGGAAAACGGCCGCGTCGCCCCCGACCGGACGGGCCGGCCCGCCCACAGGGGCATCCGTGGTCCCGACGCCTCCCACAGGCCCGGTGGTGGAGGCAGGACCGGCCGCGGGACCGCTGGGAGCGGTTGTCGGGGACTCCTCCGCTACCGCCGGCGACGCGGGTGCGGGAAGCGAGCCCCGATCGACCGCGCTCCCCGCGGCCGGTTCGGTCTCCCGTCCCGGCGTCTCCGTCAGGGCTCCAGCGTTTTGGGCGTCGGCCTCGATCGCGGCCTCGAGGGCTAGAGGGAGTACGGCGCCCGTCCCCGCCGCTTCGGCTCCATCGGCCGCCACGCCGTCGTGGGCCGGAGAGCCGGGCGACGGAGGGATCGGGAGCGCCTCCGGGGACTCGGGCCCGGGTTCGTCCTGTGGTCTTTCCTCCGGGACGACAGCGTCCGTCTCGACGAGGGCGCGCGGGCGGTCCCGGAGGTCCGACGGAACGAGCGGGGACGACGTCGGGACCGGCACGAGCGAGGTTGAGAGAGAGGGGGTCCCGGCCCCTTGCGCGCACCCCGATGGGGGAACGAGCGATGCGGGAGCCTCCGCCGTCGATACAGGGCTCGCCGCGGGGAGCTCGGACGAGTCGGGCGCGGCGGCCAAGGAGCCCATGGCCAACGGTGGCGACCGGGTCTCTGCGGCGGCGGGGCCGACCGCCGAGAGATCGGCGGTCGCCGGCCCGACCGGTAGGGCCGGTGGCGCGTGGGCTCGGCGTCGGCGCGACGGAGCGACGGGGGCCGGTCCGGGCGTCGCCGGGACCGACCCGGCAACCCCGAACCGGCCGAAGAGGAGCTCGACCACCGCCCGGCCGAACCCGGGCAGGGCCGATAGGTCCTCGAACGGAACGTCGCGGAACTGTTCGACACGTCGTAGGCCTTTGTCCCAGGCCGCCGCGACCTTGGTCGGGCCCAGCACCGGGACGCCGAGGACGGCGTCCAGCTCCTGGTTGAGCGCCCGGATGGCCTGCTCCCGAGAAACGACCTCCTCGGCCGCGTAGTCGACCTCGACGGGAACACCCCCGACGGGAACGAACCCGCTCGGGAACCGGCGCCGGTGCCGTCGGGACGCGCGGACTTTCGTTCGGCGCGGGGGGCGCGTGAGCCCCGGGACGTCGACCCACCAGCGGACGCCCGTTTTCGCGCGCCCGGTGACCGCCCCGGAGGGGGCAGGCTCCTCGATCCGATCGCTCACCCGGACCTCCCCGAGCCCAAGGTAGGCTGCGAGCGGACCGGAGGCCGAGCTCAGTTCGGCGGCGAGCGGGTCCGAGGTCGCGATGACGGCGACCGTGGGCACCGACCCGGAAGCGCGCCCACGCCGCAGGCGGCGATCGAGCCGGCGCACGAGCCAGAACGCGTCGGGCGAGAGGGGCGGTGGGCTCGCGGACGAGCGGCCGGCTACGGGGCGTTCCGCGTACATTTCGCCGAGGCTCCACGGGGTGGGGACGACCCGCTCGGGCAGGCTCTCGGAGTAGGAGACCATCGACGGTGCGAGCGTGCGCGGCTGGCCCTGGATGACGACGGAGAGGTCGGAACCGCCGCCCGGGTCGCGGACCCGCCGCGGGGGCATGCGCCGAAGCAGGTGGGCGATCTGCGAGGCCTGCGAACCGTAGACCCGCTGGATCTCGGGCTCGTTCGGCCGGATCTGGTGCTGGCGCCCCGCCCACGGGTCCGAAGGGGAGCCGACGACGACCTTGGCGACGTTCCCCAGACGTTCGAGCAAAGGGCGGTCGCCGCGCAACGTCGTCCCGACCTCCTCCGTGCCGACGACGAGCGCCACCGACGGGATCGGAACGTCGCTCGAGAGCCCGTTCGCCCGTCGGAACGAACGGAGTGCCGCGAGGACCGACCTCCATCGGTCCCACGCCACCGTGAGATCGTCGCCCATCAGCCCCCGGTCGACCGGCGCGAGGCGTCCGTCGTAGAGGCTCGTGCGGTCGGGCACGAGGGCGCGGCGGATCCTTTCGGCGGTGAAGGGGGCGACCGGCGCGAGGAGGCCGACGGCGCCGGAGAGGACGTGGACCAACGTGCGCAGAGCCGCGCGCTTCGACGGGGGGCTCCCCACGAGGGCGATCCTCGGTCGGACCCACTCGCGGTACTCGGCGAGGTCGGTCTCGAGGAACCGGAAGACCCGACGGTGCGCCGACGCGGCGGACCATCGGTCGTAGTCGGCCAGTGCCCGGACCCGCGCTCGTTCCCACCGCGCGAGGAGGGCGCGGTCCTCGACCTCAAGCTCCCCGAGGACCCCCGAGACCGGGGAACCGAACGCGGCGAGCAGCGCCGGGTCGAGTCGCTCCGAGAGTTCGCGGGCGAACCGCCAGAGGTGGTCGAGCCGGCCCCGCTCCTGCGTGCACCGCTCGACGAACGTCTCGCTCGCCCGACCCGAGGCGTCGGTCCGGACGAGAGCGGTCCGCACGGCGTCCGCGCCGTGCTGGTCCGCGAGCGCGACAAGGTCGATCTCCGTCACCGTCGGCAGGAGCGTCACGCCGACCTCCGCCGGTAGGCCGTCCACGCCCGCGAGCGCCGTGAGGTGGTGGACGACCGTCGGCACGGCCCGCCGCTCCCCCACGTAGAGCCGGGCGGTGTCCGCGCCGGGGAACGGGTCCGAGCGTGCCCATGCGGCCAAAACACCGGCGGCGGACGGAACTAGGCGCCGGCGGACCGGGTAGCGGGTGCCGCCGCATCGGCACGACGGAGAGGCGTCGAGGCTGTCCAGGCTCTCGCAGGACGGACACTCGAGCAGCGCCACCGCCGAGGGATCCGAGTTCGTGGTCGTCTCGCTGACCGGCCAAGGTGCGACCTCGACCTGCGGCAACGCCGGAGCGGCCGGGAGGAGGCGACGGTACATTTCGGCGAGCTCCGCGCTGAGCCGTCCCGGCTCGAGGCACCAGGCGCGCCCCGGCGTCCAGACGAGGGCGCTCCCGCAAAGCGCGCAATGCGGGACGCCCCGGCGAACCCTCAGCTGCGCGAATATTGCGCCGCTCTCGCTGAGGTCGCGGACGATGAACTCCGTGGCCGTGCGCAGGTCGAGGCCGGCGTACTTGTGCTTCAGCGTGACATCGAGCTGGCCGGTCGGCGTGACGAGCGGCCACCCGGGAATCCCGTGGGCCTCGGCGATCACGGCGTCGGTCGCCCCGTGTCCGGGGACGAGCGGGACGAGGCCCGTGCCCGTATCGGTAACGTCCGGCACCTCGAGGATCGTGCCGGCCGGAGGGGCGAGCGCGCCGCCCATCGGGAACTCGTGCGCGAGCGGGTAGCCGTAGGCACGCCCGGCGTACTCCCGCCCCGGTCGCTCCTCCAGTACCTCGAACGTCGCACCGGGGATCCAGGAACGGAACCGTTCGAGCGAGGAGCGCGACGTAAAGACGAGCTCTTCGGTGTCCCGACGGCGGTAGCGCGCGACGACGTAGGGAAGGTCGGGATTCACAAGGATCGCGCTGGTGGCGAGGAGCCGCCACGGTGCGTCGACCCAGACGAGGGCCCGGGCGACCCGGCCGTCGAGCGGCAGGTCGAATCGGACGAGGTACGTGTCGCCGTCCTCCTCCTGGTAGATGATCCGCTCGGGGCTCCGGGGGGCCGCGCACGATGGGCAGACGCGGAGCGGGAGGTCGCGGGTCGCGATGATTCCCCGCCGCGCGAGCTGACCCACGATCCGCTCAACGCGGGCGTGGCGGTCCTCGGAGTCGGAGGGACCCCCTCCGCTGCCCCCGACCCAGACCCCAAGTCGCACGAGGGCTCGCTCGACCGGGCCCGCCGGATCGCTATCGGGCCGCCCCTCCCGTCGCAAGGTGGCGAGCGTCCGGCGTCCCGTGAGCGCGAGATACCGCGCATCGACGTCCGCGGCCAACGCGCGCTGGGCCACCATCGCGACCGCGTCTCCGGACGTGAACGTCCCGACGAACTGGCGGACCGTCGGTCCCCCGGCCGGGCCGAGGCTCCCGGTCGTCGGGGGAAGGCCGTGCGCCTTCCAGAGCGCCCGGACCTCCTGCTCGACTTGCGCGGGCCGGTACTCGTCGGGGAGCGATGCCATACCTAGCGCCCGGGAGAACCCACGGAGAACGAGGGGGGTCGTGGGGAATAAACCCTTGGCCGCTCGTCGCGTCCCGCCCCGGAATCCGGGGCAACTCTTATCCCGTCCCGACTCTCCCCGGACCTCGAGGAACACCCCGATGGCCTGGACGCAGCAGGAGGTCCGCGAGCTGAAGGAGGGCCGGTACATGCTGATCGAGGAGGAGCCGTGCCGTATCATCAGCATCCAGACCTCGAAACCGGGAAAGCACGGGGAGGCGAAGGCTCGCATCGATGCGGTGGGCCTCTTCGACGGCGGGAAGCGCAGCGTCGTGTTCCCGGTAAAGCACAAGGTGCTGGTGCCGATGATCGGCAAGCGCCAGGCCCAGGTCCTTTCGATGACCGATGTCGAAGTGCAGCTGATGGACCTCGAGACCTACGAGACGTTCAGCCTTCCGATCGATGCCGAGATGAAAGGCCAGCTCAGTCCGGGCGCCGAGGTCCAATATCTCGACGCGATGGGAAAGCGACGGATCACCCGGACCTAGAGCCCGAGGTTCCCCGGCGGGGGCCAGACCGTTCCGTCCCTCGCTTGGTTAATAAAGGGGACCACGCATGAAACGGATACCCGCGACACCGGTCCGACCAGGCCGGGAGACCCGGGATTAGGAGGGGGACGTACGACGGGCCCGGGGGGTGTCGGGGTGCTGCCGTCCTCCCGCCTGACTCGAATCCTTCAGGAGAAGGCCGAGGCGCTCAAGCGCCAGCGGCAGGTCGCCGAGGCGTCGTTCAAGGAGGTCGAGGAGCAGCTGGCGCGGCTGGGAGAGCTCGGGTTGAGCCCGCCGGGGACGAGCGACCGGGCCCAGGCGATCCGCGAGCTCCAGCGTCGCTCCGACTGGGACGGCGTGGACCGCGAGTCGAAAGCCCTCCTCGAGTATCTGTCTAAGACCGTCCCGCTCAGCTTCGAGGGGCGACGCGCCCGCACCGTCGAGGCCCTCGGACGCCTCTCGGGGATCGGGGTCGCGATCCCGACGGAGGTCAAGGCGGAGCTCGACGCCCTCGCGCAACTCCCCCCCGACGAGAGCTGGTCGACCTCAATCGGTCGGCTCGCCCGCGTTGAGGAGGCGCTACGCGCCGCCGAGGCCGAACAGGTCGCCCGGGCCCGGACGCGGGCGTTGCGCACCGCACAGTGGGGCGGCCTTTCCCCGGACCGGCTCGCGGAGTTCGAGCGCCAGCTCGACGCCGCGGTCGACCCGGCGCGGGAAGGACGGCTCGCCGAAGCGCTCGATGCGGTCCACCGCCTCGTGCGCGAAGGACTCCCCGAGGCCGCCGAGAAGCGGCGGTCGGTGCGCGACCGGGCGGCGGCCCTGATGGCCCAGGCGAAGGAGCACGGGGCCCCGACCTCGGGGCTCGAGGCGGCGCTCGACCGGGGCGCCGACGTCTCGCCCGAACAATGGCCCGACACGGTCCCCGCGACGGAGAGGGCCGCCGAGGAAGTCACCGAAGCCCTGCGGGAGCGGTGCGCCCTCGCGCTCGAGGCGCTGAAGACGTCGCTGGACCAGACGGTCGACTACGGGATCGACCCGTCGGCGGCCCGCCAGACGATCGCCGAAGCGCTCGCGAGGATCACCAAGGCCCCGGCGCTCGAGATCGGCCCCTTGTTCGTCGAGGCGCGTCGCTCCGCCGAGGAGCCCGTCGTCACCGTGATCGCCGGCATCCTCGACGAGATCCGGCCCCGGATCTCAAACGCCCGTCGGCTCGGTCGGGACCCGAGCGAGGTCTTCGCGTCGATGAACCGGGCCCGCGAGGCGATCCGACTCAAGATCTACTCCGAAGCGTTCGCGGCGAGCCAAGAGGCGCTCGACCGGGTCGGGCGGCTCACCGAGGATCTCGACACGGTCACCGAGGAGCTCCAGTCGCTCGAGGAGATGGCCGAGCGGTTCCGACGGTCGGGCTTCGCCGTCGAGTCGTTCGACGGGGTTCTCGCTCGGCTCCGCCAGCATGTCGAGCGGGCGGAGGTCGCACCGGCGCGCGAGCTCCTGCGCGAGACGGTCGTTCGTCTCGGCCGCGAAGCGCTCCAGTTCTACCTCAGTCGATGGACGGCGCTCGACAAGGTCCGCGAGTACGCCCGGGAACGGGAGTTCCTCCCGCCGTCCGTCGACGGGAGCCTCACCGAGGCGCGCGAGCTCCTCGACCGTGGCGACCTCGCGGACGCCGCCGAGCGAATCGCTCGGTCCGAGGTCGAACTGAGGACCGCGGCCGCTCCGCACGTCGCGCACCGGGTGGAAGAGATGGAGCAGGGGCTCGCCGACATCCCCGACGAGGCTCTGACGGCCCCCGTCCGGCGCTTGCTCGCCGATGCGGACGTTGGCCTCCGGGTCAAGGAAGACCTCATCGGGTCGCTCGATAGCCTGCGCCGGGCCGAGCGCGACTTCTCGGCGGTCTTCGCGGCCCACGCCTCCGCGCTCGTCGAGGGGCTCGAGGCCGAGCGCCGGGTCCTCGAGTCGATGGGCGGCCCGAGTGACGAAGTCCAGCACCAGATCGATGAGGTCCAGCAAATCTTCAACATGGGCGACTTCGTGAAGGCGTCGCGGGCCTCCCAGGAAATCCGGACGCGCGCGCTCCAGCAACAGCTGCTGCGCAGCGAGGAAGCGGTCTCGCACGCGAAGCTCTCGCTCGTCGAACTCGAGACGATGGGCCTCGACCTCCGCGAATTCCGCACGCAGCTCGATGCCGCGCAGACGGCGGCGCGGGCCTCCGAGCACCTCACCGCATACGAGACCGCGGCCCGTCTCGAGGAGTCGGCGAGCCGTGCTCGGGCCGCCGCCCAGCAGATCCTCGAAGGGATCTCCCACGGTCAGGAGCATCTTGGCCGATTGCGCAGCGCGGGCGCGGACCCGGGGCCGTACTACGAGGCGCTGCGCAACGCACGGCTCGCGTTCCAGGCGCTCGAGTTCGACCGGGCGCGCGAGATCCTCGAGACGACCGAGACACAGCTCGGCGAAGAAGATGCCCGTCTCGAGACCGGTCGCCTCCTGGCCGAGATCGATCAGCTCGTCGAAGACGGGCGGCGGCTCGCCGCGCCGATGGAGCCGTTCGCCGCGCGCGCGCACCAGTTGAAGACCGAGCGCACGACCGCCCCGGCCGGCGCGACGCGCACGGGCGCGCGTCTCCTCCATGACGAGCTGACGGCCGTCCTGCGACCCGTGCTCGAGGAGAACCTGCGCGCGCTCGAGCGCGACCTCGACATCGCGCGAGCCGCGGGCGTCGACCTGGTCCCGATCCTCGAGCCGCTCGGCGAGGCGCGGCGGCGCATCGGGCTCCCGGTGCCGATTGGGGCCGCGACGCTCCTCGACGAGGCGCGCCGCGAGTTCGTCTCCACCCGAGGCCTGGTCGAACACGGGCAGCGCGTGGCGAAGCGCGCCCGCGAGGCGTTCGCCGAAGCGGAGCTCCTGCACGTCGACACGGTCGCGCTCCGCGGGGCGATGGACCGGCTCGAACAGTTGCTCGGCGAGAAGCAGTTCGCGCGGGTCATCGAACTCGGCGGGCCGCTCGAGCGCGACCTGCTCCAAGCGACGTACCAGCACGTTTCGAAGAACCTCGCGGGCTTCCAGGCGATCCTGTCGCGTCTCCGCAACACCGGCGCGGACACTTCGCTCGCCGAGAACCTCCTCCACCAGGCCCGGATGGCCCTCGACGAGGGTCGGTCGGTCGAGGCGCTGCAGCTCGCCGCGAAGAGCGAGACCGAACTCGAGCGCGTCGAGCTCCAGCGCCGCCTCGCCGAAGGGTCGGTCGAGGCGACCGGCGCCGCGATCGCCCGGACCGTCGCGGAGGGGATCCTCGCGCCCGTCGCTTCCCAGGAGTTCGAGGCCGCGAAGGCCGCCCTCCAGCAGCATGCCTATCCGGACGTCCTCGAGCGCGCGATGGCCGCGATCGA
Source organism: Thermoplasmata archaeon (assembly GCA_021816865.1). Taxonomy (GTDB): domain Archaea; phylum Thermoplasmatota; class Thermoplasmata; order Lutacidiplasmatales; family UBA184; genus Lutacidiplasma. The sequence continues at coordinate 137,388 of JAKAWX010000003.1, read as the reverse complement.
TGCCCTCGGCGTCGCCCGCGAAGCGCACCGCCGCGCTCGCGAGGCGGTCGGGGGGGCCGACCGCCAGATCGCGGAAGCGATCGAGAACCACGCCGACGTGGCGGAGGCCGCCGGCCACCTCGGCCAGGGACGGCACTTCCTCGAACTCGGCCAGTACTCGGAGGCGATCCGCATCGGCCGCGAGGCGACCGAGATGGCCCGATGGGCGATCGAACGCCTGGTCGCGACGCCGCTCGGCGAGCTCCGCCGCCAGATCGAGTCGGCCCGCAAGGAGGGTCTCACGGGCGAGGTCGATGCGATCGACGCGATCGCGGGGGAGGCCGAGGCGGCGCTGCGAACGCGCGATTGGGGCCGGGTCCGCGAAGCGCTCGACCGGGGCACGGTGGCGAGCCGGCGCCTTTTCGAATCGGTGATCGACGGCCGCTACCGCGAGGTCGAGGCCGAGTACGCGCGCTCGGGCCCTCCGAGCGCGGCGGAGACGGCGCGACGCGAGGAGGTCGTTGGGCAGCTCGCGACCCTACGCGAGCGTCGGGACTTCGGCGGCGCGCTCGTCCTTCTCCGCGCCGAGCTCGAGGTCGCGCGACGCCGTCGGGCGGAGGAGCTCGAAGCGAAGATGGCGGTGTTCAAGGACCGCCTGTGGATCGGAGAGCGGCTCGGCGTCGACACGACGCCCATGATGCAGACCTTCAGCGAGGCCCGCGCGGCGCTCGACGCCCACCACCTCCCGGAGGCCGAGGCGGGCCTCGCCCGCGCGAGCGCGGCCCTCGAGCCGGCGATCCACGAACCGTTCGTCGCCCGGCGCAAGGAGCTCGGCGCCGAGGTGACGTTCGCCGAGGAAGGTCTCCACGTGACGGTCGGCCCGGTCCGCGAGCGCCTGAAGGAGATCGAGGAGCTCGACCGGTCGGGTCGGCTCCTCGACGCGGCGCGGCTCCTCATCTCCACGGAGGAAGAGCTCAGCCTCCGCAAATCCCTCCATCGCGAGCTCATGAACCTCCACTACCTCATCGACGCCGGGCTCGTGCGGGCGCACGAGCGGCACGTCGACACGACCGAGGCCCGGGCGCTGCTCGTCGAGTCGATCCGCCTCCGGGACCAGGGCTACCCCGCGGCGCTCGCGAAGGCCCGCGAAGCGCTGAAGAAGCTCCAGGAGACGGGGACGAGCGAGAGTCCGGGGGTCTCGGCCGCGGCCCCGTTCTGGCCGTTCCGCCGGCCCCCGAGCGCGCCCTAGCGCCTCCGCGCCTACGACGAGAGGAATCCCGAGCCGACGCCCGACACCGGTCCCGGCGGGAGGCCCCGCGGCGGCCCGAGCGTCAGCCGGTCGTACTCGACCTGGTGGCGGATCCCCCGGCGGCGCAGGAGCACCGAGACCTGCTCGGTGATCTGGACGACCTCCTGGCAGCGCGCGGGCTTCGTGAAGTAGAATTCCGCCCGGCGCTCCTCGACGATAGGGAAGATCAGGCGGAGGCCGAACGCGTCCTGGCGGTTGTAGCCGACCGGTTTCCGGTTCGCCTTGAGGTCCCGCAGGTTCTCATCGAGCAGGACCTCCGGGAGAAGGGGGTCCGACTCCTTCACGAAGGGCCGGTTCATCTCCACCACGCGTTTGTGGATCTCGGGGTACACGCGCACCAGGTCCCGGTACGAACGCTTCGAGTCGAGAAGGATGTGGCCGCTGCGCGCTTTGACCGGTGGGGTCACGTTCGAACGAGCCCCCGCCGGCTCTTAGCGCTTCTCCCGGCGCGCGAGCGCGCGGTCGGAGGGCCCCTGCGCCCCCTCCTCCCACGGACCGGCGTCGCTCGCCGGCCTCGACCCCCCCGCTGCGGACCGGGCCCCTCGGCGGGCGCCGGGAGCCGGAGATTCTTACCGCGCGGAGACCCGGAACGGCGAAAGCCTCAAAGAGGCGTTCCCCTACGGGCGCGTGGCGCTCCCGTAGTCTAGTGGTCAAGGATAGAGGCCTCTCGAGCCTCTGACGCGGGTTCAAAGCCGGTCGGGACCGAGCCGACCGGGGAGACTCCCGCCGGGAGCACCTAATTCGTTGGGCGAGACCCTACGTCGACGGCGGCCTCGATTTCGTTTACGTACAGCGACTGCATCGCTAGAACGGCCAAGGCTCTTCGAGTGCCGCCGTATGCGCCGGACGAAACGGCAGAGCTCAGCAAGCGGGTCTCGCGACCTCGTTCTGGTCCTTACCCACCCGGGCCGGGCAATTGAGTTGGTGCGGCGGGTCCCTCCGCGCCCGTTCGAGTCGAGGTAAGGCGTTCGCCCCATCGTTCGGTGTTCGGAACCCCGGGGGCGACGCTCACGGTGGCTCTTCGGGTAGGCCCCACGGGGGCCCGGTGGTGCCGTCGATCCCGGGACCTCGATACCTTCGGCTGCCCGCACGGTGGCCGATCGTCGTCGTGGCGAGAGGAAAGGTTCGAATCTTGTTCGACTGCCGAGACCCGGACGACCTCCCCACGTCCTGTGCCGGGGCCGTGCGCCAGGCGGATCCGGATCCTCCGGCAGGCTTTGGCCCCCGGGACGCGTTCCCCGCACCGCGGGGGATCCGTCCTCCGGGCGGGGCGTGGCGAACGTCGATCCCGACGGCCGGGGTCCCCGCATCTTCGTACTGCAGATGGACGCTCCGAAGCCTCCCAAGAGCCGGTTGCGTTTCGACCTCGATTCGGGCCCCGAACCAAAAGTTCCCCTCGAGCGGAAGACGCACGAAGGTGACGGGGAGGTACGCTCGGGCGCGGCCCTCGGTGCGATGGGTGAGCCCGAGTGCGCGGATGCAGGGCGCTGCAGGGAGGGCCGGAGGGCGCTTCCGGCCGTGCGTCCGTGCCGCTACCGCCCCAGGATTCCGCCCGAACGGGAACGCGGACAGGTTATCCACTGACATAGGTTTATAAACCCGCGGATACGACGAGTTAGCGATATCCGCGGCCGAGACTCGAGCCCGCGTACGCGGGAGGCTCCGAGCCGGCGGTTCAGAATGCGAGGGCCGAGACTCGCCCACCGGGAAAGCGCCCCTCGTCGGGGCGGGCCGGGCAGGGTCCGGAGGCGGCCGGCGTTGCGATCGCTCACGTCGACCGTCGCAGTGGTCGCCCTCGTTCTACTGCTCTTGTGGAACGTCTCCGTCCCGGGAGGACTGGCTCCCCCGGGCTCGGCCACCGGTCCGACGCACACCGTCGCTCCGCTCGCGACCGCTCCGCCCACCCCGGCGTACGACTGGGCCGAGTTTCACGGGAACAGCAATCTCACGGGAGTCGCGAGCAACAGCCCGATCACCACTTCGAACGCCACCCGGCTCGGGGTGGTCTGGGCGTCGGACCTCTATGGGGCGGCACTCGACTCCCCGGTGGTCGCGTACGACGCGACGCTGGGCGCGACCCTCACCTACATCGGGACCGAGACCGGGAACGTGCTCGCGATCGACGTGGCGAACGGACAGACTGTATGGTCGACCTGGCTCGGCTCCCCCATCCGCCCGACCCCGGACGTGAGCAACGGCTCGCTCTGGATCGGCACGTTCGTGAATCCGGCGATCTTCAAGCTGAACGCCTCGACCGGCGCGATCGACTGCTCGGTGCCGGTCGCCCACGGCCTCGAATCGAGCCCCGTCATCGCCACCCCGCCCGGCGGCGTTCCCACGGTCTACTTCGGGGACAACGACGGGGGCACGAGCGGGCCGTTGTACGCGGTCGACGCCGCGAACTGTCACGTCGAGTGGGAGTGGAGCGGATACCCCGTCGTCTCGGGGACATGGGCGCCCCTCGCCTACACGTTCGATGCGAACGGAGTCCCTCTGATCGTCTTGGGCACGGCGGATCCGGACTGCTCGGTCTACGCGGTCAACGCGCTTACCGGAACCGAGCTCTGGAGGTTCCAGACCTACACGGGCAGCGCCTGCGGAGACAACGACGTGGGGGCCGGGGCGGCCGTCGGTGCGCCGGGAAGCTTCGGGTTCGCCGGCGGCGTGGCGTATGTCGTCAGCAAGCTCGGCATCACCTTCGCCCTCAATCTGACCACGGGCCGGCAGATCTGGGCGACCAACTTCAACCAGATCCTGGGAGTGACCGGGCCCCCGCGATCCAGCGCGGCGCTCGACGGAACGAACGTCGTCTTCGGCTACGCGCACGGGCTCGTCGACTTGAACGCCACCTCCGGCTCGGTCCTCTGGAGCTACCAGGATCCGTCCGGTTCCGAGATGATCTCCTCGCCGGCGATCGCGGGTCCGCTCGGCTCGGCGGTCGTCGCCGGCGGCGACGTCGCGGGCGCGTTCGACGTGGTCTCCCTGGCGACGGGAGCGCAGCTCTACACCTATCCGACCGCCGGCTTCATCACGGCCTCGCCCGCCGTCAGTGACGGCAATATCCTGATCGCCTCGACGGACGGATTCCTCTACGACTTTGCCGTCGGGGGTGGAAACAGTGCGATCGTCCCTGCCGTCGCGATCGACTATCCAGCCGGCGGAGCGACCATCGCGAACCCGGCCGGTTCCCTCCCGCTCTCCGGAACGGCGGGCGACGCCGGCGGGGTTGCGGGGGTGGACGTCGCGGTGCAGTCGGGCGGAGCCACCGGGCCCTGGTGGGATGCCTCGACCCGGTCGTGGTCGTCCGGGCCGATCGGCAACGCGGCGACGCTGACGGCGGCCGGGACCGCGTCCAGTAACTGGTCCCTGCCGTTCCCGACGCCCGCGTACGGAGGGACCTACACGGTCACGGCCTACGCCATCTCCTCGGCCGGGCAGTCGAGCGATCCGGCCGTGCAGTCAGCGTTCGCGGTCCTTCCGGTCGCGTCGGGCCCGCGTCTTTCTGTCAGCCCGAGCGATGCCGGCCCCGGCGCGACGCTCACGGTGACCGGCGCGGGATTCTCCGCTTCGGAGTCCGTCACGTTCACCCTGGGGACCACGACGGTAGGTTCCGCGAGCACGGACTCTTCCGGCGATCTCCCGGTCCTCGCCGTGACGATCCCTGTCTCGGAGGCGTTCGGCCTTACGACGCTCACGGCCGACCAGGCCGCGTCCGGGGACATCGCGACCGGTCCGGTCAACGTCGAGAACAGCTGGGCGCAGGGCGGGTACAACTCGACGCACACGAACTTCGAGCCGAACGACCCGAATCTCTACGCCCACACGAACGTGGGCGGGGGCACGTGGCTCGAGCTCGCGTGGAACTTCTACGCGGGGGCTCCGATCGACGGCACGCCGGCGATCGCGAACGGCGTCGCCTACGTCGCGGATACGTCCGGGGTCCTCTCGGCGGTCGACCTCGCGTACGGCGGTCTTCTGTGGAACTACAGCCTCCCGAACGGTTCCGTGGTCGATTCGGGGGTCGCCGTCGACCCCGCGCGGGGACTGGTCTTCGTGTCGACCACCGGCGGTCTCCTGACCGCAATTTCGACGTCCGGCACGTCCCAGGTATGGAACGCGTCGATCGCCGGCGGCCTCTCCGCACCGGTCTTCGCGGACGGCGTGGTCTACGTGGCGTCGACCCTGGACACCCTCGCGGCGTTCAACGAGTCGACCGGCGCGTCGGTCTGGAGCGTCTCGCTCGGGAGCGCGCTTACCGCCGCGCCCGCGGTCGACCCCACCGAACACCTCCTCGTCGAGGGGGAGGCGAACGGGGAGCTGGTGGCGCTCAACGCGAGCACTGGGGCCATCGCCTGGACGCGGTCCCTCGGCGGTTCCCTCCCCGCGGCGGCCACCATCTGGAGCGGAACGGTCCTCGTCGGGTCCACCGACGACTCGGTCTACGCGCTCTCGGAGTCGACCGGGGCGCCCGTCTGGTCGTACGCGACGGGAGGGCCGGTTTCCGACACCGGCGCGCTGGTCACCGCGGGCACCCAGCACGGTCAGCCCGAGTTCGTCATCGGCTCGGGCGACGGGAACCTGTACTTCCTGGCGGCGACGAACGGGCAGCTCCTGTACTCGATGCCGATCGGGGGGACGGTGATCGGCGTCTCCTCTCTGGACGGGGTCGCCGTGGGGGACACGAGCTCGGGAACCGTGTACGCGGCCCGCACCTACGGGGGCGTCCTCGCCTGGAACCACAACGTCGGTGCGAACCTCGCGGGTTCGACCGTCTGGGTGGACTCCGCGCTCTACTTCTCGGCCGAGAACGGGAACCTGTACGCCTACACCACGTTCGGGCAATCGCCGGTCGCGATCCTTCCGGCGACGACGTTCGACGTCGGCTTCAACGAGACGGGCCTGCCCTCGGGAACGACGTGGTCGGTCTCGATGAACGGGACGACCGAGACGAGCGCGACCCCCCGGGTCGGATTCTCCGAACCGAACGGGACCTACTCGTTCGCCATCGTTCCACCGGCGGGATATCTCTCCACCCCCAGCACCGGGAACGTCACCGTGCGCGGCCACAGCGTGAACATTTCGGTGGCGTTCCGTGCGATCCCCCCAGGGCAGTACGCGATCACCTTCGCGGAGTCGGGGTTGCCGTCGGGCACCGCTTGGTCGGTGACGCTGAACGGATCGACCGCGACGTCGACGGGCCCCGCGGTGGGGTTCGTCGAGCCGAACGGGACCTATCACTACTCGGTCGGGGCCGTCAACGGATTCGCTGCGACTCCGAGCGGCGGCACCCTCCTCGTGAACTCCTCGGGGAGCACGGTCTCGATCCGGTTCGTTGCGGTGTCGAAGGGGAACTACTCGGTGACGTTCGACGCATCCGGCCTGCCGGTCGGAACGAACTGGTCGGTCGATCTCAACGGGACCACGACGAACTCTACATCCCCGACGATCGGCTTTGCGGAGACCAACGGGACCTACGCGTTCACCGTCGGAGCGGCGGGGGGTTACACCGGATCCCCCGGATCGGGATCGATCACGGTCGCCGGCACCCCCGTCTCGGTGTCGATTGCGTTCTCCTCCCGCGCGCCGTCGGCCTTCGCCGTGACGTTCTCGGAGGCCGGCCTGCCGACTGGGCAAGCTTGGTCTGTCACGCTGGGAGGGGCAACACAGGCGGCCACGACCGGCACGCTAGCCTTCTTAGAGCCGAACGGGTCGTATGCGTACTCGATGGGCCCGGTGTCGGGGTATCTCGCCACCCCGGCTTCCGGAACGCTGAACGTGAGCGGCGCCGCCGTCCGGATCCCGATCGCCTTCGTGCCGGTCTCGAGCCCCGGGACGACGTACCCGGTCACGTTCGTCGAGACCGGGCTTCCGGGAGGGGAGACCTGGTCCGTCACGCTCAACGGAACTCTCGGGAGCTCGTCCACGAACTCGATCCAGTTCCGCGAGGTCAATGCCACCTACTCCTACGCGATCGCCTCGGTCCCGGGGTACCGTTCCAACCTCAGCTCGGGTTCGGTCCGGGTATCGGGGTCGCCGACGAACGTCTCGGTGAGCTTCGCGCGGGTGGCGCCCGGCGGCACAGGGACAGCCTCGCTGGTTGGCCTGCCCGACCTCGACTGGATCGTGATCGGGACGGTCGTCGCGGTGGGGGCCGTCGCTTCACTTCTCGTCCGGTCGCGACGGCGAAGCGGCCGAGGGGACCCCCCATCGCCCCCTCCCCCCTAGCGCGTCGTTCGCGATCCGGGGTCGCCCGGGCCCGCCCCTCCGGGGCCCGTCCGCGAACACGAGCGCGGTCCCGGCCCCCCGACCGGGAATAGCGCGGGAGGGGCGCCGAGGTCGCCGACGCGACCCTCGAACCGGTCCTCCGGCCGCGGCACCGGCCCCGAGCGCGCCGGCGACCGGGGCCGCGAGCGTCCGAACCTCGGTCCGGCCGGGTCGAAATGGGCCGCGCGGCCGCTATGTCCGGCCCGGCGGGCGCTCGAGCTCGCGATCATGCGGTCGGGCTTGAGTTCCGGTTCGAACCGTTCGAGATCGGCCCGGGCCCGAAGCTTCTCTACCCGGCCCAACGGCGGCGGGCCGGCTCTACGATTCCACGAGCGGCCAGTACCCGTCCCACCGACGACGGAGCCTGGTAGGATTGGCGGGGCCAATCCGATCAATGAGATGAATCCTTCCGGGAGAGCCTGCCCCTGCGCGAGAGGCCGAAGACCGCGCGAAACCACCCTCACTCCGCGTCCGACAATCAGGGACGCCCCAAGTCTCGGAGCAGGATCCTCGGCCGCGCCGTCCGCTGTCCCGCTTCAGGGTGATCCACGGCGTCGGCGGTATCGTACTCCCGCGGCGCCGACGACCGTGTGTCGCGGCCGGAGCCCCCAATGCCCCGCCGGGGAGGGGACCGGGGCCGCCGGGGCAGGGATCGGCCGACCGCGCCCGAACCGCTCCCACTCGGTGGCCCGAAGGCACCGCCGGCAGGTGAGTGTGCCCACGTCGAGCGCGCCGACCGCATAGAACAGGGTCTCCCGGTGGGAGAGCCGACGTCCGCAGCCCGAACAGGCCGCGACCTGAACGGCTCCGACACTAGCGGACCGGGCCCCGACACCGGGGAACAGCCCTCGTGAGGTCGGAGCCGTCGCTCGACCCGTGTCGATGGGGGACCGGCGCGTTTTCGGGGTGCGGACGAACCCGGGGTCGGTGAAGAACCCGAGCAACGAGGCGCGAAACATCACGAAGTAGCCCGGAACGAGGAGGACGTAGTAGCCGAGCCAGCCGGTCATCCCGAGGCGTGCGGGTGTTCCCTTCAGCATGGGGAGGGTGAAGAGGACGATCGGGAGGGCCGTGATGAGGATCGAAAGCCAGAGCGGGATGAGGTGGAGGTCCGCGATCGCCCAGGGAAGGAAGACGAGCGTCGGGGTCACGACGAGCGAATTGATCCACGTGAGCAGGAACAGCAACGCGTCGAACTTCTCGAGCGCGGGCACCTCGGGCGACCGGACGAACGACCCGTAGTGCCTACGGTACTCTCGCACGGTGGTGGACGTCCATCGGGTGACCTGGGTGAAGAGAGTGCGGTAGCGCTCGGGGGCGATCCCGCGTCCGACGAGCGCCGGGTCGTAGACGATCTTCCAACCCGCCTTGCGGAGCCGGAACGTCGTATCGAGGTCCTCGTTCGCGGTCGTGTAGGGGGCGATCCCTCCGAGCGCGCGGATCGCTTCGACGCGGTACGCCTGGACCGTACCCTGCACCCCCACGAACCCCCCCAACCGGTAGCGCCCCGTGAGCAGCGTGTTGGCCACGGCGTGGAACGATTCGGAGTACCGGGTGAGGTACGTGGGGGGATCGTTCCGCCCCATCGCCTGGTATCCCTGGATGGCGCCGACGCCCGCCCGGTAATGCTCGGAGAATCGGACGAGGATATCGGGGTCGACCAGGAAGTCAGCGTCGAACACGACCATCCACTCGGATTCGGGATGGAGGCGCTCGAACGCCTCGCGCAGCGCCCCTCCCTTGAACCCCTCCCGGTTCGAGCGTCGGAAGACGCGGACCGATGGGTCGTCGACCTCGATCGGGACCTCGGAATCGTCCGCCAGGATAAGCTCGAACGACGGGTAGCGGACCGCCTTCCACGACGCGAGCGTCGCGCGAACGATGTCGGTGGGCTCGTTGTAGGCCGGGATCACGACGCTCACGAGCGGGAAGCGCGGGTCGCGCGGGAACCTCCTCGCCAACGGTCGGGAAAGGACCGCGGCGACCAGGTCGACGATCAAGTAGGCGCTGATAAGGAGGGTGAGCGAGATCGACGCGATCTCCCAGGCCGTGACGATCTCGTAGAAGGCGTCCGTCACCGGGCCTCTCCCGGCCCCTCGAGAGCTCGGGTCGGCCGCGCGACGGCCGTCGCCAAGCCGCCGTCCGTCATGCCGAACCGATCGAATCGGAGTTTTCGTTCTGGGCGGAGACGACCTCCCCGGACGGGGAGTCGGGCTCCGACGCGTCGGCCCTCGACCGGGCGGCGATCGCCCGGGCTCGTTCGAGAACCTCGCGGAGCATTTCGTCCACCTCGGCGCTCCAGAACGCGGGGGCGGTCGATCGCGGCGGCGGGTTCTCGACCCGCGAGAGCGTCCGCCGCAGGTCGGCGGCGAGCAACACGGCTTCGGGAAGGCGGTCCTTCGCGGATTCGTCCATCGCGGCCCGGTGGAGCTCGCGGGCTCGGTCGGTGTCGAGGGATCCGGGGGGAGCGCTATCGAGGAGGCGCTCGGAACGAGCGAGCTCCTCGTCGAGATACTGTCGGACGGCCCGGCTCAGCTCGGGGGGGTCGCGCGCGGCCGCCTCGGCCGCGACCGCCGCCCGGGAGAATTCGGGAACGACCGTCGGGCTCTCGCTCCGCCGCGTCTCGGGCGACCCGTCGGACGCACCCTCGGCGCGGGAGAGGCAGGCCCGGCAGACGGGCGGCGCGTCGACGCCTTCCAGGAAGTAGAACATCCTCTCGCCGACGGAGAGGGTACCGGAGCAGCACGTGCAGCTACGGACCGAGCGGTCGCGCACGACCTCGTCTTCGATACCATCGCGGGGAACCGGGAGCCCGGGCGGAGGCGAGGAGGGCGAGCCCCGATCGCCGACGATACCTGCGGTCAGGGACGCACGACTCACAAACGGTCCGTCGGTGTCGGGCTAATTAAACGTAGCAATTCATCCGAAGCGCACGGCACGGCCCTTCCCACCGAGGAGGGTGGCCGGGAGCGGCCGACACGCCAGTGTCCGCGCGGTGCACGGGCCAGGTACCCCTGGCTCCGGGCGGTAGCTGGTCCGACGGGCCCCGCGTCGAGCGCCGCTACCAGATCCGTAACGGGGGAGTTGCACCGGGACCGTCCGGGGGGGTACTCGCGGCCGGGAATGCGGCGTGGAATCCGTCCAGTTGGCGAACGGGCAGCGCGACGCGGTACGGCGCGGGCGAGTGGGGGTCGACGGCGAGCCGACGACGTAGCTCGGGCTCGCGGTAGTTCGCCCTCCAGATCTGCCCGTAGGCGATAAAGAACCGCTGTTGGGGCGTCAGGCCGTCGACCGGCGCCCGCGCGGACGGCTCCCGGGCGAGCCGTCGCTCGAGCGCTTCGAAGGCAATGCTCACGCCGCCGAAATCGGCAATGTTCTCGCCGAGGGTCAACTCGCCGTTGATGTGGACCCCCGGGAGCGGCTCGACCGCCGCGTACCGTTCGACGACCGAACGCGCTCGGCGCGCGAACTCGGCCGAATCCCGCTGGGTCCACCAGTCGTTGAGGTTCCCGTCCGCATCGTACCGTCGTCCCTGGTCGTCGTACCCGTGGGTGATCTCGTGGCCGATCACGCATCCGATCGCGCCGTAGTTGACCGCGTCGTCGGCCCCCGGGTCGAAAAACGGAGGCTGGAGGATCCCGGCCGGAAAGACTATCTCGTTGCGGGAGGCGTCGAAGTACGCGTTGACGGTCGGTGGGGTCATCTCCCACTCGTCCGGGTCGACCGGCCCGCCGACCCGGACCATCCTCCGGCGCGATTCGAAGGCCGCCGCCCGTCGCACGTTCCCGTGGTGGTCGTCGGGCCGCACGCGAAGGCCCGAGTAGTCGCGGAACCGGTCGGGGTGGCCGATCTTGACGCGGAAACGGGCGAACTTCGCGAGGGCCCGCTCGCGCGTCGCCTCGCTCATCCACTCGAGCGAGCGCAGCCGGTCCGCGAAGACCTCGCGAAGGTCGGCGACGAGCGCACGGACGCGTTCCCGGCTTTCGGACGGGAAGTACGCGCGGACGAACTCCCGGCCGAGGGCCTCCCCGACCAGGAGGTCGACGGCCTCGACCGCACGCGTGCCGATCGGCTCCGGCTCCAGCTGGCCGCGCAACGTACGGTGGAAGAAGTCGAAGTCCTCGGACTCCGCGGCGTCGTGAAGGGTCGGTGCGGCCGAGTGCAGGAGGTGCCACCGGAGATAGGTCTTCCAGTCGGAGAGCGGCCGCCCGGCGAGAAGCCCGTCGAGCGCGGCGAAGAACTCGGGCTGGCCGACGACGACGTACGCGACGTTCGCCTGGTCCCGCCCCGAGAGGTACTCGTTCCACCCGAGGTTCGGGTTCGTCCGGGTGAGGTCGAGCCGTTCGAACCGATTGTAGTTCTTGATCTCGTCCCGCTGTTCGGCGGCGGTCCGGCTCGCCCGAGCGAGCTCCGTCTCGATCTCGAGGACCGTGTCGGCTTCTCGCTCGCCCTCTTCGACCGAGGACCCCGCGAGCGCGAGCAGCCGGGCGACGTGACGGCGGTAGCGCCCCCTCAGTTGCGCGAATTCGTCGAGCAGGTAGTAGTCCCGGTCCGGCAGCGCGAGACCGCCCTGCCAAATGTAGAGCGAGTAGACCTTACTGTTGCGACGGTCGGGGCGCACGAACGCATGGAAGAGGCCCGAGATCCCGTCGTCATGAAGCCGGGCGACGATACGGACCAGCTCGGTGACGTTCCCGGCCGAGGCGATCCGGTCGAGGTCCTCCCGAACGGGGGCGAGCCCGAGACGGTCCCGCGTCGAAGTATCGACGGCCGCGGTGTAGAGGTCGCCCAACATCCGACGCACCGGGTCCGCGTCGGAACGGGCGGCGCACTCCTCGAGGATCGCCCGCAGAAGGGTCCGATTCCGGTCGCGCAGCTCGTCGAATCCTGTCCAGATCGCCTTGTCGGCCGGCACGGGGTTCGACTTCCGCCACCCGCCGGTCGCGTACGCGTAGAAATCGGTCGACGGGTCGGCAGTCCGGTCCATGAGGTCGACCGAGAATCGCCGGACCGGGAGGGGATGAGGGGCGGCTCCGCGGCCCACAAGGGACTCCGGGAACAACGATCCTTCGGTTGTCATGGTCCGTTCGGTGCCTCAGGCCGGACGGGGTAATACCTCTTCAGCGTGGGAGGTTCCCGTTTCGAAGCGTTCCGGCCGGACCCCGGCCTTCGGATCCTCCTTTTCGGGGCTCGGAGGTGTCAAAGCGGTTTCACCCTCCCCTTATCTGGCGGGCCGCCAAGAACGAGATGAAGGAGGCGCCGGATGGCGACGAACCCTTTCCTCGTAGACGAGATTCGCGGATTCGTGCGAGAGGAGCACGGGTCGGTATTGTTTCCCCTGGTGAAGAAGATGGACGGGATCGCCGATCGCCTCGAAGAGGGCGAGGCGGTGACGGCGGACGAGGTCCGAGCCGGGCTCACCCTCTGGTCCCGCTACCTCACCCAGGTTCGGGCCCCCCGCATCCGCGAACTGTTCGGTGCCTTCCCGATAGCGGAGGAGATCCCGACGTGCGCCTCCCGGATTCGAGAGCTCCGCGAGCAGCAGATCCTCGAGAACACCCGGATTCCGTCGCTCGAGCGAATGCTCGGGTACTACTCCACGGGCCGGTTCGGCGGTCGGCCGAAGCTGGCCGGAATGCTCCGGGGGGCCAGTGCCTCGGATCGGGCCTGGGCCGCGTACGAGGAGGAGTACGCCGACCACTGCCTCGTTCGCCCGATCGCCCCACCCCTCCAGGGGCGGGCCGAGGAGGCCCTTCGACAGGCGAGGGAGATCCTCCGCGAACTTTCGGCCGAGGTCGTCAGGTACGTCGCCGCCGCGGCAACTCCGGCCGCGGTGCCTCCGTCGCCGACCACCGCTATGGCGTGAGCGGGCTCCGGCCCCGGCCCCGCTCGGCAGAGAGGCGACTCTCCTCCGGTGCGGGGAGAAGACCTATGCGTGCCCGCGCTTCCCGCGCCCGGGATGGCCTTCGAGTACCTGGTCGTGGTCTCGGAAACGGACCCGGTCGCCGTCCGGGTCGCGGGGCTTTGGGGAACCCCGCCCGCCGCCGAGGGACACGTCGAGGGGGCGCCGATACGCCGTCTCGGGCCCGGCGCCGGATTGCTCAAGCGCGGGGTCCGGCACATCCATGACGAGCGGCTCGACCTCCGGCTGCCCGCTCCGCTCCGGGCCGAAGCGCCGACCCTCGTCTTCCCTTCCATCCACCGCAGCGGAGAGGGCGTCGAGTGCCTCACGGTGCACCCGCTCGGCAACCCGGGCGATACGGCGGACGTCGGCGGTCGGCCCCGAACCCTCGTCCCGACCGACCCGCCGCGGATGGCGGCCGCCCTACGGGCGCTGGCCGAAGGGGCTCCCGGTGCGGGGGTTCCCGCCACCTACGAGTCGACCCATCACGGACCCGAGCTCGGTCTGCCCTCATTCTTCGTGGAGATCGGCTTCGGCGAACGGTCGGCGCCCTCCGAGGAAGAGGTCCGGCTGCTCGCCCGCGTCCTGCCGGCGCTCGCCGTCACGCCCGGCGACCGGGTCGCGGTCGGGGTGGGTGGAGGACACTACGCACCCCGCTTCACGGAACTCGCCTTGAGGAGACGTTGGGCGTTCGGCCACCTCATCTCCCGGCATGCGCTCGTCGGGCTGGACCGGGCCACGGCCGAGTCCGCGTACGCCCGGACCCCCGGGGCGGAGGGAATCCTCTACATCCGGTCCGAGGACGCGCGCCACCCCAGCTTCGCGGGCCTCGCCCCGCGGCTTCGCGAGAAGGAGGCTCCCCGAAGGGGCGACGCCGAGGGGGCGCCTACGGACGACGCTGGGCCGGCTGCTGGAACATGATCGCGCCCGACCGGTAGACCGCCTTTCCGAGGCGGACCGCCTGCGTGGAGGCGACTCCCGGCGCGCGCTCCGCGAGCATGAGGCTCTCGACAATCTGGCGGAAGAGGGCGCTCTGGTTGATCTCGGGGTGGCGTTCGAGGAACTCCGCTTCGTCGGGCGTGATGGTGATGTTCTTCCTCAACATACCCTGGGCCGGGAGTTCGGCTTTGGCGCGAGACCGCATACCTTCCCGATAGAGAGGGTGTATAAGTGCGTATTGTTGCGAGGGAAAAGCGGTGCGACTTGGGTCGGAGGCCTCCGCGCGGGGCGGCCGAACCCCGTTCGAGGTCAGCTCCACCGAGCCCCGGTTCGGCTCGGTCGGGGCCGGTGGGGCCGGGGCCAATGGCCGACCGGGGCGACTGAACATGCCCGCGGAGCGGGGGGGTAAAGGGGCCGTGCGGAGGCCCGCCGCGGCCGATCCCGACCTCCCGGTGGTGATCCAGGTCGTGGGCCGGAGCGGGTCCGGCAAGACGACGGTGGTGGAAGAGAGCGTGCGCCGGCTGGTCGCGCGCGGACTGAGAGTGGGGGTCGTCAAGCACTCCCACCACCCGCCCGACCTTCCCCGGAAGGACACCGGACGCTACCGCGCGGCGGGGGCGGACGTGGTGGTCTTCGACTCGACCGAGTCGCTCTTCTACCTTCGCGACACCCCGCGGACGTTCGTGCATCTTCTCCCGGTGGACGTGGTCCTCGTCGAGGGCTACACGCGTCGCTCGTTCGGCGGCCTCCGTCTGAGGATCCGCGAACCGGGCGAGGCGCCGGGGCTCGTTCGGCAGGTTCTCGCCCGGGCGCCCCTCCGCCGGGGCCGGATGACGCTCGAGCTCGATGGTCGAGCCCGGACCGCGGACCCGCTCTGGACGTTCGTGGGCCATCTGATGTCCGCCCAAAACGTTCGCGAGGTCCGACGCTCGTGACGCGACCGGGTCCCACGCTCGCGCCGGTCCGGCACGCGTTCGTCCTCCTCGGTCGCGCGACGCGCCTCCCCGGGAAGTTCCACCTCGTGGTCGACGGCGAGCCGATCGTCCGGAGGGAGGTGCGTCTCCTCACGGACGCGGGCCTCGAGGTGACGGTCGTGAGCGTCCTTCCCTGCGACCTCGGCGGGGTCCGGGTCGTGACCGACCCGTTCGACGCGGGACCGCTCGGAGGCCTCGAGGTCGCGCGTTCGCGGACGGACGCGCCGTTCTTCCTGTTCGGTGGCGACATGCCGTTCCTCGATGTCGCCGGGATCCGAACGATGCGGGGGGAGTTCGACGGACGGACGATCGTACCGGTCGGACCCGACGGCGAGTGGGAGGTCCTTCACGCCATCTACGCGGGGGTCGACTCGCGCCGGGTCGGGGCGCTGCGAAGGGAGGGTCGCGGCTTGAAGGATCTCGTCGCGGAGCTCGACCGCGCCGGTGGGGTGCGGTTCCTCCCCGCCGGCACGATCGAACCGCGGTCGTTCCGGGACGTCGACACGGTCGAAGCGTACCGTCGGTGGTCGACCGACCCGGCGCTCGGGTCCTCCGGGCGCCGCCGGTCCGATTCTGGGGGCGGCTAAATAGCCGGGTCCCCTACGGACGTGCAACCGCGTACGTCGGTCGCTGGACATGGTTCGGGTCGTTCTCGACGGGGAGCCGCGAGAGGCCCCGCCGAGCGGGTCCCTCCTCGAGTTCTTGCGTGCCACGGGGCGCAGCGTTCCGAGCGTCTGCTATCACCCGAAGCTCGGCCCGCTCGCGACGTGCGATACCTGCCTCGTCGTCGTCGACGGGCGCGTCGTGCGGTCGTGCGCGACGCAGCTCGAGGAAGGTATGCAGGTGGACGCCTCGAGCCCGACGGTCGTCGCCGCCCGCGAGGCCGCGATGGGCCGCCTGCTCGAGAACCACGAGCTCGCGTGCACGATCTGCGACCGCAACAACGGCGACTGCGAGCTCCACAACACCGCGCTCCGCATGGGAATCCAGATCCAGTCGTTCCGGCCGAAGCCGTACCCGGTCGACGACTCTAGCCCGTTCTACTCCTACAACCCGAGCCAGTGCATTCTCTGCGGCCGCTGCGTCGAGGCCTGCCAGGAGGTCGTCGTCCACGAGGTCCTCCACATCGACTGGTCGCTCGAGCCGCCCCGGGTCGTCTGGGACGACGGCGCGGAGATCGACCGCTCGTCCTGCGTCTCGTGCGGGACGTGCGCGACCGTCTGCCCCGTCGACGCCCTCCTCGAGAAGTCGATGAAGGGACGAGCGGCGCACTTCTCGGGGCTCTCGGCTCCCGCGCGCTCGCACCTCGTCTCGTGGGTCAAGGAGGCCTCGCCCGACCTCGAACCGCTCTGGCTGTCGAGCGAGATCGAGGCCGCGTCGCGCGCGGGCTCGATCGCGCGCACCAAGACCGTCTGCCCGTTCTGCGGCGTCGGGTGCTCGTTCGAGGTCTGGACCCGCGGCCGCGAGATCCTCAAGGTGCTCCCGCGCGCCGAGTCGCCGGCGAACGGGATCGCGACCTGCGTGAAAGGGAAGTTCGGTCTCGGGTTCGTCAACAGCCCGAATCGTCTTACTGAGCCGCTCGTGCGCGACGGCGACCGCTTCCGTACGACGGGGTGGGACGACGCGCTCGACCGGGTCGCCTCCCGCCTCCGCGAGATCCGTGAGCGCTACGGCCCCGACTCGATCGGGATCATCGCCACGTGCACCGGGACGAACGAGGAGGCGTACCTCACCCAGAAGTTCGCCCGCCAGGTCCTCGGCACGAACAACGTCGACAACTGCGCGCGCTACTGCCAGGCCCCGGCCACGACCGGCCTGTTCCGCACGGTCGGCGTCGGCGCCGACCCCGGGACCTTCGCCGACATCGAGAGCGCGGAGCTCGTGATGACGATCGGGTCGAACGCCGCCGAGGCCCACCCGGTCCTCGCGGGACGGATCAAACGGGCGCAAAAGCAGGGCCGCCTGAAGCTGCTCGTCGTCGACCCTCGGCGCCACGAGCTCGCCGCCCGCGCGGACCTCTTCCTCTCGCCCCGCGCCGGGACCGACCTCGTGCTCCTCAACGCCGTCGCCCGGTACCTCGTCGACCAGGGGTGGGAGGACCGTCGCTTCATCGCCGAGCGGACGCAGGGTTTCGACCGATGGAAAGAGAGTCTCGCGAAGTTCACGCTCGAGTTCGCGGAGGAGGCGACCGGGATCCCTCGGGCCGAGATCGTCCGCACGGCCGAGATGTTCCATGCCGCCCGCACCGCGTGCATCCTCTGGGCGATGGGCGTGACCCAGCACCAGAACGGCAGCGACACCTCGACCGCGATCTGCAACCTCCTCCTCGTCACCGGCAACTTTGGGCGCCCCTCCACCGGGGGGTACCCGCTGCGCGGTCATGCGAACGTGCAGGGCGTGAGCGACTTCGGATGCCTGCCCGCGTTCCTTCCGGGGTACGAGCGCGTCGACAACGCCGACGCGCGGGCGCGCGTCGAACGGGAGTGGGCCACACCCCTTCCGTCGACGAAGGGACTCACGAGCACGGAGCTTGTCGACGCGATCCTCGACGGGCGCCTCCACGCCCTTTACATCCTCGGGGAGGACAAGCTGCTCGCCGACGCGGACGAGGCGAAGGTAGCCCGGGCGTTCGAGCGCCTCGACCTCCTGGTCGTCCAGGACCTCTTCCTGACCCGCACCGCCGAGTACGCGGACGTCGTGCTGCCCGTCGCGGCGAGCCTCGAAAAGGAGGGATCGTTCGTCAACACCGAGCGCCGCCTCCAGCGCCTCTACCGCGCTTTCCCTCCGCTCGAGGGGACGAAGACCGACGGGGAGATCCTCACCGCGCTCGCGAACCGGCTCGGCGCCCGATGGACCGCGACGTCGCCGTCCGACGTGCTCGACGAGGTCGCGCGGGTCACGCCCGCCTTCGCCGGGGCGAGCTTCGCCCGGCTCGAGGGATTCCGGAGCCTGCTCTGGCCGATCCGCGCCGACGGCACCGACACGCCGGTACTCCACCTCGAACGGTTCAACCTTCCCGAGGGGAAGGCGCACTTCTTCCCGGTCGACACGACCGAGCCCGCGCCGGTCGACCCCGAGTTCGACCTCTCGCTCGACAACGGCCGGGTCCTGGAGCACTTCCACTGGGGGAACCTCACGTACGAGACCCCCGGGATCTCCGCGAAAGTGCCCGGTTCGTACGTCGAGGTGTCGAGCGTGCTCGCCGACGAGCGGGGCCTCCGCGAGGGCGACACGGTGCGCCTCGTCTCCGCGTCGGGCGCGGTCCGGACGCGGGTCCATGTCACCGACCGCGTCCGTGGCCGCACGCTGTTCCTTTCCCTGAACGACCGCGGGGAGGCGGCCGTCAACCGGCTCACGAGCGACGTCCGGGACCCCCCGACGTCGACGCCCGACTACAAGGGGACCCGGGTGCGCCTCGAGCGGATCGACCCGGCGGGTCCGCTCGAATCGCCCGTCCGCCCCTCGAACCCGCGCGGCAAGCTCCGCCGCCCCCAGCACGGGGTGGAGGTCGCCAAGAAGTGGGCCCGCCCCGACTACCGCCCGCCGGGGAGCTAGCATGGCGCGCCCGATCCGGTCCCGACCGCCGGCGAGCGCTACCTCCCCGGTCGCCGCGTCCGGGGCGTTCGGGACCGATCTCGTTGCCTCCGCCGACTCCCTGCGAGCGTTCCTCGCCCTCCTGCGCCTCCTGGACGAGAAAGGGTTCTTGCGGTTCGGCTCCGACCTCCTCCGCGAGGAGGACCGGGTGGTCGAGGTGCTCACCCAGAGGCTGCCCGCCTCCGACGTCCGCGGCGCGATGCGCGCGGCGACCGCGCTCGCGGCGGCGTTCCGCGACGTCGACCCCGCCGCGCTCGCCTCTTGGACCGCACGGGTCCCGCGCGCCCTCGCCGAGGCCGAGCGCGCCGCCGCCGGCCCGCCGATCGGGCCGATCGAGGTGCTCGCCGCGCTGAACGACCCGGACGTCAACCGAGGGGTGCGCATGACCCTCGGGTTCCTGAGGGGCGCCGGTCGATCTCCCGGGCCGTGAGATGAGGTCGGGCGAGCTCGCGAGCGTCACGACGGTCGACAGCGTGAAGTGGTCGGTCCCGGACGGCCGCGGGCCCCTCTCCTACCCGGCGCCCGAGACGGTCGTGACGGAGGAGCCGCTCGAGATCCGCCTGGTGTGCGCGGGCCGCGCCGAAACGGTGAGCGTCACGATGCGCACCCCGACCGACGACGAGAGCCTCGCCGCCGGGTTCCTGTTCGCGGAAGGGGTTCTCTCCGACCGGGCCGAGGTCGACCGGATCGAGTCGCACGCCGCGAACGGGGACCAGATCGTCGACGTCCACACGCGCCGCCCCGTGACGGTCGACGCGGGCGCCCGTCGACAGTTCCTGACGAACTCGAGCTGCGGGGTGTGCGGCCGAGCGCTCGTGAAGGGGATCTACGCCGAGCGCGGGGGACCGGTGAAGAGCGACCTCGTGGTGAGCGCGCGCCGCCTCGCCGCGCTCCCCGAGGCGCTGCGCGCCCACCAGCGCCTCTTCGAGCGGACCGGTGGCTTGCACGCCGCGGGCCTCTTCGACGCGGACGATCGGGCGGTGGCGGTCGCCGAGGATATCGGACGGCACAACGCCGTCGACAAGGTCGTCGGCCGCCTCTTCCTCGACGGCCGTCTGCCGGCGTCGGGCCTTCTCCTCCAGGTGAGCGGACGCGTGAGCTTCGAGATCGTCCAAAAGGCCCACGCGGCCGGCGTCCCGGTGGTCGCTGCGGTCTCCGCGCCGTCGAGCCTTGCCGTCACGGCCGCCGACCGATTCGGGATCACGCTCGCCGCGTTCGTCCGAGGCGACCGGTTGAGCCTCTACGCCCATCCGGAGCGGGTGCGCGACGGCCCGTAGCGGTCGTCGCTTCCCCGAACCGCTAGCGGCCCGTCCCCTCCGCCGCCCGGCGCCGAAGACTCAGCGCGAACCGAGCGGCCCCGCGAGGACCGTCACCGAGCTCCGGCGGTCGATCGCGACCTCGGCCGCTTCCCTCACGTCGACCGGACGGACGGCTCGCAGCGCCGCGGGCCACCTCAGCCAGTAGTCGCCCGCGAGCCGGTGGTAGGCGACGTCGACCGCCAGCTCGTGCGCGTCCGAGGTCGATTCGAGCGCGAGAGGGATCTCGCCGATCGCGCTCTCGCGGATCGCGGCGAGCTCGCGCGCGCCGACGGTGTCGGTCCGCAACCGGTCGAGCTCCTCGCGGAGCATCGGGAGGACCTTGCGGTAGCGGTCCGCGCCGGTGCCGGCCTGGACCTCCCAGTGGCCGGCGAACCGCATCGCCTCGAGGGAGCTCGACGCGTGGTAGGCGAGCCCGCCGTGCTCGCGGACGCGCTGGAAGAGCCGGCTCAGGAGCGGGCGGCCCCCGAGGATCTCGTTCGCGAGCGCGGCGGCGGGGTATTCGGGCGCCGAACGGGCGATCGACGCGCCGCCAACGCGTACTTCGACCTGCGAACGGCCCGGCAGGTCGACCGAGCGCGTCGCCACGGCCGGTGCACGGACCTTGGGAAGCGCGAGCCGGGGGCCCCGCGTCTCGGCGAACGTGCCGAAGAGCCGTCGCGCGGCCCGCTCGACCGCCGGTCGTCGGGCGGGCGCGGTCACGACGAGGACCGCGTCGCCGCTCGTGTAGTGCCGGCGGTGGAAGCGAACGAGGTCGGCCCGCGCGATACGGTCGACCGACGTGGCGGAGCCGAGGCCGGATTCCCGGTACGGGTGGCCGTCGGGGAAGACGGTCCGCCAGAGCTCGCGCTCGGCGCGGTTCGCCGGCTGCGTCGCCTCCCGGAGCTGGACCTCTCGGATCTGGCGGCGGGCGCGCGCGACGTCGCTCGGGTCGAACCGGGGCCGGAGCACGACGTCCGCGAGGATCCCCAAAAGGCGCTCCCATCCGGTCGCGGGGCCCCAGATCGTAACCTCGCCGGATTCGGGCGCGCTTTGCCGGGAGAGGGTCGCCCCGGCCCGGTCGAGCGCGCGGGCGAGCTCGACGCGGTCGCGCGCCCCGGCGGCGCTCGTGATAAGCTGGTTGACGAGCCGCGCGGTCCCCTCGAGGCCGCTGGGGTCGAACCCCCAGCCGGCAGGTCCCACGTAGGAGGCGGAAAAGCTGGCGGCCCCGGCGGGGGAGGCCTGGCGCACGACGCGCAGGCCGTCGAGCTCGATCCCGTACTCGATCTCGAGCGGGTTGCTCGACTCACTCATCGCGGTCGCCTCCGATCGGCTCGTACCGGACGACGACGCGCTGGGCGGGCCGGAAGAGCTCCCGTGCCCGCAGCTTCACCTCGGCGGCCGTCGTCCGGAGGACCGCCCGATAGATCTTGTCCTCGAACTCGGGGGAGCGCAGGACGGAGAAGTAGCCAAGGCGGAACCCCGTCCGGGACGCCCCTTCGTAGGAGAGGGCGGCGCCGCGCCGGACCTTCGTCCGGACGTCTTCCATCTCCTTCGCCGTCGGGCCGGTGCGGGCGAGCCGGTCCACGACCTCCTCGACCTTCGCCTCGAGGCGGTCGAGGGAGACGCCGCGCGCGGCGAGCGCCTGGACCGTGAAGAGGCTCGGATACTCCCGGGGTCGCCACTCGCTCGTGGCGCGCACCGCGAGCCCCGGATCGACGAGCGCCCGGTAGAGCCGCGCGCTCGGGTGCTCCCGCGCGCCGCGTCCCCAACCGGGGCCGGCCGCGAAGAGGCGGCTCTCCCCTCCGAGCAGGGTGTCGAGCACCATCGTCGCGGGCGTCGTGGGGTCGTGGAGCGCCGGGGACCGCCAGCCGACCTGGAGGTACGGGGTCGTCCCCGGTCCCGAGAGCTCGGCACGGCGCTCGCCGCGCTGGTCGGGCTCGACCTCGGCGACGCGGACGTCATCGCCCGTCGCGGGGAGGGGGGAGAACCGGTGGCGGACGTCGGCGGAGGTCGCGGCCAGGTCGAACCCGCCCGCGACCACGAGGATCGCGTTCCGGGTCCCGTAGAACCGCCGGTAGTAGCCGCGCAGTTCCTCGGCGGTCATCCGCTCGATATCCTCGCGACGTCCGAGCGCATCCCAGCGGTACGGGTGGACGCGGAAGGCGAGCTGGTAGAGCTCCTCCTCGACGCGGAACTCGGGCCAGTTCTCGTTGCCCTCCCGCTCGGAATGGATGACCGTCCGCTCGCGGGCAACCTCGTCGTCCGCGATCAGGGCCCGGGTCATCCGGTCCGACTCGATGTCGAGCGGAACCGAGAGGTGCTCCCGGGGGACGGTCGTGAAGTAGGCCGTGAAGTCGGTGTCGGTGAACGCGTTCAGTTCCCCGCCGACGCTCACCACGGCCCGGTCGATATCGCCCTTCTTGTACCGTGGCGAGCCCTCGAAAAGCATGTGCTCGACCCAGTGCGACGCACCGGTGATGCCGGGCCACTCGTTCTTCGAGCCGACCCGGTACCAGACCCAGACGCTCGTCGTGGGGCTGAGCGGCTCGGGGGCGAGCACGACCGAGAGGCCGTTCGGCAACGCGAACTTCGTGAGCCGAGGCCTCGGGACGGTGGGGAGGGCCATCGGCGGACGCGAACCGCGTTCCCTTATAACGCGCATCCAGCCGGTGTCGTCGGCTTCCGTCGTCGCCATCCTCCCCCCGGGAACGGCGGCCGGTTCCGGGAAACCGGAGCCGAACCCGAGGTGCGGCCGAAGCGGGGCTCGCGCCGGCGCCCCACCACAACGGTTATCCCCGCTCCGCCGCCATCGCCGGTCGTGCACCCCGCCGTCCGGCTGGTGAGGCCGGCGAACGTGGCCGTTTCGTTCGCCGGGACGCTCGTGGGGGGGCTCGTCGCCCGCGGGTCGGGGCTCGTTCCCTCGGCGGGGTTCTGGGCTCTCATGCTGCTCGCGGGGTTCTCGACCGCGTGCGTCACGGCGGCGGGCAACGTCCTCAACGACGTGCTCGACCTCGAGATCGACCGGACGAACCATCCCGACCGCCCGCTCGTGACGGGGGAGGTCCCGTTCGAGTCGGCCCGGGCGCTGGTCGTCGTGCTGTTCCTCTCGGGGCTCATGGTCGCGTTGCCCGTGGTGGCGGTCGCGCCGCTCGTGGGAGCGATCCTGGCCGTCGCCGTCCTGGCCCTTCTCGGCTACGAGTTGTGGCTGAAGTCGCTCGGATTCGTCGGGAACCTCGTGGTCGCGTTCTTGACGGCGATGGTGTTCCTCTACGGAGGCGCCGCCGCCTCGAACGCCGCGATCCTGCTTCCGTTCGCCGGAATGGCGTTCCTCGCCACGCTGAGCCGCGAGGTGATCAAGGATATGGAGGACGTCTCGGGCGACGTCGGTCGGACGACGCTGCCGAAGACGCACGGCCTACCGTTCAGCGCCCGCGTCGCGCGGGCGAGCGTCGGGGCGGCCGTCGTGCTGAGCGTCGTGCCGCTGGTTTGGTTCGTTCCGGTCGCGTCGGTCGCGGGGATTATGTACGTCGTGCTGGTCGGGGCCGCCGACCTGATCTTCGGTGAGTCCGTGCGGCACCTCCCCGGACGGCTCCACCACGGGCAGACGATGAGCAAGCTCGCGATGACGGTGGCGTTGTTCGCCTTCCTGGCGGTGGCGTTCCGGTGACCGGCCCGACGACCCGGGGACGGGTCGAGCAGTACCTCGCCGACGAGCTTCGCGGGGGACCGCTCCACTTCACCCTGATCGACCCGGACAAGTCACCGGGCGAGAAGGCGGGCGCCATCGCTCGGGGGGCGGTCGCGCTCGGGAGCCACCTGATCCTCCTCGGAGGCTCGACCGGGATCTCGCGGGAGGTGGTCGGCGCCGCGGCGAAGGCCGTGAAGTCGAGCGTGAAGGTGCCGGTCGTGATCTTCCCCGAGGGTCCGGCGTCGCTCGCCCCCGAGGCGGACGGCCTTCTCTTCATGAGCCTCCTCAATTCCCGGAACCTCGACTTCGTGATCCGCTCCCACGCCCGCGCGGCCCCCGCGGTGCGAGCGCTGGGCCTCGAGCCGATCCCCCTCGGCTATCTCGTGATCGCCCCCGGGATGCGGGTCGGTGAGGTCGGGGAGGTCGACGCGGTGGCGAGGGACGACCTCAGTCTCGCCGCGGGGTACGCGCTCGCCGCCCAGCTGCTCGGGATGCGGTTCGTCTACCTCGAGGCCGGCTCCGGTGCTCCCGCCCCGGTCCCCGTGCCGATGCTGGCGGCCGTGCGCAAGGCGATCGAGATCCCGATCGTCGTCGGCGGTGGGATCCGATCCGCGGCGGACGCCGCGCCGCTCCTGGCCGCGGGTGCCAGCGTGCTCGTCACCGGGACGATCACCGAGGACGAGGGCCTCGGGGACGGCTTCCGCGGGATTCTCGAGGAGGTGCGTCGCGCCCGTGGGACCTGAGCCGACCGAGACCGTGACGGGCGAAGCGCACCGGGACGTGCGCCGGGGGCACCTCCTCTTTCGGGCCCCCCCACCGGCCGTCACGGTCGGCCTCATCGTGGTCGCGAGCGCGGCGCTCGCCGCCCTCCTCTGGCTTCCGGACACTCCCCGGTTCCTCGAGGGGTTCCTCTTCGTCTTCGCGATCCCCTCGCTGCTCGCCGCCGTCGTCACTCCGCCGCTCGCGCGCGCTCTCGGCGGCCGGTTCGAGTTCCACCGCTCGGCGTTCCTCTCGCTCACGGTGCTCTTGCTCCAGGCGCCGCTCGCGCTCGTCTGGCGCGGAGCATGGCAGGCATGGCCCACGGCGGTCCCCGACCTCGTGTTCCTCGGGGTCTTTCTTGCCGGCCCGGCGTTCTGGTTCCGGCATCTCACGCTCTACGGCGTTTCCCGCTCGAGCCACGCTCGGATGGTCGGGATCTCGCTCTTCCCCACGGCGCTCTACCTCGTGGCGCTCTTTGCGGTCCGCCCGCCGACGGCGCCCGAGGCGCTGAGCGCTCTCGTCATCCTCGCCCTCGCTTTCGTCTACGCGGTCGCGCTCGTTCGGGCGGCCGACCGACCGCTCCGGCGCGAGTTCCAGACCTCCGGGGTGGCCCTGATCCGCCCGTTGCTCGACCACGTCGCGAGCCGGGACCCGGAGGCGACGCGGTCGCTCGAGGAGTTCTTCCTCAAGGCGGCGATCCCGGCCGACCTTTCGGTGCGCCTCCTCCGCTTCGAACGAACGGGCCGGCCCCCGGTGACCGTCGCCCTCCCGACCGTCCATCCCGGCCCGTTCGCCGCGCTCGGCGCGAGCGACCTGCCCCGAAAGCTCGCGGAGGGCCTCGGCCCGGCGTCGGGGACGGTCCTCGTCCCCCACACCCCCTCGGACCACGACCTCGACCTACCGAGCGAGTCCGAGGTGGCCCGGGTCGTCTCGGCGAGCCGGGACCTCTTCGCCTCGCTCTCGTCCCCCGCCCCGTCCCGCGCGAGCCCTCTCGTCCGGCCGTACCCTGACAGCCTCGCCCGGGCCCAGGTGCTCGGCGATGCGGTGTTCGTCGCGGTCTCGCAGGCGCCCGCGCCGACCGACGACATCGCGTTCAGCGTGGCCGACCGCTTGGTGCGCGACCTGACCGCCGATGGGGTCGCGAAGGTCGTGCTCGTCGACGCCCACAACTCCTACATCGAAGGGAAAGGCGACATCGTCTACGGGACGCCGCCCGCCGAGAAGATGATCCGGGACGCGAAGGCCGCCGTCCGTGCCGCGGCCGCCGCCGCCCGGGACGGACCCATCGAGGTCGGGGCGGCGGTCCGCGACGGCTATTCGATCGGAGGCGACGGGATCGGTCCGCAGGGAATGCGCGCGCTCGCGATCCGTGGTGGGGGCACGACCACGGGGTACGTCCTGATCGACGGCAACAACCTCGTCGTCGGCCTGCGCGAACCGATCGTGCGCTCGCTCGAGACGGTGGTCGATGTCGCCGAGGTGATGACGACCGATAACCACGTGGTCCACGAGGTCGATGGGGGGATCAACCCGGTCGGCGAGCGACGCTCGGTCGACGCGCTCGCCCGCGACGCGCATGACGTCCTCGCGGCGGCGGTCGCGGACCTCGCCCCGGCCGAGGTCCGCTTCGGCGTGCGGGACGTTCCCTCGGTCAAGGTCCTTGGACCGGGTCACACCGCACGCCTTTTGACCTCGCTCGGCGACACCCTGTCGATGTTCACGAACATGTTCCCGGCGACCTTCCTCCTCCTGCTGACGAGTTCGCTCGTCGTGACGTTCGTGTTCCGCTAGAGGTCGAGATGTCGGCGGCGTCTTCCGACCGATCGCCCCTCGACCCTTCCTCGGCGATGGGAGACCCGAGCGCGCTCCGGCTCCTCACCCAGCTGGTCGCCATCGCCCCCACGAACCTCGAGGACCCGGCGCACGGCCGCTGGGAGAAGCCGAACTACCCGCGCGCGGCCGACGCGATCGTAGCCGCCGCACGCTCGGCCGGACTGTCGACCCGGATCTACGACCCGCTCGTGGCGGGGGACCGTCCCGACGAGTGGCACGGGATCCCGCGGCCGAACGTCCTCGTTGACCTCGACGTCGGGGCGGCGGAGACGGTCCTCATCCTCGCGCATTACGATGTCGTGCCGGTCCCCGTCGAACAGCGCGCCCGCTGGAAGAGTCCCCCGCACACCCTGACGGCCCGGCGGGACGGCCGCCTCTACGCTCGCGGCGCGAACGACGACCTCGGCAGTGGGATCGTGAGCGCCCTCACCGCGATGCGCCACCTCGCCGAAAGGGACGACCGGGTCCGCAACGTCCGCCTGCTCGCCTGCTGCGACGAGGAGACGGGCGGCGAGGGGGGCATCGAAGCGATCCGAGCCCACGACGCGAAGCTCGCGGAAGGGGACCCCGAGCGGATCCTGAACGGCGACGTGGCGCTGATCCCGGACGGTAGCCCCGAAGCGACCGGCGGCTCGAGCGGGATCGCCTTCCTCGAGGCGGCCACGGGGCGGTCCGTTCCCCTCGCCGAGTCCGTCGCGTTCGGGGAATCGCTGGTCGACCTCCACGCGACCGCCCGTTCCTGGCGCTCCGCCTACCGGTCCCCGGACTGGCCCGACCGCAACGCCCCCGAGCCCGTGATCACGGGTCGGGCTACGGTGACGCAGTTCGATGTGACGGACGTCGCGCTCCACCCGAGCCGGGTCGGCCTGCTCGTGGGCCACGCCGAGACGGACGCGGCGAACCAGATCGCGCGCGCCGTCACCCTCGTGTTCGGCGGCCCCGCCGTCGAGCTGAACCACCTCGCGGAGCGCCTTCGACCCCTCGTCGCGCCGCCGTTCCGCCTCGAGCCCGCCGGCCCGAGCTCGGTCTCCGTACCGCCGGGGACGCTCGCGCTCCAGGTGATCGGGGTCGCGAGCCACGGGGGCTACCCGCACCGCGGGCACAACCCGGTGCCGGCCGCGCTCGAACTCCTCGCGACCGCCTCGCGGCGCGGGCTCGTCGACCCGACCGCACCGGGGGCGGCGACGTTCACCGTCGACCTCCGCCTCATCCCCGAGATGGAGCTCGAGGACGGGCTCGCGCGCACTCTCGCCGAGGCGCGCGCGAACGCGGGGCGAATCTCGCCGTCCGCGACGATCGTGGCGCCGCCCGCGCGCTGCCGCCCCGGCTACGCGATCCCCGTCGACCACCCGGCGGTGGTGAAGCTCGAACGGATCCTTCGGGCGACGTTCGGCGCCCGCGGGGTCCGGGGCGAGTACGGCGGGACCGACGCGAGCGCGCTTCGCGGGCTCACGACGCCGAAAGGCGGCCCGCTGCCCGCGCTCGTCTTCGGGAGCATGGACCCTTCGGCCCACATCCACGACGCCGAGGAGAGCGCGGACCCCCGGCTCATCGGCGGGGTGGTCGCGGCGATCGAGCAGTTCGTGCGGGAACCCTGACGGAGGGGTCGGTGCTCGACCCGCTCGTCGCGTCCGCGATCGCCGTCCTCTGGCTGCTCCTCCCGACCTATGTCGCGAACGCCTTCGCGACGCTCCCCCGCGGCCGCGGCCCCCCGATGGACTTCGGGCGCACGTGGCCGAAGGACGGGCGGCGCATCTTCGGTCCGTCCAAGAGCTGGTCGGGGTTCCTCTTCGCCGGGTTCGCCGCGATGCCGATCTGCCTGCTCGAGGCGTGGCTCATCCTGATCGCGCCGCCGGACCTCAAGCTCGTTCCGGTTCTCGCACCGACCGTTCTCGGCGCCGTCCCGCTCGCGGCGATCCTGACGTTCGGGGCGATGACCGGCGACGCGCTCGGCTCGTTCTTCAAGCGGAGGAGCGGCCTCGAGAGCGGGGCGCGCACGCTGCTCGTCGACCAGCTGCCGTTCGTCCTCGTGCCGATCGCGATCGGGCTCGTCGTCTACCCGTCGCTCTTCTTCGGAGTGTTCGGCGACTGGCAAGCGGTCTTATGGCTCGTCATCTTCACGCTCGGCCTGCACGCGGCCTTCAACTGGGTCGGGTACTGGGCCGGTCTGAAGAAGGTGCCCTGGTGAACGCAACATCTCCGGCGCCGGGTCCCGCCCGCTCCGAGGTCGTCGCGACGCTGCTCGATGCCGAGGCGGTGCGGTTCGGCGACTTCACGCTCGCGTCGGGCGCGAAGAGCGACGTCTACGTGGACGTCAAGCGGGCGTGGACCGACCCCCATCGCCTCGCCCTCCTCGCCCGCGCGCTCGCCGCGCGCGTCGGGGAGGTCGACCGGCTCGCGGGCATGGAGCTCGGCGCGGTTCCGCTCGTCGTCGCGACCGCGCTCCTCACCGGCCACCGCTACGTCGTGCTGCGCAAGACGGCGAAGGAGCACGGGACGCGCCAGGCGTTCGAGGGGGAGATCCCCAAGGACGCGTCCACCCTCCTGATCGAGGACGTCTCGACCACCGGCGGGAGCAGCGTGCGGTCGGTCGAGATCGTGCGCGCGGCCGGCGGACGCGTCGACCGGGCGCTCGTCGTCGTCGACCGGGAGCTCGGCGCCGCCGAGCGTCTCGCGGCCGTCGGCGTCCGCCTCGAGCCGCTCGTCACCCTCTCGGACCTGCGGGGCGCCCGCCGGTGAGCGGCCTCCTCGACCGCGACGCGAGCGTGCGGGTCGACGACCCCGCCGAAGCGTCGGCGATCTACGCGAAGGGGTTCTTCGGCACGCCGACCCCGGGCGGGGGCCTTCGCCTCGACCCGTACGAGGCGGTCTACCTCTCGGAGATGGGCCGCGCCCAGGTGGGGTCCCCCTCGGGGCGCCCGGTCGACTGGTCGACGGTCTTCCGGGCCGCGGTCCGCCACGACCGTGGGTTCCCGGTCCGCTACCTCGTTTACCGGGACCTACGCCAGCGCGGCTACGTCGTCCGGGCGAGCCCGCCGCCGGTCGCCTTCGCCGTGCTCCCACGGGGCGGAACGCTCCACAAGACGCCGTCCCGCTACTGGGTCGAGGCGCTCAGCGAGCGGGTCCCGTTCGACCTCGCCCGGCTCTTCGACCTCGCCGACCGCGCCCAGGGGGCGAAGAAGGTCCTCCTGCTCGGGCTGGTCGACGAGGAGTCGGACCTCACGTACTACCGGGTCCGCCGCCCGCTCCCGACGGGCGCGCTCGCCCCGCGACCCCTGCCCGAGCCGACCGAGGGATGGCTCTACGAGGACCGCGTCACGGTGCACGCGGCCGGGGCGGTCGGCGAGCTCGGGCGCGAGCTCGCCTACGGCAGCCGCGTCGGCGACCGGCTCGAGCTAAGCCTCCTCGAGGCCGCGTACCTCGTCGACACCGGGCAGCTCGTCCTTCGGGACGCACGCAGCGGACGAAAGGTCGCCCGGCCCCAGCTCGAGCGGCGGGCCCGGCGACTCGACCCGCGCTTTTTCGAGCGCCTCGCGGCATACAGCGACCTGCGCGGCCGCCGCCTCGTCGTCAAGACGGGGTTCAAGTACGGGGCCCACTTCCGCGCCTATCCCCGCAACCCGTCGAACGCCCACGCGCGCTACCTCGTTCAAGCGGTGCCGGCCGACCATGTGAGCGCCTGGCCCGAGGTCGCGGGCGGCGTGCGCGTCGCCCAGGGGGTCCGCAAGGAGTTCGTCGTCGCGGCGGTCGCCCCCGACGCCGGGGTGCGGTTCCTCTCGCTCGAGCGGATCCGTCCGTAGGCGAACCGAAGACCGCCGACGGTCGCGCCGGGCGGGCTCCCGTCGGCCCGAGGACCTCCGGTCGGGCGGAAGTGGATTCTCCCCAACCTCCGCGTTATCCGTTCCCGGGGCGCCGGTTCTGCCGGCGGGGCTCTCGGGGCCCCCGGGAGGTGCGATGACCCTAGATCGGGGCAGGGTTCCCGATGGCGACCGTTTCGGCCCGGAGGGGAGAGCCGATCGGCCGTCTGAGCACTGGCTCAAGTCGTGGGGCCCCGCCTGGCTCGTGATGATCGCGGACGTCGACGCGGCGAGCATCCTCACGAGCCTCGAATCGGGGGCCGCGTACCGGTACGACCTCATCGGGTTCCTCCTCCTGCTCGTCGTCCCGCTCTTCTTCGTCCAGGAGGCCGCCGGGCGGGTGGGGGCGGTCACCGGCCGGGGGATCGGCGAGCTCGTCCGCGCCACGAGGTCGCGCTCCGCGAGCCTCGCGCTCGCGCTACCGGTGGCGGTCGCGGACGTCGCGAGTTACGTCGCCGAGTACGCGGGGATCGCCATCGGCCTATCGATCTTCGGCGTCCCGCTCCTGATCTCGGTCCCCACGGCGTTCCTCGTCCATGTGGGGCTCGTCGCCCGGGGCCGGTACGTCTGGGTCGAGCGGATCCTGGTCGGCGTGTCGATCGCGTTCGTCCTCGCGGTCGGCTCGGCGCTCCTCCTGCGCGGCCCGCTCCCGTCGAGCCCGATCGAGCTCCCGATGACCCCCTCGTTCGTCTTCCTGGTCGCGGCCAACGCCGGGGCGGTCGTGATGCCGTTCATGCTGTTCTACCAGTCGAGCGCGACCGCGGAGAGGGGGAACGTGAGCGTGCGGAGCGTACGCGTCGGGACCCTCGTCGGCGCGGTCGCGAGCGAGCTTCTCATGGTGGCGTTCCTCCTCCTCGGGGCCGGGATGCCCGCGGGGTCGGACCTCTTCGCGACCGACGGGCTCACGAACGCGCTCGGGGCGGTCGGCGGGCGCCTCTTGCCGTACGCCTTCGGTATCGGCCTGGTCGCCGCGGCGTTCCTCGCGCTCGTGGTGATCTCGCTCGGGAGCGCGTGGGGCGTCGCGGAAGCGCTGGGGATCTCGCGTCGCCGGACGTTCTGGGTGTACACGCTCGAGAGCGCGCCCGCGGTGGTCGTGCCGTTCCTTTTCCCCCACCTCCTCGGTATCGTCCTCGTCCTGATGATCCTGCTCGTCTTCGTCCTCGCGGGACCCGGGATCGCGGTCGGCCTGCTCGCGTCCGACCTCGAGGTCATGGGGGCGCACGCCTCGACGGGCGTCTGGCGGGTCGCGTACTGGGCGAGCCTCGCGTCGGTGGTCGCCTGCGGCGTCCTCGCCGTGCTCTAGCCCGCGCCGATGGGGCGCGGAGGGAGCCGACCGGGCCCGGCGTCGCGGCGGCCCGCCCCCGGACCCTAGCGCGGACGGGGCACGAGCCCAGCGAACCACTTCCCGACCGACTCCGGGTCGGGGTCCCGGGCGATCGCCTCCTCGAGCGCGCTTCCGACCACGACGCCGTCGGCGCCGAAGTCGAGCGCCCGCTCGGCGGTCCGGCGGTCGCGGATACCGAAGCCGACGAGCACGGGGAGGTCGGGGGCGGCCCGGCGGGCGGCCCGGACGATCGGGGCCAGGTTGACGGCCGAGCCCGTTCCCGAGCGGCCCGTCGTTCCGTAGCGGGAGACGACGTAGAGGAAACCGCGGGAGACCGTCGCGATCGAGCGGACGCGCTCCGCCGAACCGCCGGGGGCCGCCATCAGGACGAGGGAGATCCCGGCGCGGTCCGAGGCCCGTCGCCACGGCGCCGCCTCCTCGAGCGAGAGGTCGGGGACGATCAGGCCGGAGAGACCGTCCGACGCGAGCTCGGCGAGCGCGCGCTCCCGGCCGCGGCGAAGGACCGGGTTCGCGTACGTCATCGCCGCGCTCGGGAGGTGGGCGGTCGCCGCGCGCGCGGCCGCCCTCAGGTCCTCCCATCGAGTGCCTCCCCGGAGCGCCCGGTCGGACGCGGCCTCGAGGACCGGCCCGTCGGCGATCGGGTCGGAGAACGGGAAGCCGAGCTCGAGCGCCGTCGCGCCGGCCCCGCGAAGGGCCCGCACGGTCGCGGAAAGCCCCGCGTGTCGGGCCCGGTCTACGACCAGGTACGGAACGACGATCGGGTCGCCCCGCTCCCGGGCGTCGCGCAGCGCGCTATCGAGCCGCATGCGCGGTCACCACCCCGAGATCCTTGTCGCCCCGTCCCGAGAGCGTGACGACGATGTGCTGTCCCTTCGGCCGCCGGCGGGCCTCCCGGACCGCCGCATAGACGGCGTGGGACGGCTCGAGCGCGGGGAGGATCCCCTCGTCCTCCGCGACCCAGTGGAACGCGGCGAGCGCGTCGCGGTCGTGGACCGCGACGTAGCGCGCTCGCCCCGAGTCGTGCAGGAACGCGTGCTCCGGACCGACGCCCGCATAATCGAGGCCGGCCGAGACGCTCTCGGTCTCTCGGACCTGGCCCTCCTCGTCCTGGAGGAGGTAGGAGTACGTTCCGTGCAGGACGCCCGGACGGCCTCGGGAGAGCGACGCCGCGCCCACCGATCCCGGCCGTCCCCCCGCCTCCACGCCGAGGAGCTCGACGGACGTGCGAAGCAGCGGACGGAAGGTCCCGATCGCGTTTGAGCCGCCGCCGACGCACGCGACCGCGAGGTCGGGGAGCCGCCCGAAGGCGCGGACCGACTGCCACCGGATCTCGCGGCCGATCACGCTCTGGAAGTCGGCGACGATCGCCGGGAAAGGGAACGGGCCCACCGCCGAGCCGAGGAGGTAGTGCGTCGTCCGGACGTTCGCGATCCAGTCGCGCAGCGCGGCGTTGATCGCGTCCTTGAGCGTCCGGCTCCCGGTGCGGACCGGAACGACCGTCGCGCCGAGCAATCGCATTCGCTCGACGTTCGGCTTCTGTCGTTCCATGTCGACCTCGCCCATGTAGACCTCGGTCGTGAGCCCGAGCGCCGCGCCGATCATCGCCGTCGCCACCCCGTGCTGGCCGGCCCCGGTCTCCGCGATGAGGCGGGGCTTGCCCATCCGGCGGGCGAGCAGGCCCTGGCCCAGGGCGTTGTTGAACTTGTGGGCCCCGGTGTGGAGGAGGTCCTCGCGCTTCAGCCAGATCTCGGCGCCGCGCCCCCGCCGGGTGAGGTTCCGGGCGAAGTAGAGGGGCGTGGGCCGTCCGCCGAGCGTCTCGGAGAGCCGTCGGAGCTCGCGGCGGAAACCAGGGTCCCGGCGCGCCGTGCGCCACGTCCGCTCGAGCTCGTCGAGCGCGGGCACGAGCGTCTCGGGAACGAACGCTCCCCCGTACGGGCCGTAGCGTCTAGGCATGGCCGTGCTCGAACTCCTCGACCGCGCGGACGAACGCGCGCATCTTCTCGGGGTCCTTCACGCCGGGGGCGCTTTCGATACCGGAGGAGACATCGACACCCCACGGACGGACGGTCGCGAGCGCGTCGCCCACCGATTCCGGCGTGAGCCCGCCGGCGAGAACGAACTTGCGGCCGGGATGCGCGTCGACGATCCGCGCGCAGACCTCCCAGTCGGGGCGCACGCCGCTGCCCCCGGGGAGCGGCTGGCCCGCGGCGTCGAGATGGATCCGAGGGTAGTCCTCGGCGGGCGGGATCGCCGGCGGCGGGGATTCGCCCGCGGAGGGCGGTATCGGGACCGACGGTACCAGGTGGTGGATCTCGAGGAAATCGAGGCCGGCGGGGACCTCGCCGTAAACCTGGATCCGGTCGACCCCGACCTCCTCGAAGAGCCGGCGGACGAGCTCGGGCGTCGGCCGGACGACGACCGCCCACGCCTCCGCCTCCGAGGGGAGGTGACCGATGAGCTCGGCGGCCCGCTCGCAGGAGACGGAGCGGGGAGAGCCCGGGACCTCGATCACGAACCCCGCGGCTCCGCCCGCCGGGGCGAGCGCCACGTGTGCCGGCTCGGAGAGACCGCAGAACTTGACGAACGTCTTCACCGGGGGCCTCCGGAACGGGTCGCTCGCAGCGTGTCGAGGAAGGCCCCGGGATCCGGCGCTCTCGCCACCGCGGTGCCGACGAGGAT
This sequence comes from Thermoplasmata archaeon, assembly GCA_021816865.1. Lineage (GTDB taxonomy): Archaea > Thermoplasmatota > Thermoplasmata > Lutacidiplasmatales > UBA184 > Lutacidiplasma. Next base: position 102,968 of record JAKAWX010000003.1, on the reverse strand, counting down.
CCCGTCGACCCCCGCCCGCCAGAACCGGCCGGCGTCCTCGGGTCCCTCGACGCCGCTCAGGCCGAGGAGCGGCCGGAAGCCCCGGTCCCGCGCCGCGGCGATCGTCGTCTCCGCGGTCTCGCGCTCGAGCCGCAGGGTGTCGAGGTCGCGCACGTTCACTCCGTACATCTCGGCGGCCACGCCCGCCGCCTCACTTAATTCTGCCTTCCCGTGGAACTCGAGCAGTACTTCGAGACCGGCGTCGTGGGCGGCGCGCGAAAGCTCCGCGAGGGAGCGATCGAGATGGCCCTCGCGGGCGAGGCGCGCGATCAGGAGGACCGCGCTCGCGCCGGCGCGCCGGGCCGCCTCGACCTGCCGCGGGTCGACGACGAAGTCCTTGAAGAGGAGCGGCCGACCGGAGGACCGGGCCAGCGCCGCCACGTCGGCCGGCGAGCCGTCGAAGCGCGAGCGGGTCGCGAGGCAGGAGTACCCCGTGACACCCGCCCCTCGCATCGATTCGACGAACTCAGGGACCGAACGCGAGGGAAGCCGCGGGTCGGTCCGACCGGGCGAGACCCGCTTGTACTCCACGAGCACCGCGCCGCGGGCCGCGTCGCGCTCGACCGCGGCGCGAAGGCTCGGCCGGGCGGCGGGCGGGACCGCGGGCAGCTGCGCGAGGTAGGTGGGGCGCGCGACCTCCTCGCGCACGGCGCGCACGACCTCCTCGATGAACCCCATCGTCACGCGCCTCCCGGGCGCCCGAATCCGCGGGCGAGGTCGCGCAGCGAGCGAAGGAGCTCTTCCGCTCGACCCCCGTCGAGCGCTTCGCGGGCCCAATCGACCCCGGCCGAGAGCGTCGGGACCCGGTCCGCGACCCAGAGCGCCGCGGCGCTCGTGAGCAGGACCGAGCCGCGGCGGGCGCCGTCGCCCCCGGCGAGGATCCGCTCCGCCTCGTCGGCGGCAGCGGGCGGGTCGAGCGCGTCCCACGAGCCCCGACGCTCGCTCGGTTGAAGGTGGCGGCGGGGGTCCACGCGGACGAGGCGTCGGCGTCCGGCGCCTCGCACGACGGCGGTCGTGAGCGCACGGGGCGAGAACTCGTCGCATCCTTCGGCCGACGCCATCGAGAGCGCCCGACGCACGCCGAGCCGCTCGAGGGCCGACGTGACGTCCTCTGCCGAGGCCCGGTCGGGGACGCCCACGACCTGGTAGGGAACGCGCGCCGGGTTCGAGAGGGGCCCGAGCCGGTTGAAGATCGTCGGGATCCCGAGACGCTTGCGGACCGGTGCGACCGCGTGGGCGGCGGGGTGGAAGAGCGGGGCGTGGAGGAACGCGATGCGGTGGCGACGGTAGGAGGCGCGGGCGAACTCGACCGAGTGTGTCACGGGCAGCCCGAGCGCCTCGAGGAGGTCGCTCGAGCCGCACCGCCCGCTCGCGCTGCGGTTACCGTGCTTGACGACCGGGGTCCCGGCGGCCGCGACCACGAAGGCGCTGACGGTCGAGACGTTGAACGACGGGCGTCGCGCCCCTCCGGACCCGCAGAGGTCGACCGCGCCGTCGGCCGGCGGGACGGGGAACTTCCGGGCGCGCCGTCGCATCTCGCGGGCGAACGCGGCGAGCTCCGCGGGGGTGCGCGGGCGAGCGGCGAGGCCGACGAGCAGGGCGGCGCGGTCCGCGTCCGTCGCGCCCGGGTCGAGGAGCGCGTCGAAGAGGGAGGCCGCCTCCGCGGGCCGGAGCGGCCGGGCCTCGAGGACGCGGGCGAGCGGGCCGACGGTCATCGGCGAGCCTCCTCGAGGAAGTTCGCGAGCATCCTCGGGCCGTGGCGCGTCAGGTACGATTCCGGGTGGAACTGGACGGACTCGACGGGGCGGTGGCGGTGCCGGAGGCCCATGATCAGGCCGTCCGTCCCGCGGGCCGAGACCTCGAGGGCGGCCGGGACCGTGGAGGGCCGCACGACCAGCGAGTGGTAGCGGGCCGCGGAGAGCGGCGACGGGAGCCCGGCGAAGATCCCCCGGCCGTCGTGCACGAGCTCGGAGAGCTCCCCATGCACCGGGGCGGGCGCGCGACCGACCGTCGCCCCATAGTGTTCGCCGATCAGCTGGTGCCCGAGGCAGACGCCGAGGAACGGCCGCTCGCGGTCCCACCGGTCGAGCAGGGTGCGCGCGAGGCCCGTGATGCGCCGGTCCCCCGGGTGGCCCGGCCCAGGGGAGAGGACGATCGCGTCCGGGTCGACGCGCACGGCATCGCGCAGCGGCACCGTCGCGCGAAGGCACTCGACCCGCGCGCCGTGGGCCGCGAGCCCCTGCTCGATGTTGTGCACGAACGAGTCTTCGTGGTCGACCAGCAGGACCTTCACGGGAGGCCCCCCGCGAGGGATTCCTCGACGTGCGCGAGCTTCGTGAGCGTCTCGGCGAACTCGCGCCGCGGCTCCGAGCGGTAGACGATCCCCGCGCCCGCCGCAGTGTAGAGCCGGGGACCGACCGCGAACCCGGTACGAATGGCGAGGGCCCAATCGGCCCGGCCTCCGGGGCGCAGAAGCCCGACCGCTCCCGCGTACGGGCCCCGCCACGTCCCTTCCTCGCGCTCGAGCAGCTCGGTCGCCCGGATCTTGGGGGCGCCGCTCACCGTCCCCGCGGGGAACGTCGCGGCGAGCGCGTCCCACGGCCCGACGCTCGGCTCGAGGTCGGCCGCGACGCGGCTCACGAGGTGATCGAGCCGCGCGTAGCGGACCCGACGCTCCCGGGAGAGCAGTCGGACCGTGCGCGGCCGCGCGATCCGCCCGAGGTCGTTGCGAGCGAGGTCGACGAGCATCCGGTGCTCGGCGAGCTCCTTCGGGTCGACCTCGAGCGGCAACCGACCCCGCGCGCCCGCGCCGAGGGGCACGGTCCCCGCGATCGGGTTGATGACGGCCCGCGGGCCGTCGACCTCGACGACCGACTCGGGGGAGACGCCGACGATCTCGCGGTCGCCGAAGCGCAGATAGAAGAAGAACGCGTACCGCTCGCTCGCGCGCAGCCGGGCGGCCCGCTCGAGGAGGTCGTTCGGCCGCGCCCACGAGCGTCGGTGGGCGAGGACGACCTGGTACGCCTCGCCGTCGCGGATCTCTCGCTGGAGCCGGCGCACGCTCGCCTCGAAACGGCGGCGCGGCATCGAGTCCTCGAGCGGACGCATCGCGATCGGGGATGGGTGCGGTGTCGGGCGCGAACGTCGCGGCCGGCCGACGGTCGTGCCGGAGACGAACGCGAACTCGCCGAGAGGGAACGGCGATCCGCCCGGGACCCGGCGGAGGGCCGGCTCGAAGAGGCCGAACGCCTCGAACCCGGCGTAGCCGAGGACCGCCCGGCCCCGACCGCCGCCGAGGAACCGCTCGGTGGCTCGCGAGAGCTCCTCAAGGTCCGTTCGCGGGCCGAGCGTCCGGATCTCCTCCGCGCGCGTGAACGCGACCGCGAGGCCACCGGTCGCGTCGTGCGTCGCGCTCCGCTCGAAGTACCCGGCGGTCTCGGCCGCGACGGCGCGCGCGACGAACGCCGGCCAGGGATCGCTCAAGGCGGCGCCTCCGAGACGAGGGCGCGGTGCAGCTCCCGGAGGACCTCGGGACCGCGGCCCTCGGGCACGGCCACCGAGAGGGCCCGCGGCGTGGCGCTGAACCCCTCGGCGCCCTTCACGGCGGCCGAGGGAAGCCGGTCCAGGTCGTCGAGGATCCCGTCACCGATCGCGATCACGAGGGTGACCGCGTGCGGCCCCTCGACCATCGCCGCGGCCTCCCGCGTCACGGGGGCCAGGGCGCGGATCGCGGCGACGACCTGCGGCGGTTCGAGGACGAGGCAGAGGAGCGCGGACGAGGTGTAGAGCTGGACCAGGTTCACGCCGGCGTCGGCGAGGCGGTGCGAGACCTCGGCGACGATCCCGGGCCGCTGGCGGCCGCCGGGGACCCTCAGGCGCAACAGGCGAAGCGGCCCCAGCATCGTGAGCGCCCGGTTGCGACGACCCGGGCGGGCCGGCGAGATCGTCGTGACGACCGAAGGGTCGTCGAGCGAGCGCACGCGCAGCAGGACACCCTGGGCCCGCGCGGGCTCGATCGTGAGCGGGTGGAGGACCCGCGCGCCGAACTGGGCGAGCTCCTCCGCCTCCTCGTACGAGAGCTCGGGGATCGGGCGCGCGTCGGGGACCTCGGACGGGTCGGCCGAGAGCACCGCGACGTGGCGCTTGACGAGCTCCACGCGCGAGGCGCCGAGGATCGCGCCGATGCCGGCGGCCGCGTAGTCGGAGCCGCCCCGGCCGAGCGTGGCGACCCGGCCTTCGAGGCTACGCCCGAAGTACCCCGTGACGACCGGCAACTTTCCGCGGGCGAGGAGCCGGTGAAGTCCCCGCCGGACCGCGACGCGCGAGCGTTCGAAGAGGATGCAGGACGCCCCGTACGCATTGTCGGTGATCAGCCCGAGGTGGTCCGCTTCTACGGGGACCGCATCGAGTCCGCGGGCGTTGAGGTCAGCGCTCAGCCAGTGCACCGAGATCCGCTCGCCCTGACTCAGGACCCGATCGGTGAGCGGCGCGTCGTGCCCGGGGGCCGCCTCGACCTGCCGGAGAAGGCGCCCGAGCCGCTCGAGCTGCCGCCGACCCGCCGGAGGGAGCCCCGGGTGCGCGCGTCGGAGCTCGTCGATCGTGCTCCGGTGCCGCGAGACCGAGCGCGGATGGGCGAGCGCCGCGCCGAGTCGGTCGGTGATCCCCTCCCGGGCCGATGCGACGACGACCACCGGCGCGCCCTCGGCGAGCGCCGACCGGACGTCGGACGCGACGCGGGCGGGGTCGGCGAGCGAAGCGCCGCCGAACTTGAGAACGACCGGGGGGCGGGCGGGGCTCACGGCGGCGCGACCTCCCGCGACAGGAACCCTCGGGCGAGAGCGAGCTCGGCGTTGAGCACCGAGCCCCCCGCTCCTCCGCGCACCGCGTTGTGGGAGAGGACGAAGAACCGCAGGTAGGGCGGGTCGAGGCGCGGACGCCCGACGACGACCGCCATGCCGCGGGCGCGGGCCGGCGCGCCCGCCCACCGGTCGCGCAGCGGCTGGGGCCGGTCGGTTTCCGCCCGGAGCTCGATCGGCGGTCGGGGCGCGGTGGGCAGCTCGTCTGCGGCGAGCGGGTCGAACGCACGCCAGGCCCGTTCGACCTCGTCAAGAGAGGACCGACGCGTCGCTTCGAGCGTCACCGCCTCGAGATGACCTTCGCGTGTCGCGACGCGGGCGCACTGGGCGACCACGGGGAGGTCCAGCGGGGCGACGTGGGCGCCCCGACGGCGGCCGAGGATGCGCGCCGTCTCCGCGCGCATCTTCTCCTCTTCGTCGCGGATGAACGGAACGACGTTGTCGGCGATCGCGAGCGACGGCACCCCGGGGTACCCGGCGCCCGAGAGCGCTTGGTACGTCGCCACGTGGACCGCGCGAGGGCGCAGGAGCGGGACGATCGGGGCGAGCGCGACCACGAGACCGGTCGTCGAGCAGTTCGGGTTCGTCACGAGCAGGCCGCGGCCGCGGGGCCGCCGGGACGTGAGCGCGAGGTGGTCGGCGTTCACCTCGGGAACGAGCAGCGGGACCGCAGGGTCCATCCGGTGGTCCGCCGCGTTCGAGAAGACCGAGATCCCCCGGCGGACGAGCTCGGCCTCGACGGGTCCGGCCGTACCGGAAGGGAGCGCCGAGAAGACGACCCGGACCCCCGCCCGGACGAGGCGCGACGGGCTCGACCGGACGAGCGCCGACGTCGCGAGCGCGTCGGGGGGGGCCTCGGCGAGTTGCCAGACGTCGGCGAGCCGTCGTCCGACAGAGCGCTCGCTCGCCGCGAGCAGCGGTCGGGCGAACGTCGGGTGGTCGGCGAGGAGCCGAGCGAAGTGCTGACCGATGTAACCGCTCGCTCCCAGGATGGCGCACGCTATCCGACGTTCGTCCGTCATACGTAACCTCCCCGAAGGGCCAGGTCGGCGACCGCGATCGCGGCGACGGCCTCGAGCACGACCACCGCCCTCGGCACGATGCACGGATCGTGGCGGCCGGTGACGACGAGCGTCTCCTCCGAGCGAGTGGCCAGATTGACCGTACGCTGGGGCCGCGCGATGGACGACGTCGGCTTGACGGCGACCCGGACGACGATCGGCATACCCGTGGCGAGGCCCCCGAGGATCCCCCCGGCGTGGTTCGTGGCGGTGCGGACCTCGGAGCCGACCCATACGAACGGGTCGTTGTGCTCGCTGCCGCGCATCCGCGCCGCCGCAAAGCCGGCGCCGAACTCGACCGCCTTGACCGCCGGGACCGAGAAGAGGGCGTGCGCGATCGTGCTCTCGAGCGAGTCGAAGAACGGCTCGCCCAGGCCGACCGGAACGTGGTCGATGCGGACCTCGACGATCCCGCCGAGGCTGTCGCCGTCCCGGCGCGCCGCGGCGATGGCCTCCTCCATACGGGACGACGCGAGGGGATCCGGGGTCCCGACCTCATTCGTCCGGGAACACTCGCGGAGTCGGGGGACGTCCGCGGCCGGCGGGATCTCCGCGTCGACGGTCCCGATCGAACGGGTGTAGCCGACCACGTCGATCCCCCGGGCTGCGAGCAGCGTCTTGGCCACCGACCCCGCGATCACGAGGCCGACCGTCATCCGGCCGGAGAAGATCCCTCCGCCCGAGAGGTCGGCGCCCGTCCCGTACCGGACCCGCGCCGGGTAGTCGGCGTGGCCCGGGCGGGGGGTATCCTTGAGGCGGTCGTACGGCTCGCGTCGGACGTCCTCGTTCGCCACGTGCGCCCGCAGCGGAGCTCCGTCCGCCTGTCCTTGGGTCACTCCCGAGTCGAGAACGAGACGGTCCTCTTCCTGGCGGCGGGTCGCGAGGCGGCGCCCGACCGGCCGCCGCCGGTCGAGGTCGGCCTGGATCCGCTCCGGGTCGATGCGGGTCCCCGCGGGGATCCCTTCGATCGTTACGCCGACCTCCGGCCCGTGGCTCGACCCGAAGACCGTGACGCGGAACCGCTCGCCGAACGACATCATGGGCCCCCTCCGGTGAGCTCCTGGAGGACGGTCCAGAACCCGGGGAACGACTTCCGCACGGCCCGGGCGTCGCCGACGACGGACGGACCGCTCGCGGCGAGCGATCCTACGGCGGCGCTCATCACGAGCCGGTGGTCGTTGAGGGCGTCGAGCGTGAGCGCCTTCGGCGCGGCGGTCCCCGAGATGCGGAGCCGGTCGCCGGAGATCGCCACCGCGGCGCCCAACCCGCGAACGAGGTCGACCGTCCCCTGCCGTCGGTCCGACTCCTTCCGGACGACCTGCCGCGCCCCGCGCAGCTCGCTGCGGCCGACGGTCGTCGCCGCGAGCACTCCCACGAGCGGGTAAAGGTCCGGGGCGTTCGTGAGGTTGACGGTGAACGGCCGCCGAGGGCCGGTGCCCTTCACGGTCGCGCCGTCCCGCTCCCGTCGCACCTCGGCACCGTTCCGCTCGAGGAGGTCGAGGATCGCGAGGTCCGCCTGGGGCCAGGAGGAGGGGATCCCGCGGACCCGGACCTCGCCGGCCGAGACCGCCGCCGCGGCCCAGAGGTAGGCGGCCGACGACGCGTCCCCGGGGACGGCGAACCGATCCCCGCGGTACCGCTGTCCTCCCGGGACGCGGAGGGTGCGAGCGCTCCGCGAGCATTCGACGCCGTGGTGGGAAAGGATCGCCACGGTGGCGTCGAGGTACGGGGCCGACACGACCGGGCCGCGAAGGAGGAGCGTCGACGCATCGGGCAGTGTCGGGAGGGCGAGGAGGAGCGCGGAGGCGAACTGCGAGCTCTCCGAGGCGTCGAGCTCGACGCGGCCGGCGTCGATCGGCCCCCGGATGGTGAGGGGAAGCGTGCGGCCGCCCGCCGGCGTGCGCACGGTCGCGCCGAGTCGCTCGAGGGTCGCGACGAGCGGGCCCATCGGACGTGTCGGAAGCCGCCCCGAGCCGCGCAGCACGACGGTTCGATCCGACAGCGCGGCGAGCGCCGTGGCGAAACGGAGCGTCGTGCCGGATTCCCGGCAGTCGATGCGGGCGACGCCACGGAGGCGCGCGGGTTCGGGGGGCTCCACGGTCCAGCGGGCGTCCGACCGCTCGACCGGAGTACCGAGCGCCCCGACCGCCCGGGCTGTCGCCCGCGTGTCGTCGGCGTCGAGCGGGTCGTCGACCCGGTAGCGCCGCCGGGCGAGGTGTCCCACCACGAGCGCCCGGTGAGTGTAGCTCTTCGACGGCGGCGCTCGCACGACGCCGAACGCCCGGCCGGGCCGGAGCCGGACCCGAATCACGCGACGCCTCCCGACCGCGTTCGTCGGAGGCCCGCCCGGAGGACCGTCCCTTCCTCCTTGGCGAGGAGCTCGAGGATACGGGGGATCCGTTCGGTCGGCGCGACGGCGGCGTAGGCGGGACCGAGACCGCTCACACCGCTGCCGACGGCCCCCGCCGTCGCGAGCCTCGTGCGGAGCGAGGCGTACGAGTAGCCCATCACGCGCTCGACGATCTCGGAGTTGCGGTGCATGGCGTCCCACCACCGGTCGGCGAGGGCGGCGTCCAGCGCCCGTCGGCTCTCCTTCGCGTACGCGCGGAACGCGTCCTGGAGACCGGGGGAGGCCGGGTGGGTACCGGGAGGGACGAGGAGCGCGACCTCCCAGCGGGGGTCGGCGGGTCGGTGGCGCATGAGCGCGTCCCGGCCGTTGTCGGTGACGACGAACCCGGTCGACAGCCCGGCGAGGGCGTCGTCGTACGCTCCGGTCGCGCTGACGCCCGAGCGCCGCGACACCTCGGCGGACAGTCGCGCCACCTGCCGCGCGGCCGGCGTCGAGCCCGCGGCCTGGGCGACGGCGAGGACGACCGCGCTCGCGACGGCGCTCGAGCTCTTCAAGCCCCGGGCGATCGGGATCGCGGATCGGACGGTCACCTCGCAGGGGGAGTCGACGTCCTTCGTGAACTGTCGGAGGGCCTCCCGGACGGCCTCCGCGACGAGGGGCGACGGTCCGTCGGTCCGCGGCTCGGTCGGCGCCCCCGGGTCGTCGAGCGCCGGGAGGATCGTGGCCTCGGCGATCGCTTCGAGGTCGATGCCGATCGCGCAGCCGATCCCCGTCGGAAGGGCATTGACGATCGTGATCGCGGCGGACGCGCGTCCTACGCCGTGCACCGTTCCTCCTCGAGGGTCGCCCGCAGGGACTCCGGGTCCGGATCTTCGCCCCACCACCGCGCGAAGCTGGCGGCGGCCTGGTAGACCAAGAGACGCCGTCCATCCTCGTAGCTCGCGCCGACACGCCCCGCGGCCTCGGCGACCGACGGGCGGTCCGGGGCGTACACCCAGTCGAGAAGGTGACCGCCGGGCCGAAGGAGGCGTTCGAGGTCCAGTCCGAGCGGTCCGGCGTCCGCCCGCCCGACCGGAGTGGCGTGGACGACCAGGCCGTCCGATCGCCGGTCCGCGGGCGATAGCGCCGTCGCACCGAACGCGCGGGCGACGTTCGCCGCCGAGGCGGGGTCGCGGCCAAGCACCCGACGCTCGACGCCGAGGGTCCGGGCCGCGGCGAGCGTGGCGCGCGCCGCGCCTCCCGTCCCGACGACGGTGAGCGATTGTCCGTCCCAGCGGCCCGCCTCTGCGAGCTCCCTGAGCCGGCGGAGTACCGCGAGGAGGTCGGTGTTCTCGGCCTCCACCTCGGTCCCCCGCAGCGTCAGGCAGTTCGCGACCCCGCACGCCGCGGCCCCCGGTCGCACGTCGCTCGCGGCCGCGAGCGCCGCCTCCTTGAACGGATGCGTCACGTTGATCCCTCGGAACCCCCGGTCCGCGAGCGGGCCTAGGGCCTCCACGAACTCCGCCTCCGACGAAAAGTCGAGCGGCACGTAGATCCCCGGCCGCCCCGAATCGCGCATCCAGCGCGAATGGAGCCACGGGCTGTGCGAATGGGCGACCGGGTGACCGGCGACCCCGAAGATCGGTCCGGCCTCCCGCGCCGCGAAGTAGCGCCTCAACCGGTCGACCGGCACTTGGCCGGGTTCCACCGGGGGCGACCCGCCGCCGGGCCCCTCCTCGGGAAGCGACGCGTAGACGATCGGGAGCCCGAGACGTTGCCCCCACGCCCTCAGGAGCGGCCCGGACGCTCCGGTCGTCATCGCCGCGACCAGCGCCTCCTCGACCCGGGGAAGCCGAGGCAAAAGTTCCCCGAGCAGTCGGCCGATCGACGAGGAGGCCACGACCTTGCGGACGCAGCCGACAGGGACCGGTTCGCGGAGGAGGCGGGCCCAGGCGCCGACATCGACCTCCCCGACGACGTGCGTCGAGACGATGCGTCCGAGGTTCTCCGGGTCGGGAAGGCGGGCGAGGAGCGGGCCGTCTCGCGCGGCCTCCACATCGATCCATCGGAACGGCCAACGGGCCAGTTCGAGGAGGATACGCTCCCGCTCGGTGGGATCGTCCGGTCCGGCGCCGCCTTCGGCGCACGACCGCAGGGTCGCGACCAGCGGAAGGGGGGAGGGGAAGAGCTCCGGCACCGAGCCTCGCTCCGTGGCCGACCAGCGGTCGAACCGGATCTCGGCGAGGTCCGCGCCCGCCGCGAACGCGGCCGCCGCCTGGGCGCGGGCTGGCGCGACCGACGTCGCGGGCAAGGAGACGACCAGGACGGGGACGCGCGCGCTCACCGTTCCTCGATCGTCTCCTCGATCGCGTGGCCAAGGTGGCGGGCGGGCGGGAGACGAACGCCGAAGAGTCGGGCCGTCGGCTCGAGGTCCGTGGTCGCGACCCGTTCCGTCTCGGTCGAGACCCGGACCGTCTCGGCCTCCTGGAGGAAGAGCGTCCGACGCTCACCCGCATCGTCGCCCACCACGGCGACCAAGGGGCGTCGCTCGATCTTGATGCGGCCGACGCGCGCGGACCGTGCGCGTCCGTTCGGCTCCGCCACGAGGACCGCGTCCCCGCTCCCGAGCTCGGCCAGGTACCGGGTCGTCCCGTCCGCCATCAGCACGTAGGAGTGGGCGGCCCCCGCGTTCACCCGGAACGGCCGAGGTCGACTGAACTGCGAACCGACGGCCTCGCTCGCGACGTGGTAGAGGAACGCCGCGGCGCTGCCGACCAGCAGGCCCTCCGCCGGCGCGAGGAGCGACGTCGTGTCCACGATCACTCGGTCGCCGACCCCGACCGGGCGCACGGACAGGACCGGGACGAGCGTCCAGTCGAGGCCCGTCGGCAACGGACCGTCGAGGACCCGTTCGAGGGTGTCGACCTCCGTGGGCGAGCGGACCTCGACGATCACGCGGTCGGCGCCGTGCTCGAGCGCCCCGAGCGCTCCCGGGACCTCGCTCGCGGTCCGCGCGTACGCCCACAGTTCGAAGCGGCGTCCCCGCGCCGCGATCGCGTTCTCGAGCGGGATCACGCGGTCGCCGGTCCATTCGATCGCAAGCGCCCCGGCGGTGGGGACGCGAGCGACGGCCGCCGCCAGCTCCTCGGGACCTGAGATTCGGGCGATCGGCACGACCGCTCCGCCCGGGCGCTCGAGCCGGTCGCCCTTGCGTCGCACGACCTCCTCACCGGGCCGAGCGTCGAACGGCGCGTCGTCGTCCACGACGAAGCGGGCAAAGCCGCGGCGCCGGGCGCGCTCGATGACGGCCGCCCGGTCGGCGACGTCGCGACCGACCGGGGCGATCGCGACCCGTTCCCGTGTCACGGTCCCTCCGGTCACCCCTCGGAGTGAAGGACCGTCGCGATCCGCCGGGCGAGCGGTCCGACCGGCCGTCGCTGGAAGAGGTTGCGGCCGATGCAGATCCCGCCGGCGCCTGCGGCGACGCTGTCCGCGATGATGTTCAGGAACGCCGCCTCGTCGTCGAGGCGTACTCCCCCGCCGATGAGGACGGGCACCGGCGTCGTGCGGCAGAGCTTCGCGAACTCTTCCCTCGAGCCGGGATAGCTCGTTTTCACGATGTCGGCCCCGGTGTCGGCGGCGGCGCGGGCCGCGTGGCGGAGCTCGTCCGGAGTACCTCCGCTGCCCGACTTCACGTACGCCATGCACAGCAGCGGGAGCCCGAGCTGGCGGCACTGGTCCGCGGCCACGCCGAGGTCCCGGAGCATGTCGGGCTCCTCGGGGATCCCGAAGTTCACCTGGACCGACAGGACGTCCGCGCCGAGGCTGACCGCCTCTTCGGCGGTCCCGACGAGCACTTTGCGGTTCGACGTCGGGCCGAGGCTCGTCGACGCCGAGACGTGGACCCCGAGCCGCGTCGTCGGAGCGAGGATCGGCGCGACCTCACGGACGGCGCCCTTCGTGACGATCAGGAGGTCGGCGCCCCCGTCCTGGAGCTCCTCGGCGAGCGGCTGAAGCTCCTCGAGCCCGTCGATCGGCCCCATCGAGACCGGGTGGTCGAGCGGTACCGAGAACAGCCGTCGCCGTCGGTCGGGGAACAGTCGCTTCAGGCGGATCGTTTTTCCGTACATCGGTTCTTCTCCGTGGACATCCTATCGAGGAAGCGACCGAGACGGCGTCGGCCCGAGAACGTGCAGGGCACGACCGGGACGGCGCCCTCCCGGCGCCTCCCGTTCACCAGAGCCAGGCCACGGCGGGCTGTCCGTCCGTCCGCATCGCCGCGGGGAGGCACGAGCCGGCCGTCATCGCTCCCGGGAACCCCCGTTCCCCTATTTAGCCTTCGACGGGGCGATCCCACCGCCGTTCGCCGCGGTCACTCCGTCGACAAGTAGGGCGTGGATCGAGAAGCCCCGCAGCATCTGGTCCCACATCTGCTTGCGGATCACGGGCGACGAGGCGAAGCCGGCCACGATCTGGCCGATCCACTCGCTGTGCTCGACGTCGGCGACGACGTGGAGGTTGTAGTACTCGAGGTGCGATTCGGCGACCTTATAGTGCGTGCGGAACGCCGGTAACAGGCGCGCGCAGAGCTCGACGTTCGGGGGCTCGGACGACCCCGCCGCGGATACGTAGAAGCTGTTGACCCGGTTCGTGTAGAGGAAATCGTCGATCGCGACCATCGTGGACGGGAGGAGGGACGCCGACTGGACCTCCCGTCGCGAAAGCCCGAGCCCTTCGCAGAACCGGAGCCAGAGCTCCGGATGTCCGGGCGCCTTCCCCTTCGGGTCCCCGGCCTCCTCGACGAGCTGGTCGAGGATCATGCGGCGGTAGCGGTCGTTCTCGGGCTCCCACGAGCAGTTCGCGAACCGCTCGGCCATCGCGATCGGCACCGAGGCGAGCCACGGGTAGAACTGCTTCGCCCACTCCCGCACGACCGGGAGGGGAACCTCGCCCCTCTCGAGCCGGGCGAAGAACGGGTGGGTCTTGAACGGGTGGTGCGCCATCTTGAAGCTCGTGAGCTCGTCACGGAACTTCTCGCCCTCGAACCGGATCCACGGGGGTTCGGTCATCGGAGCGTCGAACGGGGAAGCGTATTTGGACGGCGAGGTTCCGCGGTGAACCTCGACCGTTATCGAGAACCGGGCCGCTCGGCCCGCGTGTCGTCCGATTCGGGCCCTGACGTCGTGGTGCCGCCGTACGGCCCGCTCTCGGGTCTCCGGGTCCTCGAGTCGGCCCGGTTCGTCGCGGGACCGTGGGCGGCCACGTACCTGGGCGAGTTCGGCGCCCGCGTCGTGCACGTCGAGGGTCCGCCGTTCGAACCTCCCTACGCCGACGCGACGCGAACGCTCCGGCCGCTTTTGCCCGGCCCCTCGCCCGAGGACGCGGTCTCCGAATCGTGGGTCCAGTACTCCCGCAACAAGCTCTCGGTCGGTCTCGATGTCCGACGGCCCGAGGGACGACGGGTCTTCCTCGACCTCCTGAGGCAGTCGGATATCTGGATCGAATCGTCTCGTCCCGGTACCTACGACCGGCTCGGGCTCTCGGACGCCGAAGCATGGGCGGCGAACCCGCGGCTCACGATCGTCCACGTCTCGGGCTACGGGCGGACCGGCGACCCGCAGCGGGTGGCGGCCCCGTCGTACGACCTCACCGCCCAGGCGTACAGCGGCTACCTCGCGCTCCAGGGGAACCCGGACCCGGAGCCGCCGATGCGGGCCGGCACCGCGATCAACGACACCGTCACCGGTCTCGCGTCGGCGACCGCCGGCCTCATGGGCTACATCCACGCGCAGCGAACCGGGCGGGGGCAGTCGGTCGACGTCGCCCAGTACGAGGTCTTCTTCGTGCTGCTCGAGAACGTCGCGCTCGACTACTTCATGCGCGGGGTCGTCCGGGGCCGCTTCGGCTCCGGGCACGCCCGACTCCACCCGTACGACGTGCACCGCGCGTCGGACGGCTTTGTCGTCGTTGCCGCCCCGACCCCGGACTCCTGGGCGCGGCTCAAGGCGCTGATCGGGTTCGACGACCCGGCGTTCGACGACCGGGACTACCGCCTCGCGCACCGGGAACCGGTCGACCGGTCGATCGCCGAGTTTTGCAGGAGCCGCTCGCGCGAGGCGCTCGAACGCCTCGGTCGCGAGCACGACGTCGCGATCAACCGGGTCCAGGACATGGCGGACATCGCCCGCGACCCGCACTACCGGGACCGGGGGATGTTCGTGGAGTGGGACGATCCGGTGGCGGGCCGCGTGAAGGGCGCGGGCGTCGCGCCGAAGTTCTCGGCGACGCCGGGCGGCGTGTGGCGCGGGGCGCCGTGGCTCGGCCAGGACAACGATTCGGTCCTCACCGGGATCCTCGGCTACTCCTCGGACGAGGTCGGACGTCTGCGGAGCCTCGGGGTCGTCGGCGAGCATCCGCCCGCGCGCGGACCGGCGCCGTCCGCCCGGCCGTTCTACGCCTCGGAGGAGGTGTAGGTGCCGGACCTCCCGCCGTTGCCCGAAGACCCGGTCGTCGAGGAGATCGGCGACGTCGCTCGGCGTCTCGACCTCGCCCGACGCTCCCGCGAGCTCGACCGGGCTCCCGCGTTCCCCTGGCCCGAGTACCGGGCCCTCGGCGAGGCCGGCCTGCTCGGCCTCCATGTCCCGTCCGAGCTCGGCGGCCGCGGATGGCCCGTGCGCCGGGTCGGGGTCGCGCTCTACCATCTTGGCTACCTCGCCGGGACGACGTTCGCGAAGCTCTCCCTTCAGCCGGAGTTCTCGTCGGTCCTCGCCGAGCACGGCTCGCCGGACCTCGTTCGGGAATGGTTCCGCCCGATCGTCCGCGGCGAGGCGCTCGTCGGCAACCAGATCACCGAGCCGGGCGCCGGTTCGGACGCGGGCGCGATCCGCGCGGTCGCCGTGCCGGACGGTGACGACTACCTGCTCAGCGGCACGAAGAGCGAGGCGGCGTTCGCGACGGACGCCCAGGCGGCGATCGTCTACGCCCGCGTGCCCGGACCGGACCCCCGACGCGAGATCACCGCCTTCCTCGTGCCTCACGACCTTCCGGGTGTCCACGCCGAGAGCACCGCCGGCGACCTCGGGGAGCGGTGGCAGCGCCGCGGAACCGTGCGCTACGACCGGGTCCGCGTGCCCGGCCGCCTGCGGATCGGCGACGTCGGAGCGGCGTTCGACTACGTGCAACACGAGCTCACCCGCGAGCACGCGCTCCTCGCGGCGATCTACCTCGGCGTGGCGCGGGCGTCGTGGGAGGAGACCGTCCGCTTCGTCGAGGATCGGAAGGTCTTCGGTCGCCCGCTGTCCGCGCAGGAGGCGGTCGCGTTCGCGCTGGTGGCGGACGGGGCGGAGCTCGAGGCGTCCTGGCTGTACACGGACCGGGTCCTCGAACGGCTCGACCGCGGGGCCGAGTGCGACCGCGATGCGGCGCTCGCGAAGTGGATGGCGACGGAGGTCGCGCTCCGCACGATCGACCACGCGATCCAATTCCACGGCGGGCGAGGCTACTCCCAGGAGCTGCCGCACGAGCAGCGGTGGCGGGACGTGCGCTCGGGCCGCATCGCCCACGGCCCGTCGGAGATCATGCTCTGGGTCGCGGCCCGTCGTCTCTGGCCCCGCCGGGAGCCGAAAGCCGGCGAGGCGCCCCGGTCGGCCTGAGGCGAGGCCGAGCCGGCACGACCGGCGCGCGGCGCCGGGGGTGGATCAGCTGACCTTCGAGGAGGCCGACCGGGAGCGTGCCGACCGAACGGGCGCCTCTCCGCTCGCCCGGCGCGGTTGCGGCTCCTGGAACTGCTCCTTCTCGGTCGAGCCGTCCATGGCGAGCGTGGAGGTCAACCCGCCCGAGAGGACCTGGGCCACGTCGTCGAAGTAACCGGTGCCGACGAACGACTGGTGCTTCACCGCGGCGTACCCGTCCTCCTCGGCGCGGAACTCCTCTTCCTGGAGGTCGGTGTACGCCGACATGCCGGTCTGCGAGTAGCCTTTCGCGAGCCGGAACATCGAGAGGTTGAGCGCGTGGAAGCCGGCCAGGGTCACGAACTGGAACTTGTAGCCCATCTCGCCGATCGTCGTCTGGAACTGCGCGATCACGTCGGTCGAGAGCTTCTTGCGCCAGTTGAACGACGGCGAGCAGTTGTAAGCGAGCGGCTTTCCCGGGAACGCGCGGTGGATCTCGCGCGCGAACCGCTCCGCCTCGTCGAGGTCGGGCCCCGCGGTCTCGAACCACAGGAGGTCGGCGAACGGCGCGTAGGCGAGCCCGCGGGCGATCGCCATGTCGAGGCCCCCGGTGATCTCGAAGAATCCCTCGGAGGTACGCTTCCCGGTCAGGAACGCCTCGTCGCGCGGGTCGATGTCGCTCGTCAGGAGCTTCGCGCTGAGCGCGTCGGTGCGGGCGATCACGACCGTCGGGACCCCGGCGACGTCGGCGGCGAGACGGGCCGCCCAGAGCTTCTGGTTGAACTCCCGCGTGGGGACGAGGACCTTCCCGCCCATGTGTCCGCACTTCTTGACCGAGGCCAGCTGGTCCTCGAGGTGCAGTCCCGCGGCGCCCGCGTCGATCAGGGCCTTCGTGAGCTCGAAGACATTGAGGTTCCCTCCGAAGCCGGCCTCGCCGTCGGCGACGATCGGGGCGTACCAGTAAACGTCGCCCTTCCCGAGGGCGTGCTGCTTCTCGTCCTCGCGGCGGAAGGCGTTGTTGATCCGGCGGACCAGGTGCGGCATCGAGTCCGCCGGGTAGAGGCTCTGGTCGGGATAGGTCTGGGCCGCATCGTTCGCGTCGGCGGCCACCTGCCAGCCGCTCGCGTAGATCGCGGGGAGGCCCGCGGCGACCATCTGGACCGCCTGGGTGCCGCTCATCGCCCCCAGCGTCGGGAGGTACGGCTCGCTCTGGAGGAGCCGCCACAGCCTCTGGGCGCCGAGCGACGCGATCGTGTACTCGATCGGGACCGATCCCCGCAGCCGTTCGACGTCCTCCGCCCGGTACGGCCGAATGATTCCTTTCCAGCGTTCGGCCTTCTTCCAGTCGGACCCGACGACCTCCTTCATGCTCCGCTCTCCGGCGCGTCGCCCAAGTACGGGTACGCATACCGCGTGATAAACTCCTCGAGCCCGGGACGGGTAATGAGCTCCTCGAGCAGGGCGGCGGCCGTCGTCGCGGTCGTCCGGACGGCCTCGGTCTCCGCCTCGGCCCGGTGCCGCTCGAGCTCTCGCGCGAGCTCGGTACGGACGAGGGCGACATCGATCGGCCGACCGTCCTCGAGACGGGCCCCGTGGTGGACCCACTGCCAGAGCTGGGTCCGGGCGATCTCGGCGGTGGCGGCGTCCTCCATGAGGTGGTCGATCGGCACGCAGCCGTTCCCGCCGAGCCATGCCGTGAGGTAGAGGAGCGCGACCCGCGCGTTCCGGTGGACGCCGTCCGCCGTGATCGGGCCCGGAGGAACGGCCAGAAGCTCCGCGGGCCCGATCGGGGGGCAGGTGCGGGGGATGTGGATCTGGTTCGGCCCGCGCATCTCACGGTCGAAGACCGCGGCGGCGATGGGGACGAGCCCCGGGTGCGCGACCCACGTGCCGTCGTGCCCGGCCCGGACCTCCCGTTCCTTGTCCGCGACCACCTTGGCGATCGCCTCGGCGTTCGCGACGGGGTCGCTCTTGATCGGGATCTGCGCGGCCATCCCCCCCATCGCATGGGCCCCCCGACGATGACAGGTCTGGATCAGGAGGTGCGAGTACGCGGTCAGGAACCCCGTGTCCATCGTGAGACGGGCCCGGTCGGGGAACCTCGACGTCGGATCGTCGCGGAACTGCTTGATGAAGCTGAAGAGGTAGTCCCAACGCCCGCAGTTGAGCCCGGCCGAGTGCTCCCGCAGCTCGTAGAGGATCTCGTCCATCTGGAAGGCGGCGGGCAGGGTTTCGATGAGGACGGTCGCCCGGATCGACCCGACCGGGATCCCGAGCGCCGCCTCCGAGGCCCGGAAGACGTCGTTCCAGAGCCGGGCTTCGAGGTAGTGCTCGATCTTGGGGAGGTAAAAGTACGGCCCCGTACCTCGGGCGAGGAGCTCCTTCGCGTTGTGGAAGAAGTAGAGCCCGAAGTCGAACAGGCTGGCCGAGAGCGGGGTCCCGTCGGCCCGGGCGTGTCGCTCCTCGAGGTGCCACCCCCGGGGCCGGACGAGGAGGGTGGCGGTTCGCTCCGCGAGCCGGTACGCCCGTCCGTCCGGAGCCTCGTAGGAGATGCGGCGCCGCACCGCATCCCAAAGGTTCACCTGGCCGGCGACGGTCGCAGCCCACGTTGGGGAGTGGGCGTCCTCGAAGTCGGCCATGTAAACCCGGGCGCCCGAGTTGAGCGCGTTGATGATCATCTTCCGGTCGACGGGGCCGGTGATCTCGACTCGGCGGTCCTCGAGGTCCACCGGCGGAGGTGGAACCGTCCACGCGCCCTCCCGCACCGATCGGGTCTCCGGGGGAAAGTCGGGGAGCCGACCGGCGGTGACCATCTCCCGGAACGCACCGCGTGCCGCGAGGAGCGACCGGCGACGGGTGTCGAACCGCGCGTGCAGGGATCCGAGGAAGTCGAGCGCCTCCGGAGTGAGTATCTCGGCGAACCTCGGTGCGGTCGGGCCGTCCACCTCGATGTGGGGTCGAACGGGCTCGGGGGGAGAACTCCCTGGACGAGGATCCCGGGAACTCATCGAAGTCTCGATCGCCGGAGCGAGGACGGTAGAGGTCCACGTCCCGTGAGCGAGAGAACCCACGCACTTCCGGTCAAAATACGTTGCGAACCTTCGCGGGACATCCGGGCGTCCGGCTTCCCCGCGGGGCAGCGTCCTGCCGGTTCCGATCCGACTCCCGCATGAGCGGCGCGTTGCGAATGCAGAGGAGACCCCGCTCGAGCCGCACTTAGGGCGCCGGCGGAAGACCACCGCGCTCGAGCGGCCGACGTGCCCGTCCTCGGTCCCGAGCCCCGCGCTCGGATGCCCTTCGAGCTCTCCGGGTCGACGAGCGAAGCCACGACCGCGAATCCCCGCCCCCGATCGGTCCCCCGGCCCGGAGCAGACCCCCAAGCGGTGACGCTCCGCCGTCCGGGGGAGGCGGGGCGCCGGGTTGCGGCAGTTGGAGCCAGAGAGGACCCTCGACCACCGGCCGCCCCGCGCAGTTCGCCGCAGCGTCGTAACCGTTCGAGCAGCTCCGCGCTACCGGCTCGCGAAGTCGCTTTTGTAGGGCGCCACCCGGGCTTTGCTCCGTCCGCCCCTCGGAACGATGCGCAGGGCCGGGGGTTGTTCGTGCCGCCGTGGCGCGGGCCGGGCGCAACCGCGGGGTGTGGCGGGCGTTCGACGGCCGCCCGGGACGGTGGCGCCCGATGCCGTCGGGCCTCGCGGAAGCGTCCGCGGGACCGACCCCGGCGCGGCCGCCTCCGATCCCCACGGCCGACAGGAGTTCCGCGGTGAGGTCACGGTTCGGACCCCCCCGATATAAAGTCCGAGCCGGCTAAGGAACGGTGTCGCCCGCCGCTCCGGCTCTGGGCGGGACCGGCAGCGGTACCGCCGGCCCCCTCCAGGGGACGCGTAGTCCGCCCCCGGTGGCCGTCCCGGCCGCGCCGGTCGATGGCGCCCCATGACCGGGACGAGTCGTAAGCGGCGGGGCGCCGGAAGATGATCGCAACCTGGGTGGTTCTCGTTCCGCTCGCGGCGGCGATGGCGTCCGCGACCGCCTACCTGATCCGCTGGGCGGCCGACGCCCGTACCGCCCTGCCGGCGTCGACGGTCGTCTTCCTCCTCCTGATGATGGTCTCGATGCTCGCCGGCGCGGCGGTGTACTACTCCGATCCCGGGACCCCGGCCCTAGTAGAGGGCTTCTGGGTCGCGAGCGCGCTCATGGCGGTGAGCGTCGTCCAGGTGTTCCTGGGATTCCTCGAGGAAGCGAGACACCGGACTTCCGTCGAGGGCGGTGCATCTCCGCCGATCCTGAAACATCGCGGGGCGTTCGTCGCGGGCATCGTGCTTCTCGTTCTGGCCAACGAGCTCCTGATGGGGTGGACCTTCTCGGCCGCGGCCGGATCCACCGTCGGGTTCGGGGGCGGGAGCCTCCCGGGGATCGTCTCGGGGGTCGCGTCGACGATCGACTCTCCCTGGTTCCTCTTCACGATGGCCGCCGAGATGTTCCTGTCCGCCGCCCTCCTTCGCGACCGCCTCTCGCGGCCGGTCGTCGCGATCCTCGGTGGGCAGGCGTTGATCATGGCGTTCTCCCCGCCGGCTCTCGCGGGCGCGCTCTGGGCCGACCTCGCAATCGCCGCTTCGAGCGCGGCCATGATCGTCCTGGTCGTTTTCGTGATGGAGTTCCTCTACCGGCACCGCAACGTCGAGGCGGGGCTCGCCTCCTACCTGGTGCAGTTGCTCGCGGTCTACGCCGGGATGATGGCCGGGCTCTACGCCTGGAAGGAAACCGGGTCGACGACCGTCTTCGCCCTCTCGGTCGTGATCGAGATGGTGATCTTCTTTGGCGCGCTGACGCGGCCGGCCCGTTTCACCGACGGACCGACGACGCCCTGGACGCTGCGGCCGGGCTGGTCGGTCGTCCTGCTCGGGACGATCTTCGTGGCGGAGGTGTTCATGGGGGCGCTTCTCGACGTTGCGATCGCCGGGCCCTCGTTCTTCGGGAGCGGGGGCCTGCTCCCGCTTTCGGGGGGCGGAGGTGGGATCGCGTATCGCGCGCTCTACGACATCTTCTGGTTCGTCGCCCTCACCACCGGGTCGACGTGGTTCCTCGTCATGATGGGGATTGAGATGGGCGCGCTCGTCTGCTTCAAGTTCCGCGAGACGCGCTCGCGCGAAACCCGGGTGCGCCTCGCCCTCATGATGGGGAGCTACGCCGCATTCGCGGTGTTCTTTCCGAGCGTGTACTACCCGCTCGTCTTCCCGACATTTCCCCGGGGCCCGGCAGTGCCCGTGCTCGGATGGAGCATGGGGATCGGCTCGGCGCCGCTCGCGACCTCGGTCTTCGTCGTGCTCCTCGCCACGTACGCCGTCGTGGGCCTCCTCGCGGTCCTCTTCGGCCGTCGGGTCGTCTGCTCGGTCTTCTGCACGGCCCCGCTGATGTTCCAGGGGACGACGATCGACGCGATGAAGAGCTTCAACCGCACCTCCCCCCTTGCCCGCAAGTACCTCAGCAGCCGCTTGTCGACGGCGTACTCCGTCACGACGGCCTGCGTGATGGTCTCGCTCGTTCTCGCCTCCGCCGCTTCGTACCTCGACCAGGTCGGCATCTGGGACCTCAGGGTCCTTGGCGCCGACCCGACCGCGTTCCTCTACGCACTCTACTTTGGCGTCCTCTGGTACGTCCTGTTCGTCACCATCCCCTACTCGGGCAACTACAGCTGCGTCACGATGGGTTGGTGCTACACGGGTCAGATCACGGCGGCATTCGGGCGGCTTGGGTTCTTCCGTCTCAAAGTGAGGGACAAGGAGGTTTGTCGTCGCTGCACGACCGTCGACTGCGCGAAGTCGTGCCCGGTAGGGCTGGTCGACATGCCGGGGCACTTCCGGCAGAAGGGCGAGTTCCGCAGCTCGAAGTGCTGCGGCGTCGGCGACTGCGTCGAGGCCTGTCCCTACGGGAACATGTACTTCTTCGATGTCCGCCACTGGCTCCGGGAGAAGCTCGGCCGACCCGTGCACCCGACCGCGTCGTCCCCGCTCCGCATGGTCCCCGCCGGACCGCCCCCGAACGTCCCGCCCGTCTCCCCGGGAACCGGGACCACCGGGCGTCCCTATCGCCGTCCGCTCTGACCCGACGCACGCGTCCGCGAGTCCGCGGGAGCCGAGGGGTCGTTCAGTTCGACGCGTCCGCCCGGGCAAAGATCATTCCGTCGGCCACTTTGGGCAGGAACATCGTGGACTTGTGGGCCATCATCGTTCCGGATCCGAACGCCCGCTCCTCGATCCCCTTCTCCGTGAGTCCCGGAACCAGGAACGCCGACCCGTCCGAAAGGCCCCCGCGCGAGGCGGTGACGCGGTCGAACGCCGCACGGGGCGAGCGGACGAACTCGAGCTCGTGGGGGTCGACCCCCAGCCGACCCTCGAGGAATCCGTGGAGGAGGTCGAAGTCCGCGCCAACATCCGAACTCGGCGGGCCGCCGACCTCGGCCATCGACCCCCCGTCGAGCGCCAGGAACCCCCGCCGGCCTTCGCGACGCATCTCGCCCAGTCGCTCGATCACCCCTTCGACCGCTCCGGGTCGCTCCACGGTCTCGACCCGCGGGAACTCCCGACGCGCCGCGCCGACGATCTCGGCGAACGAGACGCCGCCGTGTGCGGGAAGCACCCGGTGCCACGGGAGTACCCGTAGGGCGCGGTCCTCCCCGTCCACGAGCATCGCGAGCGGCGCCGACCGTCGACCGGCGGAGTGGCGCAGGGCCGCTGCGGTAAAGCGGTGGTGCCCGTCGAGGACCAGCACCCGATACGAACGAAGCTCTCGGGAGATCTCCTCGATGCGTGACGGCTCGTCGATCCGCCAGAGACGGTGGGTCGTCCCTTCGAGGACGGCTTCCGCGAGCGGGGGCACGTCGCCGTCGAACGCGAGGCCCCGGCGGTCGAGCCCGAGCCACCGCTCGAGCCGGTCGTTGAGGGCGTGGTCGGGCCGGTGGTAGCCCGCCATGATCGGGGCGAAGCTCATCCCCGTGGCATCGGTGAGCGCCACGCGCTCTTCGACCCGGTCGGCGAACGTTCGCTCGTGCATCGCCACCTGTCCGGGTTCGATCGTGTCGAAGTCGAGGGCGCCGACGAGGCCGAGCAGAAGGTAGCGGGCGCGTCGTTGCCTGGGATCGATCGTCTCGAGGAGGTCGTCGGGTGGGAAGTAGCGGATCCCATAGACGTAGAACGCCGGCCGGGGGTCCTGCACGAACACTTCCGACCGGAGGGCTTCGCGGAGCCGTGCCGCCGCCTCCGCGACGAACCGTCCGACCGGAACGTCCTTCGGCCGGGTAACGAACCGCGCCGCGTTGTGGCGGTGGGCCGCGTACCGCGCGAGCTCGGATTCCGAGAGGGTGTCGTAGACCGGGCAGACCAGTCGGTCCGGTGACCCCCGACGGGGGTCCGGATGGAACGCCCGTACCGGTTTCAAGTCGACCACGTTGCTCGGTGACCTTGCGGCGGACAGATCGGGCCTATTTGGCGTGGCCGAGCCGCCCGGAGGGGCTTCGACCGAGCCGAGGTACCTCCCGCGCGGCGTGCGAGTGAGTTTGACTTGACGAGACGCGTATCCGCACTCGCACCATTCTTAGATTGGGTCTCAGGGGAGGGACGGTGAGCAGAGGCGCCGGGTCTCTTCGGCACCCCTGAGACCCACCCGAGTCTGATCGAGCCACGGGTGCCCTGCGCGGCGGGATCGAACCCGACGCGGGCTGTCGATCGGCGCGGGCCGGTGTCGATCTCGTGCCGGACGAACCGGGGGTCACGGAACCGGATCGAACGCCGCGACGTTTCGCACCGTGTCGATGTGTCGCACCCCCGGCGGGCGCTCGCTTCGCCGACGGACGGCATAGTCAAGCTTCGTTGACTGCGCTCTCATATCCCTCACCGAAGGTCAGGGGTTCGAGGAAGGGGCATGGAGATCGAGGAGTTGCGGCACCTCAAGGTCGACAAGTCGATTGACGCTCGCGGGATGGCGTGTCCGGGCCCTCTCCTCGAGGCGAAGCGGACGGTCCCGTCGGTTCCGATGCACGGCGTGATGGAAGTCATCTCCTCCGACGAGGGAACGACCGAGGACGTCCCGCTCTGGGCCAGGAAGGTCGGGCACGAGTATCTCGGGACGATCCCCGAGGGCGGACTCTGGCGCGTTTACCTGCGGCGAGGCAAGTAGTGACCGACGCGGGCGCGACCGGCCACCGACCCCGCGTGCTGGTCTTCTCGACGAACGCGATCTCCGACATGGGGATCGACCTCGCCGGAAGCGCTCACATGGACTACTCGTCCTCCGTCGAGGTCATCGCCGTTCCGTGCTCGGGCGGTATCAATCCGACCTGGGTCCTCCACGCCCTGAAGGCCGGGTTCGATGGCGTCTTCATCGCCGCGGACGGACCGGAGTGCGCGCTGCTTCCGGATTGCGTCGGTCGCACGGCCGACGTCGTGACGCGGTCCCAGGCGTTGCTCCAGAAGAACGGCCTCGACACCGGGCGGGTCAAGATGGCGGCAATTTGCTCGGTGTGCGCCGAGCCGTTCGTCAACCACATGAAGCAATTCGGAAAGGCGCTCGACGACCTCGCGTCGGTCGCCGCGGAGGCGTAGATGGCCGCGGACGGCGCGAAGACCGATTACGACGTTCTCGTCGTCGGCGCGGGCGTCGGGGGCATGGAGTCTGCGCTCACGCTCGGCGATATGGGGTTCAAGGTCCTCGTCGTGGAGAAGGAACCGAGCGTCGGGGGGCGCATGATCTTGCTCAGCAAGGTCTTCCCGACGCTCGATTGCGCGAGCTGCATCTCGACGCCCAAGATGGCCGCGGTGAACAACCACCCCAACGTGCGCACGCTCGTCTACTCCGAGGTCGACGACATCACACCGGTCGGCGACGGAGCGTTCAAGGTCCGTCTCACCCGCAAGCCCACGTTCGTCGACGCGGCGAAGTGCACCGGCTGTGCGCTGTGCGAGCCCGCGTGCACGGTCGCGGTCCCGGACGAGTTCAATTACGACCTCGCGGCACGACGGGCGGCGCACATCGCCTTCCCGCAGGCGGTCCCGAAAAAGGCGATCATCACCCGGGTGGGAACCTCGCCCTGCTCGTTCTCGTGCCCGGCGGGAGTCAAGCCCCACGGGTACATCTCTCTCGTCCGCTCCGGCCAGTACGACAAGGCGTTCCGTCAGCACCTCGACGACGCCCCTCTCGTGGGCGTCCTCAGCCGAGCGTGCTACGCACCGTGCGAGGACCAGTGCTCCCGCGCGGAGCTCGAGGGTACCGTTCCGATCCGGGGGATCAAGCGGTTCATGGCCGACCGGTACTACGCGGGCCACCCGGCGCCCGAGTACGGGCCACCGACCGAACGCCGCGGCCAGCGCGTCGCGGTCGTCGGGTCCGGACCGGCGGGCCTCGCCGCCGCGTTCTTCCTCGGCCGGAACGGCTACGACGTGACGGTCTTCGAGGCCGACCGGGAGCCGGGCGGGATCATGCGATGGGGGATCCCTTCGTACCGCCTCCCGAAGGAGGTTCTCGCGCGAGACCTCGCGAACATCACCGCGCTCGGGGTCCGCATCGAGACCGCCCACCCGGTCACTTCGCTCAAGGCGTTGCGCGAGTCCGGATTCGATGCGGTCTTCGTGGCGGCGGGCGACCGCGGCGGTCGCAAGCTATCGGTGCCGGGCGAGGAGCTCCCCGGCGTCATCGACTCGATGGAGTTCCTCCACCGGGTCAACGACGGCCAGGCCCCCGACGTCGCGGGCAAAGCCGTCGTGGTCATCGGAGGCGGGAACGTCGCGATCGACTCCGCGCGCAGTGCGCTCCGTCTCGGGGCGCGATCGGTCCGCCTCTACTGCCTCGAGTCGCGGACGGAGATGCCCGCCCATCCTTGGGAGGTCCAGGAGGCCGAAGACGAAGGGGTGGTCATCACCAACTCCTGGGGTGTCGGGCAGGTCGTCGGCTACGACCGCCGGGTCTCGGGGGTCGAGCTCATTCGGTGCACGTCGGTCTTCGATGCCGAGCACCGGTTCCGGCCCACGTTCGATCCGACCGTCCGGGAGACGGTCCCCGGCGAAGTGCTGATCACCGCGATCGGGCTCTCGCCCAACACCCAGGCCTTCGCCACCGAGCTCGCGCTCCGGCGGAACGGGACGATCGAGGTCGACCCCGAGACGCTGGCGACCTCGATGGCCGGCGTCTTCGCGGGGGGCGACGCGGTCACCGGTCCCACGATGATCGTGACCTCGATCGGCCAGGGAAAGCGCGCGGCGTTTCACATCGATCGCTTCCTCCGCAAGGCCCCCGACGACGGTCTCCGGTTCGACGACCGGCTGCCGGTCGCGGACCGGAGCGCGGTCGCGGCCAGGGCTCGAGAGCACGGCACGCGCCGGGACCCGATTCCGATCGTCCGCCTCCCCGTCGCCGAGCGGCTCACCTCCTTCGCCCCGTACGAGCTCGCGATGGGGGAGGCGGCCGCGCGCGCGAGCGCGAACCGCTGCCTCGACTGCGGCGTCTGCTCGGAGTGTCGGGAATGCGTCGCCGCGTGTCCTGCGGACGCGATCGACCTCGACATGCGGGCCCGCCACGAGGCCGTGACCGTGGGTTCCGTGGCGCTCGCCACCGGCTTCTCCCCGTTCGACGCCCGCCAGAAGCCCGCGTTCGGCTTCGGTCGCTTCGCGAACGTGATCACCGGTCCTCAGATGGACCGCATCCTCGCCCCGACACGTCCGTTCAACGCGGTCGTCCGACCGTCCGATGGGAAGGCACCGACGAACGTTGCGTTCCTCCTCTGCGCGGGGTCGCGGGACGAGCAGGTCGGCAACCGCCTCTGCTCGCGGGTCTGCTGCATGTACTCGATGAAGCAGGCGCAGCTCCTAATGGGGGCGATCCCGCTCGCGGACGTCACGATCTACTACATCGACATCCGCGCGTTCGGGAAGGGGTACGAGGAGTTCTTCCAGCAGACGAAGGGCATGGGGGTCTACTTCACGCGGGGGAAGGTCTCCCGCGTCGAGGAGACCGACTCGAACGACCTCATCGTCCACTACGAGGACATCGAAGGGGACGGCGGGCCGAAGGAGGCGCGCCACGACCTCGTCGTACTGGCGACGGGGCTCCTGCCGAACCAGGGCGCGTTCCGGTTGTTCCCAGAGGGAGCGCCGGAGAAGGACGCTCATTCGTACGTGCGCGAGACGAACGAGGAGCTCGAGCCCGGCCGCACGAGCCTCCCCGGCGTCTTCGTCATCGGCTCGGCCACGGCCGTTCGCGACATTCCCGATACGATCCTTCACTCGGAGGCGGCGTCCGCCCAGATCGCGGCGTACCTGAAGCGGCGGGAGCCGAAGCCGCCCCTCCCCATCGAGCCCGCGTCGATCGAGGTCCCGGTACTCGTCCCAAGGGCGGAGGCGAAGGCATGACCGGTCGACGCCTCGGCGTGGTGGTCTGCCAGTGCGGCGGCAACATCTCGGACTACGTCGACACCGAGAAAGTGAGGTCGGAGATCGCGAAGGAGGGGGACGTCGTCGCCTCCCAGGTACAGATGTTCGCCTGCTCGGACGCGGCGCAGCAGTCGGTGATCCAGGAGATCCGGGAGAAGAAGCTCGACGGTGTCGTCGTCTGCTCCTGCTCGCCGAAGCTCCACACCGCGACGTTCCGGGCAATGGCCCAGCGCGCCGGCCTCAACCCGTACGAGTACACTCAGGTGAACATCCGCGAGCAGTGCTCGTGGGCGCACACGCACGACCGTGCGGCCGCGACGGAGAAGGCGCTCAAGCTCGCACGGGCGGGGGTGGCCAAGACGGCGCTTTCGGTGCCGCTCGAGCGTATGCGCGTGGAGACGCTCCCCCAGGCGCTGGTCGTGGGCGCGGGCGTGGCCGGCCTGCGAGCCGCCCTCGCGCTGAGCGATCTCGGGATCTCGGTTCACCTCATCGAAAGGGCCGCGGAGGCGGGCGGGCAGGTCGCTCGCTGGGGGACCCTCTTTCCGAACGACAAGGTCGGGCGCGAGCTCGTCGACGGCCTGATCGACGAAGTCCGGCGCCGCGAGAACGTGAACCTCTACCTCTCGACCGAGCTCGTCGAGAAGACGGGGCGGCTCGGGGAATTCGCGGTCACGTTGCGGACGCGCACAGGCGACACGATCGGCCTCAAGGTGGGCGCGATCGTCGTCGCGACCGGGTTCGACCCGTACTCGCCGAAGGAAGGTGAGTTCGGATTCGGCCTCGAAGGCGTGATCACGTTGCCCGAGCTGAAGGAGCTGGTCGCGGAACATCCGGGCCGACTCGAGTACCACGGTCGGCCCGTGCGGTCGATCGCGTACATCTACTGCGTGGGCTCCCGCGACGGAGCGGACACCCCCGGCGGCCACACCTACTGCTCGCGCTACTGCTGCAGTGCGACCTCCCACCTCGCGACGGTCGTCAGCGGCCTCGACCCCACGGTCCATCAGTTCCATCTGTTCCGGGACGTGCGCACCTACGGCAAGTACGAAACGCTCTACGAGCGGGCGCTGCGCGGGGGCTCGGTCTACCTCCGATACGGCGAGGAGGCGCGCCCCACGGTGACGCGGGAGGAGGGAGGCCTCGTCGTGCGGGTGAAGGACCGACTGATGCGCAGCGAGGAGGTCGAGATGCGACCCGACCTCGTGGTCCTGGTGACGGGGATGGTTCCCCGGGAGAACGACGCCCTCGTGCGCGCGCTCAAGCTTCCGATCGGCCAGGACGGGTTCTTCCATGAGGTCCACGTGAAGTTGCGACCCGTCGAGACCGTCGTCGACGGGGTCTACATCGTCGGGGCCGCGCAGGGCCCAAAGAACGTCGCCGAGAGCGTCTCGAGCGCGCTCGCCGCCGTCTCCAAGACCGGCGGCCTCCTGCTGAAGGGGTACGTCGACCTCGACCCGCTCGTCGCGAAGGTCGACCCGACGCTCTGCGTCTGGTGCGACGAGTGCACGAAGGCGTGCCCGTACGGAGCGGTCGCACCGGTCGACTACGGCGACCGGCGGATCGCCGAGGTCAACGGCGTCCTCTGCAAGGGCGAGGGCGCGTGCGTCCCGGTCTGCCCGAAGCAGGCGATCTCGGTCCAGGGCTACTCGAACGAGCAGATCCACGCCATGATCGACGCGCTCGCCGCGGAGGCGACATGACGGGAAAAGAGTACCTGCGGAACCTCGGGGAGGTCCTGCGGGACGAGCTCTACGAGCGCGACCGAGTGGCGGCGGCGCTGCGGGAGGGACCGAAGACGATCCCCGAGCTCGCCACGACGCTCCGCGTCCCGGCGCCCGAGGTGACGAAGTGGGTGATGGCGATGCGGCGCTACGGCCGCGTCCGCGACCTCCCGAAGGCCCGCTCGGAGGACTACTACCGCTACCAACTGGCGGAGGAGACCCCATGAAGGTCGACACCGAGTTCCTGAGCGCGCTCAAGCTGGGCGGCGAGTTCGACGCCCGATTGTGCATCAACTGCGGCACGTGCACGGCGCTCTGCCCGCTCGGCGTCGAGCTGATGCCCCGCCGCCTCTTCCGCTACGCTCTCCTCGGCCATCGAGAGGGGGTGCTCGGCGAGGCCGAGACGATCTTCAGTTGCCTCCTCTGCCGCCTCTGCGAGGCGAATTGCCCCGCGGGGATCCACATCGCCGAGAACGTGCGCACCCTGCGAACGGTCGTCAACCGGGACGTCTACGGCCTCGCGGAGGCCTGACGGGAGGCGAGCGAAGATGCCGGTTCCGATCAAAAGCACCCTGGGGATGCTCGGCGACAACCTTCGCAAGCGCAAGAGCGCGCTGCCCCTACGGCGACGCGCGGTCACCGGGTGGACGCACGGCCTCAACATCCCGAGGGGCGGGGAGACCGTCCTCTACACCGGCCAGATGTGGCAGATGGTCCCGGCGATCGACGCGATGAGCCGGCAGCTCGCGAAGTACGAGGGCCGCTCGAGCGCCCGGCTCTTTTCCGTCGCCCGCTCGATGAACAAGGTCCTCAACCTCACGCCGTTCCTCGCCCGCACGTCGGCGCGGGAGCGGGCTGCGTTCGACGAGCGCCTGCGGAACATCGCGAAGCTCCTCGCGGCCGCGCAGGTCCCGTTCGGCTACCTCTACGAGGACGACCTCTACGCCGGCGGGCTCGCCCACGACGAGGGCCTCGACGACGCGTTCCGGGTCCAGGCGCAGCGCGTCGCCGACGCCCTGCGCCGCCACGGCGTTCGCCGCGTGATCACCGTGGACCCGCACACGACCAACATGCTGCGGAGCGTGTACCCCACCGTGGTCCCGGGATTCGACGTCCAAGTGAAGAGTTACCTCGAGGTCCTCGCGGAGCGGCGCTTGAGGGCGACCACGAAGCTCGGGGAGACGGCGACGTTCCACGACTCGTGCGTCTACGCGCGCTACGAGGGCGTCCTCGAGGAGCCGAGGTCGCTCTTGAAGGAAGGCGGGGTCACGGTCCTCGAGCCCGAGATGTCGGGGAAGCTCACGTTCTGCTGCGGCGGTCCGCTCGAAAGCCTCTTCCCCGGGAAGTCGGCCGAGATCGCGAAGCGTCGGGTCGGCCAGCTGAGCGCGGTCAGCAAGCGGGTCGTAACCGCCTGCCCGCTCTGCCTGGCGAACCTGAAGCGCGTCGCGCCCGCGGACGTGACGATCCAGGACGTTTCGGACTACCTCGTCAAGGCGTACTGCCCGGCGCCGGTGCCGACCTAGCGGCTCCGCGACGCCCCGGTCGAATCGACTCCCTCAGGCCCACCGCCCACTGGCGAAGGTGGAACGGGGAGAGGCGAACGAGGGCATCCCAGAGCTGCGCCGTCACATCGCGAGCGGTCGGTCGGCGGCCCGTGACTTGGGCGAGGCGAAGTCGCATCGAGCGGTCGAACCCTCGGACGAACCGTTCCGCGCTGGGCGCCCCGTGCGAACGCTCGAGCATGTAGCGGGCGGCCTCGGCGTACCGGACGACCTCGTCCGGGTGCGCGGACATGTTGCCGGGGTGGCGACGGTACCGGACGAGCGGCTCCGGGGCGTACCAGACGGTCCGGGTTCGGGGAAGCTGCGAGAGCCAGTAGAGGGCGTGGTCCGGGGCCGCCCGGATCGGACGCAACAGTTCGGCCTGTCCCGCATACGCGCTCCGACGGATCGACATCGAGGAGACGTGCGACGACATCTGCGCCCGGGAGAGGGCGCTCAGGGACGGCGCCACTTCACCGGTCGGGAACGGCCTTTGGGGAAAGTGCGGGGGCGGGATCGGGCGGTCGGCCCCGTCGATGTAGCTCACCGCGTGCCGGAAGAAGACGACCGACGGGTGATCGGAGAAGACGCGTCGCGCGCGCGCGACCTTGTCGGGCTCGAACCGGTCGTCGTCGTCCAGAAAGCAGACGGCGTCGCCGGTCGCGTGGTCGATCCCGAAAGCAAGCGACTCTCCGACGTTCGGCAGCGAGAGGTTGAACCGTCGCACGCTCGTGGACCCGACCGTTGCGGTCGAGGGGGGACGGTACGGGGGATTGTCCTCGACGACCACTACCTCCTCGGGGGGGGAGGTCTGCTCGAGGGCGGTGCGGATCGCCCCCTCAAGGTATTGGGTGCGCCGGTAGGCGGTGACGACCACGGAGACGGAGGTCACGGCCAAAGGCACTCTCCCCCCCTACTTAGGAGCGTCAACACGGCCCGGCGCTCCCGCGTCTCGCGTACGAATACGGATAGACTCCCTCGCCGTGGGGTCGACGGGGTGTGGCATGAAAACGGAGGAGCTCCTCGAGCTCATGCAGACGCTGGACGACGCCTGGAACGCGCAGGACTGGGCGGTCTTCCGCCGACGGCACTCGGAGGACACGGCGGTCTACTGGCCCGGGCAGCCCGATCCGACCCGGGGGCGCCACGACCACGAGACCGAGGCCCAGGAGTTCTTCAAGACCTTCCCGGACAACCATCTCATCAATCGTCCGTACAAGATCCTCTTCGCCGAGGGGAATCACACCTGTTCGGTCGCCGACTTCTACGGGACGATGAAGGGTCCGATGACCGTCGGGGGGAAGGTGATCTCTCCCACCCAGAAGAGCTTCCACGTCGAGTTCTGCACGGTCGCGAGCTGGAACGAGCGGGGAGAGATCACCGAGGAGCGGCTCTTCTACGACCTGGTCGGCCTGATGAAACAGATCGGCCTCGGCTAGACCCGGGTCGGCTCCGTCCGTGGGCGACGCGAGACGTCCACGCGGTCCCGGTCCGCACGGTCGCGGCGGCCCGTCCGCGGTCCGGGTCGGGGCGCCCCGGGGACCTCGGACGGGGGGTCCTGGCCGAGGGATTTTCCCGCGGTTCCGGCTGAGGCGGCGGTGGCCGAAAGAGGCAAGGTCCGGAACGGCGACGCGATCCGAGCCTTCCGCGCCTCCCGGCTTGGTGCCCAGATCGGTGGGGCGGGTCGTGCCGGTCCGGGGCGGCTCGCCCCTACCGGTCGGCGGGTCTCGCGGTTCGGGTCCCCGCCAAGTCTGCCGCGCTACCGACTCGCTCCACGGTTGCGGCTACGGGGCGGTTGACCCCTCGAGCCGCAAGCGATGGGCCCCACGGCACGCCGGCGGGCCGGGCGATCGTTCTGCCCGGGCAACCCATCGCCGACCGGCTCGGTTCCGTCGACCTAGGCCCGGTGTCGCCGCGTCCAGCCCGTTCCACGTACGAGTGGCCTCGGCAGGCCGGCGAGATATGGAGGCGCACTTGCCGGCGGGTGGTCCCCCGGTGGCCGCGATTCACTTCGCTTCGGCATCGCCGCGGGTCGGTGCCCCCGAAAGTTCGGCAGGGTGGTCGCAATCGTGGCATCCGGCCACCCAGCAGACGAGCGGGCAGACGAAAGCCGCCCACTTCGGGAGTTGCGCGACCAACGCGGTGACAGCGTCCGCGGGGACGGCGCGGACCAGGCGCAGGGAGACCAGCAGAACGACGACTCCGACCGCGATGAACCCCACCACGAAGGCCGCACGGTACCCGAGGAGGGCCAACGGGAGGGCAACCGTGACGAACATCGCAAGACTCGCCAACCAGATGCGGGCGATCGATGCGGTGTCGAACCGCACGAGGTCGGTACCGCGCAGTCCGAAGTAGACCGTCAGGAGGGCAACCCAATACATCGCCGAATTGCCGACGGCAGCGCCTATCATCCCGGCCGAAGGTACGAGTCCCACCGATAGGCCTACGTTCGCAAGCAGCGCGAGGGCGGAGGCCTCGAGGAGGAGGCCCGTGCGCCGTATCCCCGACGCCAAGGCGACGAGGATCACGTACGGGATCGAGGCCGCGCTGATCACCAGGAGCATCGCGAGCGGTACGCTCGCCGACACGAACGTGCTGCCGAGCAGGAGACGGAGTACGAACGGTCCGACCGCTGCGAGTCCGAGGGCGAACGGTACGAAGACCAGCACGACGAGGGTGATCGAGGTCCGTCCCGCCGCGCGGATCGCGTCGAGGTCGCTCCGGCCGAACATGGCCGAGATCCGCGGGACGAGCACGGTCGCGACCGGGCCCACGAGGAACATGCTTCCTGTCGTCATCAGGATCGCGTAGTTGTAGACCCCGACGGTCGAGAGCGCGGTCAGCGAAGCAAGGACCAGCCGGTCCACATAGGACGCCGAGGTGCCGATCAAGGACGACGCGAAGATCGGGATCGAGTAGAGGAGCAGGCTGCGGGAGATCGGTGCCCCCCCGAGTCGGGCGCCTCTTCCCAGCATCAGGGGAGCGAGCGGGCGGGTGCCTCGAAGGACGGCGACCAAGCAAAGCAGGAGGCCGATCGCCGAGCCCGCCGTCCAGCCGACCACGATCGTCACCACGCCCGGGACGAACTGGAGGAGGAGGACCGGGAGCCCGTACGTTGCGATGCTGGCCGCCATGTACACGCGCGCGTACACGGCGAACCGCTGGAGCCCCAGCAGCACCGATTGCAGGATCGTAGCGGCGGTCGCGAGACCCGAGTACAATCCGAGGAGCTCGATCGTCAGCGCGAACCGGGGCGTGTGGAAGAAGAAGACGCTCAGGGGCCAAGAGGCCGAGGCGACCGCGACCGCAGCGACGACCGCGAGGACGGCGGCCGTCGCCAGAGCGGACGATACGAGGTTCCGCAGGCGGTCGCCGTCCCCCCGCCCCAGGTAGAACGCAAGGAAATGCTGAAAGCCGGCCCCCAGGCCGAGGACCGCCGCCGTGCTGGCGATCAGGGCCACGGCCGATAGGACGACGACCGTACCGAGATCGTCGGGGGCGAGGACGTGCGCGAGATAGAGATAGAAGATACCGCCGGTGACGAAGAACACCGTACTGCTCGCGTAGACCCACGTGAGACCGCGAGGGGGAAGTTCCGCGAGCTCCGGGGGAGGAGCCCGCGGTCCTCGGGGCACACCGTCGCCCCCCGCGGACCCCTCCGTTTCGACCCCCTCGAAGCGCTAACGGTATTCCCGACTTAAGCGCCGTGTTCGACCGCGCGCGGGTCCTCGGAGTTGGGCCCGCGAGCCGGCCGAACCGGCACCGTACGGGATCCGGGCCGAGCGGGAGCCGTCGGGCTCAGGAGCCGGCCCACCCGGAAGGGGTCGGCGGACGCCCGTCGACGTCGAGCGAGCCGCGACCCGGAAGCCTTCCCGGTCCAATGCTTGGGCCGAGGCCGCGGGAGCGCCGGCGCCGTCCGGCCGCGACCGGCACGGAGCTTCGAGCTGCGCGGCGCTCGGAACGGGGACGGCCCGATCCTCGTTCGGCCTCACCGCGAACGGTGAGCTTCGTGACCCGGATCGCCGGATCGGAGACTGCTCCGCGGGTCAAGACACGACGTAGAGCCGGCCGGTACCCGAACCGCAGATGTAGACGTAGTGGTTGGACGGGTCGTAGACCATCAGCGTGCCGTCGGCGCCGGACCCCAGCTCAACGTGGCGAACGATCCCCGAGGCGGAAACGGTCCACAGGTAGTTTCCGATCCGCCCCGTCACGTACATGAAGTGCGAGGACGGAGAGTAGGTCACACCGCCCGTTCCCAGCAAGGTCCCGAGGGGAAAAGTGGTGTTCTGGAAGCCATGCGTCGCCACCGTCGCGGGGTAAAGGACGTACATCAGATGCGTGAACAGGCTGCCGACCAGGACCGTGTGGTTCACCGGGTCCCAACCCAATCCTGACGGTGCCGTCGGAAGGGAGAACGCGCCGACCCCGAGGAAGGTTGAGGCGTTGAACACATCGACCGAGTACGGGGCGCCGCAATCGTCCGAGACCCACACGTACGACGCGGCCACCGCGATGGCGACGGGAGCGCATTCCCCGAACGAGGTGGTCGCAGAGGGGAACGTGCCGAAGACCTCATCGATCTCTCCACAATAATCGACCACGAGCATCGCATCGGCGGCAGAATCCCAGGCCATCGGACCCGGGGAACAGAAACTCCCCCCGAACGAGCCGACCACCGAGGTTCCGGAGACCACGAAGAGCTGGCCCGAATTGTACTCGGAGACGAGCACCGACTTCGTGTGAGGGTCGTACCCGACGCCATCAAAGTCCGTGCCGACACCGAAGATAGTCGCGACC
This sequence comes from Thermoplasmata archaeon, assembly GCA_021816865.1. Lineage (GTDB taxonomy): Archaea > Thermoplasmatota > Thermoplasmata > Lutacidiplasmatales > UBA184 > Lutacidiplasma. The sequence goes on along the minus strand of JAKAWX010000003.1, from coordinate 67,534 downwards.
ACGTGGCAGGGACTCGAGACGATCGAAATCGAGCTCCCGGCCGCGACGTAGAGGTAATGGTTCAAGGGGTCGTACGCGACCTGGCTGGGACTTCCTCCCACCGAACAGCTGGTGATCCGGGCGGGGACTCCCGTCGAAAGGCCGGAGAGGAGCGGTGCTCGATCACTGGCCGCCAGCCCTTGGCTCGGGCGCGTGATGGCGGCCCAGCCGATGGTCGACACGATCGCCAGCACCACGATGGCCACCGGCAGGATACGGGCGCAACGGCTACGGCGTCGATGGGTCCCGATCAAGGGATCAACCCACAGTACCTCTTCCGGCATCGTCGTACCGCGGATAAACCTGCCGCCGTACCGTAACGGGTCCCTCCGGCGAAGCCCCCGGACGACCGACCGAGAAGCCGGACGAGTGCGTCTGCCGCTTCCATGAGGGTCGCGCCGTACGAATCTGGGTATCCATCGGAAACCCTGGCGAGTTCGACCGTTCATGGTCCTTGACCCCCGGCCCGTTTGCGGGCTCTCGCCCCCCACGGGAAGGGGGCGGGAACGGAGTAGGGACCGCTCTTATCGACAGAAAAGAACCGGCCCCGCCTCCGCACGAGCTCGAGAGTTGCTCGAGCGGCGGCGCGCACCGCCCGACTTGGCCGGCGAACGAACGACCGAGTCCGTGTCGGATGCCGCCGTCCCCCATCTCTCGTAATGTCGCCGGGGCGGTCCGACCGCCAGCGCCCCCTTTCCCCGGTCCCGAGATCGTGGCGGCTACTTCCCGCCCGGCGGTGCGGCCGACCGCGCGAACTGCTCCACGGAAGTGAGGGAAACGGCGTACTCCTTCGCGAGCTTGTCGGACTCCACAGGGGAGTCGTAGGTCTCGAGCGTCCCCAGCATCGCGACCATCACCGGAGGCAGGCCAGCGATCTCGGTGCCCGGCGCGACCCAATGGGAGGTGACCCGAGCGCCCCGTACCCGCTCGAAGGTTGCGAGGATCTCCCGCCACGAGACGGCCTGGGGCCCGCCGAGCACCAGCTGCCGGTTCATCGCGGCCGGGTTATCGATCGAAGCCGTGACGAACTTCGCCACATCCTGCATCGAAATGAAGGAATGTCTTCGGCGGCCCTCCCCGACGAGCGTGACCGCGCGGCCGGCTTGCAGGGCCGCACTGACCACCATCCCGATCCAGACCTCCATGTAGAGATTCGGCGAGACAATGGTATAGGGGATGCCGGATTCCTTTAGGTATGCCTCGGTGCGAGCTTTCGCTTGCATAAACGGCACGGGGCTTTGCGGGTCCGCGCCGAGTGCCGAGACAAAAACGAATTGCCGAACTCCGGCGCCTCTCGCCGCGTCGATGAGGTTCCGATTGCCGGCGAGGTCGACCGACTCAACCGTATCGGGCGGGCCCCTCAGGGCCGAGTTGGCGGTGGTGACAACGGTGGAGACGCCCTTGCAAGCCTCGTCGAGCGAGGACCGCTGCTTCAGGTCGCCTTTCGCGACCTCTGCCCCTGCGTCCTCGAGGGGCTGGTAGGCCGAACCACCCCGGGCCAGTATCCGGACCGCTCGTCGTTGGTCCAGCAGCCGCCGTGAGATCATCCCGCCCAGAGTTCCGGTCGCACCGACCACAAGGACTTCCCTTGGCATTTGCCCCTCGTTCGGGAGTATCGGCGGTCCGCGAAACTGTCGTTCTCGCTGACCGTCCGGGCCCCCGCCACCCCGCTTTTTTTGACGATGGGACTCCGGGCTATCTACCTTTGCACGAGCCGAGCCTCCAACCCTTCGGGAGGCTTCGCCGCCGGCAACCGCCTTCGGAGCGTGGAGCCAACTCTTCGGAGCCTGGGATCGACCAGGTCGGTGCTTCGAGTCCACGGTCGGCGATCGGGCACACTCCTCGCCGACCGCACGACCGCATCAAGGGGGTCGAGCGATGCGGGAGTGATTCGCCCAGGGGCCGTTCCACGGGAGCGGGAGTTGTCACCCACGATTCACCCACACGACCTTGCGTCACTGGAACGCATCGCCAGTCCTATCGAAGACAGCTCGGGATGTCGGTTCGATTAAGGCGTCCGTTGTCTACGAGGCCACCTGAACACCGATCTTTGACTTAGTTGGGAAACTTATACCCCAACGCGAATCCGGGCCGGGGCGGACAGATGCAAGCTGCGTTCGGGTACACGGGCATTCGAGTGAAGGACTTGGAAGCGTCGGTCAAGTTCTACACGAGTGTCCTGGGCATGAAAGAAGTGGATCGGTTCACGCAAGCCACCACGCGAGGGGAGGTCGTGCTCCTTGCCTTGGGGAGCAGCGGACACCTACTCGAGCTGAACTACTACCCCCCGGGGAACCGGTTCGATACAAAGTATGAGGTTGGTGAGGGGCTCGACCACCTCGGATTCGAGGTGAAGGACTTGGACGCGGTACTTGCCGAGGTGACGAAGGCAGGATACCCGGCTCATCTTGAGTTGAAAGACCCTGCACACCGCTGGGCTTACATTCAGGACCCCAACGGGATCTGGATCGAATTCTTTGTCCCGCCTGCTTGAGGTTCGGTCGACTACGGTAAAGAGTGGCCTCCGACGTCACAGGCTCGGCTCCGACCCCGATCAGGCGCCGTGGGGTAAGGTTACTGATTGCGCCGACGAACTAAACTCGCTCGAGCTCACGAGCGTGCTTGAGGAGTCGGAGAAACAGAGTGCCTTCCGACGGCTCGGAAGGTCTTGACGGCGGCCGAGCCGTTTCGCGCAGCAGGAGTTCTGCACGGTCGGGGTTCGTCGAACGCAGACCGACCGCGAGCCGCCTTCACGGAGGAACCCGCGTGCTTCGCCATTCGAACCACGCGGGACCCGCGTCCGGAGGGCCTTCGCCTTCCCGGACCGTTCGTACGTAACTTGACGAGCCCGGCCGGCTTTTCGTGCCGAGAGGGTCCTCCCACGCCCCCCCGTTCCCCGCACGGCGACACGAGCTCGCTCAACCTTCCGTCGGGACTCGAATGACCCGGACACAGAGCGTACGGCGCGGAGAAGATCTCGGCGGTTTGTCGTGGTTCCGTCCTCCGCGGAGCCCGCCGTCGACTCGCGAAATACGGGAGCCCGGTCCCGAGCACCGCCCGCTATTCGAGCGTCGCAACGGCCCCGCTGGACCGTTCCTCCCTGTCCAAAGATCCCGGCTCTAGACCAACGACCCACGCCACGGACGGCCGGTTCGAGGCGGTCGCCAAGATACGCCCGTCGTCCCCTCTGACGTCCATCGGGGTCGAGGGGGCACCCAGTGCGGTGGCCAAGATCGTACTTGTCGCCCCCCTCAGCGGCAGTCTTCTGCCTTGGCAATAGGCGACGATGTCCCACGGAGCGTGCGCAGACGAGCGCACCCGAAAGTACGGGGGGAATCCGGATTGGCCCACTCTCCCGAGGCCGCCAACCGTCCGGCCGGTGCGACCGACGACGGGACCCGGTCGCACTTTCTCGTCGAAAGGGTGGGACGAAACGCTGGCGGCACCGAGAACGGCTCGACCGGCCCGCGCCGTAGCGGGGGTGTCTCGGTGGCCGGAGTAAGACTTGATGTCCTCGAGCTAGGACCCCACCAGCCCGGACCCCGGGGACGACCGTACGCACCCCGGCGACCTCGGGCATCTCTTCGCCCCGTTGGGGATCGGGTGCGTGTGATCATCGCTCGGGGAGGGATCGGAACCGATGGTCACGGCCGGAAGTAGCTGGTGTGGTCTAAAGGCAGGGTCGACCGAGCGAACCCCGTTCCTTACTCGTCCCTCGCCGACGCAACCGAACGTCCACGGCAACGGGAGTCGAAGGAGCCGTGAGAACAGGATGACGTGAGATGGGCCCAGTCGGATTTGAACCGACGACCTCCCGGTTATCAGCCGGGTGCTCCAGCCAAACTAAGCTATGGGCCCGTTCGTGCTCCACAATACTGCGTATGGTCGGGACACTCTACCCTCAATTGACGCGTGCACCGGGTTCGGTAGCCGAGCGCAAGGAGGTCCTCCTAGCGGACCCCCGAGTCAAACGGTGGTTTAAGTCTAGGCGTTCGGAACGCACCGCGCACACCCAGTTCTCTCAACTCGAACTGTTCCTCCGTCGGGCCAGCTTGGACGTCGGAGAACTCCTGGAGCTCGGCCGGGACCAGTCATCCCATAAGCCCCGGGAGTTCGAGGACGCCGTGATCACTTGGATCGATACGGAACGGAAGGCAGGGCGGCCGGAGGCGTACATCGCGGCGAGTTGGGCCGCAATCCGTTCGTTCCTGAAGCACGAGGAGGCGGCGCCGGCGTGGGCCCCCAAGTTCAGGATTCGGTCCGCCGAAACCCTCGTCAGCGGGATCGTCCCGACCCCGGAACAGCTTCGCGCCGTACTCGACCGGTCGCCAGTACCGAGGGTTCGTGCCTTGGGCCCCTTCCTCGCAACGAGCGGAATCCGAATCGGCGCCCTCGGTGCTCGGTTCTCGGAGAATGGCCCTCGTCTCCGGAATCCCCCGGGGCTCAAGCTAGACCCGGAGCCGCACTTCGACCGTTTCCCCTTCAAGGTAGAGATTCCGAGCGACCTGAGTAAGGGGGTAACGCATGCTTCAGCTTCGGGACCGAAGAGGCCGACACCGAGCTATGCATCTACCTCCGAGAGCGGGTCCGACGCGGCGAGAAGCTCGGGCCCGACTCCGCGGTGTTCTCGCCGGAACCGAAGACTTCGGCCGTTCATCTTCGTAGGGCGAAGGACGGTGTCGCATTCGTTTCCGAGGGCGGACTCGCCGACACGATCCGGCTCGCCTTCGAGAAGGTCGTTCCCGCGAGGGTCCGGTGGCGTCCGTACGTCCTTCGTTCTTTCGCCGGCTCCCAGCTCATGCCCGCCGAAAACGCGGGGCTTCTGTCGCGAGACGTTCGCGAACTCGTTCTCGGTCATGCGGTCGACATCGCGCGCCGGTACAACATCGGGAAGTCGAGGCTGAGAACGGACCCCGAGGAACAGGATCGCGAAGCCTACGCGAAAGCGGCGGATCGGTTCCTTCGAGTTTTGGCTCTCTGCGAACGGGTCGTAGATTACGGGCCGCTGCTCCGGGTACTGCTATCGGAAAGAGGGTGCTCCAGGGCCGAGATAGACGCTCTCGGAGAGCTCAGGCAGGACCGAGTTATCGAGGCGCTCGCCGCGAGGCGACCACCGCGCGAGGAAGTGCCGCTTCCGAGGCCGGGTCGAAGGCCCGAACCGTGGCGATTGTCGGCGACGGAAGAACGAGATCGATCGACTGCACCGGCTCAAGAGGAAAGAATCGGAGGGCGGGCCCGGGGCGACCGGTTCTACCTTCAACGCGAGTTCGCCGGCGAGGAAGGCCCCAAGTACATCGAGGTCGCGGGCAGGCCGACGGGGAGGGGGGAGACCCCCCTCGGATCCCAGATTCAACTGCCGCCTCTATCGGTAAAGACGGACGACTTCCTGCGCCTTCCCGACTCGACCCCGGATCTTCTCCTCGACACCGAAGTGCCGGGCGACGTCCAGCACCCCATCGAACGTGGACGCTGGTACTCCTGCCCTCAGGTCCCGGTGGATCTTGATCACGTAGAGTTGCCAGTCGTCCGTGCTTAGCCGCATATACCAAACGACTTCGGGCCGCGCCCACCGGACTCCGGCGCGCTTCTCGGAACGGTAGTCGCGGACGTACCGGACGAAGGAGTCCCCAGATTGCCGTCCCGAGAACGACGAGCCCGTAATGAACTCGACTTCGGTCCAGCCCGACCCGACGAGCACCTGCGCGGTACCGATGTTACCGGTGGGCTCGAACGGGCCCATGTCCTTGCGGTCCGCAAGAAGCTCCTCCAGCGATTGGAAGTCGCCTACGAGGACGAGAAGGTCCACGTCAGAAGTCCCGACCGAGAACTCCCGCTCGAGAGCCGAGCCGCCGACCACGACGAACGGCACCCCGAGCTCCGCCAAGCGCTCGGCGATTTCTTCAATTTCCGCCGGTCTCATGGGATGACTCCGCGAGGGCGGTTCTTCCGCATTTGCCGGGTCAGCGCGGCTTTGGGAAGCGCGCGGCCTACCTTCGCCAAGGCTGGGACGAGATCCTGAAGCCGCACGAGCGTCGCCGCGCGCTCGCAGTCCTCCTGGAGGATCCGCTTCAGCAGATACGCGGGGTGGACATCCTCCCGGTTTCGTTCTGCCACGGCTCGCGCGGCGAGCTCGTCGACGTGCAGGAGCATCACGATCACGTCTTCGAGCCGGGGGTTCCGCACGGCTTCGTCGGAGACCATCGCCACGCTCCGGAACGTAGAGTCGATGCCGGAGCGAGTCGGCTCGGTGGCGAACAGGACCGGGGGAAAGGCCATCGGGTAGCCGAGCATGGTCACGGTCTCGGGCCGGAGGAGATAGAGCGGGAGACCTGCTCTGCGTGCCTCCTCCACATCCTCCGGGTGGTCGAGGCGCAGCCGTGTCCGCTGCGGGGGGCGATGGAACGGGCGGACCTCCGGTAGAAAGAGACGGCGGGGGACGGCCCGTTCCGATGGGGACCGGACGAAGGATACGGTCGGGATCATATGTCCTAAGTATTGTTGATAAGTATATAAGTAAACTACATGGCACAACCGCATTGTGAGGATAGAGCCATCCCGTATCTTCACTCGCCCGCCGGACTAGCGCAGGATCGGGGATTCGGGCCGATCAGGAGGGGGCAGCCACCACGAGACTCTTCGGGGGAGGGAACCCCCTCGAATCCTAGAAACACTTCGAAGAACCGACGGCCCGCTCGGGCCGACCCTGCTCCTTCTGAGCCACCCGCGAGGGGCTTTCACCGCCCGCGAGGTTCACTCGACACGACGGCCGCCGATGGTCAGCAGGCCCCCGTTCGGAGCGAACTCGACGTCGACGAAAAGACCGTGCTCCATGAGGTCCTTGAGTTCGGCGATTTCCTCGTCGGAGAAATCCTCGCCGTCCTCGTCCTCGGCGCTCGCCATCATTCCGCTCCGCCCGTCAGCGTGCTGGTTCTTAGAGTCGCGTCATGCTTCCTTGAACTCCCTCTCCCGCGCATCCAACCCGACCTCGAGCACCAGTCACATCGAAGCGCGGCAGGCGGCGCACACGGCAAGCGCGAGACGGAGATCGTGCCGGTGCTTCCGCACAGAGCACATGTCTTCCGCTCCTTCTCGGTCCATCCGACTGGGCGGCGGGGCTCTTCGTATCGGGGATCGCGTGAATCCGCGACCCTAAGGACGCTCGAGCGAGAGCCGTCTGTTGCCATGGGGACCGAGCATGATCGATCCGGAACCAAGCTTTGGGCCCTCGAGGGGCGGGAGGTGAGGGTGGCTTTAGGTATTTCGCCGATCCGAAGGTCTCCCGGCGTCAGGACGGCGCGAACGGGGCCCTGGCGGGCGCCCGAAGCGAGAGGAGCCCCGCAAGCTCCCCCACCCCACCGGACCGCTGGGAGAGAGGGAGCTCGGAATCTCGACGCGGAACCCCGGACCGAAGCGGCAACCGACACGGTCGGAGGTCCGGACCGGGTCGTGCCCGCGGCTAGCACTCTGGCCGCGGCCGTCGGCGGACCGGTGTTTCCCACCCCGCGGCTACATGCGGGGCGGCGCCCTTGGTAGAAGATCCCGCCCTCCTGCCGAAGGAGCCGATCGTTCGACTCGTGGAGCTCGCGTACGAGGTGCGCCACGGGCGAGTGCCGCCGGGGACATCGGTTCCGCCGCCCATGCAAATGCGCGCGGCATGGCTGTCTCGGTCCCGACCGCGCGGGCGAGCGCCTCGATCAGCGGGGCAAAGTTGGCGAAGCTTTCGATACGGAGCGGGGATCCGTCCCACCCGTGAAGCCAGCTCTCGACCTCGTCGGTCCAAGAACGGTCCGCGGGGGTCGCCACGACCTCGAACCGGGGGTGAGCGTTCAGCCAAGCCGTCAAGCGCCCCGACACGTAACCGAGCGGGCGGTCCAAGAAGAGGCGCAGTCGGCCAGCTCGGGGAAGCGCTTCGTCGACCGCCCGCAGGAAAACGAGGAGTTCATGGGGGGAGCGGCCGGTGTCGGCCACCCGGCTGATCAGTTCCTCTGCTCGCGAGAGGACCTCGACGAGGGCGGAGGGGACGGCGTTCCGGTCCGAGAAGAGGTACCCTCCCGACTGATGGGTCGTCGCCGGGAGGTGAGGATCCTCCGGACTCCCGTCGGAAGCGGTGGGGCTGATCTCGAAGACGATCGCGGCCGCAGGGGAATGCAGAAACACCCCCCCGACGTCGACACGGACGGACCCGCTGCCGAGACGGGCGCCGGGCCGACGGGCCCGTGCCGCGAGGGTGCGGTGGATGGCCATGTGGTTGACCTCCAGGCGTCGGGCGAGCGAACGGGTGGTCCACGCGGACCCGTCCGACGCAGGATCGGCCGAGACGAGACGTACGATCCTTTCCTCGAGGTTCGAGGACGGGGATGCCCGCCGGCCGGACCGGGGGGCGTCGCGACGCAGCCCCTCCAGTCGGTTGACCGCGAAGCGAAGGCGCCAGCGCGTGACGGTCTCGGAATGCACGCCGACGCGGGTGGCGATTTCTGCGTTCGAACGTCCGGCCGCAGCCTCGAGTACGATCCGCGCGCGCGTCCCCAGGCGAGCGGGTTCCGCCGACGCGAGGCTCCAGCGTTCGAGCTCGGCGCGTTCCTCGGGAGCGAGTTCTATCGGGGTGGCCCGGCGCACGGGTCCACCGACCCGCCGTCGGCTAATAAACGAACGGTCGCCCCGTGGTCGGGACTAGAACCGGGCGATGCTGCCGGTGGCGAGAGCGCGGCGCTCGAACACGGTCCAGAGACCGATCGCGGCCGAGAAGGCCAAGATCGCCGATAGAGCGACTGCCCCCCAAAGCACCAGCAGCGACGAGAGCGGTTCGCCCGACACCGCGGCCCGGATGGCGGCGAGACCCCAGGTGAGCGGGAACGCATCCCCCGCCCACTGAAGCGGTAGCGGAAGCTGGGAGAGGGGGAAGTTGACCCCCGAGAGGAGCAGTCCGGCAAACAGGAAGATGTTCCCGAGGATGATCGACGTACGGAGGTAGAGCGCGACGCCGCCGAGCAGCAGGCCGAAGCCCACCATCGCGAACGCGGTGAGTACGACCGAAACCGCGAGCTCCGGGATCGAGGCGGCGGCGATGCTCACGCCGAACAGGACGCTCGCGTATACGAGGCCGACCGCGACCGTCGCGAGGGAGATCAGGATCGGGATCAGGCCCCGACCAAAGTACAACGCGAGCCGGTTCGCCGGCGATACGAGGAGGTGCTCCATCGTTCCCTGGGACTTCTCGGAGTCGGTCGTCTGGCAGACCGAGAAGATGCTCGAGTAGGTGACCGTCGCGACCGCGTTCCCAAGGGCGGTGTACGCGATCTCCGACGCGCCGCCGCCGCCCAGTTGGACGACGAACGCAAAGAAGACCATCTGGGTGAGGGGAACGACGAAGACGGTTCCGAGGATGAAGTCGACGCGCATGAACCCGAGGCTCGTTCGCGGCGCCATGAGGGCGTTCCGCCAGAACGTCCTCCAGAACGAGGTGCGGTAGGCCGCGAGCGCGCTCGACATCTCCGTTCCGCTCCCGTCAGTACTGGGAGAGGTTCCCCTCCTCGAGGACGTGGCGCTCCACCCGGTGGAAGATCGAGCCGGCGATCGCGAGGTACGCCAGCGTGGTCCCGAGCGCCCCGAGGAGGTCCAGCCAGAACCCCCAACCGAACCCGCGGTAGCCGGGGATCGCGAGGTAGCGGAGCGCGTCGAGCCCCCAGGTCGGGGGGAATACGAGCGAGATCGGGTTCGTCCAGAACGGGAGGAGGACGACCGGGAACATGCAGCCGGTCCCGACGTAAAATGCGAACTCCCCGATGTTCTGGATGAACCCCGCGTACCGGGTGTACACGTAGAAGGCCGCGAAGACGACCCCGACGCTCGCGAGCGACAACATCACGAAGACGAAGAGGAGCGCGAAGCCGAGCGGGTCGGGAAGCGCCGGGGGTCCGCCCGACGCGGCAACGATGACGACGTAGACGATCAGCCCGCCGAACAGACCCGAAAGCACGTTCCAGAGTACCCGTCCGAGGATCACGTAGAGGTAGGGGGTGGGGGACTGGATCGTCGGTTCGAGCGTACCGAACTCGCGGTCCTGGGAAGTGGCCCAGCCGCTCCCGTAGAGGGTCTGGCCCCACATGCTCATCATGCCCGCACCGAGGATCGCGTAGGTGAGGAAGTACGGCCCCGAGCCACGGAAGAGCTCGTAGGAGACGAGCGCGAAGACGACGGGGGCAATCATCGACGGGATGAGCCACTGGGGGTCCGCGAGGAACTGGAGGATCGCGATCCGAAGCGACGCCAGCGTCGACCGGCCGCGGGAGAACTCGCTCCGTACGGGTTCCATCTAGTGGGCCTCCTCCTCGACCAGGTCGAGGTAGACGTCCTCTAGGCTCGTCCGTCGCTCCTTCACCTCGAGTTCGGGATGATCCGGCAGGAGGGCGCGGACGTCGTCCGGCCGGACCTCGTCGGTCCGCACCCGCAGTGTGAGACGCGTGCGTGGACCGTACTCCTCTTCGATGATCTTCGATACTCCGGGAAGCCGACGGAGCGCGCTGACCTCGGTGTCCTCGAACCCGTACGCCTCGGCCTCGAGCGTGCGGTCGCCACCGACGAGCTGCCGAAGCCTCGCGACCGTGTCGCGGGCGACGATCCGCCCCTTCGACAGGATCGCGAGCTGGGGACAGAGCTCTTCGGCCTCGAACATGTAGTGTGTCGTGAGGAAGATCGTCACGCCGTCGGCGACGAGCGAGCGTACGAGCTTTCGGGTCTCCCGCGCGCTCTTCGGGTCGAGGCCGATTGTCGGCTCATCGAGGAAGAGGACCTGCGGCCGAAGGAGGATGCCGCGAGCCAGGTGGAGCTTCTGCTTCATGCCGCGCGAGTACTCCTCCACCCGTCGGTCGGCCGCCGAGCTCAGGTCGACGCGCGCGAGGATCTCGTCAATCCGTCGCTCGCGCTCGGCCGTCGGGAGGCCGTAGAGGTCGGCGAAGTACCGCAGGTTCTCCCGACCGCTAATGCGGTTGTAGAGCCCCCTCTCGCCGCCCAGGACGAGTCCGATGCGCGGCCGCAGCCATTCCGCGTCGGTGACGACGTCGTGGCCGAGGACGAGCGCGCGGCCCCCCGTCGGAAGCAAGAGGGTCGAGAGGATCTTCGTGAGCGTCGTCTTCCCGGCCCCGTTCGGACCGAGGAGCCCGAAGATCGCTCCCTGCTCGACCGCAAGGTCGACGCCTTTCAGTGCCTCGGTGTGCGAGACTTCCCGGAAGAGGAACCCCTTGCGGCTATCGAAGACGCGAGTGACGCCCCGGGTTTCGATGGCGAAGGAATGTCCGGACATCGTGCAGGGGCTCCAAGGCTCGCGCGCAGGCCGACACCAGTACAAATAGGCATTAACCATCCCGAAGGGGTCGCGGAACACCCCTGGGGGAGCCGTTACGGGATGGGCGAACCTTGAATAAACGGTGGGACTCCCCGACGCGGATGCGCGCGCACGCGTTGCCCACCGTCGTTCGAGTCAATGTCAAGCCCGAGGCGGACCACGAGCACGGGCTCCCGAAGGTCGCGGTCGACCGGGCGGAGTTCACGGTCGAAGGCGTCGCCGGGGACTTCAACCGGTATCGCCACGAGGAGAAGCAGGACGACCCGGCGATGGCCGTGCTTCTGGTCCCTATCGAGACGATCGAGCAGTTGAACCGCGAAGGCTGGCCCGTCGCGCCGGGGGACCTCGGGGAGAACGTCACGACGGCGGGAATCCCTCCGGAGGCGCTCGCGGCCGGTCGTCGCCTTCGCGTGGGGCCGGTCACGCTGGAGATTTCGAAGCCGTGCACGCCGTGCGACAACCTCTACCTACTGCCGTACGTTGGTGCGGACCGGGGTCCCGCGTTTCTTCGCACCATGCTCGACCGGCGCGGATGGTACGCGCGTGTTGTCGTCGGCGGCCCGGTGTGCCCCGGCGACCCGATCTCGCTAGTTCCGGACTAGGTCCCGAGGATACCGCGCGGTGCGGCGGCCACCCCCGGCGGCTCCGGGGCGGTAGGAGATCGGTGGTCGATGGCCCCGGGGCCCCATCTCAAAGGTAATATTCGAAGCGACAGGTGCCGGGACCTGTGACGCAATCGACGGGCGCCGGCGCGGGCGTCGGGGCACCCGAAAGCGTGCTGCCTCACGAACTTCCCGCGGCGCGGATGCTCGACGCCTACCGGTGGATGGTCGTCGCCCGGGTCACCGACGAGCGATGCCTCTCCCTGCAACGCCAGGGCCGCATCGGCTTCTACGCCCCGTTGTCGGGCCAGGAGGCCGCGCAGGTCGGGGCGGCGCTCGCGATGCAGGAGGAAGACTGGTTCTTTCCCGCGTACCGCGAGCTCGCGGTCGCGCTCGTCCGCGGGATACCCCTCCGGTCCATCTTCGACCAGCTCGTCGGGAACTCCCTGGACGTGAGCAAGGGCCGGCAGATGCCGAACCACTTCGGTTTCCGCGACAAGAACATCGTCGTCCCCTCGAGCCCGATCGGCACGCAGATCACCCACGCGGTCGGGGCGGCGATGGCCGCTCGGCGGCGCCACGACCCGATCGCGACGATAGCGTTCTTCGGCGACGGGGCGACCAGCTCGAACGACTTCCACGCCGGTCTCAATTTCGCGGGGGTGTTCGGAACCCCCACGATCTTCCTCTGCCAGAACAACCAGTGGGCGATCTCACTGCCGCGCGAAAAGCAGACCCGCAGCGCGACGCTCGCGGAGAAGTCGAACGCCTACGGTTTCCCCGGGGTTGTCGTGGACGGCAACGACCTCAACGCCGTCTACCGGGCCGTGAGCGAGGCCCGCGCTCGGGCCGTGCGCGGCGAGGGGCCGACCCTGATCGAGGCGCAGGTCTACCGCTTTGGTCCCCACAGCACCTCCGACGACCCTCACCGGTATCGCTCGGACGCGGAGGTCGCGGCCGCGCGAGAACGCGACCCGATCCAGCGGTTGGCGCGCGGACTTGTGCAGGCGGGGGTGCTGGAGGCGGGGGCCGAGAAGGCGATCTGGGAGACGGCCCGGGGGGACGTCGCGCGGGCGTTCGAGGCCGCCGAGGGCGCCCCGGCGGTCGACGCCCTTTCCCTGTTCGATGACGTCTTCGAGACCCGCACCCCCCAGTTGGAGGCGCAGCGGAGCGGGTTCGCGGCCGGTGCCGGGTCCGGAGGTGGGACGCCATGACGGAGATGACGTTGGTCCAGGCGGTCAACCGCGGGCTGGAGGAAGCGATGCGACAGGATCCCGACGTCCTCCTCCTCGGCGAGGACATCGGCGTGAACGGCGGGGTCTTCCGCGCGACCGAGGGACTCTTCAAGCAGTTCGGCGCCGACCGCGTGATCGACACTCCGCTCTCCGAGACCGGGATCGTCGGGACGGCGATCGGGATGGCGCTCTACGGACTCAAGCCGGTCGCCGAGATCCAGTTCCTCGACTTCATCTATCCGGCGTTCGACCAGATCGTCAGCGAGCTCGCGAAGTTCCGGTACCGCTCGGGCGGCCAATATCCGTGCCCGGTCACGATCCGCGCCCCCTACGGCGGGGGCATCAAGGGGGGGCTCTACCACTCCCAGAGCACCGAGGCGTACTTCTGCCACACCGCGGGACTGAAGGTCGCGATCCCCTCCACCCCGGCGGACGCGAAGGGCCTCCTCCTCACGGCGATCCACGACCCCGACCCGGTGATCTTTCTCGAGCCCAAGCGGATCTACCGGTCGGTGACCGGCGAAGTACCGGACGGCGACCACCGGGTGCCGTTCGGTCGGGCGCGCCTGGTCCGGGAAGGGAACGACGTCTCCGTCTTCGCCTACGGCGCGATGGTGGCGCCCGCGACGGAGGCGGCCGAAGCCCTCGCGGCCGAGGGTCTCTCGACCGAGGTCATCGACCTGAGGAGCTTGGTCCCGCTCGACGAGGAGGCGGTCGTTGCGTCCGTGGAGAAGACCGGCCGCGCCGTCGTCGTGCACGAGGCGGCGCGAACGTGCGGCTTCGGAGCGGAGCTCTCGGCGATCCTGGCCGAGAAGGCGTTCTTCTCGCTCCGGGCTCCGATCGCCCGGGTCACGGGGTATGATACCCCGTTCCCGTACGCCCTCGAGAACGCGTACCTGCCGAACGCGGAGAAGATCGTGCACGCCGTGCGCGCCACGATGAAGGCGGCGTAGGAGGGGACGATGGCGTTCGAGTTCCGCCTTCCCGATATCGGCGAAGGGGTCGCGGAGGGCGAGGTCGTCCAGTGGTTCGTTAAGGAAGGCGATGCGATCCGCGAGGACGAGCCTCTCGTGAGCGTCCTCACCGACAAGGCGAACGTCGAGATCCCGTCGCCGAAGTCGGGTCGGATCGCGACCCTGCACGCGAAGGTCGGTGACAAGGTGAAGGTCGGTGGTCTCCTCGTCACGATCGATACCCCGGGCGGTCCGCCCGGCCCGGGGGCTCCTATTCCGAGCGGCGGGACTTCGGCTCCGCCCGCGGCGGTGCCGCGCCCCTCGTCAACGTCCCCGCCGGGGGAAGGCGCCGGGGCTCGGGCGTTGCCCGGCGGAAGCTCAGGTCCCGCTCGCCTCCTCGCGTCGCCCTACGTGCGGCGGCTCGCCGCGGAGCGCGGGATCGACCTATCGACCGTGAAGGGGAGCGGGCCGGCCGGCCGGATAACGGAAGCCGACCTGGCCGACGCCCCGGCGGAGAAGACGGCCCCGTCGGCGCCCCTGAGCTCCGCCGCGCCGACCCCGGGGGCCCCCGTCCCGACGCCCCGCACGACCGGTACGGCGGCCCCCACGGCTTCCGGAGGCCCTTTCTTCCCCGCGGCCGAGGTCCGCGAACGGATCCCGATCCGGGGGATCCGTCGGGTCATCTTCGATCACATGACGGAATCGACGCACCGGGCCGCGCACTTCACTTACGTCGAGGAGGTCGACGTCTCCGAGCTCGTGCGGCTTCGGGACCGGATGGCCAAGCACGTGGAAAAGCAGGGTACCCGCCTCAGCTTCCTGCCGTTCATCGTGAAGGCGGTCGTCGCTGGGCTCAAGGCCCACCCCCGGCTCAACGCGACGATGGACGATGCGCACGAAGAGCTCGTCGTCCGTTCGGCGTACCACATCGGGATCGCGGCCGCGGCCCCCGAAGGACTGATCGTGCCCGTCGTCCGGAACGCCGAACAGAAGAGCGTCTCGCAGCTCGCCCGAGAGATCCAGGAGCTCGCCGAGCGGGGGAAGGCGGGGAAGCTCGGCCGCGCCGAGCTCACGGGCAGCACCTTCACCGTCACGAGCCTCGGGGCGCTCGGCGGGCTGCTCGCGACGCCGATCCTCAATTACCCCGAGGTCGGCATTCTCGGGGTCCACAAGATCCAGCGACGGCCCGTGTACCGGGCGGACGGGACGATCGGCCCGGCCGACATCATGAACCTCTCGGTCTCGCTCGATCACCGCGTGGTCGACGGGATCGATGGGGCCCAGTTCCTCGCGACGGTCAAAGCCTATCTCGAAGACCCGCACCAGTTGTTCGCCGAGCTCGCGTGACCGCCGTACGGCCGTAGGGGCACGGCGACCCGCTCTTTTCCCGAACGTTCCACTCGGGCGAGGGAACGGGACGAGACCGCAGAGACCCGTCGTCGACCGACAATCCTCCTGACCGCCGGCGGAGGCCGCGGGCCTCGGAACGACCCGCTCCCGCACGACCGCACCCGCTCGCGGGAGATCCGCGTCCGTTCCCGCGAGCAGCGCGACTCGGTCGTGCGGACACGGTCGAGTGCGGTCTCGTTGCGGGGGACCGGCCCCCTCGCAGGAGCTCGAAGTCCCGGAGCCTTTAAGGGACGCATCGTGTTCGGCCGCCGCCGTGGCTTTACTCGCGGGCGAAGCCCTCACGAAGCGGTTCGCGGGGGTGACCGCGGTCTCGAACATCACCTTCGAGATCGCGGAAGGAGAGATCCTGGGGCTGATCGGACCGAACGGCGCCGGCAAGAGCACCTTGTTCGCCCTCCTGTCGGGCATGCTCGCCCCGACCAGCGGCCGGATCGTCTTCAAGGGCACGAACGTCACTCGGTGGGCGCCCCACCGTCGCTGCCATCACGGGCTGGTCCAGACTTTCCAGCTCGCCCAAGCGTTCCCCGACCTGACGGTCGAGCAGAACGTACGGGTCGGCGCGCTCTTCGGCGCGGGCCGTCGCCGAAAGGGCGACCCCGCCGCGCTGACGGTCGACGAAGTCCTCGAAATGACGAGCCTCGCGGACCGCCGCTCGGCACGGTCGACCGAGCTCACGCTCGCGGGGCGAAAGAGGCTCGAGGTCGCCCGAGCGCTGGCCGCGTCCCCGCAGCTCCTCCTCCTCGACGAGGTGATGGCCGGGCTCAACCCGGCCGAGCTCGCCGAGATCGTCGAGATCATCCGGCGGATCCACGCTCGCGGGGTCACGTTACTCGTCACCGAGCACGTCGTGGAGTCGCTCTTCCAGCTGATCGATCGGGTCCTGGTCCTCCACCACGGCCAGCTCCTGTTCAGCGGCGACGTTCGGGCGGCGAGCCAGGATCCGGCGGTACTCGAAGCGTACCTCGGCCGAGCCGAGACGGCGGCGAGCGCTTCCGCCTGACGGGGGGCCGTGCGATGACCGAGCTTCCGCGGCCGTTGATCCCGTCGGGCGGTGCCGGGTATACTCCCCCGTTCGGTCCCGAAGGAAAGAGCTCCCTCGTCGACCATCCGCCCTGGCACTTTGCGTCCGACGTGATCCAGTTGGTGTACCGGGCGGACCCGGAGGCCGTTCGCCGGGTCCTGCCGGCCCCGCTCGAACCGGGTCCCGAGCCCGACCGGGTCACCGTCCGGGTCACCGAGGTGATCTCGGTCGGTGACCGCGATGCCGACCTCGCCTACCGCCAGCCCGAGGCGACCCAGTACGGGGAGGCGATCGTGACGGTCCCCTGCCAGTATCGGGGCGAGTCGGGCGTCTACCTCCCGTTCATCTGGACCGACCACGATTGGTCGATGATGCGCGGGTGGTTCAACGGGTGGCCGAAGAAGGTGGCCCAGGTGCGGATGACTCGCCTCCACCCGCTGCACCCCACCCTCAAACCGGCCGTCGCCGGCGCACGGCTCGGGGGCGTGCTCTCCCGGCACGGCGAGCGGATCCTCTTCGCCGGGGTGACCCTCGAGGAACCCGCTCGGCCGGAGGACCTGCCTTCCCTCGGCACCTACTTCGGGGTCCGCTACTTCCCGAGCGTGGACCCGCGCCAACCGCCCTCGCTCCACGAGCTGGTCCGCGTGCAAACGACCGGCCGCGTCGTCACCGACGTGTGGCGCGGGACCGGCGAGCTCGAGCTCTACCCGGCGGAGAACGAGGAACTCCTCCCCCTCGCCCCGCGTCGCATCGAGTCCGCGTTCTACTTCCGCTCGGGCTGGACGAACCCCGGAGGGACGGTCGTCGCTCGCTTGGGGGGCGGCCCGGCGTGAGCCCGGTCGACCTCATCGTCCGGTCGGCGCGACTTCGCTGGCGGGGCGAATGGGTCGCGGCGGGACTCGCCGTCGAGCGCGGCCGCATCGTGCGGATCGCGAAGGACGTCCACCTCCCGAACGCGGACCGGACGATCGACGCCCACGGCCAGCTTTTGCTGCCCGGGGCCGTGGACACGCACACGCACTTCACCTACGGCCGGCCGGAGCGCACCGACATCGGAACGGGCAGCCGGCTCTGCGCTTCGGGCGGGGTCACGACCTTCGTCGAGCAGGCCGCCTCGACACCCCCGCACTGCCCGCCGACGCTCACGCTCGCGTCGCTCGAGGCGAAGGTCGCCCTCGGTCGGGCGAACGCGCTCGTCGACTTCGGAGTTCACGCGGGCGGTTGCGCCGGCAACCTCGCCGAGATCCCCGAGCTCGTGCGGGCCGGCGTGGCGGGCGTGAAGGTCTACATGGGCTGGAACCCCGTCGGGGAGTACACCGCGTGCGACGACGCGACCCTGCTGGCGGTCGCCGAACGACTCGCCGGCACCGGCGCTCCGCTCGAGGTCCACGCCGAGAACCCGTCGATCGTGGCGGAGGCGACCCGCCGCCTCCGGGAGACCGGACGGACGACGCCCGAGGTGTACACCGACTCCCGGCCCACCCTCGCCGAGGACGATGCGGTCGCCCGCGTGGCGCGGATCGGACGCGCGGCGGGGTCCGCGGTGCACATCGTACACCTGTCGAGCGGATTCACCCTCCCCACCGTGCGCGCGGCCCGGGCTGCCGGCGCCGACCTCTCGGTCGAGACATGCCCGCACTACCTCTTCTTCGACACGTCGGCCTACCGCGACCGCGGACCGTACGCGAAGGTCAACCCTCCGCTCAGGAGCCGCGCCGAGGTCGAGGCGATGTGGGCCGGGGTGCGCGACGGGACGGTCGACTTCCTCGCCTCCGACCACGCCGCGCCGAGCTCGGAGAAAGCGCCGGGCGCGGAGGACATCTTCGCGATCCCGCCGGGCTTTCCGGGCAGCGAGACGATGTACCCGGTGATGCTCGGAGAGGCGTTCGCCGGCCGTCTCGACTGGGACCGGCTCCTCTACCTCCTCGCCGAAGGACCGGCGCGACGCTTCGGCTACTATCCTCGCAAGGGGGTCCTGCTGCCGGGCTCGGACGCGGACTTCGTTCTCGTCGACCCGAAGGCGACGACGAAGATCCGCAACGAGGGGCTCCACCACCACAGCGAGTTCACCATGTTCGAGGGCTGGTCGCTCACGGGAGTCCCCGTGCGCACGGTCAGCCGCGGCGTGACGGTCGCGGAGGGGACGTTTCCCGGCAGCGTCCCCGACCTCCCGGCGCGCGGCGAGTTCGTTCGCGCGCGGGCGGCGTAGGCGGCGACGGGCCGGTTCAACCGGGCCCGAGGGGACGGCGCAGGTAGGCGCCCGTTCCCGGCGAACGCACGCCCGACTCGTCCGCGACGAGCTCCCCGCGCACGAACGTCCGGGTGGGCGCGTAGCGGAGCTCCCGGCCCTCATACGGGGAGTAGTCGGCCGCCGAGTGCACGTACTCCGCGGTCACGCGCCGGGGGGTCGCGAGCTTCTCGACGACGACAAGGTCGGCGTCCGCGCCCGGCACGAGCGCTCCCTTCCGCGGGAAGAGCCCGTGCGCCTTCGCGTTGTTCTCGGCGAGGATCCCCCACAGGGACTCGGGGGAGAGGACCCGGCGACGGACTACCCCTTCCTCGAAGAGGAGCGGAAGGAGGAGGCCCGTGCCGGCGAACGCCGGCTTCGCGCTCCAGAGCTCCGACTTCTCCGCGCGCAGGTTGGAGGCGTGGTCGCTGCCGATGCAGCGGAGCCCGCCGCGAGCGACCGCTGCCCACAGGGACTCGACATCCTCGGTTCGCCGCACGGCAGGGTTGACTTTCGCGAGGAGGCCCGCCGGGCCGTCGCTCGTGAGGGTAAGGTAGTGGAGGCTGGTCTCGATCGTGAGGTCGGCGCCCCGGGCGACGTATTCGGCCGCCCGGGAGTATCCGAGCGCGGAGCTCACGTGAGGAAGATAGACGGGTGCCCCGGTCGCGAGGGCGGTCTCCCCCAGCCGGGCGACCGCCACCGCTTCCGCGACCTCGGGGCGCGAGCGGCGATACGCCTCGAGGTCGTTCCCGCCGTGCTGCTTCTCCCGGTCGGTCGCCTCCCGTACGATGTACGGGTCCTCGCTGTGGACGCTCAGCCGCACGGCAGGAACGTCGCGCCGAAGGCGCGCGACCGCTTCGGCGAGCGAGTAGAAGTACCCGGAATCGAGGTCACGCCCGATATCGGCCCGTCCCTCGTAGTGGGCGAAGTACTTGAGGGTCGTGACGCCCTCGTTCCGTACGAGGTCGGGGACCTCGGCGAGGTGCGCGCGGGTCAGCATCCCGAGGTTGACGGCGTAGTCGGCGTGCATCCGTCCCTCGAGCCGGGCGCGGAACGCCGGAAACGCGCGGCCGTACTCCACGAGGCCGTCGGTGTAGGGCTCGCCGACGCGCCAGTACGTGACCATCGTCGTGACGCCGCCCCGCACGGCACACTCCGACTCGGTCCGGGCATCCTCCTCGGCGGGCCGGTAGATCCCGACGTGCGTGTGGGGATCGACGATCCCCGGGCCCACGAAGGCGCCGTGCACGTCGACCTCGCGGTCGCCGCGACCGAGGTCCTTCCCCACCGCGTCGATACGGCCGCCGGAGACCCCGACCTCGCCCTCCACGACCCCCGCATGGGGGAAGACGAGGCGGGCGTTGCGTAGGACGAGCTCGCTCATGGGAGCGAGCGCACCCAGTCGACGACCCGCTGGGCCCGGAACACGTTCGCGTACTTCATCCAGAGGTCGAGGAGGTTCGCGGCGTGGGAGAGTTGGATCCGGTCGAAGACCGCATCTTCGGCGACGACGACGCTGTAGCCGAGCCCCGCCGCGTCGACGGCCGTTCCGCGGACGCATCCGCTCGTGGTCCCTCCGCAGACGACCACGGTATCGGCGCGTTGGAGCGTGAGGATCGTCGCGAGCGGGGTCCCGAGGAAGGCGCTCGCGAACGCCTTGTCGAGGACGAGCTCCCCCGGCTCCGGCCGCAGCGCTTCGACGATCTCGGTGCCCTTGTGACCCGCCACGAGCGTCTCCGACCGGCGGTCGGCGTGGACGCGGCCGCTGATCGAGAAGGGGAGCAGGGCCTCCTTCGGCGCGACGGTCGTGAAGAGGACGGGCCGTTTCTTCTCCCGGAAGGCGCGGACGAGCGCGAGCACCTTGGGCAGCGCCTCGTACGCCGAGCGGCCGACGCTCGTCGGAAACTTCTGGATCGACTCCAGGATCGGGAGGTCCTCGCCGACGTAGTTGTACTGCGCGTCGATGACCAGCAGCACCGGGGAGTTCCCCAACGGGCGCTCCTTGCCGTAGCCGGCGGCGCGGATGACCTGCCGATCGAGCTCTCCCAGCGTCGCGTCCCATGGATGCATTCGCGTGCCTCGGAGGGGGCGGAGCGCCGCTAGTCGATATACCCTTCCTTGCGAAGTCGGGGAATGAGCCCCCCGTCCGCGAGGATCCGCGCGAGGAAGCCGGGGAGCGGCTTGACCGTCAGTTCGCGTCCGTCCGCGCGGATCGTCCCCGCGTCGAGGTCGACCTCGACGACCGCGCCCTCTCGCACGAACGCCCGCACGCCCGGGGCCTCCAGCGCGGGAAGTCCCGTGTTGATCGCGGTCCGGAAGAACAGACCGTTGATCGATTCCGCGACAACGCCGGCGATCCCGAGCGCCTTCAGGTTGTCCGCCGCCGGACGCGAGGAGCCGGTGCCGAAGTTCGCGCCCGCGACGAGCAGGTCACCGGGCCGCACCTGGCCCGACCACCCCGGGCGGTTCGCGCTCATCGTGAGCGCGGGCCGGTCTGCGGCGGGTAGACGGAAGCAGGCGGCGGGGTAGAGCAGGTCGGTGTTGATGTCGTCCTCGAAGACCCAGGCCCGGCCGACCAGCTTCACGAGGGGCCTCGGGCGATGCCCCGGGGGTCGGCGAGATGCCCCGCCACCGCACTCGCCGCCACGGTCGCGCTCGACGCGAGGTAGATCTTCGCGTTCGGGGAGCCCATCCGGCCCTGAAAGTTCCGGGTCGTGCTCGTGACGCACACCTCTCCGTCTCCCAGCACTCCCATGTGGCCCCCGAAGCAGGCCCCGCAGGTGGGGCTCGTGACGAGCGCGCCGGCCGCCAGGATCCGGTCGACCAGTCCGCGGCGCGCGGCCTCCGCGAAGACCTCCGCCGTGTTGGGCGTGACCGTGAAGACGACATCGGGATGCACCGCCCGTCCGTGCAGCACCCGGGCGACCTCCTCGAGGTCTTCGATCGTCCCGTTCGCGCACGACCCGACGACGGCCCGGGTGATCGGCACGCCTTCGACCTCCGAGACGGGCCGCACGTTCCGCGCGACCCGGTGCGGCAGGGCGACCAGCGGCACGACGGTGGCAAGGTCGACGGTCCACTCCTTTGCGTACGCGGCCTCGGGATCCGGGCCCACCGACTCGACGGGTTCGCCGGACGGAACCCGCGCCCGGACGTAGTCGAGGGCACGGGCATCGCAGGGGAAGAGCGCGAACTCGGCGCTGATCTCCGCGCACATCGTGGCGATCGCCTGGCGCGTAGGGATCGGGAGGGCCGCGATCCCGTCGCCCGCGAATTCGATATTGCGGCCGGGGATCGCTCCCAGGTCGCCCGCGAGCGAAAGGAAGACGTCCTTTCCCGCGACCGCATCAGGGAGTCGACCGCTCAGGGACGCGCGGACCGTCTCACCGACCCGGTACCAGGTGCGGCCCGTGCAGAGGATGCTCATCACCTCGAGCATCCCGACCCCGCGGCCGGCGCAGCCGAGCGCCCCCGCGGCGCAGGTGTGGGAGTCGGTGTTGGCGAGGATCTCGCCGGGTCGCACCCACCCCCGCTCCGCCACCAGCGGGTGCGAGATACCGCCCCGGCCGATGTCGAAGACGTGCGAGATCCCCCAGCGCCGGGCGAGCTCCCGGAGCTTCACGAGACCCGAGGCGAGCTCGACGGTCGGGGCCGGGACGAGGTGGTCGAAAACCCAGGCGACTCGCTCGGGCCGATGGACCCGGCGAGGGAGGTGGGCGAGGAACTCGGGGTGGGTCGCGGCCATGTCGAGCAGGACCAGCCGGTCCACTTCGACCTCCACGAAATCGTCGGGGTCGACGGCGCGTCCGGGCGCTTCGGTGGAATGGCGCGAGAGGATCCGTTCGATCTGCGTCTGGGGTCGGCTCATGGCGTCTTGGCTCCGGCCGAGTCGGGCTCGTACTTTCGACCGGAGGCACGAATCCCCGGGAGGTCCACGACCCGGTTGAGGTCGTCGAAGAGGAGCATCCGGTCGAGCATCGAGGAGGTCGACCCTTCGCGTCCGAGCGTCGTGTAGAGCTCCCGAAGAGCGTACGCGGCGATCCTCGCCCCGGCCCCGGGGAAGATCACAAGGCGGTAGCCGATCTCCTCGAGTTCCCGCGTGGTCAGAAGCGGGGTCTTTCCCCCTTCGACCATGTTCGCCATCATCGGCCACTCGAGGGACGCGCACGCCTGCCGCATGGTGTCGACGTCGGGCGGGGCCTCGAGGAAGAGCAGGTCCGCGCCGGCGCCGGCGTACGCCCGTAGCCGAGCGATCGCGGAGGCCGTCCCTTCGACCGCGAGGGCGTCGGTCCGTGCGATGATCAGCGTCTCGGAGGAGCGCCGGGCGTCCACCGCCGCCCGGACCTTCCCCTCCATCTCGGCGCGAGGAACGACGGTCTTCTCGCTCAGATGGCCGCACCGTTTCGGGAACGTCTGGTCCTCGAGCTGGATCGCCGCCGCTCCGGCCGCTTCGAACTCGCGGACGGTCCTTTGGACGTTGAGCGCGTTCCCGTGACCGGTGTCGCCGTCGGCGATCACGGGGATGCGGACCGCGTTCGCGATGCGGGCGACCTGGTCGCGCATCTCGGCCAAGGAGAGAAGCCCGATGTCGGGAGCGCCGAGGAGACTGTACGACGCGCCGGCGCCGCTCGCGTACACCGCCGGGAAGCCGGCCTGCTCGACGAGGCGCGCCGAGAGGGCGTCGTACGCGCCGGGCGCCACGACGATCGGCCCGTGCGCGATGCGGCTCCGCAGCGTCGGCCGGGGCTCGGTTCCGGTCATCGCACTCGTTCGGTCCTCTTGCGGCGTACGGCGATATCGCTCATCAGCGCTCGGGTCCTATCCTCGCACCGTCACGGAAGCCGGTAGACCTCCCGGGCGTTCTCGCGCAGGAACCGCTCGAGGACGTGGTCGGGCAGTCGGTGGTCCGCGAGCTCCTTGAGGGCGCGCTCGAACCCGACGATCGGGTAATCGGTACCGAAGAGGACCTTCCTCGACCCGCGGGTGCGCAGGTACTCGACGAACCGTGGCTCCCAGTACTTGGGAGCATGCGCGTCGGGGGCGATGAAGACGTTCGGGAACCGGTAGGCGACCGAGATCATCTCCTCGGTCCAGGGGTAGCCGAGGTGGATCCCGATGATCTTGAGGTCGCGGAAATAGATCGCGATGTCCTCGAGCAGGATCGGCCGCGCCACCGACGGGAGGTAGGTGTTCGGCGTCGCGTGGCCGACCTGCATCTGGACCGGGATATCGAGTTCCACGCACTTCGCGTAGAACGGGTAGTAGATCGCATCGTTCGGCGGCCGGCGGAACCAGTGCGGGTAGACGTGCGCCCCGATGAACCCGTGCTTTTCGACCGCCTCGGCGAGCCGGGCGACGCCTTTCATCCCGTGGAACGGATTGAACCCGGCCAGCGCGGAGAACTTGTCGGGGTACTCGCGGACGACCCGGGCGACGTCCTCGTAGGGGACCTCCCAGCCCTCCCCCTTCGCCGCGACCAGGAACGCCCGCTCGATCCCAGCCCGGTCCATCTCCTCGACCATCGTCTCGGGCGCGATGACGAGGCGGTCCATGTCCTGGCGCAGGGTCCTCCACGCCTCCTCCATGTAGGGCCGGATGGCGGTGACGTAGTGCTCGTTGCGCAGGTTGGCCACGACATCGATGGCCCTCATGAGCGGCCCGCCGGTCCCGACGTGAGAGGGGGGGGTCGCGCGACTTTAAGCTCGCGGAGGACCTCCTCCGTGTGTTCGCCGAGGTCCGGTGCCGGACGGTGGACGAGCGGGTCTCCTTCGGGAAGCAATGAGCGGAGCGGCGAGCCCCCGACCATCACCGGGCCCGCGTGCGGGGCGGGCATGGTCACGACCGAGCGGTTGAACTCGACCTGGGGGTCGCGCGGGAGGTCTTCGATGCGCGCGACGACCGCGCACGGGACGCCCGACCGGTTGAGCTCGCGGGCGGCCTCGGACGCGGTCCACCGGGCGAGCGCGGGGAGCACGTGCGCGAGGACTTCCCCTCGGTGGGCGACGCGGGCCGCGTTCGTCGAGAACTTCGGGTCGTTCTCGATCGCCTCGAGCCCGAGCGCGCCGCAGAACCGGTGCCAGAGGATGTCGGTCGACACTCCGAGCGCGACGAACCCCTCCCGGGTCGGGAAGACCTGGTAGGGGACGATCAGCGGGTGCGCGGTGCCGCTCGGCGGGGGAACTTTCCCTTCGAGGCTCAGGATCGGCAACCAGTGGGTCAACATCGAGACCGAGGTGTCGAGCAGGTTGACCTCCACCGGGACGGACGGACGCCCCGCGTCCCGTTCGCGCAGTTGGGTGAGGATTCCGATGGCGGCGTAGAGCCCCGCCGCTAGGTCGAAGAGGGCGATCCCGACCCGGATAGGTTCCCCGGTGACCGTGCCGGTGACGCTCATCAGCCCCGATCGCGCCTGCGCGATGAGGTCGAAGGAAGGGTCGTTGCGGCTCGGTCCCTCCGGCCCGTAGCCGGTGATCGATGCGACCAAGAGGTCCGCTCGGATCGACCGCAGGGTCGCGAGGTCGAAGCCGAGGTCGGCCATCGTGCCGGGGCGGAAGTTCTCGACCAGCACGTCCGCGTCTTCGAGGAGGCGTCGCAGCACCTCCTTGCCGAACGGCGTCTTGAGGTCGAGCTCGATCGAGCGCTTGTTGCGGTTGACCGAGAGGAAGTACGCCGAGTTGTGCGGGGAGGCGAACGGCGGACCCCACCCTCGGGCGAGGTCGCCCGCGCCCGGGATCTCGACCTTCACCACGTCCGCGCCGAGGTCGGCGAGCACCATCGCGCAGTACGGGCCGGCGATCCCTTGGGAAAGCTCCACGACGTTCAGCCCTTCGAGCGGCCGTCTCAACGAACCCATGAGAACCGTCCCGGGCAGTCCTCCCCTCCTTAAATCCCTCCTCTCGATGCTCACCGAATGCTCTCGTCGTTCGAACGTCCGGCGCTATTGATCGTCGACATGCAGGTCGGGTTCGTCGGTCCCCACGGCGCCTACGCACACCTCGGCCGTCCGGTGCGCGACGCCGAAACGCTTTCCGAAACGATCGTCCGGTTGCGCGGCGCGTTCCGGGCCAGCGGGCTTCCCCGGCTCTACACCGCGTATCGCTACCGGGCCGATGGGGCGGACTATCCGGCGCGCCGGCACCGGATCCTGCCCCGGGCCTATTCGAATCGCTCGGACCCTTTCTTCACGCCCGGTTCGCCCGATACGGAGATCGTCCCCGAGCTCGCACCGGCCGAGGACGAACCGGTCGTCTACAAGAATCGGTACTCCGGTTTTTTCGGGACCGACCTCGGCGAGCGCCTCGAACGGGCCGGCGTGCGCTCGCTGGTGCTGACCGGCGTCCTCTCCCACGTCTGTGTCGACGCGACGGCGCGGGACGCGTTCGCGCGGGACCTCGACGTCGTCGTCGTTCGGGACGCGGTGGCGGGGGTCGACGAAGAGCTTCACCGGGCGGCGTTGCGGAACCTCGAGGAAACCGTCGGGGCGGTCGTGAGCTCCGCCGAGCTTCTCGCCGTCCGACCCTCCTCCGCGAACCCTTAATCTCCCCCCGTGTTTCCCGCGTGAGCCCACCATGGCGTCGACCCCGTCCGCCGTCCCGACCTCGAGCCCCGGCACGGCGACCGGTTTCCCGGCCCTCCGGATCGACTCGCTTCGAGCGGGCTACGACCGGATGGACGTCCTCCACGACGTGAGCCTCGAGATCCCCGAGGGGCAGTTCACGACCCTCGTGGGCCCGAACGGTGCGGGGAAGACGACGCTCCTCCGCGCGGTGACGGGACTCATCCCGACCCTCGGCGGCACGACGCACCTCGGCGAACGAAAGCTGACCGGTCGCTCCCCCGAAGCGATCGTAGGTGCCGGGATCTCGCTCGTCCCCGAGGGCCGCCACGTCTTCCCCAACATGAGCGTCCACGACAATCTCTCCCTCGGCGCCTACCTACCGGCCGCCCGGGCGCGCTTCCGCGAGACGTACGAGGAGGTCTGTGCGATGTTCCCGATCCTCAAGGAGCGCGCGCGGCAGTCGGCGAAGACCCTCTCGGGCGGGGAGGCGCAGATGCTCGCGATCGGCCGGGCGCTGATGAGCCGCCCGCGCATTCTCATGGTCGACGAGCCGTCGCTCGGCCTCGCCCCCCAGGTCGTGGCCCGCGTGTTCCAGACGCTCCGCTCGCTCACAAGCCGGGGCGTGACGGTCTTCGCCGTGGAGCAGAACGTCCGCCAGATCCTCCAGCTCGCCGACCGGGCCTACGTGCTCTCCCAGGGCCGGATCGTCGACCAGGGGAACGCGCGCGAGCTCCTCGACCACCCGGAGATCCGGCGGGCTGTGCTCGGAATGTAGGTCCGGTCCCGGGGGACCGGGCGCCGGCGTCTCGCCGGTGCTCAGAACTGGAGGACCTTGGGGATCCCCCGGAACCCGAAGATCCCGCGGGGTACGAGGAGGACGGCCGCGAAGATCACGACCCCCGTGATGAGGTAATTGTAGACGTTGAAGCTCGTCAGCGCGACCTCGAAGACCCAGGCGAAGACGACCGCGGCGACGATGGGGCCGAGCACCTTGCCCCGCCCCCCGACCACGACCATGAGGATGATCTGGAGGTTGTAGAGCAGGTTGAAGGCGGACGTCGGGTCGATGTAGTGCGACGCGAAGGCGTAGAGCCCACCGACCGGTCCCATGATGGCGCCGCTCAGGCCGAACGCGAGCGCCTTGTACCCCCGCGCATAGATGCCCGACGCGGTCGCGAGGTCCTCGTTCTCCCGGACCGCCTCGAAGGCGAGCCCGATGCGGCTGCGGCTGATCAGATAGACCATCGCCGTCGCGACGGCGCCGAGCGCGAGCGCGCCGTAGTAGAGGTCGGACGGGGAGAGGAGGATGTAGAAGATCGGAAAGCCGAGCGAACCGAGGGTGACCGACTTCCAATTGAGGACGACGAGCTGGATGAGCGCGGCCGCCGCGAGCGTGGCGATCGCGAAGTACGGTCCTCGGAGCGCGGAGCCGACGTAGCCGATGAGCAGCCCGAGCAGGAACGTCACGACGGCCGCCATGGCCATCGCGCTCACCACGTTCCAGCCGTAGGTCACCGCAAAGATCGCGCTCGTGTAGGCGCCGACGCCGAGGAGGCCCCAGTGCCCGAAGCTCAGCTGGCCGCTGAAACCGCCCGAGATGTTCCAGCTCTGGGCCATCGCGAGGTACCACGGGACGTAGAAGAGGACGGTCGCCAGGGTGTACGGGCTCGGGTAGAGGACCGGGAGGAGTGCGAGGAGCGCGAAGACCACGATGAGGAGCGTCCGACGGTGGTTCCAGCGCGCGAGGCGGGTGCCGAGGCCGCGAAACCCCGTCGGCGCCGGAGCGGCGGCGGGAAGGACCGGCGCGCTCACCGGGACTTCCCCAAGAGGGCGCGGACCGCGAGCGCGACCAGGATCGCCACGTACGCCGCCCCGTTCGCCCACGTTCCGTAGGCCCCGTTGTACACCCAAGCCGTCAGCGACTCGGCCACACCGAGCGTGAGGCCCCCCGCGATCGTCCCGACGAGGCTCCCCAGGCCCCCCATCATGATCACGCCGAACGCCTTGAGAAGGTAGCTGAACCCGAACTCCGGGTAGAAGAGGAACTCCATCGCGACGACGACCCCGGCGATCCCCGCGAGAACGCCCGAGATGCCGAAGCTGATCGCGTAGAGCCGTGTCGCCGGGATCCCGAGGAGCCGGGCCGCGAGGAGGTCCTGGCTTGCGGCCCGCATCGCGCGGCCCGTCCAGGTGAATCGGAGGAAGAGACCGAGGGTGAGCGTCGCCGCCGCCGCGAGACCCGCGCCGATCAGGACGACCTGGGAAAGGACCGCGTCCCCCCACGGCGTCGAAAAGATCACGGGCGTGTTGAAGTAGATCGTCGGGACCTGACGCTGGTTGTCGGTCCAGAGCTTGACGAAGATGTTGTCCAGGATGAGCAGGCCCGCGAACGTGAGGAGCAGGGTCGTGTCCTCGAAGTACGGCCGCTTCAGCACCGGCTGGACCATGAGGAAGTGGAAGAGGACCCCGACCGCGAAAAGCGCCGGCATCACTACCAGCAGCGAGAGGAGCGGGTTCAGGCCGTACCACTCCCAGAGGAAGTACGTCAGGTACGAACCGAGCAGCATGAGGTACCCGTGCGTGAAGTTGATCACTCGCATGACCCCGATCAGGAGGTTCATGCCGAGCGCGAAGACTACGTAGAGGCTGCCGACGCCCAGACCCCCGATGAGGGCGACCAGGAAAGGGTTGAACCCCACGAAACCTAGCCCTCCGCTTCCGTGGTTCCGTGGGGTATCGCCGTGGAGCTGCCTCCCCCGCCTAAGGCCACGTGGACGACAACGGGTAGATGGGCGTTGCCGTCGCAAATTGCGCGGGCGCGATGATCTCGGGCAGGCCGTTCTGTACCTGAATGACGAACGGTCCGCGGGCGATGTCCAGCCCGGCCGAGTTCGCCACGAACCGGCCGTCGACCGTCGACATGTTGAGGCCCGCGAGCGCGGCCGCGACCGCAGGACCGGAGGTGGCCCCGGCCTTCTGGATCGCCGCAAACTGGACCTCCGCGGCCATGATCGCCTGGTACGGCAGCTGGTTGATCGCGATCGTCTGTCCGAACGTCGCGTTCATCTGCTGGTACCAGTACGTCGCGTTCGCGTAGTCGCCGCTCGCCTCGGCCTTCGTCATGTTGGCCGCCCAGTTGTCCTGCCCGACAAGGCCGTTCGCGTCGGCCCCGAGCTGGCTGATGAAGAACGGCGCGTCCCACATGTCCTCCGAGAAGATCATCGAGGGGCGGACGCCGAGCGACTTCATCTGCTGGACCCAGGTGATGACGTTCCCCGGGTACTCGTCCGAGACCATCAGCATGTTCGGGTGGGGCGCGTTCGCCGCGAGCAGGTAGCTGTCCGCGCTCGAGCTCGTCAGCGCGTTCGGGTCGTACGTCTGGTTGTAGACGATGTTGTAGCTCGGCCCCATCAGGTGGATGGTCGTGCCGAGCAGGCCGATCATCGCCTCCTCGTTCGCGTAGAGGGTCGAGATGTTCAACGGTTGGGGGCTGAGTCCGGCGAAGAACTGCGCGAACGTCCCCATCTGCTGCGCCGTGGTCGGATAGATCGAGAACAGGTACGGGTTCCCCGTGTGGAACTCGGGGTCGTCCGCCGCGTTCGCGACGATCGGAACCTGCAGGCTCTGGACGGTCGACGCGATCGCGTCCGTGTCGGGGGTCAAGAATCCGGTGATCAACATGTCGACGTGATCGCCGCTGACCGCCTGCGTGACGAGCTGGATCGCCTGCGACGGGTTGCTCTGGTCGTCGTACGTCTTCACGACCACGTGCAGGGTTTGCCCGTTGTAGTGGACGCCGCCCTGGGCGTTCATCGCGTTCGCCCACACCGTGACTCCGTCGGCCCACGGCGTCCCCGCCGGGCCGAGCGCGCCGGTCAGCGGACCCACGACGCCCACGGTGAAGTCTCCGCTGCCGCTCGACGAGCTCGAGTGGGTCGAGTAGTAGTAGTAGACTCCGCCGCCTATCGCTGCCAGGACAACGACCACCGCGACGGCGATCGCGGCCGTTCTTCGACCCCCGCCCTTCGGCGGTGGGGTCGGGCTCGACGTGGTCGGTCCGGTCGACGCTGTTCCTTCGCTGGTTCCCATCCAATCTCTCCTTGGTATTCGATTTCCACCGAGCCCCGGCGACCTTCGCTCCGCCGGTGGGTCGATGCGTTCGAAGCCGAGGTTCGCACAAGTCTCCCGATATATGAGCGTTCAGTGGGAACCGGGCGGTTCGGTCCCGATTCGGCGGCCGCCGCCGTCCCGAACGAAGCACCGGGGCGCCGGGTCCCCTTCCGGGGCGAACCTGTTATGGGCCGAGCACGGGTCGTGCGCCCCGTGAGCGATCGCTCCCCGCGCCCGCCGACCCGATGGGCCGAGAGGATCGAGCGGCTCCTTCGGCCGCTTGTCGGTCTATCGCTCGCTGGGCTTTCGGGCCCGACCGTCCGCAAGAGTCGCCTCTGCCTTCTCGATGCGCTCGGCAACATGGTCGCGGCCTCGCGATTCCCGGAGGCGCTCGCCGTGGATCGGGCCAGCGGACCGGTACCGCACGGGAACGTGACGATCTTCGGCTGGTCCGGTTCGACCGCTCCCCAACGGGCCGCGTTCCACAACGCCGTGCACCTCGACCTCCTCGAGGCCCAGGACGGCCATCGGCGCGCCGGTATGCACCCGTGCGAAGGAGCCGTCCCGGTGGCGCTCGCCCTCGCGGAGTCCCACGGGAACTCCGTCGGGGAGCTCCTCTCGGGAATCGTGGCGGGCTACGAGGTGGCCGTTCGGTTTGGAGAGGCGCTCTTTCCCGGGCAGACGCAGGCGGGGTACTATCCGGACGGGACCTGCGGTCCCCTGGGCGCGGCGATGGCCGGGTCGAGGCTCCTGGGGAGTGACCTCTCGACCACCGAGCGGGCGTTGTCGACGGCCGCGTTCGCCACACCGATCTCCCTGGTCCAGACGATGCGGAGTCCGGCCAAGCCGCTCATCGCCGGGATGGCCGCCGAACTGGGCCTGCGCGCGGCGGTCTGGGCGCGGGAAGGTCTCGGCGGCGGCCCCGGAAGCTTCGAGCCGCCCCACGGTTTCCTCGAGCAGCTCTCGCCCCGGGCGCATCCTCGGCGCCTGGAGCGAGGGCCCGGGGCTCCGTGGGCGATCGACGAGGTCTACCTGAAGCCGTACCCGGGGGGCCGCCACGCGCACGCCCCTCTCGACGCGGCCCTGCGGATCACCGGCGCCCGGCCCACGGACCCGCGGACGATCCGGTCGGTCGAGGTCCGGACGTACCGCACGGCGCTCGCGCTCACCGGTTCGATGCCGCGAACCGGGAGCCCGCTCGCCGAATTGACGCAGAGCACGCGCTACGTGATCGCGGCGGGGATCCGGGACGGAACCCTCGGACCCGAACGCTTCGGTCCGGGGCGACGCTTCGATCCCCTCGTCCTCGCGCTGGGCCGCCGGGTCCGCCTCCGAGAGGACGAGGCCGCGACCCGCCGCTATCCGCGCACGACGACGGCCGAGGTCACGATCACATTCCGTGACGGTCGGTCGATGCGCTCGACCGTGCGCCACCGTTGGGGCGATCCCGAGCACCCGATGTCCGTCGAGGAGGTCCGTGCGAAATTCCTCCGGTCGGTGGCCGGTCGTTCCTCCGTCGACCCCGCGACCCGGACCTGGGACCGATGGTGGTCGGCTCGTCTCGGAGAGCCGGTGGCGGCGCTCGTGGCGGAGCTCTCCGATGCGGTCGGGCCGGTCCGACGCGGACGCGCCGACCCGGCCGGCCGCCGTTCAACGGGCCGGCGCTAGCGGCCGACGAAGGTAGCGACCGCTCCCGGACTTCGCGCGCAGCTCGTTGTGCTCGACCACGAGCTCGCCCCGCCGGAAGACGTGGGACGGCCAGCCGTGGAAGGAGCGGCCCGTGAACCAGGAGAAGTCCGAGGAGAGGTGCCCGACCTCGGGCGAGTAGGTGACTTCGAGGCTCGGGTCCCACACGACGAGGTCCGCGTCGGCGCCGGGCAAGATCGCGCCCTTCTGCGGGTAAAGCCCGAACCACCGCGCCGCGTTCTCGCTCGCCACCCGGGCGACCGTGGGCAGGTCGATGCGGCCCCGGTGGACCCCTTCGCTCATCAGGACCGGCAGGATCACTCCCGACCCCGGATAGCCTCCGACCTTGGTCGTCCAGACGTTGTCGGTCGCCATCGACTTCGTTCGGTTCGGGATATGGTCGGACCCCATGCACCGGATGTCGCCGCGAGCCAGGGCCTGCCACAGGGCGTCGTTGTCGGAGCGGCTCCTCAACGGGGGATTCACTCGCGCGATCACCTCGAACCGGTCGTCCTGGGTGAAACAGAGGTACTGGGGACACGTCTCGCCGATCACGGGAACCCCACGTCGCTCGGCCTCCCCGATAAGGCGGGCCCCTTCGGCCGTCGACACGTGGACCACGTAGGTCGGACAGCCGAGACGCTCGGCGAAGTGAAGGGTCCTCAGGATCCCGTCCTCCTCGCAGAATCTCGGTCGCGACTCGCAGTACGCGGCCTGGTCGGTCCGGCCGGCGCGGATCATCTCGTCGCGCAGGTACGGGTGCATCTCCCAGTTCTCGGCGTGCACGAGCGCGGACGCCGGGGCACCCATCTCGCGGATGCGCTGGAGGGCGAGGTAGAACAGCCCGTCATCGATCCCCCAGACCTCGGGGTAGATCTCCTGCGCCCGGGTCGCCGGATAGAACTTGAACGTAGCGACCCCGTGGTCGGCGAAAAGCTTCGGAAGTTCGGCTTCCTGCTCCGGTCGCCCGACGATCGGATGGAAACCGATGTCGAGCAAGCTCTGCTGCTCGACGGTTCCGATCAGCTCGGGAAGGTGCTGGGAGTACGGGTCCTTGCGCCCCACGAACGAGAACCCCGAAGTGATCCCGCCGACCGCCATCGACTCGGTCTCGGACCGGATGTTCTGCGCGAACGGGCGTTGGCCGTAGGCGATGTGGGTGTGCGGGTCGATGCCGCCGGGCAAAAGGATCTTGCCCGTGACGTCGAGCACGGTGGCCCCGTTCGCGGGCAGCGTCTTGGCGACCGCGACGATCCGTTCTCCCGCGATCCCCACGTCCGCGTCGATCACCGAGGTCGACGTGACCACCCGCCCGCCCCGCAGCACCCGGTCGTAGCCGCTCACGGGCGAGCCCGTAGCCGCGCTCCGCTTTACGTGCTGCGATGGACCGAGCGATACTCCGGCCTAATGGAACGCCACCGGGCGGTTCGCGGAGGGCGACGGCGCGCGCCGTGCGGTCCGAAGCACGCGTCCGGCGGGGCCCCGGCCCACCGCTCCGTCCTCCATGACGACCTCGCCTCCCCGGACGGTGACGACCGGCATCCCCGTCACCTTCCAGCCTTCGTAGAGCGTGAAGTCGCACGCGGTGTGCAACGTCTCGGCGCTCAGCGTCGCCGGTCGCTCGAGGTCGACGATCGTGACGTCGGCGTCGGACCCCGGCCGCAGCGAGCCTTTGCCGGGGATACGGTGGATCCGCGCCGCGTTGGCCGAGGTCACCTCCACCAGGCGCTCGAGCGTCATGCCGCGCTTCCGGACGCCCTCGCTGAGGAGGATCGGCAGCATGGTCTCGGTGCCGGCGAACCCGTTTTGCTGGCTCCAGATGTCCCCCTTACCGACCTTCGCCTCGCGCAGGAGGAGCGTGCAGTGGTCGGTCCCGACCGTGTCGATCCGACCGGAGAGGAGGCCGGTCCAGAGGCCCTCCCGGTCTCCCGGGCCCCGGATCGGGGGCTTGACCTTTCCGAGGGCGGCGATCGAGGGCATCGTGTAGTCGAGCGCGAGGTAGTGGGGGCAGGTCTCGAGGTACGCCTCGACCCCGCGCTCGCGGGCCGCCGCCCCGAGCTCCGGCCCCTCCCCCGTGGAGACGTGGACGATGTAGACCGGTCCGCCGAGCGATTCCGCCAGTCGAAAGACCCGCTCCATCGCTGTGAGCTCGAGGACGTTCGGCCGAGCGTCGGCCCACGCCTTGAGGTCGGTTCGCCCCGCGGCCGCGAGCTCGCGCGCGAGGAGGTCGAGCGCGGGCGGGGTCCACTCGCAGTGGACCATCGGCATCCCGCCGGAACGCAGCACTTCGCGCAGCCCGGCGTAGAAATCGCTCTCCCCGATCCCGTAGAAGGCGTCCCCGTTCAGGAACATCTTGAACGACGTGACCCCCCGATCGACGAGCGCCGGTACCTCCGCCACCTGCGCGAGGTTCGTGAGCGCCGGGTAGAACACGACGTCGACCCCGGCCCGCGCCTCGACCCGCTCCTGCTTCTGGGCCAGGTGGGCCACGTAGGAGCCCTTGTCCATTGCGCAGTGCATCACGGTCGTTACCCCGCCGGCGAGCGACGACGCCGACTCGCTCGAGCACTGGGTCGCGAACGCGTCGAGGTCCGGGAGGTTGAAGACGCCCCAATGGGTGTGCGGGTCGATGAGGCCGGGGAGCACGAACTTCCCCCGCGCGTCGACGACACGATCGGCGGCCATGTGGGACGTGTCGCGGATCAGGCCCGTCACTCGTCCTCCGTCGATGACGACGTCGGCTTCGATGCGGTGTCCGTCCGTCACGACACGCCCCCCGCGAACGATCAGGTCGACGGTCATGCGGCCCCGCCCCCCGCGGTCCCTCGCGCCGCGCGTACCGACGCGGCGATCTCCGCGAGCGAGCGCGCGCGGTCGAGGGAGACGAGCTTCGAGAAGAGCCGGGCGGATCGACCGGCCGGCAGATGCCCTGCCGTGTTCCGAAGGAACTTCACCCGCAGGTCGTCGTGCGAGATCGGCCGCTCCGGATATCCCTGCGCGATCGCGTCGGTGGCCTCCCAGAGCCGTCCGTTCGCCCGCACTCGGACCCGCGTGGGCCGGCGACGCACATAGGGAAGACGTTCCGTGACGAGCTGACGGTAGAGGTCCCGGACGACCGCCGGGTCCCCCCGGACCCGCACCTTGGAGAGGAGCCGGGCGACCCGAGGGTCCCGGAGCGCCGCGGGAGACTGCCAGGCGGGACCGGGGGCGTAGTACGGGAGGGCGGCATACCCCCACCCGAGGGCGAACTGGGCGTCGACCGCGTCGCGGACCTTTCGGTTCGCGAGGACGGGAACCTCCACGATCGGGTCCGAGGTCACTTCGATCGACTCGATCGCCTCGGGCGTCGTACCGGTTTCTACGAGGAATCGCTCGAACAGGTCGAGTCCGACGTGCCCCACGCCCCCGGTCGGGAACCGCTTGAAGACCGTGTCAAGGATCCTCCAGTGATGGCCCAGGTCGGCGGCGGCCCCCTCGAGGTCGGCCGGGCCGTTCCCGAGGATCGTCAGGAGTCCGTTCGGGCCGACCAGCGCGGCCGCGTCCCCGCGGTATCCGGCGCGCGCCAGCTGGAGCGAGGTCGTCGCCCCCAGGCTGACCCAGCCCGGGGAGCCATACTTCACGTCCGACGGCCGGGCCGTGAAGAAGAACCGGGACGCGATCGGGACCGGGGCGATCCCCGCGGCGATGCCGATGGCCGAGAGCACGGTCGACGGGTCGGTCCGGGCGAGCCGGGCCGCGCCCACGACGGCCCCGACAATCCCGGCGGTGTACGCGCTCCAGCGCTCCCGGAATCCGTAGATCGGCTTGCGGGCGCTCCCTCCGACAGCGCGCAACCCCGGCATGCGGCCCGCGATCTGCGCCGCGACCTCGTGCGCCACCACGAGCGCGAGGAGGAGGTCACGTCCCGACCGCTCGTTCCCCTCGGCGGTCACCCACGGAGCCGGCAGCACGAACGGCGCGACGTGGCACGGAGTGAGGTCGGGGTCGAACTCGAGCGCGTTCACGAGCTCGCCCCAGGCGAACGCCGCCGGCCCCGCGGCGGTCCGGCCGCGGCTCCCCGGGACCGAGACGCCGTCCCGCTGGGGAAAGCCCCGAGCCCAGGCCGAGGCCGCGCGGGACTTTCGGGAGTCGAGCCCCCCGATCGCGCATCCGACGCAGTCGGCCGCGATCGCACGGGCCACTTCGCGCACCTCCGCGGGGACGTCGGCCCAACGCAGCCCGAGGCCCCACTCGACGACTCGCTCGACCGATCGGCCCTCGGTGCGCGGCGACATTGGGTGTTGGTCCCTTCCCCCTTCCGTCTACGATGCTTCAGCGGCCGAGCGCCCGACCCCCGTCCAGCGCGAGGCTGACCCCGGTCACGAACCCCGAGGCCGGTGAGGCGAGGTAGAGGACGGCGTCCGCGACGTCCTCTGGCTCCCCGAGGCGCGGGAGGAGGGTCGCCGAACGGAAGAACCGCATCGCCTTCGGGTCGCGGAGCGACGGTTCGGTCATCGGGCTGCGGATGAAACCCGGGTTGACCGAGTTCACCCGGATGCCGTCCGAGGCGAGGTCGGCCGCCATCGACCGGGTGAGCGCGTCGAGGCCGCCCTTGGAGGCCGAATACGCCGCGCGATCCCGTCCGCCGATGAGGCTGTAGACCGAGGAGATCGTCACGATCGCGCCGCCGACCGAGCGGCGCAGGTACGGAACGGACTCGTGGCAGACGAGGAAGGTGCCCGTGAGGTTGATGTCGAGCAGCGTCCGCCAAGTGGCGGGGTCCGTCGTGGCGACGGTCCCCCTCGCGGTCACCCCGGCGGCGTTCACGACGACGTCGAGGCCGCCCAACCGTTCGGCGGCGGCGCGGACCGCTCGCCGGACGTCCGCGGAACGGGTCACATCGGCTTGGACGGCGATCGGAGCGGGGGTCGTTCCCGACAAGGAACGGGCGAGCGTCCGCAGACGCGTGTTGTCGCGGTCGACGAGCGCCAAGGATGCCCCGGCGCCGAGGAACGTTCGCGCCACCGCCTCCCCGATCCCTCCCGCCGCGCCGGTAACGAGGGCCCGGCGGCCGTCCAGGCGAAAACGATCGGGCAGGGAGCGCGCGCCGCGGGGCACGCCGCCCCCACGCCCGCCGGGAGAAAAGGCTTCGGCCCGGCGCCGAGGGTTCGCCCCGCCGCACCGCGGATCTCCTACCCTCCCGCGTCGGGGGTCGTGCCGATGGGGCTCGGCGGCCTTTCGGGATCGTCGGGAAGGGTACGTGCGCTGCCCCCGACTCCTCGCGACACACCGGCTCCGATTCGTGCGGTGCGTCCCCGCGCGGGGCAGCGTTCGAGACGGGCCCCCCGCTCTGCCCGGGGGAGGTGAGCGGCATGGTGGTCGGCCGCGAAGATGCCGGGAGGGCAACGTCCCGGGCGATTGTCGCACCGCGCGGAATCGCGCAATGAGCCGTTCCCCGGCCGCCGTCGGACCCCTTCCGTACGCTCCCGCCAACCACGAGGGAGCTTTCGTACCGGAGTGGGGGGCTACCTCGGTTCGGCGTTCCTTGCTTTCATCGTAGAGGCGTCATCGCGGCGCCGGGTGCCCACCCGCCCGAACCCGTCGATCGACGTCTCGAACCAGGAACTCGTTGTCCCACCGATCTACCGAGCTGACGGGACGATCGGCCGGCGGACCCGATGATCCTCTACGTCTCGCTCGACCTGAGGGTCATCGACAGGTACGAAGGGGGCCCAGCTCCTCGTGTCGGCAAAGCCTGCCCCGAAGCGCCGCACCCGATGTTCGCCGAGCTTGCGTGACCGGCCTCGGCCGTCAGACCTCACGACGGCTTCTCCCAGTTGTGGGCGACGAGATCGCCGCTTGGCCCCGGGCCACATCTCTCGGGAGTCCGGGGACCCGGATTCTATCCGGCTCTCCCGCGATGCGCCGCGAAGCCGGAGACCCGCCTCGGCCGAAACGCCGGCGGTCGCGTCCGGCTCTCTCCCCCGGTCTCGGCTCCGCCGGGTAAACGTCGCTTTACTTGAGTTTCATGGCCTCGACCGGGGCGTGGGGGGTACGAGTGACGCGTATGGGTGCCGAAACGAGCCGGGTCGGAGAACTGTTCGGGACGAGACGAGAAAAGTTCGCCGCGTCGTCCGAAACGGTGAACGCCGTGGGAATGAGCGCGGTCAAAGGATACTCCGCGATGCGGGTCCTCTTCGGAGCGGTCTTCCTTCTGGACGGAACGCTCAAGTGGGTCCTGTTCGAGCAGGGGACGATGCAGTCGACGGTGCAGAGCTTCGGCTACTCCGTCCTCAGCAGCAACTGGATGCTCTTCGGGGGCCTCGTCGCGCTCGGCGAGACGATGGGGGGTCTCTTGCTCGTGCTCGGATTGTTCCAGCGGCCCGCCGCGATATGGAGCGCCACGATCATGCTCTCGATCTGGACCGTGGGTGGGTTCGGCGGCGCCTACGTGCTCGGAACGGGATGGTCGTTCGTCGGTTACACCGACCCTGGCGGGGACCTCATGCTGGCGCTCGCCTTCGTCGTGCTCATCTTCTCCCCGTATGCGTACAGCCTCGCGTCCCGCCTACGGTTGCGCGACCGGTGGGCCGGGGCTTCCTTCGGACGGAAGCTCCTCCGGTTCCTCGTTACGTGAACCGACAACCGAGCCCGGCCCGTCTTCCGCGACCGCCGGAGGACGGGGTAGAGCTCAAGTTCGTCCGGTCGCTTCGCGCCGCCGGGTGACCGCGACGACGTGGCTCGGGGACGGCACAGGCCCGCGTGTCCCTTCGGTCGGGCGAAACCCGGGGGCGGGTAGGTGAACTCCCCAGCCCCTGTGGAACCCCTTCCGTACACGCCCGCCGACCTCGACATGACCCTGGGCCCGGAGTGGGGCGGCACCCTCGGTTCGGCGTACCGCTGGATGGTCCTCGGACGAATCCTGGACTCGCGTATGCAGGCCCTTCAGCGCCAGGGTCGCGTCGGATTCTACGGCGCAGCGACCGGCCAAGAGGCGGTGAACGTGGCGGCCGGTCTCGTGACCGGGGAGCACGACTGGATCTTCCCCGGGCTCCGGGAACCGCTGGTCGCGCTCGTGCGGGGGTTCCCGCTCGTCGAGTACGTCCACTCGCTCTATGCGGACGATCTCGACCCGGGACGAGGACGGCAGATGCCCTGCCATCCGACCGCGCGAGCCGTCCACCACGTTTCGATGTCGTCGGTGATCGGCACCCAGATCACGCACGCGGTCGGCCTCGCGTACGGGCTCCGTCACCGTCGGGTGCCGGGCGTCGCGCTCGCCTTCTTCGGGGACGGGGCGACGAGCTCGAACGACTTCCACTCGGGCCTCAACTTCGCGGGGGTCCTCGGGTTACCGGTCGTCTTCTGCTGCGCCAACAATCAGTGGGCGATTTCGATCCCCGTCGCGCACCAGTCGGCGGCGAAGACGCTCGCCTCGAAGGCCGCCGCCTACGGGATCCCGGGGCAGCGGGTCGACGGGACGGATTTCGTCGCGGTCTACCGGGCGCTGGACGACGCGCTCCGCCGATCGCGCCTCGGCGGCGGCCCGGCCCTCCTCGAGTTCATCACCTACCGGATGACCCCCCACTCGAGTTCGGACGACCCGGGACGCTACCAGCCCGCCGACTGGTCGGAGCGGGCCGCGCGGCACGACCCGTTCGCGAGGCTCGAGAGCTGGATGGTCGCGAACGGGCTGCTCGATGCGAAGGAGATCGCGCGCCTCCGGGGCGACGCGGAGGAGGCGATCCGCGCGGCCGTCGCGGTGGCCGAGGCAACACCGCCCCCGCGGCCCGAGTCACTGACCGAAGACGTCTATGCCTTCGCCGCCCCTGGCGGCGGCACGGAGTAGGTGGGATTCGTCGATGGCGGGTACGTACGCGCGCTCGACGGAGGTTCTCGTCCTCGGCGGAGGGCCGGGCGGTTACATGACCGCCCTGCGGGCCGGCCAGCTCGGACGGAAAGTGCTGCTGGTCGAGAAGCGCGACCTGGGCGGGGAGTGCCTGAACCGCGGATGCATCCCCTCGAAGGCCCTGATCCATGCCTCTCGATTGTACCATGACCTCCGTACCGAGGGTCCCGAGGTCGGCATCACCGCGGCCGACGCCCGGTTCGATCTGGCGGCGTCGATGCGGTGGAAGGAGGCGGTCGTCGCGAAGGAGCGTCAGGGCGTGGCCACCCTCCTCAAGAGCGCCGGGGCGACCGTCCTCACGGGCACGGCCCGCTTCACCGGTCCCCGGTCCGCGGACCTCGCGGCCCCGGACGGAGGCCACGAGCGCATCGATTTCTCGAGCGCCGTGATCGCCACGGGCGCCACGCACTCGACGATCCCCGGGTTCGAGACCGACGGCGAGCGCGTCGTCAACGCGTGGGAGTTCCTTTCGATGAAGAGTCTGCCGGCCTCGATGCTCGTCCTCGGCGGGGGCGTGAGCGGCCTCGAGCTCGGCGAGTTCCTCGCCCGGGTCGGCGTTGAGGTGACGATCGTGGAGCTTCTCCCCCAGCTCCTGCCGGGCGTCGAGGCCGACCTCTCGCGCGAGATCACCGGCACGCTCGAGCGCCTCGGGGTCCGGATCCGGACGGGGACGAAGGCGGTCGGACTCGCGCGCGCCCCGGACAAGCTCACGATGACGGTCGAGGGGCCGTCCGGCCGCGAGGAGCTGAGCGCCGAGCGCCTCTTCGTGACCGTCGGCAAGCGTCCCGAGAGCCGCGAGCTCGGGCTTGAGGAGGCCGGCGTCGCCGTCGACGCGAAGTCGGGATTCATCCCGGTCGACGAGCAGATGCGGACGAACCAGCCGCACATCTACGCGGTCGGCGACGTCGCCCGGCCGCCGATGATGGCCCACAAAGCCTACCGCGAAGGCGTCGTAGCGGCGGAGGCGCTCTCCGGTCTTCCCAGCCGCGCCGACTATCAGGCGATGCCCTCGGTCGTCTTCACCACGCCCGAGCTCGCGAGCGTGGGCCTCTCGAAGGCCGACGCGGAGGCGAAGGGATACCGGCCTCGGGAAGCTCGGTTCCCGTACGGCGCCCTAGGGCGAGCCCATGCCAGCCATGCGACGCAGGGGTGGGTCAAAGTGGTCGGGGACGAAACGACCGGTCTCCTCCTCGGCGTCCACGCGGCGGGCGAGGGCGTGGGCGACTTCATCGCGGAATCGGCGTTCGCGATCGAGATGGGGGCGACCGTGCGGGACATCGCCGCGACGATCCATCCCCACCCGACGTTCTCGGAAGCGCTCGCCGAGGCGGCGCTGCTCTGGCTCAACGAGCCGATGCACGTCGCGCGGCGGAGGACCGATGCCGAGCGTCGTTGACTGGGGCCGGCGAGAGTATCTAGCCGCCCTCACGGCCATGCGCTCCCTCGTCCGCGAGCGGCGGGCGGGGACGGTCGAGGATACCCTCGTGCTCGTCGAGCACCCGCCGGTCGTCACGGTCGGGGTCGAGGGCGATGACGGCGGCGCGGCGGAGAGCGGACTACCGGTCGTGTTCGTGGAGCGGGGCGGGCACGCGACCTACCACGGCCCCGGCCAGCTCGTTGGCTACCCGATCGTCGACCTCGAGGCGCGAGGGCGCGACGTGCGCCGGTTCGTCCACGAGGTCGAGGAGGTCGTGGTCCGTGCGGTCGGTTCGTTCGGGGTGACGGCCGGCCACGTGAAGGGCCGCCGCGGCGTGTGGGTCGACGGCGAGCGCAAGATCGCCTCGGTCGGGATCGCGGTCGACCACTGGGTCACGTTCCACGGGTTCGCGCTGAACGTCGACGTCGATCTCGAAGCGTTCGCGCGGTTCCGACCGTGCGGCTTCGACGGCTCCGTCATGACCTCGCTCGCGAAGGAGACCGGCCGGCCCGTGCCGATCGAGTCGGCGAAGCCGGCCGTCTCCACCGCGTTCCGGGAGCTCTTCGGGCGTGCGCCCTCCCCCGACGGGGCTGCGGGGGATGCGAAGAGCGGCCCCGGCGTCCCGGCATGAGCCCCGCTGACCGACGGCCGCGGATGCTTCTGGTCGGGGGCG
Organism: Thermoplasmata archaeon; assembly: GCA_021816865.1. GTDB lineage: Archaea > Thermoplasmatota > Thermoplasmata > Lutacidiplasmatales > UBA184 > Lutacidiplasma. Next base: position 25,374 of record JAKAWX010000003.1, on the reverse strand, counting down.
GCGGGGGCTTCGTCGGCCGAGCGGTGCTCGCCGAGTTCGGTCCGACCTGGTCGATCCGCTCCCTGCACCGCGCCCCGAGCCGTGACGAGGTCGCTCCCGACCTCGAGTGGGTGCCCGGGGACGCGGCCGCGGTCCCCGACTGGCGACCGCTCCTTCACGACGTCGACCTCGTGCTCGTCCTCGCGTGGTACCGGTTCGGGCCCGAACGACGGTTCGCGCCGCTCGCGGACGGCCTCCTCCGCCTTGTCGCCGCCGCGGAGGAGACCGGGACCCCCCGGTTCCTGCAACTGAGCGTCCCGGACGCTACCGAGTCGCTCGAAACGGGCCTCCCGTACCTCACTCACAAGCGCCGGGTCGACCGGGCGATCGAGCGAAGCCGCCTTTCCTACTCGATCGTGCGCCCCACGATGCTGTTCGGGCCCCGCGACAAGCTCCTCACCGTGATGCTCCGCACGATGCACCGCTACCACCGGTTCGTGATGTTCGGGGACGGCGGCTACCACGTAAGCCCGATCTCGGTCCGGGACCTCGCGCGCATCCTCGCGCGCGAGGCGGCGCTCGACGTTCGGCACAACGTCACCGCGGGAGGCCCGACCCGCTGGGTCTACCGCGAGCTCACGGACGCGATGTTCGCCCACCTCGGCCGACCGCCCCGCTACGTGCACCTCTCTCCCCGAGGGGGTGTACGGCTCGCCCGTTTCCTCGAGACGGTCCGGTCCACTCTCCTCTACGCCTACGAGGTCGAATGGCTCGTCAGCGACCGGCTCGGGCTCGCCCCGTACGAGGGCCTCTCGACCCCGCTCGCCCCGGTCGAGCCGTTCCTCGTCGCGGAGGCGGCCCGCCTCCGCGGGGCACGACCCGCGGGCGGAGGGTAGTTTTAAGTGGGGGCCCGGGCCATCCTTACCCCGATGGAAGCAGCCGACCTGAGCCGACGTCTCACCGATTTCGCCCAGGTCGCGGGAGAGGTCCTCCGGGACGTCGAGGACGTTACCGAGCAGCAGATCCGTCACTGGATCGTCAATCCGTTCCTGGTCGCGCTCGGCTGGGACCCGCACGACAAGCACCAGGTCTACCTCGATTTCCCGGTCCACGGGACCTCGGCGCATGTCGACTACGCCCTCTTCAACGCCGACGAGCAGCCGCGGCTCTTCCTCGACGTCCGCGAGCGCACGGCGAACGTCTCCGATGTCGGCGAGGTCGCCGAGCAGGCCCGACAAGCGAAAGTCCCGCTCGTGCTGATCACGAACGGCCGCGAGTTCTCCCTCTGGTTCATCGGCAAGGAGGAGGCCCCCGCGCCGCTCGCCGTCCTCCCGCTCAAGGACCTCTCCGACAACGCGGAGAGCCTGCTCGGCCTGACGGTCGAGTACCGCCTGAGCGAGACCGGCATCCAGCAGCTCCGCCGCAGCGCGATCCGGATCGCCGTCCTCGTGATGCTCGAGGAGAACGCCGAGAAGACGTTCGACGCGCTCGTCGACTGGGTGCAGTCCCAGGTCGCTCCCGGAGCGCTCGACGAGGTCACCCGCCACGCGATCCGCGACGCGACCATGATCTGGCTCACCGAGGAGCACCTCACGATGCCCGCGTTCCAGCCCGCCGAGGGGAAGCGTTCCCACGAGCTGCGGGCGACGACCGCGAGGGACTGGGAGGCGTTCCCGCGGGGACCCCCCGGGACGTTCCAGTACCGATACGACTCCACGAAGACCCTCGACCTCCGCCAGGAACCCAAGGAGGTCCGCGAGCAGATGCGTCTCCAGGGCCTCCGGACCCCGACGGCGACGAGCTTCGGCGGGTTCTACTACGCGCTGCGCTCGCGGGCGGGGCTCGTGGCGCCGAAGTAGGGACGCGGGGCGCCCCCCCTCACGACCGAGCGAGCCACAGCTGGCTGTCGCCGAACTCGTGCCAGAGATATCCCGAGTCGATGGCCGTCCGGTACGACCGGTCGAGCCGCTCCGCGCCCGCGAAGCTCGCGAGCAGGGCGAGGTGGGTCGAGCGGGCCTCGTGGAACCCCGTGAGCAGGCCGTCGACCGAGCGGATCGGCCGTCCGGGGTGAAGATAGAGCCTCGTGAATCCCCGGGACGGCCGTAGGCCGCTCGAATCCGTCGCCGCCTCGAGGGCCCGGACCACGGTCGTCCCGACCGCGACGACCCGCGATCCCCGAGAACGGACCCGTCGGACCGCCTCGACGGTCGTCGCCGGAACCTCGTACGGCTCCGGCAACAGGGGGACCCGGCCCGGGCCGGCGTCCCCGTCCTCGAGGCTGGAGACGCCCGTGTGCAGGAGGATCGGGGCCGTGCCGACGCCCTTCCGGGCGAGGCGGTCGAGGAGCCGGTGGGTGAACGGCCGTGAGGCACTCGGCATCTCCGCGCTTCCGGGGACGCGACCGAAGACGGTCCGGTACGTCGCGATCGGGTAGTCGCGCGCGAGGTAGCCGTAGCGGATCGGGCGGCCCGCCCTCTGCATCGCCGCCCGCAGGTCTCCGCCCGCTTCGAGGAACACGAGGCGGCGGATCCCCGGGTAGCCGGCCACGACCCGACAGGGCACTCCCGCGACGTCGATCGTCTCCCCCGGCCCGAGCGGAAGCGGACCCGGTCGGTCGAACGACCACCGCGGCTCCGCGACCCACAGACCCGAGCCGTACTCGGTCGAGAGACTGACGCGGAACTCCCCCGGGAGGCCGCGCGCGGGCAAGCTCGCCGGGAGGGTCTCCGACTCGTTGACGACGAGAAGGTCTCCCTCCTCGAGCAGGTCGGGGAGGTCGGAGAACCGGTAGTGCAGGTCGTCGGCCCCATCGCTCACGAGGAGCCGGACACCGTCCCGCGGCGTTCCGCGGTCTTCGGGGGGTCGGTCGGCTCCCAAGGCGGCCGGGATCGGGAAGTCGAGGGCGACCGGGGCCGTCACGCCCCGGCCTCCCAGCTCTCCGCCTGGGCCCGGAACCGGCGGCCCGTGATGCGCTCGGGGGCCTGGGCGAGCAACCAGCCCCAGAACGGCAAGGTCACGTCGGGCAGCGGGCGGTCCGAGATATCCTCGGTGGGGTACGCCCGCTGGTGCATCTCGGTCCGGAGGTCGCCCGGGTCGACGGCGACGACCGCGATCCCCCGGTCCGAGAGCTCGTGGGCCAGCGTCAAGGAGACGAGGTCGAGCGCCGCCTTGCTGGCGCCGTAGCCGCCCCAGCCGGGGTATCCGCCCAGCGCGGCGTCGCTCGAGATGTTGACGACCGTGCCCCGCGACCGCTCGAGCGGGCCGACGAGCGCCTGGACGAACGCGAGCGCGGCGACGACGTTGACGCGGTAGACCCGCTCCATCTCGCCGAGCGGTAGCTCGAGCAGCCCCCGCCGCGGGGACGGGCCGAGCTCGCTCGCGTTGTTGACGAGGAGGTCGAGCCGACCGAGGGACTCGACCGCGCGGGCGCTATCGCGTCGCGTCGCCGCGTCGGCCACGTCCCCGACGACGGTCGTCACTCCCCCTCCGAGGGCCCGCAACGACCGTGCGGTCCGCTCGAGGACGTCGGAGCCTCGGGCGACGAGCACGAGGTCGCGGCCGGGGCCGGCCAGGAACCCCGCCAGCGTCGCTCCGAGTCCGCGGCTCGCGCCCGTGATGACCGCGACCTTGCGCGGGCCTGCGGTCGCGTTCATGGGCGCTCCTTCTTCGCGCGAACGCAGAACCGGCAGACCGCGTCGCCGGCGACCACGCGATGGGAGATCGAGACCCGGGCGTCGAGCAGCGACTCGAACATCCGACGTTCGGTCTCGCACGCCTCAGGATACTGCTCGACGAGTTCGAGGATCGGGCAGTGGTGCTCGAGCAGCTCGACGGATGCCGGGCGTCGGGGACCGACCTCCGCCATGTACCCCTCCTCCGTCCGCCACCGGGCGAGCTCGGCGACGCGTCCCGAGAGGGTCGGGGCTTCGAGCCGGAGCCGCGCGCGGTCGGCGACGTCCGCGGCACGGGACTGCAGGATCTCGGTCACCGCCGACCGCCCGAGGCGCTTCTCGATGTAGCCGAGGGCGTAGAGCGACATCTCGGTGAACCCGTGGGGGAAGAGCGAACGGGCCTGACCCGTGAGCCGGAAGAGGACGCGGGGACGGCCGACCTTACCCGGTGCGTACGACCGCGCGACGAGCCCGTCCGACTCGAGCTTCTGGACGTGGGCGAGCGCGGCCGCCTTCGAGATGCCGAGCTCGCGGCTCACCTCGGCGAGCGAGACGTCCGGCTGCCTCTTCAGGAGGAGAAGGATCGCGCGCTTCGGCGACGAGTAGCCCGAGACGGGCCCCGGCTCTCCGTCCGTCATGGTTCCCGGGGACGGTGGGGCCGTTTATACACTATATCGTTAACAAACTGAACGAAGTCCGCAACTCTCGAACGGCTCGGAAGGTTCGTATCCCCGCGGACCGATGCCGCGGCATGGCCCCATCCCCCGGCGCCGAGCCGCACCCCTCGAACCCGTTCCTCGACTTGGTCGAAGCGATCGCCAACCGACAGGGCGAAGTCGACCTCCGCCTCGATCACCTCACCCTTCGGCTCCCGATGCTCAAGGAGGCGATCGAAGTGAACGGCGCGCTCTCGATCTCGATGCACTTGAGGGAGCTCACCGAAAAGGAGCGGTCCGCCCGTGCGGCCAAAGAGGTCCGGCTGCACCAGGTGTGAGGCGGGGCGGGGTCCCCGCGTCCGTCTTCGTCAGCTTTAATACGCACCAACACGCATAGCATTCGGCGATGATGGACCGCGTCCAAGGACGCAGTTCCCACCCCTGCCTCGACCGAGACTGCGGCCACCCCGAGAGCGAGCACCTCCACACGCCCGAGCTCGCGGGTCCGCTCGAAACGGTCGTTTGGTGCGCCGCCTGCCGCCGGCACGAGATCCGGCGGCCGAGCCGCTGGTGGGGACTCGCGATCCACCGCTCGGGCCGGCGCAAAGCCCTCGACTTCGGTCGGCCCAGCTAGGCCCGAACGGGGTCGAAAGAGCTCGCTCGCTTCCTCGCGGCCGGGAGGCCGACCGACCGATTCCCGGCACCGTTTGGGTCCCCGGTCGAGCATCGACGGACCGCCGTCGTGGTGGCGATCGGCGCGGCCGTCCGGGCCCCGGACCGGAGCCCCCACGGTCGGTCTGTCCCCGGCCTCCCCCGGCCGCAGGGGAACGGAGCCGGGACCTTACATGTGGAGGTGTTCGATCGCGAACCCGATCGCGAACCCCGCGAAGCCGCTCCCGAGCCCGATGAACATCATTCGGATCCCGCTCGTGAGGACCGATCCGACCGTCGTGCGCGCCTCGTACCAGCCGATGAGGAAGAGTGTGATGCCGCTCAGGATCACGGCCGAGACCGTCGCGTCGAAGATGCGCGTGGTGAGGAAGAAGAAGGGGAGGAGCGGGATCAGGTGTCCCATCAGGGTCGCGGCGCCCACGACACCCGCGCTCTTGCGGGGCGCGTCCGGCGAGACCGGCGAGAGGTTCAGCTCGAACGCCATCATGAGGTCGAGCCAGGCCTTCGGTTTCGCCTCGATGCGCGCGAGCATCTCCTCGACCTCGCCGCCCTCGTACCCCCACTTGCGCAGGATCACCCGGACCTCCTCGCGCTCGAGCTCGGGGACCTCCGACATCTCCCGCCGTTCGCGCTCGATCTCGCTCAGGTAGAGCTTGAGGCGGGAGTACGTCGACGTGTAGGCGACCGCCGCCATCGCGAGCGACTCGGCGGCGAGCGCCGAGAGGCCCGCGATCAGGATGAACCGGACGGGCGTCGCCGCGGCGACCAGCCCGAGCAGGATGCCGAGGACGTTAACGAGACCGTCCTGGCCCCCGAGGATGAAGTCGGAGAGGAGGCTCGGCCGCGGATGCTGCTCCATCTGCTGCCGCTGGGCCATCTTGCGGGACCCGCTACGTCCGATGATTATTAGGCTGCCCGTGGACCGACGCCGATACGGGCCCGACCGGTGCGATCGGTTCGCTCACCCTTCGAGCGTCGCGCCCCGAGCCAGCGCGCGCAGCTTGCGCAGCGCCACCGGATGGGTCACGCCGTTCACCGACGCGAACGTCTCGAAGCCGCAGTCCGTGCCGCCCCAGGTGTGCAACGCGCCGACGATCCCGGCGAGCTGGTCGAGCCGCATCTTGACCGTCTCCGGCGACTCGACGATCGGGGTCTTCACGTCGATCATGCCCCCCACGAAATCGAGGCCCGCCGGCCAGCCGTGCTCGCGTACGTACCGCCCGAGGATCCGCAGGTCCCCCTGGTGGTGGGGGTTCGCGAGTTCGCCGACCAGGGCGCCGACCTTGAGCCGCACGAGCTCGGGCAGGACTCGCGAGAACTCGGCGTCGCTCTCGTGCGACGCGGCGTAGTTGCCGTAGCAGTAGTGGACCCGGATCCGTTCCCGCGGCAGCCCCTCGACCGCCCGGTTGATCGCGTCGACGTGGTGCGGCAACGCGGCGTAGAAGTCGATCCCCCAATCGACCGCGGTCTGCTTGCCCATCGCGAGGTCGGGGGCATCGATCTGCAGGACCGTTCCCGGCACGTCGAGGATCGCGCGGTACTCCTTGCGCACCTCCTTCGCCAAGGCGTCGAGGTAATCGAGGTGGGTCGGGTAGACGGTGGGGTTGTTGGGGTAGAAGATCGTAATGACGCCCGGCGAGGGAGACGGGAGGAAGACGCTCGGTGCCCCTTCCTCCTTCGCTAGTCGGACCGCGTCACGGGCCTCCCGCGTCGCGCTCGCAGCCCCGGTGTATTCGAGCCGCGAGACGATCTTCGGCAGCGTGAAGAGGGCGGCGAGCGCCGGCATCGTGGACGCCACCGCCGGGTTCGACTCGAGCATCTCTTCGACGAGCTCTGTCGACATCGGCATCGTCGTCGTCTCGGTCGACGAGAAGCCGCGGAAGCGATGCGGCAAAAACGTGGTGTAGCCGGCGACCCGTTGCTGGCCGTTCGAGACCTCGGTGAGCCCCTCGCGGCTCCCGAGGGGGTGGAGCTGCTCGCGGATCGTCTCTCGTTCGGCCGCGAGGTAGAGGGTCGCATCGGACTCGGGGAGCTCGCCGGTCGGGCTCTTCCGGAGGCGTTCGAGGACCGGCGGGGGCCGGAACCAGCTCCCGGTCATCGTGGTGCGGTACGTCATGGTCGTTCCGCCTCCCGAGGTAAGGGGCGGTTCTTGAGGGTTTCCGCGGTGGGGGCGGCCGGAGCGGGAAGGGGCCCGGACGCGGTCACCACGACGCCACCGCACGGGCAAGGCCTAAAGTCCTCGCGAGAACGGACCCCGCGAGGACCGCAACGTGACGACCCCCGAGCCCGCCGCGTCCGCGGTGCGGGCCGCCGAACCTCGCCCGTCGCCCGGGGCCGCCCACTCGCTCCGTTTCTCTCCTCGCGAGTCCCGGACACTTCTCCTGACGACCCTTGGCACCCTGATGGTGGCGGTCGACAGCACGATCGTGATCCTCGCGCTCCCGACGATGACTCGGGAGCTGTCGGCGCCGCTCGAGACGATCATCTGGACGATCCTCGTCTACCTGTTGATCACGGCGGCGCTTACGACCCAGGCCGGTCGGCTGGGGGATCTCCTCGGCCGGGGGGCGGTCTACAACAGCGGCTTCGCCGTCTTCACGATCGGGTCCGCGCTCTCGGGGTTCGCACCGAACGCGCAGTTCCTCATCGGCGCCCGCGCGGTCCAGGCGGTCGGCGGCGCGGTGATGTTCGCGAACGCCTCGGCGTTGATCGCGACCGTGTTTCCTCCGGACCGTCGCGGCCGCGCGTTCGGGTACATGGTCTTCGGCTGGAGCATCGGAGCGATCCTCGGGATCCTCCTCGGCGGAGTCATCACGACGGCCCTCGGGTGGCGGTACATCTTCTTCATCAACATCCCGATCGGGATCGTGGCGGTCGCGCTCGGCCTGCGCACGCTGCCGCGTACCGAGCGCCAGAAGGTCCGGTTCGACCTACCGGGTTTCCTGTCCTTCTCGATCGCCCTCGCCCTGCTCTGCTACGGTGCGATCGAGATCGCCGCCTACGGTCTCTCCGTCACCTATCTCGCCTACCTCCTGGTCGGTCTCGGACTGATACCGCTCTTCGTCGTCGTCGAGCTGCGCGCGCCTCACCCGATGCTCGAGCTGCGGGAACTTCGCCAGCGCCTGCTCGGATTCTCCCTCCTCGCGGGGTTCTTCCAGAGCCTCGGATACCTCTCGGTCATCTTCCTTCTCACGATGTATCTCCAGGGCCTACGCGGCCTCTCGCCGCTCGACGCGTCGCTGCTCCTCGTTCCCGGCTACTTGATCGGCGCGGTCCTCGGGCCTTGGATGGGCCGCCACGTCGACCGTATCGGGCCCCGGTCGATCGCGACGGGAGGGATCGTCTGCATGGGCGCCGCGGTCGTCGCCTACTCCTTTCTGACCGTCGGTTCTTGGCTCGGCTGGATCCCGGTCGTCTCGCTCCTCGGGGGTATCGGGACGGGGATGTTCTTCCCCGCGAACAACACGGCGATCATGAGCCAGGCGTCCCCCGGTACCTTCGGCTCGATCAGCGGCCTGCGCGGGACCCTGTCGAACATGGGCACGTTGCTCAGCTTCGTGCTCAGTCTCTCGATCGCTTCCGCGAGCGTGCCCCGGAGCACCGCCTACGAGGTCTTCCTCGGCTCGACCAACCTGACCGGAGGGATTGGAAGCCAGTTCCTCACCGGGATCCGCGTCGCGCTCTACGGCTGCGCGGTGATCCTTGCCGCAGCCGCCGCGCTTTCCTGGTCCCGGGGGTCGCGCGGGCACGCCGCCCGGGCGCTTTCGGGCGCCTCCCCGGCCGCGCCCCGCGAGCCGTAGCTCCGTACGACCCCGCCCGGAGCGCGTCCCGAAGGATCTCGGCGTGGTCGAACGCGAGCGGTCCGACCTCCCCGATCGGGACCCACGCGGCCGCCTCCGCGTCGTCGCCGCCCCGCGGGTTCCCTCCCCGGCCTCGCATGAGGAACGCGACCGTCGTGGTCGGTTTGCGCGGGTCGCGGTCCGGGCCGGAGTAGACCCCGATGAGCTTCGAGGGGCGGGCCCGCAGCCCGGTCTCTTCGAAGAGCTCGCGAACGACCGACTCTTCGACGGTCTCGCGGAGCTCGACAAAGCCCCCCGGCAACGCCCAGAGTCCCCGGAACGGAGGCTGACCCCGTCGCACGAGCAGCACGCGGCCGGCCCGGATCCAGACCGCGTCCGTGGTGAGCGCCGGATTCCGATAGGTCGCGGCCATCGCAAAGGGACGTCCCGGACCGATAAAGACTCGCGGATGGGCCCTAGGAGAACAGGTCGGGCACGGTACGGTCGACCTCGATATTGAGGAGGGCGGGCCCCTCCGCCCGCTCGAGCTCCGTCAACGCGCCGTCGAGGCCCGACGGGGAACCGACGGTCGACGCGGGAAGGCCGAACGCCCGGGCCAGTCCGGGCACGTCGACGCCCGGCACCTCCAGGAACTCGGCCCTGGCGAGCGCCGGGTGGTTCGCCTTCGCGTAGCTCTTGAGGATGCTGTAGCCGCCGTTGTTCACCACCACGAGCTTCGCCGGGATGCGGTACCGGGCCAGCGTCCAAAGCGCCTGCACCGAATACTGCAAGGCGCCGTCACCGAGGACCACGACCGTCTTGGGTCGGCGCAGCGCCACGCCGATCGCGGCCGCGAGGCCCCAGCCGAGCTGCTGGCTACGGGAGGAGAAGTAGCTGAGCGGACCCGCGTAGAACCCGGCCGACTTCATCGTGGGGATGAACGAGACCGACTCGTCGACGACCGTGTAGCCCCGGAACGCCCGGCGGACGGCGTCCACCACGTATTCGGCGCCCATACGGCCCTCGGCCCGGGCGATCCGGTTCGCACGGCCGAGGTCCGGGCTCCGGTGGAAGCTCCTTGTGCCGGGCGGAATCTCGGCGAGCAACCGTCGGAGGACTTCCCGGAGGTTGCCGACGGCGCGCGGGCATCCGAGCTTCTCCGGCACGGAGGGGTCGGCGCCGAGGTAGACGAGGCTGTGGCCCGACCGAAGGGGGGCGGCCGAGTACGGGTAGACGGTGAGGTCGGCGCCGACCAGGGCGACCAGGTCGTGCTCGACGAGGACGGAGTCGATCATCGCGGTCGAGGGCAGGAGGTCGCCGACGAAACCGGCGAGGTCCTCGGGCACGGGCGATCGAGAGCAGATCGGTTCCGCGTAGACCGGGGCGCCCGTGCGTGTCGCGAGCTCGCGGACCTCGTCGAACGCCTCGAAAAGGTCGACCTCATAGCCCACGACCAGCGCGAGCCGCTGGGCCGAGCGCATCCGCTCCGCCACCGCGCGAACGTCGTCGAACGCTTCCCGCGAAACCCCCGAAGCGCGTTCGGCGGGCCCCTCCTCGGCCGGCGCCTCCATGACGTCCATCGGAAGGCTGAGAAGCGTGGGCCCCATCGGCGGCTCGAGAGCGACCCGGAACGCCCGGTCGACCGCGGGCCCGAGCTCCGACGGGCGTCGCACCTCATGGAAGAACTTCACCAGTCCCGCGACGCGCGCGCCCATGTCCCCGTAGAGGAGCGGTCGGAGACTCGCGTGCCGCAGGTCCTGCTGGCCCACGGTGAGCACGAGCGGGGTATGGTTGCGCGCCGCGGTGTCGATGAAGCCGATCGAGTTCCCGAGCCCGGGCGAGGCGTGGAGGTTCGCGACCGCCGGGGCCCGGCCGGCCTGGGCGAAGCCGTCGGCGGCCCCGACCGCGATCGCGTCGTGGAGCGTCAGGTAGTAGCGCTGGTGCGTCGCGCCCTCGAGGAACGGGAGCTCGGTGGTGCCCGGGTTGCCGAAGATCTCGTGGACCCCGTGGCTCGCCAACAGCTCCGAGAGCCGCTCGGCGGTCTGCATCGATCGTCGTCCGGTCCCGCTAGCGGGTGGCCCCGTCGTCGACCCGGTAGAGCGGCTCCTTGCCCTGGACGTACCGCAGCACGTTCTTCACGGTTTCCTGGAGGAACCGCTGCTGCGCTTCCCATGTAACGCCCGCGATGTGCGGAGTGAACAGCGTTCCCGGTGCCGCGAAGATCGGGTCGGAGAAGTCGGGAGGCTCGGTCGGGTAGACGTCGAGGCCGACCCGGATCTTCCCGTCCAGTACGGCCGCCCGCAGGGCCGAGGGGTCGACCAATTCCGATCGGGCCGTGTTGAGGAGGATCGCCTGGTCCTTCATCCGCGCGAGCTCGGCGGCCCCGATGATCCGTTCCGTGGCGGCCGACAGCGGCAGGTGCAACGAGACGATGTCCGACCGGGCGAGGAGTTCGTCGAGCGCAACGCGGGTGACGCCGAGCCGTCGTTCCTCGTCGGCCGGGAGCGGAACGACGTCCGCGTAGACCGTCGCCGTCTCGAAGGCGACGAGGCGCCCCGCGACCTCGCGCCCGATGCGGCCCATCCCCACGATCCCGAAGACCTTGCCGGCCAGGTCGTTCGCCCCGGTCAGCATCGGCCACTCCTTGTCGCGCAGCCGGGCGTCCAGCCCGCGAAGGTCGCGGAGCAGCGCCAGGGTCAGTAGGATCACATGCTCGGCGACCGTCTTCGAATTCGCGACCGGGATGTTCGAGAGTCGGATTCCCCGAGCCCGTACGGCAGCGAGGTCGACCCGGTCGTAGCCCGTGCTCGCGACCTGAACGAACTTGAGGGCCCGCATCCGGGCGATCGCGGCCGCGTCAAGCGCGTGAAAGGTCGTGAGGATGAGGACCTCGACCTCCTCGGGCGCGTAGCGGCCGGGAGCGAGGAGATCGGTGGCGAACTCGACGTCGGGGAGGACGGCGGAGACGCGTCGCCCGATCTCGTCAAGGGGCACGAACGGCGGAAGTACCGCGCGTATCCGCACAAAGGGACGTGAGGGGCTCCGGAGCTAAACCTTTCCTCGGGGCGGTGGTCCGGGAGCGGCCGGGTCGGACGGAGTCCGCCGGCGCGAAGTATATCTACGCTGGGGTGCGATTCTCCGGGAGATCGAGATGCGGTTTTCCACCAACGGGATACGGGAGGTCGTCGGGGACCGTCTGACCCCCGCCTCGGCCGTCGCGGTCGCCGGCGCGATCGCCCAGGTCGCTCCCCGCACCGGTCCGGTGGCCCTGGGGCGCGACGGACGGACCTCGAGTCGCGCGCTCTCCGACCTCGTGGCCGCAACGCTCGCGCTCTCCGGCCACGACGTGGTCGACCTCGGTCTCCTCCCCACTCCCGCGATTCAGTACAACGTTCCTCGAGTGCCTGCCGCCTTTGGCGTGGCGATCACGGCGTCCCACAACCCGCCCGAGTACAACGGAATGAAGTGCCTTGACGCTTGCGGGCGCTCGATTCCTGCGGAGACGGAGCGGGCGATCGAGGCTGCGGTCGCCGCGTCCGCCTCGTGCGCCGTACCGTTCGACCGGGTCGGTGAGCTCCGGACCGAACCGGCCGGTGCGGCGCGGTACCTTGAGGGGATTCTCGGCCAGGTGGACCGGGAGCGCGTGCGGGCGAGGAAGTTCACCGTGGTCCTCGACTGCGGCAACGGAGCCACCGCGGTCACAAGCCCCGAGCTTCTCCGCCGACTCGGCTGCCGCGTGATCACGCTGAACGGGCACGTGGACGGCCGGTTTCCCGGTCGACCCTCCGAGCCGAACGAGCGGACGCTCAAAGAATTGATCCGTGCGGTTCCGGCGTTCGACGCCGACCTCGGCGTCGCCCACGACGGTGACGGAGACCGCACCCTGTTCGTCGACGGGCAGGGCCGGTTCGTCCCCGGCGACAAGAGCCTCGCCCTGCTGGCGCGCGACGCGGCCCGGGCCGGAGGCTCTCGGGCGGTCGTGACTCCCGTGTCGACCTCGCAGGTCGTTGAAGACGTGGTGCAGCCCTTCGGGGCCCGGGTCGTCTATACACCGGTCGGGTCGCCGAAGCTGACGAAGGAGATGGAGCGGGTGGACGCCGTGATCGGCGGCGAGGAGAACGGGGGCGTCGTCTTCCCGCAGTTCCAGTTGGCGCGCGACGGGGCCATGACGGCCGCGAGGCTGCTCGACCTCCTCGCGCGGTCCGACCGATCGTTCGACGCCCTGCTGGACGAGCTTCCTCCGTACACCCTCGTGAAGGAACGGGTGTCGTGTCCACCGGAGCGGGCCCTCCCGGTCGTGACGGCGGTCGCCCGGGAGTTCGCCGACGGCGCGCACCGGGTCGTTACCCTCGACGGGTTCAAGATCTTCCTCGACGGCGGCTGGATGCTCCTGCGGCCCAGCGGGACCGAGCCGATCGTCCGCATCTTTGCCGAGATGCGGGATCCAGCGAGCGCTCGTCGCCTGGCGGACTCCGCGGTCGCTCGAGTACGGGAAACCCTCGGCAACTGACCGCTCGACCTCGACCGAGGGACGGTTCCTCCACGGCGGCACCGTAGGGCGGCTCGAGACCGGCCCGGGCCGCTCAGCGGAAGAGGCGGGCGCTCGGCCGCACGGTGGGGGTGTGGATGAACGCCCGCCAGCTGACGAACCCTGCGAGGCCAACCCCCGCGCTCGGCAGGAAGGGCAGCACGAGCTGCAGGGTCGGGGGCACCTGCCCCGAGCTCGAGGCGGGGCCACCGTTCGGCTGCTCCAGGCTAAGCACGACCGGGCCGAGGGGGGCTCCGTCCACGGAGACGTTCGCCACGTCGGAGCCGAAGCCGGCGGCCGTGGCCGTGATCTGGTAATTCCCGTTCGGAAGCGCGACGGTCCACGCGCCGTTCGTGTCCGAGGTGAGGAACGTCGTGGAGGCGCCCTCGCTCACGAAAAGCCGTGCGGAAGCGATGGGGCCTCCGTTCGCTGCGGCTCGTACGAACCCGCTCACGGTGTATACCGGCGACCCCGAGCTCTCGGCGAGCGCGAAAGAGGGGCTGCCGTGTCCGGCGGCCGACACCGCGGGGCTCGTGTGGCCCGTGACGCCCGCGACGGTTGGGGCCGGGGCGAGCGAGACCGCGAGGGCGACTCCCCAAAGAATCAGCGCTGCGCCTACGACGAACCTTCGATCCGTGGCGTGCATTCGAGACTCCTCCGCCGATGGGATTCGCGTGTCTCGAGCGGCCGGCGAAGAGTGGAGGCACCGGCTGCCCGAAGAAGCGCGTGGGCCCCTTCGGTGCTGTCGTTCTCGTGAATATCTGGGCGGGCCAGGTATATGAATGTCGGTGGTCCCGCAACGGGATTGTTCGGGCGGCGCGAGGCCGCAACCCCGAGGCGAGTTGACCGAGCCGTGGCCCCGGATCTCCTCGCTCGCGGCGGTACGGTCCGCGTAGGGTTATCGCCCGAGACCGTACAATCCCGGACCCCCGGCGGGCGGTGGGCCGTGGGAATCCCGGCTCAGCGACGACCCGCGCAACTCCGATCGGTACCGCTTGCCCCGTCGCTCGGTCGGGCGGGGGCAGAGAATGTGTCGGGTGCTTCGACTCTCATGACGGAGCCGGTCTGTCCGGCGGGAACCCTCACCCGCGGGCTCTCTCCGGCCGCACCGAGCGGTTCAGGGCCGCCGGCGGGACCGAGGCGGTCGGCGCCCCGGCCGTCGAACGTACCGTCCGAGCAGCCAACCGGCCGCGGACGCGACCGCGATGCCCGCGGCCGCCGCAAGGTAGTAGCCCACCGGTACGTTCCACCCGCTTGCGGTGCCCGAGCGCGTCATCGCCTCCGGGAGGAGGGTAAAGTTCAGATCCGTGGCCGTCGGCCCTGTGATCGAAACATCGGTCACGGCGGAGACGAAGCCGCCCGCCACCACGGTGACGCTGTAGGTCCCGTTCGGGAGGATCGCCGAGTAGCCGCCGGTCGTGTTCGTGAGGACACGGACGATGTACGACCCGTTCGCGAAGAAGAGGGTGGCGTTCGATACCGGGCCGCTGCCGTTCGTGTTGCGTACGACACCATCCGCCGGGTACGTCGGAAGGTCGTTGGCGACGAGTTCGAGGCTGAGCGAAGTGACCGCGGTTCCGTTCACGAGGAGTTCGTCGGTGGACGGCGTGTAGCCGACGGCCGTCGCCGTGAGCTCGTAGCTCGCGTTCGGAAGGTCGAACCGGTAGCTTCCGTTCGAGCCGGCTGCGATCGCGACCGAACTGACCGTCGAGTTCGCGAACACCTCGGCGCCGGGGATCGGGGTTCCGTTCGGGTACGCCAGCACGAGCCCGCTGACGGAGTACCTCGTCGGCGAGACGCCGGACGGGGAGAGGGCGAGATCGAGACCCGACACCGCTCGGCCGGAGACGGTGAGATTCTCCGTCAGCGGGCCGAATCCGTTCGCGACCGCCGACACCGCGTAGGTGCCGTTCGCCAGCTCGAACGAGAACGCTCCCGTTGAGGAACTGGTCGCGGAGAGAGCGGCCGAACTGTTGTTCGCGAACACGGTCGCGCCGGCGAGCGAGCCGTTGGTCTCTCGGTCGAGGACGGTCCCGTTCACTGAGTAGGTCGTCGGCGGGCCTCGCGGGGTACGGGAGAGCACGAGCGCGATTCCCGTGACCGGTTGACCCCCCACCGTCACGTTGGTCGAAGCCGGGAGATACCCGGGGGACGTCGCGGTCAGCTGGTAGGTGCCGTTGCCGAGGGCGAGAGAGAAGGCTCCCAGGGCGCTCGCGGTCGTGGAGTTGTGCACCGAGGACCCGTTCGCGTAGACCGTCGCCCCGGCGACCGGCCCGGCGGTCGCGTTCGTGACCGACCCCGAGACCGCGAACACCGTCGGCGGAGGGGAGGTGACGTTAAAGAGCGTCTTCATCGCCGGAAACGTCGAAGTCCCGTCGTTGTGGCCGGTGCTGGGGAGACCGAGGAGCCACTCGGTGGTCGATAGGAGGTTGTAATGGCTCGAGTTGAGCCCGTAGGCCCCGCGTCCGAGAGTGTAGGGGCTCACCGCCGCGAAGAAGACGGGGCCGCCCACGAGGCCGCTGTACCCGGAGTTCGGGCTCTGCCCGTAGGACTCGTCCCAGACGACGAAGATCACCGAGGAAGCGAACCACGGTTGGGCCACGAGCTTCGGCACGAACTGCGAGAGCCACGTGTCCCCGTAGGCCGCGGACGTTCGGTGGCCGTCATCGGTGTAATTCGGCGTGATCCAGGTGTAGGCCGGCGGGGTACTCGCGTACGGGAAGTCCTTGATTAGATTCGGGGTCGCGAGGACGTGCTTCGCGCAGACATTCGAGATGTCCGAGAAGTACGCGAACGGGTCGTGGTGGACGACGTACGCCCCGCTGTTCGACGTCTCGCAGTTCGAGCTCGCGCTCTCCATGTACGCGAGCCACGAGACGTTCTTGGAGTCCATGAGATAGGCCACGTTGCTGGCCGAGTAGGTGGTGTAGGCATCGGTGCCGCACTGGAGGGGTTCACCGGCGGTGAGCGCAAGGTAGTTCGGGGCGGAGGGGTGGCAGACCGCGTAGTATCCCGCGCTGGGCGAGGAGGTGAAGGGGTCCCCGCCCCAGGCGTACTGCTTCGCGAGCTGCGTCTCGTACGGCACTTTGCCGTAGATCTGGTCGACGCCCTCGTTCTCCATCATGATGGTGATGACGTGCCGGATGGGGGTCGGCAACGAGGGGGAGTTCACCGGCGGGCTCCCGCCGCCCGAAAGCGGGGCGGCCGTCGGAGCGCCGGAAGCGTTACCGCCCGGGGCAATCGCCAAGAAGGCGGGCACAAGGAGCAGGAGGGCTAACAGGGCGAGCGCGGCGATGAGGCTTCCCCGCCTGCCGCTCCAGCGGCGGGGGCCGGTCGTTCGAGGTCGTTGGTGGGCCATCGTGAAAGGACGCAGTGCGAGGATGCAACCACGCATCCATGCGCATTACGAACATTCGTTATCTGCAATTATATATCTATCTTCCGTACGAACTAGGCTCGGGCTCCCGGCTTTCACCGCGTCGGGTCCCGAACGTCGGGGTCTGCGCCCGTCGGCGCCCTCGAGACCGGGCCGTCGGCGACCTCCGCCGCGCCCGGGCGGCGCGCATCGCCGGGCAAGGATTAAGTCGCCGTCGAAGGTCGTCCCCGCATGCTCCTTTTCTCCGGCGGGCTCGCGCACCGCGCCCGACTCCGCGGTTCCTGCACGTCCGCCGCTCCCGGCTTGGGCTCCGCGAGCCGGACCGCTCGTCGGATGGTCGCACCGAGGGACCGGACGCCATGAACGTGGAGCCCGGCGAGAGACGTGGCGAGGACCCGCGTCCCTTGCTTTCCGTCGTCCTCGCCACGCTGAACGAGCGCGCGAACCTCCCGGTCCTGTTCGATCGCCTCGGCTCGTTGGACCTGCCGTCGATGGAGCTTCTCGTCGTGGACGACGGGAGCACGGACGGAACCCGCGAGTACGTCGCCGAGCACGCCGCCGTGGACGCCCGAATCCGATTGCTCGTCCATGAGGGCAAGCAGACCACCCTCCGGGCCCAATGCCAGGCGATCGACAGGGCCCGGGGGAAGTACCTCGTCGTCATGGACGCCGACCTTCAACACCCGCCCGAGACGATCCTTCGGATTCTCCGGGGTCTCGAAGAAGGCGCGTCGCTCGTCGTAGCGAGCCGGTACTCTCCCGGCGGATCGCCGGGCCCTCGGGCCCCCGTGCGGTTCGTTCTGTCCCGCGGCGCGGAATGGCTGGCGAAGTTGTTCCTGCCTCCGGCGCGTCCGCTGTCGGATCCTGTCTCGGGATTCTTCGGATTCCGTCGGGCGCTATGGCGTCCTCTCGACCCTCGGTACCGGGGGTACAAACTCCTCCTGTTCGTTCTCGTGATGGCCGATCGGCAGCGGGTGAGCGAGGTCGGGTTCCGATTCGAACCCCGGGCGAGCGGGGCCAGCAAGCTCACCCAGAGCTTGGCGTTCGTCCGCATCTTCCTGGTCGAGCTGTTCCACGCCCGGCAGCTCATGGCCAGCCTGCAAAGGGCGAGCTCGGGCGGCGGACTCCCGGCGGCCTCCCCGATCCCTCCCCGTTCGTGAACCGCGCGCCGGGGGGCGCGGTCGCGCTCCGGCGACCCGGGGATCTCCCCCATCGGCCGCGGCGACACCGATCGCGGAGGCGCCGGCTCGTTCGCCGGAGGAATAATACCCTGATCGCACCTGGGGTCGCTGTGCCGGGGACCTTGAGGGAGAGTGGGAAACGACGATGAGGTTGCTGATCACCGGGGCGTCGGGGTTCATCGGACGATACCTCTGCGACTCCGCGGTCTCGGCGGGCCACGAGGTGCTCGGGACGTACTACGCCGAGTCCGAGCTCGCCGCGCGCGGGCTCCCCCGGGCCGGAGTACGATGGACACGTCTCGACATGCAGGACCGCGACAGCGTCGCACGACTCGTCGCGGAGTATCGGCCCGATGGGGTTTTCCATCTCGCGGCACAAGCGTATGCCCAGAGGGCCTGGAGGGACCCGGTGGACACGTTCCGCACGAACGTCCTCGGCACGATCCACCTCTACGAGGCGTTGCGCGAGCACCGGCCCTCCCGGGGGACGCTGCTGGCGGCCTCGGGGGCGGCGTACGGCGTTCCCCCGCGTCTTCCCATCGGGGAGGAGACGGCGCTCAATCCGACCAACCCCTACGGCGTCTCGAAGGCCTGCCAGGACATGCTGTCGCTCCAGTACGCCCTCAACTTCGACCTGCGGATCCTTCGCGCCCGTCTCTTCGGTACGACCGGCCCCGGAAAGACGGGCGACGCGCTGAACGACTTCGCGCGACAGATCGCGGCGCTCGAGAGAACCGGAAGGCCGGGCATACTGAAGGTCGGCAACCTCGACACCCTTCGGGACATCTCCGACATCCGGGACGTGGTCCGGGCGATGTGGACCGTGTTCGAGGCGGGCGACCCGGCCCGGGCCGTGAACGTCGGTGCCGGCCAGAGCTACTCGATCGGCCGGATCGCGACCGATCTCGTCCGCCTGTCCCGCGTGCCGA
This sequence comes from Thermoplasmata archaeon, assembly GCA_021816865.1. Lineage (GTDB taxonomy): Archaea > Thermoplasmatota > Thermoplasmata > Lutacidiplasmatales > UBA184 > Lutacidiplasma. The sequence goes on along the minus strand of JAKAWX010000003.1, from coordinate 6,603 downwards.
TCGAGGTCGTCCCGGACCCTCAGCTCTTCCGGCCGACGGACGAGCCCGACAACCGGGCCGACGTGGGCCGCCTGCGAGCGCTCGGCTTCCGCCCGGCGGTCCCGTTCGAGCGCACGCTCGCGGACGCATTGGAGTTTTGGCGTGCGGAGCGGTCCCCAGCGTCGTCCGACCCCGCGCCCCACGCCTAGCCGGCCCCGACGGGTCGACGAGTGCCCCGAAGGGTCGTGAGCGTCCGGTCCGCGCCTTCGAACGCCGTGACGAACCGTGTCACGGGGCGAGAAGTGCCCGGGTCGGAGTCCGAACACTATCGGCACTCTGGGGTAAAGGCTAAAGTGGGGTGCGGTCCCTCGGTAGGTCACACGAGCGGACAAGGGGATGCCCGTAATCGACGGATTGGTCATGAGCAGCCCCTATGACGTCGCGTCGGAACCCCGGCTCTCCATCGTTCTCGGAACCCTGAACGAACACGAGAACCTGCCCGTCCTCCTCGAGCAGATCGCTCGGCAGCGGCTTCCGCCGTTCGAAGTGATCGTGGTCGACGACGGGAGCACCGACGGGACCCGGGAGTTCCTCCGCACCGCCGCCGCGCAATCCCCGTGGCTCCACCCCATCTTTCACGACGGGCAACAGACCCTGACCCCCGCTCAGTGCCAGGGGATCGCCGAGGCGAGAGGGGAGTTCGTGCTGATCATGGACGCCGACCTGCAGCACCCACCGGATTCGATCCCGACCATGGTCGCGGAGCTCGAGGCCGGTGGCGACCTCGTGGTCGCGACCCGCTACGGCCGGGGCGGGTCCGTCGGGCGACGATCGATTTTCCGCGCGGCTTTGTCGCGCGGGGCCGAGGCCGTCGTGCGCGCGTTCGTGCCCGCCGCCCGGCGCGTCTCGGACCCGGTCTCGGGATTCTTCGCGTTCCGGCGCGCGATCTTCCGACCGCTCGACGCCCGCTATCGTGGCTACAAGCTCATCCTGTTCCTGCTCGTCTCCTGCCGCGCCCGACGCGTGGTCGAAGTGCCGTACCGCTTCCGCGCTCGGAAGAACGGTTCGAGCAAGATCATCCAGGACCTCGAGTTCGTCCGAACGTTCTTGAGGGAAGTGCACCGCGCCCGACGCCTCGGCGCGCGGCCGGTCCGGGTTCCGGGGAACCCACCGGTATCGGGACGACCGGTGCGGGGCGACACCGCCGGCATCCTGATGCGCTGAACGCGCGGGCGACGACGCCGGCCCGGGCGTAGCGCGAGGGGGCCCCCGCCGGCCCGGGCCGTCGTACCTCAGCGGGGAAGGCAGTGCCCTTCCGTCGCCCCCGGTCCGAAAAGGAAGATCGCGGCGTCGCCCTGGTCGAAGAGGTCGGAGAAGTCGGTCGACCCGGCCGGTCCGCGAGAAAGGAACGGCAAGAACGAGACCGAAGTCTGCCCCGTAACGAAGACCTCCGTGACGCCGAGGAAGAGGAGGGCGGCGCGGGTCGTGTTGGTGTACGTACCGTTGGTGAGGTCACTCACCGCGACGGAATAGGAGAGGTTGTTCGACGCCGGCACCATGGGGAAGACCACGTTCACCGTCGCGAACAGGGGCAGGAACTGGGCGGCCGAGCCGGGGGCGACCAGCACGCGGGAGCACGCCGGCAGGTGGGCGCCGGCCCACTCGAGCGCCGCGAGGTCGGCGCTCGTCGCGTTCGTGAACTCGGCCATATGCGTATCGAGATAGCTCGGGACATCGACCGCGGTGACACCCGCCCCGAAGGCGAGGGGCAGGGCGAGGACGGCCACGGCCAGCCAGGGCGCCACGGCCCGGCGGGCGCGCGGGCTCCTCGGGCGGCGCCGCCGGTCTGGTTCGCCGGGGGTGGACCGGGGCGGCGGAGGCTCGGACTCGGCCGGGGCCGCCTCGGTCCCCTCCGGGCGAGACCGCTCGAGTGCGACGAGGAGAGGGAAGAGCGAGGCCGCCTGGTAGAAGGTGAAAACGAGGAACAAGGTCTCGTAGAGCGAGGTGACCGAGAGGACGGGCGAGGTGCCGGCCGTCGCGTCGCTGAGCATCACCAGGGCTCCCGCCGCAAGGATGGTGGTCAGCGCGGCGACAAGGACGGGCCGCATCGTCGCGAGCGGACGCGCGTAGTCGACACGGCCACGGCGCCGGACGACGGCCCAGAGGAGCAGGGCGACCGATGCCGCGAGCAAAAGCTGGAGCTCCAGCGCCGCAATCGGGATTGGAGCCATCCGCGGCCTTCCGGGGACGAACGGGTTCAAGTTCCCCGCGAGGGTTCCCGCCACGTACGTGGACGGGGGGATCTCCGGGCCGTACGGCCGGTCGCCGACGGCGGCCAGCACGTGCGCGGGGTAGGAGAACCACGCCACAAGGCCGATGAGGCTGCGCGCCACGAACGCCGTCGAGATCGTGACGATCGTCGCCGCCCGCGCCACGAGCCCACGCGCTTCGGTCCGGAGGGCGGGGTGGAAGGCGAGGAGCGATGCGAGGAAGATGAGGAGGGCCATTTCTCCGGCCGCTACGCTCACCGACGTGAGGACGCCCGTCGCGAGACCGAACAGGACGACGTCCTTCCACGGCCGGCGGTGGGAGCGGACGATCGGCAGCAGGAGGCCGAGGAGCGTGAAGAACAGCGGGAGGCCGAACGCGAAGTCGTACGACCCCCCGATGAAGAGCCGGGGCCAGCTCGCCACGAGGCCGAAGAAGAGCGCGAACAAGAGACCGGTCCGACGGCCGTGCGGGGTGCCCACACCGCCCAACCGCTCTCCCCAGGCGTAGACCCCGGCGACGGAGAGCGCGAGGAAAACGGGCGGCAGGACGACCGGCGCGGAGACGATCGGCCAGCCGAACAGGATCACCGGGAGGGTCATCCAGACGGCCGCGCCCAGGGGATAGACCACGCCGGACGCGGCGAACGGCTCGAGGGTCGTGGGGACGGTGTGCCCGGAGAGGATCAGCTTCACGAAGAGGGACGCGGCCGCGCCGTCGTACGGGTTCGGCAGGAGGATCTGGGTGGTCGTGGCGACCTCGAGCACGACCAGAACGAGGAACAGGGCGGCGAGGCCGACCACGGGCCCGTTCCGCAGGTCCGTCGGGGGCCAGAGATGCCGCCGGGCATTCCGGGCCCACCGTGCGACCGTGACGATCCCGCCCACCGCGAGGAAAGCGAGCACGAGGGGGATCGAGTACGCGGCGAACGGAAGGGAGGCGAGCACGAAGAGCGTCCCTCCGCCCGCGTAGAGTCCGAGCAGCCCACGTTCGATCGACGTCAGATTGAACCGACGGCGCGCGAGATGCTCGAGCAGGCGGACCACGGAGGTTCCGGCGGCCATCACGACGATGACGAGTACCAGCCCGCCGGCGACCACGTCCACCGTACCCAGGGGCATCGGGGCTCACCCCCCGAGCGGTCGGTTCGGGTCACGTCGCGGCGGTCGCGGGTGCGCGGAACGCACGCCGGCGGGATTCCCGTCGGAGAGATGAGGTTGGTCCCCGGTCCGGTTCGCCGTCTTCCTCAGGCCGGACGCACTCCGCCGGTCGTCCGGGACACCAAGTTATCATGGGGAGGCTGCTAGGGCCGGGTCGTGGGGCCCGCGGACCAGGTTCCCGTTCCCCGGCCGCCGCGGGGACCCCGAGGGCCGTCCGACGACGCGCCGCCGGGCGACTCGGGATCGCTCGAACCGGCGAGGATCGCGCTGGTCACGCCGAACTACCTGCCGAGCCTGGGAGGCGTCGAGCGGTACGTCCGGTTCACCGGAACGCTCCTCGGCGCGTGGGCCGAGGTCCGTGTCTTCGTACCCCGTCCCCCGGACGGGCAACCTCGGCCCTCGGGCGGGACCGGGGAGTCGACGGGAGGCCTTGCCGTGACGCGACTTCCGTTTCGCACCATCTTCGGGGAACGCGTGGTTCCGCCGCTCGAACTGTTCGACGCGCTCGAGGAATTCGAACCGTCCCTCGTCTGGTCCCACCATCCGTCGGTGAACGCCGACTTCGCCGGCCTCTATGCGCGCCTCAAGGGATGCCGGTGGGTCGCCACCTACCACGCCGACCTGAGGCGCGACAAGCCGTACGGACCGCCGTACTCGTTGTGGGAGAGCCGGCTCGTGGGGTGGTCCGACACCGTGTTCACCACCACCGAGCACTATCGGGAGAAGCTCGCCCACCGCGGAGCCCCGCGCGACCGCCTGGTGGCCCTTCCGACGGGGCCGTACCTGGGGGACGGCGTCCTGCCGCTGCCGCTCGCGACGACCGTCGCGGAGGATGCGACCCCAGGTCCCCACCACCCGCTCCTCTTCGTGGGCGGTCTCGACGCGAGCCGGAGCTACAAACGCCCCGACCTTCTCGTTCGGGCCGTCCATGACCTCAAGGCCCGGCCGCTCGACGTGCGGCTCGCGATCGTGGGCGACGGGGACCGGCGCCCGAGCCTCGAGAGCCTGGCGGAGGAGCTCGGCGTCGCACGTTCGGTCGAATTTCTCGGACGCCTCGGCGACGAGGAGCTCGCCGACCGGTTGCGAAGCGCCTGGGCGCTGGTCCTCCCCTCCGACTCGGACGTCGAGGGGTTTGGTACCGTTTGCGTGGAGGCGATGACCTACGGCTGTCCGGTCATCGGTTGCGAGACGGCCCCCGGGCCGAAGCTGGTCGCCGATCGCGGTGCCGGCGTGGCGTACCCGGTCGGGGACCTGGCGCATCTCGAGGCCGCGCTCGAGCGGGTGTGGACCGACCCGGCCCTCCGCGGAAGGCTCTCCGCGCGAGCCCTGACCGTCTCGAAGGAGTACCAGTGGCCCGTCCTCGCTCCGCGGCTCGAAGGGGTGATCCGTCGTGTCCTCGCCGGATGAGTCCGAGCCCACGGACATCCCCCTCGGGCCACCAGCGACCTCGGGTAGGTTTTCTGAAGTCGTGCGCGGTGAGCTCGCGGGCCCGCTCGTCGCGGCCCTCGAGGCGTGCCGACGGGGCCTAACCGACCCCCGACAGGCCCGGTTGCGAATCGTCTTGCTCGTCGGCCTCGCGGTCCGACTGGTCCTGGCTCCGTTGACCTCGTGGGGAACCGATACGCTCGGGTTCGTGCACTCTGGCCAGATCCTCCTCTACAGCGGAAACCCGTACTCGGGAGGAACCTGGTTCAACCCGCCGCTCGCCCCGTACCTGGCGAGCCCGACCATGGGAGCCGTCACCCTCCTGCTCGGACCCGAAGGACTCTACCGCTCCCTCCCCTTCGCTGTACCGGCGGCGCTCGCTTCCTGGGTGCCCACGCTCGTGCCGGTCCCGGCCGCACTGCTGGCCTGGAAGCTTCCTCTCATCCTCGCCGACGTCGCCGGCGGCCTCGCCCTCTACTTCCTCGTCGAGCGCCACCTCGCTCCGGGCCGCGGCACGTTGGCGGCGGCCCTATGGCTCCTCAACCCGTTGACGATCTGGGTCAGCAGCGTCCACGGCGAGGTGGACGGCCTCGCGGCCGCCTTCGCCGTTCTCGCGCTCGCCGCCGCTGCGGAACGACACTGGTACTGGGCCGGTCTCCTCCTGTCCCTTTCCGTCCTCGCGAAGGGGTACACGGTCGTGCTGGTCCCGACGTTCGTCGTCGCCGCGGTCGTCCTGCCGGGTCCGTGGCGCGCGGTCCTGCGGCGGGCCGTGAGACCCCTCGCGACCCTCGCCCTCGGGATCGCGACAGCGCTGGCGGTCTTCTTCGCCTACCTCTCCGAGACGTTCGATCTGCTCGCGACGCACACGACGGCGTCCGTCACCTACGGCGGGCTGAGCGTTCTCTCGATCTTCAATCCGGCTTCGCCCAAGGGGACCGGTGCCTGGGCCCGGTATACCAACAGCGCGGCGAACGCGCACCTCGGGCTCATCGCGCTCCAGGGATTCGCCGCCCTCTCGGTCCTGGTCGCCCTGGTTCTGCTCGTCGTACAGCGGAGGCGGGGAGCCCGGACGCGTCCGGCCGCGGTGCGCGACCTCACGATCGCATGTGCCATCGCGCTCGCCGGCACCGTTCTCGCCAACCCGGTCCCGAACTCGGAGAACATCGATGTGTTGGTGGCGGCCGGCTTCGCGGGCGCGCTCGCCCTCGGCTCGACGCGGTACTGGGTCGTGGTGTGGGGCATCGCGCTCTCGGGGTTCTTCCAGTACTGGGCGCTCTTGACCCCGCTCGCGTTCTTCTACCCCCTCGCGACGGGGCTCGGTCCGGGGGCCGTGACGACCGTGAACTCGATCGCGGCCGCGTACGAGGTCGACCTCCTCCTGCGCGGAAGCCTGTGGGAGATCATCGGCGTCGTCGCCGGGGTCCTCCTCATCGTGAGCGTGGTCCTCGGTGTGCTCGAGCTGGGCCGGGGGGTGCGGACGGTGCGTCTAGGGCGGACCTTCCCCGCGGAGGATCGCGCATGATCGCCCGTCTTCGTGCCCGCGCGTGGGGGGCGGGCGTGGCGGCGGTCGTGCTCGCGATCGCCCTTATCAGTGTCGTAGGCCCGCTCGCGGGTCCCGTGGTCACGGCCTCGGTCGAGCGCACGCAGCCGACCGGCGGAGGGACCTCGATCACGGTCTCGGTGAGCGACCACCGGGCCTTCTCGGCCCCGGTGAACGTGGCCGTCCTGCCGGGCATCTTCTACGGGGCCGCGACGCGTCCGATCTTCAGAT
>JAKAWX010000007.1 GCA_021816865.1 Thermoplasmata archaeon | reverse complement strand
GGAGGGGAGCGCGCGCTTCCTCCCGAGCGACTCAAGGGCGAGTACTATGTGTTCGAACTCTCCGGGCCCGAGGAAGTATCGGGGTTGTTGAAGGAGTTGGGCGAGAAGGGCGTCCGAGTGAGGGAAGTGAAGGAGATGGGAAACCCTCTCGAGGAACTGTTCACCTAAAGCCCCGGCCTCGGCGTTCCGCCCGATCGACCGAGGAGGGCATCGCGTGCCTCCCCGAGGGAGGCGGTGCACGTTTCGCTCCAGACCCTCCCCGACCGATGTTCCCCGCGATCCGCCCGGCGAACGGATCCGGCGGGACGCGGACCGCGGTGAGGCGTCCTTCCGTGGCGCGTTCCCTCCGCCTTCGGTCTCGTCCGGGGTCACGCCCCGGTCGTCACGAGGAGGGCTGCGGTTTCGCGACGCGGGCGCCCCTCGCTCGAGGGACCAGAGACCCAACGACCGCCCCCACGCCTCCGGTCGCCGGGACCGGCACGGGAACCAGAAGGCCGCCTCCGGGGCCCCCAGCTTCCCCGCGGTCCGGATTCAGTGGGCGGAGCGCTTCGCGCGATCCGAGGGAACCGTACGAGCCACGACCCATCGCCGCATCGCGATCTTTCGCGCCTTTCGGAACCCCGCGTTCTCGAACATGCGAAGAGTCCCGCTGCACAGGAAGGAGGAGGAGGTCCTTTCGTCCGTGTAGTCCTCGGGGTAGGCTTCGACGGTTCCGCCGCCGAGTTGCGCGATGGATCGAACCGCCTCGCGAAGGGCGAGGGTGGCGATGCCTTCCCCCCGGCGCTCTCGGTCGATGAAGAAGCAGGTGATGCGCCAGTCCGGAAGGTCCCCCCGTCCCTGTTCGTAGGACTTCCGGCTCCGAATGTTCGGGAGCTCGGCGGTGGGGCCGAACTGGCACCAACCGACGGCGTTCGGGCCATCGAAGACGAGCGCGGCGTGCGCCCTTCCTTCCCGGACGCGGGCCTCCTTCATCGCCCGATACTCGGCGGGCGTCCGCTTCCCCTCGTCCGGCCCGAGATGAAACGAGATGCACCAGCATCCGCCGAAGATTCCGTTGTGCTTTTCCACCAGTCTTGAAAACGCGGGCCAGGTCTCCGGCGAGAGCGGTCGCGAGGTGAACCGCGCGGATCGTCTCGGACGGGCCCCCTTCCGAGCCGGCGCAGGAGGCACCTTCGGGGCGCCGTGAGGCGGTCTCGAGGCGCCGCCCATCGAAAAGACTCCCCTCCTCTACTCGTGAGCGGCCGGAAGACTCCCGACGAACGCCCGGAGGGCGGTGTCGAAGGCGTCCGGCCGGGAGAGGTTCAAAAGGTGGTCCGCTCCGGGGACGAGCTCCACCGTGGTGCCCTCGATGCCTCTCGCCAGGAAGTTCGCGCAGTGCGGCATCGCGGGGTTGTCGCGGTCCCCGACCAGGATCCGTGTTGGCACTCGGATCTCCTTCAGCCGACCGGCGGCGGGCTCTCCGTCGCGCGTTTCGTGTCGGCCCGAACGCTCCTCGAAGATCTCCTTCGCATTGTCCCGGACCATGGTCCGGAAGAGCTCCAGCGCGCTTCCGGTCAGCGACGAGGCCCACAGCTGCCGAAGGTGCTCGGTGGCCTCCCCGAGCTTTCCGGCGGCCCACGCGTCGCTCGCTGCCTTGGAGAGCCGTTCGTCGCGCTCGAAGGTGGCCTTCCCTCCGGGAACGTGGTCGTAGTCCATGCCCGAGTACCCCGGCGCGATCAGCAAGAGAGCCCCGACCCTATCGGGGTAGGCGAGAGCCAAGTCGAGGGCGATCTTCCCTCCGACACTGGGACCGACGATCAGCGGTCGCCGAAGGTCCTGACGGTCCAGGAGGGCCACCAGGTCGCGGACGGGAGAATACTCGCTTGTCGCGGGCGGGGAACCCCCGTACCCCCGGAGGTCGTAGCGGACCACGCGATGGTCGCGCGCCAGGAGCGGGAACTCGCGATTCCACATGCGTCGGTCCGCGATCCCCTCGTGGAGGAGGACGATCGGCCGACCGCGTCCCCCCTCCTCATAGGAGAGCGTCCCGCCGGGGACGTCCAAGCTCTTTGTCGCGACCGGATCGCTCATCGGAACGGCTACCGTCCCGGGCCCCATAAGCGAAGAGGAGACGTGGTGAAACGGCCCGAGGCGGAGGGGCCGGATCCCGGAGCCACCGGAGGCGGTCCGGGATCGACGTGGGCCGAGGGCCACCTCACCGAATGCTCGGCGGAGGGGCTCGAGGCCGCTCGGGGGACGCTCCGGTGTCCGAACCCTGCCTTGGGGCGATTCGTCTCACGTCGGGGCCAGCGAAGCACCGAAAGTTCTCGGGGAGGTCCCGGGCGGAGTTTCGGACCGCACCCTGCTTCGAGCGGCGCGGTCCGGGCATCCAAGACTCGGTCTGGCCTATAGACTGTGGTGGAGACCCCGTATCCGGTTCGCCTGCTTGACGTAGGGGTCGACGAACGGGAGCGCGCGGGTACGGTTGCGACGGACGGCCCCCGCATCCCGGAGGGTGGCGCCGACCTCGGACGACCGTCGCTCCCAGCCCATCGGTCAGGCCCGGCGGAGCCAGCCGGCGAGCGGCAGGAGGCTGCGGTAGAGCGTGGCGCCCGAGTCGGTCAGCTCGTAGGCAAGGGGCGACCCGGGGTCCTTCGAGGCCCGAACGCGACGAACGAGCGCCTCCCGTTCCAGCGCCCGCAGCGTAGACGTGAGGGTTGCCGGGCTGACCCCGGGCAACGACCGTTGGATCGGGCCGAACCGGAGCGCACCGTTGCGTCCGAGGAACGTCACGACGCAGATCGCCCACTTCTTACCCACGATGTCGATAAGACCGGCGGGCGGACAGGGACACTCGAGCGCTCGAGGGGCCGGGTTCACTTCGGGCGTACGTAGCGGGCGGTTAAATCGCTTCAACCACTGAAGCGGTGAGCGGCGACCGGGGAGGGACGTTCCGACGACAGTCTGCAGGATTCCGATCGTCGGCGCCCCCCGGGTGCTGCGGGCGTCCGAGGGGTCGCTGTGACGCCGGCCGACCGCACCGTGCTCTTCCTCTGCGTCGAGAACGCCGGCCGCTCCTTGATGGCCGAGGCGTTCTTCAACGCAGATCCTCCGCCGGGGTACCGGGCGATATCGGCCGGGACCCGGCCGTCGACCGCCCCGAACCCACGGACGGCGCCGATGCTGCGAGAGGTCGGCGTCGAGCCGCCGGCCCACCCCCCGCAGCCGTTGACCATCGAAATGGACGAGGCGGCGGACGTGCGGGTCACGATGGGTTGTCTTGACGACGCGAGCTGCCCGGCGCACCTGAAGACCCACCCCCTCGTCGATTGGGACCTTCCGGACCCGGCCCGGCTCGATGACGACGGGTTCCGCCGGGTCCGGGACGAGATCCGGGAGCGGGTCCGACTCCTCGGGCTCGAGCTGCGCGCCGCCGACCGCCCGGACCCCGCGGCCTCCCGCCCGACCCCCTCCCGGCGGGACCGATGAGTTCTGGCAGCGCGGGGGCGGCCGAATCCCGGGAGGCCACACCGGTCCGGAAGCTCGACGTGGTCGACCGGTACCTTCCGGTCTGGGTCATCTCGGCGATGGCGGTCGGGCTCGCCCTCGGTCGGCTCTGGCCGGGATTCGGGACGGCGGTCGGGAACTGGCAGGTCGAGTCGGTCTCGGTCCCGATCGCGGTCGGCCTCCTCCTGATGATGTATCCCATCCTCGCGCGGGTGCGCTACGGCCGTGTCCGCGAGGTCACCCGCGGATGGAAACCCACGGCGTTCTCCCTCGTTCTCAACTGGATCGTCGGCCCGCTGTTCATGTTCGCGCTCGCCTGGCTGTGGTTGCCGGACGCGCCCGCGCTGAGGACCGGCGTGATCCTGGTCGGGCTGGCCCGGTGCATCGCGATGGTGCTCGTCTGGAACCAGCTCGCGGGCGGGGACGAGGAGTACGTCACCGTGCTGGTCGCGCTGAACGCCGTCTTCCAGATCCTCGCCTACGGCGGGCTCGCGGTCTTCTACCTCGAGGTGCTTCCCGCGGCGCTCCATCTGCCCCGGCAGGCGATCACGGTCGATCCCACGACCGTCGCGCTGAGCGTCCTCGTCTTCCTCGGGGTCCCGCTCGCGGCGGCGCTTGCGAGCCGGGTCGGGCTCGGCCGCTGGAAGGGCCGTGCGTGGTATGACGGGCGGTTCGCCCCGAGCGTGAGCCGGCTCACCCTCTGGGGGCTCCTCTTCACGGTCGTGGTGATGTTCGCCATCCAAGGGCTCTCGATCACTACGCTCCCGTTGTCCGTCCTGCGCGTCGTAGCGCCGCTGCTCACCTACTTCCTCGGGATGTGGGCGCTGGCCTTCGCGGCCAGCCGGGGGTTCGGGTTCGGCTACGAGAAGTCGGTGACGCTCGCGTTCACGGCCGCGAGCAACGATTTCGAGCTCGCGATCGCGGTCGCCGTCGTCGTCTTCGGCGTCGCCTCCGCCGAGGCGTTCGCCTCGGTCATCGGGCCCCTCGTCGAGGTGCCGGTGCTCCTCTCCCTCGTCTACGTCGCGCGGGCCAGCCGGCCGTGGTTCTCGGCCCGACGCGGCGTTCCGTCCGAGGCGTAGGCCGACCGGAGCCGGTGGGAGATCGCGTCCCTCCGTCTCTCGCCCGGTCGCCCCTCAGCCGACGTAGGTGAGCCAGCTCTCGTACTGGGGGGTTCGGCCGTGGATCGCGTCGTCGTAGCGCTTCTGGAGGCGCTTCGTGATCGGGTACCGGCCGTTCCCGATCGGTCGCCCGTCGACCTCGCGGATCGGGGTGATGCCGGCGGCGGTCCCGCTGTAGAACAGTTCGTCCGCCGTGAACAGCTCCTCGCGCGTGAAGTCCGTGCGCAGGAACGAGAGCCCCTCGTCCGCCACGAACCGCACCACGCTGTCCCGGGTGATGCCGCGCAGGATCCCCGAGCTCGCCGGAGGGCTCGACACGATATCGTTCTTCACACGGAATATGTTCTCCCCCGGTCCCTCGGCGACCATCCCCTGCGAGTTCAGCAGGATCGCCTCGTCGTACCCGGCCACGCCTGCCTCCATCTTCGCGAGCGCACTGTTCGCGTAATTCGCGGCGCACTTCGCCTGCGGCGGGAGCGAGCGCGAGTCCATCCGCACCCAACTCGAGACCGTCGCACGCACGCCGTGCTCGACGCCCTCGGCCCCGAGATAGGCCCCCCACTCCCACGCGGCGACCGCGACCTGGATCGGGCTCTTCGTCGGGTCGAGTCCCATCTCCCCGTAGCCGGAGAAGGCGACCGGACGCAGGTAGACCGCGGGCACGCCGTTCGCCCGGACGAGATCGACGCACGCCCGCTCGACCTCGGTCGCCGAGTAGGGAAGCCTCATCCGGTAGACCTTGGCGCTGTTCGAGAACCGCTCGATGTGTTCCTTCAGCCGGAAGATCGCCGGCCCCTTCGGGGTGTCGTGGGACCGGATCCCCTCGAAGATCGAGTATCCGTAGTGAAGGCCGTGCGTGAGCACGTGGACGTTCGCGTCCGCCCAGTCGACGAGGCGTCCGTCCATCCAGATCTTCTTGAGCGCGCGGATCCCGACCATGTCGCCCCATGGGACCGGTCGTGATTTAGAGCTTCTCCGTGCCGGCCGCTTTCGCCCGGGACGACGGGCCGGATGACCGCGGGCGCCTCGCTCGGCCGCCCGTTCGACCTAGGGGTTCTCGGCCCGGAACCGGGCCGCCTCTCGACGAGCTCCCCCCGCTCCGGACCGGCGCATCCTCCCCGGAACGAGCCCGCCGACCGTAGGGTCAACCCGGACTGACGCCCGCTTCATCAATTCCCCTCGGGCTCGTTCGGGTCGGTGAGGGCGATGATCGAGATCCGCTTCCACGGACGCGGGGGTCAGGGCACGGTCGTCGCCTCCGAGCTGCTCGCCCAGGCCGCCTTCCTGGACGGCAAGATCCCGCAAAGCTTCCCGTTCTTCGGGGTCGAACGCCGGGGGGCGCCCGTGACGGCGTTCACGCGGATCGACGACCGCCCGATCCGCGTCCGGACGTCGATCACCCGGCCCGACGTCGTGGTCGTCCTCGACCCCGGCCTTTTGCGAACCACTCCGGTCACGGAGGGGTTGACGTCGGGCGGTCTCCTCCTGGTGAACACGCCCCGGCGGGCGGAAGAGCTCGCCGCGCCGCCCGGGGTCCGCCGGGCGAGCGTCGACGCGACCCGCATCGCGCTCGCCCACGGCCTCGGGACCGCGATGCTGCCGATCGTCAACACCGCCGTCCTCGGTGCGCTCGCGCGAGCGACCGGGGTCGTCACGCTCGAGGCGCTCGCGCGGGCGGTCGAGCAGTTCGTCCCGGCCCGACCCTCGGAAAATCGCCTGGCGGCCCGGGACGGCTACCTCGGGGTACGGAACGCCGACCCGGGCGCCGCGGCCCCGGCACCGGCCCCGTTCGCGGTGCCCGCGCCGCTCGACCGCCCGGAAGGGCCGGTCGCCTCGGTATCGAGCGAGGTGATCCACACGGCGGCGTGGCGGACCTTCACGCCGGTGATCCATCTCGACCGGTGCACGAAGTGCAACTTCTGCTGGAAGTTCTGCCCCGACGCCGCGATCGAGCTGGACGCGGACGGGTACCCCCGGATCCGGCTCGAATACTGCAAGGGCTGCGGGATCTGCGCCGCCGAGTGCCCGCCGAAGACGATCGAGATGGTCGCGGAGGCCTGAGGAGGGGAGGGCGGGGATGACGGTGAAAGTGCTCTCGGGGAACTACGCCCAATCGTACGCCGCCCTGCTCGCGCGGGCGCAGGTGATCTCGGCGTACCCGATCACCCCACAGACATCGATCGTCGAGAAGATCGCGGAGTTCGTCGCGTCGGGCGAGCTCGACGCGCAGTACGTGAAGGTCGAGTCGGAGCACAGCGCACTCCAGGTCTGCCTCAGCGCGGCGGCCCTCGGCGCTCGGACGTACACCGCGACGTCGAGCCAGGGCCTCCTCTTGATGCACGAGCTCCTCCACTGGGCGTCCGGGATGCGGGCCCCGATCGTGATGGGGGTCGTGAACCGGGCCGTCGCGCCGCCGTGGAACATCGGGGCGGACCACGCCGACACGATGTCGCAGCGCGACACGGGCTGGGTGCAGTTCTACGCCGAGAGCAACCAGGAGGTCCTCGACACGGTCCTCGAGGCCTACCGCCTCGCCGAGCACCGGGACATCCGGCTGCCCGTCATGGTCACCGAAGACGCGTTCTACCTCTCGCACACCGTCGAGCCGGTCGACGTCCCGGACCCGGCGACCGTGGACGCGTTCCTCCCGCGACGCGAGCCGCACGCCGTCCTCGCGCCGGGCCGCGCGACGCGCCTCGGGTCTTTCACCGGGCCGGACCACTACGTCGACTTCCGTCACGACGTCGGGGCCGCGATGGATCGGGTTCGCGAGGTGCTCCCTCGCGTCGAGCAGGAGTACCTCGCCCTCGTCGGACGCGAGCTCGGCGGGTCGCTGCCGACGTACCGGACCGAGGGGGCCGACGTGGTGCTCGTGACGATGGGCACGACGACGACGACCGCGCGGGGTGTCGTCGACGACCTGCGGGCGGAGGGGCGGAAGGTCGGACTCGCGAAGTTGCGCGTCTTCCGACCGTTCCCCGAGGACGAGCTCCGCCGGCTCGTAGCGGACGTCGCCCGTATCGGCGTCGTCGACCGGTCGTTCACGTTCGGGCGGATGGGCCCGGCGGCGACCGAGGTTTCGGCCGCGCTCTACACGGCCGCGAACCGCCCCGAGCTCACGAGCTTCCTGGCCGGCATCGGCGGCCGGGACGTCACGCCGCACGAGGTGCGGCGGATGTTCGAGACGCTCCTCTCGGGCGAGGCGCCGACGACGCACTGGGAGGATATCGAGGAGGAGGTGAAGGTCGATGGCTAAGCTCACGATCCCGGCCCAGGAGCTGATGTACTCGGGGCACGCCGCGTGCCCGGGATGCGGCCCGGCGCTCGCGATGCGTCTGTTGTTGAAGGGCCTCGGGCCTCGGACGATCCTGTCGATACCGGCGTGCTGCTGGACGGTCATCGCCACACCGTACCCGACCACCGCGCTCGGCGTCGCGGTGCTCGACAACGCGATCGAGGCGACCGGGGCGTCGGTCTCGGGCCTGCGCGCCGCGGCCGACGCGATGCACCTCAAGGACGTCGAGGTCGTGGGCTTCGCGGGGGACGGCGGGACCGCCGACATCGGGCTCCAGGCGCTCAGCGGGATGCTCGAGCGTCGGACGGACGCGATCTACGTGATGTACGACAACGAAGCGTACATGAACACGGGCGTCCAGCGCAGCGGCGCGACCCCGCAGGGGGCCTGGACGACCACGACCCCGGTCGGCGGGGGCGTCCGTGGGAAGCCGGAGCCGAAGAAGGACGTGATGGCGATCGTCCTCGCCCATCGTCCCGCCTACGCGGCGACGCTGAACCCGAGCTTCCCGGAGGATTTCGACCGCAAGGTCGCGCGCGCCCGGTCGATCGAGGGGCCCCGGTTCTTCCACATCTTCGCACCGTGCCCGCCGGGCTGGAAGTTCGACTCCGCGGAGACGATCGCGCTCGGTCGCCTCGCGACCGACTCGGGAATCTTCCCGCTCTACGAGGTCGTCGACGGCCGCCTGCGCATCACCCGCAAGACCGGCGAGCTGAAGCCGGTCGCCGAGTATCTCGCCGCGCAGGGCCGGTTCCGCCACCTCGGTGCGGAGGAGACCGCCCGGATCCAGTCCGAGGTCCGGGCCGAGTGGGATCGCCTGCTCCGTCGCGAGCGCGACGACCTGAGCGGTTCCCATTGAGCGGAGCGAGCGCGGCCGCGAGGCGTTCCGGGAGAGGGCCTAAATAGCCCGTCCTCCTCGGTGCGCCCGCAGCGGGGTAGGGTAGTCAGGAAAGCGGTCGGCTGTCGCCGACCGTCCTGAAATCCCGACGGGCTCATAACCCGTAGATCCATGGTTCAAATCCATGCCCCGCTACTCTCCTCCGCAGAGACCGGACGCGCTCGGCGCCGCCGGTCCGCCTCCCCCGCGTAGGGCCGTCGGACGGTGCCGCCGGCGCCCATGAGTCTCCGGGCCTTGCGTCGGTCGAAAGGAGGCGAGGTCCCGGGCCCCGGGACCGCTCGCCCGAACCCCCAGATCGAGCAGTGGCAGCGGACCTGGTACATCCTGCGACAGAACACTCTGGCGCTCCTCGGTCTCGCGGTCCTGATCGGGCTCGTCGCGGTCGCGCTCTACGCCCTCACCCAACCGATCCCGTACTACCAGCTGACGCAGTACTGCGCGACGAACCAGTTGAACGGGTCCCCGAGCGACTGCCTTCCGGGGATCCCCGCGGTCTGCACGTTTCCGAGCGGCTCGTTGCCGCCGGGGCCCGGCTGCTATCCGACCCCCGTCGGCTTTCCCTCGATCGTGGCCCCCACTTTGTCGCTCGGGACGTTGTCGTCGGGCCCGCTGCCGTTCGGCTCCCTGACCTTGAACCCCGGGATCCCGTACTTCTACAACATCTACACGGGGATCCTGCGAGGCTCGGACTGGTCGCTCCTGATCTCCGCGATCGTCGTCGGGAGCGGAGCGGCGATCGGCCTCACCCTCGGTGGGATCTCCGGCTACGCCGGCGGGGTCGTCGACGAGGTCGTGATGCGGATCGTCGACATCTTCCTGAGCATCCCCGGCCTCCTGCTCATCATCATCTTCGTCGCGGTGCTCTATCCGGACTTCCGGTCGATTTTCGGCCTTTCGACCGCGAACACGCGACTCGTCCTTCTCCTCATCGGTTTCGTGGTCACCTGGTGGCCGTTCTACGCCCGGGTTGTCCGGGGGCAGGTCCTGGTCGTTCGGGAGCAGAAGTACGTCGAGGCCGCCCGCGCGAGCGGTGCCCGCCCGCTGACGATCCTGCGACGGCACATCCTCCCGAACAGCACCTACCCCGTCTGGATCCAGGTTTCCCTCGACGTCGGGACCGTACCGCTCGCGATCGCGACCATCAACTTCCTCGGGTTCCAGGTCCTCCCGAGCCAGTACTTCCCCGAATGGGGCGCGCTCACTGCGCTCTCGGTCGCCGATCTCACGGGGTTCCTCACGTCGTGCCAGGTCGGCGCGTGCGTGATCCCCTGGTGGCAGCTCGCGATCCCGGGGCTCGTCGTGTTCCTCTACACGATCTCGCTCAACTTCCTCTCGGACGGCCTTCGGGACGCCCTCGACCCCCGCCTGCGACGGTAGCGGCGGCACCGCTCGCGGGGGCCGCTCGGCGCCGGCGGGCGCCGGGGTCCTACGACTCGTCGGGTGGGTCCGCGCCCTTCGCCTTGGAGGCGCGACGGCGCGGCGACTTCTTCCGGGATGTTTCGTCGGCGGGGGAGGTTGCCGGGGATTCGGGCGCGCCGCGGGCGTCCGTCGACGGGGCGGACTCGGTGGGGGGAGGCGCCACGGCCGTCGGTTCCTCCGCGAGGACCGGCGGAGCGTGGGAGAACGGGGGAGGCGCTTCGGGCGCCGCGGGCGGTGGCGCGGGCGTCGTCGGGGTCGCAAGGGGCGCCGGCGGCGCGGCGGGGGTGATCGGTGCCGGAGGCGGCGGCGCCGCCGGTCGCGGAACGATCGGGACGAACTCCCCCGGACGCCACGTGTGCGGCATCCTCAGGATCGACGGGTCCTTGAGGAAGAGGTCGGCGTGGCCGCAGCCGCGGCAGATGCGGGTGCCGAGCGAGAGCTCGCCCCGGGAACGGATCGACAGCGAGCCCCCGCCGATCGAGCCGGTCTTGAGGTCGTTGACCCAGACGAAGTCGCTTCCGCCGCAGTTCGTGCAGGAGGGAGGCACGGTGGACACCTACGACTCAACTTGAGACGGCGCCACCGTAAAAACCATTGCGGCGACCCGCGCGATCGTCGGACGCCTCGCGGGCGGTCGGCGGGGGCGCAACGGAGATGTATCGGCCGCCCCTTCGCTCCGCCGTGACGCCGGTCGCCCTCAGCCGCATCACCGTGGCGCTCGACGGCTCGCCGAACTCGGCGGCCGCCTTCGACTATGCGATCGACCTCGCCAAACACTACGGCAGCAGCCTCGTCATCCTCTCTATCGCGCCGCTCGTGCCGGTCTACGTCACGTCCGGCGAACCGTACGTGCCGACGGCGGTGCCGGAGAGCGAGCTGGCCCGCTACCGCGAGATCGTCGAGACCGCGATCCGCACGGCCGAGGCCGCCGGAGTGACGAGCGTCACCGGGGTCTGCGACGAGGGGGTCATCGTGGACGAGATCCTCTCGCACCTCGAAGAGCACCCGACCGACCTCCTCGTGGTCGGTTCGCGGGGGCTCTCCACCGCGCGTCGCATCCTCCTCGGAAGCGTATCGACGGCCCTCGTCAACCACGCACCGTGCCCGGTGCTCGTGGTCCGGCCGGTGGCTACGACGCCCGCTCGTTGACGGTGACGCGGGTCGGCACCGGCAGCTTGTGGGCGGCCTTGCGCAGGGCCTCGCGGGCGTCGGCAAGGTGCGCCGTCGTCGTGTAGACCGTGAGCAGGGACGCGCCGATCTCGGCGCGCACCGCGTGGCCGACGGGCTTGCCGAACGCGCCCCGCATGCCCGACGAGATACGGTCGGCGCCGGCGCCCATCGCCATCTTGTGCTCGCGCAGGATCTGGTGCGGGTAGCGCCGGACCTTGAGGTGGAACTGGTTCGGCGCCGCTTTTTCGAGGACGCGGACCGCGCTCACGCGGGCCGCCTCGAGCGCGATGTCGCGGACCTGGGCCGCCTCCTCGGTGTCGAGCGTCAGGCTCAGCGGGAACTCCTCGCGAAGATTGCCGGTGTCGAACTGCGTGATCCGGCAGTTCGGGACCCCTCCCATGTACTCCCGTCGGGTGTAGACCTGGCCCTCCACCTTACGGTACATGCGGGCCGGCTTCCTCGTCATGGGCGCGGCGAAGACGGCCCTCTCGCTAAAAGGATTGCGGCGGGCGGGCGGTGGCCGCCGGGCCGAGCACCCGAGCGCCGCGTCGGGCGGCTCGCACCTCGACCGCCCGCACGCCGAAGCGCGCGAGCCAGTCGACGGCCGCGCGGCGCGCGGCCGGGCCCTCGGGCAGGGCCACGAACGACCCACCGAACATGGCCTGGGCGGCCCGCGTGTTCGTTCGTCGCAGGCCCCGCAGGACCGCCCGAAGGCGGGGCCCGGCCAGACCGGCACGGTCGGTGAACCGCTCGCTCAGCGCGAAGAACGTCGCGGGGGACGGGTCCGCGACCAGCCGTTCCCAGCCCGAGCACGCCTCGGCGACCCGACGCAAGCGCCGAGGGTCGCGAAGGACGTCGGGGGACGGTATCGGGTCGCCGACCACCCCGACGAGGAACGGGGGGCCGAACGGAGCATGGCGGACCTCGCCCCAGGGGGGGACCCCGGGGCGGACCCGCACTTCGAGGCCGCCTCCCAGGATCGCCGCAACGCCCCCGAGGCCGCCCCCTCCGAAGAGGTCCGCGAGGTGGGCGGTCGCGAGCGCGTCGGCACGCGGATGGCCGACGAGGCGCGACAGCGCGAGCGCCGTGGCCGTCGCCCCCGCCGCGCTCGTGCCGAACCCCTGACCGATGGGGAGGTCGTGGCGAAGGTGGACCGTCACGCTCCCGGGAACGGTCGCGGTGAGGCGACGGGCGACCTCGAGCGAGATCCCAAGGGACCGCGCCACGTCGCCCGTGACCCGAAGCCGTCGCGGGCCCGCCGGTCGATGGACCACGAGCGCCCGCACGCCGAGCTCGAGCACGACCCCGGCGCCGACCGAGCCGCGCTCCCGCGGGTCCCGCGCGTCCGTACGGGGGGCGAAGATGCCCGTGACGTGTCCGGGGGCGAACGCCGCCGCGCGTCGCACGTGGTCGGAGCTCATCGGCACCGTAGTGCCCGTCGGCGTAACGACTACTTATAAGCGGGCTTGTTCTAAGTTCGCTCGATTCGTCGAGCCGGTGTCCACGCAAGCAACCCCATGAGCGATCCGGAAGCTCCCGCGACCCCCCACGACGCGTTCGACCGGGTCAACTTCCTCGAGCTGCGGAACACCCAGCTCGCGGAGGCGATCAAGCGCGTCGAGAGCGAGCGCCATTACATGGAGGCCGAGATCCTCCGGCTCCAGCGGGAGGTCAAGCGCCTCAAGACGGAACTCGACCGCCTGCGCTACCCTCCGCTCATCGTCGGGAGCGTCCGGGACGTCCTCACCGACGGCCGGGTGATCGTCAAGTCGTCGACCGGCCCGGACTTCGTCGTCAACTCCGCCGAGACCGTCGAGCACGGAAAGATCACCGTAGGGAGCCGTGTCGCGCTCAACAAGCAGACCCTCGCCGTGATGGGCGTCCTTCCGGCGTCGCTCGACCCGCTCGTGACCGCGAGCGAGATCGTCGACAAGCCGAACGTCACCTACCAGGATATCGGCGGGCTGTCCGAGCAGGTCCGCGAGATCCGCGAGGCGGTCGAGTACCCCCTCCTGCGGTCCGACCTCTACAAGAAGGTCGGCGTCGACCCCCCGAAGGGCGTGCTCCTGATCGGTTCGCCGGGCACCGGCAAGACGATGATCGCGAAGGCGGTCGCGCACCACACGAACGCGACGTTCGTCCGGCTCGTCGGCAGCGAGCTCGTGCAGAAGTACATCGGCGAGGGCGCCCGCCTCGTCCGCGAGCTGTTCCAGCTCGCGCGCGAGAAGGCCCCGACGATCATCTTCATCGACGAGGTCGACTCGATCGGTGCGAAGCGCCTCGAGGTCGCGACCAGCGGGGACCGGGAGGTCCAGCGGACGCTCATGCAGCTCCTCGCCGAGATGGACGGGTTCGAGCCGCTGTCGAACGTCAAGATCATCGCCGCGACCAACCGACCGGACATCCTCGACGACGCGCTCCTGCGCCCCGGGCGGTTCGACCGGATCATCGAGATCCCGGTCCCGACGTTCGTCGGCCGTGCGGAGATCTTCAAGATCCATTCCCGCGGGATGGCGATCCGGGAGACGGTCGATTTCGAGGCGCTCGCCTCCCGCTGCGAGGGCGCCACCGGGGCCGACATCCGGGCGATCTGCACCGAGGCCGGGATGTGGGCGATCCGCGAAGAGCGCGACAGCGTCACCGCGGCCGACTTCGACCGGGCGGTCGAGAAGGTCGTCGGCGAGGAAGAGCTCCGCAAGGAGTCCGTCACGATGTTCGCCTGAGCGGGGCCGCCCGACCCCCTCGATCGTCTCACGGGCCTTTCGGCCCGGGCGGTAGACGCCCTCCGCGGCTACGGCGACGCTTCGGCGGCGCGCACGACCGCGCGGGCAAAAAGACGCGGGCCGGCGGGCACCGAGAGGTCGAGGAGGTACCCGACGTCTCCCGGCGCGCCGACGACCGGGCGGTCGGCCGTGACCCGCGCCCCCGTGGGCGAGAGCTCGTCGAGGATCGCCGGCACGACCTGCAGGCCGAGCGCGAGGTGGAGCTGTGCGCCCGGCCCCGCATCCCCCCGATAGTACCGGCACCGCTCGAGGGGACCGACCGCGACCGTGGCTCCCGCGACGAGCGACCCCTCGGGGGCCAGCGTCTGGCCGCGGGAGATCTCGTCGGCTTCGACGCCCTTCACGGCGACGCCGACCCGCTCGCCGGCGTTCGCCTCCTTGCGGTCGATATCGTGGACCTGGAGGGAACGGACCTCGACCGATTTCGGCGTTGGGTAGAGGCGGAGCCGCTCGTGGGCCCGAAGGACGCCGCGGCGGACGACCCCGAGAGCGACCGCTCCGACGCCCTTCACCGGGAAGGCGTGGTCGATCGGCACGCGGACCGGGCCGTCGGAGGTGCGGGACGCAAGGCCGTCGACCAGGTCGCGCAGGCGCGGAAAGTCGAGCGGCACGCGGGGCGCGGACGCGAGCCGGCTTCCCTTGAAGGCACGGCCGACCTCCGCGTCGCCCACCGACGCGCCGAGCACGACGGTCGTCGGAAGGTCGTGGAGCTCGACGGTCGCGATCGTCTCCGCGACGGGGCGGGAGAGCTCGGGCACAACGAGCAGGCAATGGTCCGCCATCGCGAGCGCGGTGAGGAGCGGCGGGAACTTCTCGGGGAACTGGGTCGGCTCGACGAGCGTGATCGCCGCGTCGTCGTGGACGGTGTTGTAGAGCGTGAGGTCCGAGGCGGTGCCCTTCTTCCCGAGCTCCTTCGCGATGTCGGGTGCACCGACGATCGCGACGGTCACGCCCCGCGTCATGCGCCCTTCCCTCCCCCGCGGGTGCCGGCCACCGAGAGGACGATCTCGCCGTCTCGTTCGTCGATACGGACCGTGCTCCCGTCACGGACATCCCCCGCGAGGATCTTCGTCGTGAGGGGGTCGACGACGAGACGCTGGATCGTCCGTTTGAGGGGCCGAGCCCCGAACTGGGGGTCGAAGCCGACGTGCGCGAGACGCGCCTTCGCAGCGTCCGAGGCCGTGAGGCGTATCCGACGGTCCTTGAGCCGCGCCTCGACCTGGACGAGCTGGAGGTCGACGATCGCGGCGATCTCCCGCTCGCTGAGCCCGTGGAAGATGACGACCTCGTCGAGCCGATTCAGGAACTCGGGGCGAAAGCTCGCGCGCAGGACCGGTTCGAGCACCTTTCGTCGCGCCTCGTCGGTGGTCGCCTCGCCGAGGAGGTCCGAGCCGAGGTTGCTCGTCAGGATGACGAGCGTGTTGCGGAAGTCGACCGTCCGGCCCTGTCCGTCCGTGAGGCGACCGTCGTCCATCAGCTGGAGCAGGACGTTGACGACGTCGGCGTGCGCCTTCTCGACCTCGTCGAAGAGGAGGACCGTGTATGGGTGCGTCCGCACCGCCTCCGTGAGCTGTCCGCCCTCCTCGTACCCGACGTAGCCGGGGGGCGCGCCGATGAGGCGAGCGACCGTGTGCTTCTCCATGTACTCGCTCATGTCGATGCGCACGAGCGCCTTCTCGGAGTGGAAGAGGAACGCGGCGAGGGCCTTCGCGAGCTCGGTCTTCCCGACGCCGGTCGGGCCGATGAAGAGGAACGTCCCGATCGGCCGGTTGGGGTCGCCGAGTCCGCTGCGCGAGCGGCGCACGGCCTTCGCCACCGCGGCGACCGCCTCGTCCTGGCCGACGACGCGCTCGCGCAGCGACTCCTCCATGCGGAGGAGCCGGTCGGTCTCGCCGGCGAGCATCCGGTTCACCGGTACTCCGCTCCATTTTGAGACGACGAGCGCGACATCTTCCTCGCTGACCTCCTCGCGGAGCAGCGCATCGCCCGTCCGGCCTTCGGTCGCCTTGGTGAGCGCATCGACCTGCTTCTGAAGGTCGGGTACGGTGCCGTAGCGCAGGCGCGCCGCCGCCTCGAGGTCGCCCGCCCGCTCGGCCTGAGCTTCGTCCGCCTTCGCTCGGTCGAGCTCGGCCCGAAGGGCCCGGAGCCGCTCGACCTGCTCCTTCTCCTTCTTCCAGCGCGCCTGGAGCGCGGTCTCGCGCTCCCGAAGACCCGAGAGCTCCTTCTCGAGCTGGCGGAGCCTCTCCTGGCTCGCGGGGTCCTTTTCCCGCTGGAGGGCGGTCCGCTCGATCTCGAGCTGGCGGATGCGGCGAGAGAGCTGGTCGAGCTCGCTCGGTCGGGAATCGAGCGTCAGGCGGACCATCGAGGCGGCTTCGTCGACCGCGTCGATCGCCTTGTCGGGGAGGTGGCGGTCGGAGATGTACCGAGCGGAAAGCGTCGCCGCCGCCACGAGCGCCGCGTCCCGGATGCGGACGCCGTGGTGGAGCTCGTAGCGCTCCTTGAGCCCTCGCAAGATCGAGACCGTGTCCTCGACCGAGGGCTCGGCGACCGGGACCGGCTGGAACCGTCGCTCGAGGGCCGCGTCCTTCTCGATGTACTTGCGGTACTCCTGGGTGGTCGTGGCGCCGATGCAGTGCAGGGTCCCGCGCGCAAGCGCCGGCTTGAGGAGGTTCGACGCATCGAGGGCCCCTCCCTCGGTCGCCCCGGCGTGCACGAGCGTGTGGAGCTCGTCGATGAACAGCAAGACCTGGCCCTCGGAGCGCTCGACCTCCTTGAGCACCGCCTTGAGGCGCTCTTCGAACTCGCCGCGGAACTTCGCGCCCGCGAGCAGCCCGCCGAGGTCGAGCGCGACGATCCGTTTGTCCCGCAGGGAGTCGGGAACGTCGCGGGTGGCGATCCGGAGCGCGAGCCCCTCCACGACGGCGGTCTTCCCGACCCCCGGCTCTCCGATCAGGACCGGGTTGTTCTTCGTCCGGCGGGACAGGATCTGGACGACGCGGCGGATCTCGTCGTCGCGGCCGATCACCGGGTCGAGCTTGCGGTCGCGGGCGAGGGCGGTCAGGTCCTTGCCGTACTTCTCGAGCGCCTGGTACTGGGCCTCCTCGCCTCGGCTCTCGACCGGCCGGTCCGAGCCGCGCAGGTCGCCCAGCGCCCCCTCGACGGCGGCCCGGCGCACCCCGAACTCTTCGAGCACCTCCCGCGCGGGCGATGCGACCGAGAGCAAGCCGAGGAGGAGCTGGTCGACCGTCGTGTAGCGGTCGTGGCGCTTCTCCGCCTCGGCCTCGGCCGCGTCGAGGACCTGGGTGAGGCTCCGGGAGAGATACTGGTCGGACGGCGCCACGTGGTCGGCGGTCGGCAGGGCGCGGCTCCGTTCGTCGAGCCGGGCGAGGACCCGATCGACCGGCACCTTCAGCATGGCCAGGAGCGCGGCGACGGGGCCGTCGCCGGGCTCGAGGAGGCTCGCGAGCAAGTGCTCGGGTTCGACGGAGGGATGCCGCCGTTCGGCGGCGCGCTGGAACGCCTTTTCGAGCGAGGACCGGGCGGCATCGGTCAGGCGGTCGAGGTGCATCGACCGACCATCGGAGCGAGCCGATTTAAGGGCACCACCCGTGGCCGGCGTTCGTGGCCGACCTCGCGGTTCGACTGGGGGGGATCCCGCTGCGCAATCCGTTGCTGCTCGCCTCGGGCATCTGGGGCGAAAGCGGCGACTCGCTCGCGGGCGCCTGGGCCGCCGGGGCGGGGGGCGTGATCACGAAGTCGATCGGGTCCGAGTCCCGCCGGGGGTACCCCAACCCGACCGTCGAGACGTACGACCGCTGGGGCCTCCTCAACGCGATGGGGCTTCCGAACCCGGGAATCGAGGAGTATCCCCGCGAGATCGCGGCGGCCCGGGCGCAGGGAGCAACCGTCATCGGGTCGGTCTTCGGCAGTGACGCCGGCGAGTTCGCCCGCCTCGCCCGACGCATCGCCACGACCGGCGTGGTCGCGGTCGAGCTCAACCTGAGCTGTCCCCACGCGGAGGGGTACGGGACGGAGGTCGGCAGCGATCCCGCGGACGTGGAACGGATCGTCCGGGCGGTCACCTCGGAGGTGACGCTCCCGGTCATCGCGAAGATCACCCCGAACACTTCCGACCCGGCGGGCCTTGCCGCCGCGGCGGAGCGCGGAGGCGCCGCGGCCGTGAGCGCGATCAACACGCTGCGCGGGCTCGCGATCGACATCCGCCTACGGCGACCCGTGCTGGCGCACGGCCTCGGTGGGCTGAGCGGGGCGGCCATCAAGCCGGTCGGGCTGGCCTGCGTCTGGCAGATCTTCGAGCGCGTGAAGGTCCCGGTGATCGGCGTCGGGGGGATATCGAGCGCCGAGGACGTCCTCGAGTACGTCATGGCGGGCGCGCGCGCGGTCGAGATCGGGACGGCCGTGACGTTCGACGGCATCGGCGTCTTCGGGCGGATCGCCCGGGACCTTTCCGGTCGGCTCGACGAGCTCGGCTTCGCTCGTCTCGAGGACGCGGTTGGCACGGCCCACCCGGCCCGCGGACGGCCCGCCGGCGCCCCCGCCGGGAACGGTCCCACCGAGGCGTAATAACGAGCGACCGCTAGCTCGACCCGTGCGCACGGTCGTACCGGTCACGGAGCGGACCGAGGAGACGCCGTCGACCGTTACCCTACGGTTCCCGTTCGAACCGGCGGCGGCCCCGGGCCAGTTCGTCATGGTCTGGGTCCCCGGTGCGGACGAGCTCCCGATGTCGCTCTCGTACACCGTGGGCCGATCGAAGGGCATCACCGTCAAGACCATGGGCGACACGAGCGCGCGGATCCAGGCGATCCGCCCCGGGGACCTCCTCGGCATCCGGGGCCCGTACGGCAACCGATTTGACCTCTCGGCCCGGCGGCTCCTCGTGGTCGCGGGCGGCTCGGGGGCGGCGGTCCTCGCGCCCGCGGCCGAGCTCGCCCGCGCGGGCGGAGCGGAGGTCGCCGTGGCCCTGGGCGCCGTCCGGGCTTCCGAGCTCCTCTTCGCCGACCGGTTCCGAGCGATGGGCGCGCGAGTCGACGTGGCGACGGACGACGGCTCCGAGGGGGCGAAGGGGTACGTCACGGCCGTCGTCGAACGCCAGCTCCGTGCGGAGCGCTTCGATGCCGTGTGGACGTGCGGCCCCGAGGTGATGATGCGCAAGGTCGTCGACCTGGCCCGGCCGAGGGGGATTCCCGTCTACTGCTCGCTCGAGCGGCACATGAAGTGCGCCCTCGGGATGTGCGATGCCTGCGCGTTCGGTCCGTACCACGTCTGCGTGGACGGCCCGGTCTTCGGTTCGGACCGCTTGGCGGCCGTGGCGGACTTCGGTCGATTCCACCGGGACCCCTCGGGCCGCCGGGTGCCGTTCTGAAGAGGGCCGCCGGTTCCGACGGAGGTCCGTCGGGGGTACGTCGGGGGCCCGGACCGGAACCCGCGGCACAGGTTTTATGCGCCTCCCCATCTACGAGCGGTCGGAGGCGCGCGTGAAGGTCATCGTGGTCAGTGGCGGGGTCATCTCGGGCCTCGGGAAAGGGATCACGACCTCGTCGCTCGGCCGCCTGCTCAAGGCGCGCGGGATACCGGTCACGATCCTCAAGATCGATCCGTACCTCAACGTGGACGCCGGCACGATGAACCCGTACCAGCACGGTGAGGTGTTCGTGCTGGACGACGGGACCGAGGCCGACCTCGACCTCGGCAACTACGAGCGGTTCCTCGGCCAGAGCCTGGTCGGCACGCACAACCTCACGACGGGGAAGATCTACCGAGCCGTCATCGAGAAGGAGCGGCGGGGCGACTACCTCGGCAACACCGTTCAGATCATCCCCCACGTCACCGGCGAGATCAAGCGAACGATCCGTGAGGTCGCCCAGGCCGCGGGCGCCGACGTGATC
Organism: Thermoplasmata archaeon; assembly: GCA_021816865.1. Lineage (GTDB taxonomy): Archaea > Thermoplasmatota > Thermoplasmata > Lutacidiplasmatales > UBA184 > Lutacidiplasma. The sequence goes on along the minus strand of JAKAWX010000007.1, from coordinate 68,516 downwards.
CTGGTCGAGGTCGGCGGGACCGTGGGCGACATCGAGTCGATGCCGTTCCTCGAGGCGCTGCGCGAGCTCTCCTACGAGCTCGGCCAGGGCCACATGGCGTTCGTCCACACGACGCTCGTGCCGGTCGTGGGCCCCGTCGGTGAGGCGAAGACGAAGCCCACCCAGCACTCGGTCCGCGAGCTGCGGGCGATCGGGATCCGGCCGAACCTGATCATCGCCCGCGGCCCCGCTCCCCTCTCGCCCGACATCAAGGCGAAGATCTCCCTCTTCTGCGACGTGCCCCCGGAGGCGGTGATCTCGGTCCCGGATCAGCCGTTGATCTATGAGGTCCCGCTCGTCCTCGAGGCCCAGGGGGTCGGCTCGCTCCTCGTTCGGCTCCTCGGTCTTCCCGAGCGGCCGCCGGACTTCACCGCCTGGAAGGAGTTCCTGGCCACGTACCGGAGGTGCGAAGGCTCGATCGAGGTCGCGGTCGTGGGGAAGTACACCGAGCTTCGCGACGCCTACCTTTCGCACACGGAAGCGTTCCACCACTGCCAGGGCCACCTCGGCACCGAGATCCGCCTGCAGTGGTACGATTCCGAGGACATCCCGCGCAACCCCTCCCTCGTCGCGCGGCTCGAGCGCTCGGACGCGGTCCTCGTTCCCGGAGGGTTCGGGACGCGGGGCGTCGAGGGGAAGATCCGGGCGATCGAGATCGCGCGCACCACGGGGATCCCGTACCTCGGCGTCTGCTACGGCTTCCAGATGGCCGCGATCGAGTTCGCGCGCCACGTCCTCGGGCTCGAGCGGGCGAACTCGACCGAGGTCGACCCGGACGGACCCGACCCCGTGGTCTGCCTGCTCGAGACCCAGAAGGGGCTGAACGACCTGGGCGGTACGATGCGGCTCGGCGCCCAGCGCGTGATCCTCGCCCCCGGCTCGAGGATCGCCGACGTCTACCACAAGACCGAGGTCTGGGAGCGTCACCGGCACCGTTACGAGATCAACCCGAAGTACCTCGATCGGTTCCGCGAAGCGGGGCTCGTCGTCACCGGCTCCGCCGTCGACGGCCGGGTGGAGGTCTTCGAGCTGCCGGGCCATCCGTTCTTCGTCGGGGTCCAGTACCATCCCGAGTTCCTCTCCCGGCCCGAGGCGCCCCACCCGCTCTACCTCGCCTTAGTGCGGGCCGCGCTCGCCCGCAAGGAGGTCGCGACCCCTGTCGGCGTCCCGCCGGCTCTCGCGTGAACTTCTCGAGCACGACGGCGAAGTCGTCCGGATCGCCGGCCATCTCGAGGAGTACCGCGCGCTCGGGGGCGTCGCCTTCGCCCTCGTGCGCGACGGGAGCGGAGTGACCCAGGTCACGCTCAAGAAGGGGTCGACCGACCCGGCGCTCTTCGCGCTCTTCGCCGAGCTCCCCCGGGAGTCGGTGGTCTCGGTCGACGGCGTCGTGCGTCGGAGCGAGAAGTCCCAGCGGGGCGTCGAGGTCTCCCCGAACGTGGCGACCGTCCTCAGCCGGGCGGAGGTCCCGCTCCCGCTCGGGGTCGTCGACAAGGTCGGCGTCGAGCTCGACACCCGGCTCAACCACCGGGTCCTCGACCTGCGCAAGCCGGCCGTGCGGGCGATCTTCGAGCTGCGCACGAGCCTGCTCGCGGGGTTCCGGGCGGCCTTCCTGCGCCGTGGGTTCCTCGAGGTCGAGACCCCGAAGATCCTCCGCCAGGGGGCGGAGGGAGGCGCGACGCTCTTCCGCGTCGACTACTTCGACACGCCCGCCTTCCTCGCCCAGAGCCCTCAGCTCTACAAGCAGATGCTCATCTCCGCCGGCTTCGAGCGGGTGTTCGAGATCGCTCCCGCGTTCCGGGCCGAGCCGTCGGACACGGTCCGCCACCTCACCGAGTTCACCAGCCTCGACGCCGAGGTCGGCTACCTGGACGGCCCGGAGGAGCTCCGGACGATCCTCGAGGAGCTGATCGTCGAGACGCTCGCGTACGTTCGGCACGATCTCGTCGACCGACGCAACCCGCTCGCGGAGCGGATCCCCGAGGCGTCGGCACCGTTCCCGCGGGTCCCTTTCGCGGTCTGCGAGGAGTGGCTCGGGCGGCCGGGCGCCGAACAGGACCTTGGCGCCGAGGACGAAAAGGCGATCGGCGCGCGCGCCGAGCGGGAGTACGGATCGGCGTTCTACTTCATCACCGACTATCCGGCGGCGGTCAAGGCGACGACGTTCTACGCGATGCGCCAGGACGCGAACCCGCGGCTCACGTACTACTCCGACCTCGACTTTCGGGGCCTCGAGATCATGAGCGGCGGGCTGCGGGAGCACCGGCTCGACCGTCTCGTCGAGAACCTGAAGGAGGCGGGGCTCTCCCCCGAGCGGTTCTCGGCGTACCTCGAGGCGTTCCGGTACGGCATGCCGCCGCACGGGGGCTTCGCGGTCGGGGTCGACCGGATCGTCCAGGCGCTCGCAGGGCTCTCCAATATACGGGAGGCCCGTCTGTTCCCCCGGGACCGGTACCGCCTGGACCCGTAGGGGGGAATCGCGCATGGCCGCCGTGAAGAGGACGCTCCCCGCTCCGCCCGAGCTCCAGAGCCGCTGGGCGGCGGTCCTCGAGGAAGCCGGCCTGCGGCCCCGCATCCTCCAACTCCACGACCGGTTCCCCGAGGAACGCTCGCTCGAGGTCGCGTTCTCGCACCTCGACAGTGCCGACACGGCGCTCGCGGACCTCCTCCTCGAGCGGCCGGAGGAGGTCCTCGGAGCCGGTCTGCGGGCCATGCGCGAGCTTTTGCCCGTCGCCGGCCCCGAGGCCGACGGCCTCCGCCTTCGGATCGTCGGGCTACCGGCGACCGCCCACCGAATCATCCGCGCGATCCGGGAGACGGACCTCAACCGGCTCGTAGCGATCGACGCGGTCGTCCGCCGGGCGAGCGAGGTTCGCCCCCAGATCCGGGACGCGGTGTTCGAATGCGTCGCGTGCCGCACGAAGTTCCACGAACCCCAGGACGAGTCGTCGCTCGTCTTCCGCGAACCGCTCGAATGCCCCGAATCCCAGGGCGGATGCGGTAAGACCCAGGGGCGGACGCGCTTCCGCCTGGTCGCGGAGGAATCGACGTACGTTGACGCTCAGCGGATCGAGATCCAGGAGCACCCCGAGACGCTCCGCCACGGGGCCCACCCCCAGGGGCTGACGGTCCTCCTCACCGAGGACCTCGCCGGCAAGGTCCTGCCGGGGAACCGCGTCGTCCTCAACGGCGTCCTCAAGAGCTTCCAGCGGGCCAGCGCGTCGCGCGGCGGGATCGTGCGCAACACCACGTTCGACCTCCTCGTCCTCGGCAACTCGGTCGAGTCGAAGGTCCGGGAGTACGACGAGATCGAGATCTCCCCCGAGGAGACCGCCTTCATCCAGTCGTTCCGAGGCGACCTCAGGGTCGTCGACAAGATCGTCGCGTCGCTTGCCCCGACCATCAAGGGGATGGAGGAGGAGAAGGAGGCGATCGCGCTCCAGCTCTTTGGCGGGGTCGAGAAGCGCCACTCCGACGGGGTTCGGGTCCGCGGGGACATCCACGCCCTGATCGTCGGGGACCCGGGGACGGCGAAGAGCCAGCTGCTGCGCTACATCGCCGACGTCGCCCCTCGGGGCATCTATACGAGCGGGAAGGGGGCGACCGCAGCCGGCCTCACCGCCGCCGCCGTGAAAGACGACTTCGCGGGCGGTCGTTGGGTCCTCGAGGCCGGCATGCTCGTCCTCGCGGACGGGGGGATGGCGATCATCGACGAGCTCGACAAGATGAGCCCCGAGGACCGCTCGGCGATGCACGAGGCCCTCGAGCAGCAGACGGTGTCGATCGCAAAAGCCGGCATCACCTCGACGCTGAACGCCCGGTGCCCGGTCCTCGCGGCCGCGAACCCGAAGTGGGGGCGGTTCACGAGCGACCGGACGATCGCCGAGCAGATCGACCTCCCGCCGACGCTGCTGTCGCGGTTCGACGTCATCTTCTCGATCAAGGACCTCCCCGACCAGGTCCGCGACCGGAGCCTCGCGAACCGGATCCTCGCCTCCCACCGCGACGTCGCGACCGAGGACCCCGCCGGCCGGGGGACCGAGGAGGCCCCGTTCGGCCCGGAGCTCCTCAAGAAGTACATCGCCTATGCCCGCCAGAACGTCCGACCGTCGCTGAGCCAGGAGGCGCTCGACGCGCTCGAGGATTTCTACGTTCGAGTGCGCCGCTCGGGCGAGGAACCGAACTCCCCGGTGCCGATCACCGCCCGCCAGCTCGAGGCCCTCGTCCGATTGAGCGAGGCCGCGGCGCGCGCCCGGCTCGTGCCGGTGGTCGAGGTGGAGGACGCCCGGCGTGCGATCCGCATCATGGAGAACTTCCTGCGGCGGGTCTCGATGACCGAGGAGGGGAAGCTCGACATCGACCTCACGCAGTCCGGCGTGAGCCACAGCCAGCGCGAGCGGCTCGATATCGTGATGCGGCTCATGCGCGAGCTCCAGGACACTCACGGGGGGTACTTCTCGCTCGAGCAGTTCCGCGAGTCGGCCGAGCGGGCCGGGATCGCCCTCCCGAAGGCCGAGGCGCTTCTCCAGTCGCTGCGCAACCAGGGCGAGATCATCGAGGCCCGGCCGAACCAGCTCCAGCTCGTACGCTTCTAGGGGCGGGCGCGGGGCGTACCGTTTATCTGCCGACGGCCCCTAGGAGGGGAGCCGGAGGACCCTTCCCATGTCCGACGACGGGATCGTGATGCGCATCCACAAGGTCCGGGCGGAGTTCGTGGTCGCGGCGTGCGACGCCGAGCTCGTCGGGCGCGACCTCCCCGTGGGCGACGCCGGCCGCACGGTCCGCATCTCCTCCCAGTTCTACGGCGAGCGTCGGGTCTCGCGGGAAGAGGTCCTCTGGGCCCTCGAGCGGGCCACGATCGCGAACCTGCTCGGCGAGCGGGTGCTGCGCCTCGCCGAGGAGGGAGGGTTCGTCGCGGCGGACGGCATGGGCACGCTCGGCGGGGTCCCGCACGCCGAGATCTTCTCCGTGAGCCGCTAGCACGTCCGCCGGGCGGAGCAGCGATGGGCGACGGGGAATTCTGCGTGGTCTGCGGGGCGACCGGCCGACCGCTCGTCGACGGGCTCTGCAGCGAGTGCGCCGCCGACCGCGCGGTGCTCGTCGCGGCGCCCCGACACGGAACCGTCACGATCTGCCCGCATTGCGGGGCCCGGGAGGTCCGGGCCCACTGGGAGCGCGCCGGCACGAGCCGCGCCCTCGACGCGGAAGACCTCGCGCCGTTCCTCGAGATCCACCCCGAGGTGGGGATCCGGCAGATCCGCTGGGAGGAGACGGAGGCGACCGCCAACGTCCGCAAGCTGGTCGGACGGGCCTCGGTCGTCTTCCGGGGCGCCCGACGGGACGTCGACGTGCCCCTCACGGTCCGGGTGGTCTCCCGGTCGTGCCCCGAGTGCAGCCGCAAGAGCGGGCGTTACTACACCGCGATCGTCCAGTTGCGGGGCGACGCCGGCCGCTCGAACGAGCGGCCGCCCGCCCTTCGCCGCCGCCTGGACGGCCGATGGAGCGAGATCCTTCGCGAAGCGCGCCCCGAATGGCGTCGGGCGCTCTCCTGGCGGGAGGAGCTCCCCGAAGGTTGGGACTGCTACTTCACCGAGACGCTCCCCGCCCGCGCGATCGCCCGCCTCGCCAAGCAACGGTTCGGCGCCTCCCTGAAGGAGTCGGCGAGCCTCTTCGGCCGCAAGGACGGCCACGACGTCTACCGGGTGACGTTCTGCGTACGGTTCCCGCGCCCGCCGACCGACCCGCGGGCCGGACCGGAACCGCCGACAGTGGAACAATAGCCTTAAGAGTCGATTCCCCCGTCGCGCGTCGGGAAGCGGGAGCGCGGTTCCATGATGAAGAAGAGCGGGATTCTCCGGCGGCATCACGGGTCGGACACGTTGGAAGAGGGGACGTTCCTCGACCTCGGCACCATGCAGTTCGAGGACGAGGCGGGCGCGCTCGCCGGCAGCAAGGGAACGGTCCGCCTCGCCGAGATCCTCCGGTTCGAGGACCTGCACCAGGTCACGAAACTCGCGTACCAGGGCGATGTCGTCCTCCTCGACTACACCTCGATCGCCAACGACCAGATCGCCGTCAAGCGGATGAGCGTCGACCTGAAGAACGTCGCCAAGGACACGGGCGGGGACGTCGCCGGGATCGCGAAGAACCTTCTCGCGATCACGCCGGCGGGCATCCGCATCGACCGGCAGAAGATCCGCCCCTCGTTCTAGAGGGGACCGGCGATGAAGGTCCAGACGGACCGTCGCGCCGCGCTTGCGGCGGTCGCTGACGCCGCCGCCTCCGGCGTCTTCGAGCGCGGGGAGAAGGACGACACGTTCCCTCGCTCGCTCGCCAAGGAGGACGAGGCGACCGGCGGTGCCCTCAGGACCGCGTGGGAGCGAAAGGAGGTCCGCGGGAAGCGCAAGGAGCTCACCGTCTTTCATCGCCCCGACGGCCGGGGCCGGGTCGTGCTCGTCGGGCTCGGCCCGCGGGCCCGGTTCGACGCCGAGATCGTGCGTCGGGCGGCGGCCGAGGTCGTGAGATCGCTCCGGGGAAAGGGGGCCCGAACGCTCTCGTTCCGGCTCGCCTCGTTCGTCGCGGACGCCGTGGGCGCCGAGGCGTCCGCGCGGGCCCTCGTCGACGGGGCCGTCCTCGGCGGCTACGAGTTCTCGAAGTACAAGGCACGCTCGGAGGGCGGGGTCGAGGAAGCGACCGTCCACCTCGGCGAGGAGCACGGCCGCGAGGAGGCGGCGCTGAAGAAGGCGGTCGCCGAGCAGTCGGAGATCGCCGAAACGGTCGTCTGGACGCGGGAGATCGCGAACCTCCCCGCCGACACGGCGACCCCCGAACGACTCGCCGAAGAGGCGCGGGCGCTCGGCAAGGAGGTCGGGCTCAAGGTCACGGTCTTCGACGAGAAGGCGCTCGCGGAGATGCGTTGCGGCGGCATCCTTGCGGTCGGCCAGGGATCGGTCCACCCTCCCCGGATGATCGTCCTCGAGTACCCCGGGGGCGCAAAGCGCGGCCGCACGATCGCGGTCGTCGGGAAGGGGATCACGTTCGACTCGGGCGGGATCTCGATCAAGCCCGGGCTCGCGATGCAGAACATGAAGTTCGACAAGTCGGGCGCCGTCGCGGTGCTCGGCATCCTGCGGGCCGCCGCGACGCTCAAGGTCGCGCCCCGGGTCCTCGGCGTCCTCTGCGCCTCGGAGAACCTCCCGAGCGGCTCGGCGTACCGCCCGGGCGACGTCGTGCGGACGTTCAGCGGCAAGACGATCGAGGTCGTCAACACCGACGCGGAGGGTCGGGTCGTCCTGTCGGACGGGCTCGGCTACGTGGTCCAGCACTACCGCCCGGACGAAGTGATCGACCTTGCGACGCTCACGGGTGCCCAAGTGGTCGCGCTCGGCGACGACACCGCGGGCCTCGTCTCGAACGACGACAAGCTCGCCCAAAGCCTTCTCGCCGCCTCCGCGGCGACGGGCGAACCCGTGTGGAGGATGCCGCTCACCGACTACCATCGCGAGCTCGTGAAGAGCGACATCGCGGACGTGCGGAACTCGATCGAGATCCCGGTCGCCGGGATGCTCACCGCGGCGGCCTTCCTCGAGACGTTCGTCGGCCCGGGGACCGCGTGGGCGCACCTCGACATCGCCGGCGCGTCCTACACGACCCCGGCGACCCGCAAGTACCAGCCCGCGTACCAGAACGTCGGCGCGACCGCCTTCGGCGTCCGACTGGTCGTGCGGCACCTCATGGCGTCCTCCCGGGCGTGACCGGGCGCGGGTCGGCGGACCCGTCCGGACCGGCCAAGAAGAGCCACGGGCGCTCGGGGCGACCGACCTCCCGGTGCAGGAAACGGCGGTCGAGATAGGCTTCGGTGAGCCGGGCCGCGAAGCCGGTCCCGGGCACGAAGTAGGCCCGGACCAAAAGCCCCCCAAAGACGAGCGCAGTGTCCGGGGGCGTGGACCCGGCGGTCGCGGAGCGCTCCGGTGCTCACGCCGCGACGATCTGGACGCTCTCGCCGCCGTGCCGGGTCGCGCGCGGCCGGACCTCGCAGAAGAGGGGCGTGTGGTAGCCCCCTCCCGTGATGAGGGCGGTGCCGACGGGCAACGACTGGATCATCTCGGTCATCCCGTTCGTGAGCCCCTCGATCGACTGGGCGATCGCCTTCAAGTCGAGCGGGTTCGTCACCTGGAGGATCAGCTGGGTGTTGCACTGCGACAGCACGCTCTTGTCGATCCGCGCGGCGCGCTGGGTGACGACGCACAGGCCGAGGCCGAACTTCCGGCCCTCGCTCGCGATGTTCTTGAGCGTTCGCGAGCACGTCGCGCTCCCCTGCTGGGGGGCGAAGTTGTGCGCTTCCTCGATCACGAGGAAGAGCGGGGGGATCTTGTCCTTCTTACGGTTCTCGAAGAGCGTCGACGCGATGCGGGCGACGACGAGCTCTTGCACGTCCGGCGCGACGCCGCGCAGGTTCACGAGCGTCGCATCGCCCTTCTTCACGAGGTCGTTCAGGCTCGTGCCGACCGGTCCGAGGAGCTTCGTCTGCTCGACGTACTCGAGCCGCTCGTGCAGGGTCTCGGCGACGATCCCCTCGCCGCCCTCCGCGGCGCGGACGAGGTCGTGGACCGAGAAGTCCGGGTTCGACGCGCCGACGCGCTCGATCAACTGCTTGAGCGGCGCGAGGAACGACTTGACGTTCGTGAGCCCCATGAAGACGAGGAGGTCGCGCGGGTCGATGTGGCGGAGCGAGAACGTGAGCGGCTTCGCGGTCGGGTTGAGGGAGACGTCGGGCGAGTACTCCTGCACCTGGCGCGCGAACCCCTGGGACTCGACACCGAAGCGCGCGTGGACCCCGTTCTTTTCCGCCGGAACGCGGAGCGAGCCGTACTCCCCGTGCGGGTCGATGATGACGCACGTCACCCGGTGGCGGAGGAGCTCCTCGATCAGGACGCCGAGCAGGTAGCTCTTCCCGCCACCGGTCTTCGCGAGGACGCTCACGTGGCGCTGGACGAGCTGGTTGATGTCGAGCTCGACCCTGAGGTTGTGGTTGCGCAGGAGACCGACGTACGCCCCGACGTTCGGACGGTGCTTGAGGCCGAGGACGTCGGCGATCAGCGGCTCTTCGGCCCGGTAGACGTGGGCCCCCGGTCGGAACGGGATCGTCGGGATCTTGACGAGCCCCTGCCCGTCGCGGTAGCCGATGATGCGGGCGGTCCCGAGAAGGTTCTCGTGGATCGCCGCCTCGTCCTTCGGTCCGAGGCTCCCCGCGCGCTCGAGGTCGAAATCGCTCTTGCGCTTCAGGTCGTCGAGCTGGCAGAGGACCTTGCCGTGCTGCTCGTCCTCGACCGCGAGGTAATCGCCCCGTTCGATCGGGTGCGAGAGGCTCAGCTGGAACTGGCCGAGCCCAACGTCGCCGAAGATCCGCCCGACCTCCTCCACGCGCGATTCATCGAGGGTGCGGGTTATTAGGGTGACGCGGCAGGCGAAGCCGAGCTCCGGGGTCCGTCGGAAGTCTTTATATCGGGCCCTCTTGTCGAACGCCTCCCCGGTAGGGCGTGTCCCGCACCGGGCGGTGGCCGCTTGACGGACGCGACCGAAGAGCTCGAGAAACGGCGAGCCGAGACGAACGCCCGGGCGGACGAGTCCCGGGCGCGTCGGGACCGCCTGAACGCCGACGCACGGGCGACCGCCGAAGAGCGCTCTCGCATCCTCGACGAACTTCACGACAAGAGCTCGGAAGCCCAGGAGCACCGCCGGCGACGCGACACCCTCAACGCGCAGGTCCGCGAGGAGAAGGCGTTCCGCGAGGAGTGGAACCGCAAGCTCCAGGAGCTCGGCGACCGCGTCCAGGAGCTCAAGCGGGCGCGCGCCCCCCGACCCGGGGCCGTCCCCGTCTGGCGCCTGAAGAAGGAGTTGAAGGAGCTCGAGTTCCGTCACATGACGACGGCGCTCACGAACGAACAGGAAAAGCGTCTCATCGAGGAGATGAAGCGGCTCGAGGCAGAGATCCGGGAGCAGGACCAGGAGCTCCGGCAGGATCCCGAGGTCGAGCAGACGTTGAAGGCGTTCGCCGAGGCCCGGACGGAGGCCGAGGCGCACCACGCCGCGGTCGGGCGGTACGCCGAGGAGGCCCAGGCCGAGCACGAGGCGATGGTCGCGCTCTACGAGTCGGTCGACGAACTGCGCCGCCGGGCCGACGAGGTCCAGCAAAAGCTCATCGAGGTCAAGGGCCAGGCGGACGAGGCCCATCGCGCGCACATCGCGGCGATCGAAGAGGTCCGCGACATCGAGAAGCTCCTCTACGCGGCCCGCGGCGGCCACGCCCCGGCGAGCTGGGGGGAGGCGGAGCCTCCGCGCGAAGAGGACTTCCTCGCCCGACTCAAGAAAGGCGAGAAGGTCTCCACCGAGGACCTCCTCGAACTGCAGAAGACCGGCCGCGCCTAGGCTCGACGAGCGTGACGCTTCCGTACGGGACCGACACGATCGAGGCGGTCCTCTTCGACCTCGACGACGTCCTCGTCCCGTTCCACACCCCGGCCGCGTGGCAATGGGCGTGGAAGCCCCAAGGACCCCTCCTCGGCGATCGCCGGGTCCGATCGGCGGTCAAGCGCTCCCTCAAGGCCTGGGACCGCCGTCGATGGCAAGGGCTCACGGGAAAGGCCCCGCCCGCGGACCTCGCCGAACTGCGCCGGCAGCTTGCCGACACCCTCGCGACGCTCGCGGGGCATCCGCTCCCCGACGCCGAGAGCGAGGCGGTGGTGCGGCGCTTTCTGCGACCCGCGGGCGAGGTCGAGCGCTTCGCCGACGTCCGTCCGGCCCTCGACCGGCTCACGGCGGCCGGCGTGCGGTCGGGGGTCGCGACTCCGCTACCGGGCGAGGCGGCGCGCTGGCTCCTGCGGCGGACGGGCCTTCCCGAGGCGCTCCTCCTCGTCGCGGGGGACCCGCCGGGCCCGGTGGTGCCCGATCGGGCGGCGTTCCGGGCGGGGTGCGAGCGCCTCGGGAGCGCGCCGGCCCGCACGGCCTACGTGGGGGACCTCTTCTGGAGCGACGTGCGGGCCGCGCACCGCGCCGGCCTGCGCGCGGTCCTGCTCGACCGCCGGGACGCCTGGCCCAAGGTCCAGGCGGGACGGTTCACGACGCTCGATGCGCTCGAGGGGACGCTCGCGGCCGGCGCGGCCCCGCTCGACGCCGACGGCGGCGCCGACGAGTGACGGAACGGCTTTCCGTTCCTGCCTGAATACATATATACGAGGCGCCGCGGTGCCCGCCCCGTCCATGCGATCGGTCAAGATCGACCAGAGCGAGCTCCGCCAGATCAAGGAGCTCTACGAGGGCGTGATGTCGCACGCGTGCCACGGCCTCTTCTTCAAGGAAGGGTCGGTCATCGGATCGGGGATGGCCGAGGAGGCGCTCAAGGACCGCGGCCACTACTTCGAGCGCGTCGGTCACATCCTCAAGGAGCGCGGTTGGGTCGACGAGATCGCGTTCACCGACCACGAGGTCGTCGTCAAGGGGTCGATCGAGGTCGCCCCGAGCGACATCCCGACCTGCCACCGCCTGCGGGGGATGCTCCGCGAGTTCTACGAACGTTTTAAGGGGAGCCGTGCTAAGTGTACCGAAGAGATGTGCGCCAGCACCGGGCACCCCGAGTGCCGTTTCCGTATCGAGGAGATGTAGAGGGGTCAGAGCACAGATGATGGCAACCGGGAACGTGGGCGCGGTCATCAAGGACCTCAAGTCTCGCATCGCGGGGATCGCCGCGGCGCTCGTCTCGCGCGACGGGCTCGTCCTGTACGCGGACGTCCCGGCGGGGGTGTACACGGAAACGTTCGCCATCATGTGCGCCACGATCCTCGGCGCGGCGGCGACGGCGAACACCGAGCTCAACCGCTCTCCGCCCGAGCGCATCGTCATCGAAGGGAACGACTCGAAGACGGTGATCGTGGGGAGCGGCAAGAAGGCCTTGCTCGTCGCGGTCGTCGACCAGAGCGCGGACCTCGGGAAGGTCCTCGCCGAGGTCGTCAAGGTCGCCGAAGTACTGAAGGCGAACTAGGCGGGGGCCCGCCGTCGTCGGTCGCGCCCGATCCCCCGTCCTGAGTCGGCGGATTCGCTCCCGACTCGCGAGGCGGCGCCAGCCGGTGGTCCGCGCCCGTGAGGACCCGGAACGCGTACCCCGCGAACGCCGCGGCGAGCCGGGCCCATGCAACGACCGACCGCTGGCCCGTGATCAGCCGACGGACGCGGTACCGTCCCCACAGGCTCCCGTGCTTCTCCGTGAGCTGCTTGCGCCCGTAGCCGTTCCAGAACGCCTGGTAGAGGAACCGGACGAACGACGTCCGCATGTGGTGGTAGACGACCGCGCCGGGGTCGTAGCCGATCGACGCGCCCGCGCGCACGGCGCGCAGGTTGAGGTCGATGTCCTCCGCCGTGACGAACCGGGGGTCGAATCCCCCGAGCCGTCGAAAGAGCTCCCGCCGGTACGCGAGGTTGCACGACGGGTAGGTAACGTCGTAGCCGCTCTGGAACAGCTCGACGCGCTCGAGCTGGCCGTAGCGGGGCTTGCCGACGTTCTCCGTGCGCCCGGCGACGACCTGCGCCGTCGCGAGCCCGGCGCGCATCCGCCCGAGCCACTCGGGGTCCGCGTAGCAGTCGCCGTCGATGAACGCGACGTACGCGCCGCGGGCCCGCTCCACGCCGGCGTTCCGTCCGACCCCGCGCGAGCCCGAGCGGCGAACGGCAAGGATCCGGTCGGGGTAGCGCGCGGCGTACGCGGCGGCGATCTCGAACGTGCGGTCCCGGCTCTCGGCGTCGACGACCACGACCTCGAGCGGCCCCTCCTGCACGAGGAGGCTGTCCAGCAGCGGAGCGAGGTGCCGCTCCTCGTTGCGTACGGTTATGACGACCGAGGTCAGCGGACGACGAAGGTTCGTCTCACTTCCCAATGTCCATCACGACGACGTCCTTCACCGCGCGCATGCTCTTGAAAGGGAGCACGAGGCGGCCCGACGCGTCGCTCTGGAAGAGGCGCTGCTCGACGTCCTCGCTCGGGGTCACGAGGACGTGGGCGATCCCGCCGGTCATGGTGTCGACGACGAAGTTGTCGATCAACCCGAGGATCTGGCCGTCGTTGGTCATCACGGTCTTGCCTCGGAGTTCGGTGAGGAACTTGCGCATAGGGAGGGCCTCGGGCGCCGATGGCGGGGGGGCGTATTTAACCGTTGGTGGGAATCGGAAGCGTCCGGACCGTCCGCGCGCTCGGCCGGCCGGCCCGTTCCGGTCGCCGTGCGGCGTCGCTCGGCGGCAACGCTTATATCGGGCACCCGGGTCGGAGGCGTCCCGCGCATGGCCCGTACGGTTCGCAAGGAGAACACGGAGCTCGTGCGGCTCGTCGTCGAACTGCGACGCGCCGCCCGGTCGCACCACGCCCCGATCTGGGGCTCGGTCGCCGACCGGCTCGAGCGCCCGCGTCGCCGCTCGATGCCCCTCAACGTGGGGCACCTCGAGCGCCTCGCCTCGCCCGAGGAGACGGTCGTCGTGCCGGGCAAGCTCCTGGCCACCGGCCCGCTCTCGAAGCGCCTCACGGTCGCGGCGTTCGCCTACTCGAGCGAGGCCCGGGCGAAGATCCACGCTGCGGGGGGCACGGCGATCACGGTCCACGACCTTCTCAAAAGTCGCCCGGACGGCTCGGGGGTGCGCCTCCTTGCCTGACGCCGGTACGGGGGCTCCGCCCGCGGTCGTGGACGCGAGCGGCCTCATCCTCGGGAGGGCGGCGAGCTTGATCGCCCGTCGACTGCTCCGGGGCGAGTCGATCGTCGTCGTCAACGCCGAGAAGAGCCTCGTCACGGGGAGCCGCTCCCAGGTGATCGCCCACTTCACGGCGGCGCGCGCGCGCGGCTCCGTGCGCTCGGGTCCCCACTATCCTCGATACCCCGACCGGATCTTTCGACGCACCGTCCGCGGGATGCTCCCGCACCTGAAGAGCCGCGGGAAGGTCGCGTTCCGACGCCTCGAGGTCCACATCGGCGTTCCCGACGCCCTCAAGGGTGCGACGACCGAGACGCTCGAGGGAGCGCGCGCGCGGCCGACGGCCCGTCCGCCGATCACGCTCGAAGAGGTCACCCGCCTCCTGGGGGCGCGCGTATGAAGGCGCCCGTGATCGTGCTCGCGACCGGCAAGAGGAAGACGGCGGTCGCCCGAGCGACCGTGCGCAAGGGCGCCGGGCTCGTGCACTTCAACGACCGGCCGCTCGAGCTCGTCGAGCCCGACATCGTGCGTCAGAAGGTCCAGGAACCGCTCCTGATGGTCGGGGCGAAGGCGAAGAACCTCGACATCTCGGTGAACGTCCGCGGCGGCGGGATCATCGGCCAGGCGTCGGCGGCCCGCACGGCCGTGGCGCGCGGGCTCCTCGAGTGGCTCAAGGACCCCGAGCTGCGCGAGACGTTCAAGCACTACGACCGCTCGCTGATCGTGAACGACCCCCGCCGCAAGCTCCCCAAGCGGGCGGGCGGCCGCGGCGCGCGCAAGCGCCGCCAGAAGTCGTACCGCTGAACGGCGGCGGAGGATCGAACCGATGACGATGATGGTGCCCGTCCGGTGCTTCACCTGCGGCGCCGTGATCGGCCAGTGCTGGGACGAGTACCGGGAGCGAACCTCCCGGGGCGAGCCCGCCGGCGCGGTCCTCGACGCGCTCGGTCTCCACCGGTACTGTTGCCGGCGGATGCTGCTCACCCACGTCGACCTGCTCGACGAGGTCGGTCCCTACGGGTAGGCGGGCCCGCCCGCGCTTCGTTCGCGGTCGGCCCCCGGTGTATTGCGGCCTCCTCGCGGGCGCAGGACGGTTCCGGGCGCGTCCGGGCGGCCCAGAAGGTAGGTGGGGCCTCGGCACCGGGGCGTCAAGAAACGGGCGGAGAAGGGGTTGTCCCGTAGGTGGCCCGAGCCCTACGATTCGTCGTCGTCGTCCGGCCCGGAGCGGCGGCTGCCGCGCTCGAGCCCGGAGCGGCCGGTCGAGGTCTTCGGGGCGGGACCCCGGCCCGACCGGCGGCGGTAGTAGACGATGATGAGGAGCAGCACCACCACCACGACGACCCCGATCGCGACGTACTCGAGGAGCTGCGTCGTGGGGTTCGGGCTGAGCGTCACCGACATCGATCGGACCCCCGAGCCGGACGCGATGTCCCCCGAGAACTCGTTCGAGGCGGTCGCGTTCGCGTACAGCACGAAGTTCCCCGTGAGGCCGGGCGTCCACGTGATCTGGGCGCGCACGGTCGTGTTGTACGCGAGGCTCGCGATCGATCCGACCGACATCGCGACCGAGTTCGGAACGCCGGGGGAGGTGTAGTTGAAGAACCGCACCGACCCGGGCGACCCGGCCACGTACGTACGGCTCGTCCCGCCGGGGCTCGTCATGTAAAAGGCGACCTCGACGTTCTGGGCGACCGACCGCGTCCCGCCGCCCACCGTCACGTTCACCCAGAAGGTGTACGAGCTTCCGTCCGTGAGCTTCGTGGGCCCGGTCAGGTTGTTCGCCTGCAGGATCGGCGTGATCGAGGAGTTCACCGTGACCGTGAGCGACTGCGTCGAGTAGCCGTGGTTGTCGTTCAGGTCCCAGACGGTGAGGTTCACGGTGTAGGGTTTCGACTGGGCGGCGAGCCAGAGGAGCGGGTACGGCCGAACCGCGGTCGCGTTGACGCCGAGGTGGATCGAGCTGTCCCCGGCGTTCGTCACGAGCCAGTAGTACTTCGTGATCGACCCGTTGTTGGGGTCGCTCGCGTTCGCCCCGTTCAGCTGGACGAGCGTCGACGCGTTCGACCCGGCCACGAGCCCGGTGCCCGACACGGGCTTACCGGCCGCGTTGAGGATCTGGAACGCGGAGACCGGGGCCTGGGTGTCGTTGACCAGGATCACGAGCGACGCCTTCGCCGACTGCCCTCCGCCGGACCATACGGTCAACGAGAGGTTGTACTGCCAGCCCTTGAGCGGAACGAGCGTGCCGTTGACGATCCCGTTCGAGAGGTACGCGCCCGCGCCGAGGAACTGGACGCTGAAGTTCGAACCGAAGTACGCGCCCTGGCCCGCCGAGTAGTTCGCGCTCTGGGTGAACCCTTTCGACGTCAACGCGAACGACGCGACCGAGAGGACCCCTTTCACGGGGGCGCTCGGCGAGACGGCGGCCGTGCTGGGCGTTGCGTTGAACTTCAGCGTCGTGCCCCACTTGAGGAAGAGATACGTCACCCCGCCCGCGGACTTGGTCTCGTTCGCGGTCGCGTTCGACGCGATCCCCGCGGTCACGGGTCCCGACGCCACCCAGACGTGGAACACCGTCGAGTTGGTGCGGCCCCCCGAGCTCGTGACCGTCAGGGTCCCGTTCTCGGGCGTCGCGCCGCTCGGGGTCGTGTAGATGTGGGACGCGGAGGGCGTCGAGGTCGTGGCGGTCCCGAGGTCGCCGAACGTCCAGGCGAACCGCGTGCCGTTCGTCCCGGCCGGATAGATCGAGTTCTGCGCGCTGAACGTGACGTTCTGGCCCACGCCGACCTCGACCGTGTAGTTGCCTTCGGTCTGGTTGAGGACATTCTGGTTCGAGAACCCGAAGAAGCCGGGCACGGTCGCGTTGACGACCGCGGTCAGGCCCGCGTACTTCACGATCGTGAACTGCGCCGTCCCGCCCGGCGTGGTGCTCGCCTGGCTCGAGAGGGTGAAGCTGGTCCACGTTCCGCCCGGCCCGTCGGCGACGAGGGCCGTGTTCGCGGGGGCCGCGGTTCCCGCCTGGAGGACGTAGCCCGCCGGGAGCACGAGCGTGTAGTTGAACACGTCAAGGCTCGACGACGGGTGGCGGAAGTTGAACCCGATCGAGTACGTCGGACTGTTCTTCGCGACGGTGCCGTTGAGCGCGTACTGCCCCGACCAGTTGAGGCCGAGGGTCGCGTTGCTGCCGAGCCCGCAGCTCCCGCTGCAGGTCGACGTCCCGGACGCGAGCGACTCCGGGGTCGTCGGGGCGACGAACCCGGTCCCGTTCACCGTCAGGAGCGCCTGCGCCACGGGGAAGAACGGCCCCGAGGCGTTGGCGAGCGCGTAGACCGTGGGCAGCGAGGTGCTGGGGAACGAGAGCGAATGCGCGAAATCGAGCCCGAGCTGGGCCCAGAGCTGACCGACGGTGCCGTTCGGCAGGTTCGGGAAGACGGTGTCGTTGCCGAGGACCGCGTTCGTGCGGACCGTGACGTTGCCGGCGCCGGTCGCGGTGTTGAGCGCCGAGAAGTTCAGGGTGGTCGTGTAGACGCCGAGCTGCCGGGGGGCGATCGTCGGGACCGTCACGTCATGCGTCACGGGCGAACCGCTCGTCACCGTGAGGGGATACCAGGCGGTCGAGTACCCCGACGACGACAGGATCACGTCGAACGATTGCGAACCGCTCGAGAAGTTCCCCGCGTAGGTCCCCAGCTGGTAGTACCCACCGGGCGCCGTCGCGCTCGTGTAGATGTAGCCGTTGTACCCGTCGAAGAGGGTCGCGTTCCCGGGGCTGGCGACCGGGGCACCGGAGGTGGTCAGGAGGTTCCCCGCGACGAGGTAGCGCTGGATCTGCGGATTGACCGCGGGCGGCGAGCGGCTCGAGATCACGACCTTCGTCGAGTTCACGTAATTGGGGGAGGGGCCCGGCGCGGTCGACTGGAGGACCCACGTGCCGAACGGGACCTTGAGGCTGTAGGCGCCGTTCGACGCGGTGGTGTTGTTCGAAAGAACGAGGCCGTTGTACGTGGGGGCAAGGAGGCGAACGGACGCGCCAGCTTCGGGCGAACCGCCCTGGCTCACGGTGCCGCTCAACGTCGTGTTGTACGCGAGGACCTGGACGCCGGTGACGATCGTAGGGCTCGACGTCGTCGTGAGCTCCGTCACGCTCTGGTAGCTCCACTGCGGGTTCTGGTTCACGGGGAGCGCGGCGCACGGTTTGCAGCCGGTCCAGCTGCCGTTCCCCTGGGCGGGCACGTAGACGGACCAGTAGCCGGGGACGAGCGCGTTCTGCGTCCCCGCGCTCGTGAAGGAGAACTGGCCGCCCGCGCCGACCGTCTGGGTGGTGTACACCGTGCCCGTGGCCCGAGAGACCAGGTCGACCTGGACACCCGCGGGGACCGGAGCCCCCCCGGGTTGTCGCACGTAACCGGTCAGGGTGTAGCTCGGGGAAGCCCCGAGGATGCCGGGGACCGTGGCCAGCAGGCTCGCCAGCACGACGATCACGAGCGCCCACAGAGCGGCGCGGTACAGGTGCTTACCCAACTGTTTCACGTCTCCCGTACGATAGCCCCCTATCGGGGGGGGCGGCGCGCCGAACCTTGCCTCACTACTTATAGCTTGCTCGGCAGCGCTCGCCGGCAGCGCTCGAGCCCGGGGGGACTAGCGGTAGATCCCCTCGACCGGCTCGTCGCGCCGGCGGCCGACGCGCTCCTTCAGGAGGTGCTTTTCGAACTCCTCGTAGAAGCGCAGCGACTCGGGGTCGCACGACGCCCGCACCTGCTTGAGCGCCGCGTCGAAGTGGGCGCGCGTGACCTTCGAGGCCCGGAGGTTCTCGCGGATCGCGGTGAGCCCCGCCTCTCGGCAAAGCGCCGCGAGGTCGCTCCCGACGTACCCCTCGGTGCGGCCCGCGAGCGACTCGAGGTCGACGTCGTCCGCGAGCGGCATCTTGCGGGTATGGACCTTGAGGATCTCGAGCCGGCCGGCCGAGGTCGGAGGCTCGACGTAGAGGAGGCGGTCGAACCGGCCGGTCCGCAGGAGCGCCTCGTCGATGATGTCGGGGCGGTTGGTCGCCGCGATGACCAGGACGCGTTCGAGGCTCTCGAGGCCGTCGATCGAGGTGAGGAGCTGGTTCACGATCCGCTCGGTCACCCCGCTCGACGTCTGGAGGCCCCGGCGCGGTGCGATCGAGTCGAGCTCGTCGATGAAGACGATCGACGGCGAGGCCTGGCGGGCCTTCTTGAAGATCATCCGGACGGCTTTCTCGCTCTCGCCGACCCACTTGCTCATCACCTCGGGGCCCTTCACCGAGATGAAGTTCGCCTGGCTCTCGGTCGCGGCCGCCTTCGCGAGCAGGGTCTTCCCGACCCCGGGAGGACCGTAGAGGAGGATTCCGCGGGGCGGCTCGATGCCGATGTGGCGGTAGACCTGGGGGTTCTTGAACGGCAGCTCGACCGACTCCTCGAGGATGCGGCGGACACGCTCGACCCCGCCGACCTCGTTCCACCGGGTCGTCGGGACCTCGACCGCGACGTCCCGGAGGCTCGACGGCTCGATCTGCTTGAGCGCCTCGCGGAAGTCGGTCTCGGTCACCTTCATCCGTTCGAGCAGGGAGAGCGGGATCGGCTGGTCGAAGTCGATCTCGGGCAGGTAGCGCCGGAGGGCGCGCATCGCCGCCTCGCGAGCGAGGGAGGAAAGGTCGGCGCCGACGAACCCGTGGCTCTG
Source organism: Thermoplasmata archaeon (assembly GCA_021816865.1). Lineage (GTDB taxonomy): Archaea > Thermoplasmatota > Thermoplasmata > Lutacidiplasmatales > UBA184 > Lutacidiplasma. The sequence continues at coordinate 49,052 of JAKAWX010000007.1, read as the reverse complement.
CGCCGCGAGCTCCTTGAGGGTGCGGTCGCGGTCCCGGTCGCTCCCCTCGATCGGCATCCCGCGCGTGTGGATCTGCAGGATCTCGAGGCGGCCCTCTTGCGTCGGCACCCCGATCTCGATCTCGCGGTCGAATCGCCCGGGGCGTCGCAGCGCGGGGTCGATCGCCTCCTCGCGGTTCGTCGCGGCGATCACGATGACGTTTCCCCGGCCCGAGAGGCCGTCCATCAGGGTCAGCAGCTGGGCGACGACCCTCCGCTCGACCTCGCCGACGACCTCGTCCCGCCGCGGCGCGATCGAGTCAAGCTCGTCGATGAAGATGACGCTCGGCGCGTTCTTCTCGGCCTCCTCGAACTTCTCGCGGAGCTCCTTCTCGCTCTCCCCGTAGTACTTCGAAATGATCTCGGGCCCCTGGATGCCGATGAAGTGGGCGCCCGCCTCGTTCGCGACCGCCTTCGCGATCAGGGTCTTGCCGGTGCCGGGCGGCCCGTAAAGGAGGACGCCCTTCGGTGGGGTGATCGCGAGCCGGTCGAACAGCTCGGGATGCTTGAGCGGAAGTTCGATCATCTCGCGGACGCGTCCGAGCTTCTCCGTGAGACCCCCGATGTCCTCGTAGGAGATGCGCGGAGCGGCGACCTCGGTCTCGCTGACCGTCTCCTCCTTGATCGTGATCAGCGTCGACGGAGCGACCTGGACGATCCCCTTCGGCTGGGTCGCGACGACCATGAACGGCAGCGACCCCCCCATCAGGAAGACCCCGGGGATGACGAAGACGTCTCCGCGCACGAACGGCCGACGCGCGAGCGCCTTCGCGACGAAGCTCTCGAGCCCGGGCCCGAGGTCCATTCGGGCCGACCCCGCGTAGATCGGGGCGATCGTGATCGTATCGGCGGTCGGACAGTCGACGCGCTGGACGGAGATCCGGTCCCCGATGCTCACGCCCGCGTTGCGTCGGACGACGGCCTCGATCCGCACGACGCCCTTGCCCTCGTCGTCCGGCTGGGCCCGGCTCACGATCGCGGGCGTCGGCTTGCGGCCGCGGACCTCGACGATGTCGCCGAGTCCGACCTTGAGCCGCTGGCGCGTCTGGACGTCCAGCCGGGCGGTGCCCAGACCGATGTCCTGCTGGAACGCCTCGGCGACCCGGAGGGTGACGGCCTCGGCCATCGGCGAGCGTTTGGACCCGCTCGCGGACTTAAAGGGTTTCGTTCCTGACGCTCGTTCGCGTTCGCCGGAGCCGAAACGAGTCCGCCGGGCGCGGTGCCGGCGGGGTGCGTGGGGACGCGCGGACCTAGGGAAGCGGTGACGAGCCGGGCGGTGACGGTCCTTCGGGGGTCCCCGGGGACTCTTCGAAGCGGAGCCCCGCGCCCCGGAGGGCCCCGGCGATCGCCTCCGTCAACTGTCCTTCCAGGTCGTCTCCCGCTCCCCACTGGGCCCCGAGGAGGCCCGAACCGCCGCCCCCGTAGATCAGGTCGATCCGCTCGGTGGCCCCGTTCGAGACCGCCAGCAGGATCCCCGCGATCCGGTCGTTCGTCCGGAAAAAGAATTTCGACCCGACGAAGAGCGCGACCCGGCTCGGGCCGACCTGATAGCGGACCTCCCGCTGGACCTCGTCGACGACGGTCGCGAACGCCCGCCCGATGAGCTCGTCGGGCGCGTCGCTGGCGCACAGGATCGTCCGCACGGCCTCTCCGACGCTCCCGCACTACGGGAGGCGTACCGGAGATTAATCCTTGGGGCGGGGGGTCTCGCGATCACCGACCAGGCTCGTCTGCCCTCGCGGACGCGCGGCGGCCGAAAGGTCGGTCGGCGGCTCGCCCATCCGGCGAGCGAGCGCCTCGATAGTCCCCGGCCCGAAGCCCATGAAGTGGTTGTTCGCGTAGGCGTACACGGTCGTCGCGAGGCGCCCTTCCTCGTCCCAGAGCCGGCGCATCCGGTCGAGGTCCTGCGTACCGTCCCGCTGGACGTGGCCGAACTCGCTCAGGGCCCGATCCCCCACGAACCTCGTGTAGAGGAAGTCGGCCGTCACCCACGGCGGGGGTCGTGTGTGGGGGACCACGGACCAGACGAGCGACGCCCCCCGGCCTTCGAGCAGGGCCCGCGTCCCCTCGGTCCACCACGAGGCGTGGCGCAGCTCGACCGCGAGCGGGAACTCCCGTGGGATGCGGTCGAGGAGCGCGGCGAGTCGGGCCGTCGCGCCCGCCCGGAACGAGCCCGGAAACTGCAGGACGACCGCGCCCAGGCGGCCCGACGACCGAAGCGGCGCGAGGCTCGCGAGGAACCCGGCCAGGAGCCCCTCCGGTTCCTCCTCCGGCGCGCGGACGTGCGTCACGTCTCGTGGGACCTTGAGGGAGAAACGGAATCCCGACGGGGCTACGTCCGCCCAGCGGCGAACGAGCGATGGCGGGGGCGGACGGTAGAAACTCGAGTCGACTTCGACGGTTCGGAACACCCTCGCGTAGCACCGGAGGAACTCGGCGGGCGGGGTGCCCCGCGCGTAGAACGGCCCGACCCAGTCGGCGTACGCCCATCCGGAGCAGCCGAGCCAGTACCGGCCCACGCTCCCCGAGGAAGCGGTCCGACCCTTAGGCTTTCGCGGGGCCGCGTTGCCGACCGGCCCGGCGTCCCGAGCAACACAACCGAGATATTCTGGCCCACGGGTACGCACGGTGATGCGACGCTCCGGGGTCTCCTCGTCCATGCTCGGCCGCCTCCTCGAGGCCGCCGGGTACCGCATCGAGGCCCGCGGGGACGCCGTGACGGCGGTGCGGCCCCGGGACCACCGAGCGGTCGTCCTGGTCGCGTCGGCCCGGTCCCCGGCCGAGGTCGAGACCTTCTTCCCACCGGACGCGGTGCACCGCGCGATCGTCTACGACGACGACCCGGGGCCGGTCGCCCGCGCCCTCGCGGCGGACCGCGGTATCGAGGTGCTTGACCCGTCCACGCTCGGCTCCGCGCTCGGCGAGCTTTTGCTGCCGTCCCGGATCGGCCCCGAAGAGCTGGACGACGGACCGGGCGGGGGTCACCCGCTCGAGCCCCCGTTCGTCCTCACGCTGGAGGGGCAGCGGACCGTGCGACCCCGCATCGACCGGGCCGAGGCGGAAGCGCTCGCCGGGGTCGACGGGCCTCGATACACCCTGAGGCTCGTCCCGTTCTTTGTCGCCGCCTACCGCGTCCGACCCGCCTCGCCGCACGGAGGCACGGGATCGATCGTTCGCCAGCTGATCGCCGTGAACGCGGTCTCGCGCCGGGCCGAGGCCTGGCGGGACGGGGACCGGGAGCTCGTCACCGAAGTCGACGGGCCCCACCAACGTCTCTCGCCGCAGCTCTCGGAAGGGCAGGCGCTCGCGATCGCCGTCGAGGCGATCCGGCGGATCCACACCGTCCACGTCGACCACACCGAGCAGCACGGAGGCGCCCTCGTCATCGAGGCCCGGCGCATCCCGCCATCGGCCGAAGATATCCGACTCGGGCCGTTCGTGCTGCTCTACGTCCCCCACTGGTACGCGGAGGGGAGCGACGGACGGGTGGTCCTCGACGCCGTCACCGGCCGACGCACCTCGGAGGTCGAGGCGAGCGTGCCGTAGGGCCGCCCCTACGGTCAAATAGCGCTCCCCGCTCGTGGAGGGCGTGCTGCTCGACCAGTTCCGCATCGGACCGTACCTCAACTTCACGTACCTCGTCGCCGACGAGGAGGGCGGCGAGGGGGTCGTCATCGACCCCTCGTTCGGCGTCGACGCCGTGCTCGAGGCGGTCGACCGCCGTCACGTCAAGGTCCGGTATATCCTGAACACGCACAGCCACCCGGACCACGTCGCGGGAAACCAGGACGTCCGGGCCCGTACCGGAGCGAAGGTGGTCGCGCACCGGGTCGCCCCGCTCGGCCAGGACCTCTCGGTCGAGGACGGGGACGGTTTCGACACCGGTCGCGTCCGCTTCCAGGTCCTGCACACCCCTGGGCACACCAAGGACAGCGTCCTCTACCTCTTCGAAGGACACGTCGCCACCGGCGACACTCTCTTCGTCGGAGAGTGCGGCCGCACCGACCTCGCGGGCGGCGACCCCAGCGAGATGTACGACAGCCTCCACCGCCGGATCCGCGCGCTCGACGATGCGCTCGTCGTCCTCCCCGGCCACGACTACGGCGCGACGCCGACGTCGACGATCGGGCGGGAAAAGGAGGAGAACTACACCCTGCAGCCGAGGACCCGGGACGAGTTCCTCAAGTTCCTCGCGGAATGAGATCGCTCCGATGCCGCTTCCTCCTCCCGAATCCCGCGGCCTCCTCGCGGTCGGCGCCCGACGGCGCCGCCCCGGGGCGCCGGCCACCGAGGCGATCGTTCGGACCCTCCGGGAGCTCGCGAAGGGGTCGGAGGCGCTGGTCGCCCTCTTCGACGCCCGAGCGGTGGGCGGCGAACGCCACCTCCTGTCCGCGTGGGCCCACCTCGGCCGAGCGCGCGGCCGGGGCGAGAGCCGGCTGCGCGACCGCGGGGCCGAGCTCGTGCTGTACGTCGCCGGCGACGACCAGCTGCCGCGCGCGCTCGCGAAGGTCGGAGTGTCGCCCGCGACCGTCGAGGTCGTTCTCGTCGCCGAGCGACCCCGCGACCCGAACGCCCTCCTCGAGCGGTTCGAGCTCGACCCCGACCCGTCCGCGTACCCGCGGCCGGTCGACCCCGAGACGCTGGGCCGGCTCGGGATCGAGCCGGCGGAATGGGCGGCGGTACCACCGTCCGCTTGGGAGGGGCTCGTCCTCGAACGCGTCGCGCTCCTCGATCTGTCGGCCCCGTCGGGCCGCCCCCCGACCCCAAAGCATTAACCTCAGTGTTCGGTCGTCCCCTCGGTCCGCGGGCGTCCCGTGCAGGTGTAATCTAGTGGTAGGATGTCAGCCCTCCAAGCTGACCACCCGGGTTCGAATCGGAGGCCCCGCGCGAGGGTCTCCGCGGAGCTCCCGGCACCTGCATTCCGTCGCCCGCGGGCCTTCGGGAGAGGGTTTATTCCTACGGCCCCCGCTAGCGGCGACCGCGCTGAGGTAGCCTAGTCCGGCAAGGCGCCAGCCTTGAAAGCTGGTGGCGGTTCCGCCACGGGAGTTCAAATCTCCCCCTCAGCGTTCCCCCGCCTCCCCTACGCCTCTTATATCTCGTAGCCCGCTCGCGAGGACGCCCATGTCGGTGGCCGTCCCGTCCACGCCCCTTCTCGAGCAGTACGAGGGAGTGAAGGCCCGCTACCCCGGGCATCTCGTTCTCTTCCGGGTCGGCGATTTTTACGAGACGTTCGGCGAGGACGCGCGGCTCCTCTCCCGCGAGCTCGACGTCGTCCTCACCGCGCGCAGCGCCGACGCCCGCGGCGAACGGACCCCGATGGCGGGCGTGCCGCACCACGCGGTCGAGACCTACCTCGGCCGGCTCGTGCGCAAGGGGTACAAGGTGGCGCTGTGCGACCAGGTCGAGGACGCCCGGTTCGCGAAAGGACTCGTGCGGCGCGAGGTGACGCGGGTCGTCTCGCCCGGGACCGTGGTCGAGGACCGGTTGCTCGGCGGCCCCGACCACAGTTTCCTCGCGAGCGTCGTCCTGCCGTCGGCCGAGCCGGGGTCGTATGCCGTGGTCGACATCACGACCGGCGAGTGGATCCACGGCGTCGCGGACGGCCCCGGGGCCGAAGGCCTCGTTTCGGCGCTCGCCCCGTTCCAGCCGCGCGAAGTGCTCTATCGCCTCCCTCCCGACGCGGAGACCGGGGCGCTCGCCGCGCTCCGGCACGAGTTCCCGTTCGCCCGGCTCGAAGCCGCCCCCGGTCCGGTCGCCGAGGCGGAAATGCCGGTGTCGCTCGGGGGTCCGGCCCCCGGCCCCGCCGACGGGTCGGAGGCGGACCGCCGGCTCCTCGCCTACGTTCGCGCGACGCAGCCGCGGATCGTTCCCCACCTGGCCCTCCTCGAGCGGGCCGCGGGAGGGGCGAGGCTCGTCCTCGACCCGAAGACGCTGCGGCACCTCGAGATCACGCGCCCGATGAATCCGGACGACCCGCACGGGGCAACGCTCCTCTCGACCTTCGACGAGACGGTCACGGCCTCCGGGCGACGGACCCTCACCTTCTGGCTCGCGAACCCGCTCGGCGAGGTCGCGCCGATCGTCGAGCGCCAGGACGCGGTCGCCGCCCTGGTCGGGCGGGGCGCCGAGCTCGACGAGCTCCGGGCGACGCTGCGGGGGATCGCCGACCTCGCGCGGATCGCGACGCGCATCGCGGGACGGCGGGTTCGGCCGCCCGAGCTCGGCGTCCTACGCGCCGGACTCGCAGCGGCGAGATCGCTCCGGGGGCTTCTCGCGAGATCGGGGGATCTCGGCCGTCTTTCGCGTCTCGCCGAGGAGCTCGCCCCGCCCGAGACGCTCGAGGCGACGCTCGCCGCCGCGCTCCCGGACGTTATTCCCCCCGTCGAGGAGCCGGGGACGCTCTTCCGACCGGGGCACGCGCCCGAGGTCGACCGGTTCCGCGCGGTCGAGGAGGGGGCGCTCCGCGAGCTCGCCGACCTCGAGCGCTCCGAACAGGAAGCGTCGGGGATCCGCACGCTCAAGGTCGGATACAACCAGGTCTTCGGCTACTACTTCGAGGTCACCAAGCCGCACCTCGCCCGAGTGCCGTCGCACTTCCGTCGCCGGCAGACCGTCGCGCAGGCGGAGCGGTTCACGTCGGACCGGCTCGACGAGCTCGAGCACCGCATCCTCGAGGCCCGCGATGGGGTCCGGACCGCCGAGACCACAGCGTGGGACGCCCTGCTCGACGCGGCGGAGCGGCACGTCGGGGCCGTCCACCGGATCGCGCGGGCGGTCGGTGAGCTCGACGCGCTCGCGACGTTCGCCCACCTCGCCCGGAACCGCGGGTACGTGCGCCCGACGGTCGACACCTCCACGGCGCTCGTCGTGCGGGACGGCCGACACCCAGTGCTCGACCGCCAGCTCGGCGAGAAGTTCGTGCCGAACGACACCGAGCTCGACGCGGAACACCGCCGTCTGCTCGTGCTGACGGGCCCGAACATGTCCGGGAAGTCGACGTACATGCGCCAGGTCGGCCTCGCGGTCGTCCTGGCCCAAGCCGGCTCGTTCGTCCCGGCGCGGTTCGCTCGCGTCGGCCTCGTCCGTCGACTGTTCACCCGGATGGGGTTCACGGACGAGATCGGCCACGGGAAGTCGAGCTTCATGGTCGAGATGACCGAGGTCGCGGAGATCCTGCGGGCCGCGGACCGGCGGTCCCTCGTCCTCCTCGACGAGGTCGGCCGCGGGACGAGCACGTTCGATGGCTTGGCGCTCGCCTGGGCGACCCTGCGCCACCTCCACGACACGACACAGGCCCGGTGCATCGTCGCGACCCACTACCATCAGCTCACCGACCTCGTCCGCGGCCTGGCCGCCGCCGAGAACGGCCACCTCGCGGTCGCGGACCGACCGGACGGCATCGTCTTCCTCCACCGCCTGGTTCCCGGGAGCACGGACCGCAGCTACGGGATCCACGTCGCGCGCCTCGCAGGGCTGCCCACCGATGTCCTCGCCGAAGCCGACCGTATGCTCCGCCGGCTCGAGTCGGACGGGGTGGGCGGCGCCGCCCACCGAACGCCGCGGGCCCGCTCCCCGCGCTACACCCAGGCCGTCCTGCTCGACGGCTCGGCGTCTCGCCCGCCGGACCCCCTGACCGCCGAGCTCGCGTCGCTCGCGGTCGAGAAGATGACGGCCGAGGAAGCGGCCGCCGTGCTGCGCGCCCTCTCCCAACGGGCGCGTCGGTCCTCCGGGACCGAAGGGAGTCCGTGAGCGACGCCCCGAGCACCGGGCGACGACCGATTCGCCGCCTCGACCCCGCCACGGTCGAACGGATCGCGGCCGGCGAGGTCGTCGAGCGCCCCGCGTCCGTCGTGAAGGAGCTGGTCGAGAACGCGATCGACGCCGGGGCGACGGCGATCACCGTGCGGATCGTGAACGGCGGGCTCGACCGGATCGAGGTCGCCGACGACGGCCATGGGATCCCGCCCTCCGAGCTCGAGCTCGCGGTCGAGCGCCACGCGACGAGCAAGCTCGCGCCCGAAGGCCCCGTCGAGGGCGTCGGCTCGCTCGGGTTCCGGGGCGAGGCGCTCGCCGCCATCGCGACCGTCGCCCGGCTGCGCCTGTATTCCCGGACCGGCGAGCAGGAGTCGAGCGAAGGGATCTCCGTCGTTGGGGGCGCCCTCGCGGGCCGGTTCGTCGAGGCCCGCGCGCCCGGCACGACGGTCGAGGTCGAGGACCTCTTCTTCAACACCCCGGCGCGGCGCAAGTTCCTCAAGAGCCCGGCGGCCGAGCAGCTCGAGATCGTCGACCAGGTCGAGCGCGTCTATGCGGCCCACCCGTCCGTAACGCTCCGTCTCGAGTCGGAGGGCCGGGAGCTCGGCACGTACCCGGCGACATCGGACCTCCGCGACGCCGCGGCGCGCGTCCTCGGCCCCGAGTTCCTCCGGGCGTCGTTCCCGGTCGGCGACGAGGTGCCGGGCGGCCGGCTCTACGGCGCGCTCGGCCGCCCTCCGTTCGCCGCCTCAACGCCCCGGGGGCTCTACCTCGCCGTCAACGGACGCGCGGTCGCGTCCCGGGCGCTGCAGGGCGCCGTGCGCGCCGCGTTCGCGCAGGAGCTCCCTCGCGGGCGGTACCCGGTCGGTCTCCTGCACCTCGAGCTCGACCGCCACCGCCTCGACGTCAACGTTCACCCGACGAAGCGCGAGGTGCGCCTCGCCCGGGAGCGAGAGGTCGCCGAGGCGGTCCGCGTCCGGGTGCGGGAGGCGTTGATCGGGGCGGATCCCCTGACCGACGTCGCCCCCCGGCCCGGTGTCGGGCACCTCGGAACCCTCGGCGCGCCCGCTACCGGTGCGGTGGTCGGCTCGGTGCGCTCCCTCCCGTCGTCGGGGCCGTCAATCGCGGGCGAGTCGATCCAAAAGACGCTCGACCGGCCGTCGGAGGCCCCGGCCCGGGTCGAGGTCCGGGCGGGCGGGGGGCGCCCGTCGCTCACCCTCCTCGGATGCGTCCAGTCCCTCTACTGGGTCGCGGAGTCGGGCGAGGGGCTCGTGCTCATCGACCAGCACGCCGCGAGCGAGCGCGTGCTGTTCGAGGCGCTCTATCGCGGGCGACCCGTCGCCCGCCAGGCGCTCGTAGATCCGGTGACGATCCGGCTCTCGGGGACGCAACGGGCGGCGCTGCGCGCCCACGCCGACGAGGTCCTGCGCGCCGGCTTTGACGTCGAAGAGTTCGGCCCAGGGACCCACCGCGTCCGTACGGTGCCGACGTTCCGGGGCGCCCGCGCGCGGGCCGAGGCGGTGTCGGACCTGCTCGACGAGCTCGCGGAGGGAGGACGGCCCACGGCCCCCGACGGCATGCAGGAGCGGACGGCCGCGACCCTCGCCTGCCACGCCGCGATCCGCGCCGGCGACACGGTCGCCCCCGAGGAGCTGTCGCGCGTCCTCGGCGAGCTGGCGGCGCTCGGCGACGCCGCCGTGACGTGCCCGCACGGCCGACCGATCCTCCTCCGCTTCGACCGTTCCCGCCTCGACCGGTGGTTCCTGCGGAGCGGCCCGTGAGCCTTCGGCCGGGGGCCGGCCGTGCCCGGCCGAGCGAGGCGGAGGTCGTGGAGACGGTCCGCGCCCACCTGGTGCGCGCCGGCTACCGGGTGCGGGTCGACCCCGACGGGACCGACTACTTCGACCTCGTCGCCCGGCGCGGCGACGAGGTGGGGCTCGTGGAGGCGAAGGTGAGCGATGCGCGTCGGGTCCTCGTCCAGGCGTTGCGACGCCGGGGGTGGGGCGACTGGACCTCGGTCGCGCTCGGCTCGCCGGTGTCGGCGGCCCGGCTCGCCGCGCGTACCCGCGGTACTCGCGCGGAGCCGGTCGGCGTCTGGAGCGTCTCGGCCGGCACCGTCACCATCCACCGGGAGGCCCGGCCGTGGGCGGAGGACCCGGCGGCCGACCCGTTCGCGGACCTCCGCGCGCGGTTCCGCCGGCTCCTCGACGCGCTCGAGTCCGGCGAGCTTCCGCCCGCGGTCCGGTGGGACGACGTCCTCTCCGAGGTGCGACGGGCCTCGGGCGGTCGGGGGTTCCGCGAGTGGCGCCTTGACGAGACGGGTCCTCCGGGCCGTTAGCCGTCGGCCGCCGCGGCCGGGGGGACCAAGAGCTTACGCCGGCACCCGGGCGGGTCCGATCGAGCGGACGATCGCCGCCGGGTCGAACGCGGCCGCGAACGCCGTCCCGCGGGCGCTCACTTCGCGGCAGAGCGCCGGGTCGGCGAGGAGCTCGGCGAGCGCCGAGGCGACGTCCCCCGCGTCGTCGCTCACCGCCCGGCGGACCGCCGGACCGGGGTCGACCGGGAACGTGACCGACGGCGCGGCGATCGGCGCGACCCCCGCGCGCATCGCGAAGACGACGCCCGGGTCGAAGCCGGGGGACCTCCGCGCGAACAGGGCCACGTCGGCCGCAACGAACCCGGCCGCGAACGCCGACGCCGCGCGCGACGGCGTCCCGACGACGCCCGGCTCGGCCGGGCTGGTCGCGCCGACGAGCAGGAGCCGGGCTCCGGGAAAGAACGAGCGGACGCGGCGGAACGCGTCGCGCACGAGCTCGAAGCCGGCCGCTTCGGGGCCCGGGTCGGGGGCCGCCGCGACCGCGACCGGAACGTCGGGCGGGATCCCGAAGGCGGCGCGGGCCTCCTCGCGCGAGGCGACCGCCGGCAGGAGCGGCACGGGAGGTACCGTCGGCCGCAGCCGGCCCGGGGCGATCCCGTACTCGGTGGCGAGCGCGGACCCGAGCTCGGGGCGGTCGCAGAAGAGCGCGTCGGGCTCGTCGAGCGCCATCCGCTCGAGTCGGCGCACGGCGCGTCGGTCCCTCCAGACGTCGACCCGGTCCACGAATCCGGCGCCCGGACGACCCCCCCGCTCGGTGTCGAACTCGTGGAGCGCGATCGAGCGCACGAACGACGCGAGGTACGGACGGTGTCGGCCGAGCCCGAGGGGCCCGAGACCGCTCGGGTCGCGCACGACGAGCTCGGCGTCGGGCCGGAGCGCCCGACCCGCCGCCGCCGCGAAGTCGGCCGCCTCGACCAGAGCCCCGGGGCGCCGCAGGGGCACGGCGATCGGGGTCGCGGTCGCCCCCGGTGGAGGAAGATCGCCCGTCGGGCCGGCCGGGTAGAGGACGTTCACCCGGTCCCCGCGGGCGGCGAAGGCGCGCGCGAGCGCCCACGCCGCCGAGTCGGGGTCGTACGGGTCGAACGGAGGGGGTCCGGTGGCGACCAGGTCGACCGTCGGGGCCGCCATCTCGGGGCGGGGAGCCGCCGAACGCCAAAAACGTTCCGGCGGACGCGTCCGCTCACGCCGAGAGGCCGAGGTCGCGGGCGAACGAGTGCCCCGAGAGCTCGGGGGGCGTCTCGAGCCCCATCCCGTCCAGGATCGTCGGCGTCACGTCGAGCAAGCTGAGCGGCCGGGTCGCGGCGCCGCGGACCACCCCGTCGCCCGCGCCGATGAGGATCCCGTCCATCCGGTGCGTCCCCGAGCCGTAGAAGAACTCCGGTCGGTCGCGGATCAGGGGGTGGGGATAGCTGAAGTCCATGCGCGGCTCGGTCTCCATTCGGTCGACGCGGATCAGGAGCGCCGGCGCCCGGGGGGCCGCGGCGCCGCGGTAGAGCTCGCTCGGGCCGAAGACCTCGATGTGGGCGTCCGGGAACGCCTCGAGCCGCTCTCGGATCTGCCGGACGATCTCCGCCCGTCGCGCGGGGGTCAGGTCGGGGTTGTACGGGTTGAGGTAGATCCCTTCGGGCGTCGGGTAGGAGAACGCGAGGGTCCGGGTCCAGTCGATGCGGGCCGCAACGTCCTCGAACGACGCGCGGCCCCCGACGAGCGCCGCGAGTTCGTCGTGGCGGCCGTCCCGCAGGAACTCCGCGACGACCCGGCTCAGGCGGCGCGCGAGCGGGAACCGCTGGCCCAGGAAGACGAGGCGGGAGACGAAGCGTCGCCGGGCGAGGTCGTGGCCGTCCCGAAAGACAAGGAACTTCTCGTCCGCGAGCCAGCGGTTCGTCAGGAAGTCCGATCGGATCGCGCCGTGGCCGTGGTCGGAGATGACGAGCGTCACCGCGGGCCCGCCGCCGGACCGGAACGCCGTGTCGACCTCGGCGCACGCGCGGTCGACGGCCCGCCAGAAGTCGAGAAGGTCGGAGGGGATCTCCGAGACCGGCCGGTTGAGCTCCGCCCAGTGCTGGTGCTCGACGCGGTCGGTCTCGCGGAAGAGGGCGAACAGGAAGCCGGGCCGGTGCGCCCGGGCGAGCTGCGCGGCGATGCGTCCGCGCTGCTCGACCGCCCGGGTCGCCTGCGCCATCCACGCGGCGCGTTCCGGCTCGCGATAGACCGGCAGCTCGCCCGGGTACGCTTCGCCGAGCTCGCCCTCGATCTCGTCGCGCAACGAGCGCGGGTACGTGGCGGCGTCGTCACAGAACATCCCGGGGACGATGAACCCGTGGAGAGGGTACGGCGGTGCCATCGGGAAGTTGAGCACCCCGACCTTCACGCCGAGCCGCGAGAGGCGGTCCCAGACCGCCTCGGCGGGCCGGAACGTCTGCACGAGCTTCGAGCGGCCGGGCCCCCCGTCCGGCTCGGAGAAGCCGAAGATTCCGAGCTCGCCCGGGTCCTTGCCGGTCGCGAACGAGTACCACGCCGGGATCGTCTTCGCCGGGTAGACGGAGCGCAGCGGAGCCCGGAACCCCCGTCCGACGAGCGACCGGAGGAACGGGAGCTCGCCGGCCGCCATCAACGGGTCGAGGAGGTCGAACGTCCCCCCGTCCAGGCCAAGAACGAGAAACCGACGGTGACGCGGATCCATACCTCTCCCAAGAACGAACGGCGGCGGGCGAACGACCCGAATAGCCGTATAAAAAACCTCGTCTACCCCCCGGCCGAACGGCCGTTGCCGGGCCTAGAGAACGCGGATCGCCTCGAGGTTGAACGGCGCCCGGGACTCGAGATTGAACCTTTTGTGGAGGCTCGACGCGAGGTCGAGGATCTTCGACTCCTCCCCGTGATTCAGGATGATCCGCTGCGGCCGCGGGTCGAGCGTCGCCACGTAGTTCATCAGCTGGACCCGGTCGGAGTGACCCGAGAACCCTTCGATGGTCGCGAGGTCGAGCTTGACGGGGACGTTCACTTGGCGGGAGCCGTCGAGGAACGTCGCGTCCGCCATCCCGCGCTGCAGCCGACGACCGAACGTGCCGTCCGCCTGGTACCCGACGAACAGGAGGCCGTTCTTCTCGTCGTGCCCCCAGGCGCGGAAGTACTCCATCACCGGGCCGCCGCTCATCATCCCCGACGTGGCGAGGATGATGCAGGGGTCCTTCGAGTCGAGGATCCCGAGGCGCATCTGCGACGAATCGACGCGGTGGAACACGTCCGACAGGAACGGGTTGTCGCCTTGCTGGAAGATCTGCGTGCGCAGCTGGCTGTTGAGGAATTCGGGGTACGCGGTGTGGATCGCGGTCGCCTCGAAGATCATCCCATCGAGGTAGACCGGCACCCGCGGGATCTTCCCCTCGCGCATCTTCTCCTCGAGGACGAGCATCACCTCTTGCGACCGGCCGACCGCGAAGACCGGAACGATGAGCTTCCCGCCCCGCGACAGGATGCGCGTCGCGAGCGCGCTGAACGCCTCCGTCGCCTGCTGGCGGCTCGGCTGGACGTCGCGGAAACCTCCGTACGTCGACTCGAGGACGAGGGTCTCGAGCCGGGGGAATCGGTTGGTCGCGGGGTTGAACAGCCAGCTCCTCTCGAACTTGATGTCGCCCGAGTAGGCGAGGTTGTGGTCGCCTTCGCCCAGGTGGAAGTGGCAGATCGACGAGCCGAGAATGTGGCCCGCGTTGTGGAGCGTGAGCCGAACGTCGGGGGCGATGTCGGTCGTCTCCCCCCACCGCAACGGGACCGTCCGGGTGACGAGGTCGCGGACGTGCGACGAGTCGTAGAGGCCCCGCCGGGCCTCCTGGTTGACGACCTTGATCGCGTCGAGGAGCATCAGGGTCATGAGGTCGCGCGTCGGCGCGGTCGAGTAGATCGGCCCCTTGTAGCCGTACTTGAGGAGTACGGGAACGAGGCCGCAGTGGTCGAGGTGCGCGTGCGTCACCACGACCGCGTCGAGCGAATCGAGCGGAAGGAGCTCGGGCGCGTTGAAGTACGGGGTCCGGTCCGACCCCGGGTCGATCCCGCAGTCGATGAGGATCTTCGAGTTCTGGGTCGTGAGCAGGTGGGCGCTGCGTCCGACCTCGCGATACCCTCCGAGGGCGGTCGTCCGGGCCCAGAGCTTCTCGGGGAGCGGGTCGCGGGCGATGCGGATCCCGACCTTCTTGAGGAACGACCGACGGTCGTCGAACGAGTTGCGCAGGTGGATGCGGACCTCCTCGACGGTCTTCGACGGGATCGGCGGTGTCCGCACGACGGTCGGCATCCACCCGATGCGACGCTTGAGGTCGTTCAGGACCGCCCCGCCCCGTCCGATCGCCGCGCCGGGGTTCGCCGCCTCGATCGTGACCTCGCCGGTCTCGGGCTCGAAGAAGAGCTGGTTGATCTCGGCCTCGGCCGGGATCAGCTCCCGGACGAGCTTCTCCGCTTCCTTCGGGTCGATCAGCGTCTCGGGGTCGGACCGGACGACGACCCGCCGGTGGAGTCGCTGGGCGATCTGACGCAGGTAATCGCCGCTCGACAGGAAGGCGTCGAGCTGCTTGGTGTAGAGGACGATGTGCGGGCCTTCCAGCTCGATGTCGGTGACCTCGATTGCTTCGGGAAGCACCTCTTTCAGCGCTTCCCGGGTTTGGTCGACGAGAGAGTCGAAACTCATTCTGCCATGGAAAAGGTTGGGGCTGTGCGCCCCCGGCGCGTCCCGGTCCTACGGTAGCTGGGGAGGCAACGGTATCTTAAGGGCTTTCAGGCGTTTATTAATTTCGTCCTCGGTCAGTTCGCGGTACTCCTTGGCCGTGATGACGTTGACCAGGTAGCCGTCCCCGCTCGCGCTGTCGCGCTTCATCGCCGCGGTGAGCCCCCGCAGCGCGAGGTCGACCGCGTCCGCGGTCGACATGTCGCGCGAGTACCCCTCCTCGAGGAGACCGTAGGCGAACGACGACCCGGAGCCGACCGAGACGAATCGGTCCTCGATGCAGCCGCCGGCGGGGTCGACCGAGAAGACGTGCCCGCCCTTCGCGTCCACCCCCCCGAGGATGAGCCAGGCGTAGTAGGGGTAGTAGCGGTTCCCGCTCAGGATGTTGGCGAGCAGCGTCGCCGCGCCCTCCGCGCTCAGGGGGGCGCTACGTCGAAGCCGGTAGAGCGAGACCTCCGCCTTCAGATACCGAGCGAGGACCTGGGCGTCGCCGACCAGTCCCGCGATCGTGATCCCGATGTTCTGGTCGATCTTGAAGAGCTTCTGGGTCTGCTTGTTCGAGATGAAGTTGCCGGCGGTGGCGCGGCGCTCGGTCGCGAGGACGACCCCGTCCTTGCAAACGATGCCGATCGTCGTGGTCCCTTTCAACAGGCGCTCCTCATCGACGGCACTGACCACGCTCTGCATCGTTCGACCTCCGAGTAACCGGAACGCCAACGGCGGACCCGAGGACTCTATATAACGGCTCACGCGGCGGTTACCGCGGGACCACGAAGACACCCCGCCGCCCGCGGCCGCGACCGGGGCGTCGAACGCCGGCCGGCCACGACACCGATTAAAACCTCCTCCGCTACGGGAGCCCGATCGTCCATGATACGGCACGAGGTCGTCGTGGTGGGAGCCGGCCTCGCCGGACAGCGGGCGGCGCTCGCGGCCGTCGAGGCGGGGCGGGACGTCGCGGTCGTCTCGAAGCTCCACCCGTTACGATCGCATTCGGGCGCGGCGCAGGGCGGGATCAACGCCGCGGTCGGCGCCGAGGACTCGGTGGACACCCACATCTACGACACGGTGAAGGGGTCGGATTACCTCGGTGACCAGGACGCGATCGAGTTCTTCTGCCGCGAAGCCGGGCCGACGGTCGTCGAGATGGAGCACTTCGGCACGATCTTCAGCCGGGCCCCCGACGGCTCGCTGGCGCGTCGGGCGTTCGGCGGCGCCGGGTTCCCGCGCACGATCTACGCCGCCGACCGAACGGGACTCGCGCTCCTCCAGGGGCTCTGGGAGCGTCTCGGGACCGAGGAGTTCACCCTCTACTCGGAGTGGGACCTCACCGACCTCCTCGTCCGGGACGGGAGCGTCCAGGGCCTCGTCGCCTTCGACCGGCGTCGCGGCGAGTTCGAGATGATCGGGGCGAGGTCGGTCGTGCTCGCGACCGGACCGGCGGGCCGGATCTACGGGCACACGACGAACGCGCACAGCTGTACGGGAGACGGCCTCGCGGTCGCCTACGACGCGGGCGCGTATCTGAAGGACATGGAGTTCGTCCAGTTCCACCCGACCGCCCTGCTCGAGTCGAGCATCCTGATCACCGAGGGCGCCCGCGGCGAGGGCGGCTACCTCCGCAACTCGGCCGGCGAACGGTTCATGTCGAGGTACGCGCCCCACGTGCTCGAGCTCGCGTCCCGGGACGTCGTCTCGCGGGCGATCGTCACCGAGGTCCTCGCGGGCCGCGGGTTCCACGGCCCGTACGGCGACTACGTCCACCTCGAGCTGATGCACCTCGGGAAGGAGAAGGTCGAGAGCCGCCTGCAGGAGATCTGCGACTACTCGCGGCACTTTGCCGGGATCGACCCGGTCACGGAGCCGATCCCTGTGTACCCGGCCCAGCACTACATGATGGGCGGGATCGGCACGAACATCCGCGGCGAGACGAACCTCCCCGGGCTCTACGCCGCGGGGGAGGCGGCGTGCGTCTCGATCCACGGGGCGAACCGACTCGGGGGAAATTCGCTCCTCGAGACCCTCGTCTTCGGCAAGCAGGCGGGCGTCGCCGCCGCCGAGCACGCGGAGAGGGCGACCGCCTCGGCCCTGGACCCCGCCGATCTCGACCGTTCGGTCGCGCCGATCCGGGCCTGGTCGAGCCGGTCGGACGGCGAGGATCCGTCGACCTTGCGCACCGAGATGCAGCGGACGATGGATCGGTACGTAGGCATCTACCGCAGCGAGGCCGATCTCCTCGAGGGCCTTCGTCAGATCCGTGCGCTCCGGGCCCGGTTCGAGCGCGTGCGCGTGGTCGATCGGTCGCGGGTCTTCAACCTGAACCTCACCGACGCGGTCGAGACGGGCCACATGCTCGAGCTCGCGGAAACGATCGTGGTGGGGGCGTACGCCCGCACGGAAAGCCGCGGCGCGCACTCCCGAACCGATTATCCGAAGCGGGACGATGCGCGGTGGATGCGGCACACGCTCGCGAAGAAGGCCGCGGACGGGCCCCAGTTGTCGTACTCGCCGGTCGCGTACACGCGGTGGGAGCCGAAGGAGCGGGTGTACTGATGGCCGACACGACGATCTCCGCTACCTTCGACGTCTACCGATTCGACCCCGCGGTCGACCGCTCCGCGCGCTACCAGCGCTACACTCTCGACCTCGCCCCGCACACTCCCGTCCTCACGGCGCTGCTCCGGATCCGGGCCGAGGTCGACCCCACGCTGTCGCTGCGCTACTCGTGTCGGAGCGCGATCTGCGGGTCCTGCGCGATGCAGGTGAACTCGAAGAGCCGGCTCGCCTGCGAGACCCAGATCGGCCCCGAGATCGCCCGCCACGGGCGCATTGTCGTCGAGCCCATGCACAACCAGCCGGTGCTGCGCGACCTGGTCGTCGATCAGACGCCGTTCTGGCGCGAGTACGAGCGCGTGGAGCCGCACCTGAAGCTCGACCCCGCTCGCCCAATGCCCGCCGACCGGCCGACCTCGATGACGCCCGAGCAGGTCGAGCGGTTCAAAGAGACCCCCCGGTGCATCGCGTGCGCCGCGTGCTACTCGTCCTGCCCGGCGGTCGAGGCCGACCCGGAGTTTCCCGGCCCGATGGCCCTCGCGAAGCTCTACCGCTACGTGGTCGATCCGCGGGACACCGCGACGCGCGAGCGTCTCGTCGGGATCCAGGCGGGCGGCCTCTGGCTCTGTCTGAGGTGCCACCTGTGCACGGACGCCTGTCCGAAGGACGTCCGGCCGTCGGAGCGGATCCGCGACCTGAAGGAGCTCGCGATCGCCGCCCAAGGCGCGACCGAGCCGGGCTCCCGCCACGCGGTCGGCTTCAAGGAGAGCATCCGGGGTGCGGGCCTTCTCAACGAGATGCAGCTCGTGCGGCGGACCTACGGGCCCCTCGGCCTCTTCGGCCAGCTCGGCCAGGGCCTGCGCATCTGGCGCAAGAAGCCCGAAGTGGTTCGTCGGCCCCACCGCATCGAGAAGGTCGAGGAGATCGAGAAGATCTACGCCGCGCTCGACACCGGGTCGGAGGCGCCGAAATGAAGTTCGCGTACTATCCGGGGTGTGTCGCCCAGGAGTCGGGCAAGGAGCTCGACCTCGCGACCCGCTGGGTCTGCCGGGCCCTCGGGATCGAGCTCGTGGAGTTCCCGAGCTTCTCGTGCTGCGGGTCGGGGTTCGTCGACGAGGCGAACGAGGTCCTGAACGTCGCGATCAACGCCCGCAACCTCGCGATCGCCGAGCGCGCCGGGCTCAACCTCCTCACGATCTGTTCGACGTGCCAGGGGATGTTGACGCTCGCGAACCACCGTATGGCGGACCCGAAGGTCCGGGCGCGCGTGGACGGCGCGCTGAAACCCCTCGGCATCGAGTACCGCGGGACCGTCCGGGTGACGCACCTCTTGCGCGTCCTCGTGGAGGAGGTCGGACTCCCCGCGATCCGGGCGAAGGTACGCCGGCCGCTCGCCGGCCTCAAGGTCGGGGCGTTCTACGGCTGTCACCTCCTGCGACCCACGGACGAGATGGGCGGCGAGGGCGGCGGCGACGGCGAGGAACCTCACTCGTTCGAGGACCTGCTCGCGGCGATCGGTGCGGACCCGGTCTACTACCGGGGCCGCGTGATGTGCTGCGGCTTCCCCATCCAGTTCGTGAAGGAGGCCACGGCGAACCGCATCGCGGGTCACCAGATCCAGGACGCGAAGTCGCACGGCGCGGACGCGATGGCGACTCCGTGCCCGCTCTGCCACATCACGCTCGACGCCTACCAGAACAAGGCGGAGAAGGCCGTCGGAGCCCGCCTCGACATGCCCGTCTTCCACCTTCCCCAGCTGGTCGGCCTGGCGCTGGGGGCGACCCCCGAGGAGCTCGGCCTGCCGCGCCACCTCGTGCCGACGGAGCCGGCCCTCGCGCGCGTCCGACCCTCCGGTGCGTGAGCGACCCGGCCCAAGGCCGACGCGGGGGGCGGGGCGGAGCGGAGCCGAGTTTCCCGCCGGCCGTCTAGGGCCCACGGGTCGGCTCGGACCGGGGGTCGGCGCCGAGCCTCCGCGCGCCCTCCCCCTTCGTGACGTACACGTGGAGCCGGTCGCACACCGACCGGAAGTACGCGCCCGCCCCCCCGGGCCGGTACGCGTCGGCGAGCTCGCGGGCGATCTCCTCGTCCGAGAGCGCGGGGTCGACCGCGGGGGTGAAGGCGCACGCGAAGACCAGGAAGCGTCGCCCCTCGAGATCGAAGCGGTCGGCCTCCGACGCGCCGCAGAACGGACAGTGGAGCACGCCCGAGCGAGGCGCGCGAACGGTTAATCGTTGGCGGCCGTCGCGGTCAGTCGATGTACCCGAGCGAGCGCAGGCGCTCGCGCAGGTGGCGCTCGTCCTCCTCGCTGAACCCGGACTCCCCCGGCTCCTCGAGCAGCCGGGCGAGGACGAAGCTCACGAACGCATCGACCGACTCGAACGCCGACGAGCGGATGCGCGCCTCGAGGCCCCGCGCGACCTCCTCGGGGATCCGGACCGTGCGGGCCGGCTCGGGATCGGGCGTCACGGACGGGAGGTCGGACCGTCGAAGGTAGATAGATTCTTCGTGACGGAGGGACGGGACCGGCTCACTCCCACTCGATCGTCGCGGGAGGCTTGTCGGTCACGTCGTAAAGGACCCGGACGACCTCGCCCGCGAGCTCCCGCGTTACCCGCTCGGCGATCCGGTTGAGGACCGCCCGGGGGACGTCCGTCGAGGTCGCGGTCATCGCGTCGATCGAGTCGACGACCCGGACGCTCACCGCCTCCCCGTAGACCCGGTTGTCGCCGGTCACCCCGACCGTGCGGACGGGGAGGAGGACCGCGAAGTACTGCCACGGTCGCGCCATGCGTCCGTCGGCGACCGCGCGGTCGACCTCCTCGGTGACGATCGCGTTCGCGACCCGCGCGCGGCGGACCCGCTCTCGCGTCACGACGCCGTTCACCCGCACCGCGAGGCCGGGCCCGGGGAACGGCTGCCGGTCCGAGTCGGGGACCCCGAGGTGCCGAGCGACCGCCCGGACCTCGTCCTTGTAGAGGTCGCGCAGCGGTTCGACGATCGTGAGCCGGAGGTCGGCGGGAATCCCGCCGACGTTGTGGTGGGTCTTGATCGTGTCGCGGAGCGCGCCCCCGCTCTCGATCCAGTCGGGGGCGATCGTTCCCTGGACGAGGTGGTCGGCGCCGATCCGTTGCGCCTCCTCCTCGAACAGGCGTACGAACGCGACCCCGATCCGCCGGCGCTTCTCCTCGGGCTCGGTGACCCCCTCGAGCGAGGCAAAGAACCGGTCGGCCGCGGTCACGAGCTCGAACGAAAGGTGGCTCGACCGGAAGATCGCACTGACCGCCTCGACCTCGCCCGCCCGCAGAAGCCCCGTGTCGACGAAGATCGCGTGCGCCCGCTCCCCGAGCGCCCGCGCCGCCAGGAGCGCGGCGACGGTCGAGTCGATCCCGCCCGAAGCGGCGACGACCGCATGGCCGGGGACGGCCGCCCGGAGCGCCGCGACGGCCTCGTCGACGAAGCGGGCCGGGTCGGTCACGACGGCCCTCCCGCCGTCCCGGTCGGCTCCTCGCGCCACTTCGCACGGTAGCGCTCGAGGGCGGCGACGAGCTCGGGATAGCGGAGGGCGAGGATCTCCGTGGCGAGGAGGGCCGCGTTCTCCGCGGCGTCCAGGCCGACCGAAGCGACGGGGATGCCGGGCGGCATCTGGACGACCGAGAGGAGGCTGTCGAGACCGAGGCCGCGGTGGAGCGGGACCCCGATCACCGGCTTCAGCGTCCGGGCGGCCACGACCCCGGGCAGGGCGGCCGAAAGACCGGCCATCGCGACGAAGACGTCCGTGTCCGGGTCGCGGACCAGGCGGTCGACCTTGTCGGGGTTTCGGTGCGCCGAGGCGACATGGACCTCGCAGGGGACCCCGAGGTCGCCCAGCCGGACGCGAACCTTCTCCGCGATCTCGAGATCGGACTTGCTGCCTACGAGCACGGTGACCTTCATGCCGGGTGGGGACGGGCCCGACCGCTATATCGTTCTCCCGGCCCCCGGGGACCGACCGGCACGGCCCCGTCGCCCCGACCCCGCCGGCCCGGCCGACCGTCGCCCGCCCGAAACGTTGAAATCTCGGCGGGCCGACTCGCGTCGGATGGAACCTTCTGGGGGCTTCTTCCGTCGGTCTCCTAACGGCGCGGACCCGTGCGTCGGGCGTCGCGCCGGCTCCGTCCTTCCCGACCGCGCGCCCGCGGATCCGGACGGAGCGGTCGGGGAGGAGGCGGCCGACGCCGCGGGAGGCGGGCCCCGACTCGGCCGACCCGTACCTCGCCCCGGCACGGCCGGGCGCCGGGCCCGCCGTTCCGACTCGAGCCGACGGGGCTCCCCCGAGCCGGCGGATCGCCGCGCGGAACCGCGCGGTCCTCCGGCGGGCGGGTCGCGGGTGAGCCGACCGTGGCACTGAAGCTCCACCGCGACGGTCGGTTCCGCCGCTGGCTCGGGGCGCGGTTCGGTGGCGACGAGGCGCTCGGCGACCGGCTGTGGCGTCGGTTCCTCCACCTCTTCGGTGCGGCGGTGCTGCTGTACTACCCGCTCCCCAACGGTTTCTTCGTCCTCGTCCCGAAGGTCGACGTCCTCCTCGCCGCGCTCGCCGCGGTCCTCGTGGTCGAGCTCCTGCGCCACACGGTGGGGCTCTCGCTGCCCACGATCCGGCCGTACGAGGCGCATCGGGTCGGCAGCTACGCGGTCTACGCGATCGCGCTCGTCGGTGCCGTGCTGTTCTTCCCAGTGCCGATCGCGGCGGCGGTCGTCCTCGGAACTGCGATCGTCGACCCCCTCGCGGGCGAGGTGCGCGCGCTCGGCCGCTCCCGCGGGCTCTATCCGGGCCTCCCGCT
Source organism: Thermoplasmata archaeon (assembly GCA_021816865.1). Lineage (GTDB taxonomy): Archaea > Thermoplasmatota > Thermoplasmata > Lutacidiplasmatales > UBA184 > Lutacidiplasma. Next base: position 26,798 of record JAKAWX010000007.1, on the reverse strand, counting down.
CGTCGCGTACGGCCTGCTCGCGTTCGTCGGGTTACGGCTCGTCGGCGGCTGGCCGCTCGCGCTCTCGGCCGGCCTCGCGATCCTCGCCGCCCCCGTCGCGATCGCGGTCGAGTACCCGAAGATCCCCTGGTCCGACGACGACCTTGCGATGACGTTCGCGCCGGCGCTCGTGCTCTACGCGGTCGGGGTCGTGCTCCTCGGGCTCCCGGGGTAGGCGGGCGTGGGGCCCGCGACTAGACGATCGGGGTCAGCACCGCGTGGGGCGCGCCCTTCTCGGGGTCGTGGCTGATCGCGTGGAGCGTCGTGCGCGGACGGATCCCGTAGATGCAGGGGGCGTTGTCGATGTTGATGATCCGGAAGTACGTGTCCATCATGTTCAGGATCTCGCTCGAGATCAGGAGGCCCGGCTTCAGCAGGCCGATCCCGAGGTTCCCGACGTGCTTCGTCCGCGAAACGCCCTGGTAGTACAGCCGGATCGCGACCTGGTCGCCCATCAGGCTCTCGAACGTGTCGAAGGCGGTGTACTCGAGGAACGGCTTGCGGTCCGGGCCGGCGACCGCCTTCTCGGCCGTGACCATCGCCCGCATCGCCTCGTCCCGGCCGAACCGGGCCATCGGCAGGATGTACGGCTCCTCGGTCTCGTTCGCGCTGTAGTCGGGCACCCGCACCCGCGTGTCGAACTGGTTCGCGGGCGTGTGGCGGATGAGCGTCTCGCGCAGCTCCTCGGGGGACTCGCCCGCGGCGAGGACCGCGATGATCCCGCGCCCCTGGGAGAGGAAGTTGAGGAACGTCGGCGTGAAGAGGGTGTAGTAGTCGTTGATCCCGACGTTGACGTCGACCTCGAAGGCGTTGAAGCTGCCTCGGCGCAGCCCGCCGCCGAGAAGCTTGTCGAAGTCGGGAATCCCCGTCGAGTAGAACCGCTCGGGGTCGGGCACCGGCTTCCACGGTCCGCTCCCCGTCGCCGAGCTCCCGTTCGGGCCGATGCCGAGCGCGGAGAACCGCCCGCCGTCGAGCGTCACCGCGTAGCGCGCCCGTCCGATGTTCGTCGCCCGCAGCTTCTCCAGGCGCAGGTGGCGCACCCGGCGCTCGTCCAGCTCCTCGCGCTGGATCGAGATGAGGCCGTCGACGAGGTACTCGATGCCGCCCGCCTCGGGCTTTTCGAGGATCATCACGACATCGGTGCTGGACGCCTCGACCAGGTCCTTCTGCAGCGCCATCACGAACTCTTCCATCTCGAGTCCGTACTTGTGGGTCACACCCTCGAGGGAATCGATGACGAGGAGCGACTTCTCCGGCAGCGCGCGCTCGATCCGGTTGTAGACGTTCTCGACCTCGGGCATCGGGCTCCGCTTGAGGAGCGCCTGGAGGTGCGTGCGGTCGACGCGCGTCGGCGGTCCCCGTTCCTGGCCGAAGCTTCCGAGGACCTCCCGGCCGGCGCGGACCTTGCGCTGCTCCGACTCGGGCAGCTCGGCCTCGTGCGCCTTGCGGCCCGGGCCGATCGCGTCGAGGAACAGCTTGGCGGCGTCGAGGATCCGCGTGCGCATCTCGGTCGTCCGGAGCCACGGGAACTGGCGGTAGAGCGCCTCGTCGCCCACGCGCGTCGACAAATAGTACGAGCGCGTCGGCTGTCCGATCCGTTCGAGCAGCTCGAGCCCGAACGTCGTCTTTCCCGTTCCCGCACCGCCCTTGACGATGAGAGATCGTCCGCCCTTCCCACTGAGGAAGAGGACGACCTCGGGCGGCACTCCGCCGACCGTGCTTCCCTCGCTCGCGCTCATGTTGGACCCGTGGCGCACGGCCGGATCGAGGGTGCCGGAGCCCAACGAACCATTCCGTGTCCCGTGCCTTCATGGGCACCTACGGAAAGTAAAGGTTTCGCATCATGGGGCGGCCCGCCGGGGCGGCCGGGCCGTCGGGGGAACCGTGGGCCGGCGTCAGCTCCGGGCCCGCGCGGCCCGTCATGGCCGGGTCGGTTCCGAGCACGGACCGTTCGGCCCGATCGGAACGGCTAGGCCGGCACGGCCCGCCGCGCCGCGGAGCGGGCCGCCTCGAGGGCCGACCGCAACGGCGCCCCCGGTTCTCCGACCGCGGTCGCCGCGGCAGGGTTCCCGCCCCCCTTGGCGGCGAACGCGGTCTTCGCTTCGCCCACGATCGCGACGGCGGAGACCCCGGGGGCGGTCGACCCCACGAACAGCGTTCCCTTGCCGTCACGTTCCGCCGCGAGGATCGTGACCCGGTCCTTCTCCCGGCTCAGGAGCCGCGAGAGCTCCATCATCTCGTCGCGGTCGAGGTCGACGGCGGCCGCCACGATCGTGATGGTCCCGACCGTCGCCGTCGCGGACGGGTCGCGGAGGAGCCGCTCGGCGGTCCCCCCCAGGTCCTCTCGGCGCCGTTCGCGGCTCGACCGTCGCGTCTCCTCGATCTCCCCGAGGAGCCGGTCGATCCCTTCCGGCAACTGGGCGACCGGGACCCCGAGCCGTCGGGACGCCTCGCGCAGGATCGCCTCGTGCTCTTCGCGGACCTCGAGCGCGCGCTCCCCGCTCGCGTAGATGAGCCTCAGGACCCCGTCCTGGATCCGCTCCACGCCCAGGATCGCGATCGCCCCGACCTCGCTCGTGTGGGTGCAGTGCGTACCGCCGCACGCTTCGACATCGAACCCCTCGACCTCGACGATCCTCAGCTCGCGGCCGGGAACCGCCCCGCCCTGGTAGAGCGTGAATCCGAACCGTCGCTCGGCCTCGCCGCGCGATTCGAAGTAGCTCTTGACCGGGCGGTCCTCGCGCACGATCTGATTGACGCGACGATCGACCGCCCGCAGCTCCTCCGGCGAGAGGGGTCGGTAATGCGTGACGTCGATGCGGGCCGACTCGGTCGACTTGTACGCCCCGGCCTGCCAGACGTGCGGTCCGAGGATCTCGCGAAGCGTCCCGTTGAGGAGGTGGGTCGCGGTGTGGTGCTGCATCAGTTGCGTGCGCCGCGTCGGGTCGATGCGGCCGCGGACGCGGTCGCCGACGTGGAACGGGGAGGGCCGCTCGAGCCGGTGGACGACCCACGGCCCCCGCGTCGCGACGTCGACGACCTCGAGGTCGCCGAGGTGGCCCCGGTCCGCGACCTGCCCGCCGCCGGTCGGGTAGAAGTAGGTCCGGTCGAGGACGACGTGCGCGCCGTCCGTCCAGAGGACGTGGGCGTCGAACGAGACCGTGTACGGGTCGAGATAGTAGAGGACCTCGGTGCGGGCCAGGGTCGCCGGGAGATCCGGAAGGTCGACCGTCGGCTCGGCGTAGTCCGTCGTCGGTCGCTCGTTCTCGTGGCGCGCGGCGACGCGGGCGTAAAAGTCCTCGGGGATCGCGGGAGGGTGCGCGAGCTCCTCGACGGCGACGTCGGGCGGGACGCCGAGAGAGTCGTACCAGCCGAGCAGGTCCTCCTCGGTGACGCGGGCTCCGCTCTCGCGGAGCCGCTCCTCGTGACGTCGGATCGTCTGGCGCGCGCGGCCGATCGCCTCCCCGTACCGCTCGATCTCCGCGGCCACGACCTTGTGCAGGTCGTCGCGGTGGGCGCCGACCTCGGGGTAGTCCTTCGCGATCTCCCGGCCGACGCGGTCGAGGATCGCGATGAGGTCCGGGGCCTCGGGAGCCCGGGCGAGGAGGCGCAGCGACCGGCGGAGCAGGAGGCGGGCGAAGTATCCCTCCTTGCTGTTCGACGGGACGACGCCGTCCGTGAGCAGGAAGTTGAGCGCCCGGGCGTGGTCGATCAATATCGCGCTTTCGCGCGGCGGCAAGGCCCGGCGCAGGTCGTCGTACTGCGCGCCGAAGACGACCTCGTAGGCGTTCTTCGACCCGTGGCTGCCCCAGACGCACCGCTCGAGCCCGTAGCCGGTATCGACGACGGTGAGCGGCATCGGCTTCATCGTCGCGCCCTCGCGCACGTACTCCATGAACACGAGGGTCGCCACCTCGAGCCCGAGCGAGCTCACGCTGAGGGAGGGGCCGAGGTTCCCGCCGCCCTCCCAGACCTCCTCCTTGTAGGTGATCCCCTTCGGGTCGGCCCCGAGGGTGTTCACGAAGAACTCGTGGCAGAGCTCGGTGCACCGGTCCTTGAAGTAGACCTCGTGGTCGGGGCGGTTGAACGCGTGGTGGCCCATCATCTCGAAGAGCGTGAAGTGCCGGCCGCTGCGGCCGACCTCCTCGAGGTCGATGAACCTCAAGCACGGCTGGCTGATCACGAGCGGGTTCGCCGGCGGCGGGACCGCGCCGCTCGTTACCCACGGCTGGAAGTCGTAGATCGACGCCTGCGTGAAGAAGACATCGTTCCGCCAACGCGCGACGGTCGGGTACCGTCGCAGCCGCGCGTGGCCGCGCTGCTCGAAGAACGAGAGGAACGCCTCGCGCATGCCCCGGAGGTCGTACGGCCGCGCGAAGATCGGGGCGCCGATGAAGCCGTAGTCCCGGCACGGGGCCTCCTGGCACCGGTCGTGGTCGCCGAGCGACCAGAAGGCGTGTCCGCAGACGACGCACGAGCGGCGGCGGAACCCCTGCCGGTGGAAGAACGGCAGGTCGTACTCGGCGTCGTCCATGACGGAATCGCCGACGGGCGCCGATGCTTAAGGTGTTTGGCCGATTGGCCCGGGACCGGGGCGTGGCGGGAACGCGGGCGAGCGGGCCGGGGCGCGCGGGCTCGACCGGCCGGGCGACGGCGATCCTGATCGCGCTGCGGGTCGGGTACGCGTACAACTGGTTCGACATCGGGCCGGGCCTCCTCTCGCTCGGCGCCGAGTTCCGGGTCGGCTCGGCGTCGTGGGGCCTCCTGGTCGCCGGGTTCCTCGTAGGGGCCGGGGCGATGCAGGTCCCCGCCGGTCTCCTCGCGCGGCGGTCCGGGGCACGGTCGGTCTCGTTGTGGGGGGTCGGCCTCCTCGCGGCCGGCGGCCTCGCGAGCGCCCTCGCTCCGTCGTTCGCCGTTCTGCTCGCGACCCGGATCATCGCCGGTGTCGGCGCGGGACTTTTCTTCTCCCCGGCGATCGGCCTCGTCGCGAGCCTCTACCCCGAGGGTCGACGCGGGTTGCCCGTCGGAACGTTCAGTTCGGCGTACAGCGCGGGGGCGGGCCTTGGCGTCCTCGGCAGCTCGCTCCTCATCCCGCTGATCGGCTGGCGGGGGTCGATGGCTTTCGGCGGGCTCGTGCTCGGCCTCCTCGTCCTCCTCGCGATCGCCCTGATCCCGGTTACGGCCGGGGCCGCGCCGCCACCGTCCCTCCGGCCGCCGAGGCGGTGGCCCCGGGCGCTGACGAGCCGGGCGGCGTGGGCGGTCGGGCTCGCGTTCATCGGGATGGAGGGGGCCGCGTTCGCGACCGGGCAGTTCATCGTGCCGTTCGGGGAGACGGTCCGGGGCTGGTCGATCGCGCTCGCCGGGGCCATCGGGATGATGTTCGTCGTGCCGAGCCTCTTCGGCGGCCCGGTCGGTGGCCCGGTCGCCGAGCGGGACCGGCACCATCGCACCCAGTTCGTGGTCGTGACGCTCGTCGGCGCCGGCGTGCTGACCCTGATCCCCTTCCTGGGGGTCGCGGCGACGATCCTCGTCGGGGTCGTCTTCTCGTTCTCGTACGGGTTCGTCTACGCCGTGATGTACGTACTGCCTCACTACTGGACCGACATCCCCTCCGAGGAGGTTCCGCTCGCGATCGGCCTGTTCAACTCGGTCCAGCTCGCCGGCGGGGCGGCCGTCGCGTTCCTCTTCGGTTGGCTCGTCTCGGTGAGCTCGTACGCGGTCGCCTGGGAGGTCCTCGCGGCGACCGTCGCACTGACGCTCGTCGCGCTCGTGGCGTTGCCCCGGACCCCGGCGGCGCGTCCTCCGGTCGCGGCGGCGGACGTCCAGCCCTGAGCGCGCGCCCGGTCGCGCAGAGCGCGGCGATGGGACACGCCCCGCAGCGCGGGCCGATCGGACGGCAGACGTTCTGGCCGTGCTGAACGAGGAGGGGGTTGAGGGGGATCCAGAACCGGTCGGGCAGGACCTCCCGGAGCGCTCGTTCGGTCTCGTCCGGTCGGCGTGTCCGCACGACGCCGAGCCGGTTGGCGATCCGGTGGACGTGCGTGTCGACGGGGATCGCGGGGATCCCGTAGCCGAAGACGAGGACGCAGTTCGCGGTCTTCGGGCCGACGCCCGGCAGCGACGTGAGCGTCTCGAACGACGGCGGAGGCACCCCCCCGAAGCGGTCGAGCAGGGTCGCGGCGCACGCGACGATCGCGCGCGCCTTCACGCGGTAGAAGCCAGTCGCCCGGATCAGCGGCTCGACCTCGGGGAGAGGGGCCGCCGCCAGCGAGCGGGCGTCGGGGAAGCGCGCGAAGAGGAGCGCGGACGCGCGGTCGGTGTTCTCGTCCCGGGTCCGCTGCGACAGGATCGTCCCGATCAGGACCTGGAACGGGTTCTCCGCGTGCTCCCGCAGGTACGGCGTCCTCCAGTCCCCGGTGCCGTAGAACGACGAGAGGCGGTCGAGGATCTCCACCCACGGGAACGGGGAGCGGGACGACGGCACTAGCGCCCACCCCGTCGGGGCCGGCGACCGGCGTCGGACGGCGCGGGGAGCGGAGGCCGCTCTCCGGCCCCCGGGTCCGAGAGGTCGGGCTCGGCCCGGTCGTCGCCGCGCCGCACGAGCTCCCCGATCAGGTAGTCGCTCCCGACGACGAGCACGAGACCGTCCGGTCCGGTGGCGGCGCGGGCGAGTCGGACCCCTTCCTCGGCGGACCGAGCGAGGACGACCCGGGGGAACCGACCGATCGCGCTCGCCCGGACCTCGGCGACCCCGAGCGCCCGCTCGGAGCGGACCGGCACGACGACGAGCGTGCGGGCGAGGGGGGCGAGCGCGTCCAGGATCCGGTCGACGTCCTTGCCGCGCAGACAACCGAAGACGATCGAACTCTCGGCGGGCTCGGCGAGCGGCGCGATCTCGCCCAGGCTCTCGGCGACCGCCCGGGCACTTTCGGGCGTGTGGGCGACGTCGTAGAAAACCTCGGGGCGACGCCCGACCCGCTCCAGGCGGCCGGGCCATCGAACGGCCCGGAGCCCCGCCCGGACCGCGCCGTCGTCGGGCGCTCGTCCGTCCGCCGCGAGGAATCGCACGACCGCGGCGACGGCGAGCGCCGCGTTCTCGGGCTGGAACCGCCCGAGCAGGGGCATCCGAACGGCCTCGAACGATCGTCCGGGCAGCCGGACCGTGAACGTCTGGCCCTCCTCGGAGAGCGTCCGCTCGCCGACCCGCACCTCGGTCCCGAGGCGCCAGAGCGGGACCCCGCACCGTGCGGCCTCGGCCGCGACGATCGCTTCGGCCTCGGCGGGAATCCGGCCGACGACCCCGGTCATCCCCGGGTGCAGGATCCCCGCCTTCTCGGTGGCGATCGCCGCGAGCGTCGGTCCGAGGACGTCCGTGTGCTCGAGCTCGAGGGTCGTGATGACGCCGACGCGGCTCGAGAGGACGTTGGTCGCGTCGAGACGGCCCCCGATGCCGACCTCGACGACCGCGACCCCGACCTCCTCCCGGGCGAACCGGTCGAGCGCGAGGGCGGTCGTCACCTCGAAGAACGTCGGGGGCCGGTCGAGCCGGCCCGTCCGCTCGAGCTTCTCCGTAAGAGTGTCGATCCGGGCAACGCCCTCGACGACCTCCCCCGTCGAGATCGGGACCCCGTCGATGCGGATCCGCTCGCGATAGCTCGCGAGATGGGGGGACGTGTAGAGCCCGGTGCGGATGCCGTGCGCCGATAGGATCGACTGGGCGATCGTGGCCACCGAGCCCTTTCCCTTGCTCCCGGTGATGTGGATCGCGGGGTAGGAGCGCTGGGGATTCCCCAACGCATCGAGCAGCACGCGGATCACGTCGAGCCCGGGCCGCAGGCCGAAGCGCCGGCGGCCAAAGAGGCTCTCGAGGGTCGTCCGGTACTCGTCTCGCTCCACGGGATGGGGAGGTCCGGAGCCGAGCAGCCGCTTATTAGGCTCACCGGGGCCCCGTCGCGTCGGACGCGCGCGCGGCCCGACTCCGAACGGACCGCCACGGCATCCCAACGGTCCCCCCTCGGACCCACGGCGTCGGCCGCCGTCATGCCGTCTCGTCACGTCAAATAGCGCCTTGCGCATTCGCCCGCATGGCTCCCGGCGCGCCGGAAGGCTACACGCTTCCGTGGACATCTCCCGCCTACGGACCCCCGCCGTTCGACATGACGCATTGCCGACAGGTTCTGGTCCAGTTCGAGGCCGACCCGACGCAGATTGCCCGCCTCATCCCTCCACCGTTCGAGGCACCCGAACGCCCGTTCGCCTGCGCGTTCGTTGGCGACATGAGGCAGGTCCCCGGACCGGGACGGTATCACGAAGGCGCGCTGCTCCTCGGAGTGAAGTTCCGGGACCGCACCTCGACCTACGCCCCGTTCCTCTGGACCTCCAGCGACGAGGCCCTGCTGGTCGGCCGCGAGCTCTACGGCATGGCGAAGATGCTGTGCGAACCGGAGGTGCTCGTCGAGGACGGGAACGAGGTGGTCGGGACGATCCGTCGGCGCACCGGTCCGCTCGTGCGGGTCGCCTTTACCTACGGCCGTCGGGGGAACGCCACGGACCTGCCCACGACGCCGAACCGCCTTTGCCTACGGACGATCCCGAGTCCCGACCCCGGCGTGCCGGGCCTGCGGCAGGTCGTCTTCACGACCCTCGAGGGGTATGCTCTCCACGAGATCTGGGAGGGCCGCGGTCACGTCGAGTTCTTCGGGTCGGCCCATGCCGACATCCATCGTCTCGCGCCCACGCGAATCGTGAACGCATGGTACCTCGAGTCGAGTTGGACCTTACCGGGGGGGACGATCCTGTCCGACGCGGCCTCCGACAACCGGGTCTGACACGACTCGGACCGACCCTGGCGCGAGGTCGCTCGGCGCTCCGGCCGGTGCACGGAAGCGAGAAGCGGCCTTAGGCAGGACGCGTCACGACTCGCTTCGTGCCGTCCCACCGGAGTCCGCTCCCCTTCGAGCGAGAAGAGGACGGGCCGGGCGCCGCGACCGACGCGGCCCAACGACCGTCGGGGAACGACGGGTCCCTCAGGGTCCGCCGTTTGGCAGGGGCTCCCCCTCGTCCGTTGGAACGGATACGCCGCGAACGATCGATCTGGGGGACCACCGGGGAATCGCCGTCGTCGAGCCACCCGGCCGGGTCGGTGACGGGCCGCTCCCGCACCTTCGTGGACCCGGGAAGTTCGTTCCCCGGGAGCGCGGTCCCACGACGGACGACACGGCCCCGGGCCCCCGGGGCGCTGCGAGGGACCGTCGCGCGCCCCCCTCCCCCACGTCGGTCGCGAGCGCGGCGTAGACGTCGGGAGACCCGTCGTGACGCACGGGGCGTGCGAGCGGCGCGTGGTCCACCCCGGAAAAGGGGCCGCAAGACGCCGTCCCCTAGGGGCCTCAGTAGGTCGACCGCTCGCGGTACCGGCCGAAGACGTCCTGGAAGGCGCGAACGACCTCGCCGAGGGTCGCCTTCGCCCGGAGCGCGTCGAGCACCGCGGGCATCGTGTTGTCGCTCTCGGTCTCGGCGACCTTGCGCACCCGATCGAGCGCGGCCCCGTGGCGCCGAGGGTCCCGGCGCGCGCGCAACGCCTTGAGCCGACGGGACTGGACGCGTCGGGCCTCCTCGGTGATCTTGAGGCGGGGGACCTTCACCGGCTCGTCGCTCGCGTACACGTTCACCCCGACGACCTTCTCGGTCCCGGACTCGATGGCCCGCTGGTAGCGGAACGAGGCCTCCTGGATCTCGCGCTGGAAAAAGCCGCGCTCGATTCCCGCGACGACCCCGCCGAGCTCGTCGATCCGCTCGAAGTATCGCTCGACCTCCTCCTCGATGTGGTCGGTCAGCCACTCGACAAAGTAGCTCCCACCGAAGGGATCGATCGCGTCGGCGACGCCGGCCTCGTGCGCGAGGATTTGCTGGGTCCGGAGCGCGATCCGCACGGCGTCCTCGCTCGGCAGCTGGATCGCCTCGTCGAACGAGTTCGTGTGCAGCGACTGGGTACCGCCGAGGATCCCGGCGAGGGCCTGCACGGTCGTCCGCACGACGTTGAGCTCGGGCTGCTGCGTGGTCGCGGAACACCCGGCGGTCTGGGTGTGGAACCGCATCCAGAGCGACCGCTCCTTCTTCGCCCCGAACTCCTCGCGCATCACGCGCGCCCAGATCCGGCGCCCGGCGCGGAACTTGGCGATCTCCTCGAAGAAATCGTTGTGCGAGTTGAAGAAGAACGAGAGGCGGGGCGCGAACTCGTCGACGTCGAGCCCCCGGGCCTTCGCCTCCGCGACGTAGGTGCAGCCGTCGGCGAGGGTGAACGCGAGTTCCTGGACCGCCGTCGACCCCGCCTCGCGGATGTGGTACCCCGAGATCGAGACCGGGTTCCACCGCGGGGTGTGGCGCGTGGCGAACTCGATCGTGTCCGTGACCAAGCGCAGCGCGGGCCGGGGCGGGTAGAGGAACTCCTTCTGGGCGATGTACTCCTTCAGGATGTCGTTCTGGGTCGTGCCGCCGAGCCGGGAGAACGGCACGCCGCCCGCGCGCCCGGTGAGGAGGTACATCCCCCATACGATGTTCGCGGGCCCGTTGATCGTCATGCTCGTCGTGACCCGGCCGAGGGGGATCCCCTTCAGGAGCCGTCCCATGTCGTCGAGGGAGCTCACGTTCACCCCGCACTTTCCGACCTCGCCGCGGGACTCCGGATCGTCCGCGTCGAGGCCGTAGAGCGTCGGGTCGTCGAAGGCGATCGAAAGTCCGCTCTCCCCGTGCTGGAGCAGGTAGCGGAAGCGTTGGTTCGTATCCTCGGGCGCTCCGAACCCGGAGAACATGCGCATCGACCAGAGCCGACCGCGGTACATCGTCGGGTGGATCCCGCGGGTGAACGGGGGCTGGCCGGGGTAGCCGATGCGGTCGAACGACGAGCGGGGCGACCGCGGAGTGTACACGCGGTCCACCGGGATCCCACCGAGCGTCGTGAACGCCTCTTTTCGCTCCGGACCCCTCGCGAGGGCCGGCGCGAGGACCTCGGCCTCCCAGCGGGCGCGGCGCCCGACGATCGGGTCGGCGGGCGCGGCCCCCGGCGCCCGGGTCTCCGACGTGGAGCGCGCGGCGCGACTCGCGTTCATCGCGATCGAGGACAGGCGAACGGCAGTATAACGGTGGAGGAGCCGACGACGACGGGCGGGGAGAGCGCCCTCGGGACCGCCACCGCGGGGTCCTAGGCGACGCGGAGACCCACGAGGTCGGTGCGGCCGCGCCGGGCGACGGGGACCCCGAGCGACCGGGCGAACCGAGGGAACGACCGACCGGTCCAGGCCGTGTTGTCGGCGAGGACGACCGCGCCCGGGACGAGCTTGGGTCGGACGGTCTCGAGCTCGAACGCGAGGTGGGCGGGCGTGTGCCGGCTGTCGTGGAGGAAGAGCCCGATCGAGCCCACCTCGCGCACCACGCGGGGGAGGAGGGTCTCGCTTGCCCCGAGCCTCAGGTCCCAGCCGGACCGAACGGACGCCGGAATCGCCCAACCGCTCGATCGGCCCGGGGGCACCGCGACCGGTGAGTCGGAAGGGCCGAACGTCGCACCCCGCTGGGGGGTCGGGAGGTCGATGGAGTGCAGGTGGCCCGCACGGTTGCGCGCGAGCGCGAGGAGGAGATGCGCGGAGGAGACCCCGCTGCTCACACCGGTCTCGACCACGTGGTCCGGGCGAAGTAGGCGGACGATCGCGTAGAGCTCGAACGGGGCGCGGAACTGGGCATAATGGGAGCGGCCCCCCTCGCGATGGAGGCGCCGGATCTCCGCCTCGACCGGGACGAGGTCGCCGAGCTCCTCCAGCACCTCGCTCAGCCGGGCGGTCGAGGCCCCGGTCAGCCGTTCCAGCCATCGCACGTTCGGCCGGGCGCGACTGTCGCCGAGGGCCAGCCGGGCGCGGCGGGTCGCCTCGAGGGCTCCCCGCGATAGACGCGGCGGAGGACGGACGCGCGCGGAGACGGTCATCGGACCTCGCCCCGCACCACCGGCTTGGACTTGAGGTATGCCCGGTCGACCACGAGCCGCGCGGTCGCCGGGGCCGCGATGACGTGGATCGATTCGAGCTCGATCCGGCGCGCGAAGAACGGCGCGTCGACGACCAGGGTCTCGTATTCGCCTCCCTCTCCGGCGACGTTGAACGACCGTGCCGATCGGCCGCGGCGCTCGAGCTCGTCGACGAGCCCGGTGTCGAGCCGGCGGCCGAGGAGGTCCGGAGTCAGGGGTTCCGCGGAGAGATGGACGAGCCGGATGTCCATCCCGGCCGCGACCTCCTCGCGGACGACGAGGCCCGGCGCCACCCGCCACAGGGGGGCGTAGACCCGCCGACCGAGCCGGTCGGAGATGCGGAGCACCCGGGCCCACTGGTACGACGAGGCGATCGCTCCCACCACGACGGGGCCCGAGCTACCCGAGAGCGCGACCGACAGGGCGGCGAGCTCGGCGGCCTCGCCCCGGCCCTCGACCGGCACCGCGCGGTGGCGCTTTCCCCACGCCTCGGCCTGCAGCGCGACCAGGTCGAGGTTCGGGGTGTGGAACATCATCGAGTCGGGGTCGGAGGGCCGAACGGTCACGAGCTCGTCGACGGGCCAGCCCTGCGTGTCGGCGAGGTAGGCGGAGTAGACCGAGTCCTTGCCGCCCGAGACGAGCGCCGTGACGGTCATCGACCACCGCCGACGCTCACGGGAGCCCGAGACCGGTCCGCCATCGCTCGTAGAGGGGCCCGAGGGGAATCGTCGCGACGGGTCGACCGTCCCAGCGGAGTTCGCCCGGTCCTTCCGCGACCGAACCAAGGCGCGCCAGGGGGTGGGGGGCCAGGGCGCGCTCGAAACGTCGCTCGCTCGCTCGGGGGACCTCGACGACGAACCGCGAACCTCCCTCCGCCGCGAGCGCGGGGCCCGGGGCGTTGAGGCCGACCGGGGCGAGGTCGATCGCGAACCCGAGGCCTCCCCCGAACGCCATTTCGCAGAGGGCGACCGCGAGTCCCCCGTCGGAGACGTCGTGGGCCGACCGAACGAGGCCCTTCCTTACGGCGCCGAGCAGGCGGTCGCCCGTGGCGCGTAGGGCCGGCGGGTCGGGCCGGGGAAGGCGCAGGCCGGTACGGTGGTTCCTCCGTGCCCAGAGCGAGCCGCCGAGTTCGGGCCGTGAACGGCCGACAAGGTAGACCGAGTTCCCGGCCGTCTTGAAATCGGTCGTGACGGACCTCGCGATGTCGTCGACGATGCCCGTCGCGAGGAGGACCGGGGTCGGAGGGATCCCGGCGCCGAGGCCGCCGTTGTAGAAGCTCACGTTCCCGGAGGGGACGGCGAACCCGAGCGCTCGCGCCGCGCGCCCCAGCCCTCGCGTCACGTCCGCGAAATCGGCGAGGACCCGGGGGTCCTCCGGGTTGCCGAAGTTGAGGCAGTTCGTGAACGCGTCGGGGCGGGCGCCCGTCGCGTACAGGTTACGGGCCGCCTCCTCCACGACCCACATGGCCCCGTCGTGCGGGTCCTCGCGGCACGCCCACGGTTGCGCCGCCGTCGTCACGGCGAGGCCGCGCGGGCTCGCACGCCGCGGCCGCAGGACGGACGCATCGCCGTGGGACGGGCTCGTCACAAGGCCCTGCAGCGATTTGACGACCGTGCGCCCCTGGACCTCGTGGTCGTAGACCCGGATCACCCCTTCGCGGGAGACCGAGTCGGGGGCGAGCACGAGCCCGGAGACGAGGGCCTCGAGGTCGTCGGACGAGACGGTTGGGGTCGGTCGGTGCCGAAGTGCGCGCCGTCGCGTGGGGCGGCGGAGCGGCGGAGGGTCGACGCGGAAACCGACCCTTAGGTGCGCGGCCGGCGCACCGTCCCAGTCGATCGTCTCGAACGGGCCCGCGGTGACCTCACCGATGTCGGTGGCCGGCACGTCGTACCGGCGGAAGATCGCGAGCACGGCCGAGACGTCGCCCGGCCGTACGTCGAGGACCATGCGCTCCTGGGACTCGGAGACCCAGACCTCCCACGGTTCGAGTCCCTCTTCGCGCAGCGGCACCCGGGCCAGGTCGAGGTGCGACCCGAAACCGCCGGCGTGGACGAGCTCGCCGGAGGCGGACGCGACCCCTCCCCCGCCGAGGTCCTTGAGACCCTGGACCAGCTTGCGGTCGAACGCCTCCAAGCAGGCGTGGATCAGCGGCTCCTTCATGATCGGGTTCCCGAGCTGCACCGCGCCACGGCTCTCCGTCTCGCTGCGTTCGGTGAGCTCCTTCGAGGCGAAGGCGACGCCTCCGATCCCGTCCCGTCCGGTGAGCCCGCCCACCAGGAGGAGCCGATCGCCGATGGCCCGGGCGCGGTTCGGGAGCAGCCGGTTCCGCGGGAGGAACCCCACGCACCCGACGTTCACGAGCGGGTTCACGGTGTACGCCGGGTCAAAGTAGAGGCCCCCCGACACCGTGGGAACGCCGACGCGGTTGCCGTAATCCCGAATGCCCGCGATGACGCCCTCGGCGAGATAGCGCGGGCTCTTGACCCCGTGGGGAAGCTCACCGACCGGGAGGCCGAGCGGGCCGAAGAACAACGGGTCGCTGAGCGCGATGGGCTTGGCGCCGACCGCGAGGACGTCGCGCAGGATCCCACCGATGCCGGTACCGGCCCCCCCGTACGGCTCGACGGCCGACGGGTGGTTGTGCGACTCGATCCTCAGGGCGTAGGCGAACCCCGGCTCGAACCGCATGACCCCCGCATCCCCGGTCCCGAGGACCCGGGGGTCCCGGCGCAGCGGGCCGAAGGCACGGCGGAGGAAGACGCGGGAACTCTTGTAACTGCAGTGCTCGCTCCAGCTCTGCGCCAGCCCGGCGAGCTCGAGGTCCGTTGGGTCGCGGCCCTCGGCCCGGAAGTACGCCCGCAGCCGGGCGAGCTCGGTCCGATCGAATCCGAGGCCACGCTCGCGCGAGAGCGTCGCGAGGTCGGAGGTCGAGGCCGACCGGAGGGGGACGGTGCGGACGCGCTCGGCCCACTCCGCCATGGCGCTCAACCGGACCGTGGCGACACCGTGACCCGATGGATCACCGGGTTCGCGAGCAGCCGCTCGACGGCCTCGTCGGCGCACCGGCGCGCCTCGTCGGGCGTCACCCCGGAGAACTCGAGGTCGTACACGCGGGCGGTCGTCACGTGCGGGACGGACGCGATCCCGAGCAGGCCGAGAGCCTTCTCGATGCTCTCGGCTTCCGCGTCCAGCACCCCCGGCTTGAGCTCGACCCGTACCTCGACGCGAACCGAAGCCGGCGGACGGGTCACGCCTACTCCCCTCGTCGAGCTACGGGGCGAACTAGATAACGGTCGCGCCCACGTACCGACGCCGGCGCCCCGGCCTCGTTCGTCCGGCCGTTCCCGGCCCCGACGGGCACGCGGTCGCGGAGGTCGCCGACGGGGTCCGGGGAGGCGGCCGACCGCTCCGATTCTGGGTCGGGCGATGGCGACGTGCGAAAGCCTAAATAGAGGTCCTTTCTCGGCCGGTCGGCGCGGTGGGGGGCCGGCCATCATGGAGGAGTTCATCTGCAGCGTCGAGTTCCTTCGGGGACCGACCGACCTGATCGCCCGCGTTTCGAGCGAAGCCGGGGGCGTGCGCGAGTACCGCGCGGCCTCCGCGGGGTCTGTGATCGACCAGGTCATCAACGACCTCCAAGAGGAGTTCGAGTCCGCCCCGGTGGCGTAACGGCGGGGGGGTCGGGCATCCGCTTTCGGTACTGGGGCACCGCGTTCGGAGGAAGGAGAGATGGAGAAACCGTCGGAGTCTAAGGCGCCGGTCAGTCGGGCGGTCGAGAGCGCCTTCACGAAGGTATGGGGGGACGAGAACGTCGTCGCCCTCATTGCCCTCAAGGTCGAGACCGCGGAGGCCGACACGGTCGCCGGCGAGGTCTCGAAGTTCGGGGAGGTCGAGGACGTCTTCCTCGTCACCGGCGACACCGACATCTTCCTCAAGGTCCGATTCCCCCACTACGAGGAGCTCAAGGAGTTCGTTCTCCACCGGCTTCCGGGAGTCCGGGGGATCCGCGAGACGAAGACCCTGCTCGTCGTCACGGCGTACAAGGAGGCGGGGGAGACCCGCCACGCATGACGGCCCCTCACTCGGCCACGGACATCGGCAGCGAGGTCGCCGTGCCGGCGGCCCCCGAGGTCGATGCCTCGGCGTTCCGACGTATCGTCGACTCCCTCGTCCAGCTCGTGGACGACTCGTCGGTCCCGCGCAATGTCCGCCGGGGCGCCCAGAGCGCGAAGGACGAGCTCTCGAAGCCCCGGGTCGCGCTGGACGTCCGCATCGCAAGCGCGGTCTACGTCCTCGACGACCTCGCGAACGACCCGAACCTTCCGACGCACGGGCGCACCGCCATCTGGTCGATCATCTCGAGCCTGGAGAGCCTTCAGTGAATACCGACGGGCATAGGTTGAAATACGGCGCCCGGGTCCCACCGGTCCGGAACGGGATCGGGCCCGTAGCTCAGTTAGGTTGGCCGGCCGGTTCGCTCGCCGGTCCTACAAAGAGCATCTGGCTTTTAACCAGGTGGTCGGGGGTTCGAACGAGCCGCGCCGCGGGACCCGCGGAACGGCCCCGAGCATCCCCCCGGGCCCGTTCCGCTCCTCGGAGATCCCCATGAGCCCCACCAATCGCACCCGTCGCTCCCGCAAGCGAGCCGCCCCCGAGAAAACGGCCGCCCCTCCGCGACCGTTCGTGGCCCACCACCTCGCTCCCCCGCACGAGATCCTCACGGAGGAGGAGTCGGGGAAGGTCCTCGAGGCCCTCGGCACCCCGTCGGAGCGCCTGCCGAAGATCCTGGTCAGCGACCCCGGCCTGAGGACCGACCCGAAGTACGACGACGCGCGGTCGGGCGGCGAGAAGCTCGTCGGTCGTCTGGTCCGCATCCGACGCCCCAGCGCCACCGCCGGCGAAGCGATCGCCTACCGGCTGATCGTCCCGTCGGTCGGAGGAGATTGACGAATCCATGCGCGAAATCGTAGACGGCTTCTTCCGCGAACGGTCGATCGTCAACCACCACCTCGCCAGCTTCAACGACTTCCTGCCCACGAAGGACAATCCGAACTCGCGGATGCAGCGGATCGTGGACGACGCCCGTGTCAGCGAGGACTCGACCGAACGCGGCGTCATCCGCCTCGACGTCCAGAAGACGAAGAGCTCGATCTACGTGCGCGTCGGGCGGCGCCGGGACGCCCGGGGGAACGTGAACCCGTCGGCCGAGCCGACGATCTTCATCGGTGCCCCGTTCGTCAAGGAGCCCGTCGGCTCGAAGCCGACGCTCACCCCGATGGAGGCGCGCCTGCGCAACCTCACGTACCAAGCGCCGATCTACCTGAAGGTCACGGTCGTCGAGAACGGCGTCGAGCGCGCCCCCGAGGACGTCCACATCGGGGACCTCCCGATCATGGTCAAGAGCCGTCCGTGCAACCTGAACCGCTACAAGATCTCCGAGGACGACCAGATCTGGCTGTCCGACGACGAGTACCGCGCGAAGCTGGTCGAGTACGGCGAAGATGCCCTCGACCCCGGGGGGTACTTCATCATCGGCGGCACCGAGCGGGTCATCATCAGCCTCGAGGACCTCGCCCCGAACCGGATCTTCGCCGAGTACAACGAACGCTACGGCACGCCGATCGAGAGCGCGAAGGTCTTCAGCCAGCGCGGCGGATATCGCTCGCTCACGATCGTCGAAAGGAAGAAGGACGGGATGCTGCAGGTCTCGGTCCCGACGGCGAGCGGCCAGATCCCGCTCGTGATCCTGATGAAGGCTCTCGGGATGAAGAACGACGAGGAGATCTTCCAGGCGGTCCTCGGGGAGCTCCTGCCGCTGGACGAACCGTTCGTCCAGACGATGAAGCACCTCCTGAACGTCAACCTCGAGGAGTGCATCTCGAAGAAGCTCTACCCGCCGGAGGGGATCCTCACGACCGAGGACGCGCTCATCTTCCTCGAGAAGAAGTTCGCGACCGGCCAGGCGAAGGAGTACCGACAGCGCAAGGTCGACGGCATCCTCGACCGTTCGCTCCTGCCCCACCTCGGCGACACGAAGGCCGACCGCCTGAAGAAGGCCCTCTACCTCGCCCGCATGGCGCGCACGGTCCTCGAGCTCCACCTCAAGGTCCGCGGCGAGGACGACAAAGATCACTACGCGAACAAGCGCCTCAAGCTCGCGGGGGACCTGATGGAGGACCTGTTCCGGGTCGCGTTCTCGCTGCTCCTTAAGGACCTCAAGTACCAGCTCGAGCGCTCCTTCGCGCGGAAGAAGGACCTTCGGATCGCGAGCGCGATCCGCCCCGACCTCCTGACGCAGCGCCTCGTCCACGCCCTCGCGACCGGCAACTGGGTCGGCGGACGCTCGGGCGTGAGCCAGGTGCTCGATCGCACGAGCCACATGTCCACGATCAGCCACCTGCGGCGCGTGACGAGCCCCCTCACGCGCAGCCAACCCCACTTCGAGGCGCGCGACCTCCACCCGACGCAGTGGGGCCGGCTCTGTCCGAACGAGACCCCCGAGGGCCAGAACTGCGGGCTCGTCAAGAACTACGCGTTGTGCGTCGACGTTTCGGAGGGCGCGGACGAGGAAGAGGTCACACTCATCCTGCGCGACCTCAACACGCGCGAGATCGGTCCCGAGGTCTTCCAGGAGGCGGCGGCCCCGAAAGGGAAGAGGGCCGCGCGCGTCTACGTCAACGGGAACCTCGTCGGGCTCCACTCCCAGCCGCTCGAGCTCGTGAAGGAGATCCGCGAGCGGCGGCGCACCGGGACGCTCTCGCCGACCCTCGGGGACCGGACCTACGAGATCAACGTCCGCTACGACGACGAGATGAACGAGGTCATCGTTCACTGCGACTCGGGTCGCCTGCGGCGCCCGCTCATCGTCGTCAAGAACGGGGTGCCGCGGGCGTCCCGTTCGGACCTCGACGAGCTCTCGCGCGGGACCCTCTCGTTCAGCGACCTCATTCGGCAGGGGAAGATCGAGTGGATCGACGCCGAGGAAGAGGAAGACTCGCTCATCGCCGTCGAGGCGTTCGTCTCGCCCGACCGCTGCCCGAAGTGCAGCAAAGCGCTCAGCCGCAGTGACGTCCGCTGGATGTCGATGGGCGACAAGCGCGACGAGGCGATCGTCGAGTGCGGGCTCTGCCACGCGGAGCTCCCGACCGCGGACCTCATCGGCGAGCGAAGCACGCACCTTGAGATCGATCCGAACCTGATGCTCGGAGTCTGCACCGGTCTCATCCCGTACCCCGAGCACAACTCGGCCCCCCGGAACACGATGGGGTCGGGGATGGCGAAGCAGGCGCTCGGCGTCGAGTCGGTCAACTACCGCCGCCGCCCCGACACGCGGGGCCATTTGCTCCACTACCCGCAGGCCCCGCTGCTCCAGACGGAGACGATGCGCTACGTCCACTTCACGGAGCGGCCCGCCGGCCAGAACTTCGTGGTGGCGGTCCTCTCCTACGAGGGGTACAACATGCAGGACGCGCTCGTTTTCTCCAAGGGAGCGATCGACCGTGGCCTCGGCCGGTCGTCGTTCTTCCGTACCTACCGGGGGGAGGAGCGCAAGTATCCGGGCGGCCAGGAGGACCGCTTCGAGATCCCCCGCCCCGACGTCGCCGGCGCGCGGGTCGACACGGCCTACCGCAGCCTGGGCGAGGACGGCCTCATCTACCCCGAGCTCGAGGTGACGGAAGGCGACGTCCTCGTCGGCAAGACGAGCCCGCCGCGGTTCCTCGAGGAGAAGACGGACCTCCTGACGCCGCAGAAGCGCCGGGAGACGAGCGTCACGGTCCGGTTCGGCGAATCCGGCTGGGTCGACAATGTCATCCTCACCGAGGGCGAGAACATCTCGAAGCTCGTGAAGGTGAAGGTCCGCAACCAGCGGGTCCCCGAGCTCGGCGACAAGTTCGCGAGCCGGCACGGGCAGAAGGGCGTGATCGGGCTCATCGTCCCGCAGGAGAACCTCCCGTTCACGCGGGACGGAGTGACGCCGGACCTTCTGATCAATCCGCACGCGATCCCCTCGCGCATGACCGTCGCCCACGTCCTCGAGATGCTCGGCGGCAAGGTCGGCGCGCTCGAGGGGCGGACGATCGACGGCACGGCGTTCTCGGGCGCGCGGGAAGAGGCGCTCCGCGAGGGCCTCAAGGCCCTCGGGCTGCACCCGTCGGGGCGTGAGACCCTCTACGACGGGCTCACGGGCCGACGTTTCGAGGCCGAGATCTTTGTGGGCGTGATCTACTACCAGAAGCTCCACCACATGGTCGCGGGCAAGATGCACATGCGGTCGCGCGGCCCCGTCCAGATCCTCACCCGCCAGCCGACCGAAGGCCGGTCCCGGCAGGGCGGTCTCCGCTTCGGAGAAATGGAACGCGATTGCCTGATCGGGCACGGCGTGGCGATGGTGATCAAGGACCGCCTCCTGGACGAGTCCGACGGGACGATCCAGTACGTTTGCGGCAACCCCGAATGCGGGCACATCGCGATCCCCGACACGAGGGCCGGTTCGCTGCGGTGCCCGAGCTGCGGGAACACCTCGTCGATCTACCCGGTCGAGATGAGCTACTCGTTCAAGCTCCTCCTCGAGGAGCTGATCAGCCTCGGCGTGATCATGCGGCTCCAGCTCGAGGAGATGCGGTAGGAGGAACGACGATGGTCCAGGGCCTTTCAAAGAAAATCAAGAGCCTGCAGTTCGCGTTCCTTTCGCCGGACGAGATCCGCCGGATGAGCGGCGTGAAGATCATCACGGCCGACACCTACGACGACGACGGCTACCCCATCGAGATGGGCCTCATGGACCTCCACCTCGGGGTCATCGAGCCGAACCTGCGATGCCGCACGTGCGGCGGGCGGGTCAACGAGTGCCCCGGTCACTTCGGGATCATCGAGCTCGCGATGCCGGTGATCCACGTCGGCTACGCGAAGGAGATCAAACGGCTGCTCCAGTCCACCTGCCGCGCGTGCGGGCGTATCCTCCCCGACGCCCCGAGCCCGCGGGGCGACAGCACGGCCGACGCGGAGGAGGGGACGGTGGCCCCCCGCACGCGGGAACCGAAGGAGGAACGGGCCTGCCCGTTCTGCCACGAGATACAGCAGCGGATCGTCCTCGACAAGCCGACGACGTTCCGAGAGAACGGCCACAAGATCACGCCGAAGGAGGTCCGCGCCCGGCTCGAACGGATCCCCGACGAGGACGTGAGCGCGCTCGGGCTCAATCCGAAGTTCGGCCGCCCCGAGTGGATGGTCCTCACGGTCCTGCCGGTGCCCCCGGTGCAGGTCCGCCCGTCGATCACGCTCGAGAGCGGGGAACGCAGCGAGGACGACCTCACGCACAAGCTGGTCGACGTGCTGCGGATCAACCAGCGTCTGCGCGAGAACCGCGACATGGGCGCGCCCCAGCTCGTCGTCGAAGATTTGTGGGAGCTCCTGCAGTACCACGTCACGACCTACTTCGACAACCAGACGAGCGGGATCCCGCCCGCCCGGCACCGCTCGGGCCGCCCGCTCAAGACGCTCGCCCAGCGCCTGAAGGGGAAAGACGGTCGGTTCCGCTCGAACCTCTCGGGCAAGCGCGTGAACTTCTCGGCGCGCACGGTCATCAGCCCGGACCCGCTCCTCTCGATCAACGAGGTCGGGATCCCGACCGAGATCGCGCGGGGTCTCACGGTCCCGCTCGAGGTCACGGCGCACAACCAGGACGTCGCGAAGGAGCTCGTGCGGCGGGGTCCGGCGCCGCCGCCCGACGCGGTCGGTCGCTACCGCTGCGGTGTCAACTACCTCGTCCGCGAGGACGGCCAGCGGATCAAGGTGATGGAGAAGAACGCCGAGGCGTGCGCGGAGCTGGTCACGGCGGGTTCGATCGTCGAGCGCCAGCTGCTCGACGGGGACATCGTGTTGTTCAACCGGCAGCCGAGCCTCCACCGGATGAGCATGATGGCCCACTTCGTGCGGATCCTGCCGCACAAGACGTTCCGCTTCAACCTCTGCGACTGCCCGCCCTACAACGCGGACTTCGACGGCGACGAGATGAACCTCCACGTTCTCCAGAGCCAGGAGGCACGGGCCGAGGCGAAGGTCCTGATGAAGGTCGAAGAGCACATCCTTTCACCCCGCTACGGCGGGCCGATCATCGGGATGCTCCACGACCACATCACCGCGGCGTTCCTGCTCACCTACCAGAACCCGACGTTCTCCCGGGCGGAGGTCACCTACCTCCTCTCGAAGCTGAACTACCCCCTTCCGCCGCCCGCGGGCAAGGGGAAGGACGGGGAGCCGTTTTGGACGGGCAAACAGCTGTTCTCGTTGACGCTCCCGAAGGACCTCACCCTCGAGTTCCGCTCGAACATCTGGGCGCGGTGCGACTGCTCGCCGCTCGCGTGCAAGCACGATGCCTACGTCGTGATCGAGAACGGGGTGCTCAAGGCGGGAACGATCGACAAGAAGGCGATCGCCTACGAGAAGGGCGCCGTCCTCGACGCGATCGCCCGTAACGACGGCATGCCCCGCGCGCGCCAGTTCCTGGACGAAATGAGCCGGCTCGCGATCACCGCCATCTCCCTGAAGGGGCTATCGACCGGTATCGACGACGAGGACGTGCCCGAGGGGGCCCGCAAGGAGATCCTCGGGGGCCTCACGTCGGCGCGGGCGAAGGTCAACGACCTCGTCGAGCAGTACCGCAAGGGCGAACTCGAGCAGATGCCCGGTCGCTCGCTCGAGGAGACGCTCGAAGTGATGGTCCGGCGCGAGCTCGGCCAGGCGCGCGACACGGCCGGCGACATCGCCGGCCGCTATCTGGGTCTCGAGAACCCCGCGGTCATCCTCGCGAAATCGGGCGCCCGCGGTTCGATGCTCAACCTGACGCAGATGGCCGGGGCCGTCGGCCAGCAATCCGTGCGCGGGGAGCGTCTCCTGCGCGGGTACGTCCACCGGACGTTACCCCATTTCGAGCGGGGCGACCTCGGCGCCGACGCCCGCGGGTTCGTGAGCTCGAGCTACAAGCGCGGGCTCTCGCCGACCGAGTACTTCTTCCACTCGATGGGCGGACGCGAGTCGCTGGTCGACACCGCCGTGCGTACGAGCCGCTCGGGGTACATGCAGCGCCGTCTCATCAATGCCCTCGAGGACCTCAAGGTCGCCGAGGACGGGACCGTGCGCAACACGGCCGGCACGATCATCGAGTACAAGTACGGCGAGGACGGGGTCGACCCGACCCGCTCGTACCAGGGCGCCCCCGTCTCGCTCGACGAGGTGGTGTCGCAGGTCCTCGGCCGACGGGTCCGCGCGAGCGAAGAGCGGCGACCCGAGGGACCGAGCGGGGCGCCGCCGGTGACCGAGGAGGAGATGGACCTCCAGGCCGAAGCCCAGCTGGAGGAAGAGGCCGAGGAAGAGGAGACCGAGGAGTTCGGGGCGCCCGAAGAAGGCCCCGAGTTCGGAGGGGAGTAGGCCGATGGAGGAGAAACCCGCCCCACCGCGCGACCTCCTGACCCGTATCCAGGAGATCGCCCGCAAGGAGACCGGAGCGCCGTTCCCGCCGTCCCTCGCCGAGAGCGTCCGCGCGAAGCTGCAGAGCCTTCGCCTGAGCGGCTCGGACGCCTCGAAGGTCGTCCGCGAGGTCGCGCGCCGCTTCCGCCGGGCCGAGGTCGATGCCCACGAGTCGGTGGGGATCGTCGCGGCCCAGTCGATCGGCGAGCCCGGGACGCAGATGACCCTGCGAACGTTCCACTACGCGGGGGTCGCGGAGATGAACGTAACGCTCGGCCTGCCGCGCCTCATCGAGCTCGTCGACGCCCGACGGGTGCCTTCGACACCGATGATGACCGTCCACGCCGAGAAAAAGGTCCGGGGCGACCGGGAGGCGGTCCAGAAGATCGCGCTCCAGATCGAGGTGACGACGGTCCCCGACGTCGCGTCGATCGGGACCGTCATCGAGGACCTCAAGGTCGTGGTGTCGCCGCAGGCGGCGCTCCTCGAATCTCGGGGCGTGCGGCGCAGCGAGCTCGAGGCCGCGCTGCGCGAGAACCTCGACGCCCGCCTCTTCGACCTCAAGTCGGGGTCGGGCAGCGGCGAGACCCGCGCGTTCGAGATCACCCTCAAAGAGTCGATCGCCGGGGCGACCAAGTCGCGCAAGGAGGAGATGACCGAGGAGATGCCGTTCAAGAAGCTCCTCATTGCGAGCGAAGAGGCGAAGGGGGTCCAGATCAAGGGCGTCACGGGCATCCGCCGGGCGCTCATTCGCAAGGAGAAGGACGAGTACGTGATCTACACGGAAGGTTCGAACCTCGAAGGGGTCATCGAGATCCCCGGCGTCGACGGGGTCCGGACGACCACGAACTCGGTCTTCGAGATCTACCGCGTCTACGGGGTCGAGGCCGCGCGGGCGGCCCTGATCCACGAGGCGAACCGCACGCTGGCGGAGCAGGGGCTGGGCGTCGACATCCGCCACCTCATGCTGGTCGCGGACGTGATGACGAACGAGGGCGACATCCGCGCGATCGGTCGTCACGGGATCTCGGGGAAGAAGAGCAGCGTCCTCGCGCGCGCCGCGTTCGAGATCACCGCCGCCCACCTGCTGCGCGCCGCGATCACCGGCGAGGTCGACGAGCTCAAGGGGGTGGCCGAGAACATCATCGTCGGCCAGCCGATCACGCTCGGCACCGGCGCGGTGAACCTCGTCTACCGGCCGCTCGGCGCCGCCCCGGTGACGAAGCCCGAGGAAGCGAAGGAGGCGGCGTAGGATGGACCTCGCTCACGCCCTCAAGGTCGCCCTCGAGACGGGGACCGTTCGGCTGGGGCTCGAGGAGACCCGACGCGCGGCGCACGACAAGAAGGCCCGGCTCCTGATCGTCTCCCGGACGTGCCCG
Organism: Thermoplasmata archaeon; assembly: GCA_021816865.1. GTDB lineage: Archaea > Thermoplasmatota > Thermoplasmata > Lutacidiplasmatales > UBA184 > Lutacidiplasma. The sequence goes on along the minus strand of JAKAWX010000007.1, from coordinate 1,904 downwards.
GACGCGACCCTGGTCGGCCAGCGGGCGGTGGGGAAGATCCCGATCTACCACTACGACGGGACGGCCGTCGACCTGGGCCAAGCGTGCGGCCGGCCGTTCCCCATCAGCGCGATGGCGATCGTCGACCCCGGCTCGAGCGCGATCCTCACCCTCGAGACGTAGGCCGGGACGGACGGGAACCCCTTCCGATGCCCGAGATCGCGTTCGACACCGCGACCCTGGGGTACATCCGGCTCTTCGAAGAGCGGACCGGCGCCCGGGTCAAGGACTGCCTCGAGACCGAGGAGAAGCTCGTCTTCCTCGTCTACCCCGGAGATATCCCGAAGGCGGTCGGACCGGGCGGCGTCCTGGTCGACCGTCTGAAGGGGCTTCTCAAGAAGGAGATCCAGGTCGTCGAGTGGTCCGACGAGCCCGAGGCGCTCGTCCGCAACATCTTCTACTGGTACAACCCGAAGAAGGTCGATTTCGGTACCAAGGGGAAGGGCCGGCACGTCACCGTGACCGTCGACCCGGCCTGGAAAGCCCGGGCGATCGGCAAGGCGGGCAAGAACCTCAAGGTCGCCCGGGCGATCCTCCTCCGGCACACCGACATCGTCTCGGTGAGCGTAGCGTAGCGTCGGCCGCGCCGCGCGTCGCGACCGACCGAGCGGCGGGCGCCCCGTCGTCCGTCCCGCGAACCGCGGGGGACGCCGGCAAGGATAAGCCCGTGCCGTTCGTCCCGGAGACCGTGTCCGCGGCCCGTCCCCGGATCCGCGCCGTCCTTTTCGACCTCGGGGGCACGCTGGTCGACCGGCGGGATTTCGCCGGGTGGACCGAGATCGCCCGCGCGGTCTACCTCGACCTCGACCCGGACGCCCTCCGCCACGCCTACCTCGAGGTCGAGGCGGAGGCCGATGCGGCGTTGCCGCGGCTCGACCGAGAAGGCCGACTTCTCGACTTCTGGCGCCGGACGCTCTCCCGCGCGGCCGGGCGCGAGGTCGCGTCCGAGACCGCCGGGAAGTTTCTCGCGGCCGTGCGGAGGGTCGAGGTACCGGTCCACCTCTTCTCGGACGTCCGCCGCTGCCTCGACGAGCTCGCCGCCGGGCGCCGGCAGCTCGGCGTCCTCTCGAACTCGACCAGCGAGGCCGGGGTCCGGCGCCTCCTCGACCGGGTCGGGATCTTGGGCTACTTTTCGAGCGTCCTCTCCTCGGGGACCGAGGGCGTGGAGAAGCCGAGCCCCGAGATCTTCCGGCGGGCGGTCGAGCGGATGGGGGTCCGGGCCAACGAGACGCTGTACGTCGGGGACCTAGCGAACACGGACGCGAAGGCGGCGATCTCCGCGGGCCTCCACGCCGTCTGGCTGAACCGCGACGGGTGGGGCTTGGGCGACGACCCGCCCGAGATCACGTCCCTTCTCGAGGTCCCGCTCCACGTCCGCCGCATCGAGAACGGCCGATGAACTCCGGGTCGGCCGTCGCGGGGTGGCTTGCTTAAATACCGACCACCGTTCGTCGTACCGGAACGAGCGGGGTTCTTCGGAAGCCCGTCCGTCCGACGCCGCCACGGCGAGCCGGGGACGCATGAACCGGACTCTTCCGGGCGACGCCACAGATGGCCCAGCAGGGCGTGGAGCCCCGAGAACCCCTCCCCCAAGCGGGGAGCGACCTCTCGGGACTGACGGAGGAGACGTACGAGAACGTACGCGATAGTTAGCTCAAGACAAGAACAAAGAGCAATTCCGCCAGTCAGCGAGATCGGTCACGATTCGAGCGTATTCCCGCACACGCGAAAGTGTGCTAACAAATCCGGTTGATCCTGCCGGCGGGCACCGCTATTGGAGTTCGCTTAAGCCATGCGAGTCGAGAGGGGTAAGCCCTCGGCGCACTGCTCAGTAACACGCGGACAATCTGCCCTCGAGACGGGGA
>JAKAWX010000011.1 GCA_021816865.1 Thermoplasmata archaeon | reverse complement strand
GAACAGGTTGTGCGACGAGTAGAGCACCACCCGGTCCTTGCTCAGCGTGAGAATGAGGTCCCGGATTTCGGCCGCGATCTTGGGATCCAGGTTGGCGGTGGGCTCGTCGAGCAGATAGAGATCCCTTTCCCGAAGGAAGATGCGGGCGATAGAGACCCGTTTCTTCTGCCCGGCGCTGAGCTGCGAAGCGTACTTCGTCCGAAGAGGTTCGATCTCCAACAGACGCAGGACCCGGTCCACGTCCGCGTCGGAGGCTCCCTGCACGGCGCCGTAGAATCGGAGAGCTTCCTCGACCCGTAGACCGTCCGGGATCCCGTCGACGTGAGAGAGAAAGTGCAACCGATCCCGAGTCTCCTGCTCCTCGATCGAACGGCCCGCGATCTCGATGGTGCCGGTGTACGGGCGGAGGATACCGGCGATCGTTCGGAACAACGTGGTCTTTCCGGCGCCGTTCGGACCCAGGACCACGTAGATCGCGGGCTCGTCGACGGAGAACGTGATGCCGTCGAGCACCTTCTTGCCCAGGTAGCCCGAGCTCACGCCCACGCACGACAGCTCGACCTGGGAGGGCCCGTCCGCCGTACGGGAGATCGAACGGTCGACCACGGCATCCCCTCACATCGTCGAGAGGTAGCGCTCTCGACTCATCAGACGGCTCGACGCGACCAGCAACGCGGCGACCACGGCCAGGACTCCCAGCGCGGCTCCCACCGTGACGTAGTAGTAGGCCGACTTGCCCACACCCTCGGCGACGATCAAGACCAGGACGGGGGGAGCGACCCCGAGGAGGGGAGCCACGCCGACCGGAGAGTTCAGGCCCATTCGCGGCGTGGACAGGGTCGACCAGATGATCCCGCAAGTGGCGGCGAAGAGCGAACTCGCGTACGTCATGGGTACCGTGTACCCCAGGATCGAGTTCTGAAGGGTACTAGAGATCGGATTCCCCGTGGACGCGTATCCGGTCAAGCCCACGACGAGGGTGGTCCCCATCACGATGGTCGACAGCACGACCGTCACAAGAAGGCAGTTCACGAAGAGGGATCGGGGCCGGGCTCCGTAGGAAATGAGGTACTCGAGTACTCCCTTCGACCGGTCTCCCACGAAGAGCATCATCCCCCCAAGCGCCCCCATGGTAGCGAACAACGGGACCTCGAGGGGGAAGGTTGCGACGAACACCGCCGAACCGTGGGAGGTCCGAAGCAGCACCACCGTGAGGATCAACGAAACAACGATGCCGATGACGAGGTAGGCCCTCCCCGCGATGAGGCCCCGCCTCAGCGTCACGCTCAGGAGGGACGGCAAGGTCCTCCCTCCGCTGGTCCTTCCCGACATCGTTACGACCCACGAACCCGCGCTTGGGATAAGACTCTCGGCCCCAGGACCGTCTCGAGAGGCGCTCGTCGCTCCGGGAAGCCGACGAGGAGATTCGGGGAAACCAGCCGCGGGAGGGATTTGAACCCTCGGCCTGCTCCTTACCAAGGAGCCGCTCTGCCAGCTGAGCCACCGCGGCGTTTCAGGTCCGGCCCGACGCTCGGGACTTTTTCCGCTTTCCGCCCCCCGGTCGTCGCCCGCCTCGCCCCCACGGGAAGCCCGCCGAAGCCGCCTCCCAGCCGCGGCGAGAGCTTTCGGGCGGGGGTCGCTTCTCGAGGAACGCCCGCATCCCCTCCTTCTGGCCGTTCGTTCCGAAGAGACGCGCCCAGAGGTCGAGCTCGTAGGCGAGGCCCTCGTCACGCCCGGGGTCGATCGAACGGAGGAGAGCGTACTTGGCCGCCGCGAGGGCGACCGGCGGCTTTGCCGCGAGCTCGGCCGCGAGGGCGAGCGCGCTCGACAGGAGCTCGCCGCGCGGCACGACGCGCTCCACGAGGCCGTCCCGGAGCGCCTCGGTCGCGACGACCGGGCGGCCCGTGAGGATCCAGCGTCGCGCGCGAGCGACTCCGATCCGCCGCGGAAGCCTCCGGGTGCCGCCCCAGCCGGGGATCACGCCGAGGCCGATCTCGGGCTGCCCGAAGAGCGCATCCTCGCTGGCGACGATGAAGTCGCACGCGAGAGCCACCTCGCACCCTCCCCCCAGGCAGACCCCGTGCACGGCGGCGATGACCGGGAGCGGCAGGCGCTCGAGCTTCACGGTGATCGCCTGGCCGCGGGCCCCGTGCGCGCGAGCCGCGGTCGGGTCCATCGGCGCCATCTCCCGGATGTTCGCCCCCGCCGCGAACGCGGTCTCGGCGGCGCTCGCGAGGACGACGACGTGGACCTCGGGATCCGCCTCCGCCTCGTCGAGTCGGTCGGAAAGCGCGTCGAGCACCTCTTTCGAGAGCACGTTCACCGGTGGGTGGTCGATCGTCAGCAGGAGGGTCCGCCCGCGGCGTTCCGAGCGGACGAGCGGCCCGGGGGCGTCCGGGGTCATCGTCCCCGCCGAGCCGTGAGGGCCTATTTAGGTCGCGCGGCTTCCGCGGCCCATGCGCGCGCTCGTGACCGGGGCGTCCGAAGGGATCGGACGCGCCACGGCCCTCCGCCTGGCGGCCGACGGGTTCGAGGTCGCCGTCCATTACCGGTCCCATCAAGAGGACGCGGACGCGGTGGTCGCCTCCATCCGCGCCGCCGGTGGGTCCGCGTTCGCGGTCGGGGCGGACCTCGCGCATCGGGAGGACGTCTCCCGGCTCGCCGAGGCCGTTCGCGGCCGCTGGGAGGTCGTCGACGCGCTCGTCCACAACGCCGGGGCGTACCCCCGAGTCGGTTTCGCCGACCTCTCTCCGGACGCGTTCGAGGAGTGTTTCCGCACCCATGTTTTCGGCCCGGCCGAGCTGACGCGGCAGCTGCTCCCGAACCTTTCTCGGGCGAACCCGGGCCGCATCGTCTTCGTCTCGAGCGTCCTCGCCTACCAGGGGTCGGCCCGGGGCTCGCACTACGCCGCGGCGAAGGCGGCCGTCCTCGGCCTCACGCACTCGCTCGCCCGGGAGCTCGCCCCTGCCGTCCGCGTCAACGCGGTCGCACCGGGCTCGATCGACACGGCGGTACTTGCGGGCGATACCCCCGAGCGACGCGCCGAGCGCGAACGCGTCATCCCCCTCGGGCGGGTCGGTCGCGCCGAGGAGGTCGCGGCGACGATCGCCTTCCTTGTATCGGACGGCTCGTCGTACCTGACGGGCACGACGATCGCGGTCAACGGCGGCCTGAGGATCGGGTAGGCGGCGATGGCGCGGACGGTCGTGACCTCGTGGTTCGGCACCTTCCTCCTCGAGGACGGGAGAGCCGTCCGGTCCGCGCTCGCCCCCGACGACCCGGCCGCGCTCGCCGAGCGGGCCCGGCGGCGTCGGGACGGCGCGCTGACGCCCGAAGAGGAGACGATCCTCGCCGGAGAGCCGCTCGCTTCGGCGACGACGCGGGACCGGCGGCTCGTCGACCGGGGCGTGCGGTACGACCCCTACGCCCCCGCGACGGTCCCCGGCGAACCGGGCCCTCCCCTCGGCCGGCTTCGGGAGGCGCTCCTCGCGGACGCGGACCGGGCGCTCGCCGCGGCGTGGGACCCGTCGATCCACGTTGAGGAGGCGGTGCGGGCGGCGTCCGACCTCGACCGGGTCCTGAACCTCGTCGGGGAACGCCTCTCGAGCTGGGTCGGGCGCGACGCCCCGGACGTCGACACCGACGACCCGGTCAAGGCCGTTCGCGCCGCGCTGGCGCCGTCCGAGCCGAACCCGCTCGCGCCGGCCGACCCGTCGCTCCTCGCGGCCCGTCGACGGCTCGCCGAGCTCTACCGCTCGCTCGAGGGCGTCCGCGCCGAGCTGGACGCCGCGGTGGCCGCGGCGCTGCCCGCCCGCGCCCCGAACCTCTCGAGCCTCCTCGGCCCGGAGCTCGCGGCCCGCCTGCTCGCGCACGCCGGGGGACTCGAGCGCCTCGCACGGTTCCCGGCGAGCACGATCCAGGTCCTGGGCGCCGAGCGCGCGTTCTTCGAGCACCTGCGGGGACGGGCTCCCCCGCCCCGCCACGGCCTCTTGTTCCTGCACCCGGCGATCCAGTCCGCGCCGCGGTTCGAGCGGGGCAAGCTCGCCCGGGCGCTCGCGGGCAAGGTGGCGATCGCCGCGCGACGCGACCGGGTCGGTTCGCCGGTCGACCCCCGGCTCGCCTCGGCGTTCGAGACCCGCCGGGCGGACCTCGCCGGCCGCCGCGGTCGGCCCCGACGACGGAAAGGGCCCGAACGCTCAGGTCCGCCACTTCACCGTGCACCCGAGCACCGGTAGCTCGGACGGACGGACGGGGACCCCGGCGAGGGCCTGGTCGAGAGCCGACTCGAGGTAGCGCTCGGTCACCCTCTCGGCGTGCTGGTGGTCGTTGTCGATCCGGCCCTGGAACAGGAGCTGACGTCGGCGGTCGAACAACATCGGGTGCGGCGTGACCAGCGCCCCGTAGGCTCGCGCGACCTCCTGCGACTCGTCCTGGAGGTACGGGAACGGGTACTGCTTCGCCGCGGCGCGGCGGCCCATCGACTCGAAGCCGTCCTCGGGATACGCGCGGGCGTCGTTCGAGTTGATGAGGACCGTGCGGACCCCTTTCGGGAGGTACTTCCGCCCGAGGTCGACCATTCGACCTTCCCACGCCTGCACGTACGGACAATGGTTGCACCAAAAGACGACGAGGAGGAACGGGTCGGCGGCGAGGTCGGCGAGCCGGTACGTCCGGCCGTCGACGCCCGGCAGGGCGAAATCGGGAGCGGGGTCGCCCGGGTGCAGGCGAAACTCCGCCAGCTCGGCCATGGGGCTTGGACCGACCCTGACCTCATAGCGTTTTGAGGTCCCCGCCGGTGGGCCGGAGGGTGACGGAAGCGGAGGGGGATCGGCCCGTCCTGGCGCGACCGCGCGTCTCCTTCGGACCGAGCCGCACCGCCGAGGAGAACGCGCGCGCCGATGCGTCTCTCGTGCGCTCGGGCGGGTCGGGCGGATGCGTCACGTCCCTTTCCGACCGTTCGGTCTCGGTCGGCGTGGGGGTGCGCGGCGCGCCCCCGTACCTCCGGCGCGCCCGCCGCCTCGGGCTCGCGGTGGTCCGGCGGACGAGTGGCGGGACGGCGGTCGTGCACGGTCCGGGCGATCTGGCCTGGAGCCTGGTCGTTCCGCGACGCGACCCTCGCGCCGGACCCGACTTCGTCCGGGCGTATGGCCGGCTCGGCGCCGGCGTCGTTCGGTTCCTCGCGCGTCGGGGGATCGTGGCCTCCTGGCAGCCGTCCCCCGGCCTCTCGGCCGAGTATTGCCTGCTCGGGTCGCGGGGCTACGCCCTCGCGGTCGGCGACCGCATCCTGGGAGGGGCGGCCCAGCACGCGACGGCGACCTCGCTCCTCCACCACGGGATCGTTCCGCTCGAGGTCGACCGCCCGCTGATCGCCCGGCTTTTCGGCTGGGATTCGCCGGGGCCGGCCGACCGCCTCACGGGACTGCGCGAGCTCGGGATCGCCGACCCGATCGAGACGCTGGGCCGGGACCTCGCGGCGGCCCTCGACGTCGAGCTCGCCCCCCCCGGACCCTCGGCCGGCTAGCGCGGCCGCGACGCCCAGAGCGACTCGGCGGCCGCCTCGGCCTCCGATCGGATCCGGGTCCACTCCCCACCGAGGAGCCGTCGGCCACGCACGACCGCGCGCCCGTCGACGAAGACCGTGTCGACGGCCTCCTCCGACGCCGAGTACGCGAGGTGGGAGACGACCGCCTCGGGGCGCGCCGGCACGAGGCTCGGGTGGTCGAGGCGCGCGAGGAAGACGTCGGCGCGCTTTCCCACCTCGAGCGAGCCGAGGTCGTCGGCGCGGCCGAGCGCCCGCGCACCCCCGACCGTGGCGAGGTCGAGGAGCTCCTGGGCGGTCAGCACCGCCGGGTCCCACCGCTGGTTCTTCTGCACGAGGCCGGCGACGTGCATCTCCCGGAACATCGAGAGCGAGTTGTTGGTCACGACCGAGTCGGTCCCGAGCGCGATGGTGGCGCCCGCGGCGCGCAGCTCGACCACCGGTGCCACGCCGCCCGAGGCGAGCTTCAGGTTCGAGCTCGGGCAGTGCGCGACGGCGACCGCGTGCCGGGCGAGCGTACCGATCTCCGCCCCGGTCAGCCAGACGGCGTGGGCCGCCACCTGGCCCGGACCGAGGAAGCCGATCGACTCGAGCCACGCGGCGGGACGCAGGCCGGTCGCGCGCTCGTGCTCGTGAACCTCGCCCCGCGTCTCCGAGAGGTGGTAGTGCAGTAGGGTCCCGGTCCGTTCGGCGAGATCCTTCGCGGCGAGCCACGTCTCCCGGCCGCAGGCGTAGACGCCCTGCGGGGCGACGAGCGGCGTGACGAGCGGGTGGCCCTTCCAACGACCGACGAACGCCTTCGCGTTGTCGAGGGGGACGCCCGTTTGCGTCGTCTTGTCCGGGTCGAGGACCGCCCAGCCGAGGAACCCGCGCATCCCGAGCCCGACCGACGCCCGCGCGACCGCATCCTCGAAGTAGAAGAGGTCGAGGAACGACGTCGTGCCCCCGAGGAGCATCTCGGCGACCCCGGCGCGGGCCCCGGCTTCGACGTCCGCCTCGGTCCGGTGGGCGTCGACCGCGAAGACGGTCTCGAGGAACTTCGGGAACGGAAGGTCGTCCGCGATCCCCCGGAGGAGCGCGTTCGCGACGTGCGCGTGGGCGTTGATGAATCCCGGCACGGCGACCGTCCCGCGACCGTCGATGACCTCAGCCCCTTCGCGCGGCGCGCCGGGGCCTACATGCGTGATCCGCCCCCCCTCGAAGCGCAGGTCGCCGCGCAGGACCCGACGGTCGGCGTCCTGGGTCACGAGGAGCGCGTCGGTGACGACCGTGGGGGGGCTCGGCGGGGACGGGTTCATCGGCGCCGTCAGCGGGACCGGTGTAATAGGCTCTCGGCCGCGGCGTCGCCGCCGCCCGAGACCTCGGGAAGGTCGGAGAGCCCCTCCGCGGAGCGCGTCTCGTACGAGCCAAGGCCGGCCAGCATCCGGCGGACCCACGGGCGCGAGAGCACCAGCGCGAGAGGGACGACCGCGAGCGCGACCAGGACGAGATCGACCCAGATCCCCGGGACCCACGCCGCCGACGGCATGCCGAGGATCGTCGCCGCTGTGTTGGGGAAGAGAACGACCACGCTCGCGAGCGCGAGCACGAGCGCGAGGTACGCGACTCCCAGCATCCGGAGGTTCGAGGTGTTCGCGAGCGCGGCGATCCGGTTCGAGGTCGCTCCGAGGGCGTTCGCGGTCTCGGCCAGACGGTTCGCCTCGAACGCGTTGCGGATCGCGACGAGGTCGCGGACCCCCTGGGCGAGGGACGCCGAGAGTCCCTCCAGGTGGTCGACCTCGCGTTCGACCGTCCCGAGCGGCCCGGCGAGCCCGGCGAACGCCGCCCCCAGCGGACCGTTGAGGTCGGCCGCGACCACGCCGAGCCGCTCGACGTGCTGACGGACCCCACCGACCGCCCGTTGCAGCTGCGCGAGCGCGACCACCGACGGAGGCTCGGGCCGAACCTCGAGCTCGTCCAAACGCCCGCCGAGCTCCTCGAGGCGCTCGAGGCACGAGCGGGCCGACGCCTGCAGTAGGTCGAGGAGCGCGGCGGTGGTCGGGTCGACGTGCGACGCCTCCGCCAGAAGGCTGGTCGGGGGCGCCGGGCCGACGGCTCGGGCCCCCACCGCGTCGACCCGGATCCCGTGCCAGACCGGCCGGCCCTCGGCGTCGAGCGTGGCCAGGACGATCAGGGTCGCGCCCTGGCCGCGCACGATCGGTCGGCGCACCGGCACCGGTCCCGGGACCCCAAGGGCCGACAGGGCGTCGAGGACGGTCGGCGTCGGGGCCTCGGGCGCCAGCGATGTCCCCCCTAGATGTCGAGGTTCGTCACCTCGACGGCGTGCTCCTGGATGTACAGGCGGCGGGGTTCGACCTCTTCGCCCATCAGGATCTGGAAGAGCTCGTTCGCGTGCGCCGCGTCCTCGACCGTCACTCGCAGGAGGGTCCGGGAGCCCGGATGCATCGTCGTCGAGGCAAGCTGCTCGGCGTTCATCTCGCCGAGCCCCTTGTACCGTTGGATGGTAACCCCCTTCGAGCCGCCGAACTCCGCGAGCGCCCGGTCACGCTCCTCGTCGGAGTAGGCGTAGGCGGACCGGCTGCCCTTCTGGAGCCGGTAGAGCGGCGCCTGGGCGATGTAGACGCGGCCCTCGGAGATCAGCTCGGGCATCTTGCGATAGAACAGGGTGAGGAGCAGCGTCCGGATGTGGGCGCCGTCCACGTCGGCATCGGTCATCAGGATGATCTTGTGGTACCGCAGGCTCTCGATGTCCTGCTCGTCGCCGATCCCGATGCCGATCGCGGTGATCAGCGATCGGATCTGCTCGTTCTCGAGCATCTTGTCGAGGCGCGCCTTCTCGACGTTCAGGATCTTGCCCCGAAGCGGGAGGATCGCCTGGAACTCCCGGTCCCGCCCCTGCTTCGCCGTCCCGCCCGCGCTGTCCCCCTCGACAATGAACAGCTCGGACTGCGCCGGGTCCCGCGAGTGGCAGTCGGCGAGCTTCCCCGGAAGCCCCCCGCCCTCGAGCAGACCCTTGCGACGCGTCAGTTCGCGCGCCTTGCGCGCCGCCTCGCGGGCCTGCGAGGCCTGCACGGCCTTGAGGATGAGCGCCTGGCCGACGCCCGGGTGCTCCTCGAGGAACTCGGCCAGTTTCTCGTTGACCGCGCTCTCGACCTGCCCCTTGACCTCGGAGTTCCCGAGCTTCGCCTTCGTCTGGCCCTCGAACTGGGGCTCGAGGACCTTCACCGAGAGGACCGAGGTGAGGCCCTCGCGGACGTCCTCGCCGCTGAGACCCTCTTTGTCGCCTTTGAGGAACCCGCGGTGGCGTGCGTAATCGTTGAACGTCCGGGTGAGCGCCGCGCGCAGGCCGACGACGTGCGTGCCGCCGTCGGTCGTGTGGATGTTGTTCACGAACGCGAGGGACGTCTCGTTGTACCCGTCGTCGTACTGGAGCGCGACCTCGATGTCGGTCGCCTCGCGCTTCGCGTGCAGGTAGATCGGTGGCTTGAACAGAAGGTTCGCCGCCTGGCTCAGGTCCTCGACGAACTCGGTGATCCCGCCGGCGTGGTGGAACGTCTCGTCGGTGCCGTCCCGCTCGTCGCGGAACCGGATCGTGACCCCCGCGTTCAGGAAGGAGAGCTCCTTGAGGCGACGTCCGATCGTGTCGCGGTCGAACGCCACCGTCTCGAGGATCGTGCCGTCGGGCTTGAAGCGGGTCTCGGTGCCCGTCGTCGGGGAGGGTCCCACGACCTTGATCGCGCCGACGGGCGCGCCGCGCTCGTAGCGCTGGAAATGCTCCTGGCCCTCCCGTCGGACCCGGACCTCGAGCCACTCGGAGAGGGCGTTCACGACGTGGACGCCGACGCCGTGGAGCCCGCCCGAGACCTTGTAGGTGTTCCGGTCGAACTTCGAGCCGGCGTGCAGGACCGTCATCACGATCTCGAGCGTCGGCCGGTTGTACTTGGGGTGGTTCTCGACCGGGATCCCGCGGCCGTCGTCCCGGACCGAGCACGACCCGTCCGTGTGGAGGGTCACGACGATTTCCGTGCACGCTCCGGCGAGGACCTCGTCGATCGAGTTGTCGACGACCTCGTAGACCAGCTGGTGGAGCCCTCGAGCGTCCGTCGACCCGATGTACATCCCGGGGCGCCGCCGGACCGCCGAGAGGCCCTCGAGGACCTGGATCGAGCTGGCGGTGTACGCGGGAGTGTCCATCGACTGTTGGGCCATCGGAAATTCCCCGGAATCGCCGGGCATTTCTACCGAGCCGGGGCCGCGTTATAACGCTTGGGTTGCGGACGCAAACCGGGCCGTTTTTCTGTCGGGCCCGACGCCCGGAACCGGAGTGCCGGACGCGCGGCCGCCGGCCCCCGGCCGAACGCGCCGCGAGGGATCCCGACGGCCTTCGGCCCGGGCGAGATAATCCTAATACTCGGGTCCTTCCTGCGAGCGTCGTCGCGATGACCGACGAAACGTCCGAGGCCGCCCCGAAGGGGGGGCCGCACGGTCCGACGGCCACCGGAACCGCCCCCCCGGCCCCCGCCCCGGCGCCGGCCGAGGACTGGGGGTCCCGCTACAAGTACCTCCTCGCCGACTTCGAGAACTACCGCCGTCGCGTGGACCGCGAGCGCGAGGGAGTCACACGGCACGCTCGGGCGGCGCTCCTTCGGGAACTCCTGCCGATCCTGGAGGCGTTCCGCTCCGCGCGGGGGGCCCTCGGGCACCTACCGAGCAGCGATCCCGTGCGGCGCGGGCTCGAGCTTCTCGACCGGGAGTGGATGACGTTCCTGAAGCACGAAGGCGTCGAACCGATCGTCGAGGTCGGCCGACCGTTCCGCTCCGACGAAGCCGAAGCGGTCGGCGAGACACCGGCGGACGCGGCCCGGCCCGACGGCACGGTCGCGGAAGTCGTCCAGCAGGGGTACCGGTTCTTCGGGGGCGTGCTGCGCCCCGCGAAGGTGATCGTCGCCCGCGCGCCGGCCGCCCCAGGGACGGCCGAAGGATCCCCCTCCGAGGAGCGGTCGAGCTCGGAGACCCGTACATGACGAGATCGTCCGAAGTCCCCGGATTCTATCGACGCAGCATCGCCGAGCGCCGGGCGTTCGTCCGCGAGTGGGCCGGCCTCACCGACGACGAGGCGAAGGCCTACGAGTTCCCCCCGGGCGTCGACCCCGGGCTGTTCGACCGGATGATCGAGAACGTCATCGGCGTGATGCCGCTCCCGCTCGGCGTCGCGACCAACTTCCGCATCAACGGCAAGGATTGCCTCGTCCCGATGGCCATCGAGGAGCCGAGCGTCGTCGCCGCCGCGTCCAACGCCGCCAAGGTCGCGCGCGCGGCCGGCGGGTTCTCGGCCCAGACGACGGCGCCCGTGATGATCGGCCAGGTCCAGGTCCTCGACGTCCCCGACCCCGCGGCGTCGCGCCTCCGGATCCTCGAGCACAAGGACGAACTGCTCGCGCAGGCGAACGCGAAGGACCCCGTCCTCGTGAAGTTCGGCGGGGGGGCGAAGGACCTCGAGGTACGACTTGTGAGCTCCCCCCGCGGGCCCATGGTGGTCGTCCACCTCCTGGTGGACGCGCGCGACGCGGGGGGCATGAACGCGGTGAACACGATGTGTGAGGCGCTCGCCCCCGAGTTCGCCCGCCTGACCGGGGGTCGCGTCGTCCTCCGGATCATCTCGAACCTGGCGGTCCACCGGCTCGCCCGAGCGCACGCGGTCTTTCCCGCCGCCCAACTGAAGACCGAGCGGGCGTCCGGCGCCGAGGTCGTCGAGGCGATCCTCGACGCCTACGCGTTCGCCGTGGCCGACCCGTTCCGCTGCGCGACCCACAACAAAGGGATCATGAACGGCATCTCGAGCGTCGTGATCGCGACCGGTAACGACTTCCGCGCGATCGAGAGCGGCGCCCACACCTACGCGGCGTGGACCGCCGCGGGGAGCGGCGCGGTCGTCCGCCCGCTCACGACGTACGAGAAGGACCGAGACGGGAACCTGGTCGGCACGATCGAGCTCCCCGCGCCGGTCGGGCTCATCGGCGGGGCGACCGCCGTCCATCCGACCGCGAAGGCGAACGTGAAGCTGCTCGGCGTGAAGAGCGCCCGGGAGCTCGGCGAGGTCCTCGCCGTCGTCGGGCTCGCCCAGAACTTCGCGGCGCTGCGCGCGCTGGCGACCGAGGGGATCCAGCGCGGACACATGGAGCTCCACGCCCGCAACCTGGCGACCAGCGCGGGCGCCCGCCCGGACGAGGTCGACCGGGTCGTCGAGCGGCTGATCCGGGACCACCAGATCCGGTTCGACCGGGCGAAGGAGATCGTCGAGGAGCTTCGACGCGGTCCGGGATGAACGTCGGCGTCCTGGCGCTCCAGGGCGACGTCCCGGAGCATCTCAAGGCCCTTGCGGGTGTCGTCCCCGGCGGCACGGTCACAGCCGTCCGCACGCCGATCGACCTCGCCCGGGTCGACGCGCTGTTCTTGCCCGGCGGGGAGTCGACGACGATCGCCCGGCTCCTTCAGGACGCCCACCTCTGGGATCCGCTCGACGCCCGGATGCGCGCCGGGCTCCCGGTGCTCGCGACGTGCGCCGGCCTCATCCTGCTCGCCCGCACGCTCGCCCCCGGGGGGCCGGGCGCCAGCCCCCCGACGTTCGGCCTCGTCGACGTCGAGGTCCGACGCAACGGCTACGGGACGCAGCGGGAATCGTTCGAGGGGCCGGTCCGGGTCGAAGGGCAGGCCGGGAAGGCGTTCCCCGGGGTCTTCATCCGGGCCCCCCGGATCCTCAAGGTCGGCCCCGGCGCGCGGCCGATCGCCTGGTACGAGGGCGAGGTCGTGGGGGTGCGGAACGGGGCGATCTGGGGCCTCACGTTCCACCCCGAGCTCTCGGGGGACCGGCGGCTGCACCGCCTCTTCCTCACGGTCGCGGCGAGCGCCCCCTAGCGGAACCACAGCACGCCGGCCACGAGGAGCGCGACCATCGCCGCCGCGCCGGCGAGCGCGACCCACCGACGCGTGCGGGCGGGGACGTCCGCCCACCCCCCAAAGAAGATCGGCAGCGGCCCGATCAGCACGACGCCCGAGGGGCCCGTAGCCCTCCGGGCCGGACCGGCGGAGCTCAGGGGCGAGGTCGGCGGAGGGAGCTCGTCCTCCGACGTGAGTGCGAACGCGAGGGGGACGGCGAACAGCCCGACCACGAGGAGGAGGGTCCCCGCCAGGAACTCGAGCGACACACCGCTCACCACGGGGACGACCAGGACCCACGAAACGGTCGCCTCCCCTCGGGCGACCGCATCCCCGACGAGGAACGCGCCCGCGAGGAGGAGGCCGAGCGGGGCGACGCGCCAAGGCCGCATCACGGACGCTAGGCCGGCCGACCGACTTCGAGCTTGCGGTCCGGCTAGTGGTAGGTGTCGAACCGGTAGTCCGCGAGCGACCGTTCGCCGAGCGCCATCAGGAACTCGGGCGGCGTGAGGACCGGTTTCGGATAGCTCGGTCCGTCGTCAAGGGCGATCCGCGGGCACGCCGTGTTCACGTAAGCGTCGATCGCCCGTCCCTCGAGATCGCGCGGGTCGAGGCGGTCGAAGAGCAGGATCTCCGCCTCCCGGCCGTGGGCCCTCGCGCGCTCCTGGAGCGCGAGCGCGGTCGGCAACCGGTTCTGGCCGGCGAACGTCGAGACCAGGATCCCCCAGTGCCGGGCGTCCCGCACGGACGCCACCGCGAGAAGGCGGCGCCGGACGAGCGCCCCGCGGTCGACCGGGGGCTCGAGCCTCCCCTGGAGGGGGTCGAGCGCCCAGACCGGCCGGTCGACCGCGTACGCGAGACCGAGCGGGTGGAATCGACCGGTCCCCACGAACAGGAACGCCTCGACGTCCTCGGCGACGGCCTCCGCGCTCGTGTAGTTGCACCCGAGCGCCTGGCCCGGGTAGGCGAGCCGACGGTCCCCGACCCCGATCCGCACGTCGAACCCCCGGGCGCGGAGCTCGGCCGAGAGCGGGTCGACCAGGTCGAGATGCTGGATCGAGACGGCCAATCCGAGGCGGTGCGGAACGCCGCCCAAAGCGACCGTCTCCGCCAGGACCCGGGGGTCCCCACCGGGTTCGCGCATCTCCACGAAGTACGTCGCCCGGGCGAGTCGAACGTTCGGGATCGGGGCGTGTCCGAGGACGATCGCGAGCTCCGCGAGGGGGGCTTCGTCCCGCGAAGGGAAGTCGCACGCCCCGAAGCACGGACGCGTCGCGAGCACGACCGGGACCCCCGTCGCCTCGCGCAGGCGCGTGACGATCTCGTGGGCGTTGCGGACGAGGCCCGCCGGCACCTGCAGGACGACCCGCTTCGGTCCGGCGGCCCGCACGGCCTCGTATAGCTCGGGCCCGACCGTCGGGAAGACCCGCGACGAGGGTTCGGCGCCCGAGGGCACGGCGGGAGGGCCGGTCATGGTCCGTCCCAAAGGACCGGGCGCGCGGGCTAAACGTTTGGGGACGGCTCGCCGAGGCGCTCCGCGAGCCGGCCCACGGCGGCGCGATTGTCGGCAAAATGGAGTCGCCCGACGGCGACGGTCGCCGGGACCCATTCCGCGGCCTCGTGCTCGGGGCTCAGCCGGGGGGAGAACGACCGGTCGACCTCGACACCGTAAGCGTGGAGGCGCCAGGTCTCCCCGTTGTCGGCCCGGAACGGGACGTGCCAGTCGAGCGCGAAGACCCGGCGGGGCGAGGCGAGGCCGGTCTCCTCGGCGACCTCACGGCGCAGCGCCGACTCGAGGTCCGCGTCGCCCGGGTCGACCTTGCCGCTCACGGGGACCCAGATGCGGCCCCGGGACGGCGGTCGGCGGAAAAGAAGGAGCTCGAGCGGCGGCGACGCGAAAAGGTATCCTTCCACGCACTCGCGGTCGATCGGCCCGAGAGCGGGGTCCACTACCCGCCCCGCGTGAGGATCTTGAGGATCGCCTCCGCGGGGGCGCCGTTCGTCTGGACGAGCGCCTCCACCGCCTCCTCGCGGGAGACGTTGGCCTGGTCCATAACGAGCCGGACGTCTTCCTCGGGCGGGCCGGACGGAGGGGTCGGAGCGGCCGGAGCAGCGGCGGAGGAGGCCGGTGCCGCGCTCCCCGACCGGGCGCGGACCTCGGGAGTTCCCACGACCTGGTACGTGCGGACCCCCTGGACGGTCATGATCGTGACCTCGGGAGCGCGGAAGACGTGCTCCCGGGTCTTCGTGCGGACCACGACCTCCTCGACGTCGGGGACGTCCTCGGTCGTCATGCCGAGGCGGCGCATCATCATCTGCATCTGGCGGGCGTTGCGGGGGCCACCGGGGATCATCGTCGTGCCTCCGTCCCGAACCCTCCCTCGGGTTCTTCGTCCGAGTCCCGATCGGTCGCGACGCGGATCTTGCGCTCGAGGTCGGGGTCGCTCGCGGTCGTCCCCTCTTCGGAGCGGCCGGGCGAGCGGGCGCGCTGGGGTCGACGGACCTCGCGGACCCGTCGCGTCTGGCCGGCGAGCTCCTCGAGGAGCGCCGCGACCCCCGCGAGGAGGTTCCAACCGGTGTGCGACGCGTAGAAGATCCCGCGGTCGGTGTGCAGGCGCGCTTCGACCGTCAGGTCGTTCGTCCGATGCGTGGCGTGCGGCGCGAAGTGGAGGGTGAGCAACGTCGGCTGGAGGTATCGGGCGACCCGCTTGAGCCCCCGCGCCACGACATCGTCGATCTCGGCGAGCAGCCCCGGGTCCCCCGAGCCGCGCAGGCCGGTGATCTCGACGTAGACGTCCTCGACCCCTCCGTGCGCCGCCTTCGGACGGGTTCGTCCGACCACGAGGCCGAGCAGGTCGGACTGTCCGAGGACCCGCGTCGGTCGGCCGTTCTCGACGACGAAGAGGCTCGACACCTTCTCCGCGGTCATCCGGCGCGCGGCCTCGACGGCCGACATCCCCGCCGGGACCGTGATCGGCGGGGCGTGCATGATCGACCCCACTTTGACCTCGAGCGCCGACCGCTGGGCCCGCGCGTCCCGCTTGCCGCCGACGAGCGGTTTCCAGAGGACCTTCCCCAGGTCCGCGATCCCGACGGCCCCGACCAGGCGGCCCCTGCGGTCGACGACCGGGAGCGGATGCTCCTCGAGCAGCCGCACCTGCGCGATCAGGCGCCGGACGAGATCGTCCTCGCGGACCACCGAGTTCGCCGGGCCGGCGATCGCCTCGACCGCAGGGACCGACGGGCCGACCAGCTGAACGAGGTCGGGCATGGCCCGCACGAGGTCGCTCCGGCTCACGATCCCGAGGAGCTCGCCGCGGCCCCCCACGACGGGCGCGCCGCGCAGGCCGGTCGCGAGCAGCTGTTCGGCGAGTTCGGGGAACGGTGTGCCCGGAGTGAAGAACGGCGGCAGGATCAGGAGGTGCTCGACCTTGGTCGCGAGCGACCGGCTCGCCCGACGGGCGATCGACTCGAACGTGATCATCCCGATGAGCCGGGACTTGCGCAGGACGGGGATCTCGTGGAACCCGCGCGCGCGCATCAACCCGAGCGCCTGCGAGATCGGCGCCTCGGGGGGGAGCGTCACGGGCCGCCGGGTCATGAGTTCGCCCGCGGTGGGCCAAGCAGTCGGCATGGGGCGGGCACCCGAGCGGGAGGTCTTATCGACTGCGGGTCGCGCGGGACGACTTCAGGGGAGCCCTCGGGCCATCTGGTAGCCGTTCTCCCCGTCGGAGTAGTACGCCCGCAACAGGTCCACGACGCCGAAGCGGTAGCGGGTGTAGAACCGAATCGCGGTGGCGTTCGAGACCCGGACCTCGAGCGTCACCCGTCGGTACCGGCGCTCGCGGCACCGATCGAGGAACGTCGACATGAGAAGGGCGCCGATCCCTTCCGACCGGTGGGGACGCTCGACCGCGAACATGAGGATCCGCGCTTCCCCCTCGACCTGGCTGACGCCGAGCAGGAACGCGACCGGGACGTCGTTCGGGTCGGCCGCGACGAGGAATCCGTCGGGCCAGTCGACGCTCAGGGAAAGGTAGAGGGAAGGGTCGTAGTGCTCCTTTAGGGCCTCCGCGACGATCGCGGCGACGAACGGGACGTCGGACGGCCGGAACCCCCGTAACGACACGGGGGAGCGAACGTCGGGCGGCGCCGAGGGGGTCGGGCGAGGGGCCGTGTCAGCGATACATCTCACCCGGCCCTTCCGGTTCCGATGCCCGCATGTTCGACATCGACTCCCGGGTCTGTTGAAGTGTCCGGCGGACCTCGAACTCGATCTCGCGCGCTTTGTCGCGCAGCGGCTTCGTGTCGAGCACGAGCAGCGGAACGAGCGGGTTGATCGTCTCGATCACCTTCGCCGCCGCTCGGGCGTCCGGGTAGTCCTTGTGCGCTTGGGCCACCAGGCAGAGGACCGGCATCGACCGGCCGATGGCCCCGAGCAGCAGGCCGCCCGCGAGGCCGGTGACGACCCCGTTCGCGGCATCGAACCGGTACTTCTCGAGGAGCGACGCCGCGGCGCGGTTGGTCATCGCGACCACCCGCGCGTCGCCCCGGGCCTCGCTCTCGATCGGCTGTCCTTCGACCGCGACCACGAGCTGGACCCCTTTCGCCTCCGCCCAGTCGAGGAGGGCGCCGCCGATCCGGTTCAGGAGGTGGACGGGGGGCTGGATGTCGGCCATCACGACCAGGAGCTGGTCGGAGGAGCGGTCGACCCCGCAGACGAGCTTGCTCGCATAGAAACGGACCGGAGCGCTCACGACGCCTTCCTCCATGATGACGGTCGGCGGGAACTCCTCACTGATCATGTAGGCGATCTGGCTCATGTCGAGCGAGTGGACCAGGTAGGACGCCGCGACCGACCCGACGAGCCCGTGCGTCGGGAACCCGACGACCATCATCGCCCCCTCGAGCGGCTCGTCGCGGGTGTCGACGATACGGACCTCCCCGGGCTCCATCGCTCCCCTCCCCGTGCGGGAAGGTTCAGTTCGGGGGGATTTATTCCCCTTCGTACCGGCGGACCGCCGCGGCCCGGAGATCGGGACCCCTCCTCGGCCCGCGGTCTTGGGCCCTAAACGTCGTACGTAAGCAACGATTAAGACGCGCCGGGCCTTTCTCTCGGCGATAGCGGTCGCACCACTTGGCGCCGAACGACCAGAGAGGGAACGTCCGATGAAGCGCCAGATGGTGGACATGCTCGCGGAGCTCATCAAGATCCCGAGCGACCCGTTCTCCGACAAGCAAGAGGTGCTCGACTACGTCCAGTCGTTCACCGACCAGATCCACATGCGCAACACGCTCTTCGGCGACTCGCAATCGCCGGCGCTGCTCGCCGAGTTCGGCCAGGGAGGGGTCGTGCTCTCGGGACATCTCGACACCCCGCCGGTCGGCGACTACTGGAGCTTCTCGCAGAGCCAGCTCGCCTCCGGGCGGATGTACGGGCGCGGGGCGGCCGACATGAAGGGCACCGCCATCGCGATGCTCGAGGCCGCGCAGGACCTGGTCGCGCGGAAGATCCCGGTCGTGCTCGCCTTCACGACCGACGAGGAGACGTCGATGCAGGGCGCGATCGCCCTCTCGAAGACGCTGCCGCTGCGGCGGGCCAAGGCGATCGTCGTCGGCGAGCCGACCGGGCTCCGGGTCGCCTACGCCGAGAAGGGCGTGCTCGACCTCGCGATCGAGACGCGGGGGAAGGCCGCACACGGCGCGATGCCCCACCTCGGCGAGAACGCGATCGGGAAGATGATGCGGATCCTCCGCGGCCTCGAATCGTTCAAGGGGCGGATCGCGCACCCCGAGCTCGGCAGCGTCACGCTCAACATCGGGACGTTCAACGGGGGCACCCGGATCAACGTCGTCCCGAGCCGGGCCACCGCCGAGGTCGACATCCGCTTCCCGCCGCCCTACGCCTCCGAGCAGCTCTACCACGAGATCGAGGAGCACCTGCGCCGGATCAAGACCCCGTTCACCCTGCGGAGGATCCTCACGATGCCGGCCGTGCAGATCGACCCGAACTCCGAGCACGTGAAGCTCCTGCGCGAGGTCGCGCAGGCCGAAACGACCGTGCTCGTCCACGCCTCCGAGGCGGTCCACTACACCCAGGTGAACCCGCGCGTCGTGATCTTCGGCGCCGGGGAAGAGGAGCTGTCGCACCAGGCGAACGAGTACGTGAAGATCGAGTCGGTCGCTCGGGCGACGGAAGTCTACAAGAAGTACGCCCAGCGCCTCGCCGTCGGCCGCGCCCCGGGGTGACGGACCGTCTCGGCCGGCGTCGAACGCGGTTCGGGCCGCCTTCCCGCGCCATCAAGTAAGCGAGAGGGTACTTCGACGCCGTGAAGGTCGCCCAGCTCACCACGCGTTATCCGCCCGGACCGGGCGGAGTCGAGCGCCACGTGGCCGAGCTCGCGCCGCGGCTCGCGGCGCTCGGGCACCTCGTGGACGTCTACACGAGCGACCTCTACCGCGAGTTCCCGATGGAGCGGCTGGCCCCGACCGTGCCGCGCGAGGAGACGACGCCGTTCGGCGGCGTCCACCGCCTGAAGGTCTGGTCGCTGCCGGGCGAACTCCACTACCCGTTCTTCCGCGGCCTCGGCCGGGCCCTCGCCCGGGACCGCCCGGACGTCGTCCACGCGCACACCTACGGCACTCACCAGGTCGCGGTCGCCCGCCGTCATCACCGCCACCATCGGACCCCGTTCGTCCTCACCGCGCACTTCCACCCGATTTGGTCGATCGAGGGCGGCTGGCTCCGGCACCGGCTGCGCGGGTTCTACGACCGCGAGATCGCCGGCCGCGTCGTGCGCGAGGCCGCGACGGTCGTCGTGCAGACCCGCGAGGAGGAACGGCTCGTGCGGTCGCTGGGGCTTCCGCTTCCACCGGTGGTCGTCGTGCCGCCCGGCTACGCCCCCCCCTCCTCCGTAGCCCCTCCGGGGTCGTTCGCCCGGCGATTCGGGGTCGATGGGCCGTTCGTGCTGTTCGTCGGCCGGCTCGCGTCGAACAAGGGCCTTTTGGACCTCGCCGACGCGTTCGCGCCGCTCGCCCGGGACGACGCGAGCGCGACCCTCGTCGTCGTCGGCGCGGACGGTGGGCAACGCGCCCCGCTCGAGGCCCGGGTGCGCTCGCTCGGGATCGAACGACGGGTGCGTCTGCTCGGGCATGTCGAGGACCCTGCGCTCGTTTCGGCGGGTTTCCGCGACGCCCGCCTCGTCGTCCTGCCGAGCGAGTACGAGGCGTTCGGGCTCGTGCTGCTCGAGGCGCTCGCGCAGGGCACCCCGGTCGTCGCCTCACGGGTCGGCGGAATCCCCGAGGTCGTGGAGGACGGACGGGCGGGCCTGCTCGTGCCGCCCCGCTCGCCCACCGAGCTCGGTCGAGCGATCGGCCGGCTCTGGGGCGACCGGGACCTCGCCCGTCGGCTCGGGACGTACGGGCGGGAGGAGGTCGTCCCTCGCTATTCGTGGGACGCCCTCGCCCGGCGTCTCGACACGCTTTATTCCGAGGTCACGTCCCGGTGAAGATCGTCCACGTCGCGCTGCGGTTCGACGCGCCGGGGGGCGTGGAGACGACCGTCCACGAGGTGACCCGGCGCCTGCGCGCCGCCGGCGAGGACGTCGAGGTCTACGCGAGCGATCTCTACGACGAGCCCCGGTGGGAGCGACGGACGAACTACCCCGCCTCGGTCGATGGGGTCCCGGTGAAAAGGTTCGCGGTCGAGAAGCGGCTCGTCCCCGGCCTTACGATGCCGCTCATGGTCGGCCTCGTCGATGCCCTCGCCGAGAGCGGCGCCGACGTCATCCACGCCCATTCGCACCGCTACGGCCACGTCCTCGAGGCCGCGGCGGTGGCCGCCCGCCGGGGGATCCCGTTCGTCGTCTCGCCCCACTACCACCCGGCCGACCGTCGGGAGCCTCCCTTCAAACGCGCCCTACTGCGGCTCCAAGACGTCGGCTTCGGCATGACGGCGTACCGCGTCGCGCGGGCGGTCGTGGCCCAGACCGAGCTCGAAGGTCGGCTCCTCGGCGAGTTCGCGCCCATCGACCGGTTGCGCGTGATCCCGCCGGGGATCGACCTCGCCGCGTGGAACGCGCCCGGGGACGACCGCACCGACGGGCTCGACCTACCGGACGACTACTACCTGTTCGTCGGACGAATCGCCTCGAACAAGGGCCTTCCGAACCTCGTCGACGCCCTCGCCCGGCTCCCGCCCGGGGCCCGTCGACCCCTCCTCCTCATGGGTCGGGATTGGGGCGAGAAGAGCGCGCTTATCGCGCAGGCGAGGGCCCGGGGCGTCGGCGAGCTCGTTCGGTTCCTGGGCCACGTCGACTCCCCCCAACAGTACCGGGGGGTCGTCCGGCGCGCCGCCGCCCTCGTGCTGCCGTCCGAGTGGGAAGCGTTCGGGCTCGTCCTCCTCGAGGCGATGGCCGCCGGTGTTCCGGTGGTCGCGACGGCGGTCGGCGGGGTCCCCGACGTGCTCGACCAGGGCCGTGCGGGGCGCCTCGTGCCGTACGGCGACGTCGACGCTCTCGCGGCGGCGCTCGCGGAGACGGTCCGAGACCCGGAGGCGAACCGACGGCGGGTCTCGGCGGCGACGGCGCGGGTGCGCGACTACGACTGGTCGGTCAGTGTCGCGCGCCACCGCGCGCTCTACCGCGAGCTCGCCGGGCGCTGAGGGGGAGCGCGCTCGAGCCGGACCAGTTCCGCGCCGACGTGGTCGAGGTTCGGTCGGGGCCCCCCCGGGGCGATTCGCGCCGCGACGCGGAAGATCCGTCCGATGAGGCCCGCGATCATCGGCCGGCCGCCGCCTGTTCGGCGGCGTACTCCCGAAGGATCGCGAGGCCGCGCGCAAGGTCGGCCCGGGACGCGGCGAACGAGAGCCGGAGGTGCGAAGCTCCGAGCGGGCCGAACGCGTCGCCGGGCGTCGTGATGACGCCCCGCGAAAGGAGGTCCCCCGCGGTCTCGGCGCTCGACTTCGGCCAGGCGAACCGCGGGAAGGCGTAGAACGCACCCGCCGGTGGGACGACCGTGACCCCGGGAGCCGCCCCGAGCCGCCGGAGGACGAGGGTCCGACGCGCCCGGAACTCCCGGAGCATCGCGCGCATCGCACCGTCGGGCTCCGCGAGGCCGGCGAGGACCGCGAGCTGCACCGGGGTCGACGGGCACGCCATGAGGTGGTAGTGGACCTTGTTGATCTCGGGAACGAGCGCGCGCGGTGCCACGAGGAAGCCGATCCGCCAGCCGGTCATCGCGAGCGTCTTCGAGAACGAGTTCACGACGACCGCGCGGTCGCTCCGTCCCCAGAACGAGGTCGCCGGCCCGTCGTAGACGATCTCCTCGTAGACCTCGTCGGAGACGATCGTGAGGTCGTGGCGGTCGGCGAAGTCGACCAGGCGGTCGACGGTCGCCCGGGGGAAGACCGTTCCCGTGGGGTTCGACGGGCTGTTCACCACGATCGCCCGCGTGCGCGAGGTGACCCGCCGCTCGAGCTGGTCGAGGTCCGGCAGGTAGCGGCGCCGCTCGGTGAGCGAGTACGGGACCGGGGTCGCCCCCGCGAGCCGGGCGTGCGGAGCGTAGAGAACGAAGCCCGGGTTCGGGACCAACACCTCGTCGCCCGTGTCGTAGAGCGTGAGCGCGACCGCGACCAGACCCTCCGAGCCGCTCCCGGTGACGATCACGTTCTCGGGGCCGGTCGCGGGCGCCCGGTCCCGATACCGCTCGGCGATCTTCTCCCGGAGCTCGGGGAGGCCGGCCGACGGCCCGTAGTGGTTCCTTCCGTCCCGCACCGCACGGCAGAGGGCTTCGATCGCCGCCGGTGGCGGGTCGAAGTCGGGCTCGCCGAGACCGAGGTTGACCGCGTCCGGCGATGCCCCTTCGAACATCCGTCGGATCCCCGAGATCTCGATCTGCCGTGCCCGCTCGGCGACCATTTCGCGCTCGACCGGAGCGTGCCTCTTTACCGTTGTGCTGTGCGACGCTCCGTCACGAGGTTCCCACCATGAGGATCCCCGGGGACAAGGGCCTTGTATCCGTCGCGCTCCCCGGAGGGGGAGACGGCGATGACCGTTCGCATCGTGATCGGGGCCCAGTTCGGCGACGAGGCGAAAGGCAAGATCACCGACTACCTCGCCGCCGACGCCCGGTACGTCGTGCGCACGGGCGGAGGGCCGAACGCCGGCCACTCGATCCACCTGCCCGAGGGCGTGGTCGTCCTTCACCAGCTCGCCTGCGGAGTCCTCCGTCACGGGACGGTCGGCGTGAGCGGCCCGGGGATGGTCGTTCAACCGTTCAAGTTCGAGGAGGAGATGCAGGACCTCGAGCGGCGCGGGTTGCTCCGCGGCGAGGTCGTCCTCTCCGACCGGGCCCACGTCCTCCTCCCCGTTCACGAGATCGAGGACGGCTGGGAGGACGACCTCCGGGCGAAGGCGAACCCCGCGGCGGCGATCGGTACGACCCGCCGGGGCATCGGGCCGGCGTACGCGGACCGGGCGGGCCGCTGGGGTCTCCGCGCCGGGGACCTCACTCGACCGGCGATCCTCAAGGAGCGCCTCGAACTGCTCTACGCGACCAAAGCGCATATCCCCGGCCTCCCACCGCTCGCGGAGCTCCTCCCCCGGCTCAGCGAAGTGGCCGGTCGGCTCGCCCCGCTCATCCGACCCACCGAGTCGATGCTCTGGGACGCCGTCGACCGGGGCGACAACATCCTCCTCGAAGGCGCACAAAGCGCCCTCCTCGACGTCGACTTCGGCACCTACCCGTACGTCACGAGCTCGCACCCGACGAGCGCCGGCGCGCTCGTCGGAAGCGGGATCCCACCGACCGCGGTCGACGAGACGATCGGCGTCACGAAGGCGTACACCACGCGCGTCGGGGGCGGGCCGTTCCCGACCGAGGAGACCGGCGAGATGGGCGAGTTCCTCCGACGCACCGGCGGCGAGCGCGGGGCCACGACGGGCCGCGAGCGCCGTTGCGGCTGGCTCGACCTCGTCCACCTTCGCTACGCGGCCCGGCTGAACGGGCTCACGAGCTTCGCCGTCACGAAGGTCGACGTCCTTGGCGGCCTCGACGAAGTTCCGGTCGGCCTCCAGTACGTCCTCCCGGACGGTTCGACCGTCCGCGACGTCCTCCCGTCCCAGTCGGACGACCTCGCCCGCGCCCAGCCCGTCTACGAGCGCCTGCCCGGCTGGCCCGAGTTCCACGAACGCCTCAAGGAGCGGATCCGTCGCGAGGGAGCGCGGGCGCTCCCGGCGACGTTGCGGCGGTTCCTCGACCGGATCACGGAGGAGACCGGCGTGCCGATCGAGTACGTGGGCTACGGTCCGTCGCGCGACGACACCGTTCGGCTCGAGCCGAACCCCCAGCCGCGCCGCCCGTCGCGTCTCGCCGCTTGGACCGGCTAGGGCGCCTGTGGCGTTCGACCCGTTCCTGTACGTTGCGTTCGTCCTCGGGGTCGTCGCGGGCCGGGTCGTCGGGCGCCGGGTCCGCTGGGTACCGCCCGCGACGCTCGCCACGGTCGTGCTCCTGGTCGCTCTCCTCGGGGCCTCTCTCGCCGCGGTACCGATCGGCGCGCTGCTCGCGACCGTGCCGGTCGCCCTCGGCTTCGCGGGGCTCGTGCTCGGGCTCACGGCCGGGATCTACGTCCTCCTCGCCCGGGCCCCGATCACCGAGACGGGGCCGGCGGCCACGGCGCCGACCGGTGAACGGCTTCCCTTGAGCGCCGTCCTCCTCGCGGCGCTCGTGGCCGGCTTCGCACTCGGCCGCGTCGCCCCGTTCCCGGCATCGACCGCCCTCACCTACTGCCTGTACGCCCTCCTCGCGCTCGTCGGTTTCGACCTCCGGCTCTCGTGGGGCGCGCTCCAGAACGTCGGTGTGCCGCTCGTGTCGGCCGTGCTGGCGGCGGTAGTCGCCGCCGGGATCTTCGCGCTCCTCTCGGGGACCTCGCTCACGGTCTCGTTCGCGACGGCGCTCGCGTTCGGGTGGTACACTCTCGCGGGCCCGCTGGTTGCGGCCAAGGCAGGGGCGCTGTTCGGCCTGCTCGCCTTCCTGACGAACTTTCTCCGGGAGAACCTCACGATGCTGCTCGCGCCGTATGCGGGGCGTCGCGTGCGGGGCGGAGGTCTCGCCGCGATGGGCGGCGCCACGGCGATGGACACGACCCTGTACTTCGTGACGCGCTACGGCGACCCGGAGGCCGGCAGTCTCGCGCTGGCCGTCGGGCTCATCCTCACGGTCGCCGCCGGGCTCGTCCTTCCCGCGGTGCTGGCGCTCCCCTTGTAGAACGGCTTAAGGGCCGGGAGCCCTCGCGTCCGATCGTCGGGCTCGTGGTCCAGCGGTTAAGACGTCGCTCTCACACAGCGAAAATCGCCGGTTCGAATCCGGCCGAGCCCATCCGACAAGGATCCGGCCCTTTTCGGTCCCCTCATCGCTCCGGCGCCCTGCTCGGGCGACCACTCGGACCTCGAACGGCTCGATCGGCTCTACGCTCTGCGTCTCGTTTCGGAACCTCTCCCCACCTCCGAACTCAAGACGGATCGACCACAGCCAACTCGTTCCCGCGGGCCGGTCCAAGCCGGCCCGCACCTTGTTTCATATGCGTCAGCGCACGCACGGTCGGCTCGAAACCGGAGACAGGCTGAGGACCGGGTAACCATCGGTTCGCGAGGGACGGCGCCTCCACCCAACGGGGGCCGCCAGTCCCAATCCTACGAAGGTACGCTTCCCGGGCTGACGCAACGGCACACGGCACTTTCGGATCCCTCTGGCGAGAGCCGACGGTCCACTCGACGCAACGCCTCTTCCGATCCGAGACGACCGTCGTCTCCATCATAGAACATGCACGCACCGCTTCCCTCCCCCACTGCCGCTCCGTCCCTCCGACCCGTTCCGTCCCGTCCCGGGTCCGGCCCGCGCATACGACCGCCCCGCCCGTCCGTCTCCGCCCGCCCCGCCCACGATCGGGTTCGACCGCCTCGTCAGAGGCGCCCCGGTCCTCCTCCTCAACACGGG
The DNA here is from genome assembly GCA_021816865.1 of Thermoplasmata archaeon. Taxonomy (GTDB): domain Archaea; phylum Thermoplasmatota; class Thermoplasmata; order Lutacidiplasmatales; family UBA184; genus Lutacidiplasma. The sequence goes on along the minus strand of JAKAWX010000011.1, from coordinate 1,222 downwards.
TTGATTTCGGCTTCCCCAACCCGGGCGCCAACCCGGGTTCACACCGAGGGAGCGGGGTAAATGCCGGTCAACTCGACCGGGACAACCCGGGTTGACGCCGTGTCTCACGGCAGTCTGTCGGCTTTCGTGGCTCACGGACCCGAACGTCACTGGGAGAGGGTTGGGGAGAATGTGGTCGTCTCCGTCACCATCCCGGTGACCCTTCTGCGCTGGGCACGTGAGTCCAACATCGTCCTGAGTCGGGTCCTCCGGGAATCGCTGGACAAGCTTCGAGGAGGTTCAAACCTCGCGAAGGTGGAGGCCGAACTTCGTTCGCATCAGGAACAGGTCCGCATACTGGAGGCGGCGCGTGAGCGACTCCTGGAAGCCAAGAGGATCGAAGAGGCTACCCGTGCGTCCGAACGAGGTCGTCTCGAAGCCATTCGCAAGATAGCTGACGAGTTTTACGCAAACGGGCGAGACGATGGACGGGTGTTCGGGAGGAACCACAACCTGAACTGGCTCCAGATTCGAATCGCCGACTCGCCGAACCTGCGCGGAACCCGACCGGAGGAGGTTCTCATCCTCGTACGGGCACTTCGGATGGAGTACCGACTGACCGAAGGTCAAGCGGTAGCCGGATCGTGACCGCCCCTACCATCGCTGAGCGGAACGCCGCGAAGACCCGAGAGTTCGGGAAGGTCGGTCGGATCGCGCCGATCCTGTTCATCGAGGGGGAGTCGAAGGTCCGGCGATGCACCAGCTGTGGCCACATTACACGGTTTCACTGGTTCGATCGAGGCGACCCTAGGTTCGGGACCCATCCCGGGACTCGGTGGTGTCAGATCTGCGCGGCCTTCTGCCCGGTCGACCGGTGTACTTCGGGCAGAGCCCACCCGGGGCGACCCCCGGCCTCCGTCCACGAGCGTCGGGAGGGCTCAACCCCGTGGGAACGTCTCCTTGCTCGTCCCAAGCCATTCGCTGCCTCCGTTGGAGGTGAGACTGCGTGAGCGGGACCGCAGCCCCGCGATCAACATGACCGAGACCCAAGCCTGCCCCCGGGACCATTCACGCCTCCCTTATCGCGGACGTGTTGTGATCGAATGTCCCAGATGCCGGGACGCGGGTCTCAGTCCCGCGGACTATACCGTCCGTGGGCGAGGCTGGTGGTGCAAGTCCTGCGGGTGGAAGCTGCTCACCGAAAAGTCCTGGATACAGCATTACTTCTCGAGTTCACATCAGC
>JAKAWX010000002.1 GCA_021816865.1 Thermoplasmata archaeon | reverse complement strand
GGAGGGGAGCGCGCGCTTCCTCCCGAGCGACTCAAGGGCGAGTACTATGTGTTCGAACTCTCCGGGCCCGAGGAAGTATCGGGGTTGTTGAAGGAGTTGGGCGAGAAGGGCGTCCGAGTGAGGGAAGCGAAGGAACTCGGAAACCCGCTCGAGGATCTCTTCGCCTGATCGATGTTCGGACGCACCGAGTCCGGCAATCGTCCTGCCATCGACCTCTCGTTCGCGTCCGGTGAACTGGCCGATCGACTCCCCCGGGGCCCATCGCTCTGGAGCGGCCGCCCGTGCCCCCGGGCCTCCCGTCAACGGCCGTTGACGCGGGCTTCATCCCCCGGACCTCGAATCGGCAACGCGTCTCGGGAGTCGAGGGCAGAGGATGCTCGAGCGCCCACGGTTGGAAAGACCACCGTCGTCGTTCGAGGCGGAAGGGCCGGCGGTCCTCCGCGACGGGCTGGCGGTCGCAGTCCGGTGCCTGAGCGCCATCGAGCGACCCCGGATCGAGGAGTGGCTCGCGGGACTCTCGGACGCGTCGCTCGCGGACCGATTCTTCTCGCCGGTCTCTCGGAGCACGGCGTTCGCCGAGCTCGTTCGGGGGGCTTCGTCGTCCGATCGGCTCGCCCTCGTTCTCGGAACCGTGACCGGGGGGCGCGAGGTGATCATCGCCCAGGGGGAGTACCTGCGGGACGGGGTCCAGGCGCCGGGGGCCGAGGTTGCGTTCCTGGTCGCCGACGCTTACCAGGGCCGAGGGTGCGCGACGCTCCTCCTCCACCGGCTCGCACGGGCGGCGCGGACCGAAGGAATCAAGAGATTTCACGCGACCGTCCGGGGGGAGAACACCCGGATGCTCGGCGTCTTCCGCCAGAGCGGGTTCCCCGTGACCGAGTGGTCCGGGCCTCACGCCGTCGAGGTCATTTTGTCGATCGGCGAAGGGGAAGATCCGCTCGCGCCTCTTTCTCGGTGTCGAACCGTCGCGGTCGGGCGGTGAAGGCCAGGGAGGGCGTGGTGGCCTTTGCGTCACCACGCGGCTCGAGCGTCACGGTGGGCTTATGGGGCCGGATACGGTGAACGACCATCATGCCGAAGGTCGAAATCGTGTCGAACGAGAACGGTCCGAATCTGGTGATGGTCGACGGGAAGGTTGCGATGGCGCTGTGCCGGTGCGGCCACTCGAGCCACAAGCCGTTGTGCGACGGGACGCATGCGAAGGTCGGCTTCAAGGCGCCCGGCGGTCGGTTAACTGTCCTAGAATAGATCGTAACGGCCCCGGACCATCCCCCGGACGGTCGCGTTCGGGCCGGCGTGCCCGCGACGGCTAGGCAGGCACCCGCGGAGGGGCCGGGGCTTTCAGACGAGCGACGCGGGGGGCCCACCGGGCGAGGTGGCGGCTGCAGGGCTTAGATCACGATCACCGTCTTTCCGGCACCGCGTCCTGCCTTCACCTCACGGAGCGCCCCGATCGCCCCGTCGAGCGACACCGTCCGCTCGACGGGGACCGGGATGCGACGCGACACGACCTCGTCCACCAGGCGGTCGAGCAGGGCGGCACTCGGTTCGAGCGAGAGGTTGATCTGGCGGGCCCCGCTCGGGCCCGCTCGCGAAGGGTCGGCGGCGTAGACGGTCGAGACGGCGGTGCCGCCCGGCCGCACGGACGACGCGAGCTCGGCGAACCGAGGAGCAGCGCTCATGAGGTCGAGGAGCGCGTCGACCCCCCCGGGAAAGCGCCGACGCAATCGCTCGGGGAGGCCGTCGGGCGCAGAGTCGATCGTCTCGGCGGCGCCCAAGGCGCGCAGCCGCGCCGCGGACGCCGGTCGGGCCAAGGCGACGATCGAGGCCCGCCGTCCCGCTGCCAGCGGGATCGCGATCGAGCCGATCCCCCCCGAGGCCCCCACGATCGCCAGGGAGTCGCCCGGCCGGAGGGCGAACGTGTCGAGCGCCGCGAGCGCGGTCATGCCGGAGGTCGGCAACGCGGCGGCTTGCACGGACGAAAGCTCCCGCGGGACCTTGGTGACTCCGATACGTTCCGGCACGAGAGTGTACTCGGCGTATGTGCCGACCCCCACCGGGTCGTGCAGGAACTGACCGAAGATCGGGTCGCCGCGGACGAAGCGGGTGACGCCGGGTCCGCACGCCTCCACCGTGCCGGCACCGTCAACCCCCAGGACCAGCGGGAACACGTGCGGTCGTCCCTCGAGGATCCCGTCTCCGACCTTAGCGTCATACGGGTTGATCCCGGCGGCGGCGACCCGGACCAGGACCTCGCCCGGCCCGGCGACCGGTACGGGAAGTTCGACGACGCGGGGCTCGCCGCCGAATCGGTCGACCGCCACCGCTCTCACGGAAGTCCGAACGCGGTATCGGTATCTAAGACGGCGCCCGGCCCCGTGCCGCCCGACCGGCGAGCGGCCTAATAGGGCCCCTCGAACTGGAGGGACGTCGACCGCCATGACGATGGACCGCGACTACCCGATCGGCCGGCGAGCGGCCTTCGTCCTCATCGTGGGCCTGGTCGTCATGGGGGTGCTGGGGGTGGCCCTCTTCGGCGGCCTCCTCCCCGGGCTCAAGCCGAACTACGCCGCCCCGAACGTGACGATGCTCGACGGCCACCTCTACTACCTGCAATCGACCCTCCTCAAGGCGCCGTTCCTGACCAACACGTCGGCGCCGTGGAACGTGAGCTTCCGGGACGTCACCTTCACCCTGTGGCTTACCGACTGGTACTCGATCTCGGGCGGCCTCGTCCACGGGACGGGGACCGAGGCGAACGGCTCTGCCTCCTCGTTCACCCTTGGGATCCTCTCGAACGGGTCCCGTCCGGCCCTCTACCTCTCCCCGGACGACCTCTGGGCCGTCGAGTGGAGCGGCGGGTGGTTGGGGGGGCAGTTCGTCCAGCTCATGGTCCGGGCCTGAGCTCGACGTGACCGCCCCCGGAACGGAGGGCGCCCCCGTTCGAACGACACGGTTAAGCCGAGTCCGCGGTCCTCTTCGGCGAAGGGGAGCGCGTGGTCGGGGGAATCGATCCGCCGCTCTTCTCGCCGCGCCGCCCGCCCGAACTTGCGATGTGCTGGGGTCAGCCGCGCCACGCGGCCGACCGCTTCGCGATGGCGATCGCCACCTCGATCGATCCCGAGTATGCCTGGGTCGAGGTCCGAGACCCCGCCGGGGCACCGGACCTCGACGAGGAGTGGCTCCGGGCCGAGCTCGGGTCGGGTCGGTTCCTCGCCGTCGAGCGGGCCGACGAGCTCGTTCCCGATTCGGCCGCGGCCAGCCTCGGGGTCTTCCTCGCGGGCCGGGACGAGCGAACGATCGAGGCGTCGGCCGAACTCATGGACCTCCTGTGGTTGCCCACACCGCTCCGAGACTTCGCCGAACGACGGCGCGGCCGTTCGGCCTTCTCGGCCGTTGTGCTCTCCCACGTCGAGCGCCTCGTACCGCGGTTCGTCCACGGGCCGGGCGATGCGCTCCGCCTCCTGCACGTTTTACGGAGGGCGCGGATCGCCCTCATCGCGACCGTCGCCTCGGTGCCGCTCGACGAATACCGCCCGTTCTTCGATGCCGTGTTCCGGGTCGAAGGCACGGCCGAGCGTCCCTGGAGCGAGTGCCGGGTGATCCCCGAGCAGGTCCCGGAAGGCTCGCGCTTTGCCCGCGACCAGCCGGTCTCCCTCGGCGAGTTCGCGGCGTCCCACCCGTAGTCCGGCCCGGGGCCGGATTCCCGTGGACGGACGTGCAACCTCTATGCGGTCCGGAGCCCCTACCTTCCTCGAGGTACTGCGTGCCGCGCCAGCGCCCCGACCGTCAGAGCCAATGCCAGTTCCGTGACGAAGCCGCCCGGTGCGTGTTCGTCGACGGGCACCCGGGCGCCCACGTCTGCATCCGACCGCGGAGCTCCGGGGTGAGGATCCGGGGCGAAGGCGAGATTCCCGGCGTCGCCTACCTCTGGACCCCCCCGAGCGAACCGGTCCGGACGGCCGCCCGTACCGATGCCGGGCTCGTCACCTCCGAAGACGTCTGGGGCGCCTGGACGGTGCCGATGGTCCGACGGCTCCTCGAGGAGATGCTCGAGGCGGGAGTGACCCCGCCGCGGGACTGGCCCGCGAACTTCCCCCGCCTCCGTCGGGAGACCTCGGCCAAGGGCCGCGCGGGACGGGCGTGACCGCCCGGGGTCCCGCTCGTTTTTAGCGTCCGGCACTCTCACCGTCCCAGAGGGTCGACGATGCAGGCGATCGGAACATGGAAGGGCGGCTTCGAGACGGTGCTCGAGGACGACCGGGCGCACACGGTCGTTGTGGACCTGCCCATCGACGAAGGCGGCCGGAGCGCCGGGCCCTCCGCTCTCGACCTCGCGCTGCTCTCCCTCGCGGGGTGTATCACCACGATCTTCGCCCTCGTCGCCCGCAAGCGCCACTTGGGGTTCCAGGGAATGAGCATCGCCCTCGAGGCCGAACGCCCCGCGAAGGCCCCGACCCTTACCCGGGTGCGAGGAACCCTGCGGGTGCATACGAAGGCCGACGTGAACGAGGTGGAAACGGCCCTTCGCCTCACGCTGAAGACCTGCCCGGTCGGTGTGATCTTCGAGCAGGCCCACATCCCCGTCGAGGTCACCCCCATCGTGGTTCCCTCTGCCATCGGCCCCTAGGTCGCCCGTTCCGGCGCGACCTTCGTGGACGGGGTCCCGACCCGGGAACCGGGGACGGTCGGGCCCGGGCGGTCCGTTCCCCGAGAGCCCTGACGGTCGATCCCGAGCGCCCGGCCGCTCCCCGATGCACGCCCCGACGTTCGGCGCGGTTCGAGGGACCCGCGGGGGCAGGACCACCTCCCGCGCGGAATGGCGGGTCGGTGAAGATCCGTTCCCACTCGACCTCGCCGCCCACTCCCCCGGGCCCGAGCGGTCGCTGGAACCGTTCTCCGAGAGGTCAATCCGGTTTGAGTTAACCGCAGTTGAGACCCGATTGAAGTAGCCAACGCCTCAGTGGCTGGCCCAGGTGCCGCATGCTTCGGACGTCGGAGCGCCGGGGGCGAGCGAGCGGTCGCGGAACGGGAGTGGTCTCGGGTCGAGGGCCCGACTGAGCGGAGGGCGGAGAGGAAGGGACCCATGGCGTTCACCGATGTTCTCGCGTTCGAGATCGCGACCCTCCTGCTGGTCGCGGTGACCCTGACCTACGTCTCGCTCATCGGCTACTTTGCGATGCGGCGCAACGACCCGGAAGGTCTTTTGCACTCGCTCAAGAGCGCGGCCGTCCCGATCGGTGGGCTCGGCTTCGTCGCCGTGTTCCTCGGGTTCTGGGGCGAGGTCGTCTGGCCCCTCCCCGGAAGCTACAACATCCTCTTCAGCGACGTCTACCTACTTTTCGGGCTGGTCCTCGTCGCGCTCGCGTTCGTCGCCTACCATGGGCTCCGGCTGCAATATGCCGGCCTCTTCGCGTTGGGGGCGGGTGCGGTCACGGTCGTCTACGGCTACTCGGGCTACCACCTCAACCTCACGAAGGAGCCGCTCGAGATGTTGCTCCTCTACAGCGGGTTCGGACTCGCAGCGATAGCGGCCCTCCCGGCCACGATCGCGGTCGACCGGTTCCTGCACCACCCGACGGCCCGCTCGACCTTCTGGACGGGCGCCGCAAGCGCGCCCGCCGAGCGCTCCCGGGGGCTCGGGAGCCGTGCGGTTCAGCGTCTCGCTCCCGTCGGGGCGGGTGACGGCCCGGCCACTTCGGCGAGGTTCGCGTTGCCGCGGTACGTGAGCGCGATGGCGCTCGCGTTCCCGGTGTTCATGTTCCTCGCGGGGATAGCGGCGGCCGTCTTCCTCGGCAGCACCGTACCGTCCCACCTCCAGAGTGCGCCGTAGCCGACTCGCTGCGCCGCGGACGAACCCGTTCCCGGGGGGGGGAAACCCCCTCCCGCTCCTTCGACCCCCATCGACCGGCGGGCCGGGCCGGCCCCTCGTGATCCCTCGGGCGGGCCAGCGCGCGGCCCGCGACTCCGGTCGAGCGACCTCCGTCCCCACGCCCATCCGACCGCCTCGGTTCCCGCACGCGATCCAGATTGCGGAAGGGCTCGAGGGCTTGGGAGCCGACCTCACCGTACCCCCAACGCGAGGGACACGGTCTTCGGCCGCTCGAAGACTCTCCTGGTCATCCCGATCGACTCGACTCCTCACGCGTCGACGTCCGACGACCGTCCCGGTGGGGAGGCCGCTCCCCCCTCAAGGACCGGTGCGATCTCTCAGTCGGGAGAGGGGGTCGTCCCGGTCTTCGCTTCGTCGGTCTCCCGTCGTTCGAGCAACTCAAGCGCCCAGCGGGTCTTGTGCGCGCCCTTCTTCTTCCGCTTCGACCGGACCCGGTGGTGTCCGCGTGTGGTCAACGTCCCCCCCTCACATCTCCGCCAGCGCCCTTGAGCGCGAGCCGACCCGACCTCACGCGGCGGAGGTCGAGGGCATCTCGGGCGCGCGGGCGAGTCGGCGCTCAACCTCCTCGTCGCTCACCTGGTCGAACCGGCGGTACCACTGCCCGACCGCGAAGAAGAGGTCCGGGACAAGGACCGCCACGACCTCGTCCGCCTCGCGCTCGAGCTGACGCAGGGTGTCCCGGGGGCTGACGCCGAGGGCGACCACTACGCGGCGGGGATGTTGGGACCGGACCGACCGGATCGCCGCGCGCAACGTGCCACCGGTCGCGACACCGTCGTCCACGAGGATCACGACCCGGTCCCGAAGGTCGGGTCGCGGACGTTCTCCCCGGTAGGCCCGGGCCCGGCGTCGGATCTCCTCAAGCTCCTCGGCGATCGTCGGCTCGAGGTCGCGAAGTGTGTAGCCCGCCGCGCGCACGCGGTCCTCGTCGAGGTAGCGCGTACCGTCCTCGACCAGGGCGCCGAGACCGTATTCGGGATTCGACGGCGCCCCGACCTTGCGGACGATCAGCACGTCGAGCGGAACCCCGAGTCGGCGCGCAATCTCGTCCGCGACCGGCACACCTCCCCGGGGGAGGGCCAGCACCACGGGACGCTGGTCCCGGTACCCGAGGAGCCGGGCCGCAAGGCGCTCCCCCGCCTCTTGGCGGTCTTGCAGCATCTCCGAGCCGGAGCGACCGGTCGCCATACGGAATCGACCGCAGATCCCATGCAGGTCAGGACCGTTAATCTCGGTGTCGAACCGACTTGACGGGCGCGGCGCTCCGGGGAGCGACTTTGGCGGGCGGCTTCGACCGATCGCCGCCGGGGGTCCACCGGCGGCCCCGATCGCGCCTAAATCGCTTCGAGGGCGACCTCGCGTCGCAGGAGCCCGGTGACCGTGTCCGCGGTCTCGGTCTGCGCGAACACCTCCGGGCCGAGCCGCTTTCGGTCGATGGCTACGAGGTGGTCGTAGAGCCACTCGAACTCGTGAAAGACGAGCGGGTCGTGCAACGTGGTCCGCAACTGCGCGATCATATCGACCGGCTTGCGCAAAGCGGTGTAGTACCCTTCGACCCACGTACCGAACGCCTCCCAGACAAGGTCTTGGTCGAGGACCTTCCGGTGGGTGAGCGCGCCCACGAGCTCGAAGAACGAGACAACCTCGACGTTAGCGATGTCGTCGTGCGCTTGCCGCAGGAGTCGGTCCGCGAGATGCCGGCGGGCCGCCCGCATCCGTTGTCCGTCGAACCGTTCCCTGAGCGCCATCACGGCGTTCGCCGAGTTGAGTCGCTGCGCCTCCCGGGTCTGCCAGTACATCACGGCCAGGGTGCCGACCACGAGCGCCCACGTTCCCCCGACGGACCAGAGTGTGATGTTGAACCAGTCGACCATGACCGTCCCTCGACCCCGAAACCTGGAGCGGGAGGAACCGCCGGACGAGGAGAAGCTTTGGGTCGGAGCGGGGGGGACCGTGGCGGTCCCGACGGTCGCGAGGGGGGCCCGAATCGCGTCCGCTTGAGGTCACCCGCCCGGCGCTCTGGCCCGAGTCGACGGCTGCCGGTCCGGCCGCTTCTCGGGCGACCACGGGACGGTTTTGCCTCGCGGGCGCGAGTGGTCCGATCCGCGACACGCCCTGCGAGGCGATGGGGCCCTGCGCTCCTCCCTTGACCCTGGAGGCACGTGTCGGCACCTCCGAAGGCCGGTCGCTCCCCCGGAGAAGGGGCCGGGCGGCACTCGCCCCGCCGGCCCCGGTCGATCGGGGTAGACACAACCCGTAAGTTGCCGGAAGACCTCGCACCTCCGTGGCCCGTCCGCGGAGCCCGGGCATGTCTCCTCCCGGGCGGGCGACCTACCACTTGGGCATCCGGCCGGGCATGATGCCGGAACGGGTCCTGCTCACGGGCGACCCCGCCCGGGCGCGAAGGGTCGCGGAGTCCTGGAGCTCGCCCGCCGCGCTCGCGGGGCACCGGGAATTCTCGAGCTACGCCGGTAGGTTCCGAGGGGTGCCGCTCGGCGTCGTCAGCACCGGCATCGGTGGCCCCGCGATGGCGATCGCCGTCGAGGAGCTCGCCCGCCTCGGGGCGACGACCCTCCTTCGCGTGGGAAGCTCGGGGGCGGTCGCCCCGTCCGTCCGCGCGGGCGACCTCGTGATCACGTCCGCGAGCGGTCGGTTCGACGGGGCGAGTCGGGCGTACGCTCCCCCGGGGTATCCGGCGGTCGCGAGCCCCGAGATCGTGCGAGCGCTCGAGAGTGCCGCGACCCGGCACCGGGCCCGGTTCCACGTCGGTGCCACCGCGTCGGTCGACACGTTCTACCTCGAACAGGGACGGCCCGGGTTTGGGGGGTACCTTCCCCCGGACCTCCGCGACGCCCGCGAGCGTCTGCGCCGGCTGGGATTCCTGAACGTCGAGATGGAGACGGCGACGCTGCTCACGATCGCCGGCGTCTACGGGTTGCGCGCGGGTGCTGTCTGCGCCGTTTTCGGCGAACGGCGGGACGGTACCCCTCTCCCGCGCGGAGAGGAGACGGCGATCCACGTCGCCAACGAAGCGCTCGCGACGCTCTGAGCGATCGTCCCGATCTCGCGAGCGTCGGCGGGAGGCGCCCCCGACCGGCGGGCGCGGTGTGGACGTTGATTGACGGGGCCTTTATCCTCCCACCGGCGGGACCCGACGACCAGGGCGGGTCCATGTACGCCGAGAAGAAAGCCGACCTCGCCGGCCCGGGGATCGGAAATTACGCGGACGTTGAGAAGGCGCTGCCGGACGACTATCGTTCGCTGCTGAGTCCTCGCGACACGCAGCGAGCGGTCTTTGCGGTGAAGGCGTACATCGAGGAGAACCTCGCGCGCCAGCTCGGGCTCACGATGGTCCAGGTCCCGCTGATCGTGGAGGCCGAGAGCGGCGTCAACGACCTCCTGGACCGGGACGGGTCGCGCACGCCCATCCAGTTCCACATATCGAACGACCGCAACGTGCATCCGGTCGAGGCCCAGGTCGTCCAGGCCGCCACCAAGTGGAAGCGCATGGCCCTGCGCCAGTTCGGCTTCGCGCCCGGCGAGGGCCTGCTCACCGACATGCGCGCGGTCCGCAAGGATTACTTCCTGGACCACGACCACAGCGCCTACGTCGACCAGTGGGACTGGGAGAAGGCGATCACCGAGACGGAGCGTACGCTCGACTACCTCAAGGGGACGGTGCGCTCGATCTGGAAGGTCCTCACCGGCGCCCAGCGCCACGTGCGTTCGCTCTTCCCCCCGCTCCGGGATTCCCGGTATCCCGCGCTGCCCGAGGAGATCCGGTTCCTCCACGCGGAAGAGGTCCTCGACCTCTATCCGGACCTCCCGCGCAAGCAGCGGGAGACGCTTTTGGTCCAGCGGTATCCCGCGGTCTTCATCATCGGGATCGGATGGCCGCTCCGGGACGGCTACCCGCACGAGATGCGGGCCGCCGACTACGACGACTGGGCGACCGAAACGCGGAGCGAGGGCGGTGAGGTCCGGCACGGGCTCAACGGCGACATCCTCGTCTGGAATCCGGTGACTCGGCGCCGCCACGAGCTCATGTCGGGGGGCATCCGAGTGACGCCCACCACGCTCCGTCAACAGCTCGAGATCTCGGGCCAGCTCGACTTCCTTCGGTACCCGTACCACCAGGCGATCCTTCGCGGGGAGATCCCGCTCAGCATCGGCGGCGGGATCGGCCAGGCGCGGACCCAGATGCTCCTCTTGCACAAGGCGCACATCGGCGAGGTGAGCGTGACCGTCTGGCCCAAGATCCTCAAAGAGATCGGCGCGAAGAAGCAGATCTTCGTGCTCGAGTGACTCCGCCCGGATACCCCATCCTAGGGGACCGGCCCTAGCTCGACGCCCGCCGGCCCAGTTGCGCGAGATCCGCCGGGACGGTGATCCCTTCGTGGACGGCGAGGGCAACCAGGTGCTTGCACGGAAGCCGTCCCGCCCTCCGGCCGGCGACCGGGGCCCTCGACCATCGCGCCGTCCACGCGGGACACTCGCAGCTCAGAGGGTCGAGCCGCACGCGGTAGCGTCCGTTCGCGACCCACCCCCCGTCCCGCCGCTCGAGAAGGACTTCCCGCGAACGGGCGACGATGCCCTCCATGACGGCGATCCGGTGCTCGGTTCGTTCGGCGGCGGCATGGAGACCGACGTCGAGCGCCTCACCGACGGCGTGCCGCAGCTCCGCCTCGGGCAGGGGGGAGACCTCGAACGCCACGCGATCGAACGCCGAGACGATCGGCGCGAGCCGTTCGGCGGCGCGCCCCGCACGCCGAAGTCGAGGCGGGGACGGACCGAGGAGGAGCCGCTCGAGGAGCGGGTTCGGACTCACGACGCGCAGTCCTCGGCAGTTCGCTCGTCGGGCCTCCTCGAGCCCCCCGCGAAGCGCGGCCAGCTCGGAGAAGATGAGCGTTCGACCGTAGCGCCGCGTCTCGCGGTGCACCTTTCCCGACCCCTCCGGGGTTGTGAGCCGCCAACCGATCCCCGAGACGTGGGTCGTCCCCTCGAGCAGCGCGTCGATCTCGAGGGTGCACTCCCCGTGCGAGACCGGCTCGAGTTCCGGGTCGAGGCGACGCTGCGGCGTCAGGTCCCCCCTCTCCGGCCCGAAGGGGAAAGGAAGTATTTCTGGAACCACTCCCGGGTGTGACGGGCGACCTCCTCGAGCGTGCCGGGCTCCTCGAAGAGGTGACTCGCGCCCCGGACCACTTCGAGACGCTTCTCCGAGCGCATCGCGTCGAAGGTCGACCGGTTGACCTCCTGGATCGCGGGGTCAAGCTCGCCGACGAGGAAGAGGGTCGGCGCGGTGACCCGATGCACCGCCGGTCCGGCGAGGTCGCTCCTCGCCCCACGCAAGACGAGCGCCCGGATCGTCGAGGGCCGCGCCGCCGCCGCCATGAGCGCCGCCGCGCCGCCCGTGCTCGCTCCGTACAGGCCGATCGGCTTTCCTCCCGTTCCCGTTCGCCTGGCCAGCGCGTCCGCCACGGCGATCAGGCGCTCGGAGAGCCGGGGGATGTCGAACCGAAACCGGCGGGTCGACCGGTCGACCTCCGCCTCGGTCGGGGTCAATAGATCGAGGAGCAGCGTGGCGATCCCGGCGTCCGCGAGCTCGGTCGCGACCCACCGATTGCGCGGGCTCGTCCGCCCGCTTCCGCTCCCGTGGGCGAAGACGACGGTCCCGAGGGAGTTCGTCGGCAGGGCGAGGTCGCCCCAGACTTCTCCTCCGGGGACGAGGAACGTCACGAGCTCGCCGAGCGGGTCGAGAACGTCGGAGGCGTCGTCCCCCGGCGCCGCGGCCGTTCGGCGAGCCCCCGGCCATACCCGAAGCACGGTACCTCCGGGTCCCCGGAGCGGAGGCTCCCTCCCTTAGGCGTACGCCTCGCCGGGCATGGACGGGGCGGGGTGCGGGGGAGCCGGTGCGCCGGCCGCGGCGCGCCGCGAGGAAACGACGTCGTCGATCCGCAGGAGCATGACGCTCGCATCGGTCGCGCTGAGGATCGCCTGGCGGTCGACCCGCAACGGCTCGACGGCGACGTCGTCCATCCGGGAGATCCGCCCCTCGGGGACGTTCACCCCCACGTGGACGTCGCCGGCCTTGTGCAGCCGGCGGAGCTCGATGAGCGCATCGATCGTGTCCATGCCGGCGTTCTCGGCGAGGGTCAGCGGGATGACCTCGAGCGCGTTCGCGAACGCCTCGACCGCCATCTGCTCCCGGCCCCCGACCGTTACGGCGAATTCGCGCAGTCCCGATGCGAGCTCGACCGCCGCGGCGCCGGCGCCGGTGACGATCCGACCGTCCTCGAGCGCGATGCCCACCGTCCGGATCGCATCCTCGAGCGAGCGCTCGACCTCGTCCACGACGTGCTGACTCCCCCCGCGGACGAGCAGCGTGACCGCCCGGGCGTGCGGACAATCCGTGACCAAGGTCAGGCGGTCGTCCCCGATCTTCCGTTCCTCGACCCGACCGGATCGGCCGAGGTCGTCCGAACCGAGGTCAACGGGTCGAGCGACGAGCCGCGCGCCGGTGGCGCGGGCGAGCAGTTCGAGGTCGGTCCGCTTCGCACGCCGGACCGCGTAGACCCCGGCCCTCGCGAGGTGCTCGGCCGCGACGTCGTCGATCCCCTTCTCGGAGAAGATGACGTTCGCTCCCGAGCGGACGATCGCATCGACCATCGTCTGGACCATCCGGGCTTCCTCGTCCAGGAACCCTTGAACCTGCCGCACCTCGGTGATGCGGATTTCGGAGGTGAACTCGGTCTTCTTCACTTCGATGGGGGCCTCAACGAGCGCGATTCGGGCGTTCGTCACGAGCTTCGGCATATCGGAGTGGACGGCCGCCTGCTCGACGATGTGACCCTCGACGACCTCGGAGTCCGGGATGTCGCCACCCTGGCGTTTGACGATCTGGATGTTCTTGCGATCGAACCGGAGGCCGCCGTCGTGCGCGTCGATGACCTCCGTCACCGCGCGCACGGCGAGGCTCGCGAGGTCGGCGCGGTATCCGCTGACCCCCTTCGAGATCATCGACGTCATCGCGATGCGGCGCAGCAGCTCGGTGTCGGTGAGCCCGACGGGGCGGCCGATCGACTGCAGGACCTCGAGCGCCTTCTCGGCAGCCATCTGGTAGCCGCGCGTGATGATCGTCGGGTGGACCTTCTCCTCCATCAGCTCCTCGGCGCGACGCAACAACTCTCCCACCAGTATCACCGACGTTTTCGTCCCGTCTCCGCACTCCTGGTCCTGCGCCTTCGCGACCTCGACGAGCATCTTGGCCGCGGGATGCTGGACCTCCATCTTCTGGAGGATCGTCGCCCCGTCGTTCGTGATCACGACGTCGCCGAGGGAGTCGACGAGCATCTTGTCGCTCCCGCGCGGGCCGAGCGTCGACCGGATCGAATCGGCGACCGCCCGGGCCGCACGAATGATCTCCTTCTGAGCGTCCACTCCCTGAGCGCGTTCCGTACCCTCGCGCAGCAGGATCACCGGCGTTCCCGCGAGCATCGTTCCCCTCCCGGTGGGTTCGGCGTCGAACCGCATAATCCAATGGTCAACAAGGGTTCACCCTCGGGCCGGGGAGCGCGCCCGCTCGGCCGGCCCGCCGGGAGATTCGCGGTTCCCGGCGGGCGCGCCGGACTACGCGTCGCCGAACGGCGGCTCGCGCTGAGGGTGCTCGCCCCGCGCGAACGCGGCCTCGGCGTCGGCCCGCTTCGCGGCCTGCTCGGAGCGGCTCATCGTCACCCGCATCGAGAGCGACCAGTGGTGGCCGAACGGATCCTCGAGGTGACCGTACCGCTCCCCCCAGTACTGGTTCTCGAGCGGCATTGTGACCTTTGCCCCGGCCGCCACCGCTCGGTCCCAGAGGGCGTCCACGTTCTTCGAGTAGAGGTGGAGCGTGACGGTTGTGGTTCCGACCATCGAGGGGGCGGCCACGTTCGCTCCCGGGAAGACGTCCGAGAGCATTACGACGGAGTTGCCGATCTTGATCCGCCCGTGGATGAGCTTCCCGTCGGGCGTCGTGCGCCGGGCGAGCTCCTTGGCCCCGAACGCCGTCCGGTAGAACTCGAGGGCGGCCACCCCGTCCCGCACGGCGAGGTAGGGGACGATCGTCGGGTACCCTCGAGGGATCGGGGGTACTGCTCGAGGACGGGGCCGACGATTTCGGGCGCGCTTTCGGGCGGGCATGGGTCCACTCTGGGCCGTGAAAGGGGAACGGCCTACATAACCCGGTCCCCGACGGCCGCCCCGAGCGAGCGGTTCAACCGGTGTGCGCTCTCGCGTTGTGACGCACCAGGGCCGCCGTGGACGGGAACTTCTGGTGGCATACCGAGCACGCGACCGTGACGGGCACCGCCTTCGGGGGCGTCGGCCCCGTACCCGCGTGCGCCTGCGCCCGGTGCTCCGCGAGCGCTTCCTCCGAACGGAACGCTCGTCCGCAATCGGAACAAACCGCTTCGACCTCGTCGTACTCGACGTACGGCATCGTTCGGGGGCTTCCCCGATATCTCGCCACGGGAGAAAAACTCGTAGGGTGGGCCCGGAGGCTCCCGACGTGGGCTCGGCCGCGGTCGAAGAGCGGTCTGCGGGCTCGCACGCGCGAGCGGCCCGTGGGCTGGGGCCGATCGCGTGGCACCGACACTCCTCGCGCCCTCGTTCTCGGAGGAGCATCACGGCGCGGGTTAAATCGGGCGGTGCCGTGGGGATCCGGGCCACGCATGAGTCGCGATGCGCCGGTCGAATCCGCGCCCGGGCTTGAACCGGGCGAGTCCGTGCTCGGTACTTGGACCGCGCAGGCTGCCGAGGAGGAGGGGGCCCGCGAGCGCACGGGCTGCCTCGTGCTGACCGACCGTCGGTGCCTGTTCTATCGTCGGGCGGGCGTCTTGGGCGGACGCCGGCTCGAACCGACGCCGACCTTCTCCCAATCGCTCGGTTCCATCGAGACGGTCGTGCCCCACCGATTCTGGCTGCGGATCGGCTACGGCGACCGCGTAGAGCTCCCCGGCATCGAGATCGGGGCGCACCGGTTTCGGCTCGTTCGCGGGGTCGATTCGGCCGAAGTGGCCCGCGCGGTCCGGTCGGCACGAGAGCGCGTGCGCAGACCCCACAGCCCGGTCGCGAAGGCGTAGCGCGTCCGCCTCTCCATGAAACAGGAGCGGAGCCTCTCGCTCGTCGCGGAAGGACTCGGGCGTTGTCCGCAAGGCTCGAACGGGACGACAGGGTGCCCCCCCCGTCCGCTCTCGGACTACTTCAGTTCGAGCTCGAAATAGGCCGCGTCGGTCCGGGGATTGAACCGATAAGCGGCTATCGCTCGGAACCCGAGGTCACGATAGAGGGCGAGCGCCTCGGTCATCCCGGCGACCGTGTCGAGTCGCATCCGCGCGTAGCGGAGTCGTCGGGCCTCGGCGATGGCCCGTTCCGCGAGGCGCCGTCCGAGACCATGCCCGCGGTACCCGGGTCGGACGTACAGGCGCTTCATCTCGCACGTGCGGTCGCCCAAGTCGCGAACGGCCACGCACCCGGCCGGGTCGCGGCCGACCCGGGCCAGGTAAAGCGCTCCCGAAGGCGGCGCGTACTCGCCCGGCAGTAGAACGAGCTCGCGGTCGAACCCCTGGAACTCGAGGGAGAACCCGAGTTGAGACGCGTACTCCCGGAACAACGCGCGGACCTCACCGACCGAGCCGGGGTCGAGGGCTCGCTCGATGCGGTCCGTCGGCTCGGAGCGGATGCCTGGGGCGGGGTGTCGTCCTTTCATCTCGTACCGGGGGCCGCCGGGCGGTCCGCCGATCCCCGGGAAGCGATCGTCGGGCGGAGGGCCCGAGGGGTCGCATCGGGACCGACCGTCGCCATCGCACTTGAGTAAACGACGATTGACGGGACGGATATAACCCACCTCCACCGGATGGCCACCGTCCGACCGGAGGGCCGGAACCGGTGCTCGGGGAGGGGAACAGGAGAGATGGCGTTCGTCGACGATCTGACCTTGGTGCTGGACCTCCTCGTACTGATCGCGGCCGCGGTGTTCTATACGGCGTTTTTCGTCTGGCTCCATTCCCGTCGAAAGGACCCCGATCGCGCCCTGACCCACCTGCGCGAAGGGGGATTCCTCCTCGGGGTGCTCGGCGGCCTCGTGGGGATCATCGCCCTCTGGGGAGAGCTGACGTGGCCGCTTCCCGGGTCCTACAACCTGTTCTTCTTCGACCCGCTCCTCATGCTCAGCCTGCTGCTGCTCTCGTTCTGGGCGGCGACGTGGTTCCGTCTCCCGACGCACTTTGTCGGCATGCTCGGGGTCGTGGTCGGTTCGGGTGTGATCTACTACGGCGCGCGGGCCTACATCCTGGGCCTCACCAAGGACCCGCTCGAGACGTTCCTCATGTACCTCGCCTTCGGCGGCGTCGCGATCCTCTCCTACCCGGCGACGCTCTACGTCGATTGGTTCGTCACCGGGCCAAAGGTCCCCGGGGTCGACCCCCTGCCGAGCGGCTCGCCCACGCCGTCGTACCCCCGTGTATGGGCCGCCCTGCTGGGTCTGTTCCTCATCGTCGTCGTGCTCGCGGGGATCGCCGCGGTGCTCTACGGCTTCTCGACGGCGTGGGGCCATCTTCAGAACCCGCCGTAGGCGGACGGACCGTTCCGGGGAGTCGACCGGGGCGGGCGCGCGCCCCGTGACGTGCTAGGGTGGGCCGAAGCGGATCCCCAGCACCTGCTCGCCCGACACGACCCACATGCGGCTTCGGAGGCCTTTCGGTCCGAGGCCCCCGTCACGGTAGCTCCTCTCGTCACGCTCCACCACCCGGAAACCTCGGGACCGAAACAGGGCGAGCGAGGCCCGGTTGTCCCCTTCCACCGCCGCGTAGACGACCTTGGTCCCGTCGTGCCGGAACCGCTCCAGCGCGTCGTCCAGGAGAGCGCCTCCGATGCCCTCGCGCCGGTGGCGACCGCCGACCGAGAGGTAGTAGACGTAACCGACGTCGGGCGCAGGTCGGTCCAGCAGGGCGACCCCCACGATCTCTCCGCCGAGCTCGGCGGCGCGTACGTTCGGAACCCGCCCCAGCATCCGCTTCGCGTGCCAGCGATAGATCCCGACAAACCCTTCGTTCAGTGTCGGGAGCGCGCGCTCGCGGGCGGCGCCGTCGAGATCGATGATACGCCGTGCGGCGCTCCGCTCCATCCCGTCCTCCTTCACCGGAACGCCGGGGGCACGGTCGGTGCGCATATGCGGTCTCGGGGCTGCGGGGCGGGTCTCGGTTCCCACGGCCCCGCCCCGTCCGGGGCGCGCGCTTAATCCCGCGACGTTTTCTTGTCGCCTCGTGCCCTCCGCTCCGACCGTTGTGGACTGGTTGCTCGAGACGGACCAGCCGTCCGTTCGCTACCGGACCCTTCGCGACGTCCTCGGACGGCCCGAGTCCGACCCGGCCGTCCGCGAGGCGAAGCGGGCGATCCCGCGCGAGGGTTGGGCGGCGGACCTGCTCGCCCGGCGGGCCCCGAGCGGCTGGTGGCACGCGGAGAAGAGCCTGTACACTCCGAAGTACATCTCCACCCACTGGAATCTCCTCGTGCTCGCCGACCTCGGCGTCACGCGCGCGACGCCTGCGGTCCGCCGGTCGTGCGAACTCTGGATGACCCGGTTTGCCCTCCGAGGCGGAGGCGTTGGGGGGAATACCAAGGGGACGGGTCACCACTGCGTCGTCGGAAACATGACCGCGGCGCTCGTCCGAATGGGCTACGTAGACGACAGCCGCATCCATCGCAGTCTCGAGTGGCTAATCGAGACCGCGAACCCGCGCGGCGGCTGGTCGTGCTTCGGTGGCGGTCGTGGGCTCGACTCCTGGGAAGGCCTCGCAGCCTTCGCCGCGTACCCTCGCTCGAAGTGGACCGCCGCCATGGGCCGATGCGTCGACGCTGCGGCGGAGTTCTTCCTGGAACGGGAACTTCATCGCCAGGGAGCCCGCTACGCGCCCTGGTTTCGGTTTCACTACCCGGTCCACTACTACTACGACCTCCTCGTGGGGCTCGACCTCCTGACGAGCCTCGGGCACTCCGACGACCGACGGCTCGGGTTCGCCCTCGACCATCTCCGTCGGAGGCGCCGACCGGACGGCCGCTGGAACCTCGACGCCGTTCACCCCGACGTCGTCGGACCGATCGCTCGCTTCTACCGGGACCATCCCGGGGCCCGACCGACCCCGCTCGCCCTCGAGACGGCGGGTCGCCCGAGCAAGATGATCACGCTCCGCGCCCTGCGGGTCCTCGCCCGGGCGGACGGAACGAACTGAAGCCGTGGTCGGTCGCGCCGTAGGCCCCCGGGTGCTTCGGTGAGCGGCGCCTACCCAGAGGAGGGTGTCGGAAAGCATCCGCTCGGACAAAGCGCCTATACCCGGCGCCCCCTACGGGTCCGCATGCCCGTTCGAGCGCCGGCCGATGCCCCGGTCCCGTCTCCCGACCCGAAACGTTCCCTCACCGTGACCGATCAGCGGACCCAGCGACAGTACGTCCTCCCGATCGAGGACGGAGCGGTGCGTGCCACCGACTTGCGCCAGATCCGGACCTCGCCGGACGACTTCGGCCTCCTGAGCTACGACCCGGCGTTCCAGAACACCGCATCGTGCCGCAGCGCGATCACGTTCATCGACGGCGACGCGGGGATCCTGCGCTACCGGGGGTACCCGATCGAGGAGATCGCCGGGCGCCGGACATACCTCGAGGTGTCGTACCTGCTGATCCACGGCGACTTTCCCACGCGGACCGAGCTCGACGACTGGCTGCACCATATCACGCACCACACGATGGTCCACGAGAACGTCAAGAAGTTCATGGACGGATTCCATCACGACGCCCACCCGATGGGGATGATGGTCAGCACGCTCGCGGCCCTGTCGACGTTCTACCCCGAGGCGAAGCAGATTCACGACTCCGTCCTCCGCGAACGGCAGATCCACCGGCTCGTCGCCAAGATCCCCACGATCGCCGCGTTCGCCTACCGGCACTCGATCGGTATGGCGTACATCTACCCGAGCAACGACCTCGGCTACGCGGCGAACTTCCTGTCGATGATGTACCGGCCGTCCTGGACGACGGGGTACGACCCGAGCCCGGTGCTCGCGAAGGCGCTCGACACCCTCTTCGTGCTGCACGCGGACCACGAGCAGAACTGCAGCACGAGCGCGATGCGGACGGTCGGGAGCTCCTACGCCGACCCATACGTCTGCGCCTCCGCCGCGGCCGCCGCGCTCTACGGGCCGCTCCACGGCGGGGCGAACGAGCAGGTCGTGCGGATGCTCCAGGAGATCGGGTCGAAGGAGAACGTCCCGAAACTGATCCGGCAGGTCAAGGCCGGCAAACGCCGGCTGATGGGGTTCGGCCACCGGGTCTACAAAAGCTACGACCCGCGCGCGCGGATCGTGCAGAAGGTCGCCGAGTCGGTCTTTTCCGAGATGGGACGCAACCCGCTCATCGACATCGCGCTCGAGCTCGAGAAGGTCGCGCTCTCCGATGATTACTTCATCAAACGCCACCTCTATCCGAACGTCGATTTCTACTCGGGCATCACCTACCAGGCGATGGGCTTCCCCACCGACATGTTCCCGGTCCTGTTCGCGATCCCGCGGATGAGCGGCTGGCTCGCCCAGTGGCGAGAGATGATCGTCGACGAGGAACAGAAGATCGCGCGCCCGCGCCAGCTCTACGTCGGGCTGCCCGAGCGGCACGACACGGCGAAGCCCGGGCCTCGCCCGGCGTGACCCGAGCCGTTACGACCCGCGACGCGGGGGGAACCGCGCGAGCCGCGCTCGGGACGACCTCGTCCGAACGGACCCGAGCATTCGCGCCGACCGCCTCTCCTCCGGCGCCGCGCGGCTCGCCGAAGCGGCTCGCCCGTCCGCGAGGGTCCTCCCGCCGGCTCTTAACCTCGCACGGAGTCCGACCTCCGACCCAATGGCCGATACCGAGCGTCCGACACGTCCGTCGCCGTCGACCCACATCCGATTCGAAGAGCTTCCGCTGCACCCCAGCCTGCGACGAGGGATCAAGGAGATGGGCTACCAGGCCGCGACCCCGATCCAGAGCCGGGCGATCCCCGAGGCGGTGCTCGGTCGCGACGTGGTCGCGACCGCCCAGACCGGTACGGGCAAGACGGCGGCGTTCCTCCTCCCGATCCTCGAGCGGACCCTCGACCTGCCGCCGGGCCGCATCTATGCCCTGGTCCTGACGCCCACTCGCGAGCTCGCCCTGCAGGCCGAGGGGTTCCTTCACAAGCTCGGCCACTACACGCCCCGGCGCGGAGCGGCGGTCTACGGCGGGGTCGGCATGGATCCTCAGACGCGGGCGCTCCGCGGGGGCGCGGAGATCATCGTAGCGACCCCCGGGCGGTTCCTCGACCACATGCGGCAGGGCCACGTCGACTTGAGCTCCGTGAAGATCCTCGTTCTGGACGAAGCGGACCGGATGCTGGACATGGGGTTCCTGCCCGACGTGCGCAAGATCCTTTCCGCCGTTCCCCGCGATCGCCAGACGATGCTCTTCTCCGCCACGATGCCCCCCGAGATCGTGGCGCTCTCGCGGGAGTTCCTCCGCGACCCTCGCATGGTCCATGTCGACCCGACGACCGTCGCGGCGGTCGGGGTTTCGCACCTCGCGCTCCCTGTCTCGGCGCACCTGAAGCCCCTGCTACTGCGCGACCTCCTGCAGGACGAGACGATGTCGAGCGTCCTCGTCTTCGCGCGGACGAAGCACCGTGCCGACCGCGTCGCCCGGCAGCTCTCGCAATGGGGGATCTCCGCCGGTGTGATCCACGGAAACCGCAGCCAGAGCCAGCGCATCCGGGCCCTCGAAGGGTTCCGGGGGGGCCAGCACCGGGTCCTCGTGGCGACCGACATCGCCGCGCGCGGGATCGACGTAGAGGGGGTCAGTCACGTGGTCAACTTCGACGTCCCGCACGAACCCGAGGTCTACGTCCACCGGGTCGGGCGGACGGCCCGGGCGCAGCGGCGCGGCGATGCCTTCACGCTCGTGAGCCCCGAGGAGAGCGCGGACCTGGACCGGATCGAGCGGCTCCTCGGTTTCGAGATCCCCCGGGCCAAGATCCCGGATTTCGATTACGGCGCGCCCGCTCCGCCGCGCCTCGAAGGAGGAGCCTCCCGGACCCGAGGCCCGGACCGCGGCGGCGGAGGGGGTCGCTACCGACCTCGTGAGGACCGGGGGCGCTCGCGCCCGCCGTCCGGAAGGTCGCGATACGGAGAGTCCCGAGGGTCGTCCCCGGCCGAGGGCGCACGCCGTCGGGACCGTCGCTGGTAGGACGAGCAGTCGCTCCTAAGACGGGGTGGGCCGGCCCACGCCGGCCCTGAGCCGCCGGCGCAGAAAGGACGATAGCGCAGGGAGAACTCTCCCCGCAGCGTCCACGCGATCCCGACGTGCGGGTCGCGCCCTCCGCGAATCCGACGGCCCCGTCGGAAAGAGGTTTAGCGCTTCTTCTTCGCCTTCTTCTTGGCACCCTTCTTGGGCATACGGAGTGAGGGTAAGCGACCTTACTACTTGAAGGAACCTTGGTCGCGTCTCCGCCGGGCCCTCCGCCATGCCCGTAGCCCGCGAGGGCGGGCGCTACAACTCCATGACATGGAACAACTTTCGATACTATGCCCATTCTCGTCGGAGGCGGCGTCGGGCGGGGACTCGAAGGTCGGGGTCCCTATCCGAGAGGAGGCGAGCCGCTATCGGCGAGCTCGCGGAGGACTCGCGGCGTCCCGAGACCGAACCGGGAACGCGAGCTCGAACGCCTCCTGACCGCTCGGATACTCCTTCGTCCGAACGTTCGTCCGCCGGATCCGGATCCCGCGTTCCTCGAGGGCCGTGCGCTCCTGTTCGAGTGCCCGACCGAGGAGAACGTTCGCCACGAGCCGGTTCGCCGACGCGCCGGCGACCATGCGGGTCGCGCCGACGATCGGACCCCCGATCAACGTCAGCGCCTCGCCGACCCTCGCGAGCTCGCACGTCCCCGAGTCCGCGCCGAGCGAGAGCCCCACCCCGAGGGGGAAGTTCCTCGAGTTGGCCCGGAGGTTTGCGACCAGCGTCTCGGACGCCGGCAGCACCGCCTGGCAGAACCCCGGTATCCGGGCGACCTCCCGTCCGTACGCGGCCTGATGGATCCAGAAGGAGATGAAGCCGTCCCCGGTGAACTTGTCGAACCACCCGTCGTTCGCGTGCGTGAGTCCGCGAACCGCTTCCGTGAACCCGATGATGAACCGGGCGAACAAGGCGGGGTAGATCGCTTCCTTGAGCACAAACCCCGAGAGCCGCAGGTCGCCGACCACCACCGTGACCGTGACCTCGGTCGAACCGGTCGCCCGAAGGAGCTCGAGGGCCTCCGGCGATAGTTGGCTGACGCCGTCGTGGGGCGCGTGCCGGGCGAAGAGACTCTCGAGCGATTCCGAAGGTCCCGGAGCTCCCGCTGTCGTCGCTTGCACCCCCGTGGGCGACCCGGCGGGGTTCCGCATCCGTCGGTCTCCCGCCCGTGCCCCGCATTAGGGCCGACCGCTCCGAGGCCTTAACTCACTCGCCCGAAGTTCGGCTCCACGGCCTCGCCCGCCGCGGGCGGAGGCTTGAATCGCAACCGCCTCCGGACCCCATGTCCAGATTCACGCCGTTGAGATCGGATTCGGGTCGGAGGCGGGTGTTCGAACCTCTGGCAGAGCAAGCGCTTTGGGGGAGCGGCGCGTTACCAAAGACGATGTACTGTCAGTGGTGCGGCACCCCCCTGCCGCCCGGTGCCGAATCCTGCCCGCACTGCTCTGGCCCGGGCACGACCGGGTCGAACACCGGACCGGTTCGTTCCGATCCCGTCGACCAGCTCGTCGCGGACGCGAAGCACGCGGCCAAAGACCTCGCTACGGCGACGGCGCGCCTCTCGAAGCGCCTGCTCTCGAAGGCGGAGGTCGCGGCCAAGGATCCTTCGGGCTCCGCGAAGAAAGCGGCCCGGCGCGCGGCGAAGGAACTCGACCGCGCCGCCGAAGAGCTCGACCGGCTTCTACGGAAGCTCTGAGGAATCGTCTCGGAGCCGACACCGCCGGACGCGGACTTCGGTCCGGATTCCCGGCTAGAACATGTCGCCGGTATGGCAGGAGAACCGGGGGTCCCCGAACGTGCGCGCCAGCGCCGCCCGATCGGCCGGGGGGAGTCGTCCGAGCGGCTTCACCATCAGCGTCGAGTGCTCGAGCGGCAGGGCCGAATACCCCCTCCGGGCGGCCCGCACGCCGAGCTCGCCCACGAAGGTCGTGCGCCGGAAGACGAGCCAGCGACCGACGCTCCGCCGCTCGAGCAGCCGCAGGAGGGCGATCCGGTCTGCCCGCCGGACCGCGAGCGCTTCGTGGCAGACCACTTGGTGTTGGTCCGCGTCGAGGACGGCGTACCCGGTGGGTTTCCCCTGGTGGAGGAGGAGCTGCACGGTGTTCGACCGTCGTCCTCCGAGACGGAACCGGGCCTCGAAGGCCCGGGGGGGCCGACGGACGAATCCGACGCGCTCGGCGCTGGCCCGATCGAAGAGGGCGTCGAGGAGCGCCGCGTCGCGGAGGCGACACGGTCGCAGGGTGTAGCCCTCGGGCGGATCGGCGGACGGGATTGCCCGAATCCGTTTCAGGAGGAACGCGGGCGAGTACGCGTCGCGGTACCCGAGTCGCTCGTACCCCCGGTGCGCGCTCCAGGTCCGATGGGTCCAAAGCGCCGCCCAACGAATTCCTCGGGCCCTGGCCCGGCGGTGCAACTCCTCGATCAGGAGGGGGGCAAGCCCACGTCCGAGGGAATCCGGTCGCGTCACCACATCCGCGATGCCGAGGAGGGGCTCGTCGCACGAACGAGTGGTCAGGGTAAGGTCCAGCCCGACCGCCCGGGAGAGGACGTCACCGTCCCGAACCGCAAAGAGGGCGTGGTACCCCCGGTAAGGGCCCCCGTCGACGCGGTAGCTGTGCTGGCGCTCCGAATACGACGCGGGATCGCCGTCGGAAACGTCCAGGAGCGAGACCCGATCCCGGGCCCAGGCACTGAGCTCGCTCCACTCTTGGATACGGATCATCGGTCGAGTCGGCGGTACGAGAGCGCCCCCTCTATAGAACCCCGACGGAAGGGCGTCCCCCGGCGGGCGCGCCTCGGAGGGGTGCTACCCCTAAGGACCCCGCGACGAACGGCCGGACGGGAACGCCCGGTCGTGCGCCGCGGGCGCCAGCGCGTCCCGGCGAGGGACGGCTCGTCGTCCCGGCCCGACACGCGGGGCGCGCGCGCTCGGGGCCTCGTTCCCACCGCGCGGCCCGGGTGGCTGCAGGGAACGATCCCCGAACCGACGGGTCGAGTACCGTCCCTCGGCCGACTTCGAGCCAACAAGCACGATCGCTCCCGCCGGTTCCGGACGGCCCCGAAGTCCGGCGGGGCAGCCCAGCGACCGACGTTCACGCTCGGATAGTTCAAGCGCCGATCTTCTGGCCGCAATTGGGGCAGAACGGGAACTGCCCGACGAGGTAGACCCGGCCGCATCCGCGGCACGCGACCTGTGTCCCGGCGCCCGACGCAAGGGTCCCGGCCGTGGACCCGGCCGGGGAAGGAGCGAGCATAGACCGCTGCTCCCGCACGGCGTCGCCGAGCTTCACGTAGCCCACGATGTAGAGTATCCCCGGGACGATCCCGACGAAGAGCGACAGGATGCCGATCAGCAAGGTCGCCGTCTGGGCGGCCTCGTACTCCCCGGCCTTGATGCGGCTGTAGGAGTACTCGTAGGCGAGGTACAGGAACAGGAGGGCGATACCGCCGATGACGACAGCGACGATCGCGACCACCCAGGAGTAGTTGAACGGAGTGACCACCGATACGCCGAGCGCGATCGACAGGCCGATGATCAGCACCGCGGCGCCGATCACCTGGAGGACGAGTGCCACTAGCACGAGCGATTCGGCCGTGCCGGCTGAGGGCGGTCGATTCCGGACGGCTGGGTAGGCTCCCCCGGGGGTCGGGTACGCGACGGACATGAGAACCCGGACGGCGAGCGCCCTTCTCATACATCCGTCGGGCCGGCTTCACATCGAATTCGACGCGGGGCCCGGTGTGGGGCATCCCACGGCCCGGCCGACCCTCGGGGAGCTAGGCCGGAGCCGGGCAGCTCGTGCAGCAGGCTTCGTCGACCGAGCAGCACGCGCAACACTTGCAGCATGAGCCGCAGTCACAGCAGGCGCACGCCACGGCTGGTCCGGACACAACGCCGCCAGGCCGAACCGGCCCAAAAACTCTTTCGCGGCCCCCTCCACCGACCCCGGGCCTAGCTCCGGGCCGGACGAGTCGGCCTTGAGGAGGAGTTCGCCCGTCCCGTTGCGACGGCCCCGATGCGCCGTACCGTGTTCCAGTTCCGGCCGGTTCCCGGAGTGCCGAGCGCGCGTTCGATCCGCGAGAGCGTGAGCCCGGATTTGCCGATGCCTTCCGGGTAGGAGATGTAGGCCTGCCGGCCGATGACCTCGGCAATCTCGGGTCCGGCAATCGCCGATCGCAGCGCTCTCACCGCCTCGCCGGAAGGACTCTCCTGGAGGAAGACGACCACCAGGTGGCTCGGATCCCGGACGGCCGCATCGGTGAGCGGATTCGCTTCGATCGCGGTGGCCCACTCCGACGACGTCCGGACGAAGAATTCCGTCTCGATCCCCAGACGGCGTCCGGTGACTGTCGCGAGCCGACGTTCCAGCGCGGCCGGCCGTCCCCGCTCGCCGTCGAACACGAGATTCCCGGTCTGTAAGAGCGACCGCACGTTCCCGTACCCCAGGCTCTCGGCAAGCGCCCGGAGGTCGTCCATGGTGATCCGGATGCCTCCGACGTTGACCGCTCGAAGGAGAGCGACGTACGTTACCACGGCGCCCGGATCGGTGGTCCGTGGATAGCAGTATCCTCGACCGAGGGCCCGACGCGTACGTCGGACCCCGCCCCCGGGCGGGAAGAGGGGAGCTAACGGCCGGCTCGCGGCAGGCTCGATGTAAAGAGGTCAGGTGGACTCGGTCCGTAGAGGAAACCTTGCCGAGTTCTTGCCCCGACTGTGGCGCCGAGATGGAATTCCAGAGCCAAAGTGCCCGCCTATTGAGCGGGACGTGTCCCGATTGCGGGAAGGCCTCCATGGTACTCGAGGGTGTCGAACCGGGCACCCGGGCGCCGGCGGGTGCGCCCGAGGGAGTCGCGGCGGCCGCGGTCGTCGGCCCGGCGGCCGATGCAAGCGCCCCGGCGTGTGTCGAGTGCGGGGGACCGCTCACGATCCGCAGCGTGGGGGAAAGCGGCCTCGAGGCGTCCTGCCGGGGTTGCGCGACGACGATCAGCTACGTAGTTTCGCGGCCCTCCGCCGGACCCGACCGCCCTGAACGGCCGTTCCGCAAGCCGTTCGAGGGGGGCGCACGACCGGCGTCGCGCCCGTGCCGCGAGTGCGGGGGTCCCCTCCGATTCACCACCGGGGACGACGGCCTCGTCATGGGCGAATGCTCCTCGTGCGGGAACCGGTTCACGCTTCCCCCGCGGCGCGAAGACAACCGCCGGGGCGGCTTCGCCCCCCGCCGCGGAGGCGGCTTCGGCCGGGGTCCTCCCGGCGCGGGTTCCCGTCCGCGGTCCCGCGGCGGTTGGAGTCCCCCGGGCGGGCGCGACCGACCGAGCTCGTACCGTCGGCGCGGTCCTCCGCGGAACGACGACGAGGAGTCCGAGGATCGACCCCGGCGACGGCGCGACTGAGCGAGCCATCGACCCCGAACGCCGGCCGTTAGGCACGGGGCCGTCTCTCCGGGCCCGGGGCGGGTCTCGCTCCCCCGCCCCGGGAGGTCGGCGCTCGGTTTCCCCCGCGTCCGGCCGTCGGTTTCGTCAGGCCGCGGGGAGCTCCTTGCGGGGACGGTCGGGCGTCGCCCGTGCTTCTCGTGGGCCGAACTCGGCGAGGCGTGCCCAGCCGGGATAGACCCGTTCGATCACGCTGTCGAGGCTGTAGCGACTGGGTCCGTAGGTCGCATTGATGACGATCAGCCCGAACAGAGCGATGGCGTAGACGAGGCCGGTCCCGACATCGGTCCCTCCGGCTCCCGCCTGGTAGGGTCCTCCGAACCCCTCCGGGATCGCCCAGATCAAGAGGCTCAGCAGGGCGCCGCCCGAGTAGGCGATCTTTCGCGCGAATCCAAAGACGAGCGCGAGGCCGAGCATCACTTCGAACGCCCCGACCGTATAGACAATGAGCGAGGCGTTGCTGCCGGCCTGGGTGGCCCAGAACGAGTACCACCCCGAGAGCCAGCTCGGGGCGCTGGCCTGGGAGTTCTGGACGTCCCCGAGGAAGCTGTTGACGTACCCGGACGTGAACTTGAGCACCCCATTGACCAGCCAGACCACGCCGAGCAACACCCGGAACGTGGTCTTCAACGCGCCGACGTGGCGGACCCACCAATTCTTCCCAACGACCTGGTTCGCGCTCATCCTTTGGCTCCCCTCCGAGGGGAACACGCGGTCCACCCGAACCGGGCTATTTGGTCGGTCCGTGAAACCGAATCCACGGTCGAGGGCGCGTTCGGGGTCCGGAAGGAGCGCGATCTAGCCGCGGGAGCGTCCCGAGGGCTTCGGCATCGCGAGAAGGTTCAGCTCGTCGAACGTGATCGCCCCGTCGACGAGCGAAGCGAAGGTACCGTACGTCAGGATCTCGCGGCTCGCCCGCCGAAGGAGTCCCATCGCCGCGTAGGAAGCCGAGGGGCCGAAGCTGAGACGGCGGACTCCGAGCCGTTCCAGCTCCGTGACGGGCGGAAGACCGGCGCGGACCATCACGTTCACCGGCGTGTCGACCGCACGGACGAACGCGGAGATCGACCCCGCGTCGGTGAGCCCCATCGGGTAGACGCAATCGGCCCCCGCATCCCGGTAGGCGCACGCGCGACGAACCGCCTCCTCGAATCGAGCCGTCGGGGTGCCGGGATGGTGGCGCAGCGCGTCCGTGCGGGCGTTGATCACCAGAGGGATGCCGACCGCCTCGGCTGTCCTCCGGACCGCGCGGATCTTCTCGACCTGTGCCCCGACGCGGAACAGCCGACCGCGCGAAGGTTCGAGATCCTCGAGATTGACGCCGACGGCTCCGGCGCCGAGGACGGAGCGGACCGTGCGGGCGACCTCGCCGGGGCTCCTTCCGAACCCGGCGACGACGTCCGCGCTGAGCGGGACGGAAAGGCGGTCCGCGATCCGTCGTACGGCGGCGACCAGCTCCCGCCGGGGCATCGTCTGTCCGTCGGGGTATCCAAACGACACCATCAGCCCCGCGCTCGAGGTCGCGACCGCGGGGAACCCCGCGTCCTCGAACGTCCGGGCGCTCGGTACGTCCCAGGCGTTCGGCAGGACGAACAGTCGACGGCGACCGTGGAGCGCGCGAAACCTCTCGGCCCTCTCGACCTGAACCGGCATGTCGCGAATCCTATTCGCTCCGGACGTAGATATGCTGAAGGGCCCCGAGCCGATGGACCCGCGGAGCCGACCGCGGAACGGGGATCGAGGATCGGGACGTTGGGCCGGCTCCAGTGGCCGGGCTTCGAACGGGCCGGCGGACGGGCGCGAGCACGCGCGCCACCACCCCCGCGATCCTCGCCCCGCGGACGCGAGGAGGAGGTGGAGCCGGACCCGCGAGGGCCGCGCACCGGAACCGGGCGCGCCCGCATCCTCGGCGGGTCGCTCGTCCCGAGGGAAGGAGGACCGCCCGCGTCAGATTCATATACGGTGAGGCAGCGTTCTCTCCATTGAGGCCCCCGATTGACGGCCAGGGTTTCCTCCCCGCCTCGTCTCCGATCACGGGCGACGCGACGACGCGCCCTGCTCCCCGCCACGGTCCTCGGGGTGTCGTTGACGATCCTGGCGACGCTGCTCACCGGCGGCTTACGGGCGTCGGTCCCCCCCGCGGGCGCCGGTGTCGAGCCCGCGGCGTCCGCCCCCACCGTGGCTCCCCTTCGGGTCGAGGTCGTGGCGAGTCCGTCGACCCTTACGCTCGGCAACACCACGGTCCTGACCGCGCTCCTTGCGGACGGGACGCCGTGGTACAGCTTCGTCTGGGCGCCGCTCCCCCCGGGTTGCGCGACCCAGAACCTCTCGAGCCTCGACTGCACGCCCACGACCGTCGGGGCCTATAGGCCCGGCGTTACGGTCACGGACAGCACCGGACAGAGCCGGGCCAACGCGACCACGCTGTTCGTGAACTCGACCCAGAACCCCGGCTCGGGTGCCGTGGTCTCGGGCCCCACTTACCTTTTTGCCGGGCTCGTCGGCATCGGGGCGGCCGTCGCGAGCACGCTTCTCATCCTTCTCTTCGCTCGTCGTCGACGACGACGCCAGCCACCAATCCCCTTCTCTCAGCACCCGTACGTTCCTCCCCCCGTCCGGGACGACCGGTAGGGCCAAAGGCGCCCCCCTCACTTCAGCGACTCCTTCCGGTCGGTGCGAAGGTCGCGCGAGGGACTCAGGAGCGCGAAAACGTCCGGGTCGATTGATGGTCGACCTCGCAGGACGAGGGACGCGAGATTGCGCCCCACGCCCGGCCCCAGCATGAGTCCCTGGCCGCACATCCCGAGCCCGAGAAGAAGCCCCTTCACGCCCGGGGCCGGACCGACGATCGGGCGTCCGTCCGGGGTCATCGGGTAGAGGCCCCGCCAGACCCGACGGATCGTGAGATTCTTGAGCCGGGGCACGAGCTCCACAAGCCGGGCGGCCACCGTCGGCATGAACTCGAACGTCGAGGTCCGGTTCTCGCCGGGGAATGGTTGCTTCGGAGTGTAGCAGAAGATGATCTGGCCGTCGGCGTCCTGTCCGAAGTAGAAGTTCGAGGTCGTCCCCTCGGGCCCGGGCCGCAGGTCGACCACGAGCGGGTCGAGAAAGGGCCGGACCGGCGCCGAGATCCCGGCCTCGTGGCTCTCGGGTAGCACCGGGACATCGAGACCGGCCATTCGCGCGATGCGGGAACCGTGGGCACCGGCCGCGTCGATGACGACCGGGGCACGATAGACGTCCCGGTCGGTTCCCACGCCGGTCACGGCGTGGTCGTCCATCCGCAGCGACGTCACCGACTCGCGGTACCGGTAGACCGCGCCGTGACGGACCGCTGCGTTCGTGAACGCCTCCGAAGCCCGGAGCGGGCTCACCTGCCCGTCGTCGGGGGAGTACGTTCCCCCCCGTAGGCCGATGCGGGTGATTCCGGGGACGAGGCGGCGGACGGTCTCCGCGTCGCACCAGTCGATGGTCAGCCCGAACCGCTTCTGGGTCGGCAGGAGCTGCTCGAGCTCTCCCTCCACGGCCTCGTCGTACGCGGGAAAGAGGTATCCCCCCTTCTTCCATCCGATGTCGGTGCCCGTCGTCGTCGCCCACGTGGAGAAGATCTCGAGGCTTTGCTGGCCGAGCCGTATCTTGGCCGGGTCGGAGTGGGTCGCGCGTACCCCGCCGATGGCGGCCTTGTTCTGACCCTGGCCGGACGAGGGGAGCTCGTCGAGGACGAGGACCCGCAATCCCTCGCGGGCGAGGAAGTAGGCCGTGGGATTGCCCACCGACCCCGCGCCGATCACGATCGCGTCGAACTCAGGATGCGTCATGTGGCTCCTCCGTCAAGAACGCCCGGATCGGGACCTCCTGGAGGAACGGACGACGTGTCGCCGTCGTCACCGCGGCCCCCTCGATGCCGAGCTCGCGGAAGACGCGCAGGACGAGCTCCCCGCACGTCTTCCCGCCGCACGGCCCCATGCCCGTACGCAGCGCGGCCTTGAGCGCGTTCATGTCCCGCGTGCCGGTCGCCCGCACGTAGTCCTCGACCATCGCCTTCGTGACCCGCTCGCATCGGCACAGGACGACCTCCGCATCGCGGACCGGGAGGACGTTCGCCGGCCGTTTCGGGCGCTCGGTCTCGCGAACCCGGATCCCGGCGACGCGGTCGGCCTCGTCGGCCGGTACATCGAGGACGACCATCTTTCGACGGTTGAGCGCCTTGCCCGATAGGACGCGGATCACGCGGGCCGTCCCGACCGGCCCTCCCTCCGCCCCGGTGGTGGCAACGGTCGTTCCCGCCTCGACCAGGCCGTCCGGCATCTCCCAGGGGACCGTGACCTTCGCCGACCGGCCGGAGGGGTCGATACGCCGGTCCACGAGCGTGATCGCGAGGCCCGGGCAGACGGCGAGGCATTTCAGGCACCCGACGCACTCCCCGACGAGCTTCGGTCGACCCAGGAGGGTCCTTTCGGGGATCGTGATGCTCTCCTTCGGGCAGACCTCCGTGCACGGATTGCACGGGATCTCCTGCGCGCAGCGGATCACGGGGTAGACCCGGACGTCCTCCGGAACCGGATACGGGCCGAGCACCGGACCCGGGCGAGCGGAGAGTTCGCGGCTGCGCTCGAGCCATTCGGGCGGTACCTCGGCCGGCATCCCAAGGTCGGCGAGGATCTTCCGGGCGACGATCCGGCCGGAGAACATCGCGGCCGACGCCTCGGCGATCTCGTGCGCGTCCCCGGCCGAGAAGACCGGTAGGCCGAGCCGCCGGGCTTCCCCGTAGAGTTCGTCCACGGGTGAGAGCCCCACGGCGATGAGGACGGTATCGACCGCGAAGGAGATCTCGGTTCCGGGGATCGGGACAAAGCCCGCCCCGACTTGGGCGACGACCACGCGCTCGACACGGCCCTTCCCCTCGGCTCGAACGACCGTATGCGAGGTGTAGACCGGCACCCCGAGCCGGGCGATCTTGTCCCGGTGGACTTTGTACCCCCCGCATTCGGGCATCGCCTCGACCAACGCGACAACGTCGATCCCGGCCTGGAGCGCTTGGTAGGCGACGATCAGCCCGACATTCCCACCGCCGACCACGAGCAGCCGCTTCGACGGTCGGACGAGGTCCCGGTTCACGAGGGTCTGGAACGCGCCCCCGCCGAAGACCCCGGGGAGGTCGGCACCGGGGAACGCGAGCGCCCTCTCCCTCGCTCCCGTCGCCACGAGCAGACGCTTCGGCCGGACCTCGACGAACCGTCCTTGTCGCACGACGCCGACCCCGCCGCCGTCGAACACGCCGACCGCAGGCGAGTCGGTCCAGACGTCGACGTTCGGCAGCGCGCGTACCTCGGCTTCGAGGCGATGGCCGATGTCGTTTCCCCGCTGCCCGGCGTAGCAGTCCGCCACCGAGCCGAAGAAGTTGTGCGTCTGCAGCGTGAGCTTCCCGCCGAGCTCCGACTTGTCGTCGCAGAGAATGACGCGGAGCCCGCGCACGGCGAGCTCCGCGGCGGCGGAGAGGCCGGCGGGTCCGCCCCCGACGACCAGCACGTCGGTGTCGACGGTCCGAAGGAACGGGACCGCGCGGAGCGGGACGTCGTCGGGCTCCAGCTCGGGGGCGCCGTCGAGGGACCGAACGCGGCCCCCCGGCCGCACCCGAGTGACGCACGCTTTGACCGGGCGGCCGTCCTCGACGACCAGGCACTGGGCGCACTGGCCGTTGGCGCAGAAGATCCCCTGGGGAGCCCCGTCGCGGGCATGGTGACCGAAGACACTGACCCCGTTCGCGATCAATGCGGCCGCGTAGGTCTCGGACGGGCGCGCCGTGAGCGGCCGACCGTCGAAGGAGAATTCCACGCTGG
Source organism: Thermoplasmata archaeon (assembly GCA_021816865.1). Classification (GTDB taxonomy): domain Archaea; phylum Thermoplasmatota; class Thermoplasmata; order Lutacidiplasmatales; family UBA184; genus Lutacidiplasma. The sequence goes on along the minus strand of JAKAWX010000002.1, from coordinate 259,551 downwards.
CGGGGACGCTCGGGACGTCGAGGACGGGATGACGTATGATCCGCGAGGACTCCATCGAGCGCCTCCGAGGAGATCGAGGGTCGGGAGCGGTCATTAAGGACCACTCAAGGAGAGTTCACGAAACCGTTAGCACCCTCCGGAGGTTCTCGGGCGCTATGAACTACAACGTCGAGCGCCCGGTCAACGACGTCAACACCATCCGGTCGTACGCGCCGAAGTCGGTTGACCGTCTGCGGCTTGAGGAGGAGCTGAAGCGCCAGCGGGAGTCTACGGTCGAGGTCCCGCTCGTCATCGGGGGCCGCGAGCTTCGCACGGCTGGGGTGGTCGATGTGGTCTGCCCCCACGACACGCGCGTGGTCCTCGCCCGGGCCCACCTCGCCGGCCCCGAGGAGCTTCGGGACGCCGCCGAGAGCGCGATCTCGGCGCAAGCCGACTGGGCGCGCCTCGACGGGTACCACCGGCTCGCGGTCTTCCAGAAGGCCGCGACGTTGCTCGCCGGACCCCGCCGGACACGCAATATCGCCTCGATCATGCTCAACCAGTCGAAGAACCCCTACGAGGCCGAGATCGATCTCGCGGAGCTCGTCGATTTCTGGAACTTCAACGTCTACTACGCCCGTCAGATCCTCGAGATGCAGCCGAACCAGTACCCGGGCGAGACCAACCGGTTCGACTGGCGCCCGCTCGAGGGGTTCGTCCTCGCGATCCCCCCGTTCAACTTCTACTCGATCGCGGGCAACCTTCCGACCGCCCCCGCGATGGTCGGCAACGTCGTCGTCTGGAAGCCGGCGCGCTCTGTGATCCTGGCGAACTACGAGATCTACCGGGTCCTAGTCGAGGCGGGGCTGCCGCCCGGCGTCATCAACTTCGTACCGTTTGCGAGCCAGCACGCGAACGCGCTCCTCGACCACCCGGCGCTCGCGGGGGTCCACTTCACCGGCAGTTACGACACCCTCGTCCGTGTCTGGAAGCGCGTCGCGGCCAACATCGAGACGTACCGGAACTTCCCCCGCATCGTCGGCGAGACCGGCGGGAAGGATTTCATCTTCATGCACCCCAGCGCCGACGTCCGGGGCACCGCGATGAACCTCGTCCGCGGAGCGTTCGAGTACCAGGGCCAGAAATGCTCCGCCTGCTCGCGGGCGTACATTCCCGAGACCCGCTGGCCCGAGGTCGAGCGGATCCTGAAGCAGGAAGTCGCGAAAGTGCCCGTCGGGCCGGTCGACGACCTCGGGAACCTCCTTGGCGCGGTCATCGACGAAGCGGCGTTCCGGAACATCGTGCGCTACCTCGACTACGCTCGCCAGCATCCGAGGGAGTACGAGTTCGTCGTCGACGGCGGCGCCGACCCGTCCCGCGGATGGTTCGTCCGCCCGACCGTCCTGCGCACGAGCGACCCCGGCGGGAAGCTCATGTCCGAGGAGATCTTCGGGCCGGTGCTGACGGTGTACGTCTATCCGGACGCGGAGTTCGAGCCGACCCTCGCGCTGTGCGACCGCACGTCGCCCTACGCGCTCACGGGATCGATCTTCGCGAAGGACGCGCATGCGGTGGCGACGGCCGAGGCGAGGCTTCGCTGGAGCGCCGGCAACTTCTACATCAACGACAAGCCGACCGGGGCGATCGTCGCTCGCCAACCGTTCGGGGGGGCCCGGCGGTCGGGGACGAACGACAAGGCGGGCTCGATGCTGAACCTCCTGCGCTGGCTCACGCCGCGCAACATCAAGGAGACCGCGCTGCTGCCGGACGAGTGGCGACGACCGTTCATGGGCTAGCCTCCCCGCCGTGCCGGCGATCCCGTGCGGTCTGAAACGTTCAAATCGGCGGCCCGGGTGAACACGGCGTGGCGGACGTCGTCCCGTTCGAGCTCGTCGGCGGTCATTTCCTTTCCGTTCCCGCACGAGTCGGCGGGTCGACCGATGTCCGGCTCCTCTTCGACACCGGCATCGGGATCTCGGTCCTCTCGACCGCGCTCGCCGCCGCCGTGGGGTGTCGGCCCACCGGCGAGGCCTTCACCGGGCGTCGGATGTCCGGCCAGAAGGTCGTGGTGCCGCTCTCCCGTCTCGGGTCGCTCGAGCTCGGCCCATACCGGGCGTCGGACGTCCCGGTCGGGATCCTCGACTTCCTGCCTCCGCGCGCGTCGCGATCCGCGGAGTTCGCGGAGGTGGAGGGGATCGTTTCGTCGGGGCTCCTCGACGGTCGCCCGTTCACGCTCGACGGACCGAACCGCTCCATCGTTCTCGAGGACGACCGATCGATCACCGATCGTCTCCGTAACGGCACTTCGATCCCCCTGCGCGTCGACCGCACCGGCCCCGCCGTCGACCTGTTCGTGGACCTCGACCTGCCGAGCGGATCCCGAGCGACCGTCGAGGTCGACACCGGCTCGGGCGCGTTGATCCTCCACTCGAGGTACATGCCCGAACTGGGGGTGCGCCCCGGTGCCCCGGGGGTGCGAACCGTCGAGGGTGTCGACGAGACCCACCACGCGTTCACCCGGCACTTCGCCCGTGTGGCCGGCCCCGTCCGGTTCTCCGGAGTCCCCGCGTCGGCGCGTGAGGTGGGCGAGGTGATGTTCCAGGAGATCATCTACGACGGTCTGGTCGGAAGCTCCTATCTTCTCGAGTCGGCTGTCACGCTCGACCCTCGGGGGTCGCGCGCGGTCGTGCCGACGGTAGCCCGGTAGGGGGCGGTCGGCCCCTCCCGGCCGGTGGCGCCGAAGTACCGGGGCCTACCCGATAGCGAATCCCGCGAGCTCGAGGACCTGATCGTGGGACCGAGTGAACTCGACCCGCGGGGTCGCCGACGGGTCGAGGAACTTGAGCTCGGTCCAGGCCGGGTGGTGCGGTCGCCAACCCGCCGGCACGACGCCCCGGAAAAGAAACTCGAGGTCCCAGTGTTCGCCTCGCTCCGGATGCCGGACCGGCGGGTACGCTTCGGAAAAGATGCGGGGAGCTTCGAGCTCCACGCGAGCGATACCGAGCTGCTCGTTGGCCACGCGACGCGCGGCCGTCTCGGGGGACTCGAAATACAGAAGGTGGCACGACGGGAGCATCCAGCCCGAGGTGTTCAGCGCCACTCGTCGTGGGTCGAGCGCGCCGATCTCGGCCCAGGGCGCGCGGGGGTCGAGCTTCCCCACCAAGACCTCCTTCGGCCGACCCGCGGGCGAGAGAAGGAGGAACGACGAAAGGCAGAGGCCGTCCGGCGGAACGGGCCACGTTCCGTTCGCGGGCGCTGCTTCGAGGGAGAGCCGGCAGAACCGTCGGCCGGCGGGGCTGGATCCGCCGGTCCGTGCGGAGTCGGGTGCGGGGAGCGCTGGGGGTCGGGAGGGCGACACGGGCTTTACCATCCTCGTCCCGGGCGAATACCTTCCGGGATTAGAGCCCCGTGGCCGAGCGGGCGGGGCAACGGAACCGACCCGCCCACCGGGAGCCGCACGCGACGCGGCCGGCACCGCCCGGCGATTCCGGGTCCGGGGGCCACCCCTTTTTCTCCTTTGGAGCGTTGTCGCGGTCGATGGGGAACGCCGAGGCGCGGGGGTGGCACGACGCCGCCCTGTGCAGCGGACCGCAGGCGGACGACTCCCTCGTGAGCCTCGGTCACACGCCGATCGCGGACGAGTGTCAACACTGCGAGGTGTGCCGCTGGGCGAAGGAGTACGTGGACCGGCGGCTGCGGGAGCGCGCCGGCGAGAAGCTGCCACCGGCCCACGATGCGACGTCGGCGTGGCGAGAGCTGCGCGGCGCGCTCGACTCGGCGCGGGACGCCATGCACGGTCGTCCGTAGCGCCCTCGGCCCCGAATCGGTTGTTGGGTCGACACGCGTTTTGACCAAAACCTAAAGGACGCGCCGCACCCTGACACCTGGGGGACCCAGGCCCCGGTACGGGGTCTTCGGGGCTCCCGAGCAGGAGAAACATGCCGCGGTCCCGTCGAGCCCGAAGCGCATCCCCCCCTCCGCGAGCGAAGGCGACGCGCCGGCGGCACGGGGCCCTCCCCGAACGCGACCTCGGATTCTACACGTTCCGTCTGAGCGACGTCATGACCCGGAAGGTCGCCGTCGCCCGCGTCACCGACTCCCTCGAGGCCACCGCGTCCGTGATGAGCCGCCGCCGGGTGTCGGGCGTTCCCGTGGTCGACGGCCAGCGTCGTGTTGTCGGCGTGCTCAGCCAGAAGGACATCGTCCGGCTCCTGCACGACCGGCACGGACTCTCGCTGCCGGGAGGGGTCTTCGACCTCGTCCTCGACGTCGGTCGGGCCGGCCGGGCCGACCTGCCGGCAAAGTGCCTCGCGACTCTCAAGGCGACGACGGTCGGTGACGCGATGAGCCGCTCTCCGGTGACCCTTACCCCGACCGCGCGGATCGACGAAGCGATCCGGCTCATGATCGAGCGAGGGTTCAACCGACTGCCCGTCGTGCGAAACGGTAAGCTTGTCGGGATCGTGACCCGAACCGACCTTCTCACCGGGTCGGCCCGCCCGGCCTGAGCCCGACGGCCCCGCGCGGACGGCCTTGGTCCTTGTCGAAGAATCCGACCCGACGGCGTTCGACGGCCCGCTCCGACCCCCACCGACCGGGTCACTGATTCGGGCCCGGAACCCTTCCGTTCCACGAACCGACGGAGGCGGGCCTCGCTCGATGTCGCCGGTTCGGCGGTGGCTTTCGGTCCCGGCTCCCCCGGGGGAGGGTCGCCGCGCCGTGGGGGCTCCTACGGCGTGTGGCGTCGCATCCCCCAAGCGGTCCAGACGCTCCCCATCACGCCGGCGAGGATGAGGAGCGAAACGATGATCAGCACGATGCTCTGGAACAGGCTGAATCCCTGAGCCCAGAACCCCACGTACAGCAGCGTGAAGCTGAGCCAGGCGATGGGACCGATGATCGAGACCAAGACCCCCCAGCGGAAGCCCCGGTCGAGACGGTGGGCAAAGAATTCGGGTCCGAACTCAGGACTCCCCGGCGCGTGCGTCATGACTGAGGCAGGTTCCGACGGACGCTTACCCGCTCCGTCAACCCGACTCGACGCACCGACCGGCATTCCTTAGCCTCTGGACCCGTGCCCCGGCGGTAGGAGCGCTCCGCGCATGCGCGCACCGTCCCGCGCCGACCTCGAACGAGCCGCCCGGGCAGCGATGCCCCACGAACCCTTCGAGCGGATGAGGTGGCGGGAGGAAGGTTGGACGAACCGTGTCCTGGTCGCGAACGACCGATGGGTCTTCCGATTCCCCCGCGAGGGCCGACGCGGCGCGGCGCTCGAGCGCGAGGCCCGGGTCCTTCGGTTCCTGGCCCCCCGCCTCTCCGCCCCGGTCCCCGAGCCCGTGGCGCTCCGAATGCGCACGCGACACGGGCCGATGATGGTCTATCGGAAGCTGCCCGGGCGACCCCTCTCCGACCTCGGCCCGCTGCGGACGCGGGATCGCGCGACATTGGGACGATTCCTTTCGTGCCTCCTCGATGAGCTCTCGGGGCTCGCCACGCCCTCGCTGAGACGCCTCGACGTATGGCCGAACGGTGCGAGGGCGTGGGCCCGGTCGGTCCACGATCTCGAGCGGCGGTACGCCCGTTCCGCGGAGCGAACGACGCCGGCACGCCTCCACGCCCGGCTGATGGAGAGGTTCGACGCCTACTACGCCGACCTGCGCGACGCACGGTTTCGACCCGTGGCGACCCACGGGGACCTTTCGGCGGACCACCTCCTCTGGTCGGAGGAGCTCGCCCGGCCCACGGGGGTGATCGATTGGGAGGACGTCTGCGTGGGCGATCCGGCGTTCGACCTCACCGCTCTCGCCCCGCTCGTTCCCGAGACATTCGCCGCGCTCTGCCTCCGAAGGAAGGGGTCGGGCGATCGAACGTTCGAACGTCGGGTTGACTTCTACCGTCGGGTCGTGCCGCTTCACGGTCTCCTCCTCGCCGTCGAGACCCGGGGACGGTCCGCTCGGAAGCGCTACCAACGCGCCCTCTCGGAGAGTCTCGAGAAGCTACCGGCGGATCCGGCCGAACGGACGGAAGCGAGCCTTTGATGGTAGCGCCGGCCGGACCTGCGCGCCGACGGACCGGAGGCCGATGGCCTCCTTACCGCTGCTCGAGGCACGGGGGGGAGCTCGCGGGAGCGCCCCCCGGGCCCGGCGCGGACGGGGCCGCTACGGCTTCCAGACAGGCCCGGAGTACCCCTCGGGGTGCGGAGGAGGCGGGTGGCCCTCTCCGAAAGGGTCGGGTCGGGATCCCGGTGAATGGCCCGCCTTCTGGCAGAGGTACGCGTCGATAGCGATCGCGGCCTTGGTACCGGCCGCCATCGCGTGAACCACCGATCGCCCGCCCGCGGCAAAGACGCCGGGGAGATCCGTCATGTAGTCGGGGTGACCCCCTTCGGGCCAGCCCTTCGTACCGATCTTGAGTCCGAGCGTGGGGGAGAGGCCCGTCAGGTCGGCCTTCTCGCCGACGGCCAGGATGACCGTGTCACACTCTATCACCTCGGTCGCCCCAGGGATCGGACGGACGGCCCGGCGGCCCGATGCGTCGGGCGCGGTGACCTCCATCTTCTGAAACTCGATCCCCTCGACGTGGGCGGTACCGAGCACCCTCGACGGGGAGAGCAGCCAGCGGAACCGGATCCCCTCGGGCTCGGTCTCGCGAATCTCCTCCTCGCCGGCGGGGGACTCCTGTCGGGTTCTCCGGTACGCCATCGTGATCTCGGCGCCGGGGGAGAGGCGCAACGAGGAGCGGACAGCGTCCACCGCGACGTCACCGCCGCCGACCACGACCACCTTCTTGCCGAGGATCACGGGGCGTCCCTGGTTCACGTCGTACAGGAAGTCGAGCGCGTGGAGCACGCCGGGGAGTGTCTCGCCGGGAATCCCGGGCGTCCCCGCCTTCGATGCCCCGATCGCGAGGAAGACCGCCGCGTACCCTTCGGCGAGAAGGCTCTCGGGGGTCAATTCCGCGCCGGCGCTTTTCCCTTCCACGAAGGTGAGGTCGAAGTTGCGGAACCGCTGGAGGTCGACCAGAAGTTCGTGGTTCGGCATGCGGTAATGCGGGATCGCCCCGGCCTGTCCGCCGACCGCCCGCTGCCGCTCGAAGAGCGTGACCGCGTAACCGCGCAGCCCGAGCTCCCACGCGGCCATCAGCCCCGCAGGGCCCGCTCCGACGACCGCGACGCGCTGGTGGCGCGGTGCGCTCGGGACGTACTCGAGGTTCGAGTTGCCGAACTCGAGCGCCGCCCGTTTGAGGTGCCGGATCGCGATCGGGACGCCCCGGCCCTTCATGACGCACGCGTCCTCGCAGTAGTGGTAGCAGACCTTGCAGAGGGTCGACGCGAGCGGGTTCTCGCGGAGCGTGAGGCGGGCCGCCTCGTCGAACTGGCCGTTCGCGACGAGGCCGATGTAGCCCCGGCAGTCCTGGGTGATCGGACACGCCTCGACGCAGAACGGCAGCGCGCACTGCAGGCACCGCTGGGCCTCGAGCATCGCCTCTTCCCGGGTGTAGGAGTGAAGGACCTCCCGGAAGTCCACGACGCGGTCCTCGGGGCGTTCCTCGGGGACCTCGATCCTAAGGTACCGTGAGTCGGCCGCGGTCATCGTCCGTCCGCGGAACCCTCCGCGGTCGCCTAAACCATTCCCCTCCACCCCTTAAACTCCGCGGAACCGTGCGACCGTTTGGCACACCGACCCGAGAGTTCCACGGCCCGGCGGCCCGGGGTCGACCGGAGGGTTTCCCCACAGGACCCTAGGCGGAGGGGCGACCTTCATGCCCCCGCCGTCGTTCGTCCGGCCGTGCCTCCTTCCGGGTCCCGCGCCACGCCGGACACACCGAGGGGCGTCTCTTCCGCCGCACCTTCCGCCGCCACCGTGTCGGCGGAAGGTGCTCGCCGGGGAGCGGAGGTTCTGGCCCGCCTCGACCGGATCCCCGAGTGGTCGCTGCCGTACTCCTACCTCGCGATCGTAGGGCTGGGATACTTCTTCGTCTTTTACGACATCACCGACATCGGGTTCGGACTCCCCGCGATCGCGGTCCAGATGCACCTCACGGGCGACGAGGGACTCTTCGTCGCGCTCGCCGTGGGCCTGCTGGGCTACATCCTCGGCTCGTTCGTCATCGGGACGTTCTCGGACCGGCACGGCCGACTGAGGATGCTTTTGGTGACGTTCGCGCTCGTCGCTCTCGGCTCGTTCGGGGACGCGGTCGCGACCGACCTCTTTACGCTCTCGCTTTGGCGATTCGTGACCGGAGTGGGGGTCGGGGCCGGCCTCAACCTCGTCTCGACGTACGTGGGGGAGCTCTCGCCGGCCGCCCGACGGGGTCGGATCTCGGTCCTCACGTTCCTCATCGGCATCCTGGGCCAGGCGGTCACACCGTTCGTCGCGCTCGCGCTCGTGCCGACGTTCGAGGTCGGCTGGCGGCTGCTCTTCGTCATCGGAGGGGCCGTGGCGGTCGTCGGACTCGCGCTCCAGAGCCGGCTCCCCGAATCGCCCCGCTGGCTCGTGATGCGCGGTCGGTCCGACGAGGCCGACGCGATCGTCCGGCGGATGGAGTCGACGGCCCGTGGCCGGGGCGAAGCGCTCGCAGAGCCGCGGCCGAGCGAGGTCAGTCTCGAGCACGGCCGGTTTCCCACACGCTACCTGTTCCGTCGACCGTACGCCTCGCGCCTCGCGGTGTTTGTCGCGATGTGGTTCCTGTGGTACGTCGGCAACTACGCCTTTCTCGGGGACGCGGCCACGCTCTACGCGGCGCAGGGGATCGCGATCGGGAGCTCGATCCTCTACCTCGCGGTCGGCGCGGTGGGCTATCCTGTCGGAGCTCTCCTCATGCTCGCGGCCGCCGACCGGGTCGAGCGGTACCGTCTCATCGTCGTCGCCACCGCCATCTGGTTCCTCGGCATGCTCCTCATCGGGACGTTGGCCAGCGGCCTCGTGCTTACGGCCGGTTCGTTCCTGGCCTCCCTCTCGCTCGGCATGTACCTTCAGGTCGCCTACACCTACACGGCCGAGAGCTTCCCGACGAGGGCGCGGACCTCGGGGTTCGCATGGAGCGACGGGCTCGGCCATCTGGGCGGTGCGGTCGGCGCGCTCGGGCTGCCGGCGCTGATCGCGGCGACGTCGTTCTTCGCGGGGTTCACGACGGTCGGCGTTACGGGCCTCGCCGCCGGGGCGATCGCCATTTTCGGACCGCGCGCGACCGGCCGACGGCTCGAGCGGATCTCGCAATAGCCGGTGGGTCGGACCCGGCCGCCGCGCGAGGATAGATTATAACCGCCGGCGCCAGCGACCCGGCGGATGCGCGCCGACCAGACGGGCCGGATCGGGTCCCTCACCGTTCCGAACCGCATCGTGATGGCGCCGATGATCTCCAACCTCGCCAACCCGGACGGCTCGACCAACGAGACCCACATCGCCTACCTCGCGGCGCGCGCGCGAGGGGGAGCCGGCCTGCTCATCACGGAGTATGCGTTCGTCAACGGCCGCAACGCCCGCGGCTCCCGCAACGAGCTCGGGGCGTACAACCCCGACTTCGTCCCGAAGCTCCGGCGCCTCACCGAACGCGTCCACGACGAGGGGAGCCGGATCTTCCTGCAGCTGGTCCACTGCGGAGGACGCGCAGGGCTCGAGACGAACCCGGAGGGCCCGATCGCCCCGTCGCTCCTCGACTACCCCGGAACCACGCCCCACGAAATGACCCCGGGCGATTTCGAATCCGTCGTCGACGACTTCGTTCGCGCGGCCCGGCTCGGGGAGCGGGCCCGATTCGACGGCCTCGAGATCCACGGGGCCCACGGCTACCTCATCCACCAGACGATCGCTCCGGCGCTAAACCATCGGCAGGACCGCTACGGCGGCTCGTTTGACGGGCGGCTCGCCTTCGTCCGGGAGGTCGTGCGGGCGGTCCGGGGCGAGGTCGGGCTCCCGGTCGGACTGCGCCTGAGCCTCTACGAGGACGAGCCCGACGGCTACGGGCCCGACTACGGCGTCTCGGTCGCCGAAGCCGTCGAGGGCCTCGACTACGTGCACTTCTCGGCCGGCCGGTTCGCGCCCCCGGGAAGTTCCGCGGCGTTCTATTCGCCGCGTCTTCACGTGGCGCACCGCCTGCCCCGGCGGCTGACCCTGACGACGATGGTCGTCGGGTCGGTCGTCGACGCCCGGGACGTCGAGGAGGCGCTCGCGCTCGCGGACTTCGTCTCGGTCGCGCGCGGCATGCTGGCCGACCCTTCGTTCGCGGCGGCCGTGCTCGGGAGACGGCGGGAGCTACGCCCGTGCATCCGCTGCAACCAGGCGTGCCGCGACCTCGCGTGGGGCGAGGTGCGGTGCACGGTGAACCCGGACGTCGGCTACGAGGGCCTCTCCCGACCCGCGCGGCCCCTCCGCGGCGACGTCGTGGTCGTCGGGGGAGGCGTCCAGGGCCTCGAGGCCGCGCTCGCGGCGTCGTCCCGGGGTCTGCGCGTCACGCTGTACGAGCGGGCCGAAAGCGTCGGAGGTCAACTGCTCGCAATACTGGACGAGGCGAAGCGCCGAGAGTTCCTCCCGTTGGTCCGCTTCTACGAGCGTGCCCTCGTCGGTCGGAAGGTCGAGCTCGTGACCGGCACGCGCTATACCGGCGCGGGGATCGTCTGCACTCCCGAAGTCGAGTACCCGGACCTCCTCGACGTGCGTCCGACGTCGGTCGACTCGAACATCTTCCAGCACCACGACCAGATCCTTTCGCTGGCCGCGTCCGGCCCGGTCGTCGTCAGCCGTCGCAGCCTCGAAAGCCTCGATCGAGTGCGCGCGGCCGGCTACCGCGCGCTCGCGGAGTCGAAAGGCGTCACGTTCGTCGCGGAATCCGAGCGGTCGTTCGACGTCGTGCTGCACGAACCCCGGCAGTACGACCTGCGCCAGGCGATCGTGGCCGGCCGGCGCAAGGTCTCCCGCTACGTCTCCGAGCACCTTCCCGAGCTCCTCTGACCGCCGCGGGTTGACGGCGCCGCGGGGAGAACCCGTCACACCGGGACGGGGACCCGGTGCTTATGTACGGCCGCGCCGATGCTCCGCCATGGCCTCGTCCTCGGCCCCTCCGTGGCGCAAGCTCACCGCCCGCGAGGAAGCGGTCATCGTCCGCAAGGGAACGGAAGCCCCGTTCTCGGGGGAGTACGAGCGCGCGTTTGCCCCGGGGACCTACTCGTGCAAACGGTGCGGGAGCGCCCTCTACCGCTCGGACGACAAGTTCGACGCACGGTGCGGGTGGCCGAGCTTCGACCGCGAGATTCCGGGCGCCGTCCGGCGCCTGCCGGACCCCGACGGCTCGCGCACCGAGATCCAGTGCGTCCGGTGCGGCGCGCACCTCGGGCACGTGTTCGAGGGCGAAGGGTTCACGGCGACGAACCGCCGGCACTGCGTCAACTCCATCTCGCTCGTCTTTACGCCCCGAGCCTGACGCTCGACCGACCGCTCGCGCGTCACCGAGCGCTCTTGTCTCAGGCGTGATAAGGCCCCGGACGCTGGGCGCCGGGCCATGTACGGCCGGGACGAGCACGGAACCTTCTCGCTGGTCGCGTGCGACCGCGAGCGGGGATACTGGGGAGTCGTGGTGGCGACGAAACCGATGAGCGTCGGTGCGGTCGTTCCCTGGGCCGAATGGCGGCGGGGCGCGATCGCGACCCAGGCCCAGTCGAACTACGCGTACGGTCCTCGCGGCCTCGAGCTGTTGCGCCGGGGATTCGGGGCCGAGGAGGTCGTACGTCGGCTGACTAGGGCCGACCCCGAACGCGAACATCGTCAGCTAGGCGTGGTCGACGCGCGGGGGAGGTCGGCCGCGTGGACGGGGTCGAAGTGTCTCCGTTGGGCGGGCCACGTCACGGGAGAGGGGTACACTTGCCAGGGGAATATCCTCCGTGACGAGACCGTCGTGCCAGCGATGGCGGCCGCGTTCGAGCGCGCGCGGGGGAGCCTCCCGCGACGCCTGTACGCGGGTCTCGTCGCCGGCGCCGAGGCCGGGGGGGACCGTCGGGGGATGGAATCGTCGGCGATGCTCGTTGTCCACCGTGAGCCGTGGTTCGACCGCGCCTGGAGCGACCGCTGGGTCGACCTGCGGGTCGACCAGCACCCGCAACCGGTCGCCGAGATCGGCCGGATACTCAAGCGGGACGAGGCCGCCACCCGGCGGTTCCTTGCCGCCCGGCGCGTCGCGCGTCCACCGCGCTCGACGCGGCGGGCGCGCGCCTTGGGGCGTCGCTCGCCGACGCCCGCCGATCCGCCTCGGGAGGACGGGCTCGGCTCCGTCCGTTCCGACGGCTAGGCGAGGAGGGCCGTGCTCGCTCGCACCGACCGGCCGAACTCCCGGCTCTCCGAGAGCGCCCCCGGGGCGACCGGGCCCTGCACGCCTTCGACGACGACCGAGAGCCCCAGGAACGGCGGGGAGATGAGCGGGTTCTTCTCCCGCAGGGCCGCCTCCATCTTACCGACCGCCTTCCCCCGATCCCGAGCGAAACAAGTATCGAAGAACGCGAGTCGCTTTCCCCTCAGGTCGGACTTCCGCAGCTCCGCGAGCAACTGCTTGATGTGGGCGGTGGGGGCCCCGAAGTGGTTCGGCGATCCGACCACGATGATGTCGTGGTCGACGATATGCTCGAGCGACGTCGAACGGACCTTCGCCACGATCGTCGGGACCCGCCCGTCGGCGGAGAGTCCCCGGGCCACCTCGTCGGCGATCCCCTTCGTGCAGCCGTACCAAGAATCGTAGATGACGATCGCCCTCACCATGGGGTCCTCGCTCGGCGGCCCTCGGGGTGAGAGTCTCGCCGGAGAGTACATAGGCCGTAGGTCAGGGGGGATTGACGCGCCCGGGAAGGGTTCCCGCGCCGGCCGCGGCGTCGGCCCGCCGCACGTCGCCGCCCGAGAGGCGGCGCACGCCACTCGGCGTCACTTTATCCCCCGCGGGATTGAGGGTCCCGCCCGGGAGTCCACCGCTCGAGCGGCGCCGACCGACGCGCGACCGCGTCCCCTCCACGCGAGGTGCGCATCGCTCGCCGCCGCCCGACGGCCGCGGGACACGATATGCCAACCAACGAGAACTCGCGTTACGAGCGGACACCGATCCCCGAAGAGTCGATCCCGCAGAGGACTCGGACGTTCGGCGAGATCCTCGAGCCGTACTCCTCGGACGAGGCGGTGCTCGAGGCGCAGCGGTGCCTGCAGTGCGCCATGCCGTTCTGCGTCCAGGCGTGCCCGATCACCCAGGACTGCCGGGGGTACATCTCGCTCATCGCCCAGAGGCGATTCGACGACGCCGCAGAGCTCACGCTCATCGACAACCCGCTCGCGACCGTGCTGTGCAAGACGTGCTACCACTACTGCGAGGAGGATTGCGTGATGGGCGGCCGCGGCGTGCCCATCGCCATCCGTCACCTCAAACGCGCCGCGCTCGAGCTCGGTCGTTCGGACGCGCGGTACGTTCCGGGGCCGTCCAAGCACCAGCCGATCGCGGTCGTCGGAGGCGGGCCGACCGGACTGATGGCCGCGTGGGAGCTCGCCCTTCGAGGCTACTCGGTGACGGTCTTCGAATCGGAGCCGTTCCTCGGCGGCCAGGTCGACACCATCCCCCAGTACCACCTGGACGGGACCGAGCTCGACCGGGACCTCGCCCGGTTCCGGGACCTCGACGTCCGGTTCGTGGTCGACCAGAAGGCGGGCGTCGATTTTACCCCGGCGAGCCTCCTCGCTCGGGGGTATGTGGCGGTCCTCCTTGCGGTCGGGGCCTCCCGTCCCCGGACGCTCGGGGTACCGGGCGAGGAGCTCCCGGGGGTTTTCTCCGCCCTGCCGTTCCTGCTCGCGGTGAACCGGGGGCCCGAGGGCTCGTTCGGCCGCAAGGGACGCAAGGTCGTGGTGATCGGCGGAGGGGACGTGGCGTTCGACGCCGCCCGCTCGAGCCTGCGGCTCTCGGGACCGGGCGACGTGACGCTGGTCTACCGAAAGGCAAGGGCCGACCTGCCCGCGGGCGAGGAGGAGGTAACGGGAGCCGAGACCGAGGGGATTCGCTTTCTCTTCGGGCGCGCCCCGGTGCGCATCCTCGGCTCGGGCCAGGTCTCGGGGATCGTCGTACGGGCTACGCGAGCGGGACCGGCCGACGCTTCGGGCCGCCCGACGCTCGAGCTGGTAGCCGGTTCGGACGAGACGATCGCCTGCGACACCGTGATCGTGGCGGTCGGAGAGACCAGCGACCTCGCCGGCCTACCGGGGGAGCTCGACCTCAAGGTCTCGCCCCACGGGTTTCCCGAAGGCCGCGGCCCGGACGGACGGACCGACGTCGACGGGGTCTTCGCGACGGGGGGCGTCTCCGTGGTCTACGCCATGTCCGCCGGCTCGCGCGTCGCGGAGGCGATCGACGCCTACCTCAGCGCGAAGGGCGGACGGCCTCCGACCCCCCGGCCGGACCCTTTCGGACGGGGAGCCCGAGCGCCGCTCCCGGACGGCTACGGTGGCCCGACCTGGCACTCCGACTGAGCGACGGGGCGGAACGCCCGGGGAAGGGTCCGGGACCGGGCCGGGGGCGGCGAACGGCTCCCGGCCGGCGCCGCGAGTGCCTTATCCCGGGTCCCCCTACGGGGAGTGCGAGGCCTCCGGCGTCGGGGACCGGGACACCGCACGATGGCGGAGATCGACCCGGGACGTATCGCGCTACGCTTCGTGAACGAGATCAATCGGCACGACCTCGAGGCGCTCGAAGGTCTAATGGCGCCCGACTTTCGTTGGGTCGACCCGTCCGGCCAGGAGACCCTCGGCCGGGACCGGGGATGCGCGGCGTGGGCGAAGGAGTTCCGCCGGACCCCCGACCTGCGCCTCGCGATCCACGACCACCTCTGCCAGGGCTCCGTGATCGCCCTCTTTGGGACCGCGAGCGGGACCCGGCTCGGCGGTGGCGGCCTCCCACGACAGCACTGGGTCGTTCCGACGGCTTGGCGCGTCGTCGTGCGAGACGCCCGGATCGCCGAATGGCAGGTCTTCTCCCCACCGGAGCCGGACCGCTGACCCCGGGAGGACGCGCTCCCTCGCACGACGTGGCTTGGTCGCGGGGCGGGGGAGTGGAGTATAAGTCGGCCGTCCGGTTGTTCTCTCGGGCGTGGAGGAAGGTCGATGGTCGGAGGGAGGGGACCGGGCCCGGTCCGGGCGGCCCCGTGGGTCCTCGCGGCGACCGTCGGCGTCCTCGTGCTCGCCTCACTGTGGGCGGTTCCGTCGGGCTCGCGCGGTGTGAGCCCCGTCGACCCCGGCGCCGCGGCGCTCGGAGGAACGGGCCCCACCGCCCCGCCGTCCCCTCGTGCCCCGACCGCGGGCCTGCCGTCGATCCCGCCGGGCGCGGTCGGAAGCCTCAACCTCACCGTGTACAACCCCGGATCGAACGCAACGGGGACGTACGCCCAGCCGGTCGCGATCAACAGCTCTCGGTACGCCTCGCTGATCAACTCGAACTGGAGCAACGGTCTCGCGGTATACACGTCGAACGGAACACCCATCTACGCGTGGATCCAGTCGGGGGCATCGAACGCCTCGACCGGCTCGCTCGTGTGGCTCCGACTCGACTCGATCGGCCCGCGGGCGAGGACGAACGTCTCCTTCTATTTCTGGCCGAAGACCGCGTTCAACCTCTCGGAGGACGGCTACCTCGGGGAGAGTCCCGGCCTCAGCCCCCAGTACGCCGAGTGGGACAACGGCTGGCGCGTGTTCGACGCCTACGAGAACTTCTCGGGCACGATCCTCCCCGCCCGCTGGACCGCCCTCGGTAGCTGGGCGGGAACTGTCCGCAACGGGCTCACCGTGTCGGCCGTCTACAGCATGGGCGCGATCGAAGCGCCGCTCGGTGCCTTCGCGTCGCGGGCGGTGACGGTCGAAACGTACGCGCGGATGAACGGCACCACGAGCCCCCTCTGCCTCTTCGTCGCGGGGGCGCCCGGGTTCAGCGGCCAATACCAGTTCTTCCCCTCGGCCTACGCCCTGGACGTCGGCGCGAACGGGACGTCGAACGCCGTCCTCCGTTCGAGCAACTCGACGGCGGCGCCCCGCTCGACGACCGGGCCTACCCCCGCGCCGGCCGACTTCGCCCAGGCCCTGCACGTCATCGGCCTAAGCTGGAACGGGACGAACGCGACCGAGACCGGGAGCGTGAACGGGATTCCGTTCGTTGTCCAGACGAACGCGACGGGCGCGTCCATGGCCGAGGTCGGGGTCGGCGAGTATTGCGGTCAGAACTGCTCGACATGGAACGTCTCGTGGGTGCGCGCGCGCAGCGTCCCCGACCCGATGCCGCTCGTCTCGAACGAGGGGTCTTCGCCGATCGGCGTCGCCGTCGCCACCTCCCCCCTCGGGACCGATGTGGGGCATCCCGTGACGTTCTCATGCCGCGCCGCCGGCGCCGGCGCGCCGTTCAACTACACCTGGTCGTTCGGGGACGGCGCCTTCGGCGGAGGGGCGCTCGCCCCTCACTCCTACGCCATGCCGGGGACGTACACTGCGACCTGTTCGGCGGTGGGAAGCTCCGGGGTCTCGGGCGACTCGACGGCGACGGTCGTCATCCATCCGACCCCCGCGATCCTGCTTTTCCAGGCGCTTCCGTCCGCGTTCACGCTCGGCGAGACCCTGAACCTGGTCACGAACATCTCGGGCGGCACGGGACCGTACACGTACGCCTACGTCGGCCTCCCGCCGGGATGCCCGGAACGGAACACCTCGACCTTCAGCTGCCTGCCCGGCGTCACGGGAACGTTCGCGATCGAGGTGATCGTGGAGGACGTCACGCACGAGTCGACCGCGGCCTGGATCACGATCACGGTCACCGCCCCGACCCCCCCGGCGAACGCGTCCTCGTTCTCGCCGGTCGAAGGGTACGTGATCGCCGGGGCCGTCGCGGGCGCCGTCATCCTCGCCGGGGTCCTTCCCGTGATGCTCTGGAACCGGCGGGTCGTTCCGCCGCCGCCCGCCCGACCGACCGCTACGGCTCGCGCTCGGACCGACACGCCGGGGCCCCGCCGGCCGGACGGGCCGGACGACCCGGACGGTCCGGACGACTACGACGGTTGACGGGGCCGGCTCGCGACCCGCCCTCAGACGGCTCCCGACCAGGCCCCGGGCAGCCGTCCGGTCGAGCGGATCTCGGCGAGTGAGGCGTGCACGACGCCTTCCCGGGCCTCGCGGGCGACCACCTCCTCGGCGGCACCCACGGGCACCGACCGGGGCCCCTCCTCGGGGACCGGGTGCCCCGAGAAGCGCAGGATGACGAGCGGGGCGAAGATCATCGGGACGAGCCAGACCCCGTTGAAGACCGTGGCGAGCGGGTTGAACAGGACCATGCCCACGAGCAGGGCTCCGTCCAGCACCAGGGCGTAGCGCGAGATCGAGAGCACTTCGCCGAGGCCGAGCGCCGCCTCGCTCTTCGGCGTGACGGGCACCTGGCCGAGGCGTCGCCGCAGGAGGGCGACCATGCTGATCGCCTCGTAGGGGAGCGAGACCGCGCTCACCGCGGCGCTCAGCCAGCGGTGGCGCCAGTAGGTGCCCCACCCGATGCCGCACTGCCGGTAGACGAGCACCGTCGGGATCGTCGAAAGCAGTCCGACCACGAGCAGGAACCGGAACAGCGGGATCGACCAGAACGTGCTGACGGGGTGGGCCGCGAATTGGCCGAGGAAGGCGAGCGCGGCGGCCGGGGTCGACGCGAACCCGTAGACCGTGAGGAGCATCCCTAGCGGCAGGATGAGGTTGGTGAAGTGACCCAACGGGGTCTGCCAGAGATGGAACTTGCGCGAGCGGCTCACGTTCGAGCGGCGCGAGAACTCGATGAACTCCATCGCGCCGCGGGTCCACTTGTTCTGGCGCTTGATGAACCCACGGACGTTTTCGGGCATCGCTTCGTAGGTGTGCAACGGGACGAAGCGGGAGTGCCACCCCCGGTCGGCGAGGGCGACGGCCGTCGCGAAGTCTTCGGAGACGTACCCCTCGACGAAGCCGCCGATGGTATCGACCGCCGCGCGCCGCACCAGGCAATTGTGGCCGTAGCAGAAGATCGTATCGAGCGCGTTCGCGAGCCGGCTCTCCCACACGAACTGTCCGACCCGGGACATCGGGGCGAGCGTCTGGACGAACCGGGTGTCGAAGTTCCAGATGTTGACGAGGCCCTGGAAGATGCCGACCCGGGCCTGGGCGGGGTGCTCGGCGTACTTCAGCGCTTCGCGGACCCAGTCGGTCGGCAGGAACGAGTCCGAGTCGAGCAGGACGAAGTAATCGTACGCGGCGCCGTGTCGGGCGTACCAATCGTTGATCGCCCCGGCTTTGAAGCCGCGGCGCCCCGCGCGGCGGAGCACCGTATACCCGCGTTCCTGCGCGATCCGATCGACGACCTCCCGGGCCGTCGGCGCGTTCGAGTCGTCCAGCACGTAGACGTCCACCGGGTAGTCTTGGTGGATCGCGCGCAGGCACTCCGGCACGACGTCGTTCATCGTGGCGTAGAGGACCGCGACCTTCGGTCGGGTCGCGAGCTCCGCGAGCGCGGGGAGATCCCCGTGGCGGCTCGCGAGCGCGACGACCTGACGAGCGAGCCCGTACGCGGCCCCCACGAACAGGATGGCAAGGACCCCGAAGAGCGCGATCGACGCGGGATGGCTCCACCGGATGACGAACAGTGCCATGCCCGCGACGAGGGTCGCGTAGATCCCTGCGAACAGCCCATAGAAGAGACGGCGGACCCCGGGAAGGTTCGGGGGTGCGCTCTCGTAGGCGACCGGCACGGCGTCGTCGGTTCGGTCGGTCGGTGACCGACGCGCGAGGGGACCCGAGAGCAATCGACGCGCCGCGGACATCGGGCTCGCATGGGGCCGACGGCTCTACCTCGATTTTGGCGCAAGGTCCGTAACGGTTGGTGCGGGCCCCGTATTCGAGGGAAAGTCACTTACCTTCTCGGACGCGTGGGGGCCGCATGGACCTTCTTACGGTCTTCCTCGCGGTCGTCCTCGCCGGGTTGTCGGCCACTCTCGCCGGAATCGGCGCCGCGGCGGCGTCCCGCTACCGCGACCCGAGGCTCGGGCTCGTCTCGGCCGGCCTCGCGGTCCTTGCCGTTGTCGGCGGCCTCGACGTCTTGAACCAGGTGTCGCCGCGCTACGGCGAACCGTTCGAGGTCGCGCCGGTGCCGCTCGGGCTGACGGTCCTCGCGGTCGCCCTCCTCTACGTCGCGCTCGTCCGGGGCGCCGCACGGAGCCGATCCCCGTAGCATGGAGGGACTGGTCGCGCAGCCCACCCGCCGGAAGATCGTCGACGTCGTCACCGAGCATCCGGGGTCGAGCGCCCGCGAAGTGCAGCGGCGGGCCGCCCTCGGCTGGGGGGAGACCGCGTACCACCTCGACCAGCTGACGCGAGCCGGGGCGCTGCGCCGCGAGCGCGGCGGCCGACGCGACTACTACTTCCCGTCGACGATGACGTGGGAGGACCGACGGCTGTTCCAGGTCCTCCGCAGCGGGACCGAGCGACGGCTCTTGCTCGAGCTGAGCGCAAAGCCCGGCCGCACGCTCGCCGAGCTCAAGGAGGCGACGGGGCTGAGCCTCTCCACGACCTCCTTTCACCTGCGCCACCTGCTCGCGCAGAGTGCGGTCGAGGGGTTTCGGGACGGGCACCTTCGCCGCTACCGACCGACGCGCCCGGAACGGGTCGCCGCCCTCGTGACGCGCTACCGCGAGTCGTTCGAGGACCGGCTTGTCGACCGGTTCGTGGAGGCCTGGAGCGGCCTCCTCGGAGGGTGAGCCGATGAAGCGTTGCTCTGGGCTTCGCACCAACGGTTACGGGTCTTGCGCCAAAAGGGAGGTATCTCGACGACGCCCGTGGTCGAATCCGATGCCGGGTACCGGGAAACCCCTTCTGACGGCGATAGCGCTCGCCGTCGCACTCACGGCGTCCCTCGTCGGGGTCGTTGGGCCGGCCGTCGGTCACGGCCTCCCCGCGGCTTCGATCCGCGGGGGGGCGGCCGCGTTCACGCTGACGAACGGTCTCGTTCGCGCGGACTTTCCGACGGCAGCGCCGTCGTTCACGCTCGTGTCGGTCGCGAACGGTTCGCTCGGGCTCTCGCAGTCCCTCGGTGGGCTCGCCGAGGTCAACGGCACCGGCCAGATCGTCGCCTTCGCTCTCTTCGGCGGTCAGGGGGTCGCCTGGAGCGGGTCGACGGGGGGTTCCTCCGCATCGACCTGGATGCGGCTCGCGGCGGCCGTGCCGGCGCGTCTCGCGAGCGGCGAGTGGGAGTCGGGGGACGATGCACAGGAAGGCGGCAACGCCTCCCTCGGATCGGTGAACGTCTCCCTGACGTTCACGCTGAACAGCTCCTCGGGCCCCTCGCCCTCGACCGTCGGGTACCTGCTCAACGTCACGGGATGGCCGTGGCAATCCGCATCGGATTCTCTCGGGGTCGAGGTCCTCACGAACACGAGCGGGCCCTCGGGGTACTGGCAGGCGAACGGAGCCAACTCGATCACCGAACGGTCGAGCGCGACCGGCGGCACCGTCGCGACGTACGCCTGGGGGACATCGGCGACCGCGACGTACGCGAGCGGTCAGGAGTCGAACAGTTCCGTCGGCGCGTACCACAACGTCTCGACGAACGGGCAGAGCTCGCTCGTCCGACTCGACTTCGGCACCGTGTCCGGGGGGTACCGCTCGCTCGGCTACGACCCCTGGCTCACCCTCGCGGTCGGCAGCCCCCTCTCCCGTCTCGTGCCCGCCTGGCTTCTGGGCCCGGACGCGCTCGTCACGATCGGCGCCGGGACGGCGTTCTCGATCGCCCTGGCGGCGGTCGCGCTCCGGCGGCGCCGGGCGCCCGAGAGCGAACTCTAGGCGCGGATGTCGCGCCTCGCGCGGCTCGTAGGCCTCCGACGGGTGGCCCTCGTTGGCCCCTGCATCGCGGGACTCTGGAAGGCCAGGATTTCGCCCAGGGCCCGGCGCCGGGTACGGCTCCCGAGGTGGGCAACCCGAAAGTAGGAGTCCGGCGGAGGCCGCGGGCCTCTGACCCCGGTCCGCAAGGCGACCACGGTCTCCAGGTCGCCCCTCTCGAGGGCGGGCCCGAGCCCGTAGGGGGCCGTCCCGATCCGCCTGCGGCCCCTCTCGCATCGTCCGCGCCGTAAGCCCCTCCGGGACGGAGGAAGCGGCCCACGGCTCGAAAACCTCGCTCGCGCCGACGATGCGAGAGATACGCTCTCCCTCTAGCGGGCACGGTGGTCCCGCCCGCCCCGAACGACGAGCACCGGGCAAGGCGCCTCGTTGACGAGCCCGGAGGAGACACTTCCGAGGAGGAGGCGGGACCCGCGGGAGAGCCCCCGCGAGCCCACCACGACGAGGTCCTGGGGGTGTCGGTCGAGCCACTCGAGGAGCGCCCGGAGCACGTCGCCCCAGAGGAAGACGGTCTCGACCTTGGCGGCGCCCCGGGCGATGGCCTTCTCCCGGACCTCGTCGAGGATCGTCGCCATGGCGCGCCCGTCGTCGTCGAGCGGGACGAGCCCCTCGAGATAGGGGTCGGCGGACGGCCGTCGGGCCGGCCGCACCACGACGAGAGTGAGCGAGGAGCGGAAGCGGGCCGCGAGTTCGCTCGCAACGAGGCAGGCGCGTCGGGCCTCGCGCGACCCGTCGAAGCCGACAAGGATCCGGTCGAGCATCCGTTCCCGGATTCCCCAGCCGACGAACCCTCTTGAGCGGGCGGTCCGATCGTCCCGGACCGGACCCGGAACCGCGCCCGGATCCTCACCTCCGAACGGAGCTCGAAGAACCTCCCCCGGGTCCTCGCGGGCCCGGGGTGGGACGAAGGGGTTGGTGCCGCCGACCGTCGGCCGAACGAGGTGCCTCTACGACGACGGGGGCTTCTCCGGGCCCTCGCTCCAGGTGTTCGAACTCGAGCTCCCGCTCGCGGGCGAGCCGGGGCCGCTCGCGCCGGCCGGAGGCGTCCAGGCCTCGGGGGGCGACGACGGAGGGGACGACTTGCCTCCTCCGCGGCGGAGGAAGAGCGCGATCAACCCGACTACCAGCGCGATCACCGCGACCAGGAGCGCGAGCGCGAAGTAGTTGTTGAGGTCCGACTTCGTCGCGAGCGGCGCCGGGTTCGACGGCGAGTACATCCCCGAGATGCTGGTCGGCTGGCCGGCCACGGTCACGCTGCCGTTCCCGCCCTTCACGTTGAAGCCTCCGACCGAACCGAGCGCGTATGTGTACGTTCCGTTCGGCTCGTAGAAGACGAGCGTCGTTCCCGAGGTCGACTGGGTCACGCCGTTGACGGTCGCGTTCCAGCTGGTCCCGCTCGGGAGCCCTCCCTCGCTGACGGTGACCGCGTAGGTCAACCGCGAGAAGGTTACTCCGACCAGGTAGGCGCCCGGACCCGCGGCGACCGTGCCGGTCGACGGGGACGCCGAATAGCCCGGCACCGGCCCGACCGCGTAGGGGTAGCTGCCCATCGGCACCGAGAAGGCGATCGACGCCGCCGAGGAGGTCTCGGCGATGCCGTCGAAGTTCACGGTCCAGCTCGTCCCGGCCACGAGGCCGGTCTCGTTGAACGTGACCGCGAACATCTGGTACTCGTCCGGGCCGATCGGATAGTAGTCCCACACGCCGCTCGACACGTAGTACGGGGCGAGGACGCCGTACGAGGTGTACGTGTGCCAGTCTGCCCAGTAGTTGCCCACGCCGTTGAGCTCGAACGAGTTGTAGACGTAGCTCCACGCCTGGACGTGAGTCGGGTCGTAGGTGGCGGTGGCGCCGTTGTCGCCCACGAAGTTGTTGTTGTAGACCAGGTTCCCTTGCCCGTAGACGATGTAGACGCCGAAGCTCGAGTCGCCGACGAACGAGCTTCCCGTGATCAGGTTGGACTGGGCGTTGTCGTTCATTTCGACGCCGACCACGTCCCGGAACGCCCCGATGTTCGACAGCGTGGCGAACTCGGTTCCGTTGAGGAGGACCGCGAACTCGCCGCCGGTGGCGTTGACGTTCGAGAAGGTGACGCTGCCCGTGAGCGCGGCACCCGACCCGCCGTCGTAGACCGCGGAAGGGTAGGTGGTCGCGGTGACGTTCGACACGGTCGTCAGGCTGTCAAGGGTCGTCACGACCGCGGCGAGGGCCGGCGCGCCGAAAGTCGTGAACACGAATCCCGGCGCCCAGGGCCCGGAGAGGGTCGCGTTGGTCGCCGTGACCCCGTTCACGCTCGCGTCGGTGTCCTGGTTGAGTCCGACCGCGAGCGACTGGCCCGAGACCGTGGTCTGGTCGACGGTGACCCAGGACGAACCGAGGGCGAAGACCCCGACCGAGCTGTCCGAGGCCGAAGTCCCGCGCACGGTAACCTCTTGGGAGCTCTGGATGGCGGTTCCGACGTCTTCGCCCGAGACCGTGACCCCCGTAACGTTCACGCTCGTCGACGCCACGATGGTCGAGCCACCGCTCGCGGGGCCGGCCGAGATTCCCGAAAGGGAGACGAACGAGGAGGTGTCGACGAGCGCCGCTTGACTGCCCGTGGTCGCGTTGACGCTCGAGACGTTGACCCATTCGGAACCGAGCATCGCCACACCGGAGCTTGAGTTCTCGGCGGTGAGGCCCGTGAGCGTACCCGACAGGAAGCTCTCGAAAATGACGCCCGTGCTGCCGTTCACCCGCACGTTCGAGACCGACGCGCCTGAGCCCCCGAGGAAGCCGACGGCGACGGGGCTCGCGTTCGTGGCGGTCACGCCGCTCACCAAGCTCGTCGTGACGCCGTACCCGACGACTCCTGCGGCGCCGCTCGCGCTGACCGTCGTCACCGTGAGACCGATCCCGCCGGTCGCGTAGACCGCCTCAGAACCGGCAACGGCCGAGACCCCGTCCAGCGTGGTGGCGTTCGCCCAGAAGCTCTGGAAGCCGACCGAGCCAGAGGAGGCGTCCAGGGTGGTAAACGTCCCCCCGGAGCCGCCCTCGTCAAAGACGTCCGCCGCGCCGAACTCGGCGCTCAGGTTGGTCCCCACCGCACCCGAGGACGCGATCACGCTGAACACCGCCGCGCCGAGGCCCGAGATCGAGTTCGTCACGGTCGTGCCCGGCGATGCGGCAGCCCAGACGCCGAAGGAGCCGTAGCCGGAGCTGACGTCGGTGACGCTCGCACCGACATCGTTCCAGAGCGAGATCGCCCCGCCCTGCATCACCCCGGCCGGAATCTGGACGCCGAAGAGGTCGAGGTTCGAGAAGACGTCATTCGTCCCGTCGTAGACCACGTACTGCTGACCCAGATACGGGATGTTGCCGGTGTACCCGAACGGCGACTGGAACCACTGGGTGATCCCGTACCAGTTGGGTCCGACGTAGACGTTGTTGACGTCGACCGCGGCCGAGAACCCGGTCGCCTGCACGAGGCTGAAGGTCGGGAAACCCCAGTCGTTCAACCGATTGAACGTGAGGTTCACCCGCACCTCGAGATTCTTGAAGGTGTACGGGGCGCTCGCGCTGCCGCCGACCGCGGCGGCCAACGCGGACGCCTGGGCCGCCGACCCCATGTAGAGGGGTGCGTCGAGGACCGCCGGAGCGGCGGTCATCGCGACCGTATCGGTGGTCGATGCGGAGAACGGCGTGCCGGCGAACTGATGGTAGCCGTCGGCGAACACGGTGAAGTTGTAGCCGAAGAGCACGGGCGGGAGGTAAATGCTAACGGTCCCCGAGAGGTCTGTCGGCGCCCAGCTGAAATTGTACGACTGGGCGAGCGCAGGCCCGACGAACACGAAACCGTAACTCGGCGTCACGTGCGCCGTGAAGTGGATGCTCCCGCTGCCGGTCTGAAGGGTGTTCCAGAGCCCGTAGAGCAGCGAGGGACCGGTCGTGACGTTCTCGGTCGTACCGAACCACGTGCTGGCCACTCCGACCGCCGTCTCGCCGGTGTCGCCGCCATAGTCGAATGCGGCCGGGACTCCCGAGTAGGCCGGGCCGACCTGGCGCATCAGGCTCAGGCTGCCGTTCACCGAGTTGATGACGGCGTTCGAGCCCGCGCCCGGTCCGGTAAAGACGAGCTCGGAGTCGTAGAGCGCGCCGATCGGCGTCGCCGTGTTGCCGTTCACCAGGAAGTCCGCGGGCAGCGGGGGAGCGATGGAATTGAAGACCACCGTGTCGTAGATGCCCGCGAAGACGTGGCCCGGTTCCGTGACCCGGTAGCCGAACGTCACCTGGCTGCGGCCGTTCGGGTTGTTCGAGACGTTGTTGTAGAGCGCGATCGTGACCGGGAACGCGAGGGGCATCGTGGGCCCGAGGTCGTAGTAGAACTGGCCCGGGACGAACGTTCCGTTGAAGGAGTAGAGGGTCCCCGGGTTCAGCGAGGCCCCGGAGAAGTTCCAGACGTTGTCGATGAACTGGAGCTGGTTGCCCGAGAAGTCGATGACGTTCTGGGTCCAGAACGCCGCCGTGGTCGAGCCGGGAATCGAGACGTTGGTCGTCACGGTGTTGAGCTGGACGCCGGACTGGTACGGGCTCGAGGCTTGGTTGGCGGGGAGGCCGTTCCAGTAGTACCCACCGGTGTCTTCGTAGAGCTGACCGGCGGTCGCGTTGTAGCTGTTGAGCGTGAATTGGCCGTCAAAGGACGGAGTCCAGTACTGGTAGGGTCCGCTCGAACCGATTCCGAGGTCCCCCACACCCATCGGGGCGGGAGAGGCCGTGTAGAACGGACTGATGAGCTGGCCAGCGTTCGACGCCGGGTGGGCGAGGAGGTTGTAGTTCGGAAGGTACGCCGCGTAGGACGGCACTCGGCCCGAGGAGATCGAACCCAGGACGCTGGCGACGGTCGAGCTCGCCGAGAACCCCGCGGTCGACGGGGGAGATACGCTGGGAGAGGCAGGAGAATAATGTCCCGGGGAGAAAGGAGTCGAGGTCGGCACGGTGGGGAACGAACCCTTCAAAGCGGCGAAGTTCCCGCCCCAGGGGGTCGAGCCTAGGGCCGCCGCGTGAGCGCCCGACCCGCTCGCGCTCGTCAGGGATGTCCCCGTGACGGACGTGGCGCCGGCGAACGCTCCGGCGGGGAGCACCATCAACGCGGCGATTACGACAACGATCGGCAACGCATAGACTGCTTTTCGTACGGACGGCAACGCGGCCATGTCGGTCTTTCGTGGCTTGTTCGACTATACAAACCTTGGTGCGGCTCAGGAAACGCCGGTCCAGTGCCGCCGCGGAGAGTGGCCACGGATCGGCGACCCTCGGAACCGAGAGGCGACCGAACACCGCCCGCCCTCGACCCCCGGTGGTACGCCTCACGGACGGCGGAGCCGGGTCGCTCGAGGACCCGCCGGTCTCCCAAGGCGTAGGTCGCACTCCCAGGGTCCTCGGGATCCGACCTTGACATTCTGCCTTCGACCCCCGGACTCGGTCAGGAGAGGCTTCCTAGCCCGCGATGCGGAGCACGGGGCGCCAAATGGGTTCGGCCCCTCACGAGCGTACCGGGTCGCCCGGCCGGCGAGTTCGGCCGCGAATCAACTCCTTAAACCGTGGGGCCTTCCCGAGGCCCGTGAGCCTCCTCGAGCTCTTCGTGGCGGTCCTGCTGACCGGGGTGGCACTCCTGAACGCGGCGGTACCGCTCGCCGCGTGGGCCCGCTCGCGGGACGGCCGTTTCGCCCTCGTGGCGGGAGGGAACCTCGCTCTCGCGACCCTGGGAGGCCTCTGGACGTGGGGTCAGCTTCCGGGGAACCCTCCTCCGTACACCGAAGTCCAGCTGCCCGTCCTGTCGATCGTATTGGTCGCGGTCTTCCTCGGCCTGGCGGCCACCCTCTGGCCCCGTCACGTCTGAGCGATGGAGGAAGACCCCCTCGCTCTCGAAACGCGGCGTCGGCTCTATGAGGCGGTGCGGACGGCCCCGGGCACCGGGGCCCGCGAAGCCCAGCGTCGTGCCGGGACCGGTTGGGGCGAAACGGTGTACCACCTCGATCGTCTGACGACGTCCGGACTGCTCCATCGAGAACGTTCGGGATATCAGGACCATTACTTCGTCGCGACGGTTCCTCTCGCGGACCGAAGCCTGCTCAAGCTCACCCGCTCCCGTTCCGCGCGCCGACTTCTGATCGCCCTGCTCGAAGCGCCGGGGTCGACCGTCCCGGACCTCGAGACGCGTACCGGACTGAGCGAGGGCCGCCTCTCCGTCCATCTCCGTCGCCTAGCGGAGATAGGGGTCGTGCGGACGGGACGCGCCGGCCGGCTGCGCACCTTCGAGCTCACCGACCGCGAACGAGTCCTCCGGACGCTCGTCGCCTTCCGTCGTGGGTTCGCCGACGAGTGGATCGAGCGTACCCTCGAGACGTGGTCGGAGCTCTTTCGTCCGTAGCGCCGTCGGGTTCGGACCAACCGCTTACGGTCTTGGACCAAAAGAAGGTACAAGGGGAACGCCCTGCTCTCTTCCGGTGGCCGACCGACGATCGCCCTACGGAAGTCCCCGCAGAGGTCGGTGGGACTTCCGGGCGTTCTTCGGGATCGCCGCGACCGCGCTTGTCCTCGCGGTCACGCTCGCGCCGTTCGGGTCGGGATCCTCGCTGGGGGCGGACTGGTCCTCGACCACGCTCGCCTGGAGCAACGGAGTGACCCAGTGCATCTTCGTCCCCGGTGCCCCGACGGTCGCCGTGTCGGCGATGAGCCTCGCCGGCGCGGGTCTCTCGACGACCCTCACGTCTCTCGACGAGGTCACCGCGTCTGGCAACCTCACCGCGGTGGCGGCCCTCTCTTCGGCGACATGGAACTCGACGAACCTCAGCAGCCCGGATCGGTTCGACATGGCCTACGCCGCTTACGTGGCGATCGTCTCCCCCGTCCATCCCGCTCGGGTCCTCGGCTCGGTCGGTCTGCGAGTGGACTACCTCCTTCCCGCCTACGCGGATTCCCCTGGCGTCGACCTCGGTACCGTCACTCAGGAGGTCACCATCACGGACTGGACGTGGCAGGGAGCCGGCGACCGACTCGCCCTTGGTGTCTCCCTTTGGCCAACGTTCACCGCGCTGGAACGTCTCACCGCCCCTTCGCCCACGAGCTTTTCGGTGACGAGCGTCGAGGTCCAAACTGGGGAACCGCGGGAGTTCGTGGACCTCGGTCGGTCGGCCAACGTCAGCCTCCCCGGAAACGGGACCGCGCTGGTTCCCGTTACCCCCGAGGTCCAGATCGCGGGGCAGGGCGCCTACGCCTCGGTCGGCGTGTGGGTCAGCGCCGTCGCCGGAGAGTTCCGGTCGCTCTCGTACCTGTCGGTCATCTCACTTCCCGTGCCCAAGACCCTCGCGGGACTTCCGCCCTACGACTACGCGGCCGTGGGCGGAGCGGGATCGGTCGCAGTGGCCGCGCTCGCTCTGACGGCGCGCCGAGTGCGCCGGAGACCCTCCGACCTCACCTTCGTGGAGGAGCAACCGTGAACGACGGGGGAACGAGGGAGAAGAGGCAGGCCGACGATCGTGCGATTGCCGTGGACGAGCGAGAGCGGAGATCCCGTTCGGGTTCACCCTCCGGGCCTCCTCCCGCCCACGCTTCCCGCCCCCACGAGACGATCATCCTTCGGAGGGCCTTCGACACCTTGCGCGGCGGCCTCCGACCGCGACGCGGCCCGGTGACGGACTCGGCCCCAAGGGAGGTCCCGTGACCGACTCGAGCGGTCGGATCGGCCCGGGATCGGCGGGACTCCTACGGACCCCGCTGATCGTCGGGGTAATCGTTGGCTTGGTCGCACTCGCGCTTGCCTCGGGATTGGCTCCCACGACCCCGAGTGGTCCCCAGGAGCTTGCGCCGGCGACCACGAGCGACATCAGCGTGCAGGCGACCTCGTCGCTCGCATTCGTGCCTGACGTGCTGGATGTCGTCCCGGGTGCCCTCGTTCAACTCGTCGTGATCCAGGAGGCGTCAATCCCCCACACGTTCGTCCTGTCGCCCGTCGCGAACTTCACGATCCCCGCGAACGACACGCCCGCCCAGCTCTTCGCGTTCTTTGATGCCCACCCGCCCCTCGTGAACCTCAGCTTGCCGGGAACCCCGGGGGCCCGAGCGTACGCGAACTTCACGGCGCCGTCCGTCGGAACGTATGAGTTCGTCTGCGAGATCCCCGGGCATTTCCAGTCCGGGATGCACGGGACTCTGGTCTCGTCGGTCGCCGCTCCGTCGGGCGGATCATCGACTCTCCTTACACCGACCGTGCTCATCGTCCTCGGCGCCGTGGTGGTCGTGGTCGGAGTCGGTTCTGGCCTCGCTATCTGGCGACGTTCGCGGCGCTCGCCCAAGTGAGGCCCGATGGGCCATGGGTCTTCGGGAGTCGTGTGGCACGGGAGGGATAGATTGAGCGAGGGCCCAGGAGTCGTCGACGTGGGAGGCGCGACCCGGCGGGCGGGCGATGGGCGTACGGAGGCTCGTCTCGAGCTCGCGGGGGGCGTCGTAGCTCACAACGAAGAGACCCACATCCAGCGGGCCCTGGAGTCGCTCCTGGCCCAAGACCTTCCGGACGGGGTCCGCTGGGGGCAGATCTGGGTCGTCGCGAGCGGCTGCACGGACCGAACGGTCGACATCGCCCGGAGCGTGGCCGCCCGCGACCCGAGGGTCATGGTCGTCGTGGAGCCGGAGCGGACCGGAAAGGCGCGGGCCCTTCGCGAGATCTTCCACCGCGCCCGGGGCGACGCGGTGGTGCTCCTGAACTCGGACGCCGAGGCGGCGCCGGGAGCCGTCGCCGAACTCCTTCGGCGCGCACGAGGGCACTCCCCTCCCTACGCCGTCATGGCCCGCCCCGTCGTGCCCCCCGACGCCCCGGGTCGCATGGCCCCGCTGCTGCGACTGATGTGGGACCTGCATCACGAGTTCCATCTCCACCTCGCGTCGGAAGGCGGAGGAGCCCACCTCTCCGACGAGCTTCTCCTCATCAGCCTCGACCCTCACCCCCCGCTTCCGGAGGGGATCGTCAACGACGGCTCGTACTTCGGGGTCTGGCTGGCGCAGCACGGAGGGCGACGACTCTACGCGCCCGGGGCCCGCGTACAGATCGCGATCCCGACGCGACTCACGGACCATCTCCACCAGCGCCGACGGATCCACGTCGGAAACTCCCAGGTCACCGCGGCCCTCGGTCGACGGCCGAGTACCCTCGTGGGACACGCGCGGTCTACACCGGGTGCGGTGGCGAAGGTGGTCCAGCGATCGGCGCGCCGTCAGACCCGGGGCTGGCGACGGTTCGTGGCGCTGACGGCCCTCGAGCTCGCGGCGGCCACCCTCTCCATCTGGGACCGACTGCCCCCACCGAAGGACCACGTCCGGTGGCAGCGGATTCGACCCCCGGCTCGGCGAACCGCCCCTCACTCGCTCTCGCGCGCTCGACTCTCGCACAACGCGAGGGGACTGACCGCCCCGCCTCTCGAGCTGCGGGTAGCGACCTTAGTGGACGTGGCGGCGCGATTCGGGACGGGCATAGCGCTGCCGGACCTCATCTCCCTCCTCCCTCCCGACGGGCCCTTTACGCCGGGGGACACTCGGGGCTGGCTGGAAGGGCATCCCAGCCTCGCGCGAGTGGACGGTGACCTGGTCCTTGCCCCACGCGCGACCACGGTCGGGCAGGACGAGCGGCGGACCCGAGGAGAGGCATCCCTTCGCCACGCGCTCGAGCTGTTCAACGGACCGCTTCGACCGACCCGAAATTGGGTTCGCTGCGTCTCCGTCACCGGCTCGGTCGCCTACGGCGAACCGCAGCCGGAGGACGACCTGGACCTGTTCGTGGTCGTTCGAAAGGGGGCGCTTTGGTGGTTCCTGGGCTACACGTACCTCGCCCTGCGGATCGAGCGGTGGCGTCGGGGCCGCGGGTTCGGGCCGGTCGCGTGCTTCAATTACACGATCGAGGACTCGACGGCCGCCGAGGCCCTGACCGAACGCCGAGACTTCCTGACGGCCCGCGACGCGCTCTCGGCGAAGCCTATCCTGGGAGCGGCCTACTATCAGGGACTCCTCGCCCGCTGCCCGTGGATGGCCACCGAGATCCCGCGATTGTATGCGGTCCGCGCTCGACCTTCCGACGACCCCGATTCCCTCCCCGCGCCGATCGCGCTCCGGGTCGCGGACGCGGTCGCCTACCCTCTCCTCGCGACGTACCTTCAATTGGCCGGTCTCTGGAGGAACGCGCGGAATCGTTCCAACGAGACCGGGGCCTTCCGGACGGTGACGCGATTCGGACGAGTCGCCTTCGTTTCCCGTCGATTCGAGGCTCTCCGTTCCCAGTACGTGGAAGGGCACGAGCCGTCGGAGGCATCGACGGGAGTAACGTATCCGTCGGCCCTCCCGTCCGCCCGATGACGAACGGCGACGCGCACGAGTCCGTCAGCGATTACGCGCGGTTCGACTTCGCGGCGCTGTGGCGGGGTCGGGAAAGGGTCACCGAAGTGGAGCGGGCGATCGTCTCGCGCCAGCTGGGCTCGGCGGACCGACGACGGATCCTCGAGCTGGGCACGGGCTTCGGGCGGCTCCTCAGCGCCCTCACCGAGCTCGGCGGAGAGGTCGTCGCCACCGACTTCGACGTCGAGAGCCTGAACGGTCTGCCCGCGAGAGCCGGGTCGAGCCGGCCCCTGCGGGTCGCGGCGAACATCTACCACCTGCCGTTCGTGGACGGGGCGTTCACGAGCGCGTCGATGGTCCGGGTCTACCACCACCTCTCGGATCCGGTGGCCGCCCTGACCGAGGTCGGCCGCGTCCTCCAAGGCGGGGGCCGATTCCTCGTCTCATACAACCCGAAGCCCACGCTCGGGACGCTCGTCAACGACATCCAACGCGCGATCCATCCGTCCCCCCGCACGCGATTCCGGTCGATCACGTTCGCCCGAGGGCCCGTCACGCTCGACCCCGAACCGTTCCCGGTGTACGTCGCGAGCCGCCGCGAGTTCGAGCGGACCGTACGGGCGGGAGGGTTCCGACCCGTCCGCGAGGTCGTCTCGGGCCTGGAGGAGTACTACCTGATGCGACACGTCCCCGCGGGCGTGTTCGTCCGGCTCGGGACCGCCCTCGGCCGGGCGCCGGCCTTTCCCGCCCGGTTCGCCGTGCTGGAAAAGGACCAACGGCCCGGCGCGTCGCTCCCCGACCTCGAACGGATCCTTGCGTGTCCTCGATGCCGGACTCCGTTCCCCACCGGGAGCGGATATGGCCCACCGGTCGCTTGTGCGTGCGGGTATCGGGGAACGATCCGGGGAGCCGTCCTCGACCTTCGCTATGTCCCCGAGGGGGTCCGGCGATGGGAGGCTCCGACGTGAGCGGGAGCCCGGAAGTCGGGCCCGGCGGCCGCTTCGGACGCGGGCCGTTCGAGGATAATCCCCCTCCCGACGGCCCGTCGAACCTCGAGCTGGAGCTGCCGTCCGGCGTCCTCCCGCTAGGTTATGTCGCCGAGGGAGAGACCATCTACCTGGCGGCCAAGGACCGCGCGTCGCGATGGCCGACCTGGGCCCTGCGGGAAGGATCCGTGTCGCTGCGGATCGCGGATCGCAGGGTTCGGTCTCCCGTCGCGCTGATCACGGACCCGGTCGAGAAGTCGCGAGTGCTCGACCTCTTCCGCACACGCTACGGGAGGCAGCAATTCAATCGATGGTACGCGAACGCCGCTCGGGTCCTCGCGGTGACTCCGAACGATCGAAGGCCGACCGGCCGCCCGAGGGACGCGTACCACGATTGGCTGGCCGCTGAGTTCGACAACGTCGCCGACGACTACGACCGGCACATCACGGGAAATCGGATCAACCGTCTCCTCAGGGACCGATCCCTGGCCGAGCTCCGCCGGACCTTCGCGGGCGTCCACCGGCTCCTCGAGATCGGCTGCGGATCCGGGATGGAGACGCTTCCTCTCCTCCGAGAGGGGCACGAGATCCTTTGTGTCGACATTTCCGAGCGCATGCTCGAGGTGGTTCGCGAGAAGGCCCGATCGGAGGGGCTCTCGGAACGCGTCGAGACCCGAAAGCTCGCGGCGGCCGAGCTGCCCCGCCTCCTCGACGAGTTCGGACGCGGCGCGTTCGATGGGGCCTACTCCACGTACGGAGCGATGAACTGCGAAGCCGACCTGCGACCGTTCGCCCCGGCGCTCGCCGAGCTCCTGAGAGGGGCGGCGCGCTTCGTTGCCGGGGTCTACAACCGCTGGTGCCTGTTCGAGCTCGTCGGGTACGGGGTCACGGGGCGCTGGTCGCGTGCGGTGGGCCGCGCCCGACGCCCCATCCCCGTGGGAGCGTCGCGGTTCTGCGTGGACGTGTACTCGTTCTCCGCCCCCGAGTTCGCTCGGTTGTTTGAGCCGTGGTTCACGGTCGTGCGGCTCGAGGGGGCTCCCGTCGTCCTGCCGCCGTCGGACCTGGTCCACTACGCGGACCGGTTCGCCTCCGGATTCCAAGACCTCTCCCGCCTGGACGCCCGTATGGGAGCGCGCTGGCCGTTCAACCGGCTGGGCGACCACTTCCTCATGACGATGGCTCGCCGAGGGGAGCCCCGCGGCCCGGGTGGGCGCGCTCGCTGATCGAGGGTTCGGCCGAGACCCGAGACGCCGCGCCCTACCTCCCAACGAGCCGCTTCGACCAGGTCCCCCACCGGGCGTAGAGAGCGTGCAGCCAGGGGGTCGGGTCGGACTCGTCCCGCCACACGACCCGCAGCAGCTGGACCAACGTCACGGTCATGGCGCCAGCGAGCACGGCGAGCGCGATCGTGCGCACGAGCCCGTAGGAGTCGTTGGCATCGATCTGCGTGGTGAACCCGGTGACCCCGCTGACGATCGGCGCGAGGAATCGGATCCCGAGATCGTTGTTAACGAGGAGGTCCGCGAACGCGACGGTGGTCGTGAAGACGAAGAGGCGCCGCCGCCCGGGACGAAAGACCGCCACGTCGAGGGCGAACAAACTGAACAGGTAGAGGAAGTACTGCTCGTACGAACCCCACCGTAACAGGAGGAAGACCGCCACGACCAAGAGCGTCGCCCGCAGCTCGGATCGAGGGTCCGGGCCGCCAAGCCACCTCGCAGCTCCCCATCCGGCGACGACGACGCCCGGTACCCACACGTACTGGGCCGCAGCGAAGAAGAAGGGAACGTGACGGAGCGCCCCGCTGACTCCGGGCAGACTCAAAAGGAAGGAGTAGCTCATTCCGAGACCCCCGCCCTTCGATTGCGACAGCGCCACGCTCCCGATCCCCTGGGTACCGAACCCCTGGAGGCTCCATCCCTCCGCGGCGAAGACGACGATCGTGACCGCGAGCGGAAGGGCCAGCGCGACGAGGAACGTCAGCCGTCGCCAGCCTCGTTCGCGGAAGATCTCGAGCGGCACGAAGATGACCGTCACCCACTTGACAAGGATACCGAGTCCGTCGAGCAGATTGCGTTCGAGCGGTCCGCGGGCATACAGGAGGCCGAGCAGGATCACGACCACGATGGAATCGAACTGGCCCCATACCGCGGTGATGAGGATGGCGTAGGGGAAGAACGACCAGAAGGCGAGGATCGATTGGGCCGATGCGACCGACCCGGTCCAACGTTCCGTGAGTCGGTAGAGGAGATACGCCGTCCCTACGTCGGCGAGGATCCCCGGTTGCTTGAGAAGGAAGTAGAGGACGAACCGGTTGTTCGCGCCCACGGCTTCCCAAAGCCGATAGAGGCCGCCGAGGAGGACGGGCCAGAACGGGAGGTACGCGGCCGAAGTGAGGTTCTGGTCCCGGTAGGCGAAGCTCACCCCCGGAACGGGCGCCCAGAAGGCGGAGTAGGGGTTGTGGCCGCTCGCGACCACGAATCCGGTCCGCACCCACGACTCGAAGTCGAACGGGTGGCCCGTCCAGAAGGAGAACGCTTCGCGGACCAGCAAGGCGCCGAGCAGCGTCTTCACCGCCAGGGAGGAGAGGGGTCTCCGGGAGCCGGAAACCCCGGGCGGTGGTTCGTTCATCGGATGACCCGCCAAGGAGCTTCCGACAGATAGCGCCGCGGGCGACCCTGCGGGCCGGGCGGCGCCCCGCCGTCCCGCAGCACAACGAACCCCCCGTCGCTCGACGGCGGACGATGGAGCGCGGGCCGGAGCGCGACCATGCTCCCGACGAATATTTGACACCCGGACGCCGTGAGGAGAGCCATGGCGCGACCGATCGCAGCCGGGGCGCTCACGATCCTCGGCGGGCTCTTCGTCATGGCGGGCGGTGCGGTCCTCGCGTTCATCGGGGGCGTCCTCGCGGCCGTGCTGGGCGTCTTCAGCGGCCTCTTCCTCCTCGGGCTAGTGGTCGGGTTCCTCACGTTTCTCGCGGGGATCCTGATGCTCGCGCTCCCGTCGGCCCACACACTCCTCGGGATCGTGGTCATCCTGTTCGCCTTTGTGAGCATCCCGTTCGCGTTCGGCGGCCTGATCGTGGGGTTCTTCCTTGCGCTGATCGGCGGGATCCTGGCCGTCGCCTGGCATCCTCCGCAACCTTCCCCCGCGATTACGGTCGAGGGACGGGTGGTCTCCCCGCCGGCCCCGTAGGCCGGTCGCGAGTTCCGGGCTCTGCCCGGCCTCTAGTCCCCGCCTCGGCGACCGACCCGGGTCGGGGAGTTCGCTCGCGGGGTCTGGGTCGAGCGTCAAGGAAGCCTCATCTTGCGGCGAGATTGTCTTTCGGGACCAGATACGGTGCGGGAGGTCCGGTGATCGTCGAGGGGAGCTTCCAAGTGCGTCGGGACCGTGAGAGCGTCTTCGCCTTCTTCACGGACGCTCGCGAGCTCATCGGTTGTCTCGATGATCCCCGTACGGTCGAGGTGGCCGACCGGACGCACTTCTCCGGCACCGTGACCACGGGCGTCGCGTTCATCCGCGGCACGTTCCGCTTCTCGGGCGAGTACCGGGACCTGGAGCGCCCCAGCCGCGTCGTCGCGGCCATCCATGGGGCGGGTCTCGGCAGCGGCCTCGACGCGACCCTCGCGACGGGCCTCGAGGAGTCGAACGGGGTCACGACGGTGCGGTGGACCGCCGACCTTGCGTTCTCGGGTCCTCTCGCCACGGTCGGGGACCGCATCGTCCGCTCGACGGTCGACAAGAAGACGATGGGGCTCTTCGACCGTGCCCGCCAGCGGCTCGAGGCCCAACCCCCGTAGGGGGGCCGGCCGCGCATCGCAGCCAGTCACCGCAGGCTTCTTGCGGACGGCCGGCGTGTGGGCCGGCGCAGGCCCCCATGACGGTCGAGTTTGCCTTCAAGAAGAGCCCGGCCTATCGAGTCGCTTCCCTCACCTGGAAGGGACCGTGGAGCGACCGGCGGATCCAACAGAAATTCGACTCGCTCCTGGCGTGGACCCGTGACCGCCACCTCCGGACCGGCAAGTGGATCTTCCGCGAGCCGGCCGAGCGGACGTGGGAGGTGGCGATCGAGGTCCGAGGGACGGCCGTGCCGACCGCGCCGATTCGGCTTAAGACGATCCCGGCGACCTCGGTGGCCAGCGTCGTCTTTGATCCCGACGTGGTCTCCTCCGAGGTCGTGTACCACGCGCTCGTCAACTGGCTTCGCTGGCGACGGCGCGACGGCAAGGTCCGGTCGGTCGGCGGCTACCGGGAGGTCTACGACGGGGACCCCTGGCGCGACCCGAAGGTGTACGCCCGGACGGATGTCCAGTTCGCGGTCCGTCGCTAGGTCCGCGAGTCGCGGCGGGACTCAGTCGGTGGGCCCCGCGCGGGTGTGCTCGTCGCGCCGGCCCGGGCCGCCGGCCGCGCCGTGACCGTACTTGGCCGCCACGACCTCGGCGAGGATTGACAGCGCGATCTCGCTCGGTGTCCGGGCCCCAATTTCGACTCCGACGGGCGCCCGGAGCGACGCAACGAACTCCTCGCCCACGCCGCGCGCGCGCAGCTGCTCCCGGTCCTTCTCCGCGCGATGGCGACTCGCGAGAAGCCCGACGAACCGCAGCGGAGTCCCCGACAGAGCCGAGAGAACCGCCACGTCCCGCTCCCCCTTCGTGAGCACGACGACCGAGTCGCGGTCACCGAGCGCGAGGGCGACGGGGTCGGGAACGCCGGTGGTGAGGAGCCGGTCCGGGGCCGTCGACAACCGGGGCGCGGGGTCGACGACCACGACCTCGAATTCGAGGTCCCGGCCGAAGCGCACGAGAGACTCCTCGACGTCGTCCCGCCCGCCCTGACCGACGAGGACGAGTCGCTCCGAGGGCATCATCGGCTCGACGTGGACCTCGAGCGTTCCGCCGCAGTCGGTCTCGACGTAGATCTCGTCCGGTCCCGGGTCCGCCGTCATTCCCGCGAGGGAACTCTTCGCGTCCACGAGGTGGACCCGGACGAGGCAGTTCTCGCCGGTCCGCATCGCCTCCTCGGCGACCGCGACGATCGGGCCTTCGGGACATCCCCCGCCGAACGTCCCGCCGGCGATCGTCCCGTCGTGGGCGATCAGGAGCTTGAACCCGCGGCGGGCGAGCGTCGACCCTTCGGTCCGGACGACCGTCGCCATCGCGAACGGGCGTCGCCGCGCCGCGAGCTCGTGCACGCGCTCGGAGAACTCGTGGGAGCGCACGCCCGACCGACCCGACGAACGCGTATCTACTTGTCGCGGGGGCGCTCGGGGCGGCCCCTCACGGCGGCCGACCGAGAGTAGATATTCCGGGCCACGGTGCCTCGGGCCTAGGGAGGAGCTTCGGCCGATGCCCCCCGCCCAACCGCGATGGTCCGTCGCCGAGGAGCGCGGCGTCTACCGCATCGCCCTCGGCGCGTGGCTCGGGCTCTTCGCCGGGGCGATCACGATCGTCCTTCCCTCGACCGCGATCTTCCTGAGCGTCTACGCCCCGGGGAGCCTCTTTACGCTCGGAACGGCTCTTTTCCAGGTCGTCGGCCTGCTCGTCCTCGGGGGGGCCGTCCTGTACCTGCTCTCCCTCTTCCTCTATCGCCGAGGCTTTGCCGCCCTGCGGCGGGTCGAGGGGGAGTTCGCGCTCGCCACGGTCCTCTGCCTCGTCGGCTCCGTCGGGTTCCTCCTCCTTCTCGTGACCGCGACCGTTCTGGCGGGCTCGTCGACCGCGGTCGCGAGCTGCATCCACGGTCAGCCCACCCGGTCGCTCTCCTGCCTAGAAACGAACCAACCGCTCGGGGCGTACACCGCCGTCCTCGGGTTCGTCTTCGGGTGGATCGGCGGGGTCGGGATCGTCGTGGGGCTCGCGTTCGCGGGGAACCGCTTTGACGAACCGGCCCTACGGCTCGGAGCGTTCTTCTACCTCGCACTTCTCGTGCTCCTGATCGCCCCGACGCTCGCTTTCCTGGTGCCGTTCGACGGCGCCCAGTTCCTCCTGCTGATCGTGCCGATCCTCGCGGTCGCAGCCCCCGCGCTCGTCCTAGCGGGGACGATCCCGAAGCTGGGGAGGTTCGCGAGGGCCGCATGACGCCCCCGGCGGCTCCCGCCCCCGAGCGGTCGACGATCACGCTCGCCGGAGGCTGCTTTTGGTGCACGGAGGCGGTCTTCTCCGAGTTGAAGGGCGTGCACGACGTGACGCCCGGCTACAGCGGCGGCACCGTGCCCCACCCGACGTACGAGGAGGTCTGCACGGGCCGCACCGGCCACGCCGAGGCGGTCGAGGTCACGTTCGACCCGCGCGAACTCCCGCTCCATGACCTGCTCGTGATCTTCTTCACGACCCACGACCCGACGACGCCGAACCGGCAGGGGAACGATGTCGGCTCCCAATACCGCTCGGCGGTCTTCTACCGCGACGCCACCCAGAAGGAAGCGGCGGAGACGGTGGTGCGCGAGCTGGCCGGCCAGGGCCTCTGGCGGAGGAAGGTCGTCACCGAGATCGTCCCGTTCGCGGTGTTCTTTCCGGCCGAAGCGTACCACCGCGACTACTTCCGACGCAACCCGGAGAAGGGGTACTGCCAGCTCATCATCGCCCCGAAGGTCGCGAAGCTCCGCGCACAGTACACGGACCGTTTGCGCGCCCGTTGACCGGGCCGGTCCGCCCGCCGCTAGAGCGCGAGGAAGACGAAGTACGCGGCGAACGCGAGCATGATCACGCCCGAGGCGAGCGCGACCCACCGTCCGGCGCTCGGCGCCTTCCGGGTCCCCCGGTGGACCACCCAGGGGAACGCGACGATCCAGGTCGCGATCGCGCCAAAGATCCCGAGGAAGAGCGGCGCGCCGCCGAGGTAGGCGAACGCGAGGCCCGACGTGAGCCACCAGAGGATCTGGAACGGGTTCGACAGCCCTATCGCGAGCGCCGCCGTGTAGGTTCGGACCGGAGGCACCTCGCGCGTCGGCTCCTCGGCCGGCCGCGCGAGGAGGCGAACACCAAAAGCGGCCGTCACGACCGCACCGATGACGTAGATCGCCCGCACGAACTCTCGGAGGCCAAGAGCGCTCCCGACGGCGTAGACGACCGCCCCGAGGACCGCGTCGGCGCTCATCGCGCCGAGACCCGTGACCGCCCCCCGACGCCACGCGCGCACCGACTCGGACGCGATGAGGGCGTTCATCGGTCCCGGCGGTCCGGCCAAGGAGAGCCCGAGGACGAACCCGAACGCCACTTCGTAGGGTCCGCTCACGTTCGCCGCACCGGGGTCACGAGAACGCGGCCGGGACGACCCGGACGCGCGCGGGGCCGTGCGACCGGGGAAAGTCCGCGGGGCCCACGAGGAGGTCGACGTGGGGGAGCGCGGCCTTGAGCGCGGCCGTCTCGGGACGGAACCCCGGGTCCGCGGCATACGGGCTCAGCCAGACGACACGCCGTGCGCGCGCCCTGATCCGCTCGAGCTCGCGGGCGAGGTCGAGCGAGGCGTCGAGGTCCCAGCCGTCGCTGAGGACGAGGACGGTCGTGGTCGCCCGCACGGTCGCCCCCCAGTGCCGTCGGAACTCCCCGAGGCACCGCGCGATCCGCGTGCCGCCCCCTGCGGCCGCGAGTCGGTCGGCGAGTCCCGGGATCGAGCGCTCGTACGAGAGACCCCGGAACATGGACGTGACCTCCGCGATCTCGTTGCCGAAGGAGTAGACGCGGGTCCGGAGTACCGAGCGGGCGAGCGAATGGACGAGCGCGCAGAGGCTTCCCGTGTGCTCGCGCATCGAGCCGCTAACGTCCCAGAGCACGACCAGGTCGGCTCGGCGCGGCGCGCGGGATCTCCGACCGAGCCGAACCCATTCGCCGGCCGTACGGGCCGCCGAGCGGGCCGTCCGCCTTAGGTCGATCGCGCCGTCCGGCGACGTCTGCCAACGTCGCCCGGGGAGCGTCGCGACCGACCGACGGAACCGGCGGGCCCCGGCTCGCGCGCGTCTCAGCTCGGGCGCCGGCACCGGGGCGAGCGCGTGCCCCGCGCCGGGGGCGTCGGGACTGAACCGGCCGTCGACGCGCGTCCGCCCCTCGGACTCGCTCGGCGAGGCTCCCGGGGGAACACCGCCGATCCGGCGACGCCGCCGTCGGTCGGGCGGCCTCGGGCCCGCCTCCGACGGCGGCGGCACCGGCGGGGGGCCGTGCGCCGTCCAGTAGGCGTCGAACACCCGGTCGATCCGCTCGAGGTCGCCGGGCGACTTCGCGAGGGTCGCCCGGCACCCCTCGAGGACCGAGGCACGGTCGAGGATCGGCAGGGTACCGAGCGCCCGGCCGAGGTCGACGCCGGCAGCGACCCCGACCGCGACTCCCTCGGCGCGCAGGCGGTCGAGGAACCCCTGGAGCCGGCCGAAGAAGCGGAAGCCCACCACGGACCCGCCGGGGGTCCCATTCATGGGAGCGCGAGGAGCTCGGCGACCCGCCCGGCCCGGTAGCCTTCGAGGTCCCGCGCGTCCTTGAGCAAGAGGCCGAGGGTCTCGGCCACGGTCGGCGCGCGCAGCGATCGTTCGCCCAGGGCCAGAAGGGCCGCCGCCCAGTCGAGGGTCTCGGCGACGCCCGGCCGCTTGGCGAGGCCGTCCTCCGATCGCAGACGCTGGACGAAACGGGTGATCTCGCCGGCGAGAGCCGGCGGGAGTTCGGGGAGACGCTGGCGGAGGACCTCGACCTCCTTCTCGGGGGTCGGGTAGCCGATGTAGGCGTACAGGCATCGACGCTTGATGGCGTCGCCGAGCTCGCGCGTCCGGTTGGAGGTGAGGATCACGAGCGGAACGCGTTTCGCCCGGATCGTGCCGAGCTCGGGGACCGTCACCTGGAACTCCGAAAGGACCTCGAGGAGGAGCCCCTCGAACTCCTCGTCGGCG
This sequence comes from Thermoplasmata archaeon, assembly GCA_021816865.1. Classification (GTDB taxonomy): domain Archaea; phylum Thermoplasmatota; class Thermoplasmata; order Lutacidiplasmatales; family UBA184; genus Lutacidiplasma. The sequence goes on along the minus strand of JAKAWX010000002.1, from coordinate 218,467 downwards.
CGGTCGAGCTCATCGATGAGGAGGACCGGGCGGGCGGCGCCAGCGCCGTCGAGCGCGCGGAGGAGGGGGCGCCGGAGCAGGAACCGCTCGCTGTAGATCTCCGTCTCGAGCTCGGCGGTCGTGCGGTCCCGTTCGTGGAGCCGTATCGCGAGCAGCTGGCGCGGGTAGTCCCACTCGTACAGCGAGGCGGACGCGTCGAGCCCCTCGTAGCACTGGAGACGGATCAACTCGGCGCCGGAAGCCGCCGCGAGGGCTTTCGCGATCTCGGTCTTGCCGCAGCCCGGCTCTCCTTCGATCAGCAGGGGCTTTTCGAGCCGGACCGCGAGGTACACCGCGGTCGCGAGCCCTCGGTCGATTACGTACCGCTCGCGCGAGAGGGCGTCGAGGACCGCGTCGACCGAAATCGCGAGATCGGACTGTTCGGTCGGCGCGGTCATGCCGACATCCGCGTCGGCGCGCCCGGGGCGGGCTCCGGCGCCGGGGCGCGCGGCGGGAAGTCGGTCACGTACCCGCCGTAGTACGGGACGCGCGTAGCGACGACCTGACGGAACGCCGAGCGTAGACCATCGTCGTCGAGCCCCCGGGTCGCGACGAGGTCGTCGTTGCGGTTCAGACAGCCCTTGAGCTCCCCCCGGTGGGTCACGCGGATCCGGTGGCAGTGGGAGCAGAACTCGGGATTGAAGACCGGGTCGACGACCTCGACTTCCGCTTCCCGAAAGACGTAGACGCGCCGATGGTGCATCTCCCGGACGAGGACCCGGGTCGCGTGCTCCTCGAGCCAGCGCTTCACCGACTGGATGTCGACCATCCACTCGGGATGGGTAACGAGCTCGGGCATGAACTGGATCAACTGGAGCTTGAGCCCCTCGGTCTCGCCGACGTACTCGATCATCCGGGGGATGTTCGCGAGGGTCGGGCGAAAGACGACCATGTTGAGCTTGAGCGGCTTCAGGCCCACCCGGAGCGCCTCCCGAATCCCGCGAAGGACCGGAGCGAGCGCGCCTTTGCGGATCGAGCGGAACTGCTCGGGGTCGATCGAGTCGACCGAGACGTTCACGCGCTTGAGACCCGCGTCCCGAAGCCCCTCGGCCCGTGCCTCGAGCATCGAGCCGTTGGTCGTGAGCGACACGTCGGGGATCTCGCGCACGGTCCGGCCGACGATCTCCTCGAGGTCGAGACGTACGAGCGGTTCTCCGCCGGTGAACTTTACCGATCGGATGCCGAACTCGCGCGCCACGCGGACCAGCCGCTCGATCTCGAGGGCGGTCATCTCCTCGCCGTGGGGCGTTCGGGGGCGGTCGACCGGACCGAGCCCTTCGTCGTGGCAGTAGACGCAGCCGAAGTTGCAGCGCTTGGTGACGCTCACGCGGATGTCGGTGACCTCGCGGCCGTACGCGTCCGACAGCATCCTTCCGACCTATCGGCGGCCCCCTTTAAGCGGTTTTACCGGCCCGGTTCGGGCCCCGGAAGGCCTTCGCGCCGGCTCGCCGTGTGTCGGTTTCGCAAGGACTATAGCGCACGAGTCGTTCGGAATCTCGGGCGATGCCCAAGGTGGTCGAATGATCCCGCCGCAGTTCGAGTACTATGCCCCGAGTTCCGTGGACGAGGCCGTGGCGCTCCTCCGCCGGTTCGACGGCGAGGCGAAGGTGCTCGCGGGAGGGCATAGCCTCATCCCGCTCATGAAGCTCCGACTGGCGGAGCCGAAGGCGCTGGTCGACATCAACCGGATACCGAACCTGGCGTACCTTCGGGAAGAGGACGGCTACCTCTGGATCGGTGCGACCACGCGGACCGGGGACCTGCTCGACTCGGCGCTCCTGAGGAAATCGTATCCGATCCTCACGGACGCCGCCCAGGAGATCGCGGACCCGCTCGTCCGCAACTTGGGGACCGTCGGCGGGAACGTCTGCCACGGAGACCCGGGCAACGACCTCCCCGCCTGCATGCTCGCGCTCGGCGCGGTGCTCTCCGTGGCGGGCCCGGCGGGCCCGCGCGAGATCGCCGCCGCCGAGTTCTACCGAGACACGTTCGTCACGGCCCTCGAACCGACCGAGATCCTCACCGAGGTCCGGATCCCGAAGGCGCGGTCGCACCAGGGCAACGCCTACCAGAAGATCGAGAAGCGGGTCGGCGACTTCGCGATCGCCGGTGCGGCCGCGAACCTGGTCGTTGACGCCGCAGGTCGGGTCGAGACCGCCGGGATCGCCCTCACGGGCGTGGGCCCCACGGTCGTCCATGCGACGGCGGCCGCGGCCGCGCTCGTGGGGGAGGTCCCGAGCGAGACCCACCTCGCGAACGCCGCGCGGCTCGCGGAGACGGCGACGGATCCCTCCGGCGACCTCCGCGGCCCGGTCGCATACAAGCGCGCGATGGCCGGCGTCCTCGCGCGCCGGGCGCTCGAACGGGCGCTCGCCCGCGCGAAGGGAGGGAGCTAGATGGCGACGAGCGCTCGACCCGTCGCTCCGGCGGCTGCCGTTACGACGGCCGGCGCCCCGATCTCTCGGATCCAGGTCACCGTCAACGGTCAGCCGGTCGTGGCCGAGGTCGAACCGCGGACGCTGTTGGTCCACTTCCTGCGCGAGGTCCTCGGGCTCACCGGGACCCACATCGGCTGCGATACCTCCCACTGCGGGGCGTGCACCGTCCACCTCGACGGCAAGCCGGTCAAGTCGTGCACCGTCCTGGCGGTCCAGGCGAGCGGACGCCAGGTCCGTACCGTCGAGGGCCTCGAGGTCGACGGGAAGCTTTCCCCGGTCCAGGAGGCGTTTATCGAGGCGCACGGGCTCCAGTGCGGGTTCTGCACGCCCGGCATGATGATGACCGCGACCGCGCTCCTCGCGCGGAACCCGAACCCGACGGACGCCGAGACCCGGGACGCGATCCGGGGGAACCTGTGCCGGTGTACGGGATACGTGAACATCGTGAAGGCGATCCGGCTCGCGGGCCAGAAGATGCAATCCGCGAGCTCGGCCCCGGGAGGCAAGCCGTGAGCGCGCCGGTTCCCGGCGTGAAGGGGGGGATCGGCCAACCGATCCTCCGCAAGGAGGACGCGCGGTTCGTTCGGGGCAAGGGGAGCTACATTGATGACTTCAAGTTCCCCGGGATGCTCTACCTCGATATTGCCCGCAGCCCGTACGCGCACGCCAAGATCACGTCGATCCGTACCGACCGGGCGCTCAAGGTCCCCGGCGTTCTCGCGGTGATCACGGGTAAGGACCTCGAGGCCGCTGGCCTCGCGTGGATGCCGACCCTGATGTCCGATAAGCAGATGGTGCTGCCCACGGACACCGTCATGTACCAAGCCCAAGAGGTCGTCGCGGTCGTCGCCGACAGCCGCTACGCCGCCGCCGACGGCGCCGCCGCGGTCGAGGTCGACTACGAGCCGCTCCCGGTCGTGACGGACCCGTTCAAGGCGATCGAGCCGGGCGCGCCGGTCATCCGGACCGACCGTAAGGAGCCGTCGAACCATATCTGGCACTGGGAGACCGGCGACCGGGCCGCTACCGACCGGGCGTTCGCCACCGCGCCCGTGAGCGTGGCCCAGGACCTCTACATCCCGCGGATCCACGTCTCCTCGATGGAGACGTGCGGCTGCATCGCTCAGATGGACCCGGTTTCGGGCCGGTTCACCCTCTGGATGACGACCCAGGCGCCGCACGCGATCCGCACGGTCTTCGCGCTCGTGACGGGGCTCCCCGAGCAGAACATCCGCGTCATCTCCCCCGACATCGGGGGCGGGTTCGGAGGGAAAGTGCCGGTCTATCCGGGCTACGTCCTCGCCTCGGTCGCGTCGATCAAGACCGGTCGTCCGGTGAAGTGGATCGAGGACCGCTCCGAGAACCTCCAGGCCGACTCGTTCGCCCGGGACTACCACATCCACGCGGAAGTGGCGGCCGAGCGCGACGGAACGGTAACGGCGCTGCGCGTCAAGACGCTCGCCGACCACGGCTACACGGACGCGGCGGCGAACCCGTCAAAGTTCCCCGCGGGCCTCTTCCACATCATCACGGGCTCCTACCCGTTCGCGAAGGCGTTCGTCGAGGTCGACGCGGCCTACACCAACAAGCCGCCGGGCGGGATCGCCTACCGCTGCTCGTTCCGCGTTACCGAGGCGGTCTACACGATCGAACGCATGATGGACATCCTCGCGCACCGCTTGCGGGTCGACCCGGCCGAGCTGAGGCTGAAGAACTTCATCCCGCCCGAGGCGTTCCCCTACCGCTCCGCGCTCGGCTGGACCTACGACAGCGGCAACTACGGCGCCGCGCTCGCGAAAGCGATGGAGATCATCGACTACGCGGGTCTCCGGCGCGAGCAGGCGGAGAAACGCCGCAAGGGCGAGCTGATGGGGATCGGCATCTCGAGCTTCACGGAGATCGTCGGCGCGGGCCCGAGCGCCACGTTCGACATCCTCGGCATCAAGATGTTCGACTCGGCCGAGGTCCGCATCCACCCGACGGGGAAGGTGCTCGCCCGCTTCGGGACGAAGTCTCAGGGCCAGGGCCACGAGACGACGTATGCGCAAATTCTGGCCGAGGAGCTCGGGATCCCGGCCGACGACATCCGGGTCGAGGAAGGCGACACCGACACCGCCCCGTACGGGCTCGGCACCTACGCGAGCCGCAGCACCCCCACCGCGGGGGCCGCCGCCGCCGTCGCGGCCCGGAAGATCCGGGAAAAGGGCCGTCGGATCGCGGCGCACCTCCTCGAGGTCAGTCCCGACGACGTCGAGTGGAAGGACTTCGCGTTCCGCGTGAAGGGCGTCCCGACGAAGTCGAAGACGATGCAGGAGGTCGCCTTCGCGGCGTACACGAACCACCCCGCGGGCGTCGAAGCGGGGCTCGAGGCCGTCGACTACTACGACCCGCCGAACATGACCTACCCGTTCGGGAGCTACATTTGCGTGGTCGACATCGACACGGAGACGGGTCAGGTGAAGGTCCGCCGGTTCGTCGCGGTCGACGACTGCGGGACGATCATCAATCCCATGATCGTCGACGGGCAGATCCACGGGGGCCTCACGATGGGGTTCGCTCCGGCGCTGCTCGAGGAGATCCAGTACGACGAGAACGGGAACGTCCACGGTGGCTCGTTCATGGACTATCTCGTGCCGACGGCGGTCGAAACGCCGAACTGGGAGACCGCGAAGACCGTGACACCGAGCCCCCACCACCCGCTCGGCGCGAAGGGCGTCGGGGAGTCGGCGACCGTCGGAGCCCCGCCGGCGATCGTCAACGCGGTGGTCGACGCGCTCCAGCCGTACGGTGTCGAGCACATCGACATCCCGATCCACCCGTGGAAGGTCTGGCAGATCCTCCACACGAAGCGCGGCCCCGCGCCGTAGCGACTCCTCGCGCGGCCGGGTCCGTACGGAGCGTCGGCTAGCGGCGGGGCACGCGCGGCGCGGGCGCCTCGGCGAGCGGGACGCTCACGCTCGAAACGACCCCCCGGCGGGAGAGCCCCACCTCGACGTCCGAGCCCACGGGGAATACGGCGAGCGCTTCGAGAAGGTCCCGGACGGAACGGACCTCGAATGGCCCGACGCGGACGAGCACGTCTCCCCGCTTCAGCCCCGCACGGTGCGCCGGGGATCGCGGAACGACTTCGTCGACCCAGACCCCCGAACCGGCGTCGAGCGCGGTCGCCCGGGCGAGAGCCGGCCCGAGCTCGGCGACGACGACCCCCACCCACGAACGCACGACCCTCCCGCTCCGCCGCAGCTCGTCGGCGATCCGACGTACGGCATCGATCGGGATCGCGAACCCGACGCCTTGGGCGAACGGCATCATCGCGGTGTTGAGACCGATCACGGTGCCGCCGAGGTCGACGAGCGGGCCGCCGCTGTTCCCCGGGTTGATCGCGGCGTCGGTCTGGATCAGCCCCTCGAAGATGAAGTCGGATCCCGGCAGAGGACGGCCGAGCGCGCTCACCACGCCCGTCGAAACGGTCGGGCCGCCCGGGAGCCCGAGCGCGTGCCCGATCGCAAGGACGACCTGGCCGACCCGGAGCGCCGACGACTCCCCGAGGGGCGCCGCCGGAGCGTCCACCGCGTCGACCTTGACGAGGGCGACGTCGGTGACCGCATCCCCCCCGAGCACCTCCGCGGCGAGGTCCCTCCCGTCCGCGAGCCGGACCCGGACCTCGGTCGCTCCGTCGACGACGTGCTGGTTGGTGACGACGAACCCGCTCCGCTCGAGGACAACACCGGTGGCGTTCGCCGACGGACCGAACGGGTTCGCCCGGGGACCTCGGTCGGGGCGGAGGCTCGCCACGCCGGCGACGCACGGACCGATCGTCTCGACCGCGGAGACGATCCGCTCCTCGAGGTCGCCGTGGAGCATCGACACCGCCTAGGTCGACCGGGGCCGGGGCAGCATCGGCTCCGGCCCCACCGGCGGACGGGGCAGGGGTCCGAGCGGGGAACCGACCGCCATCGCGCTCACTCCGAAAGGAGGTGCTCGAGCTTCGCGAGCAGCTCGCCCTCTTCCTTCTCCTTCTTCCGCCCGCCGTCCCAGCGGGCGTTCACGATCTGGACCAGCAGGTCGGCGACCTGGTCCATCCAAGGCCCCTCCTGGGCGTCGAACCGCTTCTTGATCTTGTCGCGCAGCAGCTCGTGGTAGGCCCGGTAGGCCGACCAGACCCACGGACCGTAGTTCGCTCGTCCCGGCGTTCCTTCGCAACATTCTTCCGACATCGTGCCTTCCTCGGAACGGTTTCCGTTCCGGACTCAACAGCGCGCGGTCGAGGATATTGAGCGGGTCGGGTCCATTTCGGTCACACGGACCTCGGCCGCCGGGAGCGGGCGCGTCCCGACCGGCGGACCCGTGCAGTAACGCTCCCGTTACCGCGGGCCTAAATCCCCGGGGGTGCCTTCTCCCACCGATGGCCCTCCGCGCGGACGAGCGCACCCCGGGGTCGAGCGGCCGGCTCGACGACCGGGTGCTCGACGCCCTCCAGGGGCTGCCGGGCCGCATGGCGTTCAGCGGCCTACGGCGCGTGCTCGGCGCCCACCCGGAATCGCTCGCGAGGTCGCTGCGTCGCCTCGAGCGGGAGGGACTGGTCGAGCGCGTGGACGGAGGGTACCGGGCCTTGGCGGGCGTGGAGCGCTCGGTCGACGAGCTGACCTCGGACCTCCGACCCGTCGCCCAGGTCGACCTTCCGGTGGGAACCTCGGCCGAAACGCTTCTCGGGCGCCTGGCCGGACGCTGGTTCGGAGCCCTGCGCTGGGTCGGCGTGGTCGAGCGCCCGGACGGCCGGTTGCTCTCCTGGGCCCGACGGGACGGCTCGGGCCACGTGCTGCTCGGCATCGACCGCGGCACGTTGCGCGTCTATCGGCCCGGCGGTGCGCCCGACGACGAACCGGCCGAGACCGAGGACGCGGCGTACGAACTGCTCGTTCACGCGGTGGAAGCGCTGCGCCCGACTCCCGGCGCGACGGAGCATGTCACCTTCCTCCGGCGGGAAGGATCCTCCGACGCCCCGTTCTGGGGCGAGAACTGACCCGTACCCCGTCGTCTCGCCCTCCGGGCTCTCACGGGGCGAGGAACTCCTCGGGATGCTCCGTGAACCGTCGGAGGCAGCTCTCCGAGCAGAAGTAGAACGCCGTGCCGGAGCGCTCCGTCTTGAGCGACGTCGCCGCCGGGTCGACCTCCATGTGGCAGACCGGATCGACCGCGGCCGGCGCACTCCCGCGTTCCGACTCCGCCGGGGTGGGTGGCGGAACGGAGCCCCGTCGGCGTTCGACGATCTCGGCGAGGATGCTGAGCGCGATCTCCTCCGGGGTCCGGGCGCCGATGTCGAGACCCGCGGGGGCGCGGACCCGGGCGAGAGCGTCGGGGGGGGCGCCGCGGGCTCGTAGCTCCTCGAGCAGAATCCCGGCGCGGCGCCGGCTCGCCACGAGCGCTACGTACGGCGCCGGCGACCGGACGAGGGCCTCGAGGGCGAGGCCGTCGTACTCGGCCATCGTCGCGACGACGGCGTAGCTCGTGCGGTCGACCTTCGCGGCAAGGTCGGCGACGTCGGCGACCACTTCGTCGGCGTCGGGGAACCGTGCCGGGTCGAGCCCCGGTCCGACCGCGACCACCCGGTAGCCCAGGAGCCGCCCGAGCGCTGAGAGGCCCTCGGCGACCGCGGACTCCCCGACGACGATCAGCTGGGGCGACGCACCGTGCGGCTCAAGGTAGATGTCCATGGCTCCTCCGCTCTGGCACTGCAAGATCCGGTCGACGACGCCGGACGACGGCGGGGCCGACGGCTCGGCGCCCGGCCGGAGGCGCAAAAGACGCGGCTGGCCGTCCGCGAGAGCGGCTCGCGACTCCGCCACAAGCGCGTGCCGCGAGCAGCTGCCCCCGATCCATCCCTCGATCGTCCCGTTCTCCCGCACGACCGCCTTGAACCCGGGCTTGCCTGAGGTCGGTGCCGTCACGCCGGTCACGATCGCGAGGCAGAACGGTTCCCGGCGCCGCTCGAGCTCCGCGACCCGGCCGAACACGTCGAGGAGTCCGCGGGTCCGTCGTCGGGCTCGCGTCGCCCCCGACGCAAGGGGTCGATCGGAGTCGAGCGTGGCCGCGATCTCCGCGAGGTCCGCTCCCCGTGCGAGGGCGGCCTCGACCCGGGCGAGGTCGTCGGGAGTGTCGAGGTCGACCAACACCCCGGGGTCTTCGACCGGCACTTCGACGGTCTCCTCGGGATGCCGCTGGTGAAGGGCCCGGCACCCTCGATCGCCCGAGATCCGGTCGACCTCGGCCTCGAGCGTCCGGTCGATCAGCACCGGATTGCCCCGGACCCCGCGGTACGTCGGAAGGACAATGCGGGCCCCGGTGCGCTCCCGGGCGGAGCGCAGTGCGGCGAACGTCGACGGACGGACGAACGGGGCGTCGCCCAGAACGACGAAGAACGCCCGGGACGACGGGCCGAGCGCGGCGACGCCCGCGCGCAGCGAACTGCTCATCCCGTCGCGGAACCCCGGGTTCACGACGGTTCGGGTTCCGCCGAGCGGTACCGCGCTTCGGACCCGGTCGGCTTCGAACCCCAGCACCACGACCGTCTCGCCGATGTCACTGGCCCTCACCGCGTCCAGGACGTGGGCCAGGAGCGGTCGGCCTTCGAGCTCGACCAGGGGCTTTGGCACGCCCATCCGGGTCGAGGCACCGGCCGCAAGGACCACGGCGGAGATCATCGGAGTCGGGCGTCCGCGCTGCCGCGCGGACCAGCGCCCCCGGGCCGCGTAGGGGGCTGCCCGCTCTTAATCCCTCGCGGGCCGACCGGGCCGGGGTTCGACGCGGGCCGCGGGGCGAGCTAAAGGCGAGCGGGGAGTAGCCTCGGGCGCTCGATGTCCGCTCTCTATGCGTCCGACCGCGAAGCCGGGGCCCTTCCGTCGACGCCGCGAGCTCTGGCGCTCGAGGTCCGCCACGTATCGAAGTCCTACGGCCCCGTGCGCGCGCTCGTGGACGTGAGCTTCGACGTGCCTGCGGGCCAGATCGTCGGACTCCTCGGCCCCAACGGGGCCGGGAAATCGACCGCCATGAAAGCGGTCCTCGGGCTGATCCGGCCGGAGGCGGGCGAGATCCGCCTCTTCGGAAAGGAGGTCCGGGAGGATCCCGTCGCGACGAAGCGCGACATCGGCTACGTGCCGGAGTCCCCGGCCCTGTACGAGTTCCTGACCGGCGCGGAGTACCTCGATTTCGTCGCCGACATGTACGGTCTTTCTCTCGCGGTCCGCCAGGAACGCATTCCTCAGTTCCTCGTCGGGCTCGAGCTCGCCGGCCACGAGAACAGCCTCATCAGCGGCTATTCCCAGGGGATGAAACAGAAGATCGCTCTCATCGCCGCGCTCGCCCACCACCCCCGCCTGCTCGTGCTCGACGAGCCGCTGAACGGCCTCGATCCCCGCTCCGCCCGCGTCACGAAGGACGTGCTGGCGAACCTCGCGGCCGCCGAGGGGGTCGGTGTCCTGTTCAGCACCCACGTGCTCGAGATCGCCGAGGCGATCTGCGACCGCGTCGTGATCCTCCACCGCGGCGCGGTGCTCGCGAGCGGCACCGTCGGCACGCTGCGGGAACGCGCGGGCCTCCCGGGATCGGGACTCGAAGACGTCTTCCTCGCGCTCACGGGGACCGACGACCTCACGGACGTCGTGAAGGGGCTCGTCCGGTAGGCCCCATGGATCTGCACCGGGTCCGTCGGCTCTCCGAGATCCTGGTCGTTTCGCAACTGCGCAGCGGCCGCAGCACCTCCGACCCCACGAGCTTCCTCGGACGGCCGGTCCTCCTGGCGGTCGTGGACGTGATGGCGTTCCTCGTCACCTTCTCGCTCGCCGAGTTCGTCATCATCTCCGCGAGGCCGCCCGCCGCGCCACTGGCCGCGGTCGCGGACCAGATCGTCCCCTACTTTCCGCTGCTCTCCGCCTCCGTGGTGCTGGTGGCCGGCGTGATGTTCGAGCTGACCGCGACCGCGAAATTCTCGGGGAGCGACGCGGCAAACTGGCTTCCGCTCACCGCCGCCGAGTACGTCGCGGCCTCGGCGAGCGCGATCGCGTACACCTACTCGTTCGGGGTCGCGGTCATCCTGGGGGGGCTCCTCTCGATCGCCCTCACGGCGGGAACGATCTCCACGTTCGCGCTGACGGCGGCCCTGAGCGTCCTCGCGCTCTTCGAAGGGGCGGTGCTGGTCGAGATGGTCCGTTCGGTCAGTCAGCGAGCGGGGTCGGTCCGGCTCGGCCGCGGGGGCCACCTGACGCTCGTCCTGCGGGCCCTCGTGCTGGCCGTCGTCATCCTCACGATCCAGCTCCTCGTGAACCCGATCTTCCTGTTCGGGAGCCTCCGCGCGCTCTCGTCCGTCGCCTACGCGAGCGCGCTCATCCCGTTCCTGTGGTCGACCGAGGCGCTCCTCCTCTGGACCCAGGGCGCGGCGTTCTCGGCCCTCGCCTACGCGATCGGGCAGCTCCTCTTCGTGGCGGTCCTCCTCTACGCCGCCGCCCGGCTCCGGGTCCGTTTCTGGGTGCCGTCCGCGGTCGAGGTCCGCTTCGAGCCTCGCCAGTCACCTTCGGGCCACCGCGGCCTCGCCGCCCTCGGCCTGGCGCCCAACGAGGCCGCGCTGGTCGCCAAGGACCTACGCGGGCTCACGCGCCGGCGCGAGATGCTCCCCATGCTGGTGCTGCCGATCGTGCTGATCGTCCTCGTCTTCGTCGAGGGGCCGTTCTTGGGGACGGAGGGCTCGGTCGTGTGGGTCGGCTGGGTCGCCGGGTTCTTCGCGCTCCTCGTCTCCGCCACCTCGGTCGGGCAGGAACGACGGTCCCTCCAGTTCCTCTACGCGCTGCCGCTCGCCCCAAGGAACATCGTTCGGGCGAAGGTCGTCGCGGTCCTCCTGCCGGCCCTCCTTGTCGCGGCCGGGGTCTCCGTGCTGGTCGGGCTCGTCGTCCACCTGCCGCCGGTCGCGGTCGGCGGGACGGTCCTCCTGGCGGAGGGGGCCACCGTCTCGCTCGCGCTCTGGGGGCTCGTCTTCGCCGCAAGGTTCTCGGACTTCCAGGAGCGTCCTCGACCCCAGTACCTCCGACCGGCCGCCATGCTCGCGGCGATGGGGTCCGGCATGGTCCTTCTGTTCGCGATCGTCCTCCCCGGCGCCCTCGTCATCGCCCAGCCGAACGTCGACCCCGCGATCCGGATCGGCGTCGCGCTCTCGACCGCGGTCGTCTCGAGCGTCACGGCCGCCCACTGGGTGAGGACGGGATTCGCGAGGCTGTTCCGCGAGCTCCCCTTCTGAACGGAGGGAAGGCTACAGGGGCGCGCCGCAGAACAGGCATCGGCGCTCCGACTCGTGGCCGAGGTTGCCGCAGTAGCGACAGCGTACCTTGACGACCGGGCGCTCGCCGGGACCGGAGCCCGACGCGTCGGGACCCGGACGCACCGGCCCGACGCGCCGCGCTTCCGCGATCGAGCCCGCCCACTCCGCGGGTTCGAGGAGGTCGAACACCGGCCGCCCGCGCGCGAGGTCGATAACGAGGCGGGGACCTCGGATCCGTCCCGGGCGGATCGAGAGGTGGCGGAGCTCCTCGAGCGGGGCGTCGAGCACGATCTCGGTCTCGCGATCCGAGACAAGGTCCCGGACGAGCCCGCGCGAGATGCGGGCCTCGAACACGAGGCGGCGGTTCGTGAGGTAGAGTACGCCCGGGCGGCGTTCCGGGAAGGCGGGGCCACTGCGGTCGAGGACCGCGTACGCGCTGCGCACGATATGCTCGCCCGGACGGAGCAGCATGCGGGGGTCCCGAGCGCGCTCCGGGGCTAATACTCTCGCCGCCGGGGACCCGACGCCCGAGGTCGCGCGTGCGCGCTGCGCAGCGCGCTCCGCAGTCGGGGCGACGATCGCTCGGTCGCGACGGTGAGCGCCACCGGCGCGAGCTCCCGAACGTGCGCGAAGAGGAAACGCGCCGTTCGAGGTCGGTCGACCTTCCCGCACTCCCGGAGCCACGTCCCCACGGCCCGCTGGACCCACCGCTCGGGGTCCCGGGCGAGGCGGTCGAGCAGGAGGAACGGCCGGTCGAGCTCTCCGGAACGGACGAGCACGTTCATCGCGTAGGCCGACGCCCGCCGTCGCCAAAGATTCGGCGACCCGGTCCAGCCGAGGATCTCGCGGAAGCGACGAGGGTCGGCCGCGAGCCCGCGCGAGATCGGTCCCGCGGCCAAGCTGTCGGAGAGGGCCCAGCCGGTCGCGGTGTCGACGAACCGGTCGGCGAGCCGCCACGTCGTGCGATCGCCGCGGTCGACCCCGGCCCGGGCGAGGATCTCGATCGCGAGGACCCGTTCCTCGAACCAGCGGCCGGCCCAGAGCGCCCGGAGAACGGACCGCAACGTCCCGCGGTTCGGCGGACCCGCGCGGCGCCAGAACTCTCGGGCGATCCGTCGTATCTCGGCGGCCCGGACGCCCCGGACGGGGAGGGGTGAGCCGAGGTACGCGCGCAGTGCCGGGTGCGCGGGGCGCCTCGGCGCCCGCGCGAGCGACCGGGCGAGCTCCGCGGCGAGGCGGCGGGCGGCGGCGCGTCCCGACGAAGGGGCCGACCGGCCCCGACGCTCACCAGCCCGTGGGGCCATCGCGGTTCTGTTCGTCCAGCCAGCGCCGGAGCGGGGCGAAGTACTCGAGAAGGCCCCGCGCGCTCATCGTCCGTTCGCCCGCGATCGCCTCAAGGGCGGTCGGCCATTCCTCGCTCTGGCCCATCTCGAGCATCGCTCGCAGTCGTCGTCCGGCGGCGAGCGAGCCGTAGATCGAGGTCCGATGCAGCGGACCGGTGGCGCCCATCTCCCGCGCGAGCGCCCGGTGGAACTGGAACTGGAGGATGTGCGCGAGGAAGTAGCGCATGTACGGGACGTTTGCGGGTACGTGGTACTTGGCACCCGGGTCGAACTCGGCCTCGGTCCGCTCGTGCGGCGGCGCGACCCCCTGGTAGCGCCGTCGGGTCTCCCACCAGGCCCGGTTGTACTGCTCGGGAGGGACCGCCCCGGAGAAGACGTCCCACCGCCACGCGTCGACGCTCAGGCCGAAGGGAAGGAAGGCGACCTTTTCGAGCGCGCGGTGGAGGAGAAGCGCGATGTCGTCGTCCGGCGGAGAGGTCTCGTCCACGAGCCCGATCCGCGCGAGGTACTCCGGAGTCACCGACAGCGAGATCGTATCGCCGACCGCCTCGTGGAAGCCGTCGTGGGCGCTGTCGCGGAAGAGGAACGGCTGGCGCGCGTAAGCCCGCTGGTAGTAGTTGTGCCCGAGCTCGTGGTGGATCGTGCGGAAGTCCTCGCCGGTGACCTCGATGCACATCTTGATGCGCAGGTCGTCCACGAAGTCGACGTCCCACGCGCTCGCGTGGCAGACGACCTCGCGGTCGCGCGGCCGGACGAACATCGACCGCTCCCAGAACGACGCCGGTAGCGGGTCGAAACCGAGCGAAACGAAGAATCGCTCGGCGTGGCGGACCATCTCCGTGGGGGTGGTCTTCCGCTCGAGGAGGATCTTCGTGAGGTCGATCCCCGGCCGCGTCTCCGTCGGCGCGAGAAGGGGATAGATCCCCTCCCACGACTGCGCCCACATGTTGCCGAGAAGGTGGGCGGGGATCGGGCCACGTTCGGGCACGCGATCCGGGCCGAAGACGGTGCGCAGCCGCCGCCGCACGTAAGCGTGCAGGGCCACGTAGAGCGGGCGGACCTCCTCCCAGAGGCGATCGACCTCCCGGGAGAACGCGGCCGGTTCCATGTCGTACTTCGACCGCCACATCGCGCCCGTGTCCTCGAACCCGAGCTCCCGCGCCCCCCGGTTCGCGAGGTCGACGTACCGTACGAACTCCGGGCGCATCGCGCGACCGACCCGGTGCCAGCCCGTCCACGCGTCCTCGAGCACGTCGGGGTCGCGGCTCTCGAGAAGGATGTGCGAGAGGCCCTGGAGGTCGACCGCGTCGGTCGCGCCCTTCGGCACGTGGCGACCCTTCGCGTACCTCCCCTGCATCGCCGCGACGAGTCGGGTGAGTTCCTCCGAGTCGGCCGCGTCGGACGGGGCGACCAGCGGCAGCATCAGGCGTAGCAGCTTGACCTTCCGAGCGCTGGGGGACGAGGCGTCGGCGGGCGGGAGGCGGGTCGTCTCCTTGGCGAGGTCGACGGTGGCCGCGATGACCCGAGCGTACGCGCGCGCGGAGAGTGCCTCGCTGTCGGGGGTGATGTAGGTCGAGTAGAGCCAGTCGGCCCGCTGGGCGTCGATCGACATCTCCAGCAACCGGCTTTCGGCGCGCTCGAGGAGTCGCTCGATCTCGGAACCGGCCGGCTGCGCCATCGACGCCGACAGACCGGCCCGCCCTTTTTACTCGACGGGCTGAACCTTCGAGCCGGCCGGGACCGCGTGTCCGCCGTCCGTCGGCCCTCGATCCCTGACGAGAGAGCCTTGGAGAACCCCTCTGCTTCGTGTCGAGCTTCGGGGTTTATGTATGACGTGCGTCTGACACGCGCCCGAAGACCGTGTCGGACAGACAGGAAGGGCTGGGAATCCTCGCGGCGCTGCCCTTGGGGGCGATGGGGTTCGGCGAAGCCTACTGCCCGCTCGCGGCCCTTCCGTGCCGAGACGCCCGGCTCCCCGAACGTTCCGCGACCGGTACCGAGGGGTCGTGACGATCGAAGGTCGCAAGCCTCCGGTCGTCCCCGCCGGGCCCGCCCCTCCGCCCGTCATCCTCGGCCAGGGCAGCCCCCGGGGCTACGGGACGCGACCGAAGCTCTCGCTCGAAGCGGCCGCCGCGTTCGCGACGTACGTCGACTCCGCTCGCGCCCGGGCGGCGATCGAGGGCCGAACGCTCGTCTACACGGTCCGCTGGAACGGCTAGGCGCCGTCCGGCCCAGGCGGCTCGTCTTCCGCCGCCACTTCGACCGGTGCCTTCGGCCGGTATCGCTTCGTGTCCGCGCTGGCCTCGTCAAGCGCCCGTTTGGAGAGCTCGTCGGCCCGTTCGTTCCGCTCGCGGGGGACCCACTCGAACTCGACCGATCGACCGACGCGAACGATCTCGTGAGTTGGAGCAGGCGGTCGTGGTACGCCCGCAGGTGCTCCGCGCGGACCCGGTACGAGCCGTCCATCTGGCGGACGACGAGCTGGCTGTCGCCGTACGCGCGCACCGCCCCGCGGTAGCCGTGCTCCGCGAGCCACTCGAGCGCCCGGATCGCGGCGACGTACTCGGCCACGTTGTTCGTCGAGTGCGGGGAGTACGGCCGTACCGCGAGCCCGCACTCCTCGTGGCGGAACCCCCCTCCCTCGACCGTGTACCCCCAGGTCGCGACACCGCCGCCCTTCGGTGGGTCGCACGCCCCGTCAAAGTGGACCTCGACGTTCCGCGGGTCGAACGGGACGACGCCGCGCGGGATCTGGGGGTCGTCGGGGATCGGGTCACCCCCTGCGGGGCTGGGCGTAGGGAACCGGACCGGCCCCGGCGGGGCGGGCGAGTCGCGGACAGTTGCAGAACGCCTCGATCCGGTGGCACCCCGGGCAGTCCGTTCGGTCGCTCGCCATTCCGAGGGTGCGGGCGCAGCTCCGACATTCGCGCGGGCGCGCGCACCGCGGACAGAGCGCGAGGTCGAACGCGATCATCGTGCGGCAGTGGCGGCACGAGACCGGCTCGCGAAGACTGTAGCCCAGCCCCCGGGCCGCCTCGATCGGCTTCGGGGAGAGGGGCCGGCGCACCTGGACCTCGGGGTTGCCGAACGTCCCGCCGACCGTCGTTCGCTCGGGGTTCGGCTGGACGCCCCCGATCAGCACGACCAGCAGGCTCACCGGTACCAAGAGGATGCCAGCCCCTTGTTCGAGGTCGAAGGTTTCGTGACCAAAGAGGACGATCGGCGAGGAGATCAGGGCGAGACCCACGAGGATGAGGGCCACGCCCACGAGCGCGATCGACCGGTTCATCGACGAAGTCCGGCGGCCCGGCCGCCGATCCTGGTGTAAATAGCCTCCCGCTCCTTCATAAAGGGTGGGTCGCGCGGCCCCGAGCCGCTTTTAGTCCGTCGCCCGGTCGCTTTTCCATGGCGAACCCCACCGTCACCCTGAGGACGACCGTCGGCGACATCCGCCTCGAGCTGTTTCGCGACCGCGCCCCGAAGACCGTCGAGAACTTCCTGACCCTCGTCCGGAAGGGCTTCTACACGGGCCTCACGTTCCACCGCGTGATCCCGGGATTCATGATCCAGGGCGGATGCCCCAAGGGCGACGGGACCGGAGGGCCGGGGTACGAGATCCCGGACGAGTTCCATCCCTCCCTGCGGCATGACGGCCCCGGCGTGGTCTCGATGGCGAACGCCGGCCCGAACACGGGCGGCAGCCAGTTCTTCATCACGCTCGCCGCGACGAGCTGGCTCGACAACCACCACGCCGTGTTCGGCAAGGTCCGCGGCGGTCAGGATGTGGTGGAGAAGATCGCGACGGTCCCGCGCGACGGGAACGACCGGCCCCGCACTCCGGTGCGCGTGGTTGAGGTCAAGGTCGCGGGCGCGTAGTCGCCCCCCGTTCGCTCCTACGCCGGGTAGTCGTAGGGGAGCCGCTCGCCCGGAGAGCGGACGTCCTCGACCGTCGTGACGATCCCCGACACGAGCGCGAGCGCGGGCACGAGGAGGACAAGGTCGAGGAAGGTCGCGTAGCCGACCGAGATCGCGAGCGAATGGCTCGGGGCGGCGAGGCGGTACGGCGACGCGAGCCGGAGGGCGAGGAGGTAGGCGAGCGTCACGGCGGACGCAGCGACCGAGAGGGGGCCGTACGCCCGGGTGGGACGGGCGATGGCGCGCGCGGTCGACAGCACCGCGATCGCGACCCCGGCGCCGACCACGGTGGAGATCGGGACCGGCAGCGAGATCCCGAGGGAGTCGAGGTAGGCGAGGGACGCGGCGGGCACTCCGACCAGCGCGATCAGCAAAAGGACGAGGCGGGCGGTTCCGGCGAGGATGCGGTAGCCGAGCGACGGGATCCGGTGGTACGACGAGAGGAACTTCGCGGGAACGGCGACGCTCATGGGATCGCCTGCGGCGGTAGGACGATCGTGCCCGCCGGTCCCGAGAACGTCGCGTCCACGGTCCCCCCCGACACGGAGCACCCGCTCGACAAGAGGACGGGTTGAGTGGCGTAAAAGTACGCCCCGGGCACGACGTCCAGCGGGAACGAGGCCGACCCGCAGGTCGCACCTCCCGCGCCGCGCACCACGAGCGACAGGGTTCCGACTTCGGCGAACGACGCATGGTTGGTGAAGCTGAGGGTGACCGGCACGCTCACCGAGCCGTTGACCACGGTCGGAGGGCCGACCCCGACCCGCAGGTTCGAGAACGGGGCACCCCACGAGCGGTTCTCTTCCGCATGCACCGAGACCGGGTACAGGTACGCGTAGGTCGCGTTCCCCCAGACCTCGACGACCAGGTACTGATCGCTCACCAGAAGCGACTCGGCGGGGCCGCCCGACGTGATCGGCAGGTAGAGCGCGACCGGCACCGTCGTCACTCCCCCCGGGACGAGGTCGACCGATGCGGTCGTTACCGTCCCGAGATAGGTCCCCGAGCCGTTGGCGATTCGGAGACTCAGGGAGAAGCCTCCGACCGGGTAGAGTCCCGGGTTCGACACGCTGACCGCGCCGGCGACCGCCATGGTGCCGTTCGCCGCGAGCCCCGCGGAGAACCCTCCCGTCTGAGGGCTCTGCCGCACGAGCTCGGATGCGGAGTACGCCACGGTCCCGAGGAAGACCAGCAGGAGCACGAGCACGACGGCCGACAGCCGGGCGAGGGCGCGGGCCGTGCGGTAGAGACGCGGCGGGCGCCGAGGCGGAAGGGCAGCGAACGACACCATGGGAGTGCCGTCTCTAGGAACGCGCGGGCGCACCTTGAAAAGCTGTCGGTCCGGAAGATTCTCGCGAAGGATGTCGTCGATCGGAGGCGCGCCGAGGCGGCGACCCGTCCGTATCCGTCGTTGCCGTTGGACCGCCCCCGGCATCTAGGGGGAGGGCGGACCGCCCGGAAACGGTCCCCGGAACCTCGAAACAGCCGACTCGCTCGCCCCCGGTCGGGTCGTCGGAGTCCCAGAAGAGGAACGTCCTCGGCCATAGACTTCGAGCGCGCCCGGCCCGTGTCGCCCACGAAGGCGTCAACATACGTCCGGTGGATCGTGCCTCACCGTCACAACCCAGGAGCGCCACCGACCGAGGAAGCCACCCATGGGGGGCCTCGGCGGAGGCTTCAGATCCGGGGCGACATCAACGGTTTCAAGCCGGAACAGGGATGGCGAGTCTACCCCCCTTCCGGTCCCCCCTCAGGCGCGCGCGTTTGCACGCGTCCTCCCCCGTGGCCGTGTGCTCGAACTCCTCATTCGGTGCGCTGTCCGAACGCAAACCCACGAGCGTCGACAACGTCGAATGGATTGCCGTCGGGGTCGGCAAGAGTCACGAAGTCGCGGTCCTCTCGCGCCGGTTCCCGCAGGGTGGCTCCCAATCCTAAGAGTCTTTGGACTTCCGCCTCGGGCCCGGAGGAGTAGAGGTCGAAATGGAAGCGGTAGTCCTCTCCGGGACCGTCGGGGACCTTCTGGAGCGAGAGGTTCGGGCCCTTCCCCGCAGGGTCGTGCAGGACGACCCAATCCTCCGAAGGGGGCTCGCGGGCCGCGTACCCGAGTGCTGCCGTCCAGAAGGCCATCATCCGCGGGAAGTCCTTGCATTCCATCACGATCGAGCCGACCCAGATCTCTCTTGGTTCGCCCATCGGGTTCGGGGAGTCGATCCCGGTATGTAGAGGTCCCGCCGAACGGCCGGCCCCCCCTCCAAACGGAGGGGGCAACGGGCCGGGGCTCGCCACGAACCACGACCGACATCGTTCGATAGGGAACAACCCTCCTCGGTCCGCCGCCGCGCTCAGCGGAGAGACGATCGCGAGGGCCGGCGGTCGAGCAGCCGGACGAAGTCCAGCCACTGGAGGGACTTGAACCCCCGACCTGCTGATTACGAATCAGCCGCTCTGCCGGCTGAGCTACAGTGGCAACCGTCAGCGCCGAGTCCCGGTCTCGCATAAACTTGACCTAGCCCCCCGACGCGACCGCCTTGGCCCCGGCCGCGGGTGCCCGAAGGGAAACGCGCAACTCTCGGGAGGTCCTTCCGCTTGTGAACGTTGGGGGGAACCCCCACCGACGTGCGACCGCACATGGCCCCGCCCCTCGTTCGTCGGTTCGCGGGGCCGCCCGGGCCGTCAGCCCTCGGGCTCGGTACGTCCCCGGGGTCCCATCGTGTACGCTTCCTCGCCGTGCTGGCTGAGGTCGAGTCCGGCCTCTTCCTCCTCGGGGCGGACGCGGATCGGAGTGAAGAAGTTGATCAGGCGCAGCAGGAGGTACGAGCCGACGAACGAGAACGCCCCGACCACCGCGACCGCGAAGAGCTCCACGAGGAACAAGTGCGGGTTCCCGTAGAACAGGCCGTTCGCCCCGGACGCGTTGATCGCGACCGTCGCGGCAAGCCCGGTTGCGAGGACACCCCACATTCCGCCGACCCCGTGGCAGGCGAAGACGTCGAGCGAATCGTCGAGGCGGCTGCGGGCGCGCAGGTTGGTGACGAAATTCGCCAGGACCGCACCGCTCGTACCGATCAGGATCGCCACCATCGGGGTCACGAACCCGGCGGCTGGGGTGATCGCGACAAGCCCCACCACAGCCCCGACCGACATCCCGACGGCCGACGGCTTTCCCTTGAAGGTCCAGTCGACGATCATCCAGGTCACGGCCGCGGCCGCGGCGGCCAGGTTCGTGTCCACGAGCGCGGAGACGGCGAGCTCGTTCGCGGCCAGCGCGCTGCCTCCGTTGAACCCGAACCATCCGAACCACAGCAACGCGGCTCCGAGCATCACGTAGGGAACGTTGTTCGGCCGGGCGCTCTTCACCTGGTCGGGCTCCTCCCTCCGGCCGATGACGAGCGCCGCGGTGATCGCCGAGACCCCCGCCGTGGTGTGGACGACGAGTCCACCGGCGAAATCGAGGACCCCGAGGTCCCTCAGCCAGCCTCCGTCGCCCCACACCCAGTGGGCCACCGGCGCGTAGATGAGCGTCGTCCAGAGTACGACGTAGATGAGCAGGGCCTTGAAGCGGATCCGCTCGGCGAATGCGCCGATGATCAGCGCCGGGGTTATTGCCGCGAACTTGAGCTGGAAGGCGAAGTAGAGCAACGCGGGAATCGTGGACGCGTAGACGGGGTTCGGGGCCCCACCCACCCCGTTGAGCCCCGCGTTGGAGAGGTTGCCGATCACTCCGTCGACGTTGGGACCGAAGGAGAGGCTGTAGGCCCAGAGCGCCCAGACCAAGCTCACGACGGCGAAGATGATCATCGTCTGGACGATGGTCGAGACGAGGTTCTTGCGACGGACGAGGCCGCCGTAGAAGAAACCGAGCGCCGGCGTCATGAGCATTACGAGCCCGGTCGCCGTCAGGACCCAAGCCACGTCGCCGGAGTTGATGGCCATCTCCGCCCGATCTCTCGGGGGCGACTCCCGACCCGCCCTTTAAACCATGCGACGCGGAGGTCGCATTGGGGCGGTGCAAACGCTCGGGGGCACTCCGGGCCCCGCCGAGGTCGATAGGCTTCCCCGAGCCGCGGGGGCCTCCCGCGATCGCACGTCGCGGGGAGCCACACGAGGTCGGACCGTCCGCGACGGGCTCCCGGAACCGGAACGAGCGGCTCGCCGGCAAGCGGTCGAGCTGGACCTACGGCGCGAGGTGGGGGATCAGCGGACTCCGTCGAGAGCCTCGGTGACGTCCCGGACGAGGTCGTCGGTGTCCTCGATGCCGAACGATAGCCGCACGAGCCCCGCGTCGATCCCTCGGCGGGCGAGCTCGTCGGCCGGCAGATGTCGATGCGAGGTGAGACCCGGCACGCTCGCGAGGCTCTCGACCCCGCCCAGGCTCGCCGCGACGTGGACGAACCGCAACCGGGAGAGGAACCGCTCGGCCGCCGACGTCCCGCCGCGGAGGGAGAGGGAGACCATCCCGCTGCGGCCGCGCATCTGGCGGGCGGCGATCGCCTCCTCCGCCGCGCTCGCCCAACCGGGGTAGTGCACCCGGCGGACCGCGGGGTGGTCGCGGACCGACTCCGCCACCCGCCGGCCGTTCTCGTTCTGCCGCGCGACGCGCAGCGCGAGCGTTTTGAGCCCCCGCCCGAGCAGGTACGCCGCGAACGGGTCGACGGAGGCCCCGAAGTACCCTTTCGCGTCGATCCGTTCGACGAGACGCTCGGCGCCGACGACGACCCCGGCGAGAAGGTCGGAGTGTCCGCCGAGGTACTTGGTCGCGCTGTGGACGACGAGGCCGGCGCCGAGCGCGATCGGGTTCTGGTTGACGGGCGTCGCGAACGTGTTGTCGACGAGCAGGATGGCCCCGACCCGGTCGGCGGCTTCGGACCACCGGGCGAGGTCGTGGACCTCGAGCAGCGGGTTCGTCGGGCTCTCGACCACCACGAGTCGGGTCGCTTCCGAGACGACCGTCTCGGGCTCGCGGGCCGCCGGCCCGCCGACCTCGCGGACCCGGATCCCGTAGCGCGGCAAGAGGTCCGTGAGGAGGTCCGTGGTGCCGCCGTAGAGGCCCTCGAGAGCGACGACCTCGTCGCCGCTCTTGAGGAGCGAGAGGACGCTCGCGGTGATGGCGCCCATACCCGAGCCGAAGAGCCGGGCGGCCTCGCCGCCCTCGAGCTGGCGGACGATCTCGGCGGGGAGCTCGAGTGTCGGGTTCTCGATACGGGTGTAGAGGTACGCCCGACCTTTCTCCGACGCTTCGGAGCGCTCGGCGGGCCAGTGGAACGTCGACGTCTGGTAGATCGGCGGCACGACCGCCCCGGCGTTGTAGTCCGGACGTCGGGCGCCGTGGACGAGACGGGTCGTCGGCCCCACCCAGGGAGGCAGCGGCTCGAAGCGCGGGCGTCTCGAGCCGTGGGGAGCGGGGGTCTCGTCGCCGGTCAACGGAACCGTCCCCCGGCGGATCGGCCCTGGCCGTCCCTCAGGATCTTGAGGCGGGCGGGCGCTCCGAGGTTCGCCAGGTACCCGGCCACCGCCGGGGGAACGAGCTCTTTCCAGCCGCGGCCGCTCGCGAGCCTACGGCGCAGGTTCTCGCCTTCGAAGCGGCGTCGGTCGAGCAGGGCAAGGCCCTCGACATCGTACCCCGCCTTCTCGAACAAGAGGCGCGTGAGCGGGTTGTTGGTGTAGACCCGGTCGAAGTGCGGGAGAAGCCCTTCGAGGTAGCGGACCCAGAGGGCGTGACGGTCGATGTCCGGCACCGGGACGATCTCGACGCCCTCGAGCCTCGCCTCCGCGAGCGCGCGCGAGATCATCTCGAACCGCTCGCCGGCCGTGAACGGGTTCTTCCAGGTGTACGACTCCTCGGCGCTCCCGATACCGACGAGCAGGCGGTCGTCGGGCCGGCGGGCGAGGATCGTCCGGACCAGACCGAGATGGCCCCCGTGGAACGGCTGGAACCGACCGACGAGGAGCCCGCGCACGACCGGCCGATATCACTCCGGGGTCAAATCTTCCACGTCGTCCAGGAACTCGTCGATATGCGGGCAACGGGCGGTCAGGTAATGACGGCAGTGCTCGCAGCGTCGGTCGTTCCAGGCGGGCCGCAGAAGCTGGTTGAACTCGAAGCACTCCCGGTCGACGAACCGGTCCTCGTCTCCTTCCTGCGGGAGGCTGGCGGGACGCGTCGCGAGGGGGGGGTGCACCGGGATCCGGAACGAGCCTCTCACGAGCCGGTCGGTCGTCCCGGGGAGGGGGGTACTGGGGTCACGGAGGCCGGGATCTCCTCGGGGGTGCGGCTCGTGGCCCGGACCATCGCGGAAAGGCGCTCGAGGAGCGACTCCTTCTGGCTTCCCTGGCCCACAAGGGCGTACTTGAGCACGTCCCGCAGGGTGCGCACCGGGATCACCTCGACCATGCCGCGATACTTCGCCTCGAGGACGAGGTCGTCGAGGTTGTCCTCGGGGACGAGCACGCGCTTGATGCCCGAGTCGGCGGCCGCCTCGACCTTCGCGGTGACGCCCCCGACGGGCAGGACCTGGCCCCGGACGGAGAGCGAGCCGGTCATCGCGACGGACTGGTCGACGGGGACCCCTTCGAGCGCGCTAATGACCGCCGTCGCGATCGAGACGGAGGCGCTGTCGCCCTCGACCCCGTCCGACGTGCCGACGAACTGGATGTGGATGTCGTAGCGCGAGATGTCCTCGCCCGTGTACTTCTTGATGAGCGCGCTCACGTTCTGGACCGCCTCGCGCGCGATCTCGCCGAGCTTGCCCGTGGCGACCACCACGCCCCCATTGCGGGTCTGCGCCGGCGTCACCTCGGCCACGATCGGAAGGACGATCCCCGAGAACTCGGCCATGCCGGTCTGGGCATTGATCGCGGCGAGCCCGTTGACGACGCCGACCGCCGCCCCCTCGACCGAGAACATCCGGTACTCCTTGCGGCGTTCGATGTACCGGTCGGCGATCTGCTGCTCGAGCGAGCGGCTCGCCCGCTTCGCCCGCACGACCTGCTCGGCCTGGACGATCGAGACCCCTTCGGACAGCGCGATGTCCCCCGCGACCCGCACGAGGCCGCCGAGCTCGCGCAGCCGCAGCGTGAGCTGCCCCGAGCGGCCCGACCGACGCTGGGCCTCGCGGATCACCTCCGTGATCGCGCCGAGGTCGAAGTGCGGGATCTTCTTGTCCTTCACGACCTCCTGAGCGATGAACCGGACGAGCTTCATCCGGTTGTCCGGAGTGTCGGGCATCGTCGTCTTGACGTAGAGCTCGTAGCCGTACCCGCGGATGCGCGAGCGCAGCGCCGGATGCATCGTCTGGACGCTGTCCACGTTCCCCGCGGCCACGAGAACGAAGTC
Source organism: Thermoplasmata archaeon (assembly GCA_021816865.1). Taxonomy (GTDB): domain Archaea; phylum Thermoplasmatota; class Thermoplasmata; order Lutacidiplasmatales; family UBA184; genus Lutacidiplasma. Next base: position 194,095 of record JAKAWX010000002.1, on the reverse strand, counting down.
GGCCGGGACGGGCTCGGTCTTGACCATCGCACCGGCCGACCGCTCGGACTGGCCGACGATCGGGAACTTGCGCTCTTGGAGCGCGGTGAGGAGCGAGTGCTGGCTCTCGATCTTGAGGAGGTTGATCTCGTCCAGGAACAGGACCCCGCCGTTCGCCTTGTGGATCGCCCCGACCTCGACGCGGTCGTGCGGCGGCGTCTCGAGGCCTCCCGACTGGAACGGGTCGTGCTTCACATCGCCGAGGAGGGCCCCGGCGTGGGCACCGGTGGCGTCGATGAACGGGGGCTTATCGTCGGGAGTATGAGAGACGAGGAGCTTCGCCACTCCCGCCCCCGCGTCGTTGCGTCCGCCCGAGAACCGGACCAGCGCGTAGATGATGAACACGATGAGGAGGCCGAAGAGGAGCGCGGTCAGGTCGTGCTGGGTGATCACAATGTAGAGCGTGAAGGCAAAGACAGCGAGGGAGAGGACGACGAAGAGGATCGTGCGCTGCTCCTTCTTCTGCGCCGCCTCGAGCTTCTGGGCGGCGACGATCTCCTTGCCCTTGCCCGACGGAACGACCCGGATCTTCGGCTCGTTCGGATCGTCGCTGTTCGGGTAGGCCAGGATGTCCTGGAGCTGCTCCTTGGGCAGGAAGTCGACCATCGCCCGGGCGAGCATGCTCTTGCCCGTTCCCGGCTCGCCGATCAGGATCATGTGGCGCTTCTGGGTCGCCGCCTTTCGCGCGACCTCGACGGCCTCGTCCTGGCCGATCACCTGCTCGAGGAGACGAGGCGGGACCTCAACCTGGGCGCTCGAGGTATACGGCAGCGTTCGGGACCAGACGTCGAGTTCGTTGGGCGGGGGGCCCGAATCGGCCGCGGCCGGCGGTGTTTCCGCTCCCTCTTCCATGTAGGCGTCCCAACCCGTTGGTCCCGGGGTCGTAGCGCCATGTAAACGAAGCGGGGATCCGTATAAATCCCTTCGGGGCGAGCGACGTCGGCGACGGCACCACCGGGTCCGCGACGGTCCCGGTCCGGAGACCACCGCGCGGCGCGACGGTAAGTGGTCCGTTATCTACCGGACCGAACTCCGCCCGCCGGAGCGGGCCGTGACCGTTCGTCTCGAGGGAAAGCCGGTCGTCGCCGCGCGGGACAGCGCGAGCCGCGCGGCCCTCGCCGCGGCTCCCGCCGGGACCCCGCCCCCGTCGCTCGTCAGCGTCCATCGGGGGGTCGAGAGCCCGTTCCGGTTCTACCTGCGCCGGCAGGCGAAGGCCGCGGCCCAGGTCGGGATCGCGTTCCGGGACGAACCCCTCGGACCCTCCGCGGGGCCCGCCGAGCTCGTCGCCCGCCTGCGCGCGCTCGACGCGGATCCGGCCGTGCACGCGGTCCTGCTCGAGCATCCGCTCCCGCCACCGTTCGATTTCTACGCCGCGGTGGCCGTGCTCCGACCCCGGAAGGACGTCGACGGGGTCGGGCCGGAGAATCTCGGGCGGCTCGTCGCCCAACGGCCGGTCCACGTCCCGGCGGTCGCGCTCGCCGCGATCGACATCGCCCGCCACTACCACCTCCCGCTCGAGGGCGAACGGGTGGCGGTGATCGGCCGCTCGGAGACGGTCGGCCTCCCGCTCGCCCTGCTGCTCGCGGGCAAGTCGACCCGGATCGATGCCACCGTGACGCTCCTCCACTCGAAGACCCGGGACCTCGAGGGCGCCCTCGCGGGGGCCCGCACAATCTTCTCGTGCGCGGGGCGGCCGGGCCTTCTGACCCGAACGGTCGTCCCCCGCGGGGCGAACGTGGTCGACGTGGGGCTTTCTAGCGTTCCCGACCCGGACCGCCCCGGCAGCCGGATCCCCGCCGGCGACGCCGACGCCGCCTCGCTCGACGGCTGGGCCGACTCCCTGACCCCGGTCCCGGGTGGGGTGGGCCCGGTCACGGTCGCCGAGCTGATGGCGAACACCGTTCGCGCCTGGCAGCGCCGGGACGAGGAGACCGGATGAGCCCGCCCTCCCGCCCCGCCCGGGCGGTGGTCACTCTCCACTGCCAGGACTGCCCGATGTGGTACGGCGCCGAGAACGGGGGCTGGGGACCGTGCACGATCAAGAACCGCCGCGGCGACCGACGGTACCTCACCTGGGGAGGTCACGCGTGCGACGAGGGCTATGTGGTACCGGACGAGGAGCTCGACCGGGCCGCGTCGTTGAGCGGCGCCCTCTCGACCTCGAGGGCGTCGGCGGTCGGGTACACTTCCACCTCGAAGGCCGGCCAAGGCAACCGCCGGGCCAACCGGCGCAGAACGTCGGGCGCGAGCTCGACACGCCGTCGCGCGGTGTCCAAACGGTAGTCGACGGGGGCGGACCCGAGCCTCCGGGCGACGCTCGCCGCCCAGCGCTCGAGGTTCGGCGCGCCGGTCGCCTCGACGATCCCCAGGAGAACGGTCCCGTCCCCGGTCCGTTCGGCGAACGCGGGCGCCGTTCGCTCGGCGCGGCGCAAAAGGCGCTGGCGCAGCTGCACGCCGTCCTTGAACCGGGACGAGCAGTAGTGGACGGGCACCGACAGGCGCATCTCGCGGACGACGCGCTCGGCGACGGCCCGGCTGCCGCGGACCCCCCAGCCATTGCGCGGGTCGACCCGGTAGCCCCGGGACCGCATTTTCTCCTCGTTCGTCTCCGAGAACTCGAGCTCGTTCAGGTTCACGAAGTCGACCCCGATCCGGTCGAGGGCGTGCAGTAGCCGTCGGAGCTCCGCCTCCTTCTCGGGCAGGACGGGGATCTCCACCCCCCGCCGGATACCCCACGAGGGCGCCTCCTCGAGGACCGATCGGTACGCCCCCCCGTCGCTCGACAGTGGCCCCCACAGGTAGTGGGGAATGTGCAGGCGGAACTCGTCGAGCCCCGCCGCGGCGAGCCGCGCGAGCTTCTCGGGGTTCGGTTCGTGCGTGTAGAGGTGGATGTTGTGCCCGGCCCCGAACTCCGACTTGAGGAGACGGACGTAGTGCTCGACCCGGTCGATCACGCCGAGCGGGTCCCCGCCCGTGATCCCCGTACCGGCCGCCCCGATCGACCTCGCCTCGTCGAGCACGTCGGCGTCGCGCGTCACGCGGCGCTCGTTCGCGTAGACCACGTCAAGCTGGTTGCGGGTCGGGGAGACCGGGCAGTAGAAACACCGGAACCGGCACAGGCCCGAGACGAAGAGGACCATTTTCTGGCCCTCGGCGCACTGCCGACACGCGGGGGAGAGCTCGCCACGGTAGCTCGACGCCATCGGGAGCAAGTGGAGCCCGCGCGTCTCCATGGGACGTCGAGGAGGTGGGCTACGGGGTAAAAGCATTGGCGCCCGGGCGCCCCGGGGAGGTTCGGAACGTCGGCGCCCCCCGAGGCGAGCGGGAGCCCGAGCGGATCGAGCGCTCACCCTCGACCCGGTGCGAGGTCACGGCCGGCCCCCCCGGATCTTCGCGCGGTGCGCGCCGAAGGTCGCAGGGTCGTCCGGGGCCGGAGCGCTGAACGCTGCCGCACGACGCGCCCCCGGGCCCTGTTGGCGGGCGAAGAAGATCGCCCGATCGGCCTCGGCGGTATCGGAGTCGGACGCCCAGCTCCGGCCGCCCGCCGCTCGTCCCCGGGATCACCGGCCCGTACCTTCGAACTCTAGGAGGGGTTTCCCCGTCCGCCTCGCCGTTGGCGGGGCCTCGCGTCCGGAGCGGCGGCCCCGAAGGGACGCCGGAGCCCCGTGGTGGCCCGTCGCCACCTAGTGAGCCCGAGGGGGGAAGAGGCGTAGGCTCAAATGCCCCGCCCGGTTCCGCCGCCTCGCTTTCGGAGAGTCTCGGCGATGGAGATGCAACCCGGCCAGATGGCGTACGACCGTGCGAGCACCGTCTTCTCCCCTGACGGACGATTGTTCCAGGTCGAGTACGCCCTCCAGGCGATTCAGATGGGCGGGACCGCCGTCGCGGTGACGTACGACACGGGGATCGTCTTCGTCGCCTACCGCAACCTGCCCGTGAGCTCGCTCGCGGAGTCCGGCTCGATCGAGAAGAGCTTCGCGATCGACGCGGGCCTCGGGTGCGTCACCGCCGGACTCATCGCGGATTCCCGGGTCCTCGTCGAGTTCCTCCGCGTCGAGGCCCAGCGCCACCGGATCAGCTACGGGGAGGTCGCACCGTACTCGCTGCTCGGGCACGCGCTCGGCACGCTCCTCCAGCAGTACACGCAGTTCGGCGGCACCCGGCCGTTCGCGGTGTCGCTCCTCCTCGGAGGGTTCAACGGTCGGACCGCGGGCTTGGTCGAACTCGACCCGAGCGGCGCCACGATCGGGTGGAAGGCGTACGCGATCGGCCGCAACCGTCGGGCGGTCGCCGATTTCCTCGAGGAGAAGGTCACCGACCACCTCAACGAGGAGTCCGCGTTCAAACTCGCCGTCCAAGCGGTCGCCGAAGGCTCGCCGACGCCGTTCCAGGCCGAGGCGCTCGACGTGGCGATCCTCGAGCCCGACGCCGAGCTGAGCCGACTCACGTCCGCCGAGGTCGCACGCCGGGTCCAGGGCATGCCGTTCATCGGCACCCCCGAGCGGCGGCCCGCGTCCCGCTGAACCGGCCGAGCATCGCCCCCGGGAAGTTCCGTGGCCCGACTTCTTCCTCCCGGGCGGAGGAGCCGGGGCCGGGGCGTACCTCCCCCTCAGGGCGGTGACGGACGGTCTCCCGTGGGTCCGGAGGGGGAGGTGCCCGACTCTCGGTGCTCCGACTCCCGCTCGGAATACGGCCGCATTCCCTCACGGGCGGGCCCCTCGGAATCCGCGGAGCCCGACCGGCCGACCCCACCCGGGGGAAGGGAAGCGCGCTCGCGCGCCGTCGACCAACGGCGATCCCCCGCCTCGAGGTAGAGCGACCATCCGGCGAAAACCCCGAGGAGGGTCACGGAGAGCAGGATGAAGAGCGCGAACTCGCCGTCGGGGGTGAGCGTCAGGAAGAGGGCTCCCAGGACCGTGAACGAGGTCAGGAAGAGCCCCACGAAGATCACGACCACGACGACCGAAATGTCCCGAACGGTCGCGGGTCGGTCCCGGGCGTCCCCGGCCATCCGCGTCGCGTCACCGCGGTGGAACCGATAATGGTTCCGAACGTAGTCCGTCGGCGGGGTGCGGACCTTGAGAGAACGAGGTGTCCGCCTCGCGCCGACAGCGGCCCCGGAGCCCGGGTCTAACCGGTCGGCGCGGTCGACCGGCGGGCCACGGCGAACTCGTCGCGCAGCCGCATGCGCCGTCGCGTCCGGTGGTACGTGACCGCGAACCGGTGGGCCTCGTCGCGTACCGCTCGGAGCAAGAGCATCGGCGCGGAGTTCGGGTTCGGCGAGATCGGTCGGGGCCGGTCCGCGAGGTAGACCTCCTCTTCCCGCTTCGCAAGCCCGACGGTCGGGATGCGGTCCGCGAGGCCCAGCGCGGCGAGGGAGGAGACGGCGGCGGAGAGCTGGCCCGCCCCGCCGTCGATGAGCAGGAGGTCGGGGAGCGGCTCCGACTCGGCGAGGCGACGGAGGTACCGGCGTCGCACGACCTCGGCGACCATCGCGAAGTCGTTCGTGCCCTCGACCGACCGGATGCGGTAGCGTCGGTACTCCGAGCGCTTCGCGAGCCCGCGCTCGAAGACGACCAGCGACCCGACCGCCTCGGCGCCCTGGAAGATCGAGATGTCGACCCCCTCGATGCGATTCGGGATCGTCGGGAGCTCGAGGAGGCTCTGCAGGGCGAGGAGGACCTCGCGCGGGGCCGGCCGGGCGACGACCTGGTCGACGGTCGCGCGGGCGAGCCGCTCGGCGAGCCGGGCGAGCGCCGCGTAGCGGCCGGTCGGGCGGAACTGGACCTCGACGCCGCGCGGGACGAACAGTTCGTCGAGCGTCGGATCGATCCCCGCCGGACGTGGGCCGGCGACGTAGATCCGCGCGGGCAGCTCGAACTGGTTGCCGTAGTACTGCGTGAGGAACTGTCGGAGGATCTCCCCCGGTTCGGGGACGTCGTGGGCCGGGATCGCCACGAGATGCGGCTCGGTCTGGCGCACCTCCCCGTCGTCGACCCGCACGAGGCCGACCGCGACGCGGAGCGTCGAGGGGTCGTTCGGGTAGGCGAGAGCGAGGACGTCCGCCCGCCCGCTCCCGGGACCGATGACCGACTGGCGGTCCCGGAGCGCGCCGAGGCCCTCGAGTGCGTCGCGCAGGAGCGCCGCGCGTTCGAACTCCTCGCGCGACGCGGCCGCCCGCATCTCCGCCTCGACCGCCGGCCGGACGAGCGGCGACCGGCCGCGGAGGACGTCGGTCGCCCGTTCGACCTGGGCGCGGTAGGCGTCGCGGTCGACCGCGCCGATGCACGGCGCGCTGCAGACCTTGAGGTGGTAGTACAGGCACGCCTCCTTGGGCAATCGGACGCACCGGCGGAGCTGGAAGAGGTCCCCGAGCAGCCGCTCGACCCCCCGCGCCTCGCGCGCGCTCGTGTACGGGCCGAACAGCTGGACGCCCGCGCGGCGTCGCGGGCGGCGCACGAGGAGGACGCGCGGGAACTCCTCGCCGACGGTCACCGCGAGGTACGGGTAGCTGCGGTCGTCCTTGAGGAGCACGTTGTACGGCGGCTGGTACTGCTTGACCAGGCTTGCCTCGAGGAGGAGCGCTTCGCGCTCGTTCGATGTCGGCACGAACTCGACGCTCGAGCTCTCCGCGAGGATCGAACCGTCCTTGTCGATGCGGGCTCGCAGGTGGTCGAGGACCCGACGCCGCAGGCTGCGGGCCTTCCCCACGTAGACGACGTCCCCGGCCGCCGAGCGGAACAGGTAGACCCCCGGACCGACCGGACCCGGCCGGAACCCCTCGCCGGTCGCGGCCGCCAGGTGGCTCGCCGGAACGAACGCCGGGAGCTCGACCGGCGGTCGGTCGCTCATGGGCGGGTTCGCCGCGCGACCGGGACCGGAGCGCGCAAAAGGGGCGCGAGGAACCGGCCCGTGTGCGAGGCCGGAACCCGGGCGATCTCCTCGGGCGGTCCCTGCGCCACGACCCTGCCGCCCGCGTCGCCCCCCTCCGGGCCGAGATCGATCAGCCAATCGGCCGACTTGAGGACGTCCAGATTGTGCTCGATCACGACCACGGTGTTGCCGCCCGACCGCAGGCGGAAGAGAACGGCGAGCAGCCGGTCCACGTCGGCGAAGTGGAGGCCGGTCGTCGGCTCGTCGAGGAGGTAGAGGGTCCGCCCGGTCGGGGGCTTCGCGAGCTCGTAGGCGATCTTGATCCGTTGGGCCTCCCCGCCCGAGAGCGTGGTCGCGCTCTGGCCGAGTCGGATGTAGCCGAGGCCGACATCGCTGAGGAGGCGCAGGCGCGTTTCGATGCGGCGGTGGTACTGGAAGAACGCGAGCGCCTCGTCGACCGTCATGTCGAGGACGTCCGCGATCGACTTCCCCTTGAACATCACCTCGAGCGTCTCGGAGTTGAACCGTCGCCCGTGGCACTCGTCGCACGCCACGTAGACATCCGGGAGGAAGTGCATCTCGTAGCGGATCACGCCGTCCCCCTCGCACGCCTCGCACCGTCCGCCCGCGACGTTGAAGCTGAAGCGTCCCGGCGCGAAGCCCCGGGCCTTGGCTTCGGGGAGCCCGGCGTAGAGCTCGCGGACCGGCGTCATGATGCCCGTGTACGTCGCCGGATTCGAGCGCGGCGTGCGGCCGATCGGGGACTGGTCGATGAGGAGGACCCGGTCGACCTCGTCGATCCCCTCGATGTAGTCGTGGCGCCCGGGCGTCGCGCGCCCGAGCCCGAGGTGCCGCTGGACCGCCTTGTAGAGGATCTCCTCGAGCGCCGTCGACTTCCCGCTTCCCGAGACGCCCGACAGGCCGACGAAGAGGCCGAGGGGTATCCTGAGGTCGTCCCCCTTGAGGTTGTGCTCCCGCGGTCCGTGGATCGTCAGCCACCGGCGCGCGGGAGGCGCTCGGGTCTCGGGAACGGCGATCGTGCGCCGCCCCGACAGGAACTGGGCCGTGAGCGAGCGCGGCGCCCCGCCGATCGACGCGGGCGGCCCCGAGTAGAGGACCTCGCCGCCGAGGCGGCCGGCGCCGGGACCGAGGTCGACGAGCCAGTCGGACTCGCGCATCGTCATCTCGTCGTGCTCGACGACGAGGAGGGTGTTGCCGAGGTCGCGCAGCGTCTTGAGGGTCGCGAGGAGGCGGGCGTGGTCGCGCGGGTGGAGGCCGATCGACGGCTCGTCGAGGATGTAGAGGACCCCGACGAGACCGCTGCCGATCTGGGTCGCGAGGGCGATGCGCTCCGACTCGCCGCCCGAGAGCGTCCCGGACGAGCGGTCGAGCGTGAGGTAGGTGAGGCCGACGTTCTCGAGGAAGCCGAGACGCGCGCGAATCTCCTTCACGACCTGGCCGACGATCTGGTGGTCGCGTTCGGTGAGCGTGAGGCCCCGGAACATGGCCGCGGCGTCGAGGACGGTCATGCCCCCGACGTCGGCGATCGACCGGCCGTCGACCGTCACCGCGAGGCTCTCGGGCTTGAGGCGACGGCCCTGGCACGACCGGCACGGAACGAACGACAGGAAGCCGAGGTAGTACTCCTTCGCGCTCTCGCTCTTCGTCGCCTTCCAGCGGCGCTCGACGGCGGCCACGAGGCCCTCGCGCAGCCAGCCGCTCCCCCACCACCACTCGCCGGCACCCCCGACCGTGCCGATGTTCTTCGTGGAGCCGTACATCATCGCCTTCCAGCCCTCCGCAGAGAGCTCCCGGACGGGGCGGCGCAGGTCGTAGCCGAACGCCTTCGCGAATCGGGCGAGCGAGTTCGCCCCGGGCGTGAGCCCCCAGACGACGATCGCCTTGCCGAGCGGCTTTTCCTTGTCGGGGACGATCCGGTCGGGGTCGGCGTGGAGGGTCGCGCCGATCCCGAGGCACTCGGTGCACGCGCCCGCCGGATTGTTGAACGAGAACATCCGCGGCGTGAGCTCCTCGATCGAGAACCCGCACGTGGGGCACGCGCGACGGCTCGAGAACGTCTCGCGCGCCCCGCCCGGGCGACGGAGGACGACCAGCCCGTCGCCGAGCTCTCGGGCGAGCTCGACCGACTCGGCGAGGCGGCTCTCCTCCTCGTCGGAGACCTCGAAGCTGTCGACGACGACCTCGATCGTGTGCTTCTTGTTCTTCTCAAGACGGACCTCGGATCCCGGCAGTCGGACCTCGACGCCGTCGATCACGAACCGCCGGTGGCCACCTTTGCGCAGCCGATCGAGCACGTCCCGGTGCTCGCCCTTCTTCGCGCGAACCACGGGGGCGAGGAGGTCGACCTTCTCGCCCCGCGACCGGGTGCGGATCGCGAGGACGATCCGGTCGACGGACTGGGGCGCGATCTCCTCGCCGTCGTTCGGGCAGTGGGGGACGCCGATGCGGGCGTACAGGAGGCGCAGGAAATCGTGGATCTCGGTGACGGTCCCAACGGTCGAGCGGGGGTTGCGGCTCCCCGAGCGCTGCTCGATCGCGATCGCGGGCGAGAGGCCCTCGATCGAATCGACGTCGGGCTTGTCCATCTGGCCGAGGAACTGGCGAGCGTAGGACGAGAGGCTCTCGATGTACCGTCGCTGGCCTTCCGCGTAGAGCGTGTCGAAGGCGAGCGAGGACTTCCCCGAACCGCTCACGCCCGTGATCACGATGAACCGGCCGCGCGGGAGGTCGATCGAGACGTCCTTCAGGTTGTGCTGGCGCGCACCGCGGATGCGGATGAGGTCGGACGGTTCGGGCATCGGGGACCGACCTTACAGCGGGAGAAGGGCATCGACCGTCGCGGCCAGACGGTCGAGGACATACGACTGCACTTTGTCGCCGAGCGCCTTCGACGCGGACCGCGTGTCCCCCATGACGCTCTCGGGCCACTCCGCCGGGCTCGGGGCGCCCGGGACGAACGGGCTCGACCGGTTCTCGACGACCGGGCGCTCGGGGCCGACCGCGTGGGGAGCGATCGCGAGCACGCGCGAGGTCTCGAGGAGGCCGGCGTGGCCGTCCGTGAGCGGGGACTCCTTGCCGCGGAGCTCGTAGACGAAGTCGTAGTCCGAGAGCACGACGACGCGCGTCCCGGGGTGCTCCCGGGCGGTCGTCTCGCCGGCCTCGCGCAGTGCGGCCATGTGCCCGCGTTCGGCGTGGCCCGAGAGCACGAGCAGCCGACGGACCCCCGAGCGCGCGAGCTCTCCCAGCACGCCCGCGACGTGCGATTCGAGCTGGGCCATGGAGAGGGAGACCGTGCCCGGAAAGCGGCGGGCACCCGGGGCGCTGCCGTAGGGGATCGTCGGCGCCACCAGCCCGTCGACGCGTTCGGCGAGGGCGAGCGCGGTCGCCTCCGCCTGGAGCTGGTCGGCGCCGAGGGGGAGGTGGGGGCCGTGCGCTTCGAGCGCGCCCACCGGCACGATCACGAGCGGGTTGGCCGCGATCCGCCGTTCGAACGAACGCGAGTCGATCTCGAGCAGCCGCCGGGAGGTCGAGCTCATCGGTCGAACGACCGAGCGTCCGTATTTAACGCGGTCCGGGAGGTCGGGAAACGGTCACCGGGTCCCGGGGTGGGGCGTCGAGCCTTTAGGCCGCTCGATGCTTCCAGCCCGTCTTTCGGCCGCCCGCGCTAGGGCGGTGCCGCGGTGGTTCCCGCGGGCTCGCCGGGCCCCGGGCCGGGGGCCGGTTTCGACGCACGTCGCCGCGTGCGCGGAGCCTCCCCCGCGGCCGCGCCCGGTCGGGTCCGGGGGCGAGCCGCGGCCTTGCCCCTCGGGCGGGCGCGGGCGCCCTTCGCCTTCGCCGCCGGCGTCCCGGCCTTTTCGGGCTTCGCCCGGGTGGGGCATGTCGGGTTGATGCACAGCGTCCACGGGGGCCGGCCGGCCTCGATCGCCGTGACGACCGGCGCGCGGCAGACCGGGCACGGGGGCTGGTCCTTTTCGAGCTTGCCGCGCTGCGGGAGCGGGTAGGTGACCCGACACGTCGGGTAGCCCGAGCATCCGACGAACCGCTTGCCCGCGAACGAGTAACGGATCTGGAGCGGGCTTCCGCAGCTCGGGCAGACACCGATGCGGAACGCACGGTGGTGCTCGGTGCACTCCGGGTTGATGCAGTAGAGGTCCGGTCGCTGGCCCCGGAAGGTGATCTTCACGCGCGGCACCTTGCAGACGCCGCAGAGGAACTCGGGCGCCGGCTCCACGAACCCGGCCGACGGGAGCGCGTACGTCGCGGTGCACGTCGCCGGGTTGTTCACGCACTGGACCCAGCGCGCGCCGCGCGGGCTGCGGGCGAGACGCAGGGCGCCTCCGCACCTCGCGCACGGGCCGACGAAATGCTGGCGGTCCAGGGCGCCCGTCAGGGTCTCCTTGACGCCGCTCGCGTTCGCCGCGAGCAGAGCGTACGCCTCGCGGAGCATCTCCCGCGACTCCTCGAGGACCTCCGCCTTCGGTTTCTTCGACTCGGCGACCCGGCCCATGTCCTCCTCGAGACGATGGGTCATCTCGGGACGGGTGATCAGCGGCGCGTGGGCTTTCAACGCCTCCGCGACCGCGATCCCGGTGGTCGTCGGCTCGAGCTGCCGCTGGTTCACGTACCGGCGGTCGAACAGTTTCTGCAGGACGTCGTGGCGCGTGCTCTTGGTCCCCAGACCGAGCCGTTCCATCTCCTGGATCAGCGACCCCTGAGTGAACCGGCGGGGCGGCTTCGTGTGGTCCTCGACGAGCCGCACGTCCCGGATCGGGAGGGTCTCGTCGACCGTGAGCACCGGCAGGGGAGCTTCGTCGGGCTGGGAGTACGGGTAGACCCGGTACCAGCCCGGGTCCGTCACCCGGTGGCCCTTCGCCTCGAACGGCTCGCCCCGGACGTCGACCGTCGCGCTGCGGCTCCAGCCGACCGCCTCCGGGCTCAGCGTCGCGAAGAACCGTCGGACCACGAGCTCGTACAGGCGAGCGTGGTCGGCCCGCAACTTCTTCGGGTCGACCGCGCCCGTCGGGTAGATCGGCGGGTGGTCGGTCGTTTCGGTCCGGCCGCGGGTCGGCCGGAACGACGGCTGCTCGAGGACGAACTTCGCGGCCTCACCGAACGGTCCGTCGACGAACTTCTCGACCAGCGAGCGGAGCCCGAGGCCCCGGGGATAGACCGTGTTGTCGGTACGGGGGTAGCTGATGAGCCCCTGCGTGTAAAGGTCCTCGGCGATCCGCATCGCGTTCGCGGCGCCGAGGCCGAGCCGGGTCGCCTCCGCGACGAACAGGGTCGTCGAGAACGGCACGGGAGGGCGACGGCGGCTCTCCTCCTCCCGGAACTCCCGCACGACCCCTTCGGTCGCTCCCTCGGTACGGCGGTGGACCTCCTCGGCGACCGCCTTCTCGTCCCACGTCCCGTGGGCGTGGGCGAGTCGGAACTCCTCGCCGCCCTTCTCCGAGGTCGCGACGATCTGGTAGAACGGAGTCGGCTCGAACTCCTTGATCGCCTGGTCGCGCTCGACCAGGAGGGCGAGCGTGGGCGTCTGGACCCGCCCCACCGAGAGGAAGCTGCGGCCCCGCTGCTCGGCGGTCAGCGAGAGGTACCGGGTGAGCAGCGCGCCCCAGACGAGGTCGATCTCCTGACGGGCCTCGGCCGCCTCCGCGAGCGCGCGGTCGAGGTGCTCGAGGTTCGCGAAGCTCGTCTCGATCGCCTCCCGCGTGAGCGCGCTGTAGCGCGCCCGGGCCACGGCGATGCCGGGGCGGACCTTCTCGAGCAACTCGAGGCACTCCAGTCCGATCAGTTCCCCTTCCCGGTCGAAATCGGTCGCGATGATGACCCGGTCGCAGTCGCGCACGAGCGACTGAAGCGCCGCTACGATCCCGGTCTCCGTGACCCGCTTGAGCGGCGTCGTCTCGAGGAGCCGGGGGAGGCTTTCGAACGACCACTCCGAGAGCTCCTTCGGGTAGTCGAGCTCGACGATGTGGCCGCGCAGGCCGGTGACGAGATACGTCCCGTCGGGTCGCTCGAATTCGAAGACGTTCGTCCCTTCGATCCGCGAACGCTTCATGCGGCCGTCGGAGAGGACGACCGCGATCCGCAGCGCGGTGTTGAACTTCTCGCTGACGACGAGGGTACGGGTCACGGCGACCGTCGAAGGCGGCGCGGATTAGATAAAATCGAGGGGAGGAGGCCGCCCCGGTCGGCGCTCGAACGTGAGCGCGCGCGTCGGCCGGAGCCGACGCGCCGGTCGAGCCGGCGGCGGCCCGCCCGGGGCGCATCGGGCCGACCGCGGACACTCTTTATACGCCGCGGAAGGTCGGGGTCGTGCGCGCCGCGGTAACTCAGTTTGGGAGAGTGCAAGACTGAAGATCTTGAAGCCGCCGGTTCAAGCCCGGCCCGCGGCATTCTTCCGGCCGGCCGCACCGTAGGTCCGGTCGCGGGTGCGGCGGCCGCCGACGGGCCGGGCCCGCCTAGTAGACCGTCATCGTGCCGCTCATGTACCCCGGCACCCCCATCGGCTCACCGGTCAGACCGTCCGCGCCGCACGGGTCCTCGCAGAACCACGAGAACTGCCCCGTCTGCTCGAGCGAGAGCGTGAACGTGATCGTGCTCTGCCCGGGACTGTAGACGTTGATCCCCAGCTGGGGGACCGAGAACGTGTGGGCCACATCCGTCGGACTCACGGTCGATACGGGGGCGGAACCATTGATCGATTCCGTGTTGCCCACCGTGCCCGTCACTTGGCACGGGCAGGCCGACCAGTTCGCCACGAGGTCCTCGTCAGTGAGCGTCACCTTTACTTCGCCGCGAGGGACGGAGAAGTTTGCGGGCTGGTACTGAGGCATCCCGGTCGTGGCGTTGATCGCGATCGTGAGGTTGAGGTAGCTCACGGCCGTCGTCGCGGCGCTCGTCGTCGGCGCGGACCCCGATCCCTGAGCCGACAGCGCCGCGCCGCCGACCAGGACCACGAGCACCGCGGTGATCAGGGCCACCGCCCCGAACCAGTCCGAGTCTTTCATCGTCGTCGGTCGGCCCGGGAGGGTACTTAGGCGTCCCGTAAACCCGGCTTTACGATCGCGGGGGCGCCGGTCGGGCCTGAGGCCCGGCGGCGGGTCGCTCCGGCCCCCGGGAAGGCGGCGGGCGGCGGCCCCGGGTCCTAGGACGGTCAGCCCGAGGGCACGAACCAGACGTCGGTGACCGAGTACTTCGGGTTCGGCTCGAACCGCGCTTCGACCCGCATTCCGATGAAGAGATCGGACTCCGCACAGTCCTTGAGGCGCACCAGGAGGAGGCTCCCCGCCCCGTCGAACTCGACGAGCGCGAGGTTGTACGGTGTCTCCTTCAGGAACGCCTCGCTGCCGAAGTGGCAGGTCGTCCAGGAATGGACCCGGCCGTGGGTCGGCAGGTCGATCCATTCGGTCGGCGCCCCGCAAACCATGCAATGGCTTCGGGGGGTCGCGAAAACGAACTTGCACTTCGGCCGGCGACACTTCGAGCCGCGCAGCCGGCCTTCGGCGAGGCCGAGGAAGAACGGAGTGTCTTCGGCATAGCTGTGGATGTACGAGATGGCGTAAGGGTACCGGACGATCAGGCTCTCCACGCCGTCCGAGTCGCGGAAGATCGCCGCGCCGCTCTTCTCGAGCTCGGTCTGGACGTCGCGGAATCTCGTCATGGTCGGGGGACGCGCGCTCATCGGAACCCCCTTTCGAGGATCGAGACCGTCACGCTCGAGCCGGTGCCGGCGTGGCTATGGATCGCACCCCGACGAGGGTGGTCGAGCTGGAGGGTCGGGTCCCCGAAGTGCTTGCCGATCGTCCCCTGGAGCTGCCAGAACGCAAAGACCCCCTGCATGAGCCCGGTCGCGCCGACCGGGTGGCCGCACGCAATGAGGCCGCCCGAGGGGTTGACGGGCATCGTGCCCGCCCTCGGCGTCGAGAAACCGTAGTCGATCCCCTTCAGGAACGGGTCGCCCTGCTCGACGAAGTCGTAACCTTCGCCGTATCGGCACAGCCCGAGGTCCTCGTACGTCTGGATCTCGCTCGACGCGTAGGCGTCGTGCAGCTCGATGAAGTCGAGCTCCGCGGTCGGCCGGGTGATCCCCGCCATCCGGTACGCCTCGAGTCCGGCCGCCCGCCCCGCGCGGAAGGAGTGGACGCCCGGGTATTCGAGGTCCTCGTAGTCCTTTGCCCGCTCGTGCGGAAGCAGGGGGACGCGCCCGAACGGGCGGTCGGCGAGTCGCATCGTGTCCGTCCCGCACCCCACGCCCGAGACGCGGACAGGACGGTCGGTGAATTCCTTCGCCCGCTCCTCCGTGCACAGGACCGCCACGGCGGCCCCGTCGCTCATCGTGCAGATCTGCCCGCGCGTGAGCGGGTAGCTGATCATCTCGGAACGGAGGACGTCCTCGACCGTCAGCCGTTTCGGGTACTGCGCGTACGGGTTGTGCAGCGCGTTGCGGTGGTTCTTCACCGAGACCTTGCTCATGATCCGCGAGCCTTCGGCGATCGCGAGACGTTGCGCTTCGCGCTCGTCCTTCACCTCGGCGTACTTCCCCTTGCGCAGGTACTCGTAGATGTGGCGGACGACCATCAACGCGTAGTAGCCGGTGTAGAATCCCCCGAGGGGAAAGTCGAAGTTCGTGTCCGAAGCGAGCGCGATGAACTCGTTGCCCTTCCACGTTGCCACACGACTCATCGTCTCGAAACCGGCCGCGAGGCAGACGTCCATCCGACCGCTCGCGACGGCCTCGTAGGCCGCCTGGAAGCACTCCCCGCCCGTCGCGCCCCCCCACTCGATGCGCACCGACCCCTTCGGGTTCATTCCGAGGTAATCCTGGACCATGCTCGCCGCCTTGAGCTGGCGGGCGAAGTGGTCGGAGAAGTAGGAGATCCGGGTGCCGTCGATCCGGTCGGCGGTCAGCCCCGGGACACCCTTGAGCGCATAGTCGTACGCTCGCTTCACCATGAGGCGGAAGTCCATCGCGGGGTGGGCCTTCGCGAACTTCGTGAGCCCCCCCGTCACCATGTAGACCCGGCGGCCCCTCGAGGGTGGGGTCTTCGGTCGGGCGGTCCGCGGACGGTCGGTCGGTCGTCTCGCCTTCGAACGTGCCGGCATCGTGACGCCTCCGTGGCCGCAGCCGGGCCCGGTTCTTAACGTGCGCACGGCGTCGGGGTCCTCCCGCGCCCCGCAACGGGCCGGAGTGTTCCCCGCCGTTTGGCACACGGTCCTCCCCGGACTCTCGCCCCTGCGCCTGGCGGTATCCGAGCCGGTGGCGGAACCATTTTGGGCCGTCGTCGTCTTCACCGAACCGTGACGCCGCCGTCCGTCAAGCGCGACCTTGTGTCGCTGGCCGACATCGCCTCCGACCTTCCCTCGCTTCTCGAACGGGCGGCCCGCCTCAAGTCCGACCGGCACCGCGGCGTCCGGCGTCCGACCCTCGCCGGGAAGAACCTGGCGATGATCTTCGAAAAGCCGTCGACGCGGACACGGATCTCCTTTGAGGTCGCGATGACCGACCTCGGGGGCCACGCCCTCTACCTCTCGAACCGGGACCTGCAACTGAGCCGTGGGGAGACGATCGCGGACACGGCCCGGGTCCTTTCGCGTTTCGTGGACGGCCTGACGTACCGGGCGTTCCACCACGACGATCTCGCCGAGCTCGCCCGGGCCGCGAGCGTTCCGGTGATCAATGCGCTCGACGACCTCGAGCACCCGTGCCAGATCGTCGCCGACCTGCTCACGATGCACGAGCGCTGGCGCGGACGCTTTCGGGGGCACCGGCTCGCGTGGGTCGGTGACGGCAACAACGTGCTCCACTCGCTCCTCCTCGGCGCCGCGGCGGTCGGCCTCGATGTCACGGCCGCGACCCCGGTCGGGTTCGACCCCCGGGCCGATGTCGTTGCGAAAGCGCGAGAGCTGGCCCGCGTCTCGCGGGCCGAGATCGAGCTGACGCACGACCCGGGCGAGGCCGCCCGCGGCGCCGACGCGCTCTACACCGACGTCTGGATCTCGATGGGTGACGAAGGGGAAGCGGAGGCCCGGGAGAAGGCGTTCGAGCGGTTCCGGATCGACCTGACCCTCGTCGCGCTCGCCGCCCCCGACGCGTTCGTCCTGCACGACCTGCCGGCCCATCGCGGCCAGGAGATCACCGATGAGGTGCTCGACGGCCCGCGCGCGGCCGTCTGGGACCAGGCCGAGAACCGGCTTCACGCCCAGAAGGCCATCCTCGAGCTCCTCCTGCGGCCCCGCGCGGCGCGGGCGCGGGGCCGGTGACGCCGCCCGGCTCGGTGGCGTCGGTCCGACGATGGCGTTCTCCCACCGCGACCGCCGGGCCCACCGGAGCATTTGGCGCGCCCTGGCGGCCGTCTTGGGCCTTGTGGTCGGTCTCGTGCTGGTCGCCCTCGAGATGCCGTACGACGCGCTCGGGGTCGCGGCGGTCGGCGGGCTCTCGGCCGTCGGGCTGGGGTACCTCACCTGGAGCGAGCGGTTGCTCGCGCGCTACTCGGCCGACCTACGAGGGGTGCTTGAGGGGATCTCCGGTTCGGGGTTCGCGCGGGCCGAGGTCGGCACGGAGGTCGGACTCGAGCGGCCGGTCGGATCCCCGGCCGGCCGCTCGCCGCACAGCCGCCGGGGTCCCCCGCCGTCGATGGCCGGCGACCGCGGGCCCTCCGGCGGCGCGCGGGCGTCGCCTTAGGGCGACCCGGTCGGCTCCGGCTCCGCCCGCAGGCGGACCTTGAGCAGGTGCTCGATCTTGCGTACGAGCGCGTCGGGGGGACGAAGGCTCCCCGACTCGAGCTTCAGCACGACCGACTTCTTCTCGTTGAGCTTCTTCCCGAGGTCTTCGGGCGTCCAAGCAAGGGCCTCGCGGGCCACGCGCACGCGCCGGTACCAGTCGGGGGCGAGTTCCATCTCTCCGATGTCCTGGTAGAGGTCGCGTTCCTCGAGGCGGCGTCCTCCACCGGCCGTGTGGCTGGCGGGGCCGCCCGGGGTCCGCGGCCGGCCGACCGGCACGGCGCCCGCCGCGACCGGGGCCGGGGGGTCGATCGGGGTTCCGAATCGAGCGCAAGCGGGGCAGAGCCGGAGGATCGTGCCTTCGATCCGCACCCGGCTCACGGTCTCAGATTCCTTTCCGCACATTTCGCACAGCATGGTTCTTCCTATCGAGATGGGGCCAAACGCGTCCGTCGCCGGGCCTCCATCCGCCGGCGACCTTCCTCGAAGCGCCCGCGTTCCTCGTCGGTCTCGAGGACGAGCGGCGGGACGGGCACCGGTCGCCCGTGCGGGTCGACCGCCACCATCGTGACGAACGCCTCGCCGACGAGCTGGGGGGCGCCGCCGGCAAGCGCCTCGGACTGCACGCGGACCCAGACCTCCATCGACGAGCGCCCGACGTACGTGAGCATCGCGTCGAAGTCAACGACCTCTCCCACGTGCACCGGGAGGATGAAATCGACACGGTCGAACGAGGCCGTTACGCAATTGGACTTCGCATGGCGGGTGGCCGTGATGTACGCCACGCGGTCGACCTCGGCGAGGATCTGACCGCCGAAGACGTTGCCCACGAAGTTCGCGTCCGTCGGGACCATCAGTCGGACGACCGACGCCCGGCTGGCGCCCACGGTGTGGAGGGTCAGGTCGGGCACGGTTACCGCCGGAGCTCGCGAACGGGACGACCGACCCGCCCCCAGCCTAAATCGCTTGTGCCGGTGACCCCGCCTCGGCCTCGGGTCCGCGGGCGATCGTCCGGCCGCCCGGGAGGGGTCCCGGACCGACCGCCGGTGGCCCCACGGATGCCGGGAAGGACCGGGACGACGGGTCCCGTTTCGGCACCCCTCCCCGCCCCCCTCAATAGGAGATACGCCCTCGTCCGGCCGAGGTCCCCGATGTCCCCCGCAAAGTCCAAGCCACCGACCGGAACGAAACCGTATTTCTCCAGCGTCGCGGTCGTCGTCTCCGACCGCAAGAAGGCCCGCGAGTGGTACACGTCCACGCTCGGCCTCGACCTGATCGACGACGAAGAACACTGGGTGACGGTCGGCCGACGCGGCCGGCCGGGCGTCCTGCACCTTTGCCAGACCACCGAGTTCGACCCGAAGGGAACGCTCGAGCCCGGGAACTCGGGGATCCTGCTTCGATTGCCCGGCAAGGACTTCGCCGCGAGCTGCGCGGAGCTCAAGTCCCGGGGCGTGCCGTTCCACCAGGAACCCCGCAAGGACCCGTGGGGCTGGTGGGCGTCGATCCGGGACCCGGACGGAAACGAGCACGTCGTGATGCCGGAACCGTAGGCCGTACGGCCCCCGCGCCGGGCCCCGATGGGCGGGGAAGCTCCGGCGAGTTCGTGCGGGTCCGGTCGGTCTCCGAGGGCCCGAGCGGCCGGCCCCGGACGGGCCCGGACCCCGGCTCCGGTCGGGGCGCGCCGCCCTTCGCCGGACCGAGACCGTCGGTGCCGGCGACGCTCTCGGTGTTCCGGCGAGACAACGCCTATATAGGGGCACCTTTTGGCCGCGCCCGGAGCACCGCATGGCACAGAAGCCCCACCTCAACATCGTCTTCATCGGCCACGTCGACCACGGCAAATCGACCACCGTCGGTCGTCTGCTGCTCGATACCGGCTACATTCGCCAGGAAGAGATCGACAAGTTCCGGGCGGAGGCCGAGGCGAAGGGGAAGGCGACGTTCGAGTTCGCCTGGGTGATGGACGACCTCAAGGAGGAGCGGGAGCGCGGCGTCACCATCGACATCGCGCACCGCCGCTTTGACACCCAGAAGTACTACTTCACGATCATCGACGCCCCCGGCCACCGTGATTTCGTCAAGAACATGATCACGGGGACGAGCCAGGCGGACGCCGCGGTCCTCGTCTGCTCGGCCGCCGAAGGCGTCCAGGAGCAGACCCGGGAGCACATCTTCCTCGCCCGGACGCTCGGGGTCACGCAGCTCATCTGCGCGATCAACAAGATGGACCGCCAGGAGGTCAACTACTCCGAGGCGAAGTACAACGGGATCAAGGAGGACCTGACGAAGCTCCTCAAGAACGTCGGCTTCAAGATCGAGCAGCAGGTCGTCTTCGCCCCGATCTCGGCGTTCAAGGACGACAACATCAACAAGCCGAGCCCGAACATGCCTTGGTTCAAGGGCCCGACGCTCCTCCAGGCGCTCGACAACCTGAAGGTCCCCGAGAAGCCGACCGACAAGCCGCTCCGGCTCCCGGTCCAGGACGTCTACACGATCACGGGCATCGGCACCGTCCCCGTCGGACGTGTCGAGACCGGGAAGCTGAAGGTCGGCGACAAGATCATCTTCCTGCCGAGCGGGAAGTCGGGCGAAGTGAAGTCGATCGAGATGCACCACGAGACCGTCCCCGAGGCGATCCCGGGCGACAACGTCGGCTTCAACGTCCGCGGCATCGACAAGAACGACATCCGACGCGGCGACGTCGCGGGTCCCGTATCGAGCCCCCCGACGGTCGTCGAGAGCTTCATCGCGAACATCCAGGTGCTGAACCACCCGAGCGTCATCACGGTCGGCTACACGCCGGTCTTCCACTGCCACACGGCCCAGGTCGCCTGCGAGTTCACCGAGCTCCAGAAGCGCCTCGACCCGAAGACGGGCCAGGTCGCCGAAGAGAACCCCCAGACGCTCAAGACGGGGGACGCCGCGGTCGTGAAGATCACGCCGAAGCGTCCGCTCGTCATCGAGAAGTACAAGGAGTTCCCCCAGCTCGGCCGCTTCGCGGTCCGGGACATGGGTCAGACGGTCGCGGCGGGCGTCGTCGTGGACGTCAAGAAGCGCGAGTGACCCGCACGCGGGGAACCGGTCGGCCGAGGGGAGGGACTATCGATGACGCAGAAGGCCCGGATCTCCCTGAGCGGCAGCGATTCCCACAAGGTCGACTCGATCTGCAAGCAGATCCGCGAGATCTCCCAGAAGACCGGCGTCGCGATCGCGGGCCCGATCCCTCTGCCCACGAAACGCCTCAAGGTGCCGGTCCGCAAGGGCCCGGACGGGGGCGGGTCGAGCACGATCGACCACTGGGAGATGCGGATCCACAAGCGACTGATCGACATCGACGCCGACGAGCGGGCCCTCCGACAGGTGATGCGGATCCAGGTCCCCGACGGCGTCAACATCGAGATCGTGCTGACCGGTTAGACGCGTGCTCGCCCCCGGGGCCGTCCGGTTCGTCGGACCTCCGGGGGCCGTGGCGCTCCTTCTCGGGCTCCTGACCGCAACGCGCGTCCTCCCCCCGTCACCTTTCGTCCTCGCATCGTTCCTCACCGCGGGGGCGCTCGCCGCCTTCTTCGCGGCGTTCTTCCGCGACCCCGAGCGGGTCCCCGGGGGCGGGATCGTGTCGGCGGCGGACGGTCGGGTCCGCGCGGTCGAGGTCGACGGCGACCGACTGCGCATATCGGTCTTCATGAACGTCACGAACGTCCACGTCAACCGCTTCCCGCTCGACGCGACGGTCGTCGAGGTTTCGCCGGGGGGCGCCGGCCACCGGCCCGCCTACCGCCCCGACGCCGGCCGGAACGTCCGGCGCTCCTACCGGCTCGAGACCGCGATCGGCGAGGTCGAGGTCGTCCAGATCACGGGGATTCTCGCGCGGCGGCTGGTCGCGTTCGTGCGCGCGGGGGACACGGGTCAGAAGGGCCAACGCCTCGGGATGATCGTGCTCGGGTCGCGCGTGGACGTCGTCCTCCCGGCGGCGCGGGCCGAGGCGACGGTGCGCGTCGGCGCGGCGGTGCTCGCCGGCACGACCGCCATCGCCCGGGAGCGGCCGTGACCGACCGCTACCGGGTCTACGCGAACCTCTCGACCCTCGCGAACGCGGCCCTCGGCGTCGGCGCGGTCCTCTACATCCTCGCCGGCAACAAGCTCTGGGCGATGCTCCTCATCGCGTCGGCGATCGGCTTCGACGGGCTCGACGGCGTCTTCTCCCGTCGGAGCTCCGCGGGACCGAGCCGGTTCGGCCGCATCGCCGACTCCGTCGCCGACGCGGTCACGTTCGGGCTCGCCCCCGCTTTCCTGATCGCCGTTCATACCGGGGACGTGGGAACCTGGGCGCCGTGGGTCCCGCTCGCGACCGCCCTCGCCGGGGCGTACCTGGCGGCGGCGGTCGCGCGACTCGTCTACTTCACGGTTCGCGCCTTCCAACACCCCCACTTCCTCGGGGTCCCGACCCCCCAGGCCGCACTGGCCGTCACGGTGGCGGTCCTCTTCCACGACACCCCGGCGTTCGCAGGCGTCGCGCCGGTCGGCCTCTTGACGGGCGTGGCCGTGATCTCCGTACTGATGGTCGTCCCCATTCCGTACCCGAAGCTCCGCCGGGGGAACGCGATGCGCCTGCCGATGGCCGCGACCGCTGTGGCCGCGGCGCTCGCGCTGGTCCCGCTCCAGTTCCGGCCCGCGACGGGCTCGCCCCTCTACGACCTCGCGCTCGGCGCCGCCGTCGCGTTCCTGGTCGGGGTCGCGAGCTACTATGTCGTGGGACCGTTCACGGTGCGGCGCGACCGCAGCGCGCCGAGAACGCCGTGACCGAACAGGGTGCCATCCACCGGGCGAGGCTGTCGCGCCGGGAGGCGCTCGTCTTCGAGGCCGGGGTCAAGCTCGGCGGCGTCTTCCACCAGTACCTCGGTATGCCGGTCAGCCCGCGCACCGCGCGCGCGCTCGCGCGCGCGATCGAGGACGCGGTCGGACTCCAGCCGTTCGTCCGCGAGGTCTCGGTCTCGGTCGACCCCGCGAGCGGCGGGCCGGTCGGCCGGGGTCGGTTCGCCTACCGGTACCTGACCCCCGAGATGCTCGTCGTCCGCGTCCGTCTCGCCGACGGCCCCGTCGAGGTCGTGGCCCGTCTCGCCCACCGCCCCGACCTCCGCTACCCGCTCATGAGCGTCGACCGACTCGGACCGCGCCGGCGCCCGCGCCGCCGGGTGCGCCGGCCTAGCCCCGCTGGTCGACGGGGACGTAGGGAAGGTCGATCGCGCCGACGTACTTCGCTGTCGGACGGATCAACCGAAGGTCCTCGTACTCCTCGAGGACGTGGGCCGTCCAGCCCGCGACGCGGCTCGCGGCGAAGATCGGCGTGAAGAGGTCGTACGGCACGCCGAGGAGCGCGTAGATCGACCCCGAGTAGAGGTCGACGTTCGGGTAGAGCCCTTTCTCGCGGTGGACGACCTCCTCGAGGCGGCGCAGGAGATCGAAGTAGTGGCGATCGCCCTTCGCCTCGCCGATGCGGCGCGACCAGTCCCGCAGGATCGTCGCCCGCGGATCCTCGACCTTGTAGACCCGATGCCCGAACCCCATTACGCGCTCGTGGCGGTCGAGCATCCCCCGCACGACCTCCTCCACCCGGTCGGGCGAGCCGATCTGGTCGAGCAGACGGACCACCCGCTCGTTCGCGCCACCGTGGAGCGGGCCCTTCAGGGTCCCGACCGCGCTCGTGATCGCGCTGTACAGGTCCGAGAGCGTCGAGGCGGTCACCCGCGCTGCGAAGGTCGACGCGTTGAGCTCGTGGTCGGCGTGCAGGACGAGCGCGACGTCGATCGCTTTCGCCTCGAGCTCGCTCGGCTCGCGGTCGAGGAGGGCGTAGAGGAGATAGGCCGCCTGCGACAGCTCCGGCCGCCCGCGGATCGGCGGGAGCCCTGCCCGTCGCCGGTGGAACTGGCCGAGGATCGTTGGGAGGACCGCGGTGAGGCGCAGGGCGCCCCCGATCGAGCTCGGGCCCGGTTTCGTCTCCTCGGGTTCGAAGAACGCGAGCGCGCTGACCGCTGTCCTCAGGATGTCCATCGGGTGGGCGTCGACGGGCATCGCGTCGATCCGTTCGGCGAGCGGCGGCGGGAGCGTTCGCAGCGTGCCGATGCGGCCGGTGAGTTCGGCGAGCTGGGCGGCGTTCGGGAGCCGGCCGTACCACAGCAGGTAGGCGACCTCCTCGAAGGTCGAGCGGGCCGCGAGGTCGCGGATGTCGTAGCCCTGGTAGATGAGGCGCCCCCGCCCCCCGTCGATGAAGCAGATGCGCGATTGGAGCGCGACCACGTCCTGGAGACCGCGTTGGACCTCGCTCGAATCGACCACGAACCCCTCCGGCGGGGCGGGAGAGGGGTGGGGGTTATGGGGTTTTTGCGGCGGCGCTCCCCTCGACGGGCCGCGCCGGGCGCTCCGAACGCGTCGGCGTCTCGGGGCGGACGATCACGGTCGTGCGACCGAATCGGCGTTTGACGTAGGCGACCGAGGCGGCCGTCCAGAGCGGCAGCGAGACGAGGAGGAGCCCTCCGGCGACCAGGAAAACGAGACGGTAGCTCCCGTAGAGGGAGAGCACCCCCGATAGGCCCGCACCGAGGACGGCGGCGGCGCCCCCGAACGCGCTGTTGACGCCGAGGAGGCTCCCCGCGTCCCGCCCGATGAGCCCCCGGAACAGGATGAGGGAGCTCGCCGTCGTGTAGACCGCGATCGCGCCGCCGAGGATCGAGTAGACCACGAGGTTCGCGCCGAACGCTTCGCGGTGGTTGAAGTACATGAACGTGAACCCCGCGGTCGCGAGGTAGCCGATGCTCCGCAGGTACGTCGCGCGGTGGACGAGCTTGTCCGGTCCCGCCCGAGTCGACAGGCCGCCCGTGAACGGAAAGACGAGCGTCTGGACGAAATTGTTCGAGACGTTCACGAGGAAGATCGACGCGGCGGTGAGCCCCGCGGTGTAGAGGTACGGCGTGTAGGAGATGTTGTAGAGATTCGCGGAGAGGTTGAACAGGAACGACGCGATCATGATGAGCGGCAGCTCGTGGTGGAGCTCTTCGCGGGCCCAACGCCGCAGCCGGGCGAACGGCGTGGGCCCGAGCGCGGGCCGGCGGGGGAAGAAGGGGATCGGGATGCCGAACGACGTGACGATCCGGATCCGCGAAAAGAGGCTCTCGGGGTGGCGGGCGACGGTGAGGGTCGTGAGCGGGCGGGCCGACTCCCGGATGCCGAACCAGATCGCGATCGCGCTCGCGACCGCGAGGCCGCCGAAGACGTAGAGGAGCGAGAGCAGCGCGTCGCTCGCGAGCGTCCAGAAGTACCCGGCGAGCAGCCCGACGATCGACCCGATCATGCTCACCTCCTGGAACGAGGCGAAGGCGTTCGCCCGCTCCTCCTCGGTGAACTTCTCGAGGATCAGGAGGTTCGAGGCGCTCGCGCCGGCCGGGGCGATGACCCCGATGACGGTGTAGATCACGAAGAGCGCCGTCAGCGAGCCGACGTGCGCGAGCAGGACGTAGAGGACCGCGTAGCCGGCGTAGTTCACGACAAGGAACATGCGACGGCGGGGGAACCGGTCGGAGAGGTGGCCCCAGACGACGGACATCAGGATCACGGCCGCGTTGAAGAGCGTCGCGGCCACCGCGACGTCGGCCCAGCTTCCGTGCAGCGAGATGAGGATCAGGAGCGGAAGGATGACCCCGAAGCCGGCGGTCGCGGCGTTGATCGGAACGAACGCGAGGAGCCACGGCCGGGCGACCAGGCGGGAGGGCCAAGTGTGCAGCGCGTTCGCCATCGCTCGGTCCCGGCGCTAGAGGGTCCGTATTTAAGCGCCGTTCACTGGAGTGGCGGAGGGGGTCGAGAGGCGCGGCTCCGGAGGTCGGCGGGGTGGTCTTCGCGACACCCTTATTAAGCCGAGCAATTCTCGCGCGCTTCGTAGAGAGGCTCCGGGCGTTGGCGATCGGTTTCGTCCTCATCAGCACGGCTCCCGCGAAGGAGCACGAGGTCTACACCGAGCTCCTGCGCGTCAAAGGGATCGTCGAACTCCACCCGCTCTTTGGCGAGTACGACCTCATCGCGAAGGTCGAGGCGGAGGATTTCAACGCGCTCGGCCAGCTCGTCGTCGACAAGATCCGCTCGGTGGCGGGCGTCATCGACACCAAGACCCTGACGGGAATCAAATTCTGAAAGAGGGACCATGTTCGAATTCGTGGCGACCGGGTTTGACGTCGGCGGCTGGCAGTTCCTTTCGATCCTTTTGCTCGTCTTCGCGCTCTTCTTGATCCTCGCGGGGATCTTTACCGCCTACTTCGGTAGCGGGAAGAGCCGGACGATCGGGGTCACGCTCCTCGTGGTCGGTCTCGTGGTCGGCGTCCTTGTCGGCTATCTGTACCACTCCGGCACGCTCAACGCGGGCCACCCGGGCGCGCTCGGCTCGTTGCTCTGGGAATCGTTCCTCGTGATCGTCGCCGCGATCATCGGGGCGCTCATCGCGGTCGGGATCTTCCTGGTCGCGATCATGAAGTCCTAGTCCGGCCGCGGTCGCACCCGTGGCGCGCCGGCACGCCCTCCCGAGGGCTCGCCTGGTCACCCTGACCAGCGACGTCGGCGCGGCGTACGCCGCCCAGATGAAAGGGAGGCTCGTGGATTCCCTTCCCCCGGGCCGGATCATCGACCTCGTCCACGACCTCCCCCCGCACGGGGTCGGCGAGGCGGCGTTCGTGCTGCGCGCGATGGCCACGAAGTTTCCGCCCGGGACCGTCCACGTGGTCGTCGTCGACCCGGGAGTGGGCGGAGCTCGCGCCCCGATCGTGATCGAATGCCGGGACGATTCGCGTCTCGTGGGGCCGGACAACGGCGTCCTCATCCCCCTCGCCGAGACGCTCGGCGTCCGCGCGGCGTACCGGATCGACCCCCGCACGCTCGGGGGCCTCCCCCGGGTCGGCACCACGTTCGACGGCCGGGACGTCTTCGCGCCGGCGGCGGCCCTCCTGGCCACCGGCACCCCGCCCCGCCGGCTGGGGCCCCGTGTGGTCCCCCACCGCTATTCGATCCCTCAACCCGAGAAGCGCCTCCACGGGGCGCACGGAGAGGTCGTCCATGTCGACCGCTTCGGGAACCTCATCACCAACGTCCCGACCGACTGGCTTTCCCCGGCCGCCGACCGGATCGGTCTCTGGTGCGGACGGGCGCGAGGACGGCGTCTGCGCGTCGTTCCAAGCTACGAGGCCGCGGGCGCCGGTCACCTCGGCGTGCTTGGTTCGAGCTTCGGATCGATCGAGCTGTTCGTTTCGGGAGGCCGGGCCGACCGTCGACTGGGGGCTCGCGTCGGTTCGTCGGTCCGGTTCCGCTGGCCCGACGGGCCGCGGACCGGGTGAGAGCGTAAATAGCGTCCGCCCTAGACGCCGTCCGCGAGGAGCCCTTGCGGGCCCCGGTGTCCATGCCCAAGCGCGACTACTACGAAGTGCTCGGCGTTCCGAAGACGGCGAGTGCGGACGAGATCAAGGGCGCCTACCGACGCCTCGCCCGCCAGTACCACCCCGACGTCGCGAAGGAGAACCCGAAGGCGGCGGAAGAGAAGTTCAAGGAGGTCTCCGAGGCGTACGAGGTTCTGGCCGACGCCGAGAAGCGCCAGCGCTACGACCAGCTCGGCTTCTCGGGGGTCGCCTCCGACTTCGGCCCGAGCGGCTTCACGTGGCAGAACTTCACCCACGTAGGGGACCTCGAGGACCTTCTCGGCTCTTCACCGCTCTTCCAGCAGTTCTTTGGCGGTTTCGGTTCTCCGTTCGGAGGAGCGCGACGCGGCGGACGGACCCGGGGCCGGGACGTCGAGCTCACGCTGCGCCTGCCCCTCTCGGCGGCCGTCCACGGGGCGCACCCGACCATCGACGTGCCGCACACCGGGCCGTGCCCCGACTGTCGCGGCACCGGAGCGAGGGACGGAACGGCCTACGAAACGTGCCCCGAATGTCACGGCGAGGGGCAGGTGCGTCGGGTCCAGGCCCGGGGCTTTTCGCAGCTTCTCACGATCGGCGAGTGCCCCCGGTGCCACGGCAGCGGGCGGAAGATCCTCTCGCCGTGCGCCACGTGCAACGGGAGCGGGCAGAAGTCGACCGTCGAGAAGATCGAGCTCACGGTCCCGGCGGGCGTCGACGACGGCGCCGTCCTGAGGGTCCCCGGCCACGGCACGGCGGGAACGCGCGGCGGACCGTCGGGCGACCTCTTCGTCCAGCTCGAGTTCGAGCCCCTCGACCACGTACGGCGGGACGGGAAGGACGCCTACTCCGAGACGACGGTCCCGCTCGCGACCGCGCTCCTCGGCGGGGAAGTGACGATCCCGACGATCGAGGGCCACGCGAGCCTCAAGATCCCCCCGGGAACCCAACCCGAGACTCCGTTCCGCCTGCGCGGCGAGGGGTTCCCGGCGTACCCGGGCTCCCACCGGGGCGACTTCATCGTCGTCGTCCATGTCGAGATCCCGCGCTCGCTCTCCGGGCACGAGAAGGAACTCCTGCGCGAAGCGTTCGGCGCGCCGGCGCGTTCGGGCAACTCCCGTCGGGAGTCGCTTTTCCGCCGCCGGCCGTCCTGACCATGGACGAGCGGCGCGGCGAGAGCGAACCGTACTGGACCGAGCGACCGCGCTCCCGCTCGGCCCCCTCCGAGCGTCGGTTCCTCTACCGGGGCGAGCTCCTCGCCTTCACGGTCGACACGGGCGTTTTCTCCTCGCACGGCCTCGACCCCGGGACCGCGCTCTTGATCGAGAACCTCGGCGTGCGCCCCGACGACCGCGTGCTCGACCTCGGGTGCGGTTGGGGGTCGGTCGGCGTCGCGGCGGCCAAGGCTGCGGCCCGCGGCCGCG
Organism: Thermoplasmata archaeon; assembly: GCA_021816865.1. Classification (GTDB taxonomy): domain Archaea; phylum Thermoplasmatota; class Thermoplasmata; order Lutacidiplasmatales; family UBA184; genus Lutacidiplasma. The sequence continues at coordinate 165,585 of JAKAWX010000002.1, read as the reverse complement.
TCGTGCTCACGGACGTCAACCGTCGGGCGGCGCGCCTCGCCCGGGCGAACCTCGCGCGCAACGGGATCCTCCACGCCGAAGTGCGCGTCGGCGAGGGTTTCGCGCCCGTCGCCGGGGAGACGTTCGACGTCATCGCGACCAACCCGCCCTACCGGATCGGACGCGAACGGATCCTCGAGATCCTCGCCCGCGCGTACGAACACCTCGCCCCCGCCGGCCGTCTTGTCCTCGTGGGAAAGGGCTCGCAGGGGATCCGGTACTATCAGGGGTGGCTCGAGGAGCACTGGGCGGGCCGAGTGACCGTGCTCGCCCGCGGCTCGGGCTACCGGGTGCTCGAGGCCCGTCGGCCGCCGGCCGCGGCCGCCCGCGTCGGGGGGGCGGACCGCACCGGCGTAGCCCGCGCCCGCGTCGGCGCTCTCTCGCGGAGTACCGCGGGCCGAAGCGCTTAAAAGCAAGGGTCTTCTCGGCGGCCGCGCCCTCGGCGAGAGGGTCGAACCGCGGGCCTCTGCCCGCGTTCGGCCCCCAGCGCCCGGGGGCCGATTCGAGGGGAGTGAGGACCGCGCCGAAGGAGACGAAGGACGCTCCGGCCACACCCGCGGCGCCGGCCGAGCCGGAAGGCTCCCCGGTCGAGAGGGCCCCGAAGAAGGAGCGCGGCGGGAAAGGCAAGGAGCCGAAGGAAGGGAAAGAGGGCAAGGAGGCGAAGGGGAAGGGTCGTCCCGGCGGGCCGACCAAGAGCCCGAAGTTCGTCCCCGACAACCCCAACTTCCGCTACATCGTCCGCGTCGCGAACACGGACCTCGACGGGACCCGGCCCATCGCGCTCGCCCTGACGGGCGTGCGGGGCGTCGGGCTGAGGCTCGCCGAGGTGGCGTGCCAGCTCGCGAGCGTCCCGGCGCGGGAGATGATCGGCAACGTTCCCGAACCGACGGTCGAAGGGCTCGAGGCCACCCTCACGTCGCTCACCACGAAGGTCCCCGGCTGGATGGTCAACCACCCCCGAGAGCCGATCGCCGGAACGTTCCCGCATTACATCGGGCCGGATCTCGAGACGCGACGGCGCGATGACGTCAACCAGATGCGCATGATCCGAAGTTACCGCGGGGTCCGCCACGAACGGGGCCAGAAGGTTCGGGGACAGCGTACCCGGTCGAACGGACGCACCGGGATGGCCGCGGGCGTCCTCAAGAAGGCCGCGAAGGAAGCGGCGGCCGCGGCCGGTAAGGAAGCGCCCGCCGCGGCGGCGCCGGCCCCGGCGGCTCCGGCCGCCCCGGCGAAGAAGGAGTGATCCTCGACCGATGGGCGACCCGAAGTTCCTACGCCGCACCTACGAGACCCCGAAGCACCCGTGGGAGGCCGCCCGAATGGAAGAGGAGCGCAAGCTCCTCGGCAAGTACGGCCTCAAGAACAAGCGCGAGCTCTGGAAGGCCCAGTCCGAGCTCCGGGGCCTGCGCCGCCAGGCCCGCGACCTGCAGGCGCGGTTGCGCGCCGGCGAGGAACAGGCGCGTCGGGAGACCGACAACCTCCTGGGCCGCCTCACCCGGCTCGGAGTCCTTCCGGTCGGCACGCCGACGATCGACGACGTTCTCGGGCTGCGGACCGAGGATCTCCTTCGGCGACGTCTCGAGTGGATCGTCTTCAACCGCGGCCTCGCGCCCACGCCGTACGGCGCCCGCCAGTGGATCGTGCACGGCCACTTCTCGATCGGCGACCACCGGGTCACCCGGCCCGGCTACCTCGTCCCCTCCGCGGAGGAGATGCAGATCGCGTACGCGCCGACGAGCCCGCTCTCGAGCGACGACCACAGCGCCCGCATCGCGCTGCGCGAACGGCTCGCGGCCCGCCCCGGCGCGGCCGCGGAACCGACGCCGGCCCCCGAAGGAGCGGCGTAGGCCATGGCGAAGATCGGCATCGCGCACATCTACGCGAGCTACAACAACATCCACATCACCGTCACCGACATCACCGGCGCCGAGACCCTCGCGAAGGCGACCGGCGGAATGGTCGTGAAGGCCGCGCGGGACGAGTCGAGCCCCTACGCGGCGATGAAGGCCGCCGACCAGGTGGCCGGCGTGATCAAGGAGAAGGGGTACGACACGCTCCACGTCCGCGTGCGGGCCGCCGGCGGGAATCGCTCCCGTTCGCCCGGGCCCGGTGCCCAAGCCGCGATCCGCGCGCTCGCGCGGGCCGGCGTGCGCATCCAGCGGATCGAAGATGTGACCCCGGTGCCGCACGACGGCACGAAGCCGAAGGGAGGGCGCCGCGGCCGGCGCGTGTAGAGATGCCCGTCACGATCGAGGACCTCAAGACCCGAAGCACGTCGCTCGAGCTCGAGGGGGTCACGGCCTCCCAGGTCAACGCGATCCGACGCACGCTGCTCTCCGACGTCCCCAAGCTGGCGATCGAGGAGGTCGAATTCCACCTCGGCCCGATCCGTGACGAGACGACCGGGAAGGACTACGACTCGTCGACGAGCATGTTCGACGAGGCCGTCGCGCTCCGACTCGGCCTGCTGCCGATTCCCACCGACCTCTCGCAGTTCCGACGCAAGTCGGAGTGCGAGTGCGGCGGGACCGGCTGCCCGCACTGTCAGGTGATGTACTCCGTCGACAAGAAGGGGCCCTGCACGGTCTACGCGCGGGACGTCGTCCCCCTCGGCGACCCGACCCTCGCGATCCTCGAGCCCGAGGTACCGATCGTCCGGCTCGGCGCCCGGCAGGCCCTGCTGGCCTACGCGACCGCGGTCGTCGGGACGGCCCGCGAGCACGGGAAGTGGCAGGTCGCCCAGGGTGTCGGGATGTTCCCGCACCCGCACGTCAAGATCCAGCGCAAGGAGGGCTGCACCGACGCCTGCCTGAAGCGTACGGCCGCTTCGTGCCCCGTCAACATCCTCGAGTTCGCGAGCCCGAAACTCTCGGTCACCGACGAGACGAAGTGCATCGACTGCGGGGCGTGCGAAGAGACGTGCGAGCACGGGTCGATCCACATCGAGCCCGACCCCGAGCGGTTCTTCCTGCGGTTCGAGACCGACGGGTCGCTGAGCGCCCGCGAGGCGCTCCGCTTCGCCCTCAAGGACCTGAAGCGCCGCTTCGAGGAGCTGCGCGAGGCCGTCCAGGCGATCCCGTAGCGACGCGGCTCGGCGCCACCCAGTCGTAGCGAAGGAGCGCCGCGACGCGGCCGAGCCCGGCGAGCCGTTTTCCGGCCTCTCCGTCCTCCCGCACCACGAGCACGTGCACTCGGGCCGCCCGCGCCCGGTCGAGTGCCGGGGCGATCGTCTCGTCCGTGAGGAGCGTCTCCGAGACGAGGAGCGTCTCGACGGCCCCCGCGTCGACCGCATCGGCGACCTCGGTCCGCCCGACGGCGGCCCGCTGCCCGCCGGCGAGCGCGCGGACGAGGCGCTCGACGACCTCGGCCTCCTCGGCCGCGACGCTACCTCTCAGCGCCTCGCTCGCCCGGCCCGAGCGCAGGAGCTCGTCGACCCCGACACGGCCCGACTCGGCGGTCGGATAGACCCGGGTCCTCTTCGCGAGCGCCGGGTCGTCCTCGAGGAGGCGGCGGTAGAGCTGTTCCTTCAGGAACCCCGGGCCGGCGAGGACGAGCGCCGTCGCCTCGGCGCCCTCGCGTCGTAGGGCGTCCAAGAGCTCGCCGACGTACGTCGCCCGGTCCTTCTCGCCCTGACCACCGGAGTACCGCTTCCCCGCGATCGTGCGGCGGAGGTCGGCGACCGGCTCGACCGCGCGGCCGTGCAGGCGCACGATCGACGAGTCGCCCCAGTCGACGGCCGCGAGAAGGATGGCGGGTTCTCCGCGGCCGGCGAGACCCTCGTCGAGGATCGCGTGCTCGCCGGCCGAGAGGGTCGGCTTGACGACCGTCACGTCGTCGCCCTCCGCGAGGTCGAGCGTGTGGTGCCGCCCGATGTCGAACGGTCCCTCGACGATCGGCCCGGTGATGCGGACGTGCTTCGAGAACCCGTGGAACTCGACCTGCTCGGCCCGCACGACGAGGGTCACGCGGCGGCGCGTCCGCTCCGCGCCGGCGACGTCCGCGGGCGCCTCGGGGTCGCGCCGGGTCGTGGACGCCCCCACGCGCTCGCCGACCCTCACGAACCGCGAGATCCGCCAGAGGTCGCTCGGCGTCTCGAGGCGCAACTTGAGGAGGCCGGTCGACGCGTCGCGATGAACGAGCCGCACGGTGGACCCCCCGGGGGCCGAGGGCGTCGGGGAGTACAAGCGCGTTTCGCTGAGGACCGGCGTCGCGCGACGTGGACTTCGACAGGCTTATCGCACCCCGCCCGAGTAGGGACGGCCCGGGAGGACGAGCAGCCTGAACCGGTACGGGGCCCTGTTCCGACACCGGTCGTTCCCGGCGTTCCTGTGCGCGGGGGCACTCCAGTTCGCGGCGCCGTCGACCGTGCTCGTCATCCTCCTGTTCGCGGTCGCGTTCGCCTACCCGTCCGGCACCCCGGCGAGCTACGCGGGGATCGCGCTCGCCTTCCTGGGCCTCTCCTCCACGCTGCCGACGCTCGCGAGCGCGTTCGTGTCGGGAGCGCTCGCCGACCGCCACGACCGGGGCCACCTGATGCGCACGGTCAACCTCGTCTCGATCCTCGCGACCGCGGCCCTCGCGGCCGACCTTGTCTACGCGCCCGCGACGCGCTTGGCGCTCCCGGGACCGCCGGGGTTCTACCTACCGCTTTGGGTCGTTCTCCTCTACCCGGGATGGGCGCTCGTCACGACCACGTCGACCTTGTTCCGGCCGGCGTTCAACACCTCCGTCCCCCGCTTGGTCGAGTCGCGCGAGCTGGGGAGCGCGAACGGGATCATCTACGCGGTCGCGGCGGTGGCGAGCGCGGTCGGGGCGATCGCGGTCGGGGTGCTGCTCGCGGTCGTGCCGATGGTCTACGCGCTGGCGATCCCGTTCGTGCTGTTCTTCGCGACCCAGGTCGCGCTGATCGTCCTCGACATCGATCTATCGGTGACGCGGAAGGCGAAGCCGCGGGCGGTGCTCACCGAGGCGCGGGCGGGGTTCGCCTATCTGGGGCGACGGCGCGACCTCCTCGAGATCACGGTCGCCGCGCTCGTGGTGAACTTCCTGTCGGCGGTCGCGCTGGTCGAGCTCGCGCTCTATCTTAAGGACTGGCTGGGGCTCGCGAACGGGATCTGGTACGGCGGGATGATCGCGGTCGTCACCGCGGGGACCGCAACCGGGTTCGTGCTGGTGGCCCACCTCAAGTTCGAGCCGCGGGCCGGACGGGTCATCATCGCGCTCACGCTCCTCATGGGGGTCGCGCTCCTCGCGTTCGGGCTCGTGCGGTCGATCTGGCTCGCGCTCCCGATCGCGTTCGTCTACGGACTCATGCCCGGCATGATCACGACCGTCTTCCTCTCGACGGTGCAGGCGACCGTACCGGACGAGATGATGGGGCGCGTCTTCTCGGCCGACGAGGTCGGCAGCTACGCCCTCGTTCCCGCCGGCCAGTTCTCGGGCGGCCTCATCTTTCTCGCCATCGGGATCCAGGGGACGTACCTCGCCGCCGGCGGAGCGATCGCCCTCTTCGGGCTCGTGATGGTCGTCGGGTTCGGCGCCTTGCGACGGCTCGGCTACGAGCCCGTCCGTCCGGTCGACCCCGAGGCCGCGATCGGCTGAACTTCGCGCCCCAAACCGTTGCGATGGGAAAGCCGACGCGGTTGCGATCCCTCGGGGGCCGGTACTTCCCACCCTCGGCTCGAACGCCGAGGCGGTGGAGAGCACCCTCGACGGACGGTACGCTCCGATCGAAGCAGATCGACGGTTGCATGCACTACGTTAGGACGCTTCGCTCGAGGGAGAACTCCCCGGTGCGGAGATGCAGCCCCTCCCGGACAACGGCCGCCCGAGGCCACGTCTCGCCCCTCGGGCCCCTGCCGGGGGGCCACAGCGAGTCCCGGGATGCGAGGAGCGGCCGGACGAAAGCTCCTATCCTTGCTTGACCTCGTGAATCTCGTCCGCGAGAAGTCCGTGAGCCTCCTTGTGGACCCGCGCCGCCGCTTCTGCGCTCGGGGCCTCGACGAGACAGAAGACGGCCCCCTTCTTCTCGTCGACCCAGTAGCTCCGGTAGGTGACGCCGTGCTTTCCCTGGGCCGCGAGGTCCTTGGCGTGAGCTTCGGCCACAGCCGCGGCGGTCACGCCCTTCATGTTCCGATGTTCGTCGAGGTAGAGTGGCATGAATGCCCGACCGACTCCCTTGCGATAAGGATTCGGTCGGGATGCGAGGGCGCACTCCCAATCCCTCGGGTTGGGCCCCGTGACGGCCGCGGGCCCAAGGCGCCGAATCGGGCCGATCGGTTTTTCCCGGGAGGGGGAGGCATAATGGCGCCCGGACCGAGCCGCCCCCTCCCGCCCGGACCAAACTCCCCGACCACGACCCGTTCTCTCCCCCGGGTGCCGTCGGACGCAGGGGTCGGCGGCCCATCTCGCCAGGGAGACGTTGATCGCTCGATCGGACGGACGGTACGCGGGTCTATCGGTGGGCGCCGGGGCCGTTCGGGCCCCACCCGTGCGGCGTTCGTCGAACGGCTCTACCGTGCCCGCACGCGAGCGCCGCGGCGAGCCGTGGTGATCCGCGACAACGAGAGCGGCCACCACGCCCGAACCCACAAGGCCCGGCCGGCGCGTCGGGCCGGGCGGTTCGATCTATCGTTCCTCCGGCGGCGAGCCCCGGAATCACCCCGACCGAGAATGTGCGGAAGTTCCCACCTCGGCGGGTCCTCCATGCCCGGTGCTTTTCCGCCCGCGAGTCGGTCACCCGGACGGTAGAGAACGCCCTCGACCGACGGCGCGCTCCGAACGTTGCGATTCGGGGGCAACGCGTCGCACGTCCGAACGCGCGGTCTAGTCGCCGTGGGGCGTCGCGCTGACGCACGTCGTCCGGTACCACTCGCGTGACGGTCCGAGGCGACGGGCGAATCCGAGGCCCTCGTAGAGGCGGTACGCACGCCGATTCTCGTCGGTGACGTTGAGAAAGGGGGGGCCGAGCCCGTACGGAGCGAGACCGTAGAGAGCCGAGGAGAGCGCGGCCCGCCCGATCCCCCGACCCCCCCGATCCGGGGCCGTTTCGACATCGACGATCAGCGGTCCCCGGGGGGTGCGGACGGTGAGCACGCCGCCGACCACGCGCCCGTCCTCTTCCGCCACCGTCGAACCCTCGGAGAGTAGCGGGCCCCAGCGGCCGTGCATCATGTCGGCCGTGTGACGGAGCGCATCGCGCTGCGGGTCGACCTCCTCGAGGAACAGGTACCGGTCGAACCGGCCCCGGTACGCCGCCTCGTGCAGCCCGGCGAGCGCCGTCTCGTCCTCGGGCCGGACGCGGCGGACCGTCACCCGGGGGTCGCTCGGGGCGATCGGCCGCTCGACAGAGCGTTCGAGGGCCATCTCGGACCGGGCGAACGGGGCGAACCGGAGGGAGCGCATCGTCCGCGCTTCGTCCTCGGGGGCAAGCCCCGCGAGCGGTCCGACCGCGAACGCCACCCCGGCGACGGTCCGGTCGAGCTCGTCGATCGCCCAGCGGTAGGCGTCGGTCGTCGCGTGCTCTCGGGCGAGGTAGAGCCATGCGAGCCGGAGCCCGAGGGGGGAGCGGCGCGCCGACCAGAGGACGATGCCGACGGCCTGTCGACGGTTCACGATCAGCCGACCGAGATGCGGGGAGGTCTCGACCGCGCGCGCGAGCACGGGCGCGTGCGCCCGGCCGTCGAACCCCGGCTCGATACGGGACTCGGCGGCCCGACCGGCCAGCAGCGCGGCCGCCGTCGGGTCGTCCGGGATAGGGACGAGCACGTACTCCACGGCGGCCCACCGGGTCGTGGGATAAAGCCGCTCGTGCAATCCGGTCGGGAAGGGCGGACCTTGTAAAGGCCGGGACCCTGCTTCGGGCGGCGATCGAATGCAGACCCTCCCGGACCTCGCACGCGCGCTCGGCCTCGGACCGGACGAAGTGCACCCCGCCGGCCCAAGGGTCGGCAAGGTGGCGGTCGGCGCCGTGCGCTCGCGGGTCGGCCACGGCCGCCGCGGCAAGCTCGTGCTGATCACCGGGATGACCCCAACCAAGCACGGGGAGGGCAAGACGGTCACCGCGATCGGCCTCGCCGACGGGCTCGTCAAAGCCGGCCGGACCGCGGCGGTCTGCCTTCGCCAGCCGTCCCTCGGCCCGATCTTCGGCGTCAAGGGCGGCGCGACCGGCGGGGGGCGCGCGACCGTTGAGCCGTCCGCCGAGATCAATCTCGGGTTCACGGGCGACATCCACGCGGTCGCCGCCGCCCACAACCTCCTGGCCGCGATGGTCGACAACCACCTTTACCACGGTAACGCCCTCGGGATCGACCCCGCGCGGATCATCTGGCCCAGGACGATCGACATGGAGGATCGCGCGCTGCGCCACATCGCGGTCGGACGGGGATCCGACCCGCGCTCGGTCGCCCACGAAGGCTCGTTCGTGATCGCCGCCGCGTCGGAGGTCATGGCGGTGCTCGCGCTCGCGCGGGACTACTCGGACCTCAAGGCCCGGCTCGGCCGCATGCTCGTCGGCTATTCGGCCTCCGGCGGCGCCGTCCGAGCCTCCGACCTCAAGGCGACCGGCGCGATGGCCGCACTCCTGCGGGACGCGCTCGAGCCGAACCTCGTCCAGACGAGCGAGGGGGTCCCCGCGCTCGTGCACGCCGGACCGTTCGGGAACCTCGCCCACGGCACGTGCAGCCGGCTCTCGATCGAGCTCGCGCTCGCTACGAACGAGTTCTGCGTCGTCGAGGCGGGCTTCGCGACGGAGCTCGGCGCGGAGAAGTTCGTCGACATCGTCACGCCCGAGCTCGGCGTCGACGTCGACGCGGCCGTCCTGGTCGTGACCCAACGGAGCCTCCGGTTCCAGGGTGGGGCCAGCGACGAGGAGGCGGTTCGGCCGGCGCGCGCCGCGCTCGAGCGCGGCCTCGCGAACCTCGGCCAGCACCTCGAGAACCTCTCCGCGCTCGGCCTCCCGGGCGTCGTGGCCCTCAACCGGTTCCCCGGCGACACTTTGGAGGAGGCCCAGTTGGTGCGCACGTTCTGCCGGGACCGCGGCGTCGAGGTCGTCGAGTCGCGGGGGTTCGAGGAGGGGGGAGCCGGGTGCCTCGACCTCGCCGCTTCGGTCGAGACGATCGCGTCGTCCGGCCGCCACAGCCGGCCGCTCTCCCCGGACGGGACGCCACCGGTCGCCCAGGTGGAGACGATCGCGACCCGGCTCTACGGGGCAGCGCGCGTCCTCACGGCGCCCGAAGCGCTCGAGGACCTCCGCCGGCTCGAGGCGATCGGGGAGCTCTCGGGACCGGTCTGCGTAGCGAAGACGCCGCTCTCGCTCTCGGACGACCCGCACGCCCTCAACCGTCCCGAGGGGTTCCCCGTGACGATCCACCGCCTCGTCCGCTCGGCCGGCGCGGGGTTCACGGTCGCCCTCCTCGGGGCGATCGAAACGATGCCCGGACTTCCGACACGCCCGTCGGCGGAGGAGATCGACCTCACTCCGGACGGCCGCGTGACGGGCGTCCACTAGCCCGGGGGACGGACGGCGGCGGGGGGCGCGTCGGCCGCGGGGGCTGGCTCGAGCGGGAAGATCGCGCCCCAAACCTCGGCGAACCGGCCGACGACCTCCTCGCGGAAGCTGTCCCGGTACATCTGCAAGAGCCGTCGAACCTGCTCCGGGTTCGCGACGCGGAACCGACGGGACGCCTCCGCCCGCTGGCTTTCGACGAGTCCGGCCGAGAGTAGCCGGGCGAGATGGAAGGCGACCGTTGACTTCCCGAGACCGAGCCGGTCCGCGACCTCGTACGCCGTCCGTCCGGGACGCGCGTAGAGCGCGAGCAGGATCTCGCGGCTCGTGCGGCGGCGGAAGAAGACGAGGCTCCGACGGTCCTCCCAGGTCACGTCCCGGGCGAAGTAGAAGTCGCGGTTCGGCGTCCGCTCCCGGCGCAGCAGCTGGGCCTCGACGAGCCGGTCGAGGTGGTACGACGTTTCTCCCCAACCGAGTCCGAGGACCCGCTGGACGTCGCGGGCGCTGCTTCCCGGGTTGCGGGCGACCACGGCGTAGATCCGCCGCCGGGACTCGAGCTCGAGGACTTCATCGGTCATCGGGTGCGCGCGACGCGGGGAACCGGAGAAGGAGGGGGAGGATGAGCAGGACGACCATCAGCACCAGAAGGAGGAGCGGCACCAGGCCGACGTCGAGGTTCGGCTCCGCGGTGGGATAGAGGGCGGCGAAGAGCGCCGACGCCCCGACCACGGCGAGGAGGACCAGGGCGACCCCGACCGAGAGGAACCGCGTGTCGCGGTAGCTGCGCTGAGCGAGGAACGCGATCGCCGCCATCGTGGCCGCGAGGCCGAGCAGGACGGCGGAGAGCAGCGACTCGACCAGCTCCACGGAACCCCTCGACTACGGCCGGCCCGGGACGGGCGGCGGGACTAGATAAACCACCGGTCGACCGGGCTCGGCCCGGCGGGCGATCGACCCGCGCAGCGGCCCGACCGGCCGGACCGGCCCGCTACGGAGCGGGGGCACCGGCGGGCTCCGCAAAACGCAGGAGGTTCGTCTCGACTATCGGCGGACGTTCCGCTCTCCCGGGGAACGGAGGGGGGGTGGCGCCCTCCCCCCACGCGCCGGGTCTCCGCTGGCCCGGCTCCAATCCGGGCGGCGGAACGGGAGGCACCGGGTACCCGCCGCCGACGACTCGGACGACTGCGGGCCGATGGCCCGGCGCGGGGGTCTCCCCGAGGAGATCCCACCTCGCGAGCCCGTACCGCGAGGACGGCTCGAGCCACACGGCGAGCGCCCGTCCGCCCCACTGATGGACCGAGTAGACGACGTATCCGTCGAGGTCGAACTCCTCGGGCGGTATCGCGTGCGGCAGGAGGCCCCGGTCCCGCGAGGTCCCCGTGCGGGGAACCTCCACGAGCGCCCGTGGGCCCGGGGCGTCCCGGTCCCCCTCGAACCCGTGGTCGGCGAGCACACGATGGGCCGCGACGAGGTCGGCGCGCACGGCGTAGGCGCGCGGCAGGAGAACGGACGAGCGGACGAGAACCTCGCCCCGGTGCGCGGGCCAGGGTACGGAAACCCGATCTCCCGACGACGTTCGGCGGAAGACGAACTCGGGGGTCGATGCCCCCGGGCCCCAGCCGGCGTCGACCGCCACCGGCTCCTCGCGTCGGGGGATCGGGGGGCCCCGCACCAGGACCGAGCGATGGTCCCGTGCCCACGCCTCAACGGCCTCGAGGGCCCGTTGCTGGGCCGTGACCGTGCGCTCCCGGTCGGACTCGGTCCCCCCACGACCGGGGTCGCGGCCCTCGAGGAGGACCGTCGGGATGCCGTACCGGAGCGCGATGCCGTTGCGGGCGTCGACGACGTGCTGGGTGCCCGGACGGGACCTACCCGAGGGGCGGAAGAGCGTGTAGCGACCGCTCCGGTACCCCGCCCGGGCGAGCGAGGTCCCGAGAGCCGAGTACAGCTCCTCGACCTCCGGGACCCCGAGCGACGTGCGGACCGCGGGATGTGTGGGGGTGCCCACCTGCACGTCGGGGTCGATCTCCCAGCCCCGCGCGAGGAGGTGGCGTCGTCGCGCTGGGTAGTTGTGGACGTCCACCACGAGGTGCGGCCGGTAGGCTCGAAGGAAGCGGTGGAGGGTCCGCGTCTCCGGATTCTCGAGGAGGAGGTGGTCGCGGTTGAGGTCGTTCCCGAGCGCGTTGCGGCGAGTGTGGCGGGCCGCGCCGTCCGGGTTGAGGGAAGGGATCGCGGCGATCCCTACGTCCGCGTCGGCCTCGGGGGCCCGGGTCCCTGCCGCGCGTCCTCCCCACCAGCGACGGACCGCCTCGCTTCCCCACGGCTCGTCGCCGTGCTGGCCGCCGATCGCCGCGATCCGTAGCTCGGCCGACCGACCCCCGAGGACCCACGCCTCGATTGACCGGCCCTCTGGGGTACGGCCGAGGACCTCCCGGCGGACCTCGCGGGCAGGGCCGGCGGGGGCCGAAGCCGGTTCGGGTCGCGTCGGTTGCGGCGCGTGCACGAGCGGCGCGTTCATGTTACGAGACCCCCGCCGCGAGGGGAGGGATCGGAAGCGGCCGCACCGGTACCTCGGGGGAGAGGGCCGGACGGGTCCGATCCGAGACCGCCCCCCGGTCCATGGAGATGACCTCGTCCGCGACGGTGAGGAGCTGGTCGAGGTGGTGGGCTACGAGCACGATCGTCATGCGACCCTTGAGACCGGCGAGAACGTGCACGAGCTGGGCCTCGGACTCGTCGTCGAGCGCCGAGTTCGGCTCGTCGAGGAGCAGGATCCGCGGCCGGCGGAGGAGCGCTCGGGCGATCGCGAGCCGCTGGGCCTCCCCCCCGGAAAGCTGGCGGGCCCCGGAGCCGACCGGGGTCGAGAAACCGAGGGGCAGCTTCCGAACGAACTCGAGACTCCCGGATTCCCGTGCGGCGCGCTCCACGTCGGCGTCGCTCGCTCCCGCGCGGCCGAACCGGATGTTGTCGGCAATCGTCCCGGTGAAGACCACCGGGTTCTGGGGAACCGTGGCGATCTGGTCCCGCACGCTGAGGAGGCGGACCTGCCGCAGCTCCTGGCCGTCGATCAGGATGCGACCCTCGGTCGGGTCGTACAGCCGGGCGATCAGTTTGAGGAGCGTGCTCTTGCCCGACCCGTTCCCCCCCACGATCGCCGTCAAGCGGCCCGGCAAGAGGTCAACGTCCACGTTGGCGAACAGCCGCCGGGCGTCGTACCCGAAGCCGACCCCGCGGACCTCGATGCGACCGGCGGTGACGCGCAGCGGCGGAAGCCGGGGGTCGTCCCGCAGGTCGGTCGGCGCGTCAAGGATCTCCCGGATCCGCTCGAAGGCGACCAGTCCCTGCTGGTAGGCGCTGACGACGGTCGTGAACTGCTGCATCGGCCGGTCGAGCAGGACCACGTAGGCGGTGATCGCGACGAGCGCCCCGATCGTCAGGGTACCGTTCAGCACTTGGACGCCGCCGATCGCCCACGCGATCGCGACGCCGAGGGAGGTCAGCGTCCAGGTCGCCCCGTTGATAAGGCCGGTGTAGCGGCGGACCTTGATCTGGTCGGCCGCCAGCTGGTCGGCCCGACGGGCGACGATCCCAAAAGCGGTCTCTTCGGCGCGCGAGCTCTGGATCGTCTCGATGCCGTCGAGGTGCTCCTTGACGACCTGGGTCAAGAGACCCTTCGACGAACGCGCCGTGCGGCTCGCGACCCGGAGCTTCCGCTGGAGTCGACGGGAGACCTCCCACTGGATCGGGAGGAGGGCGACCGCGCTCAGGGCGACCCAAGGGTCGAGGAAGACGAGGAGAACGACCGGGTACGCGACCTTGAGGACGTTCTGCACGGTCGAGAAGAAGACCTGCGTCACGAACGTCCGGGTCGAATCTGCATCCGTGATCACCCGGCTGAGGAGCTCGCCGGAACCGTGCCGGTGGTGGAGCTCGAGGGGGCTGTGGTTGAGCGCGTGGGCGAGCTGCTTGCGTTGCTCCCTCGCGAAGATCCTCCCGAGCTCTTGGCTCGAGGCCGCCTGGAGGTAGGCGCTCGCCCCGTAGCCGACCGCGACCAGGACGAGCCCGACGATCGCGAACCAGAAGATCGTGGTCGGGCCCTGGAACGTGAGGACGCCGTAGAACGACGCGGGCTGGCCGACGAGCCCGTTCACGAGCATGCCGACCAGCATCGGTAGCTGCATCGGGACGACCACGAAGACGACCGACCAGAGCATCGCTTGGGCGAAGACGCCCCGGAATCGGGCGAGCTCCCGGAAGATGTAGCCCGCCAGTCGGGGGGACGGGGCGGAGTCGTTCGACGCCGGGCTCATACGCTGGCCCCGCTCACGATCGCACCCGAACGCCCCCGGACCGCCTCGGTTCCCACCGTCCGGCCTAGGAGCGAACGGCCAGCCGGTCGGCCCGGCCGTCGGCCGGGTCGAGCAGGCTCTCGCCGGTCGATACCCCCGGGATCGAGAGACGGGAGAGCACGTGCATCGCGAGCGCCGGGTCCCCGCCGGTCGAGGGGAAGACCGGCACGTGGCTGAGCTCGCGGAACTCGCGGACCGACAGCGGGGCGGACGTCAGGGCTCCCGAGACGGCGAGGAGCGGATAACCGAGCCGCCCCAGCCGCTCGCTCGCCGCGAGGGCGGAGAGCGGGCCATCCGCCGCGAGCACGACCCCGGACACGTGACTGCCGAAGAGCGGGTCGCTCAGCATCATCGCCGTCTCCCGCTCGAGGATCCCATCGGCGATCTCCATCACCATGAGGTCGGGCCGTCCGCGAGCGCTCGCGGCGAGGATCGTCGTCCAGAGCGCCGAGATCTCGGCGGGGTCCGCGAGGTACGTGGACGGGAAGCCGTAGTCGCTGAAGTCGATGACCGACGCGGCCGAGGCGGCCCGCATCTCGTCCGAGTCGCGGTTCGATACGCTCCCCGTGAGCTTGCCCGCCGCGACGCGCAGCCCCTGCTCGGAGAGGTCGTGGATGATCTGCGAGACGACCGTGGTCTTCCCGGCGTTCATGCCGGTCCCGACGACGATGAGAACGGGACAGTCGAGCGAAAGCGGGGCGCGCTCGGGGACGAAGAGCCGTCGCTTGGTGTTCGCGCGACCGCCGGCCGCGTCGACGGCGAAGCCGACGAGGGAGAGCGTCGTCGACCGGCCCATGTCCCGATGGCTCGAACGGACGGTCCCGACCATCGCCGCGGCGGTCAGGAGAGCGACCTCCCCGACCCCGTCGACCTCGGCCTCGAAGCCGTCGGTCGCGTACCGGTTCCCGAAGACCCCGACCAGGAGGTCGCCCGGGTAGATACGCAGCTTCCGGCCGTCCCGCACGACGATCGAGCTGTGGTAGCCGATCCGTTCGACGCGGAAGACCGCGACGTCGCCCGGCTCCGGAGGTTCGGGCGCCGACACGGTCTCGAGCGCGAGGGACGATTCGGGGATGGCGCGCAGGGCCCAGCCCCACTTCGCGTTGGCCGGTATAGCCCGGGGCGTCGCGCGTGCCTCGGCGGACCCCGACACGTCGGCCCGGGCCGACGGGGCGCGGGCGACAGATCCGACCGAGGCCGAAGCGAGGGGGGATCGGTCGAAGGCGGGTTCGGGTCGGTTGATCGACAATGCGGCATTCGTCAGCGGTATCATCGGGGTCGTCATGGTCATCCTCCCCGTGGGGAATCAGGGGGGTATCGGTTTTGGTGCGGGACGGAGACTGGTTGGTGCGCAACCCGCTGGCTGCGGAGATTGCACCAACTCCCCGGCTCCGCCGTGTCGGTCGGTGCCTCCCGGCGGACGAGCCGGGGCGCGAGGCCGCGGCGCGCCGGGGGCGACCCGTCCCGGGACCCTAAGGAAGATCCCGAACGGCGGCGGGAGGAGCGGCCCTCCCGTGCGCGACCGGGCACGCGGGGACGCCGTCCGGATCGACGCACCCGCGCTCTCGAGCATTTCATATAGTCGGAGTACGATATGTCAATCGTCAGACAAAGAAAGGTGTATTGTCTGACGAACATGGTCGACACGTCGGAGCGGGTCACGGTCCGTATCCCGCAGGAGCTGCTCGAGAAGCTGCGGCATCTCCAGCAGGCGAAGGGCACCCCCACGATCTCCGACACAATCCGGGAAGGCCTCGAGCAGTACCTCGCGCTGAACCTCCCACCCCAGAACATCCGCAAGGTCGTGGTCGAGCTCTCCCGGCAGGACAACAATCGGCTCGAGGAGTTCGTGCGCGAGGGCAACTCGGTGAGCGTCGACGACGCGGTCCGCTCGGCGGTACGCGAGTACATCCGCAGTCGGATCGAACAGTTCGGCCCGCCGGCCCGGACCCACCGACGGGAAGGGGATCCGCTCACCGCCGAAGGGTCCCCTCCGCCCTAGGCGGTGGGGACGATGTCGTACGGGACCGAGACCCCGGAATCGTGGGCCGCGCTCGCGGTCACGCCGGGGATCGCCGTTGTCGGTCTCGGGGGCGCCGGCAGCGAAGCCGTCCACGACCTGGTCGGGCTCGGCATCCCGGGCGTCCGCTCGCTCGCGGTCAACACCGATGCGAAGCACCTCGTGCGGATGGGGGTCGACGAGAAGATCCTCCTCGGGCATCGCGAGCTGAAGGGCCGAGGGAGCGGAGGCGACCGCGCGAGCGTCCTCCGCGCGGCCGAGGAGGCGAAGGAGGAACTCCTGCGCCGCCTCGCCCCCTTCGAGATCGTCTTCCTGCTCGCTGGGCTCGGCGGCGGAACGGGCAGCGCGCTCCTCCCGTTCCTCTCGCGCGAGCTTCGGGCGACGGAGACCCTGCCGATCCCCGTCATCTTCCTTCCGTTCCAGGTCGAGCTCGAGTCGAACCCGAACCGTCGGGGGAACGTCGAAGCGACGGTCGACGACCTGGAGGAGATGGGCGGGCTCCTCCTCGCGCTCGCGAACGAGAAGCTGCGCCGATTCGAGCGGCTGCCGATCCACCGCGTCTTCCAGGTCCGCAACGCCTACCTCCACTCGCTGGTCACGAGCCTGCTCGACATGGTCGAGAACCCGTCGCAGCTCAACGTCGACCTCGCGAGCTTGAAGAACCACCTGCGGGAGGCCGGCCTTTCGACGCTCGTGGTCGGCGAGTACCACATCTCCGAGCCCGAACGGCTCGTCCAGCAGGCGCTCGCGGAGTCGCTCCTCGACTACCACCTGCCCGAACGGCCCAGCGCCCTCGTCCACCTGGACGGCGGCTCGAACCTCACGCTCCGGACGCTCGACCGGGTGCTGCGGACGATGCGACGGTCGCTCGGCGACCCCGAGCGGCTCGTCTTCGGAACGCGCGTGCGGCCGGAACCGCGCGAGGTCGTGCACCTGACGGCCGTCGTCGGCGGCCTGAAGGCCCACACCGTGCGCGACGCCGTCGGGGTCCCGTCCGCGCGAGCGGAACCCGAGGTGGCGCGCTAGCTCGACGTCCGGGGGCCGGGACGGGCGGAGCGCCACTCGCGGCGGTCGAACTCGAGCTGGACCGCATCGACGACCTGGCTCGTGCGCAGCGACCGTGGTCCGACCGACACCCGGGCGACCCCGCTCGCATCCAGCACCGTCACCTCCTCGGGGGTCGGGTCGTACGGGTCCGACACGACCGCCGAGAACTCGGTGCGCCCGGGCGCCCACTCGCCGAGCGGCCCGCCCGACTCGGTCAACCAGAAGGCGTCCGGGCGCGCCAGGAACGCCCGCAGGTCCTCCGGGGGATCGGCCGGAGCCACCGTGAGCCCGGGCGACGACTCGAACGGGCGGGAGAAGCCGATCGACCGCACGAGCGCGTTCTTGAGGAGCGCCGCCGTCGACCGCTCGTCCGGGTTGAGGTAGCGCAACCGGTGGCCGATGAGGTCGATCCGGCGGGCGAGCGGAGACGGCTCGGCGACCAGGAGGACCGTCACCTCGGTCTCCCGACGCAGGTCGTTCGAGAGCGTGAACGCGGTCGAGACCGCGCGAGCGACCTCGTCCATCCGGCCCGCGCCGCCGGCGAGGTCGTTCAGTGTGAAGGCGCCCGAGACCGGGACGCGATGCGCGAGGAGCAGGAACCGCCGCATCGGCCCCCCACGCGCGGCGGCGGTTAAGGGTTCGGCGACCCCCCGGGCGGGGGCGGGTTCGTGGGGGAAACGGGCCGGGTCGCCGGGAGGACGAGGGGGACCCGGAGGCTATCGCCCCTCGGCCCGCCCCTCAGTCGAAGGCGGGCTCGCGGCGGCGCGCCTCCCACCCTGCCCAGCCGTACCGGGGCCAAAAGGGGTCGGCGAGGTCCGGGCGCGTTAGAGCCCGTCGGCGCGGCGTCGCGGCCGGGCCGGAGCGGGCGGTTCGGGCGCCGTGGTCGGGTTCTGGCGGCGTTCGAGCCAGATCTCGTCGCCGAGCTCGTGGTAGACCGCGTGCGCGGCGAGGCCGGTACCGTGCTCGCCGTGCGGAAGCCGGAACCCACCCGAGCGGTGGGAGTTCGAGGAGTAGACGATCTCCTGCTCGCCCGCGGCCGCCATCGCGGCGCTCTCCTCGCGGGCCAGGTCGAAGATCCGATCCTTGCGGAACATCCAGTAATGGATCCTCCACTCGCGTCCGTCGTAGAGCGTGGTCTCGTCCCGCTCGGTCTCGAGGATCCCCGTGTCCTCGAGCATGTAAAACGTGTCGCGGTCGTCCGGCTCGAGGACGTTGTCGATGATCCGCTGGTTGAACCCGAAGAAATTGAGGACGTGCGCCGCGATCGACCGGGCGTCCTCCGGCCGCATCCCCTCGTGGCCGACCGACCGACGGATCGCCTTCGCGAGCGAGTCGAAATCGACCGGTCCCGCCACCTCCGCGAGAGCGGCGTCGGTCGGGATTCCCGCGCGGGTCAACCGCACGTCGTCCTCCGAGCGCAACGGCACCGGATTACGGAGCGTGTAGGGGCGATTGGCCGAGCCCTTCGAGCTCTCCCGGTCGGAGCTACGCATGCGCAAAACTATCCGTTCGGTCGGTATAAATACCTTCGGCAAACCCCAGGCCCCGTAGACCCGTTCCGGGGGACCAAATACCCCCCTTAAAGGAGCACCCTCCGCCCCCGCCCGACCCTCTGCAGCGCCTCGACCGCCGGCCGCCACTCCTCCTCCTCGATACGGTACTCGAGCTCGGCGAGGGCGCCGAGCTCCCGGGCGAACGGCACGAGGGATTTTGCGAGGTAGGTGTGCGCGAACGGGGTCCCGGACGGTCCGCTCCACCGTTTCCCCGACTCGACGACCGAGCGGTACTCGTAGTACTCGGGGGCCGGAACGAGCCAGAGGACCGCGTCGTCCGTCCCCCGCAGGCGCGCGCCGCGGGAGTAGACCTGGAGCCCCAAGTGGTGGACGACCGGCGCCGGCAGCGTGAAGAGGTGTCGGTCCCCCGGGCGGGCGGAAGCGATGAGACGGTTGCGCACCGCCTCGACGGCGAGCGCCTCGCGCGCGGGATGGGAGGCGATCACGCGGCAGAACCCCGGCCCGCGGGCGAGGAAGGAGACCGTCCGGCTCGCCTCGCGGTGGGAACCGTCCTCGGGGCGATACCCTATCAGCTCCGCCACCTCGTGCGGCAACTGCATCGTGAGCCACGTCGGGTGGGTGGCCCGGACGACCACGTACTCCATCGGGCACCGGTTCGACGGCGCGGGCGCTATAAGAATCCTGTGCGGGCCGGGGCGCACCGTTCACGCCCGGGGCGAGAGCCGCCCCAGCGCGTCCACGACGTCGCGAAAGTCGGTGGTCGAGATCGCGATGTCGGCGGCCGCGCGGACGGCCGCCGAGGAGGAGTTGAGCGCGACGCCCCCGCCGACGAGCGGGAACAGCTCCGCGTCCGACGGGCCGTCCCCAACGTGCGCGACCGCCGAGGGCGGCACGGCCGCGCGCGCGACGAGCCCCGCGAGTCCCCGGCGCTTGTCGACCCCCACCCGACCCACTGGGCCGATCGGCCCCCTCCCGATCGGAGGCGTCGGGGTCCCCTCGGCGTCGTCGAAACCGAAGGTCGCCCGATACCAGTCGGTCACGTAGGTCGGGTTGTGGGTAAGGAGGGCCGTCCGGCACCCGAGCGCGCGGAGGCGAGCGACGCCCGCCCCGATCCCGTCGAGCTTCGGCGTGCGGGAGAGGACCTCCTCCACCTCGGAGAGGGTGCGGCCCCGGGCGAGGTCGATAAGCCGGGCGACGTAGCCGTTCCGATCGAGCTCGTCCGCGCGGAACCTCCGGTCGATGCCTTCGTACTCCGGGACCCTCCCGAAGGCCATGGCGATCTCCCGCCAGCCGTGGACGCGCGTGAGGGTCCCGTCGATATCTACGGTAACGAGCCGCCAGGGGAACGTCGACCCCGAGGCGCTCACGAGCGGCTGCCGACCCCCATCAGGATCCCCCCGACCCAGAGGGCGGCGATCCCCACCGCGGCCACCGGGAGGACGGTCGCGAGGGGGCCCGGCGCCGTGGGGAAGAGGATCGCGAGCAGGAAGAGCCCGACGAGCGTCAGGGCCAGCCCGAGGGAGATCTTCGCGGTCTTCGATAGGCCCCGTCGGCGCGGCCGGCCGGGAGGGGAGGTACGGGTCGTGGCCATCGGTGCGGCCACGCGACGCCAGGAAGATAACCGTAGCTGCGGCCGGGTCTACCCCGGTCCTCGCCGCGCGCGCCCCCCTCCTAGAAGTCGGGCGGCGGGATCCACGCCTCGAGCGGGGCATTCGCCGATTCCTCGTCGGCCCTCCGGCGCTCCGCCGGTATCGAGCGCACGAACGGCTTCGAACCGATCGGGGCGAGGAACGTCGTCACGAGACCGACCCCCGCGACCACCGTGTAGATCGTGCGGGAGAAGATCCCCTGGTCGAGCAGGATGACCGCCATCGCGAGCTCGACCGCTCCCCGGCTCGAGACGAGGAAGCCGGCGCACAGCGACTCGTCCCGGGTCCAGCCGAGCCCGCGGGCGATCAGGCTCCCCGTCGCGACCTTCGAAAGGAACGCGAACCCCCCGAGCACCGCGAAGACGAGCAGAGTGGCGGGCGAGGCGGCGAGGCTCCTCAGATCCATCCCGAAGCCGACGAGGGCGAAGAAGAGCGGGATGAAGAACCCCCAGGTGACCGCCTCGAAGACGAGGCTGATCGTTCGGTGCTGACGGCGCCCCGCGCTCTCGGGGGTGACGAGGATCCCGGCGTAGAACGCCCCGACGAGGAACGTGAGCCCGAGGAACTGGGAGTAGAGGGCCGCGCCGAGCGCGACCACCATCAGCACCGCGAACCCCGCTTCGGGGATTCGCCAGGTCTCTCGGAACCTCTCGACCATCCGTCCCCAGACCCGGACCCGCCGGAGGCTCACGAGGGCCATGTGGACGAGGAGGACCGACGCGAGGAACAGCGCGACCGTGACGACCGCCGTCACAACGGCGAGGAGCGGGCTCCCGATGTTCCCCTGGACCCTCAGCAGTACCGCGAAGACCGTCACCGCGGCGAGCTCGTTCACGAGCGAGGTGTTCATGAGGACCGTGCCGAACCGGCTCCGGAACAGCCCGAACTCGCGGAGCATGATCGCGAGCACGGGAAGCGCGGTGATCGAGATCGTCAGCGAGACGAACAGCGCGGTCAGGATCGAGAGTCCCGGGTAGAGGAGGTGTACGACCAGGGTACCGGTCAGGAACGGCACCACGAAGATCGCGATCCCCAAAAGCGCGGCCGGCCCGCCGGTCGAGCGGATCTGCTGGGGCGTCACCGCGAGCCCGGCGGTCATGAGGATGAAGAACGTCGCGAGGAACTGGAGCCCCGAGAACGGCGTGGCGAGGCTCGAGAACCCGAGCAACGATCCGAGGAACGTCGGGCCGATCACGATCCCGACCAGAAGCTGGCCGACCAGGGCTGCCTGGCCGAGCCGGCTGAAGAGCTCCCCGACCAGGACCGCGCAGGCGACCAGGAGGAAGAGCCCCACGAGGAAGAGGGTCGTGCTGTCCACCGGTCCGATCCGGACGGTGCCGAGCGGGTCGGCCGGGTCTCGCGGCCGGTCGGTGGCCGGGCCCCGCCCCCGAGCCGTCGGTTTCGGGGCGTCGCCCCGGGATAACTAGGTTCCGGTCGAGCGGTCGCACCCTTCGGGCCACGGGGGCGCGTAAATAGGGGCCATGCCCCTCGGGAGAGGCGTGGTGCGACGGGTTCGGGAACCACGTCCGACCCCGGCCGACCGGAGCCGAGCGGTCGGCGAGCGGAAGACCCGGGCCGTCGAGGAACCGCTCGACGTCCGGTTGAGGACGCGCGAGGTCTACCCCATCCTCGAGGTCCGCAATCCGCTCCACGGGACCGCGTACTGGGTCCTCCTGCCCGAGTTCCCCGCGGCCGGGTCGGCCCTGTGTACCTGCACGGACTTCGCCCGCCGCGGCCTTGGGACATGCAAGCACATCGAGGCGGGATTCGCCTGGTTCGGCGAGCACCCGGACGCCTCGCCGCTCCTCCCGTCCCGGCGCGGGGGGGTCCGCTCCGCGACCGTCTGGAAGGAGATCGACCGGAGGATCTCCGAAGGCTCCCGGGCGGGGATGCCCGAGAGCGAGCGGGTCCGCCGCGCCGGCGCCGTCCTCTTCGAGCGCCGGCGGGGCGAGCCCGACCCGTAGAGAGGCAGGAAGAGGTTCCGAAAGGACCGCTCGCGGTCCCGCGGGCCTAGGTCGACATCCCGGGGGCGCTCTTCAACGCCCGGATCCGGTAGTACTCGGGGTCGACGATGACCTCGCCGTTGATCCCCATCGTCTCGATCGTCTTGAGCGGTGCGCCCGCCGACTTCTTGGCGGCCTGCCAGTCCGGGATCGGGATCGAGAACTTCTTCTCGACCTCGGTCCGGTAGATCGGGCCCGAGTTGTACGAGCAGAACGGGATGACGCGCCCGTCCGGGACGGCGTAGTGGATGTCGCAGCGCATCAGCCGCTGGATGTCGTAGTCGTACGCGTCCTGGAAGTGCATGTTCCCGATGTAGAGCGTCCGCCACGTGAACTTCGCGACGGCCTCCTTGTTGCCCTCGGTGAAGATCGACGCGATCACGCGGACCGCGTTCTTCTCGTTCAGGCCCTCCGGGGCCTTCGAGAAGTCGAAGTACTTCGCGACGTCGTGCATCAATCGGGCCCCCGCGACGGCCGTGCGGACACGGGCGAACCGGGCGTCCCGGTACTTCTCGATCATCGACTCGACGTTCTCGAAGAACCCGTCGACGTCCATGAACCGCGGCAGCGGGGTGATCTTCTGTCCGTCCTTCGAGATAAAGGCGAACGTGGCGCATCCGCAGCCGGGGTGGGTCGTCAGGGTCATCTTCTCTTCGCCGTGGATGATCGAGACGAGCTCACTGATCGGCGCGACCGACGGCACCGGGAAGAAGTCGGACTTCTCGAACGGTCCCTCCGTGCAGAGGATCCGGACGAGGTCGGACTGCGTGAACCGCATCTGGAAGCGGTCCTTGTCGGGAATGCGCGCCGTGAGCGCGACCGGCTGGAAGTTGACGCCGCGGACGACGTCGAGGTTGTCGATCGCGAACTTCACGGTCGGCCAGATCTCCTTCTCGTTGAACCCACCGACGAGCGTCGGTACGAGGACGACGCTGAGCGGCTTGTCGGGCTTGCCGGCGGCCAGGTCGGACGCGGGCGAGTGGGTCTCGCGCGCCGCCTGGATCGCCTTCTGCTTCACCTTGAGCAGCGGGACCCCCCGCACCTTGCGGTAGATCTCGTCGTCCAGCCCGTCGAACTGGAGGTAGAGCGTGTGCAGCCCCGCGTCCCGGGCCGCCTGGGCGAAGCCCGGTTCGTTCGCGACGCGGATCCCGTTCGTGGCGACCTGGATCTGCTTGAAGCCGAGGTCCCGGGACATCGCGACCGCGTCGAGGAAGAGGGGCGAGAGGGTCGGCTCCCCTCCCGAGAACTGGACGGCGACCGTTCCGACCGGCTTCTGTTCCCGGAGCGTCTTCAGCATGAAGTGGATCTGCTCGCGGGTCGGCTCGAAGACGTAGCCGGCCGCGTTGGCATTCGCGAAGCAGACGGGGCACTTCAGATTGCAGCGGTTGGTGAGATCGACAAGGGCCAGCCCCGTGTGGGACTTGTGGTGACTGCACATCCCGCACGTGGTGGGGCACCCGCGGAACTTGTCGTAGTACGGGTTCTCGTACCCGACGCCGTCGTGGGCGTAGACCTCCATGCGCAGGTAGAAGTCGACGTCGTTCGAGATAATGTCCCAGAAGTACCCGTGCGCGCGGCAGGTCTTCTCCATGATGACACGACCGTCCTTCTCGCGGACGATCGCGGGGATGACCTTGATGCACTCGGGGCAGACGGACGCCGTCTTCCTCGGCAGCCCGCGCGGCGCCTGGAACTCCTTCATCACACGTGCCGGCATTCTCGTAACTCCTGGTTCTCGACCCGTCCGTTAGGTTCGGGCCTTACTTGCCCACCCACGCCACCCTACATAATCCATCTGTCGTTTAGCTCGCGACAAAAATGACTCTCCGTGACGTGGAGTGGCACGGTCCGGCGCGCTACATTGCCCCGGCCGCGACATCGACCGGCGGCGCCGATGCGCATGGCCCCACACCTTATCGTCCGCGACGCATCGGGGGGAGCGGTGCCATGCCGGCCGCCCGATCGCGCCGAACCCGTAAGGGCCCCGCTACCGCCCGTGGACGGCCTCGCCCACCCCTCGCGAAGGCCCACTTCGTCGGCCGAGACCCCTCGCCGGTGCTCGAACGCTACCCCCCCAAGGACCCGGGGCTCGGCTCGCGACCCGTCGTGACCGGGGCCCCCGCAGGTCCCGCCCCCGCGTCGCTTCCGCACGGGCCCGCTACGCCGGGCCCGACGACCCCCCCCGCCGTGCCGTTGATACGGCTCGACCGGGCGTTCGACCTCGACGGCTTCTCCGAGCAGCTGGGGGAAACCTCGATCCGGGTCACCGTCCCGAGAGAGGAGCTCCCCGAGGTCCTGCGACGGGTCCTCGAGTTCACGGGGTTCGGGATCTACGTGTACACGATCACCGTGCGCCCCGCGCCCGCCGAGCTGTTGAAGAGCTACGTGGTCGAGCTCCAGCGGGTCGACTACTCGGCCGAGAAGGGCGCCTGGGTGCCGTTCGTGGAGAAGGGGGCCCTCGATTCCCCCTACGGCTCGTCGACGCCCGGCGCGTGACCCTTAGCGTCGGGGGGCGAGAGCCCGACGCGCGAGGAGCCCGGCGACCACGAACATCGCCCCCGCCCATGCGAGGAGGCCGAGGAGATAGACCTCGGGCCCGTACGGGTAGAACGAGCGCGCCCCCGCGAACAGGTTCTCCCGGAGGACGTCGACCGCGAGCGTGATCGGGTTGAACGACGCGACGCTCTGGAACCATGGGGGCATCGTCCCCCAGGGGTAGAGGGCGGCGCTCGTAAGAAGGACCGGCAGGTTGATCGTGTTCACGACGGCAAAGTACGACTGCGGCTGTTCGAGGGAGAAGCCGATCGCGAGGAACAGCGCCGCGAACATCGCCGACAGGACCACGACGGCGAGGACGATCTCGACCGCCCCGAGCGGCGAGACCGAAGCGGTGATCTCGAGCCCGCTCAGCCCGAGGCGGCCGAGGAGGACCGAGAGCCCGAGGACGAGGAAGGCGAGCCCGATCGGCTGGATCGACCCGGCGACCAGGCGCGCCCCGAAGATCGAGGCGGCCGGGGCCGGCGTGGCGGCGGTCCGCTTCAGGATCCCGAAGAGCCGGTCGAAGATCACGTTCGCGCCGATGAAGAGCGTCGCCGTGACCGATACGAAGCCGGTCATGCCGGCCGCGAAGTACGAGAAATAGCTCGGGGCGCCGCGGAACGCGGCCAGGAAGTACGCGGGGTCGACCCGGCCGCCGCCCAGGTTCTGGAGGTTGAACGCTTGGCCGAACAGTATCAGGTAGAGGACCGGCAATAGGAGCGAGGTCAGGATGGCGCCCGGGTTCCGCCCGAGCCTCAGGAGCTCGCGGCGGGTGAGGGCGACGAACTCTCGGATCATCGTCGTCCTCGGCCGAACGCCTCCCGCACCTGGCCGATGCGGACGGCGCGATCGGTGGCGGTCGCTCCTTCGTCCTCGCGGAACTCCCGGCCGGTGAACTCGAGGAAGACCTCGTCGAGGCTCGGGCGCTTCAGCGAAACCCCCGTAAGCCCGATCCCGGCCCTCGTGCAGGCGTCGACCAGCAGCGGGATGAGCGACTCTCCCCGGGGGGCCTTCACCCGGTACGCCTCCTCCTGGCGGGTCACCGAGACGACCCCCGGTACGGCGGAGAGCACCGCCGCGACCGGCGCGTCGCTGCGCGCGGTCCATACCGTCACGACGTCACCGCCCAGCCGGTCCTTGAGCTCGGACGGGGTCCCCATTGCGACCAGGCGACCGTGATCGATGATCGCGAGACGTTCGCAGATAGCATCCGCCTCGTCGAGGTAGTGGGTCGTCACGAAGATCGTCATGCCGTGGTCCTTGCGGAGCTCCCGGACGTACTGCCAGAACCCGGCGCGGCCCTGGGGGTCGAGGCCGAGGGTCGGTTCGTCTAGGAAGAGGACGCGCGGGGCGTGGATGATGCCGACCGCGAGCTCGAGCCGCCGGCGCATCCCGCCCGAGTACGTTTTCACGAGCCGGTGGGCGGCGTCGCCGATCTGCAAGCGGTCGAGAAGGGAGGCGATCCGCGGGCGCGACTCGGCCCGGGGCACCCGGAACAACGCGGCAGCGAGCTCGAGGTTCTCCCGTCCGGTCAGGTCCGGGTCGGCCGTCGATTCCTGGAAGACGATCCCGATCCGTTGCTGGATGGCGGCCGGGTCGCGGAAGACGTCCACGCCGTCGACCACCGCACGGCCGCTCGTGGGGATGAGTCCGGCCGTGAGCATCGATACCGTGGTCGTCTTGCCGGCGCCGTTCGGCCCGAGAAAGCCGAACGCCTCGCCCGGGAGCACCGAGAAGGAGACGTCCTCGACCGCCCGGACCTTCCCGTTGTAGGTCTTCGAGAGGTGCGCGACCCGGATCGCCGACTCGAGCATTGGGCCTCCTAGCTCGACAACCGGGCGAGGCGGTCGGCCACGTCCTTCAGCTGCGCGCGGACCCGTTCGAGCCGGTCCGCGTGCGACCCACCGAGCTCCTCGAGGAAGCTCGCGAGTCCGCTCAGCTCTCTCACCGCGTCCTCGGCCGTGCGCGGGCCGAAGGGACCGAACGCGGAGCCGACCCCGTCCCGAATTTTCGCGGCGAGCTCGTACCGTCCGTCCGGCCGCTTGTGCACGAGCTCCTCCTTCGAGAGCTCCTCGAGCAGCGGGTAGATGGAGCCGGGCGACGGGCGCCACCAACCGCCGCTCATCCGCTCCATCTCGTCCATCAACTCCGCGCCGGTCTTGGGCGAGTGGCCGAGAGAGAGCAGCACCCAACCGCGCAGCCCGCGACGCTTCTTGGAGACCCAGACATCGCTCCAGAGGTTCATCGGTTTTTCGATATCGGAATACCAATACACCTTCTTGACGGTTTCGATCTAGGGGCGGCCGGCGGCCCCGGGCGAGGAGGCTGCGGAGAAGCTAATCTACGGAAACGACCTCGCGCCGTTCGAGGGACGATGACGCTGGGGTCGGGCGAAGGTCGCTGGGAGGCCGAGCTTCGCGCGCTGCGCGAGGAGCTACGGGAGCTGCGCGCCGAGCAGCGCGAGATGGCCAAGGCGGTCGACCAGCTCGTCGGCACGTTCCGCATGCTCGCGACCCATCTCGGGATCGCCGCCGAACCGTACGTCCGCAAGGAGTCCGGCCGCCGCGACAGTGACCTGCCCGGATTCGGCTAGGCCGGGCCCGATGCCGATCCGCTACATCGTTCGGGCGACGGAGCCCGCCGGCCACCGCGGGCGATTGTCGATCGACCTCGAGGGCGTCGCCGGCCCGAGCGTCGACCTCGTCCTCCCGTCCTGGGTACCGGGGTCCTACCACATCGTGAACTACGTCCAAGGGTTCCGCGGGCTCACCGCCCGAGCGGGGGAGGGGGGACCCCCACTTCCGGTCGAACGGGTCGACAAGACACGGTGGCGGATCCGGACCGACGGCGCCCCGCACGTCCGGGTCGACTACTCGGTCTACGGCCACGGCCTCGTCACCGAGGCGTTCGACCTCACGCCCGAGCACCTGTTCGTCAACGCGGCGCTGTGCCTCCCGTACGTTGAGGAGCACCGGGACGAACCGCTCGAAGTCGCGCTCGAGATCCCCCCCCACTGGCGGGTCGTCACCGAACTCGAGGAGGTCGGGAGCCATCCGCCCCGGTTCCGCGCGCCGAACTACGACGTGCTGGTCGACAGCCCGATCGACGCGGGCCAGCCCCTCGTCCTCACGATCCACCCCGGCGGCATCCCGCACCGGATCTCGCTCTGCGGGGAGGGCGGCAACTACGAGGCCCATCGTCTCGAGGAGGATATCGGCAAGATCGTGGAAGCGGCGACGCGCATGGTCGGCGACTCCCCCCTCACCCGCTACACGTTCTTCTACCACCTCACCGACGTCCCGGACGGGGGCCTCGAGCACGCGACCTCGAACTCGTGCGTCGTCCGGCGCACCACGTTCCAGCCGGCGGACGACTACCTCAAGTTCCTCAGCCTGACGAGCCACGAGTACTTCCACCTCTACAACGTGAAGCGGGTCCGGCCGAAGGCCCTCGACCGGTTCGACTACACCCGCGAGATGTACACGCGGCTCCTCTGGTGGATGGAGGGGGCGACCGACTACTTCTCCGACCTCGTCCTGCGGCGGGCGGGGCTCGTAACGCCCGCGAAGTTCCTCGAGGTCGAAGCGAAGGCCGCGAAAGCCTTCCTCGAGACCCCGGGCCGCCGCGAGCTGAGCCTCGAGGAGGCGTCGTGGCTCTCCTGGGTCGACCTCTACCAGCCGTTCGAGGAGACCCCGAACCAGTCGGTCTCCTACTACCTCAAGGGCAGCCTCGTGGCCCTCCTCCTCGACCTCGAGATCCGCCACCGGACCGAGACCCGGGCGTCGCTCGAATCGGTGATGAGGACCCTCTGGACCGAATACGGACGCGTCGACCGCGGCGTGGGCGAGGACGAGCTCCTCGCCATCGCCGAGCGGTCGACGGGGCTCGACCTTGGCTCGTTCTTCGCGCGTTACGTCCGGAGCACGCTCGAGGTCGATTTCGACGCGTTCGCCCGCTACGCCGGTCTCTCGTTCGGACCGAAGGCCAAGCCCGAGAACGACGACTCGAACGACCCCGGCTACCTCGGGCTCCGCGTCGAGGACCACGACGGCCTTGTCCGGGTTCGGCACGTTCTGCGCGACGCGCCCGGTCAGCGGGCCGGTCTTTCACCGGGGGACGAGATCGTCGCGGTGAACGGAGGGAAGCTGACGTATTCGCAGTTCGAGGCGACCCTCAAGCGCTACCCGCCGGGGACCGAGGTCGATCTCGCGCTCTTCCGCCGGGGCTACCTCCGCCACGTTTCGGCCACGATGGGCCGGGGCCCGCCCGAGAAGTACGCTTTCTCCGCCGTAGAGAACCCGACCGACCTCGAGCGCCGGGTGTACGCGAGTTGGATCGGCGCGCCGTGGGAGCCCGCCTCCCCGGCGAAGCACGATTAGCCGGACGAGCGGGGCGGTGGCCGCCGGGGGACCGCCTTGCGGCCGTACCGCCACTCGCCTTCCATAGGATAGAGGCGGCGCAACCGGGTGTCGACCCGATCGCCGATGCGGACCTCGCCCGGGGACGCGTCGGTGAGCTGAAGCGTGACCCGGACGCCGGGGGCAACCTCGGCGAGCACGACCCCGTACGCTCCCAGGGCCCCGACCTGGGGGTCGAACTCGGTCGGCTGGGCGCCGGACCCGATGACCGTCGTGGCGACGACGAGCGCCCCGTCGGTAGGGAGCCCGACCGTCTCGAGCCCCTCCGCCCGGTCGCACGAGCGGCACCGTCCCCGGCTGGGGAATGTCGTCGTGCCGCAGGTTCGACACCTCTCCGCCGCGAAGTTCCAGCGGCTCGGCAGGTTCTCGAGATACCGGGGTCGGGGCACGTACGCTCCCTCCGAGACCGCGGTCGGGCGCAGGTCGGCGAGCGCCCGGAGCTTCGACGGCTCGACCGTCGGACCTTCCGGTGGTGTCACCGACCAGGGTCCGCCCCACGAACCGTCCCGCCCTTCACGGACCGCCGTCCGGTACAGCTCGGAGGCGAGCGCGAGGGGTCCGCCGGCCGTGTCGCCGACCCGCAGCGCTTCCCCGGACCGGGCCGCCCCCCTCTCCCCGAACCAAACCGCGACGGCCGCATCGTCCCGCTCACCGTCCGCCGTCGGGAGAACTCCGTCACACGAGGCGGTCTCGGCCCCTCCCGCGACGACCGCGAGAACGACCGCATCGCCCGACGGGCCGGCGCGCGCCTCTTCGAGGGCTCGGTCGAACCCTTCGGCACCGGACACCGACCGAACCACTTCGACCGGTCGCTCCAGGACGACCGAAATCGCCCAGTCCGTGGCGGGCGGGAGGGAGCCCAGGACCGTCACACGGACCGGCGTCCGGTCGCCAAAGCGGGGGCCACGAACGCGCTCGAGCGCGGTCGCCGCCAGCGTGAACGCGTCCTCGTCGGGTCCGAGAACGCGTCGGCCGTCGCGGACGCTCCCCGCCCGGCCGATGCCGGCGCGCACAAGTTCCCGCATCCCCCTCACCCTACCGAGAAGACGGTCACCGCCGCGGTCGCACCCGCGCCACCGACGTTGTGGGTCAGTGCGTGGCTCGCCCCGGGGACCTGACGGGCACCGGCCTGCCCGCGCAGCTGCGCGAAGACCTCGTACGCCTGGCTGACCCCCGTGGCCCCGATCGGGTGCCCCTTCGCCTTCAGCCCCCCGTCGGGGTTCACGGGCAGCCGCCCGGTCCGCCGGGTCTCCCGCGCGAGCGTGAGGCGCGGGGCCTCGCCCGGCGCGGCGAACCCGAGGTCCTCTAGGGCGAGGAGTTCGGCGATCGTGAAGCAGTCGTGGACGAGGGCGAACGAGACCTTCGATCGGTCGAACCCCGCCGAGGCGAACGCCGCATCGGCGGCCCGGCGGGTCGCGGCGAACCGCACGAGGTCCGGCCGTTCCTGAACCGCGAGGTAGTCCGAGCCGGCGCCGAGCCCATCGACCCACACGGGGGTATCGGTGAACCGTCGCGCGACGTCCGCCCGGGCGACCAGAATCGCGGCCGCCCCGTCGCTGACGGGGCAGCAGTCGTACAGCCCGAGGGGGTCGGCGACGCGCGGCGCGCCGAGCACCTGGTCGGTTCGGATCGCCTTGCGGAAGTGGGCGTTCGGATTGAGAGCGCCGGCCTCGTGGTTCTTCACGGCGACCTCGGCGAGCGCCTCTCGGCCCAGCCGGTGCTCCGAGAGGTAGCGGGAGGCGATGAGCCCGTAGACCCCCGCGAACGTGAGCCCGGCCAGACGCTCCCACTCGGTGTCGCCCGAGACACCGAGCCAGTAGCGCCGACGAGCGTTCGAGACGTCGGTCATCTTCTCGACACCCGCGACCAGGACGAGCTCCGCGGAGCCGCTCGAGACGGCCCGCACTGCCGCCCGCAGGGCGAAGCCGCCCGAAGCGCAGGCGTTCTCGACGCGCGTGACGGGAACACCTACGCCCCCGCTCTCTTCCGCGAGGACCGAGGCCGAGTTCCCGATCTGCCAGCCACCGAAGCCGAGCGTGGCGAGGAACATCTCGTCCACGGACGAACGCTCTGGGGCACGATCGACGCTCGCGAACGCTCCCGCGACCGCCGCGCGGAGGAGCGCGCGCGGTCCCTCCTCCAGGACCCCGAACCGGGTGTGGCCGGCGCCCACGATCGCTGCCCGATGCACTCCCATCGCCCCGCGAGAACCGTCATAACGCCCGAGTCGTTGGAGCTTCTTAAGTCCGGGGAATCGACGTGGCACGGGAACCTCCGATCGTGGTCGGCGTTTCGGGCGCGAGCGGGGCGCCGATCGCGGTGCGGGTCCTGCGCGGGCTCCACGACGCCGGCGTTCCGGTCGGCCTCGTCGTCTCCGAGGGCGCCCGGGCGGTCCTAAACGAGGAGTGCGGGCTCGACGTCGACGCGTTGCGGTCGCACGCGCGGGACGTCTACGACGACCGGGACCTCGGGGCCCCGATCGCGAGCGGCTCCCACCGGACCCGGGGGATGGTCGTCGTACCGTGCTCGTCGAACACCGCCGCGAAGATCGCTCTCGGCCTCGGCGACACGCTGCTCACGCGCGCCGCGCACGTCCATTTGAAGGAGCGGCGGCCGCTCGTCGTCGTGCCCCGCGAAACGCCGCTCCCCACCGTGCTGCTCCGCCACCTTACGACCCTGAGCGAGCTCGGCGTCGTCGTCCTTGTCGCGTCCCCCGCGTACTACCTTAAGCCGGCGTCCGTCGACGAGATCACCGACTACCTCGCCGGAAAGGTCCTCGATCACCTCGGGGTGCCGCACCGCCTTTACCGGGGCTGGAAGGAGGAGGAAGAGGCGTGATGGCGAACGCGCTCGCTCCCCGCGGACGGACGCGAGGGCGGCTGCGCGAGTACGCCCCCGTACCGCTGGTCGGGCTCGTGGTGCTCCTCGTGGTCGTGATCCTCGTGACCCCCGTCCTTGTCTCGGAGGGACAACCGGCGCCGGGCATCTTGACGCAGGCCGAGCTGATCGTCGACCGCGTCCCGGGCAACGCGACCTTCCACTTCTACGTCCGGGGTCTCGGCTCGACCGTCCGGTACGACGAGATCGCCTTCGGGACGAACACGAGCCCCGCCTGGTCGGGCGCCGGCACGCCCCAGTGGAGCTCGATCACTTGGGATCGCTGGGCGAACGACTCGTTCGTGCTCGCGTCGCTCGTCTCCACGACGGCCAACCCGGTCGCCGTCAACGTCACGGCGTACTACGCGAGCTCGGGCGGGAGCGCCTCCTACCGAGCGACGATCGCGTTCTACGTGGGCCCGTCGTCGACCACGGGAGGGCTCGTCCTCTTCGCCTCGAGCGCCACGCCCGGGCTCACGGTCGCCGCTTCGACGCCGCTCGACAACACGAGCCTCCCGCTCACAATCCTCATGCCCCTGACGGCCTCCGGAGGACCACCGTGAGACCGTCCCGCCTCGTGATCCTCCTCTGGGTCCTGCTGATCGTCGTCCTCCTCGTGGTGGAGGTCGCGGAGATCACCCACGTCTTTACGCTCCCCATCCAATCGGCGATCGGCGACCCGCTCGCGTTCGTTTTCGCGCTGGTCTTCACGACGATCCTCGCCCTGGTCGGTGCCATCTTCATCGGGATCTACGTCACCCAGCGCATCATGAGCCCGTCCGGGTTCACCCCGTTCGAAGAGGAGATGCTGAAGATGCGGCAGGAGATCTCGACCGTCCGGGAGTCGGTCGGCCGGATCGAGGCGAGGCTCGGCCGGGACCCGGCGGAGTCGACGGCCGAGCCCGATCGACGGACCGGGGGGCGGACGTGAAGGTCCCGGTTCTCGACAACGGCGGCCAGTGGACCCACCGCGAGTGGCGCGTCCTGCGCGACCTCGGGGCCGAGACGCGGATCGTCCCGAACACCGTGTCGTTCGACGAGCTGGACGCCGACGGGGTCGTCCTCTCGGGCGGAGCGCTCAGCCTCGAGGGCAGCACCGCCCCGCTCGGGAGGATCGACGAGTGGGTCGGGACCGTCCCCGTGCCGGTCCTCGCGATCTGCGTCGGACACCAGTTCCTCGCCCGCACGTTCGGAGGGCGCGTCGGGAGGTCCCCGTCCCCCGAATTCGGGTCGGTCGATCTTACGGTCGACCGACCCGAGCATCCCATGTTCGTCGACCTGCCACGGCAACTGAGGGTCTGGTCGAGCCACAACGACCAGGTCGTCGTCCCGCCTCCCGGCTGGGAGGTGCTCGCCCACTCGACCGTTTGCCCGGTCCAGGCGATGGCCCATCCGACGCGGACGATCTGGGGCGTGCAGTTCCACCCCGAGGTGGAACACAGCCAAGGGGGTCGAGAGATCTTCCGCCACTTCCTCGACGCCTGCCGCCGCTAACGCTAGCCCGTCCGCCATAAGTACCGCCTTCCGCTCGCCCCGACGAGGCCCTCATGGCGCGTCTCCGCAAGGGTTCGGGGAGCCGGGAGCACGACCTCGCCGCGCGTGCGAAGGTCCTCCGGGACTCCGTGGACCCGCTCCTTCCCCGGCTCACCCCGGACTGCCCGACCGAGCGGTTCGACCGCCGACGGGCGGAGCTCGAGGAGGTCCGATCGGCCCGGGACGACTCGAAGCGCCTCGACCGCCTGACGCGGTGGGGCGACCCGCTCGCTCGGGCGTACGCGGGGCTGCTCCGGTACCACCTCGAGCGGCCCGCGCTCACGGTCGTGGAGTTCGAGCTCCCGGGAGGCCCGGTCTCGTTCGCGAACCTCGCGCGGACCGACCGGGAGGCCGAGGTCGCCGTTCAGCAGTCGGACGACCCGAGTCGGCTCCTGCTCGGCTACATCGACTGGGCCCGGCGGGGCCTCCACTTCTTCGCGACCCGGAAGGCGCTCTGGTGCACGGGGCGCTCGGACGAACCTCCCCCCGAGGTCCGCTCGGAGAAGATCGCCGACCTGCCGTACCGTCTCACCGAGACCCCGACCGACCACCGGTACGTCTGCCCCCACCTCGCGGCCGGGGAGGCGCGCCCGTACGTCGAGGTCGGCTGGCCGGGGGCCCGCACCGCGTTCCGGGTCTGCCGGCGCTGCGCGAAGGACGACCGCCATCTGCTCGGGAGCCTCTCCGACGGGACCGCGAGCCCGGACCCCGCCGCGACGTTCCCCGTCTCCGCCCAGCTGAACGTGCGCTGCGGCGGGGGACCCGAGTGCGTCCATGCCGACCTCCCCGGCCTCCCGCGCGGGCTCCGACGGAACTACGAGCTCGGCCGCCTCTCCGACGCGCAGCTCCTCGACGCCTACGTCGCGGAGGTGAAGCCCCGCGTCGAGCGGACGAGCCGCCCGACGTACGTCGCGGGCGGCGTCTGCTACGGCGACCGCCGCGAGGCGTTCTTAAACGACCTCCGCCCGTCCCCCGTCGAGCGCCGCGCTCTCGAATCGGTGCTCGGCGACGGCGCGCGGTACTTCGAGGTCGACGAGCCGAGCGCGAGCCGCGCCCTCGAGCGACTCTGGCCGGACCACGCGGAGATGATCGCGCGGACGATCGTCGACGACCCCGCCGAGGTCCGCCGCCTGGTTGACGAGGCGCGCGGAGCGCCCGGTCGGATCGCGGAGGTCCTCAAACGGGCCCAGCGCCGCAACGACGAACGCGAGCTGCTCGACACCCTCCCCCGCTACGACCGACTGGTGCGGGAGGCGGCCTGGGTCGACCGGGTCGCGCGGGAGTACCGGACGCACCGGGAGGCCGGAGCGGAGCGGACGATCCTCGGCTCGCTGCCCCGCGACGGAAAGGAGCGGGGACTCGCGTACGGCCTTCTGCTCGCGGTCGGGCGCGCCGGCGCGCACGCCTGGCAGTTCACGCCGACCGAGAAGGAGTTCGGCGGCGCGCTCGCGGACGCGGCCCGAGCGTTGCTCACCGCGCCGGCGGTCCACTACCACGACGCGCTCGACGCGCTCTTGCGGTCGGCGGGCGTCGTCGACTGGGGCGTCCGCGTCCCTGCGGGCACCGTCGGGGCATGACGGCGAGCGCCCCGGGAACGGACGGAACGGGCCGTACGGGTACGGGGAAGGGAAAAATAGCCCATTGTACCATTGAGTACGTTACCTGCTCGGTTCCCGCAACGGGCCGCGCACCGGGAGCACCAACGTGAGCGCCCCGTCGAACGGGGGGTCAACGGCGATCGTGGTCGCCGGCGACGAGGAGACCCGCGTCCTCTTGCGGGGGCTTCTTCGGCTCCACCACTTCCGGGTGGAAGGCGAGGCAGAGGGGGTCTCGCACGCGCTCGAGCTCGTGAGCGCCCGCCGCCCGGGGCTGATGGTCGCGGACGTGAACCTCGCAGAGGGGAGCCCGACGAGCCTCGTCGCCAACGCCCGGGCGATCCACCCCGCCTTGCGCGTGATCCTGGTCGCGCCGGCGTCCCGCCCTCCGTCGATGCCGGACGCCGCCCACCGGCCGGACGTCGTGCTGCTGCGCCCGTTCCGGATCCGGCAGTTCGCGGAGGCACTCTTGCCCGGCACCGCCCGCGCCTAGGTCCTCCGAGGGCGGCCGCCGCGGAGGCGTCTTACGTTTCGAAGCGCCGGAGCGCCGCCGCCTCCTCGAAGTGGAGGTCGGGTGCGGGGACGACGAGCGCGTGCATCGGCGGTCCGAAGTCGACGGCCCGGAGGCGGTCGAAGCGGCCGTACCACGCGCGCGCGTCGTCCCGTCCGACCCGGGCCACGACCGCGACCGGGGCGTCGTCGGGAAGGATCGTCCGCTCCGCGTCCCGCTCCCGCAGGAGGCCGAGCGCCTCGGCGGCCCCGAGGAACCGACCCTCGGCCGGGCGCAGGTCGAGCAGGACGAGGGTGTGCAGGCCCCGCTCCCGGTTCCCCGCGATCTGCTCGAGCGGCGAGCGGGGAGCGTAACCGGGCGCCGGGAACGGGAGCGAGACCGTGCGCCCGAAGCGGTACGGCATGAGGCCGAGGAGCCCGGGCGCCGCGGTGAGGATGCTCGCGTTCGGGACGTAGCGCCACGCGTGGCCGTGGTCTTCGGCCGCCAGCCGCAGTGCGACATGCGTCGTCGCCGCGAACGGGTCGCCGACCACGAGGAGGGCGACGCGAGCGTGCGTCCCGAGCGCATCGAGGATAGGCGTTTCTGCCTCGAGCTCCGCCCGGTCGAGCGAACGGATCGGGCGTCCGATCTCGTCGGCGAGCCGGTCGAGCGTGCCGGGCGGGGCGACCGCCGTGTACTCCTCCGCGAAGACGACGTCGGCCGCTGCGAGCGCCGCGAGGCCCCGCCGGCTCAGGCCGCGCTCGTCCCCCAGGCCGAGGCCGACGAACCAGAGCTCGCCCATCGCTCGGACCGTCGCCGCTAGCCCCGTATCGCCATCACCGGGCACGGGGCCGCCCGGAACAGGTCTTCGAGGAAACGCCGCGTGAGCAGGGGGGTGCCCGACGGGTCCGGCTCCTCCCCGACGATCACGAAGCCGAACCGCTCGCGCTGGGCGGCCTGAACGATCAGCTCGGGGAGCCGGTGGCGTCGCCCGAGGATCTTCGCGGGAAAGATCGAGCGCTTGCGGCGGATCGGCACACCGCGGAACCCCTTGTCGCTCGCCCCCCCGCGCTCCGCGGCCCGGTCGCCCGACGGCGCGATCGAGAGCGCGATCACGGGAGCCCCGGGGGAGTGTACGGCGATGTCCTCCGCGACCCGCATCGCGGTCGGGGTCGGCATCTCGCGGAGCGTCGGAAGGAGGATCCGCGGGATCGTGTCGGCGGCGAGCGCAAGACGATTGACGACCAGGACGTCGCAGCGCGCGTGGTGGAGGATCCCGGTCGCCGTGTGACCGACGAACGGATTCCGGCTGCGGCGGTCGCCGCGCAGCGTGAGAAGGATCGCGTCGACGTTGTGCGACTCCGCGCTCTCGAGGATCTCGCCGGGGACGTCCGTCGCCGCCCGGACCTCGGGGTCGACCCGGACGTCGAGCGCCGCCCCCGCTTCGTGCGCGGGAACGACCAGGCGGACCGACGCCCTCCACTCCCGGGTCACCTGGGGAAGCGTCGTCGTCGGGATGACATGGAGGACGCGCACTTCGCCGTCGGCCTCGAGCAGCATCGACGCGAAGCGGATCAGCGGCTCGACCTCGGGCGGCTCCTGGACGGGAATGAGGATCCGCCGGTACATCGTCAGGCCTTCCCGATCAGCGGCAGGAGCGCGAGGTCGAGCGAAAGGACGTTAACGAACGGTACGCCGAGGTACGGGATGAGCGGGTTCACGATGTGCGCGTTCACGAACCCCTGGAGGAACGCGATCGAGAGGTTCGTGGCGGCGGCGACCCGGGGGACCTGGACGAGGACGGCCTCGGGGACTAGGTCCGGGTCGAGCGACGACGCCGACGGGGCGGCCCAATCGAACGGCACCGTCGCGTTCACACTGAGGTTGCCATAGAGCCGCATGTACGATAGGGTTTCGTTGAGGAGGCTGCGGAGCGCGGGGTCGCTCGGGCCGGGGACACTACCGGCTCCGAGCGTCATGTTGTAGTCGGTGAGTGAGGGGCGGGCCCAGAAGAGGTACGGTGCGCTCAGGTTCTGGGCGATGAGCGACGAGCCGACCACCGTGCCGTTCGGGCCGTGCAGAAGCGAGCCGTTGGCGGTCCCCGGGGCGATCAGCTCGGCGATCCCGGTCACGACCAGCGGGTAGGCGACCCCCGCACCGAGGACCACGAGCACGAGGACGACGGCGGTCGCCCGCAGGTGGCCGGCGGCCGAATGGACCCGCGCGGGCGGGCGCGGGGCGGGCGGCGCGGCGGGCGCGCTCATAGGCCTCCGAGCGGGAGCAGGTGGCCGACGATCCCGCCGACCTGGGCCGAGAAGGAGGTCGTACTGAGGTAGCTGAGCAGGAGGTAGAGCAGCTTGATCCCGACGAACGCGCTCACGAGCCCGCCGAACCCGTAGAGGATCAGGTTGCGACGCAGGAGGTCGATCGCGCTGCGCGGTCGGAACGGGACCCCGACGATCGCGAGCGGGATCAGGATCGGGATGATAAGACCGTTGAACAGGAGCGCGGAGAGGACCGCGAGGTGCGGATTCGTCATCCCGAGGATGTTCATGATCTCGATCCCCGGAAGCGTCGCCGACCCCGACCCGATGAAGATCGCCGGGATGATCGCGAAGTACTTCGCGACGTCGTTCGTGATCGAGAACGTCGTGAGGGCACCCCGCGTGATCAGGAGCTGCTTGCCGATCGACACGACCTCGATCAGCTTCGTGGGATCGTTGTCGAGGTCGACCATGTTGCCGGCCTCCTTCGCGGCGCTCGTGCCGCTGTTCATCGCGAGGCCCACGTCGGCTCGGGCGAGCGCCGGGGCGTCGTTCGTCCCGTCCCCCGTCATGGCGACCAAACGGCCCTTCGCCTTCTCCCGATCGATGAGCAAGAGCTTGGACTCCGGTCGCGCCTCGGCGACGTACTCGTCGACCCCGCTCTCGCGGGCGATCGCGGCGGCCGTGAGACGGTTGTCGCCGGTGCACATGATCGTTCGGATCCCCATCGTCTTGAGCTCGCGCAGGCGGTCGCGGATCCCCGGCTTCACCACGTCCTTGAGGAAGACAAGGCCGATCGCCCGGCGGTTGAACGAGATCGCGAGCGGGGTCATCCCCTCCTTCGACGCCTCGGCCGCGGCGCGGCGCAGCTCGAGCGGGAGGACCGCCCCGTAGGTCTCCATCGCCTGAAGGGACCCCTTGAACACCTCGACCCCGTCGGGGAGGGTGATCCCGCTCATCCGTCGCTCGGCGGTGAACGGCAGGACCTTGAACTTCCCGGGCTCGAGCCGGCGCGTCGGCGCGTTCCGCCGGGCGGCGAGTCGGACGATCGAGCGGCCCTCGGGCGTGTCGTCCAGGCTCGAGGCGAGGAGCGCCCCCTCGAGCAGCTCGGGCATCGGGACCCCCGGCGCGGCAACGAACTGAGAGGCGAGGCGGTTGCCGACGGTGATCGTGCCGGTTTTGTCGAGGATCAGCACGTCGAGGTCTCCGGCCGCCTCGACGGCCTTACCGGACTTCGTGATGACGTTCGCGCGCGCGGTCCGGTTGATGCCCGAGATCCCGATCGCGGGCAGGAGCGCGCCGATCGTCGTCGGCATCAGGCAGACGAACAGGGCCACGATCGTCCCGAGGTCGACCGTGACGATGTCGGTGAAGTGGGCGAGGTAGACGAACGTCACGACGACCGTGAAGAGCGCGACCGTCAGCGCCGAGAGCAGCACCCCGAGCGCGAGCTCGTTCGGGGTCGGCTCGCGGCCCTGGCCCTCGACGAGCCGGATCAGCCGGTCGAGGAACGACTCGCCCCGCACGGCCGTAACCCGGATGCGGGCCGTCCCCTGGAGGACCTGCGTGCCCCCGAGCACGCTCGTCTTGTCGCCGCCGCTCTCCCGGGTGACCGGCTCGGACTCGCCGGTCATCATCGCCTCGTCGATCAACGCCGCGCCCTGCGTGACGTCCCCGTCCATGGGGACAGGCTCGCCAGGGCGGATCTCGACGGTGTCCCCGACGTGGAGGACGTCCGACGGCACCCACTGGGTCGTGCCGTCCGGCAGCACCTGACGGGCCCGGATGCCGCTGCGGATCGTCCGCAGCGCGTCGGCCCGCGCGCGGCCCTGCGCCTCCGCGATCGCCGTCGAGACGTTCGCGAACCAGAGGGTGAGGAAAAGGATGACCGTGATCCACAGGTAGTACGACGGGTTGTACGTGCCGACGAGGTCGGGAAACACCCGGGGCACGAGCGTGATCCCGACGAGGAACAGGAAGAGCACGTAGACGCAGAACATCACGGGCGAGCGGACCTGCTGGCCGGGGCGGAACAGCTTGAACGAGTCGACCAGCACCCGGACGATCGAGGTGTGGGGAACCCGGCGGACCGAGACCACCGACCCCGGCGGGGGAGCGTCCTCGTCCATCTAGGGGCCTCCCACGATCTGGGCGAGCGGACCGAGCGCGATGACCGGCAGGAACAGCAGGACCGAGACGATGATCAGGAAGAGCGTGATGTAGACCGTGAAGGTCGCGCTCGCCGTCCGCAGCGTCCCCGGGCCCGGGGGGAGGACGCTCTCCTCCGAGAACATCCCGCCGACCTTGAGCATCGCGAAGATCGGCACGAAGCGGCCGAGGAGCATCACGAGCCCGCCGGCGATGTTGAAGAACCACGTGGTGTCGTTGAACGACGAAGCGCCGAGCGCGCTCCCGTTGTTGGCCGCCTCGGACGTGAACTCGTAGAGGACCGCCGTGAACGTGTGCGCCGAGGCCGGCAGCGACCCGGACGCGACCGTCACGAAGCCGCCGGCGACCGCGAGGACGAACGGCACGAGGATGAGCGCCGGGTGCGTGAGGAGCGCGAGCGCCGCCCACTTCACGTGGCCGGTCCCTACCTTCTTGCCGAGGTACTCGGGGCTCCGCCCGACCATGAGTCCGCCCACGAAGATCCCGAGGATGGCGAACAGCAGGAGCATCCCGAACCCGGTGCCGTCGCCGCCCGGGGTGCTCTGGGTGAACATCCCGAACAGAAGGACGAGCTGGGCGACCGGGGCGAGCGCGCCGATCTGCATGTTGTTCGCGCCCGTGTTCGTGTAGACGCTCACGACCTGGAAGAGCGAGCCGTCCGTGAGGCCGAAGCGGGTCTCCTGGCCGACCGGGTACCCTGCGGTCTGCGGGCCGAGGCCCGAGAGTCCCGCCAGCGCGGGGTTCACCGCCGCCTGGTACGCCACGAAGAGACCGAGCGCGATCGCGAAGACGATCAGGATCGTGCCCATGAACGGCCACGCCTCGCCCTTGCGCCGCACGATCTGGCCGAACGCGAACGGCGTCGAGAACGGGATCAACATCATCGCGAACGTTCCGAGGAGGTCCGAGACCGCGCTCGGGTTCGCGAGCGGGCTCGCCGCGTTGGTCGAGTAGAACCCGCCGCCGTTCGTCCCGAGGAAAGAGATCGCCTGGAAGCTCGCGACCGGGCCGAGGTAGATCGTCTGGGTTCCGCCGGTGAGCGGGTGAGCGATCGCGTAGTTG
The DNA here is from genome assembly GCA_021816865.1 of Thermoplasmata archaeon. Taxonomy (GTDB): domain Archaea; phylum Thermoplasmatota; class Thermoplasmata; order Lutacidiplasmatales; family UBA184; genus Lutacidiplasma. Next base: position 124,510 of record JAKAWX010000002.1, on the reverse strand, counting down.
GTGAGCGTCTCGGGGACCCCCAGCAGCACGAGCGCGAGGGCGAGGAGGAACGCGAGAGGCATGAGGACCCGGGTCATCGTGCGGACGAGGTCGACGTAGAAGTTCCCGAGCGTCCCGTCCTTGCGGACGAACCCGCGGACCATCGCGGCGGCGACCGAGAGCCCGGTGGCGGCCGACAGGAAGAGCGCGAGGGGCCAGGCGACCATCAGCGCGCCGAGGCTCAACTGGCTCTCGTTCGTGAAGTGCGTGAAGTCGGTGTTCGTCGTGAAGCTCGCCGCCGAGTGGAACGCGAGCGTCCAGTGCATGTTCGGCGCCCCGGTCGCGTCGAGCGGCAGCGCGTGCTGGAGCGCGAGGAAGACGAAGAGGAACACGAAGACCCCGCCGTTGACGAACAGCACCGCGAGCATGTACTCGCTCGAGCGCATCGCACTGCGCGGCGACGTGCCGAGCAACCGGTAGAGGGCGCTCTCGATCGGCGCGAGGATCGCGTCGCCGAACGCGGGCCGGTTCATGTAGACGCGGCCCAGGTACGCCCCGAACCACGGAGCGATCGCCACGACGAGGCCGACCAGCAGGACGACGTCCCAGACCGAGCGGAAGTCGAACACGGGCCCCCGCGCGCCTCAGAACCTCTCGGGATGAATCATCGAGTAGACCAGATACACCGCGAGCGCGACCGAGAGTACCGTCAGCGCCACCAATCCGAGGTTCTGGGCTACCCAGTCGAGCGGGCCCATCGCGCACGCTCCGCTCGGTCGCACCCGAGGGAGGTTATTTAGCGTCAGTGACCGAGCCGCACCACCGCGCGGGCGCGCCGGAAGGCTTATCCCGAGCCCCCGGCGGCCGGCCGACCCTTGGCCTCGTCCGCGGCGCGCGCCCGTCGCCCCTCGGCCGAGAGGCGCCGCACGATGCGATGCATCGCCTTCTCCCGTCGGACCTCGGCGGCCTGGTAGCCGACGTCGCGCGTCGCCCGGGTGAGCAGGACCACGACGCGCCCGAGCGAGCTTCGCCCCGTGCGACCGCGCCGCTGGATCGCCCGAATCTCGCTCGGGACCGATTCGAAGAAGACGACGAGGTCGACGTCCGGCACGTCGAGACCCTCCTCGGCGACGCTGCTCGCGACCAGGATCGGGAACCGCCCGTCGCGGAACCCCGCGAGGATCCGGGCCTGGTCCTTCTGGTTCATGCCCCGGTCGCCCGGGTCGCGGGTCGACTGGCCGACGAACCGGCCGACGGTCCAACCCTCCTGTTCGAGCGTCGACTGGATCGTCTGGATGGTGTCGCGGTACTGGGCGAAGACGAGGATCCGCGCGCGTCGACCGGTCGCGGCCGCGAGCGTGGTCCGGACGAGGTCGACCAGCGCGTCGAGCTTCGGATGGGACGGCTCCCGAGTGCCGCGCAGGAACGCTTCGGCGGCGGCGCGCGCGGCGACGACCTCCGGCAACTTCAGGACCGCGAGGTCCCCACGGCTCGGCTTCGGCTTCACCGCCAGGCGGTCGAGATACTGGACGAACGGGGCGACCCCTTGGGTCTCGAGACGCTCCTCGGCGTGGTGCAAGTGCAGGAGCACGAGCTGGTGGAAGAGCGGGCCGAACCGGCGCACCATCGGTCCGGGTCGCGCGAAGATCTCCGCTCGAAGCGCGATCAGGTCCTTCACCGAGAGCGACGCGATCGGCTTCTTCCTCAGGTACCCCATCTTCTGCAGCTTGCGGGCGGTCGCGCGGGCGGCCTCCGCGAGCCGGTCGCGGATGTGCGCCGCCGTCGGCGAGAGGTCGACCCACACGTAGTCGACCGTGACCGGCTGAACGTACTCCCGCACCCCTTCGTCGTCCCGCGAACGGGCCTCGATGCGCCGGACCCCGAGCGCGGCGACGACCTCCTCGATCCGCTCGTCCCGGCCGCCGGGGGACGCGGTGAGGGCGAGGACCCGACCGGCGGGGGGCCGCTCCGCGAGGTAGCGGGCCGCGATCGGCACGTAGACGTACTTGCCGACGGCGTGGTGGGCCTCGTCGAAGACCGCGAGCGCGACGTCCTTGAGGTCGTAGCGACCCGACGCGAGGTCGTTCTGTACGATCTCGGGCGTGGCGAACACGCAGTCGGCGGACTCCCAGGCCCCTTCCCGGACCGGACGCCGGACCGTCCCCGTGAACCGCGCGAGCCGTAGCGGAAGGAGCCAGCGGGCGAACGACTCCGCGTGCTGCTGGACGAGCGGACGCGTCGGGGCGAGGAAGAGGACCTTGCCGACGTCGCGCCGCAGGACCTCGGCGGCGAGGAGGGCGGCGATGACGGTCTTCCCGAGGCCCGTCGGCAGAACGACCAGGAGGTCCTCGGTGAGCCCGATGCGGGCGAGATCGATCTGGAAGGGGAGGGCGCGGAGCGTCCCGGACCTTAGGAGGGGATGCTCGATCTGGCCCTCGACGACGCTCCAGACCCCCGGCAGCGCGTCCGGACGGGGCCGACCGACTCGGAGCGGGGGCGCCGCCGCCACCCCCGCCGCGGGCGAGAACTCGTCCAGCCGACGTTGCCGGCTCACGGGAACTTCCCCCGGGTCCGCGTACCGCGGGGACCGCGTCCGGAAGCGCGCTCGCGCCCCGTGGGGCCGGCTCGGAGGTCTGCGACCGTAGGCCCCTCCGCGTCGAGCGGCTTCGACTCAGGCCTTCGGCCCGACCGGTCGGAGGGAGTCCCGACCCCCGAGATAGGGGCGGAGGACCTCGGGGACCGTGACCGAGCCGTCCGGCTGCTGGTACTGCTCCAGGATCACGGCCATGGTCCGGGAGGTCGCGACCGCCGTCGAGTTGAGCGTGTGCGGCACGACCTTCCCCGGCCGCCCGGCCTTGCCCATCCGGATGCCGAGACGACGGGCCTGGTAGTCGGTGCAGTTCGAGCAGCTCACGACCTCCCGGTACGCCTGCTGACGGGGAAACCAGGCCTCGATGTCGTACTTCTTCGCCGCGACCGTCCCGAGGTCTCCCGTGCAGACGTTCACTACTCGGTAGGGCACGCCGAGCCGTCGCACGATCTCCTCGGCGTTCGCCCGAAGCTCCTCGTGGAGCCCGGCCGACTCCTCGGGCCGGCAGAAGACGAACTGCTCGACCTTCTGGAACTGGTGGACCCGGAAGATCCCCTTCTGGTCGACCCCGTGGCCGCCGATCTCCTTGCGGAAGCACGGGCTCAGGCCGGCGAGCCGGAGCGGAAGTCGGTCCTCGTCGAGGATCTCGCCGTGGTAGAGCGCCGCCAGCGGGTGCTCGCTCGTCGCGATGAGGTAGAGGTCCTCGCCCTCCACCTTGTACATGACGTTCTCGAAGTCCGCGAGGTCGGTGACGCCCTCGTACGGCTCGCGCCGCAGGAGGTACGGAGGCGCGACCGGGAGATACCCCCGCTCGACTAGGAGGTCGAGGGCGAACCGCTGGAGAGCGAGGTCGAGCAGGACGATGGGCCCGGTCAGATAGTAGAACCCCGAGCCGCTCGCCCGATGCGCGCGATCGAATTCCGCCATCCCGAGCGCTTCCAGGACCTCCCCGTGAGCCCGGAGGGCGGGGTTCGGGCCCGCGGGAGTCCCCCAGGTGGCGACGACCGCGTTCTCCGAGTCGTCCTTGCCGGCCGGAACCGACTCGTCCATAAGGTTCGGGAGGCGCATCAGGAGCGCGTCGCGTGCGCGCCGTTGCTCCCCTTCCCGGGCCTCGGCCTCGCGCAGCGCCGTCGGGATCGACCGGGCCTCCGCCTCGAGCTCGGCCGGGACGGCCCCCCTCGCGCGCTCGAGCGCGATGCGACGTCCGAGGTCGTTGCGTCGCTGGCGCAGCCGGTCCGCCTCGACCCGCGCGGCGCGCCAGGCTTCGTCCTTCGCCCTCGCCTCGGCGAACAGCGTGAGATATGCGGGGTTCCCCCGGCGCCCGAGGTTCTGCTCGATCCGACCGGGATCTTTACGGAGAACGTCGACGTCGATCACGTTGCTCCGGAGGGGGCCCCTGCGAATATCCTTGCCGCCTCGGGGTGGGACGGTCGCGGGACTTGGGACCCGCCGGCAAACGCCTATGTAGCCTCGCGGGGAATCGGGACGCGGAGGAGAGGAGCGATGTCGTTCCGCGCGGAGGAATTCGGCCTGTTCGTAGGAGGCCGGTGGGCCACGCCGTCGGCCGCCAAGCGATTCGAGACGTTGAACCCGGCGACCGGCGAGACCGTTGGGTCGTTCGTCGTTGGGACGCCGGACGACGTGAAGGACGCCGTCGCGGCAGCGCACCGCGCTTTCCCCGGCTGGAAGGCGACCCCCGCCCCGAAGCGGGGAGAGATCCTGCTCGAGGTCGCCCGTCGGATGCGACGCGCCAAGGCCGACCTCGGGGCGATCGTGACCCGGGAGATGGGCAAGGTGATCGCCGAGGGCCTCGGGGACGTGCAGGAGTCGATCGACTTCATCGAATACATGGCCGGAGAAGGCCGGCGTCTCTTCGGCGAGACGGTTCCGTCGGAGCTCCGAGCGAAGTTCTGCCTCACCGTGCGCCAGCCCAAGGGCGTGGTCGCGTGCATCACCCCCTGGAACTTTCCGACCGCGATCCCGAACTGGAAGATCGCGGCGGCCCTCATCACGGGCAACACGGTCGTCTTCAAGCCCGCCTCCGGCACGGCCCGCTGCGCCGCCGAGGTCGTGCGGATCTACGAGGAGTCGGGGGTCCCGCCGGGGGTCCTCAACCTCGTGACCGGCTCGGGCGGCGTTGTCGGGAACGCCCTCGTCGGGGACCCCCGGGTAAGGGCGATCTCGTTCACGGGCGGCGTGGAGACGGGGCGCGACGTCTACGTCCGGGGCGCCCAGGGCCTCAAGATGGTCCACCTCGAACTCGGCGGGAAGAATCCGGTGATCCTGATGGACGACGCCGACCTTCCGCTGGCGCTCGACGGCGTCCTCTTCGGCGCGTTCGGCACCGCCGGCCAGCGCTGCACCGCAACAAGTCGCCTCATCGTCCACACGAAGGTCTACGACGAGTTCCTCGGGATGCTCACCGACCGCCTCGACCGGTTCACCGTCGGCGACCCGCTCGACCCGGCGACCGGCATGGGACCGGTCGCGTCGGCCGACCAGGAGAAGAAGATCCTCGGGTACATCGATCTCGGGCGCTCGGAGGCGACGCTGCGCTACGGGGGCCGCAAGCGGACCGGGGGGATCTACGACCCCGGCCACTTCCTCGAGCCGACGATCTTCGAGACCCGGCACGGGACCCGGATCTCCCGGGAGGAGATCTTCGGGCCCGTCCTCTCCGTCGTGCGCGTCGGCGACTACGACGAGGCGGTGAAGGTCGCGAACGACGTGGACTACGGCCTTTCCTCGTCGATCTACACGCGCGACGTCAACCGGGCGTTCCGGGCGATCAACGACCTCGAGGCGGGGATCACGTACATCAACGCCCCGACGATCGGCGCCGAGGTGCAGCTGCCGTTCGGCGGGATCAAGAACACCGGCAACGGCGGCCGGGAGGCGGGAAGCGCCGCCATCGAGGAGTTCACCGAGATCAAGAGCGTCTTCGTCGACTTCTCCGCGAAGCTCCAGAAGGCCCAGATCGACAGCGAGACCGCGGTATGAGCGGATTCCGCGGGTCGGACGAATCGCTCGACCGCGAGATCGCCGCGCTCGAGCGGATCGCCCGCCTGCGCCTGCGGCGGACGGCCGCGGAGCTGAAGGAGCTCGACCGTGACCTGCGCGAGCTCAAGCGCGAGCGCGCCCGACGCCGGGTCCCGATCCCCGGGACCGCGGACGGCGAGGTGGTCGTCGGACCGGTCGGCGACTAGCGCCGGGGGGATGCGCGGTTTCCGCACCCAAGTCGCGATTATACGCGGGTACGGCACTTAACGAAACGACGAATTAGAGCCAACCGCTGCTCGGTCCTCGATGACCGCTACGCCGGGTACACCTTCGGGCGCACCGCCCGCCACGATGCCTCCGACGAAACCGCGGGGAATGTCGAAGGGACTCCTGGGGGCCCTCGCCGCGGTCGTGGTCGTGATTGTCGTGCTGCTTGCCCTCCTTTTCGCCAACGTGATCCCGGGCCTTCACCTCGGTTCGAGCGGCGGAGGAGGGGGCGGCGGGGCCTCCGGGCCCTCGTACAACGTCACCTTCACCGAGTCGGGCCTCCCGTCGGGGACGAGCTGGTCCGTGACCATCTCGGGCTCGACCGTCAGCTCGACCACGACATCGCTGATCTTCTCAAAGTCGAACGGGACTTACTCCTACACCGTTGGCCCCGTCGCCGGATACAAGGCCACTCCGAGCACCGGAAGCGTTACGGTGAGCGGGGCAGCGGCTTCCCAGAGCATCGCCTTCACCGCCCTCCCTCCCGGCTCGTACACGGTCACCTTCACGGAGTCCGGACTCCCGGTGGGGACGAGCTGGTCCGTGACGTTCAACGGGACGGCCGGTAGCTCCGCCACCTCCACCATTGCGTTCACGATCGGTAACGGGAGCTGGCCCTTCACCGTCGATTCGGTCACCGGCTACTCGGCCAATCCAGCCTCCGGGAGCATAGCGGTCTCGGGCACGGCCGCGTCGCAGGGCGTTACCTTCACCAGCTCCGGCGGAGGCGGCGGCGGGGCCCAGACGTTCAGTCAGGCGAAACCAACCGCGGACTCCATCGTCTCGGGGCACTCGACCTCGGCGGTGCTTTGGGTCTCGTACGGTCTCGACAGTCGCAGCTCCTACACCAACAGCTCCACGAATGTCACAAAGTCGAACTGCACGCTGACCGGCGGCTCCACCACCACCGTGACGCTCCCGACGTTCTCGGGCAACTACCATTCGGGGGTCAGCCCCGCATGGATGTTCGGCTACTACCAGCCCTCGCCTCAGGCACTGTTCCTGGTCGCCGTGCTGAACGGAGCGGGCACCTACCTGGGCGAAATGAGCGGGTCGGGCTGCTTCGGGACCGAGTACGGCAACGTCACCCTCATCACCAACCCTGTCGACAGCCCGGTCGCCGCCTCGGCGGCGGCGGGCACGACGAACGGGTCGGCGTTCGTCGCCGCCCACCCCCAAGCGGACGCCGCCTACACGCTCGTCGGGGGAATCTCGGTCACCTACGGCAACTTCACCTACTCCCAGCCGTCGATGTGGCTGGTCGAGTTCTCGACCTGCTCGGCGGGGTACACGGGGGCGGGGTCGTACGTCACCACCGAGGTCAACGCCTCGAGCGGGGCGGTGTTCATGGCCGGCCCGATCCAATCCACCAACTGCACCGGGGGTCCGGTGCTGGTCGCCTCCGGCGGGAACCCCATCGGTCCGGTCGGCACCCCCACGGGAGTCGCCGGTCGCGAGATGAAGATGATGACCGCGGCGCGCGAGTGAGCCCGACCTCGCGATAGGTCAGAGGGGCCCGGTCCGGCCGGGATTGTCGAAGTTCGTGAGGAGCATCTGCCCCCGCGGCTTCGGGCGACCGACGGGCGAGATCAGCGGGTCCTCTTCGAGGGCGGGCATCGTCTCGGAGATCGGGACGTCGACGAGGATCTCCCGCGTGCGGCCCCCGCGGCCGCGCGAGACGATCGTCGCACGGATGAGGCCGAGGGACTCGAGCTCGCTCACGTAGTTCGAGATCGAGCGGGCGTGCAGCGGCTGGAGGCCCAGGCGCTCGGCGAGGCGCTTGTAGCTGTCGTAGACCTCGCCCGTGAGGACCCCGTTGCGGCGACGCTCGAACGACTGGAGGATCGCGTAGAGGAGCACTTTGCAGTGGGGCGGGAGGGTCCGCACGCACTCGACGATGATGTCCTGCTCGAGGCGGTTCTTGGCCTTCACCACGTGGTCCGGCGTGATGCGTTTGGCGTGGTCGCGCTCGGCCATCTCCGAGGCGAGACGCAGGAGCGCGAGGGCACGGCGGGCGTCCCCGTTCTCGAGCGCGGCGTACGCCGCGCACCGCTCGACCACTCCGGGGTCGACGACCCCATCCTTGAACGCTTCGCGCGCCCGGTCCCGAAGGATATCCTGCAGCTGGACCGCGTCATACGGCGGGAAGAGGATCTTCTCTTCGTTGAGCCGGCTGCGGACCCGGGCGTCGAGGTGGTTCGTGAACTTGAGGTCGTTCGAGATCCCGATGAGAACCAGCCGCGCGACCTCGAGCTCGGTGTTGATCTGCGAAAGCGTGTAGAGCACGTTGTCGCCGCTGCGCGCGACCAGACGGTCGATCTCGTCCAGCACGAGGAGGATCGTGCCGCCTTTCGTGTCCATCAATCGTCGCATGGCGGCCTGGACCCGGTCGAGCGACCATCCCGTCGGGATCCGGTCGGGCTCCGTGCGCGCGAACGAGTTGCCGATCGTCTGGAGGAGACTATAGGGCGTGTCGATGTTGCCGCAGTTGAGCGTGACGAACGTGAGCTGGCCCGACGGGTCGACCCTACGCAGAATGTCCTGGCGGACCTGCGCCACGACCGCCGTCTTCCCGGTCCCGATCTTGCCGTAGATGAGCAGGTTGGACGGCGTGTCGCCGCGCAGCGCGGGCGCCAGCACCTCGGCGACCTGCCGGATCTGCTGCTCGCGGTGCGGAAGCCGGCTCGGGATGTACGAATCGCGCAACACCTCCCGGCTTCCGCGGTAGAGTTCGCTCTTCGACTGGAGGATCGAGTCGAGGAACTCGCCCGCCGAGCTCGGGGTCCCCGCCGGGGCGTTCCCTCCCGAAGGGGAGGGCGAGATTCCCGCCGCCGGACGGCGGTCGTTGACGGGCGCGGCCGCCGGGTTCAGGGCTTGGGCGATCTCGGGCCGCTCCGGCGTTTCCGCCGGCCGGTCCTCGGGAGAAGGTGGCACCGTCAAAGCCTGCCCGGGCCCCGGGCGGCAGTGCGAGGAGGGCGAGCCATATCTACCTTGCGCCGACACACCGCGCGTTCGACGCGCGCGAGGCTCGGGGCCGGGCGTCCGGCTCCGCGAGCGGTCGGCGGGACCGACCGAAATCATTTGAAGGACCGTCGGCTCCCTCGAGGTGATGGCCCAGTACGGCGCCGGGGGAACCCCCCACCGGGACGAATCGTCCGGCCGCGTGTCGATCGCGTACCTCCTCGCGGCCGTGGCCCTGATCGGCGTCGGCCTCTTCGGGGTCACGCTCTGGTTGGTCACGCAAAGCTGGCTCGACTTCGCGGCGGTCATACCGCTCGTCTTCGGCGCGTACATGCTCTTCACTCGCGGCACCGGACCCGACCGGGCGTAGGCGACGGACCCGATGGTTTCGCCGACCGAGGCGGACCGGCCGCTGGTGGTCGTCAAGCTCGGCGGCAGCGTCATCACTCGAAAGCGCGAGGTCGAGCGGGCGCGGCCGAAGGTCCTCGACCGCCTCGCGCGGGAGGTCGCGAACGCCCCGGGCGCTCGCGTGATCCTCCTCCACGGTGCCGGGTCGTTCGGCCACCCCGGCGCGCTCCGGTTCGGCCTCGCCCGGCCCCCGGCGAACGCCCGCGCGATCGTCGAGCGCCGTCGCGGGGCCGCGGTCGTCGCCCTCGAGGTCCGCCGGCTCCACGCGCTCGTGATGCGCGCGCTGGTCGGCGCGGGGGCGCTGGCGCTCTCGGTCCCGTCCGCCACGCTCGCCCGCAACCGGGCCGGCGAGCTCCTCGCCTTCGAGAGCGCGCCCTTCGAGGAGACCCTCGCCCGGGGGTACCTCCCGGTCTCGTTCGGCGACGTCGTCTTCGACGACGACTGGGGCGCGTCGATCCTGAGCGCGGACACGATCGCGATCGCGCTCGCCGCCCGACTTCGACCGGCGCGGGTCCTCTTCGTGAGCGACGTGCCGGGGATCCTCGAGGGACCGCCGGGCCGCCGCCGCTCGGTGATCGCCGAAGTGACCGACGCGGTCGTCGCGGGCCTTACCCCGTCGGGCGGCGCCCCCGACGTCACGGGCGGGATCCGGACGAAGGCGATCGCGATGCGACGGATCGCCTCCCTCGGCGCGGACGCAGGCCTTATTAGCGGACTCACGGATGGTGCGCTCTCGCGAGCGATCCGGGGGGAATCGGTCTACGGGAGCTGGGCCCACGCCGAACCCCGGTAGCGCGGCGGACGCGAGCGGGCTCGACCTGAGCCACCGCAAGGCCGAGCACGTCAAGGTCGTCCTCGGCCGCAACGTCGAGGGACGTTACCGCTTCTGGGACGATATCCAGCTCGTCCACCGGGCACTGCCCGAGATCGACTTCGCCGACATCGACCCCTCGATCGAGCTGCTCGGCCACCGGCTCCGGGCGCCGATCGTCATCACGGGGATGACCGGCGGGTTCCCCGACGCCGCGAAGATCAACGACAACCTCGCGCGGGCCGCCGCCGAGGTCGGGATCGCGATGGGCGTGGGTAGCGAGCGGGCCGCCGTCCTGAAGGGGCAGTACCCCGAGAGCTACGCCTGCGTCGCCCGTCACGCGGTCCCCCTCAAGTTCGCGAACATCGGCGCCCCGCAGCTGATCCCGCAGGCGCCCGGCGACCGGGTCGTCGGGCCGGACGAGGCCCGAGCGGCGATGGAGCTCATCGGGGCCGACGTTCTCGCGATCCACCTGAACTTCCTCCAGGAGATGGTCCAGCCCGGCGGCGACCGGCGGGCGAAGGGATGCCTCGAACGGATCTCGACCCTCGCGAAGGCGTTCCCCGTGCTGGTGAAGGAAACCGGCGCGGGGCTCTCGGCGGCCGTCGGCGAAAGTCTGCGGGCGCACGGTGTGCGGGCGTTCGACGTGAGCGGTACCGGCGGGACGTCGTTCGCCGCGGTCGAGTACTACCGCGCGCTCGACCAGGGCGCCGACCGGGAGGCCCGGGTCGGCAAGACGTTCTGGGACTGGGGTATCCCGTCGCCGGTCTCGGTCCTCGAGGTCGTTCCGCTCGGGTTGCCCGTCGTGGCGAGCGGGGGCGTGCGTTCGGGACTCGACGTCGCGCGCGCGATCGCGCTCGGCGCGACCGCGGCCGGGACCGCGGGCGGCGTGCTGCGGGCCGCCTCGACCGGTTTCGAGGAGACGCGTACGGAACTCGAGACGCTCCTCCACGAGCTCAAGGTCGCGATGTTCCTCACGGGGTCGCGGACGGTCCAGGAGCTGCGGCGGGCGCCGTACGTCGTCACGGGGGAGACCCGGCCGTGGCTCCGCCGCTAGCGAGCACGACGGCGACCCCGGACGCCCTGCACCGGGAGAAGCTCGCCCGCCGCCGGGCCGGCCCGGGGGGCCCGCTCCCGTCCAACGTCGAGTGGGTGCGCTCGCTCTCCCCCGAGGAGCGGGCGCGGTTCGCCGGCACCGTCCTCCGCAAGCCGTCCCGGACGCTCTCGGGGGTCGCGATCGTCGCGGTCATGACCTCCCCCGCTCGGTGCCCGCACGGGCGATGTACCTACTGCCCCGGCGGGGTCGAGAACTCGAGCCCTCAGAGCTACACCGGCGAGGAACCGTCGGCGCTGCGTGGCGCGCAGTTCCACTGGGACGCCGAGGCGATCGTCCGCCATCGTCTCGACACGCTCGAAACGATCGGCCATCCGACGTCGAAGGTCGAGGTGATCGTCATGGGCGGAACGTTCCCGGCCCGCCCCCGTCGCTTCCAGGAGGGGGTCTTCAAGGGGATCTACGACGGGTTGAACGGCGGTCCACCGGCGGCGTCGCTCGCCGAGGCGGAGGCGTTGAACGAGGCCGCGGAGCACCGGATGGTCGGGCTCACGGTCGAGACGCGTCCGGACTGGTGCGACGGCCGCATCCTTCCGTTCTTGCTCGACGCCGGGGTGACGCGGGTCGAGGTGGGCGTCGAGTGCCTGCACGACGACGTCCTCGCATCGGTCGGCCGGGCGCACTCGGGCGCCGACGTGCAGACGGCGACGCGAGAGGCGCGCGACCGGGGCCTCAAGGTCTGCTACCACCTCATGCTCGGCCTCCCCGGAATGGACCCTGCCCGGGACCTCGCCGACTTCCGCCGCCTGTTCGACGAGTCCGACTTCCGCCCGGACCTCCTCAAGGTCTACCCGACGCTCGTCCTGCCCGGTACGCCGCTCTACGACGACTGGAAGGCCGGTCGGTACACCCCGTACGACACGCCGACGGCCGTGGAGCTCCTCGCCCGGATGAAGCGCCTCCTACCGCCCTGGGTCCGCATCCAGCGCATCCAGCGGGACATCCCGGCCCGCCTGATCGCGGCCGGCGTGCGGGCGAGCAACGTGCGTCAGAAGGCCCTGAAGGCGCTCGCGGACGCGGGAGCGCGGTGCCGATGCCTGCGCTGCCGCGAGGTCGGACGACGGGCGACCCCGCCGTTGGACGCGTTCGCCCTCACGCGCCAGGAGTACACGGCGGCCGACGGCCGCGAGCTCTTCTTCGCCTGGGAGGACCCGACGACCGACACCGTCGCCGGCTTTCTTCGACTGCGTTTCCCGTCCGACCGGACGGACGGCGGGCTCGACGCCCCGGTCGTCCGGGAGCTCAAGGTCGTCGGCCCGGAGGTGCCCGTGGGATGCACCGGCCGCGGCCCGGCCGACGTCCAGCACCGGGGGTTCGGCCGCCGCCTGCTCGACGCGGCGGAGGAGGCGGTCCGGGCGGAGGGATTCGATCGGATATACGTCACCAGCGCGGTCGGCACCCGCCTCTACTACCGCGCCCGCGGCTACGAGCGCCGCGGGCCGCATATGGCGAAGGAGATTTTCGCGCGACACAACGGCTGAGGGGCTTCGGGGACTCCCCGACGGTCGCGCTCGCGCAACTGTTAAACCCGCCCCCGTCTCGGCGAGCGAAGGAACGCCCATGGCCCGCAACATCCAGGTCGAGCCGCTGCGCACCGTCCACATCGAGGACCAAGAGATCGAGCTGGTCGAGCGCAAGGGTCTCGGGCATCCGGATTCGATCGCGGACGGGATCTCCGAATCGGTCAGCCGGGCGCTCTCCCGGCTCTACCTCGACGAGTTCGGCCGCATCCTCCACCACAACACGGACGAGACCCAGGTCGTCGGGGGCTCCTCCGAGCCGAAGTTCGGTGGCGGACGCGTGACGAACCCCATCTACATCCTCCTGGTGGGGCGGGCGACGACCGAAGTGAACGGCGAGAAGCTCCCGTACCGCGACGTCGCGCTCGAAGCGGCCCGCAGCTACGTCCGGTCGATCTGCGCCCACGTCGACGTCGACAAGCAGGTCGAGTTCGACTGCAAGATCGGGTCGGGCTCGGTCGACCTGAGGGGGGTCTTCGAGCAGAAGGCGGTGCTCGCGAACGACACGAGCTTCGGAGTCGGGTTCGCGCCGCTCTCCGACACCGAGCGCCTCGTGCTCGAGAGCGAGAAGTTCCTCACGCTCAAGCTGAAGAAGAAGCTCACCGCGCTCGGCGAGGACGTGAAGGTGATGGGGTACCGGCAGGGCGACCGGATCCACCTCACGGTCGCCGCGGCGCTCGTCGACAGCGAGATCGCGAACCCGAAGGAGTACGCGGCCGTCTGCGAGGAGATCCACGACAAGCTCGCCGACCAGGCGACGAAGTTGACGCGCCGCGAGGTGGAGATCGACGTCAACACGGCCGACGACCCCGAGCTCGGTCGGTTCTACCTCACGGTCACGGGGTGTTCGATGGAGGCGGGGGACGACGGTTCGGTCGGCCGGGGGAACCGGGCGAACGGGCTCATCACGCCGTGCCGCCCGATGAGCCTCGAGGCCTCCGCGGGGAAGAACCCCGTCAACCACGTCGGGAAGATCTACAACCTGCTCGGGAACCTGATCGCGAACGACATCGTCAAGGAGACGGGCGGTAACGTCAAGGAGGTCCACGTGCGGATCCTCTCCCAGATCGGTAAGCCGGTCGACCAGCCCCAGGTCGCGAGCCTGCAGATCCTGCCGGCGGACGGCGTGAAGCTCGCCGAGGTGCGCGGGAGGGCGAACGCGGTCGCGCAGAGCTGGTTCGACCAGATCGACTCGCTCCCCCGACGCCTTCTCACCGACAAGCTGTCGGTCTTCTAGATCGGAAGGGCCGGAGCGCGACCGTGCGCGTCTTCGTCGAGACGTACGGCTGCGCGCAGAACCAGGGCGAGGGGGCGGCGATCGCGCGCGACGTGGCGGCCCACGGCCACGACCTGGTCGCCTCCCCCGACGCCGCGGACGTCGGGATCCTCGTGACGTGCGGCGTCATTGGCCCGACCGAGTCGCGGATGGTCCGGCGCTGGCGGGTGCTCGCGTCGCGGGATCGGCGGGTCGTGGTGACCGGCTGTCTCGTCCCGCTGCGCACGGACCTCCTCGACGGCCCCGGCCGAGCGCGCACGGACCTCGTCCCGATACGTGAGCAGTTCCGAATCCCCGAACTGCTCGCGACCTGGGCCCGGGAGGGTGGGATGGACGCCGACCGGGCCGGGTCCGCTCCGGCCGACCCCACCCTCCCCGCCGCCGCGACGGAGGAGGTCGTGATCGCCCAAGGGTGCACGAGCGCCTGCGCCTATTGCTACAGCCGTCTCGCGCGCGGACGGATCGCGAGCGTGCCCGCCGGCGCGGTCGTCGAGCGGGTGCGGGGGGCGATCGCTCGCGGCGCGGCGGAGGTCCGCCTGACGTCGCTCGACACCGCCGCGTGGGGGTGCGACCGGGCGGACGGGCCCCGACTCCCCGACCTCCTCCGGGCGGTCGCCCGGGTCCCGGGGGACGTCCGGGTCCGGGTCGGGATGATGAGCCCCCAGTCGCTGGCGCCGATCCTTCCCGACTATCTGGAGGCGCTCGCCCCGAGCCGCTTTTACCGGTTTCTCCACCTGCCCGTCCAGAGCGGGTCGGACGCGGTCCTCGCGGCGATGCACCGGGGCTACGGCGTCGCCGAGTTCCGCCGGCAGGTCTCGATTGCCCGACGCCGGTATCCCGACCTGATGCTCGCGACCGACCTTATCGTCGGGTACCCCGGAGAGACCGAGGACGACCATCGGGCGACCGGGGAGCTTCTCGAGGAAGTGGGGCCCGAGACCGTCAACGTGACCCGGTTCTCGCCCCGCCCGGGCACGCCGGCCGCGCGCCTGCCCTTGCTCCCTCCGCGGACCGCGAAGCGACGCTCCCGCGAGCTCACGGCTCTGCGGCAGCGCGTCGCCCGCGAGCGACTCGAGCGGTGGATCGGCCATCGGGGGCCGGCGCGCGTCGTCGAGCACGGCCCCGGGACGAGCGCGGTCGCGCGGCTGCCGAACTACCTGCCCGTCGTCCTCGACGGCCGCCCGGCGCTCGGCGCGAGCGTGACGGTCCGGGTCGACGGGGCCCGGTCGACGTACCTGGTCGGGCGCGCGCAAGAGGCCCCGGTCTAAATACCCCGACCCTCCCTAGTTCTCCCGCCCGCTACCGGCGCGGGGCACCCCGAGGGTCCGACCGTGTCGTCGCTCACGTCGCAGGAGCTCCTCGCGATCGTCGTGATCGTCGTTCTCGGCGTGGCGGTCGTCACCCTCCTCCTCTTTCTCGTGAAGCGGCTCAAGGACCGCCGCGACCAGCTGCTCCACGAGCTCCGGGACCGACCCGAGCTCGTCCAGGATCGCGCTTTCAACCGGATCGCGATGGCCCGGCGCGAGGCAGAGATCTTGGGCCGTCAGGGCCGCGACGTGGGGCGGGCCCGGGAACTGATCGCGGCCGCCCAGGCGGCGTTCGACACGCGCAACTACAACGAGGCGTACCGGTCGGCCCAGCTCGCGCACGAGTCGCTCGTCCATTCCCGTTCGCCTCCGCTCGCTTCGGCGCATCGCGGCCCGTCCACCGCCCCCCTGCCGAGCCCCTCGGCCCCGACCGCGCCGCTACCGAACGGGACGGGCCCATGGGTCGCCGGACCGGCGACCGGCCCGGCGGCCGCCATTCCCCGGAACCGGGCCGAGGCCCAGTTCCAGCTCCGGCTGCTCGACCAGGAGCTCGGTACGGCCCGAGAAGGCCGTCCCGGAACCCCCGAGACGGCGGAGGCCGTCGCGGGACGCGACCGGGCCCGGGCGGCGTTCGACCGCGGCGATTTCACGGAGGCGTTCCGAAGCGCCCTGCGAACGCGTCGCGCGCTCGGGGGGACCGTCGAAGCGCTTCCGCCGTCTCCGACGTTCCGCTCGCCCGCCGACCGCCCACCGGCGTCGTCCCCCCCTTCGGCCGCTGCGGACGCGGCCGAGGCCGCGATGCGGGCCGCGGACGCGGCGCGGTGCCCGGAGTGCGGGTTCCCCCTGCTCCCCGACGACCGGTTCTGCCGAGGGTGCGGGTCTCAGCGAAGGCCGATGGCGTGCCCGAAGTGCGGGGCCGCCCGAACGCCCGTCGACACGTTCTGCGGCCGATGCGGAGCGAGGTTCTCCTGACGGGCTAGACGGCCCCCGGGGCGAGCCACTCGTCCAGCCGTCGCTGGGTCCGGGCCTCGTGCAGCACCGCGCTCGCCGCGAGCCAGCGCTCGCGGGGGATCGCGAACGTCTCCGAGATCCGCTCCGAAAGCTCGGCGAGGCCAGAGAGGGGTTCCGGGCGCCTCTGGAGCGCGGCGCGCACGTACTCCCGGACATTCCACACCCCGAGCGGCAGGATCTCGCCCGGGTGGACCTCGCGGAGGACGACGACGCCGGCTTGCCGGCCGAGGCCGAGCAACGCCTCGCTGGTCGCGAGCCGGGCGGCGTAATAGCAGCCGCCGATCGACGCGTAGGTAGTCCGTCCGAGGTGGCCCTCGTGGTCGCCCATGATGACGATCCGGTTCGGACTCGGGTTCCAGACGGTGTTCGGGTACCACGCCTCGATCGACTCGTAACGGTAGCTCCCCGGCAAGAAGGCGATCAGCCACCGGTTGTCGAGGGCGGTCAGGCGGTAGATCTGCGGCGACCCGAGCTCGGGCAGGTCGCGGACCTTCTCGAGGTTCTGCCGGGAGAGGAGGTCGTCGACCGCGGTGATGCTCCAGCGGGTCGGGACGAGTTTGCGGCGACCCCGCCGGCCGAGAACGCCGACGCTGAACGCCCGCTGGATGCGGCTCACGCGCACGCCGCGCTGGTACAGCTCCCCGACCGCGATCCGAGCGTTCGCGTCCCGGTCGGAGGAGAGGCGGTCGAGGTGGGGGTCGACGCGTCGTACGTCGAGGTGGAGCTTCTCGATCGGCGCCGACGGACCGAACGGTGGGGCGGTGTCGGAGAGCGAAAGATGGCCCCGGGGGGGCCGGCGGAAGACCGCTTCGCTCTCCGCCGACTCCCCGGCGATGCCGAGCAGCTGGAGGTCTTCGAGCAACGGAATGGGGCGCTCCGCGTCCGTGACCCGGATCGGGGTCGTCCCCCGCACGAGGCTCGTCCGGTAGCCGACGACCTCGTCGACCGAACGGCCGACCCACTCCTCGGGGGTGTCGAGGAGCTCGGTCGAGCCGTGCAGGGGGGAGAGAAGCGGGCCGACGCCGACCTTCGGGTAGCCGAACCGGCCGACGAACAACCCGGGAGGGCTCGACCCGTCGAGCTGGGTCCCGCCCACCAAGGGGAGCGTCTTCTCGAACGCCCGGTACTTGAGCAGGATCGGGCAGACCGGCTTGCCGCAGAGCAGCTGGGCCGAACGGCAGCGCAGGCACATCGTGGGGTCGTCCTTGAGCCCGGGGATACTCCAGGAAAGGGATTCCACGGGAGCCAGGCCCGGGATCGGCGGGGAGGTGCTGGTGCCGGTCATCTCCGTCGTGGGTAGAGCCGGCCGGAATGTAAGGCTCGTACCTGAGGTCGTGAAACGGTCGGGCCCCGACGCGGGCGGACGCACGCCCCTACGCTCAAATAGCGCGGCGCAGTGGCGACCCCCCGTCTGGGACTGTGGGGTAGCTTGGTCCATCCTTCGGGGTTCGGGACTCCGAGACGCCAGTTCAAATCTGGCCAGTCCCACTCGGCCGCTCGGGGCAACGGCCGCGGGTCCCGGTCCACCGCATCGTGGGGGAGCCCAGCCGATGACGGCCCTTTCCGACCTTCCGGCTTCCCTCCGGACGATCTCGCGGACCGGCCCGGTACGGTCGACGACCGCACGATGCACGGCTTCGGGTGCGGGGGCGCCGTCCCCCCCCGAGCGCTTCGTGCCACCTTGCTCGGGTTCGTCCCCGCCCGATCTCGAACGGGAGAATCGAGCGCTAGAGCTTGTGGGTGAGCGCCCGGACCGCGTGGCCGCCGTTCTTCAGGACCGGACCGCCGTGGTAGGTCAGGAGCGAGTCGATCATGAGCTGGCCGACCCGGCGCGCGGAGATCTTCGCGGTGGGGGTGTGGTGGGTGAAGTCGGGAACGGTGAGGATGACCTTCTCGTCCTCGACGAAGAAGAGGTCGCCCGAAAAGAGGAGCTTGCGCTCCGGCTGGTAGTACGAGAGATGCCCGGGCGTGTGACCTGGCGTGTGGTACGCGATGAGCCCTCCGGCCGCGTCGACCGAGTCCCCGTCCTTGAGCGTCTCGGCGACCGTGAACGGCTCGGCGGGCGGCGTTCCGGGGCCGTCGTACTTCGGGTCCATCGCGATGTACGCGGCCTCGATCCAGTGGGCGAACGTCCGCGCTCGGGTCCGCTCCGCCACCGCCTTCAACGAGCCGGTGTGGTCACGGTGGAGGTGGGTCAAGAGGACCTTCGTGACCGCCGTCGGGGCGACGTGGATCTTCTCGAGGTAGGCGAAGATCGCCTCGTGCGCGCCCGGTAGCCCCGTGTCGATGAGAGTCCACGACGGCCCCCGGTCCTTGACGAGGTAGACGTGCGTCGTGAAGTCGGGGGACGGATCGACCCCTTCCACCTGATGGACCCCGGGAAGAATCTCGGCCATGGTTGCACCGGTCGACGGGAGCCGGCCGCACCATAAATTCCGTTCGGCCCGGTCGGCGAAAGGGTTCTAGGCCGATCGGGGACGTCGCCGACGAACTTCGGTCGCCTCGAAGGCGAGGAACTCGTTTCCGTCCGGGTCCGTGAACCGGAGCGTGCGGCCGCCCCACGGCTCGGCGCGGGGCGGTTGCGTGATCCGCGCGCCGAGGTGCTTCAGGCGAAGCGCGAGCGCCGAGGCGCTGTCGGTCTGGAAGGCGATGCCGGTCCGCGTCCCGATTCGCGCCTTCGCCTCGGCGTAATGCGGCTCTCCCCACTCCGGCCGGGGGACGACCAGCGACAAGGCGGCGGTCCCTTTGCCGAGCGAGAGTTCCACGTAGCCGGTGTCCGGGTCGCGCGCGCGGACCTGGAGGCCGAGCCCGTCATGGTAGAACCGGATCGACCGGGCCCGGTCGGAGACGACCACGGCAACCCGCTGGAGGAGGGTGAGGCGGCCCGAGCCCCGGGACGGCGGAATCTCGAGGTTCACGCCGGCGCCGAGCGTCGTCGGGTCCCATTCCCAGAGCTCGTACCGTCCCTGGGGGAACTCGACCCATGGGTCGCGCCGCAACACGCGACGGGCCTCGGAGTACCCGGCGGCGCGGAAGACGAGAAGGTCCCCGGCCGGCTCGGTGAGGGCACCGTGCGCGACGAGCCGCTCGACGCGGTCGAGCTCCGCGAGGAACGCCCGGAGGACCGCCGGGGCGGGACCGGAGTCGGAGCGGTTCCCGCTGGCCCCGACGAGGCGCATGTAGAGCCGTCTCGGTTTGCGGCCGGGTTTCGTGCTCGGGCCCATTCGCGGACCGGAACAGGGCGTTCCTGCCTAAATCGCCGACCCCCGGCTGCGCTCGGGCGAGCTCCGGGGTCACGACCTGGAGGCGAACGCTCCCCCGAGCCCGCAGACCGACTCGGAAACGTCGTCGGGGGCGAGGCCGCCGAAGTCGAAGATCCCGAGGACCTCGTCGACGCCGAGCCGGCGGAACGCGTCGAGGCGGTGCACCACCTCGCTCGCGGAGCCGAAGATCGCCCAGCCGCTCCTTTCAACTTCCTCGGCGCGGGCGAGGTGCGGGGCGTGCTTCACCTTCTCCTGGTAGAACGCGCTTTGCGACGCGAGGCGGCTATCCAGGTACCGCTGGAACGCCGCCCGGGCGCGCTCGGGGTGGGGACCCGCGTAGAGGTGCAGCGCCGCCGCGACCTCACCGCGCGCGCCTTCCGGCAGGCTTTCGCGGTACTCCCGGACCTCGGCACCGAGCTCCTCGGGAGTGTCGAGCGTGGCGTACGGCACGAGGGCGATCGACGCCCCTCGTCGCGCCACGAACGGGATCGCCTCCCGGCGCTGGACGGCGATCCATATCGGTGGGTGCGGCGCCTGGACGGGCCGCACGTTGAGGCGGACGGGGGCGCCGAGCGCCCCCCCGGGGCGAACCGGATCGCCCGCGAACGCGGCCAGGATGGTCTCAAGACCGCGGTCGAACGCCTCGCGTTTCGTCGCGGGGTCGACGCCGAACCCCTCGAACTCCATCGGGATGTAACCGCTTCCGACGCCGAGGTTGAGGCGCCCCCCGCTGAGGCGGTCGACCATCGCGTACTCCTCCGCAAGGTCGATCGGCCGGTGGAACGGGAGAACGCTCACGAGGGATCCGAGACGCAGCCGGCGGGTCCGGGCGGCGCACGCGGCGAGCAGCACGGGAGGAGACGGGCAGATCCCGCCGCCGTGGAAGTGGTGCTCGGCGACCCACAACGCCGACAGCCCGCCCCGCTCCGCCTCCTCTGCAAGCCGGACGACATCGGCCAAGCGGTCGGCGGCCCCGGGAGTGTCGTACGCGTCGACCACGGTGAACGCGCTCAACTTCACGGCCGGCGGGACCGTTTCGAGGTAGAAGGCGTTTATCGGCTCGATGGCCCGGCAGCGACAAGCCGATGAACGAGCGTCGCCCTCGGCCGGGGGATGACGCTTCCGGTCCGCCCGCTCTCCCCCGGCTGGGCGGGCGGCACGGTCCACCGGACGGACGACCCGCTCCGGTGGGACTCGGGTCGGCCGGGGCCCGAAGTGCTCGTCCTGCCGGCGCTCTGGTGGCCCCCCGCTCACTCCCTGCCCGCGAACGTTCGCGCGGCGGTCCTCCTCGGTGTGCCGACGGTGCGGCCGCTCCCCGGCCCGATCCCTGTCGTGGCGGGTGTCGACCCGGACCTCGTTCGCGAAGGGGAGACCGTGGAGGTGAACGGATCGAAGGGCACGATCTCGATCGCCGGGGTTCGGGAGGTCGAGGTCGTCACGGCCTTTCTCGAGCGGGGGGACGGCCGCATCCTCCTCCTCGAACGGTCGTCGAAGGTCGGGAGCTTCCGGGGGCGCTGGGCCGGCGTCTCGGGATTCCTCGAGGCGACGACGCCGCTCGAGCAGGCATACCGCGAGGTCGAGGAGGAGACCGGGCTCGCCCGCGGCCGACTCGAACTGCGGGCGTCCGGGGACCCGGTCCTCGCCCGTCACGAGAACGTGGTCTACGTCGTCCACCCGTTCCGCTTCGGGGTCGGTGAGGTGGACGTCCGCCTCGACTGGGAGCACGTGCGATGCGAGTGGGTCGACCCGTCGGAGGTCCGCCACCGATCGACCGTCCCGAAGCTCGACCGGGCGTGGGAGGCCGTGGCCCGCGTCCCGACTCCGAAAGGATAAGACGGAAGTCGTACCCTCCGGGCGCGTGGGCTGGTAGATCAGTCCGGAAGATCGCCGGTTTTGCAAACCGGAGGCCTCGGGTTCAAATCCCGACCAGTCCATTCTCCCCGAGAGTACGAATATTTATCCGCCGGACCGTTTCTGATCCACTAATTGTTGGACTCCAGACCCAACCGGGTAAGTCGAAACGGTTCTACATGACGAAGTTGCTCGCCGCTTAGTTGGCCCGTGGAGGGACGAGATCCCGCTGCGGCATCTCCGGCGCGGTCCCCGGGGCGCGGGAGTCCCCTCCCATCGCATACGACCGCTACTTCGCGACGAATCCGTCGGTCGTGGATCATCGTCCTGGCCGTGGCCTCCTCGCTCCTGGTGCTGCTTGCGATCAATTTGACCGAGCCCCGAAGTGCGGTCCCCGACGATGTGCAAGTCAGTTGGATCGACTTATCGGTGAACTATACGAACGCCCCGATGGGGGCAACTCCCCCACTCGCAATTTCGTTCCTGTACGGCTTGGGCATCGGCAGCAACGGGTCCGCCTCCATCCTATCCATAAGTGCCCCATCGGGGAGTGTCGTCTGGATGGACATGAGCATCGACTATACCGAGCTAGGGGCCGGTGCGCCGCCCAATTGCAGCGCGGACGCAGTTTCCATCTCATCTCCCTTCGCGATCACGGTGTTCAGTGGGGGCGTCTTCGGCCAGGTGTGGAGTAGCCACCCTTTGCCGCTGAATCTCACCGGTGAAACGGCTGAGAGCGGGGGTAGTGCCTCGGCCGGGCTCGATATGAACATCACCCTCCCCTCCCAAAATGGGGTCTACGTGCCCGCGGCAGTGCTCGACGTCAACTGTTCGCAGTACAACTGACGGCGTGATGGAACTCTTGAGCCACCGGTCAATCTCGTCGAGCTCATGCGAGGCTGCGGCGCCTCTCCTGCGGGGGCGTCGGTCAAGCCGTCGGTAGGTGGCGCTCTAGTGTCGAGCAAGCGGGTGTACGGTGAACGCTACTATTGGGGAACCAAAACCTGCGGGCCAGTACGCGATCCCATCCGCATAGTACGCTCCCTCCCGCGCGAGCTCCGTTCGTTGGTCGACTTGGATTCCGGCAAGGGCCGAGATACGAGCTCTTCTCTCGATTAGGAGGGTTGACTTCGGCCTGCGTCGGGCGAATCACCTACCGGTCGAGTCCCTCTCCGACGGCAATGGCGGCCGCACCAATGAGGGGGTTTTCCTCGGCGTAGAGCGCGCTCTACCAAACACGCAACAAGGCATACACCCACGGTAACAAAGCTCGCCTGGCGTACGGTAAGACTGCCTAAGTAGGCCTCCGGACTCGACGAGCTGCGTCCCAAAAATCGCCGAGTACGTGATTCGTTCGAGGAGAGGGACCCCTTCGAGTGGAGCGTAGGGCGGACTCTGGAACCCCGGAACATCGAGTCGGGGGTTCGACCGAGAGTGCGCTCCTTTCCCCCACGAACGATTTCGAGCCGCACGGAGGCGATCGCGGACGCCCGGCGGCTCAACGTCCGCTGGATCCCGTCGAACCTCGTCGCGGGAATCGCCCAAACCGAGGGTCGCCCGTACTTTGCGTCTACGACGGAACGAGCAGTTCCCCAGTACGAACGGCCACGGGACTCGGGCCGAGCCCCATGGATCGCTCGCCACGGGCCCGGGAGTCGGCCCAAAGAGGCGCAGGGTCCCGCGATGCGAGCCGGACGCACGTTCGACTCACCTCGGCTCACGACCCGGCGCCGAGGGCCAAGGGGGCGGCCGACTCGCATCCGTCCCTCGCCCGCCGGGCGGTAGCCCGGGCCGGCACGATTGCACGATCACTTCGTCGCTTCGGCAAGCCGTGCTTCGAGGTTCTTGAGCCGACGTTCGAGGAACGCTTTCTCTTCCTCGAGGGTCTCCCGAGCCGACCGGGGGTCGGGAGCGTCGTAGTAGTCGAACGGTGGTCCGTAGCCGCGGCGCATGCGGTGGCCGTGCACGCAACAGTACTCCAGGTGACAATGTTCGCACATGCCCTCCCTCGAGTGCACAATCTCGCGCGGAAAGATGAGCCGACCGTGAAGAGGGGTTCACCAAGCGTCGGCCGAGGGGCAGGGGCGCTTTCGGGGGTTGGGACGTCCCGGGGCCCGCGAGGATCTCCCCGGAGCCTAGACGGGACGTGCACCCTCGGCGTCGCCGGCCCGGCGGCGTCGGACCGCCGCGAACCCCCACGAGACGAGGAACACGGTGACCCCGAGGACCACGACGAGCGGCCCCGCCGTGATCCCCCAAGCGAACGATAGGGCCGTTCCGCCGAGGGAGCTCACGACGCCGAAGACCGCGCTCAGGACGGCGTACCGGGTCAGGTTCGTGCCCAGGGTCTTCGCGGCGGCCGCGGGGACGATGACGAGCGCGCCGACGAGCAGGGTCCCGACGACCTGGACGCCGACCGCGACCACGACGCTGACGAGCACGAGGTAGACGAGGCTCACGAGCTCGACCCGGACCCCCGCGCTCGCCGCCAGGTCCTCGGAGATCACCGACAGCACCATCGAGCGGTAGATGAGCCGCGTCACGGCCACGACCCCCGCCGCGAGCGCGATCGACGCGAGCGTCGCGAGGAGACCGACGCCTCGGACGTCCCCGAAGAGCGCCTCCAGAAGGTCGGGGTTCGGTGTCAGGAGGACTCCGACCGCGAGCGCGAGGACGAAGAGGACTCCCACCACCGCGTCGACCGCGAGGTGCGTCGACCGCTCGATGAACCAGGTGAGGAACGCGGCGCCGAGCACGAAGACGAACGCCCCGAGGAACGGGTCGAAACCGAACAGGATCCCGAGGGCGAGGCCGGGGAGCGCGACGTGCGAGAGCGCGTCCCCGACCAGCGCCATCCGGCGGACGACCATGAGCGACCCGACGTACCCGGCCCCGAACCCCACCGCGGCCGCGGTGGCGAGGCTCAAGAGCGGCTCGCCGGTCATCGGTGCGCCCCGACTTCGAACGGGAGCTCCTCGCCGGCCCGGAGCCCGAACGTCTCGGCGACGAGCCGCGGGTCCCGGAAGAGCTCGGCCACGGCCCCCTCGAAGACCACGTGGTGGTCGAGGACGAGCACCCGATCGGCGTAGTGGTGGATCTCGTGGAGGTCGTGCGTGACGAGGAAGACCGTCGTGCCGGTCTCGGTCTGGACGCGCCGCACCGCCGAGAAGATCGTGTCCTCGCTCCCCACGTCGACGTTGGCGGTCGGCTCGTCGAAGAGGAGGACATCGGGTCGGTCGACCGTCGCCCACGCGATCAGGACGCGCTGGACCTCGCCCCCGGAGAGGGTCCCGATCTGGCGGTCGAGGGTCCCCGGACCGAGCCCGACCATCGCGAGGCAGGCCCCGTAATCACCGGGACATTTCAGCGACAGAAGCTCCTCGACGGAGAGCGGGATGTCGGTGTCGACGAGCTTCTGAGGGACGTAGCCGATGCGCACGGACCCGTTCCACGCGATCCGTCCCGTATACGGGACCCGGCCGAGGAGCGCCCGTAGAAGGGTCGTCTTCCCGGCGCCGTTCGGGCCGACGATGGCGAGCGTGACACCCCGGGCGGCCGAGAAGCTCACGCGGTCGAGGACCGTCGACCGCCCCACGCGAACCGTGAGGGCCGAGACCGAGAGGAGCGCAAAAGGTCCACCGGGGGTCGGCCTCGAATCCATCTCGCGCTCCGTCCGACCCCGAACGACCCCCCGCGGGTACTGCGGTCCGGGGAGGAAAGCGTTGTCCACGACCGGGTCGGTTCGCCGGCGTCGGCCGCGGAGGGACGAAGACTCCGCGGTCGCGCAAACTCTTTAGGGGCCTGCGTCCGAACGGCGGTCGTGGCCGACGAACCGCTCGACCCCATCCTGATCCAGGTGACGATCCCCCTCCCCGTCCCGATGATCTACACGGCACTCACCGAGCCCGCGGGACTCGTGCAATGGCTTTGCGCCTCGGCCGAGGCGTCCCGGGAGGTCGGGGGACCGTACCGTCTCACGTTCCGCGAGCCCGTCGCGTTCGAGAGTCCCGGCGAGGTCGTCCGGGCGACGCCCGACGTCGACATCGGGTTCCGCTGGTACGCCCCCGCACCGTTCGACCACCTGATGAACGGCCCCCCGCCGACGACCCAGGTCTACGTCCGGCTCCAGGAGTCCCCCGAGGGAATCGACGTGACGCTCGAACACGAGGGATGGGGCTCGGGCGAGGAATGGGAGGACGCACGCTCCTGGCACTTCCACTTCTGGGACGAACGGCTCACCCGCCTCAAGGACTACCTCATCAAGGCCGCCTACGGCTGACGGCCGGGGACGTCCGATACCTAGGGGGCGCCCGGCGCGTAGACGCGGCAGACGAGCTCACCGCAGATCGCGCACGGACCCGACGGGACGAGGCGGTAGTTCCCCGTCGTTCCGACCGACTCGACGACCATGTGGTGGGTCGGCAGGTGGCCGCAACGGCATCGGGCCTTCAAGAACCCCGTCATCGTCGAGCCGGTCGCTCCGCGGGCCGCCATCCTGCGGCGCGGGAGGGCCCGCGGACCAAAAGGGTTGCCGACGCGGCCGAGCTATTTACGGCGCGGACGGCTTCGGGGGCCGTGGAGATCGACGGCTGCCCGCTGCCGGACGACCGGCGGTACGACCTCGAGCACGATGTTTGGTGGCAGGGCGACCCCGGCGCGGGCACCGCCCGCATCGGCGTGACCGCCGTCCTCGCGTCGTTCGCCGGACCGTTCCGCTCGCTGACGTTCCGACCGGTCGAGGGGACGCTCGCCACAGGGCGGAGCGTGGCGACGGTCGAGAGCGTCCGGTATGTCGGCGCGGTCCGGCTGCCGGTCGAGGCGACGATCGTGGAACGGAACCTGGAGCTCGTCCGGCACCCCCGCGGCGTGAACGACGACCCGTACGGGTCCGGGTGGGTCGTGCGCGTCCGACCCGTGCGGCCGGACGACCCCGGGCGCCTCCTGCGGGAGGCGCGCGAGGTCGCCGATCTCGTACGCTCGCGGATCCGCGCCCAGCACGTCCGCTGCTGGCCGGCGACCCCCGAGGTCGAGGTGGTCGAGGTCGGTGTCGAATGCTCGGCGGTCCTTGCCCGGCTCAACGAGGAGCTCGGCCACCGCGAGGGCGGCGAGGCCCTCCTCCTCGTCACCGACGACCCGACGAGCCCGATCGAAATGGTCCGCTGGTCCGACCAGACCGGCCACGTCGTCCTCGCGCACCGGACGGAGGGGTCGCTCTACCTATTCCTCGTGCGCAAGGAGGTCCACCCGGTGCCGCGCCGCCCGCGCGGCTAGGGGAGCCGCCCGGCGGACCTACTTCTCGATCGGCGTTCGGATGAGGTTCCCCCACTCGGTCCAGGAACCGTCGTAGTTGCGCACGTCGGGGTATCCGAGCAGGTACTTCAACACGAACCAAGTGTGACTCGACCGTTCTCCGATGCGGCAGTACGTGATCACGGGGCTGCCCTGCGTCACCCCGTGCGACCCGTAGAGCGCGGCGAGCTCCTCGCGGGACTTGAACGTCCCGTCGTCCCGCACGGCCTGGGCCCACGGGATGTTCTTCGCGCCCGGGATGTGGCCGCCCCGCTGCGCGTGTTCCGTCGGGTACTCGGGGGGGGCCGTGATCTCCCCGCTGAACTCCTTCGGGCCACGGACGTCGACCAGATGGACCTTCGAGGCCTTTACGTCGGGGAGGACGGCCCGGATATCGTCGAGATACGCCCGCAACTTCGGGTCGGCGGGTCCGGCCGTGAACGTCCCCCGGGCCGGGGTCGGCACCGACTTCGTGATCGGGCGATCCTCGGCGATCCACTTCTTGCGGCCGCCGTTCAGGAGCTTCAAACGGGGGACGCCATAGTAGGTGAAGACCCAGTAGGCGAACGCCGCGAACCAGTTGTTGAAGTCCCCGTAGAGGACAAGCGTGGTGTCGTTCCCGACGCCCGCGCGGCGGAGCAGCTCGGTGAGCGCGTCCGCGCTCAGGATATCGCGGCGGACCGAGTCGTTGATCTCCTTGCGCCAGTCGATCAGCACCGACCCGGGCACGTGGCCGAGCTCGTAGTTCGCGACGGGGTCGTAGTCGACCTCGGCCACGCGGACCTTCGGGTCCTCGAGGTGGTCCGAGAGCCAGTCGTTCTCCACGAGGACTTCCGGATGAGCGTACGCCGTCATCGTCGTCTCAACGGCCGGTAGGGACGGAAGAATATACGTTCTTTGAAGTGCGTAAATACTCGGGACGCCGGGGGTTCCGTCCCGGCCGCCCACGCCGGTGGGTTGACTACCCGCGCCGGCCCCGCTTCGGGAGAGCGGTGTCCGACACCTCGATCGTCTCCGGGTCGAACCCGAGGCGCGCGAGCTCCTCGCGGATGCGAGCCCGGTGGTCGCCCTGGAGGTAGACCTCCCCGTTGACGACCGAGCCGCCGGTCGCGAGACGGTTCTTGAGCGACCGGGTTGTCTCCGCGAGGTCCACTCCGTGCGGGAATCCCGAGATCACGGTCGCGGGCTTGTTGTAGCGTCGGGGTTCCGCCCGTACTCGGATGCGCGCGGTCTCTCGGTCGAGCGCCGACAGGATCTCGTCGAACTCTTCGTTGCCCATCGTTGTGTCCCTCTACGGTCCTCCCGGATCGAACGGAGGGAATGTGAATCGAGGACGGCCGGGGAACGCGACCGCCGGTCCGGTTCGGCGGGGAGGAAGGGATGCCCGAAGGTTCGGTAGACGCACCAACCCTGCTAGACCGCGGCCCCCCATCAACGTTTCCACTGCTCAGGCGTCGCCCCAGCGATACAGTCTCAGGGTGACCGTGAGGACGACGAGGGCGGAGGCTCCGAGGAGCCCCGCGTACACGACCATCTCGGCCGGGGTCGCGGGGGTGATCCCGATCGCGCCCTGGACGAGCAGCGCGGCGTACGTGGCGGGGAGGAACCGGGCCGCGTCCTGCCAGACCGGCGGGAGCGCCGAGATCGGGTAGTAGAGCGGGGAGAGCATGCCGAGGATGGTGAAAGTGAGGTTGCTCACGGGCCAGATCGCGCGCTGGGTCTTCACCCGGCTCGAGATCGCGATCCCGATCGACGAGAAGAGGACCCAGAGCGTCGCGAGGCTCCCCGCAAGCACGACGGCGGCGTACGGCGTCAGGGGCAGCCCCCGGGACCCGCCGACCCACGCAAGGAGGACCGCGAGGATCGCGAGCGCGGGCAGCATCGCGATCAGGTTCGAGAACGCGATACCGAACAGGTAGCGGATCCGGCCGAGGGGGCTCGCGACGAACAGGTCCTGGAGCGAGCACTCGATCCTCCAGGTCGCGCTGTCGCCGAGGACCCAGGAACCGATGTTCTGCATCGTGAACAACATCGCGCCGACGATCTCGAGGGGGAGGAGGGAGGGGGGCGAGATGAACGACAGGAAGTAGAGGAAGATGAACGGCAAGAGGATCGGGGCGATCGCAACGGCCGGGTTGCGCCCGATCCAGCGCCAGCCGACGATCAGGAACGCCGGGAGCGCCCGGCCACGCAGCGGGACGCCCGGAAAGTCGGACCGGACGCTCGCCATCTACCGCTCCTGCACGGTGCGGCGCGCCCAGTGAACGGCGAACAGAAAGAGCCCGACGGTCTCGACCACGAGCGCGACGACCGCGAGGGCGATCTGACCGCCGGTGAGGCTCGTGACGCCCATCGCGTGCTGGACGAGCGCGGCGGCCGCGCTGGGCGGCATCAGGAGGACCACCGGGTCGAGGGGTTTGGGGAAGAGGCCGAACGGGTAGAAGACCGGCGGAAGGACCCCGAAGACGTTGAAGAACAGGCTCGCGTACGCCCAGATCGCGCGGTTGTCGCGGAAGAACGTGGAGAAAACGTACCCGATCGACGCCGAGAACAGCCAGACCGCGGCGGCAAGCGCGAGCAGGAGCAGGCCGACGCCGACCGAGAGGTGGGCGACCGCGACGGTGATGGCCCCGAGGACGACGACCGGCGCCACGTAGACCGTGAGGATCCCGCCCGAAAGGCCGAGGAAGTACCCCTCCGGCGAGAGCGGGCTCGCGAGGTAGAGGTCGTGCGCCTTGTGGTCGATGCGAATGTACGCCGCCTCGTTCAGCACCCGGGAGCCCATGGCGAACATCGAGAACAGGATCGCGCCGGCCAGCGCGACCCCGAGGAGCGAGGGATCCAGGATGAGCACGAAGACGAGGAGGACGCCCTGGACGACCATCGACGTCGCCATCGCGAGGCTCTCGTGCGCTTGGACGAGGGCCTCGGTCCAGAGGAACGCCGCAAGGCCCCGGAACGGGCGGCCCTCGACGCCACCCCCGCTAGTCCTCATCGATCGACCGCCCGACGACCCGAAGGAACGCCTCTTCGAGCGTCACCGGTCCGACCGTCGCGACCAGGCGCTCACGGACCGCGAGCTCCATGAGCTCGCCGAGGCGTTCGGGGGGTACGATGATGGTGAGGTGCGAACCGTCGACGACCGACGCGCCGAACGAGCGGAACGACTCCGCGAAGGCGCCCCCCCCGGGCATCGTCACCTTGAGGGTGCCGCCGACCGACCGCTTCAGGTCGTCCGCGGTACCCGTCACGAGGACCCGACCGCGCTCGATGATGTAGAGTCGGTCGCTGAGCGCCTCCGCCTCGTCAAGGTAGTGCGTCGTGAGCAGGATGGTCGACCCGCGCCGGGTGAGCTCGCGCAGCGACTCCCAAACGTCGCGGCGGGCGAAGGGGTCCATGCCGATCGACGGTTCGTCGAGGAAGAGGAGCGGAGCCTCGGTCGCGATCACCGTCGCCACCATCGTCCGCTGGCGCTGGCCCCCCGAGAGCGTGATCGCAAGGCGGTCGGCGATCTCGGTGAGCCCCATCCGGCCGAGCGCCTCCTCCGTTCGCGACCGCGCCGTCTCGCGCGCCAGGCCCCGCGCCCGGAGGTACGTGTAGACCTGCTCGCGGGGGGTGAGGTGGAAGAACGGCTTGCCCTCCTGCGGAACGACCGCGATGTACGGCCGGGCCCGCTCGGGGGTCCGGGCGATGTCGT
Organism: Thermoplasmata archaeon; assembly: GCA_021816865.1. Lineage (GTDB taxonomy): Archaea > Thermoplasmatota > Thermoplasmata > Lutacidiplasmatales > UBA184 > Lutacidiplasma. The sequence goes on along the minus strand of JAKAWX010000002.1, from coordinate 94,166 downwards.
ATCCGAAGACCTCGATCGACCCCGAGGTGGGCCGGAGGAGCGTGGAGGCGATCTTGAGGAACGTTGTCTTCCCGGCCCCGTTGCGCCCGAGCAGCGCGACCCGCTCGCCCCGACGGACGTCGAGCGAGACCCCGGCGAGGGCTTCCGTCGGCGGAGCCCCCTTGGTCGTGTAGACCTTGCGCAGGTCTTGGCTGCGCAGCGCCTCGGCGTCGCCCATGGGCACGGCCCGACCTACCGAGGCGTATTTACTTATCGAGTCGGCGGCGCGCCGGCCCGAGCTCGCGGCCGTCGCGCGGACGGCGGCCTAGTGCGACCCGCAGCCGCAGCCACCGCCGTTCGAGGCGTTGGAGCCGCAGGAACTGCACCCGCCGGCCTGTCCGGCCGCGTCGGGTTCGGGAAGGTTCGGGTTGGTGACCTTGAAGCCGGACTCGCGCAGGTCCTCGACATAGTCGACGATCGCCCCGTCGACGAACGGCGCGCTGGTCGGGTCGACGAGGAGGGAGACGCCGTCGATCCGAACGACCTCGTCGTCCGGCCGCGGTTTGGCGAAGGCCAGCCCGAACTGGACGGCCCCTCCGCCGCCCCCGCAGCACCCGCCCCCGCCCGGCTGGGCGTACAGGCGAACCCCAACCTCGGGCTTCTGGCCGCGCATGAGCGTCTTGACCTGCTGGACCGCCGGAGCGCGGACCTCGATACGGACCATCGTCGTTCTCCTCACCCTGAGCAGCCCGGTGGGGGGTTTAAGGCCTCTGCCGCGCCGCGCGCGACATTCGTGGATTCCGGGACGGCCACCGGCGGCCCCCCGCCCTAAGGCGGAGGACCGTCACGGCCTACGGGGCCCGATCGGTTCGACGGGCACGTCCGTCCCGACCGACTCGACCTTCGGAAGCTCGTGGGTCCCGGTGAACGTCTCGGGCAGCACGGGTTGCCAGAGGCCGGGCGCGCGCGAGAGGTCGACCGGCCCGATGCCCGGGGTCGATTCCCTCCAGCAGAGCCGGGCGAGCCGCTCATACAAGCGTGCGGGCAGGCCGATCGACGAGCCGATCTGGCGGACGTCCTCCCGGGTGAGCTCCCCGATCAGCGCGAGGACGACGAAGTAGACCGCGAAGCCGAGCGCCACCGCCGCGGCGAGCTGGTAGTATCGGCCGTGCGGGAGGAACCGGTTGAACTCGGAGATCACCCAGAACGACCCCGCGGCGCTGAACACGATGCTCGCGATCGAACGGGGCTGGATGTGCACGCGGATCAGGACCTCCATGAAGTACGTGTTGAGCGTCACCGCCGCGATCGACGAGAGGAGCACCGCCACCGAGCCGGCGACCAACCCTTCGCTCCGTGGCAGGAGCCCCCACGGGGGCATCAACACCCCGACCGCCGTGAACAGCACGACGACCTGGGTCGCCGTGATGTAGAGCTCGAGCCGCTGCCGGCCAATCGCGTTGATGCCCGACTGCATGATCTGGCTCAGCGCGAGCGGCACCGCGCCGACGACCAGGATCGCGAGCGGGAGCGAACCCGCCTGGGCGTACGCGGCGTTGGCGAAGACGTTCAGGAACACCGTGCGGTAGGTGACGAGCGCGACCACGCCCGGCACGATGAGCATCGCCGAGTACCGCAACGCCTGCCAGATCCCCCGACGGATTCCGTCGAACTCTCGCCGCTGGTGGAGCCCGGCGAGGTACGGGAAGAGGGGCGTCGTCACGGCCGCAGGGAGCGAGAGGACCAGGATCCGCCACCCGTTCGCCGCGAGGAAGTAGGTGAGCTGGCCGACGCCGAGGCCCGCGTTGATCACGAGCGGGATCAGGTTCGTGACGATGTAACCGAGGACGAGGCTCCCCATGAGCGGCCAAGCGAATCGGAAGAGCCCAACGACCTCCGTCCAGCGAAATTTGCGCAGGCGCCCGACGACCGCCGGTAGGCAGAACACCGTCGAGACGACCGCCCCGAGGACGTAGGCGATCGTGATCCCCTCGATCGTCGGGTCGTAGAACGAGACGAGGACAATCACCGGGAGGCGGGCCGTCGTCTCGAGCAGGGAGGGGTACTGGGCCCGGACCGAGTTCCCTAGGCCGATGAACAGCTGGTTGTAGACCGACGAGAACGACCAGAGCAGCGGCAGGAACAGGAAGATCCCGAGGGAGGTCAGGTTCGACCCCCCGGACGCGATCGGCGCCCCTCCGAGGGAGAGCGGGGCGACGACGAAGATGACGACCCCGGCGAGGCCGACCATCAACATCCGGACGAGGAGGTAGGCGGAGATGTTGTCGGTCGGAGGTTTACCTCGGGCGAGGAAATAGGTGAACGCGGTCCCGAGCCGCAGGTCCCCGACGCCGTTGATCGACGAGCCGATCAGGAGAAAGAGCTGGACGGTTCCGACGATGTCCCGCCCGCTGCTGCTCGCCCCGATCACGTGGTACAAGAAGAAGCTCGCAACCACTCCGATCCCCTGGGTGACGACGCTCGCGGTGAACACCGCCCCCGAGCTCAGGGTCAGCGAATGCTTGGCCCGGGGAATCTCGGCCTCTTTCGGCAACGACACGCTCATCCGCCCGAGAGCCTCAAAATCGACCGAGCGGCCCAAGGCGGGGCCCGCTTCTTATGCCCGTCGCTCCACCGAGGCGGTCCCGGGTCTATGACCCCGGTCGCGAGGTCGGAGGAAGCTCCTCCGACCGACGTTCCTCGAGCTCGACCCACACACCGTCCGGATCGGAGAGGAACGCGAGCCGATCGGGAGGCTCCGAAAACGGGGGGATCCGAAGCCGGGCCCCCAGCGCGACGAGCCGGGCGACGGTGGCGTCGAGGTCGTCGACCCGGAACCCGAGGTGGTCGAGCTCGTCCCCTTCCCGATACGGCGGGTCGCCGGGGTAGTAGTTGAGCTCCAGGACGGCCCCCGTCGCAGGATCGTGGAGTTCCTGCCAGGTCCCGCCGGCCGACATCCGCCCGGTCGGGCCCCGTCGCAACCCGAGCCCTTCGGTGTAGAAGCGGATCGACCGGGCGAGGTCGCGAACCCGGATCCCGGTATACTCGAGCGGCATGGAAAGCGTTCGCGGCACCGCCCCGAGCGACGGAGGGAACCATGAGCCTTGCGCTCGGTGCGCCGACGGACCGGGACGCGGCGGACCGACCGCATGGGGCCCGGTCCCGGCCCCGACGTCGCATCCAGTAAGGCTTATCTAACTATTCAGCCAGCTTAACTGTCCATGCCTTCAAAATCCCACTCCCCCCGCCCCGAGCTCTGGCCCGCCCTGCGCGACGCCCTCGCGGAGACCCGCCTCCTGGGTGCCCAGCTCCTCCGTCGGCACCGGCTCTCGGTCGGGCGGTACTTCACGCTCCGTTGGATCGCGTCGTCCGATGGCCGACGCCTCTCGGCCCTGGCCGAGGAGTTCGGGATCTCTCGCCCCGCCGCCACGGCGATCGTCGCGTCGCTCGAGACCCACGGCTGGGTGCGGCGGGAACGGACCGTGGCCGACCGCCGCGGGGTCGTCGTCCGCACCACCCCCAAGGCGGCGGCGTTGATGCGCGAGCTCGATCGCGACCTCGAACGGATCGTCCGCCGTTCCACGGAGTCGGTGCCGACGGACCGGCGGCGCGCCACCGTCGAGACGATCGCCCTCGCCCGGAGCGGCATGCACGCGTGGCGCGAACGGAGCGTCTCCGACCGGGCCGGGGTCCCCCGATGACCGAGTCGGCGACATCGGTCCCGCTCGCGAGCGGGGTCCGCACGAAGGAGACCTTCGACCGCGCGTACGCTTGGCGCGTGATGGGGATCCTCGCGGCCCTCGTCACCCTTGTCCTCTACGTCGAAGGAATGCTGACCCCCTCGCTTCCCGCGATCGAGTCCGAGTTCAACATCACCGTGGGCCAGGCGAGCCTCATCCTCTCCGCTTACATCGTGACCGGCGTCGCGCTGAGCCCGGTGGTCGGAAAGCTCGGCGACATCTACGGCAAGAAGAAGGTCCTCGGCATCGTGGTGGCGATCTACGCCGTCTGCGTGTCGGTGACCGGGTTTTCCCCATCGTTCCCCTTCATGGTGGCTGCCCGGGCGTTCCAGGGCATCGGACTCACGATCTTCCCGATCGGGATGAGCCTCGGCCGCGAGGAGTTTCCTCGGGAGCTCGTCCCGCGGTTCCAGGGGTTCCTGAGCGCGATGTTCGGCGTCGGGTTCGCCGTCAGCCTCCCGCTCGGGGCGTGGGTCTCGAACAGTTACGGTTGGCGAACGACGTACCACTCGGCGATCCCGTTCGTCGTCCTGCTCGCGATCCTTGTCTTTCTCTTCGTCCGGGAGTCCCCCTACCGGCGTCCGGAGACGCGCGTCGACTACGTCGGGGCGGCCCTCCTCGGACTCTCGCTGACCGCCTTCGTCCTCGCGCTGTCGGAAGGCCCGACCTGGGGCTGGTCCGCCCTTCCCACGCTCGGGCTCTTCGGGACCGGGGTCGTCCTCCTCGTGCCGCTCGTCGGGTTCGAGCGTCGGTACCGGGCCCGAGGCGGAGAGGCGATCCTCGACTTTCGTCTCCTTCGCCAGCGCAATGTCCTCGTCACGAACGTGGTCGGCGCGGTGTCGGGCCTCGGCATGTACCTCGCCCTCCTGTCGATGACCTACCTGTTCGAGCTCCCGAAACCGGTGGGGTACGGGCAGGACATCCTCGGGGCCGGCATCTACCTCGTTCCCCTCGCGGTCGGCATGCTGGTCTTCGCCCCCATCGCGGGAGTCCTCGTTTCGCGGATCGGGACGCGCCCGATGACTGCGATCGGCGCGGCCGTGACCGCGGCGGCCTTCCTCCTCGCGATTCCCTCCCAGCCGCTCGACTCCCGCTGGATCGTCGAGTTCTTCGTCGGCGCGGGGATCGGGATCGTGAACGCGGGGATGATCAACATGCTCGTCCTCACGGTCGACCCGCGCGAGATGGGGCTTGCGACCTCGCTCTCGTCGGTGTTCCGCAACATCGGCAGCTCGGTCGGGGCGCCGCTGTCGGGCTCGCTGCTGGCGACGTACGCGATCACTGTCTTCGGTGGGTCGGTCCCGACGTACGTGGCGTTCGAATGGTCGTTCGGGCTCGCCGCGGCCGCGTTCGTCTTCGCGGGCGTCTTCATCATGTTCGGCCGGGAGGTCCTCGGCCAGAAGGCGAGCGCGCCGAGGCCGACGGCCGAACCGCCGGGCCTCCCGTCGGCGGGCGAGTGAACGCGGCGGGCGCCCCGCTCAGGGACCGGGCGCTCGGGGAGGCGGCCGACCCTCCCGGCGTCGCCGGGCTCCGATCGCGTACAGGATCCCCCCGGCGGTGATCAGCCCGACCGCGAGCAGGCCGAGGAGGAACGGGGAGCTCGTGAGGAACGCGATCGGCGACGGCGCTCCCGTCGGGACGAACCGCACGGGCTCTCGGACCGGCTGGCCGGCCACCGTCAGGACCCCGGTCGCGTTCGCGACCGAGTAACCGCTCACGTTCGCGACCGAGAAGGGGTACGACCCGTCCGCGAGCTCGACCACGATCGCGGAGGAGTTCGAACCGTACGGTCGCCCGCCGACGGTCACGCTCCACGCGGTCGGGGCCCCGAGGCCGGATTCCTGGAAAGTGACCGCGTAGAGAACGGGCGCGAACGCGATCGGAACGATCTCGCCCGCGGTCGTCACCGTCACGTTCCCCCGGACCGGCGCGGAGGAGTACCCGGGCGGAGGCGAGACGGCGAACGGGTACGTCCCGATCGTCACGGTGAAGTTCGTGAACCTCCCCGTACTGCTCGCGACGCTCGTCCCCAGCGCGACGGACCAGGACGCCGCGGCCGGAAGCCCGCTCGCCTCGAACGCGACCGACCCGACCGACGGAGTGAACGCCACCGTGAGGTTCGTCCCCGCCCCGGCGACCGTGAGGAGGCCGGACGAGGGGACGGCGGCGTACCCCGCGGGCGGTCCGACCGCGTAGGGGTACGAGCCGTTGCCCACCGAGAACGCGAGGGTGCCGGCCGCCGTGGAACGGTTGATGGCATCGAGGCGCACCGACCAGGCGAGGCCGGCGGGGAGGGTCGTCTCGAGGAAGGTGACAGGATAGACCACCGGAACGAAGGCGACGGGGACGCTGGCCGCAGCGCCGACCACGGTGACGTTTCCGTGGGCCGCTATCGGCCGGTAGCTCGAGTTTGCCACCCCGATCGCATACGCGTGCGTCCCGTTCGGGAGCGCGAACTCGAGGCTGCTCGAAGTCGTCGACCCCGTGAGCCCGTCGACCGACACGTTCCAGCGGGTGCCGCCGGCGAGCCCGGTCTCGTTGAAGTACACCGGGAACCCCGTCGCGGAGGTCACGACCACGGTCACGGACGACGAGGCGGTCGCGCCCGAGGCGTCGACCGCTCGGACGATGGCGACGTACGGGCCCGCAGCCGCGTACGTGTGCGTCGGGTCCTGCGCGGTGCTCGACCCGCCGTCGCCGAACGTCCATAGGAACGACACCGGGGATGTCCCCCCCGCCGTGGCTCCCATGAAGCGGACCGTGAGCGGCGCCGGGCCCGAACTGGGCGCGGCCGTCGCGAGGACGGTCAGCGGTGCGGCGACGGTGACCGTCACGCTTGCCGTCGTGACGTTCGCGCCGGCGTCCGTGACGGTGAGGTTGGCCCGGTACGCTCCCGGGGCCGTGTAGGTGTGGGTCAGGTTCCCCCCGGAGCCGGTGGTGCCGTCTCCGAACGTCCAGGCGTAGGAGTACGGAGGTCGGCCTCCCGAGGCCGTGCCCCCGAAGGTCACGGCGAGCGGAGCGTCCCCCGAACTGGGCGACGCGGAAGCGGAGGCCGCGAGGGGGGCGGGCGGCCCGCAGGACAACGCGACCGAGAGCCGGTCGACCGCCCCGGTCGCCAGGTACACGAATCGGCTCGCGTTCGTGCATCCGGCCGCCGAGACGTTGAGCCAGTACGGCCCTTCGGTGAATTCACCACCGGCCGTTCCGTTCGGGGCGACCGCCAGAAGGCTCGTGCCGCCTTTCGGGTTCAGCGCAACGGTCGCATTGGCCGGCGCAACGGTGGCTTCGACGCTCCCCCACGGCGCGGGCTCGACGCGGGTCGCGAACTGACCCTGTGTGTTGTGCGTGGCCGGGAACTGGTACTCCGCCCCGTAGGCGTGGGTGGTGTTCGTCACGACGGCCGCGCCGAAGGTGAACGAGTACGACCCGCCGCGGTACTGGTAGAACGGATACATGCAGTACGAGGACGGGGAGAACGATGGAGTTCCGCACGACGAAGCGTTCACCTCCGCTTCGCCCCCGGCCGACGAGCTGAATCCGATCGTTGACGGGTAGGACGGACTTCGTGGCCCCCCGAGCCAGGGAAGCGAGAGCTCGAGCGGTCCGAGGAGCGGCCAACCGCCCGGCCAGTAGCTGTTGCAGGGGTTGGAGAGGGACGGAGAGCACGTTACCCCCGAGACCTCGTGCCCGATCTCGTAGGCAAAGGCGATCGCCCCCGGGTTGCTCGCCCCCCAGCTAAGAGTGTTCGAGGCGGTCGCCGTCGAGTAGTAGGGCGAGAGGACGAGGGAGCCTGAGACGAGCGTGACCGAACCGCCTTGGCCGGTGGCGGTGTCGGCCGCGGAAAGATGCCAGCCCTGGGTGGTGCTTTGGGCGACTCCGCTGTAGTTCACGTAAACCGGGTCGCCGCTGTGCATCACCAGGATCGCCCCCGAGGAACCGGCGGCGTCGAGCGGGCCCGCGAACGCCGCGTTCTCGACCGCCGAGGAACCGTTGAGCTGGAGCTGCCAGACGATCGCGCAGGCGAACCACTCGTTCGACCCGGGGGTCGGATTCGGGGCGTAGGCGCCGTTCGGCAGGCAGTCGGACGCGCCACTTCCCGGTCCGGTGTACACCGGTGGGGCCGGGTAGAACTGGAACTCGAGGAACGCCTGGAGGTTGCCGGCGGTACTGTTCGCATCGTGGACCACCCCACCGAACCAGAGCGTCGCGAAGAACTGGCCCTGGGCGTACGTGGTCCCGTCGTCGGACGGGAGCACCACGCGGAAGCTCGCGTTGGCGCCCGAGCCTGGGGCGCTCGAGCGGTAGCTCAAAGTGGGCTCGTCGTGACCGTAACAATAGCTCGGGCTGTAGCTGGCCCAGATCGACGACGACCAGAGGACCCCGTCGCATTGGAGTGGCGAGCCGTTGGAGCCCGAGAGCGGCGGGCCGACGCCCCCCCGGCCGGGGTCGGCGAGAGCGCGGGTCCCAGCAACCGAAACCACCGGGTGCGGTCCCGGCACGCCGGTCGCGGTCCCGAGAGCCAACGGGGCGATCGCTCCCGTGAGGAGCAGGAGCACGAGCAGGACCGGCACAGCGTGGCCACGCGTTCCGTCGCTCGTCGTTCCCATAACGCCCCCGCCCGTCCGAAATCGTTCCCCTCCCGGGTTAATGAGCCCGACGATGGCCCTTCCGCCCATCGGGGTCGGCCCCATCCGATGGCGTCAGAGATGCGGGGAGGCGGCCGCCGAACGGACGAATCGCACCTCGGATCCCGCGCACGGTACCGGCCGCACGGTGGGCCAACGGGTGAACTGGAATTGACCAACCGCATAAGCGGTGGGGGCGGCCGTACCGTGGCCACGCACGGAGTCTCTATGGACGACCAGTCCTGGTTCAATCGGATCGCGGTCGGGGTGGTGGTCGCCGTGCTCCTGCTCGGGGTGGCACTCGCGCTCGCCCCGAGCGCCCCCACTCCCTCGCGCACGGTCCCCTCCGCGGCCTCGGCGGGGCCCACGGCCTATCTTAATCTCACGATCGGGTACAACCCCACGACGGGAGCGGACGACTTCTCGGCGTCGAACCTCGTGGTCCCGTCCCACACCCGGGTCGTGGTGACGATCACGAACGAGGACCCCCAGGCGAGCCGGTTGCTGGTGCCCTGGGACAACCAAGTGATCGGGACCTACGGGGGCAACGAGCTCGTGAGCACGGCCAACGCGTCCTACTGGGTCAGCGCCATCGCGGCGAACCACATCGGCCACACCTTTACGATCCATGACGCTCTCTACAACATCTCGGTGCCCATCCCGCCGGCAGCAAGGCTCGGGAGTCCGACGGTCGTTTCGTTCACACTGGTCCTCAACTGGCAGGAGACGACCAACTGGGGGTGTGTCGCGGAGTGCAGCGCCCCCGGCATGGCCGCCGACCGGATGTACGGGACCCTGACGATCGACTGAGGCCCCGCCCGCCCCGATGCGAGGAGCGCGGGTCGCGACCGGGTCGGGTCACTTCGCCGAGCCTTCCAGCTCGGGGACGAAGGCGGTGGGCGTCTCGACGGGTCCGTACTGGGCCGGGAACCGCCGGGTGATGTACGCCGAGGCGAGAAGGTTGCCGGCGACGACCGAGATCGCGGCGACCCCGATCACGACACCTACGATCGTGCTGACGACCGCAGTGCTGAGCGGCGTCGTCGAGCGCAGCAACGAGAGCGCGAGGACGACCGGGATCGCCCCCCGGATGCCCGAGAGAACGAGCACGTTGTACCAGGGGGTCGGCAGTTGGGCGGACGCGCGCGAGGTCACGCGGCTCAACGGACGATGCAGGTAGACGAACGTCGCGCGCCCCGCGTAAAGGATCGCCACCACGAGCAATACGAGCCCGAGGTGAGAGACGATGTCGGACGGTGCGACGAGGATGCCCATCGCGAGAAAGATAATCGAGTTGTCGACGTACACGACGACCTTCCAGAACGTGTTCAGCGACGCCCGCACCTCGGGCGAGATCGCGCGGGGTGCGACCCACGTCCCGACCGCGATCCCGGCGATCGCGGTCGCGATGATCCCCGACGCGCCGACGTCGCTCGCGAGCAGGTAGGAACCGTAGGCGGCGACGATCGTCACGGCCGTCTCGACCGCCGGGTCGTTGAGGCGGCGGTGCAGCACGTAGACCCCTCCGGCAACGAGAAGCCCCACACCGACCCCTCCGACCACCTGCCAGGAAAACGCGACCACGCTCCCGAGGAGGTTCCAGCTCCCGCTCGTGATGATCCCAAGGATCACCACAAACGTCACGACCCCGACGGCGTCGTTGAGCAACGACTCGCCTTCGACGATCGCGGACAGCTCCGACGGTATACGGTGGCGTCGTAGGAGGTCGACCACGGCGATCGGGTCGGTGGGGGAGACGATCGCTGCCAGCAGCAGGGCGACCAGGATCGGCAGACCGACGAGCCACGCCACCGCAAGCCCGGTGAAAACGGTGGTGAAGAGGACCCCGACGAACACGAGGAAGAGCACGAACGGTGCCCGACGCCTCAGGACGTGGAAATTGATGTGGAGGCCCGCGTCGAAGATGATGGGGGGGAGCAGGATGTAGAAGAACATCTCGGGAGAAAACAGGAACCCTCCCTGGTGGACGATCCCGAGAAGGAAGACCCGTTGTCCGACGAACCCGATCGAGATACCGAGCAGTAGGAGCGCGGCGGTGTACGGAAACCGCAGACGCGTGGAGATCACGACCACGCCGATGGCGATCACGAGCAGGATCAACAGCGGGCCGAAATCGACCATCTCTGCCGTACCGCTAGTACGTTCGAACCCATAGGAGGCTTTTCCCTCGGTCGGCCCGACGACCGTCGCGGATAGGACGCTCGGGGCCCCCCGGGGGCGCTCGCTACCCGGGTCGTCGCCCCCTCGTATCGGTGGGCCTTCTCCGGGGAGCTTTGTCGTCATCCGTCGTCGCGCGCTACGGGAGCGCGGGCCGCGTCCCGGCGGGCGTCGACGCCGGGCCTTCCTCGTTTCCGCGGCCGGCCGGCCGAGCGGATCGCCTCGGCGGAGGCGCGCGGGACGGGTCTTGGGCGGGCCGGCCCGCGGGCGCGGACCGATCGCTCATCCGCCCGAGGCGTGTCGCGAGGGGACCCCGTCGACCTCGGGAACCGTTCCGAAGCGTTCGGCGGCCACGGCGGTCGTCGGGCGGACCGGCGCGGCGGACCGCGACGCGGGCGCGCTCGCGCTCGGTTTCCGTCGGACCCCGCGGGCCGAGGGGACGACCGTGGTGTAGAGGTTACCGACGAACAGCGCGAGGTAGGGGGCGAGGATGCCGAGCGCCGAAACGACCGGGTACTTCGCGAAAAGGAACGGGAACGCTGCGGCGCTCGCGCCGACGACGGCGGCGTAGAAGATCATCGGGCGCCGGGCGGACGGCGCGGTCCGCGGCTCGGTCACCATGAAGAACCCGTAGAAGACCGGAGCCGGAGCGAGGAGGACCGTCTGGGCTACGTAGAGGAGGACGGAACTTCCCGCCAAGTACTCGGCCAGCGCAAGCGAAGCCACGGCGTTCACCGCGAAGAAGACAACCCAAAGCCGCCAGGTGTGCCAGGCCCGGGACCAGAGCACGAGCCCGAGGAGGGCAACCACGGCGGCGTCCGTCAGCGTCAGGCCGACATGCCAGGGCTGCGGGAGCGCGAAGACCGTCGCGGCCAGGGTGACCCCGAGCGCCGCCGGGTTGAGGATCGGATGGCCGTTCCGCCGGAGGAGGTAACGCAGCCCGACGGTCGCCACCGCGACGGCGACGAGCTCGAGGGAGACGTCGGTCGGCCAAAGGATGACCGAAAGGAAGAGGCCATTGGCGATGGCCGCGTCCGGGATCCGGGGTCGAGGAAACCGGGCCAGCTGGAGGCCGATGTCCGTCAGCGCGGCCGCGAGCGGAAGCGCCAGTAGAGGCCAGGCGACCGCACGGTTGGCGAACCCGTCGGCGTTGTAGACGAGGAGGAGGAGGAAGATCCAGACGAGCCGCACAGGGGGGAAGTACCGCTTCCAGATCCGGACCACCGGCGAGCGGCGCCATCCGGCGGGCCGGGAGGCGGGGCGGGGCGCGGCCGTTCCGGCACCCGGAACGGGCCGGGGCCGGACCGCGGTTCGGGACGGGGCGCCGGTCGGGTTCGCCGTGACGGAGGCCGTCGTACCGGACGCACCCGGCGGATGCGGCGACGGGCCGGGGAGGGTCGTGACGGCTGTCGGGGACGTCGCCGGGGGGGTGGCCGGAGGGCTCGCCGAGGGAGAAGCGCGGAGGCCCGCGCCCGGACGTTGGGGACCCGGAATCGCGGACGGCTCGACCGGGGGCCCGTGCGGCACGACCTGCGGTCGTGCCGTCGTCGGCCCTCCCTCCGCCATCGGGCGAAACGAGGCCGTGCGAAAGCCCGCGATGAGGAGACCCTGGCATTCCGGGCACAGTCTCCCCGAAGACATCGGGAGACCGCAGAGCTCGCACGGACGCGCGGCAGGCCGCGACGACGACGATTCCGCGGACACGTCGCTCACCCCACCGGAATCGCGGCCAGCGGGCCGGTCGTGGGGGGCGACGTGCTGCGTTCGATGAGGCGCACGGCCAGCCAGAAACCGACGAGGAAGAGGAGCCCCGCGAAGCCGATCCACGGTACGAGCGGGAGCGCTGCGTACGCTCCGACCGCGGCGCCCGGAACGAGAAGGGAGAGCAGCGCGAAGTACGCCGGGCTGCAGGCCGGGCACCCCGTGATGAACCCGAGCGGGGCGAGGGCCCCGAGGGACGCGAGACGGGCCCGGGTACCGGTCGGCTTCGCGGAAGGAGCCGGGCAGGCCGCGGGTCGACGCATCGGGCCGAGAACGAGCGAGGCGGCCGAGAGGAAGCCGAGTAGGAAGAGGACCGTCGGCCCTTCGGGGTTGAAGGTGGCCCAGAGCTGGACGCCCGGAAGGTACACGGTCAGGCTCGACCATGCGCCGAGGGGAGTGTAGACGGTCTCCTGGCCCAAGAGGATCGGGCCGGAGGTCGGGCCGTCGACGAACTGGAGGATGTTCGTGACGAACATCCCTACGGCCAGCGAAGTCGCCCAGACCCCGTGGAAGACGAGACGGCGCCGCCCGGATCCGAGGGCAGCCCTGAGGTGCGGCATCAGGGGAACCACGACGAACGCGAGAAGGCTCGCGACGAGAACGAAGAACAGCGTCGACCCGATCTCCGACCAGACGCCGGCGTAGTTGGTGACGCCGAGGAAGACCGGTGCGACCCAGTACTCGGCGAGGACGACGAACTCGAACGCGAGCACCTTGCGCCCGAGGTCGCTCGGGACCCGGCGAGTCGGCACCGGCGGCCGGTTCTGGCTCGGCGAGGCGGCCGTCCCGACGTCGGTAACCTCGGCCACGGCCGAGCCCCTAGGCGGGTCCCCGGGGGAACGAGGGAGGATCGGCCCGGCCCGGAGGGGCGGGGGACGGACGCGGAGGGGCCGCGGCAGGGGGTTTCGACCGCCGGGCGGAGCGCTTGCGCAGAAGGAACACGAGCCCGGTCGCGGCGACGATCCCCAGGAGCGCCAGTGCCGCCGCCTGGGGGTCCGGGACCCCGGTGAAGATCCACGGTTGAGGGCCCCCGGCCGGAAGCGCCGCCGGGACCGAAGAGATGTTCACCCAGGCCTGGGCCAGGGCGATGCGGCCCGAGCTGTCGTTCGTTTCGACGGTCACCATGAAGTGGCCGGTGTGGTTGTAAGTGTGGTTCACGACCGTCGGGCCTCGGGTGCTCGAGAAGTCGCCGAACGTCCAGAGGACCTGCGAGGCGTACCCCCCACTCCCGCCGGCGACCGTGACCGCGAAGGTCACGACAACGGGCACCCCAGTCCCGGGACCTCGAGCCACCGAGATGCTCGCGCTCGGTGGACCGCGGAGCGAGAACCGGAGGGTCGAGTTCGCAACCGCTCCCGTGGAGTCGGTGACCCGCGCGCTGAGCGTGACCGTTCCCGTGGCGTTCGGGCCGTACGTGTGGGATGCAAGGTCGCCCGCGCCGGTCCGCCCGTCGCCCCAGTTCCAGGTAACGGTGCCATACGAGCCGCTGCCTCCCGTGATCGTCGTGGCAGCACTCACGGAGAAGGGGGAGTCCCCGACCGTCTGGTTCGCTACGATTTCGACGGCAAGAGGACCGACCCGGATCGCGGTCGAATTGGAGCCCGTGCTTCCGCTCGAGTCGGTCGCGGAGACCGTGACGTTGAACGTTCCGAGGGTGGAGAAAGAGTGCGTGACGACCTGCCCGCTCGCGGTCCCTCCGTCCCCGAAGTTCCAGTTCACCACCTCGGAAAGGCCGGTCCCGCCCTCGATAGAGGCGGTGGCCCAAACCGAGAGCGGCGCCCCGCCGCTCGACGGCGTGTCGACGATGCGGATCGTGAGCGGCGAAGCCGCCGGCGCGGCGCCCGCGGACGACGGTCCGTCGTCACCCCCGCTCAAGTTGAGCGCGGTGGCGACGACCCGGACCTCCGAGGTCGCTGTCCGTCCCGCCGCATCGGAGGCGAAGACCGTCGCCTCGTACGAACCGGTCTGGTTGTACAGGTGGGTCGTGGAGGCCCCGGTGCCGGTCGTTCCGTCCCCGTACACCCAGGAGAACGAGTAAGGGGCCGTCCCTCCGCTCGCGGTGACGTTGAACGTCGGCTGCTCGGGGGCGCTTCCGTTGGACGGCGTGGCCGTCGTGACGAGGGTGAAGGTCCCGGCCGAATCGTGCACGGTGACGAGGACCAGCGCCCGGATCGACGCGCCGACGGAGTCGACCACGTCGACCGACGCGGCATAGACCCCGGGCGAGTCGTAGACGTGCCGGGTGGCGTTGGGCCCCGAAACGTTGGGGCCGTCCCCGAACGACCACACGTAACGGTACGGGGGCGTGCCCCCGTGGGTCACAAGGCTCAAGCTCGTGGCGAGCGGGGCCGTCCCGGCCGAGGGCGTGGCGGTCAGGTTCGATTCGAGGGGGGCGTTCGACAGGACGGTGATGGTAACGGTCGTCCGGCCCGGATTCCCCTTCGAGTCGGTGACCGTGAGCGTCGCGTAGTAAATCCCCCCGAGAGCGTAGACGTGCCGGGCGACGTTCCCGTACGCGACCCCGGGGCCGTCGCCGAAGCTCCAGCTGTAATTGTACGGCGGGGTTCCTGATGTCCCGTTGCCGGTGAGCTCGACCGCGAGCGGAGCCGACCCGGAGGTCGTGTTCGCCGCGGCGGTGGCGACCGGAGAGACGACCCCCGGGATGACGTTCAGGACGTACGCCTGCTGCGAACCGTGGCCCGGGCCGCACTGGATCGTGCACCAGATGTGCTGGTGGTAGTAGGGGGTCGAAGGAGCGGCGAACGTGGCCGTCACCCAGCGGCCGACGGGGGCGGCAAGCGAGAGCAGCTGCTGGCCCGTGGCGTTGATCTCGACGCCCAGCCCGTGGTACGCCGTCCCACCGACCGCGACGTCGGGCGGGAGGCTGGTCGCGTTGACGTGGACCGTCCAGCCCTCGAAGACGTTCCAGGCGCTCGACTCGTTCTGACCGGTCGTCGAGTCGACGATCCAGAACCCCCAGTCGTACATCGTTACGTCAAACCACTGCTCACCGGATCCCGCCGGTGCGATAGCGGGTCCGAGGATCCCGCCCGCGCAGGCCACGGCGCCCGGGAGGGAGCAGCGCACGTCCGCGGGCATCCACGTGCCGTAGATGGACAGGGCCAGGAGCCCGGCGAGCGCAACGACCGCGAGTCTTCGGGCGGTCGAAGAGCGCGTGGCCCGCGAAGCCGCCACCGATACCCTTGCGGTGAGGTTCGCGAGGCGGCGTCGTGCGGGACCGCCGTCGGTGGGTCCCCCATCCCCCATCGCCCCTTCTGGCGAGGAGCGACTACACCTGCGTTTTGGTGCGAACTCCGAAACCTTTGGCGCATGGCCCGCTCGTTCGCGGTGACCCCACCGCCCGCCGTCCGAGTCCTCGGCGTCGGTCGCCGAAGGAGCCCGCGCCAACGACCCCCGATCGGCTCGTCCTCGAGCCGTCCTTAAACGGACGGGACGCATCGCGCGATCGCGCACGGCGGTCATGCGGCAGAGGACGCGCGGGCTGATGGTCGCGGGTGTCTCGGTCGGGGCCGCGCTCGCCGCCTTCCTCGCCTCGATCACCGTGCCGGTGCCCCAGCACTTCTCGCTGCACGAAGCGGCAATCTATGATCTCGCGACGACCTGCACCGGCATCGATACCACCGGGGGCACGACCGTAAGCTTCCGCTGGTCGGCCCCATCACCGGTCTACTTCTTCGTCGTGAGCTGCTCGGCCAACCAAGTCGCCTACCAGGCCAACGGAACCCAAGGGCTCGGCGCGTTCGCTTCTCTCGGAGGCGTCTACGAGTTCGGGGCCTCCTGTCCGGGATCGACACCGTGCGTGCCGGCCGACGTCTCGGGAAGCTACACGGGTCCCCTTCTAGCCCTCTGATCGATCGGCGGAAGGCCGGACTGCGGGGGGAGCTGCGCCGGCTCGAAGAGAGCCCGTGCCGGACCGCCTACCCTGCAGGGAATTCGAGAACGCCGCCGTCTTTGGGGCGCGACCCGCCACCGGGAAAGATGGGAGCACGGGGATTTGAACCCCGATATGCGGGTCTCTCCGCGCGCTCCAGTCACTCGTCATCGGGGCGCGAGGCGCCCCTCCGCAGACCCTAATCCCAGGGGGTCGCGTGCGACTCCCTGACTGGAGCCCGCTGGTCTGCCAGATTAGCCTATGCTCCCACCGAGAACCCCCGGGCGCGCCGGGGGAGATATCGTTTGTTGTGCAGGCCCGCGGAGCGGGGTTCGCGCGACCGGACGGCCGCAGGCCACCCGCAGCGCCGCCGCAACCTTTATGGTAAAGTCGATTTGTCCAGAATCCAATGCAGTTGAGTCCCCCGTCGGAGATCCCCCGCCGGACCGTCCCCCTGGCCTGGGTGATCGCGAGCGTCCTGATCGCCGCCAGCCTCGGGATTGCCCTGACCGCCGTCTTCGTCGCACCGGCCCGGTCGACGTCCGTCGGTACGGCGGTCACCGTGACGGACGACCTCGGCCGGACGGTCCAGGTTCCCGCGGACCCCGCCCGCGTGGTCGTCCTCGGCCCGAGCATCATGGACGAAGTGTTCCGGCTCGGACTGCGCGGCCACGTCGTCGGCGTCGACTGCTACGCGACGAGCCTCGGCGGCCTATCGGACGATTACTCGACCGACCAGATCGCCCTCTGGAACCTGACCCCGACGATGTGCGTGCAGGTCGGTCCTACGTTCGTTCCGTCGATGCTGGTAGACCTCGCGCCCCAGCTGGTCCTCGCGTCGACGATCGTCTCGATCGCCGATGTCGAGCTGATCACGAGCCAGCTGCACGTGCCGGTCGTGATGCTCCAACCCCCTACGCTGAGCGGGATACTGGTGGACGACCTCCTTCTCGGCGAGATCTTCGGGGCCACCGGTCCGGCGGACGCCCTCAACGCGCTCCTCGCGAGCGAGCTTTACAATGCCACCAACGTGAGCGCGAGCGCCACGAGCTTTCCGACCGTGCTGCTCACCTACTCGGTCGACGCGAACGGTTACTGGACGTTCGGGCCGGGGACGTTCGGAGAATCCCTGCTCGAGATCACGGGGGCCGTAGGACTCGGGGCGAGCGCGCCGCTCTCGTACCCCGAACTGACGGGCGCGCAGGTGCTGTCGGGGGATCCGACTTGGATTGTCTACGGCGTCGGGTACGGGCTCAACGAGAGTGCGTACGCGGCGGGACCCGACTGGTCGAGCTTCTCCGCCGTCGCCCACGGGAACCTATCGGGGATCGATGCGAACTGGATCACGGAGCCCGATCCCACGATGATCCTGTACGGGGTCCCGGCGCTGCTCGACCTCTTCCATCCGATCACGGGCTGACCGAGGCCGGGAAGTCCTCAGGTTTCGTGGGCGTCCCCGACGTCGCGCCGCCGCTACGATCGTCCCGGCGGCGCCCCCGCCTCGTCGCTCTGGTCGTCGCCGGCATCGGGACGGTGATCCTCTCCGTCGTCCTGGAATCCGTCCTGTTGCGCCCCTACCCCATACCGCTCGCCACGTCGCTCGCCATCCTCGTCCACGCCCTGAGCGGGGGCCGGCTGGCACCGGATCCGTGCGCCGGGGCCGCGCTCGGGCCGTCGGGATGTTTCGGGGCCACGTTCATCGTCCTCAACATCGCCCTCCCCGAGGTGCTCCTCGCCGCGATCGTCGGCGCGGCCCTCGGCGTGTCCGGCGGGGCGCTCCAGGGGGTCTTTCGCAACCCGCTCGCGGACCCGTTCCTGCTCGGGATCTCGAGCGGCGGGACGCTCGGCGCGGCGATCCTGTACGTCTACCGGTTCGGCGAGGCCCAGGCCGACCTCTACCTGCCCGCGTTCGCGTTCCTCGGCTCGGTCGGCACGGGACTCCTCATCTTCGGGATCGCACGAGGGCGACAGAGCTCGGTCGAAACGGTCCTCCTTTCGGGTGTGGCGGTCGCCAACCTGCTGTCGGCCGTCCTGTCGCTGGTCCTGCTCGGCAATCCCTTCGGTGCCGAGCAGCTCACGTTCTGGCTCCTCGGCGGGCTCGCGCTCGCCTCGTGGACGGTCGACGGGATCGCCCTCGGAGGAGTGGTCGCGGTCGGAACCCTTCTCTGCCTGTACGGCCGGGAACTGAACCTCCTCCAGCTCGGTCCCGATGTCGCTCAGAGCGCCGGGGTCGACGTCCCCCGGGTCCGGCTCCGGGTGATCCTTCTGGCCTCCCTCCTGACGGCCGTCGCGGTCGCGTTCACAGGGATCATCGGGTTCGTCGGCCTCGTCTCTCCCCACATCGTGCGTCGGCTCGCGGGCTCGGACTACCGCCTCGTGCTGCCCGGTTCGGCGGCGGTCGGCGCCCTCCTCTTGCTCGGCGCGAACGACGCCAGCGTCGTCGCGTTCCCGTCGTCCTATCTCCCCCTCGGGATCTTCACCGCGTTCGCCGGTGTTCCGTTCTTCCTGTTCCTCCTCCTCCGGCACCGACGGGCGGCGGCGATGGGGGTCTCGTGACCGGGCCGTCGCTCGCGCCCGCCGTCCGCCTGGACGCGGCGAGCGCCGCGTACGGGAGCCGGCCCGCCCTCACCGACGTTTCTCTGACCGTCGCGGAGGGGGAGTTCCTCGCCCTCACCGGCCCGAACGGCTCGGGCAAGACGACGCTCCTCCGTCTCGTCCTCGGATTCCTCGCGCCCACGCGCGGGCAGGTCGAGCTTCTCGGGGAGACCGTCGGGGACCTGTCGGTCCGCGAGCGGGCCCGCCGGGTCGCTTGGGTCCCCCAGGACGAGCCGGCCCGCGAGGACGTGCCGATCCTCGATTACGTCCTCTACGGGCGCTACGCCCACCACCGGACCCTCGAAGGAGACCGGCCGGGCGAGGTCGCCCTCGCCCGATCGATCCTCGGAAGCGTCGGGCTCGCGGGCCGCGAATCCGACGGCCTCCTCTCGATCAGCGGCGGGGAGCGTCAGCGGGCCACGCTCGCGCGAGCGCTGGTGCAGGCCACCCCCGTCCTCCTGCTCGACGAGCCGACCGCGCACCTCGACATCGCTCACCAGCTCGATATCCTCGACCGGGTCCGGGCGCTGGCGCGAGAGCGGCGGGTGACCGTGGTCGCCGCGCTGCACGACCTGAACCTCGCCGCCCGGTTCGCCGACCGTATCGTGGTCCTCTCGCACGGCCGCGTGGCGGCCGACGGTCCCGCGGCATCGGTCCTTTCCGAGGAACTGCTCGCGCGGGTCTGGGGGGTCAGCGCCGACCTCCACCGGGAGGCGCGCTCCGGGGTCCCCTACCTCGTTCCGCGCCACCTCCTCACGGAGGTCTCCCGGGACCGGACGGCCCCCGCCGCGGGCCCCGTGCACGTCGTCGGCGGCGGGGGCGCGGCCCGGCCGATCCTCCGGGCCCTGGCCGATGAGGGGTTCATCGTGACCGCGGGGGCCCTCCACCTGCTCGACTCCGATACCGAGACGGCGGAAGCCCTCGGGCTCGCCTCCGCGATCGAGGGACCGTTCTCACCGCTCTCGCCGTCGACCCGTGAGCGCCATCGTCGGCTGCTCGAGAACGCGCGGGTGATCGTCGTGGCCCCCTTCGCGGTCGGGCCGTCGAACGTCGACAACCTGTGGGACGTGGGCCCGTTCGCGAGCGGGACGCCCGTCTTCCTCGTGAGCCGACCCCCGATCGCCGAGCGTGATTTCGCGGGCGGGGACGCGACCCGCGCGTACGCGGCCCTCCTCGAGCGCGGAGCGCGGGAGGTCGCGGACCTCCCGACGCTGCTACCGGCGCTGCGCGGGACGCTCCGCGCGGAGCCCGTCCGCGCGGCGGGGGGCGCGGCGGGCCGCGCCGACCGGTAGGACGTCCAGCGGCGGCGGGCTCGGTACCGCGAACGTCGCGAGGAGGCGGGGGAGGTCCCGCTCGAGGACGAAAAGCGTGCTCGACACCCCGAGCCGGGCCGCGTCCAGGCACGCGGCCGCGCTCGCGAACCGCTCGATGGGGCGAGTGGTCGCCCGTCGGAGGCAGTGGTACGCTTCGAGGCCCTCGGCCGCGAGCGGCTCATCGAGCGGAGGGAGGGCCGCCCGGACGCGCCGCTCGAGCCCGGGGTCGGCGAGGTCGGCGTCCGATATCGTCCTCACGGAGACGGTCGCCGGGGCGAGCGGAACGATCCCCTCGAGGTTCGCGACCTCCACGAGATCTCCGGCGCGGGCCGACGCCACGACCGTCCCACGCGACGGACCCGCGCCCCCCGGCCGGGCGGAGAGGAGACCGTGCCGCAGCTCGAGCGACACGGTGGCGCCGGAGGCGAGGGGGGCGAGGGCGACCGCGCGCGTGGAGCGGATGACGTGGAGCCTCGCGACCCGGTCGCGGACGTCGTCGCTCAGTGCGGCGAGCGTCCCGTGCAGCCAGGCCACCCCCGTGACGGTGGGGCGGTAGCGGCCGTCGCGCACCTCAACGAGGCCGCGACCACGCAACTGCCGGAACGAGTGGGAGACGGCCTGGACCGTGAGACCCAGACGGGCCGCGACCGGCCGCAGGTGCATCGGCTCCGTGGTCGCGCACTCGTAGAGGAAAAGGAGCTCGGTGATCGTCCCCCCGCGACGGAGCGACATGAGGCCGTCGCTCCCGGCGGGCGGGGCGCCGTGGGACGCCATGCCCCGGTCAGCGGGGACGAGGATACAACAGTTTTGTCCCGGCACGCAAACGGGGTTGTCGCGCGTCACCGCGTGCCCGCGGCGGCCCGCGGGGGCCGCGCGTCGTCGGCCCGCCGCCGAACCTCGCGGATCCGGTCGCGGATACGCGCGGCCTCCTCGAACTCGAGCCGCTCGGCGGCGAGCCGCATCTCCTCCTCCAGATTGGCGATCAAGAGCGGCAAGCGGTCCTTCCAATGTCGGCCGAGTCCCGAGACCGAGAGGTCTCCGGAGGGCGCCGCTTCGCCTTCGGCGAGGAGCGAGCGGACCTCCTTGCGGATCGTTTCGGGGACGATCCCGTGCTCCGCGTTGAACGCCAGTTGGGCCGCGCGACGGCGCTCCATCTCGTCGATCGCCCGCCGCATCGAGCCGGTCGTGCGGTCGGCGTAGAGGACGACCCTGCCCGAGAGGTTGCGGCTCGCCCGGCCGGCGGTCTGCACGATCGACGTCTCGCTGCGGAGATAGCCCTCCTTGTCGGCGTCCAGGATCGCGACGAAGCTCACCTCGGGCAGGTCGAGCCCTTCGCGCAAGAGGTTGATCCCGACCAGGACGTCGAAGCGTCCGAGCCGGAGGTCGCGGAGGATCTCCACGCGCTTGAGCGTCTCGACCTCGGAGTGGAGGTAGCGGACCTTGAGCCCGAGCCGCGTGAGGTAGTCCGCGAGCTCCTCGCTGGTCGCCTTCGTGAGGGTCGTGACGAGGGCCCGGTCCCCGCGCTCGATGCACGCGCGCAGCTCCTTCACGAGGTCCGCGATATGTCCTTCGAGGGGGCGAATCTCGATCGGCGGGTCGACAAGGCCGGTCGGTCGGATGATCTGCTCGACGAGCCCTTTCGACGCCCGACGCTCGAACGGACCCGGCGTCGCGGAGACGAAGACCAACTGCGGCACGTGCTCGAGGAACTCGGGGAACTTGAGCGGTCGATTGTCCCGGCACGACGGGAGGCGCCAGCCGAACTCGACGAGGTTGTCCTTGCGGCTCCGGTCCCCTTTGTACATGCCGTGGAGCTGTGGGACGGTGACGTGGGACTCGTCGAGGAAGACCAGGAAGTCCTTCGGGAAGAAGTCGAGCAGGGTGTACGGGGGGTCGCCCGGGCGCCGTCCCGAGAAGAACCGGGCGTAGTTCTCGATCCCCGAGCAGTAGCCCGTCTCGCGGATCATCTCGAGGTCGTAGTCGACCCGGCCCCGCAGCCGCTGGGCCTCGACGATCTTCTCGGCGCGCTCGAGCTCCCGCACGCGAGCGTCCCGCTCCTTCACGATCTCGGAGAGGATCCCGCGGAGGCGTTCGTCGACCGTCAAAAAGTGGGTGGCGGGGAAGATCGATAGCCGGGAGAGCTCCGAGCGTTCCTCCCGCGTAATCGGGTCGAGCTCGACGATCGTGGCGATCGTGTTGGCCTCGAGCAGGATCCGGTGGACGGTCTCCCCCGCCCCCATGACGTCAATCGTGCCGCCCCGGACCCGGAACCGACCGCGCTTCAGCTCGACGTCGTTGCGCGAGTACTTCATCCGGACGAGCTGCCCGAGAAGCGCCTGGCGCGAGATCGTCTGTCCGACGGCGAGGTCGATGACGTTCGCGCGGTAGTCGTCCGGCGAACCGAGGCCGTAGATGCAGCTCACCGAGGCGACGATCAGGACGTCCCGCCGCGTGAGCAACGCCTGGGTCGCCCGGTGGCGCAACCGGTCGATCTCCTCGTTGATCGACGCGTCCTTCTCGATGTAGAGGTCGATCTGGGGGACGTACGCCTCGGGCTGGTAGTAGTCGTAGTAGCTCACGAAGTACTCGACGGCGTTCTTGGGGAACAGCGCCCGGAACTCGCTCACGAGCTGGGCGGCGAGCGTCTTGTTGGGGCTCACGACCAAGGTCGGCCGCTGGAGGCGCGCGACCGTGTGGGCCATCGTGAACGTCTTGCCGCTGCCCGTCACCCCGAGGAGGGTCACGAATTTCTCGCCGCGGCTCACGCGCTCGACGATCTCTTCGATTGCCCGAGGCTGGTCGCCCTGCGGCACGAGGTCGGTCTCGAGCTGGAATCGCCCCGGGAGCGGCGGGGTCTCCTCGGCAGCGGTCGGGGGAGGACGCGTCACTGCACCACCTCGGGGGTCGCCCGTCGGGACGCTCCGTAGCCCCGCGGGTCGACGCTCACCGGATCGAACCCGAGCGCGCGCAGCTCCCGGACGACCTCGGTCGCGAGCGGCTCCGTCGACAGTCGAGCGACCTCTCCCGGGTCGACCTCGACCCGGGCACCGTTCGCCCGCACGCGGACGCGGACGCGGCGAAAGCCCCGACCGAGCAGGACGGCCTCCGCCGCCTCGACGCGACGGAGCAGCTCGGCCGTGATCGGATCCCCATGGGCGACCCGCGACGAGAGGCAGGCGTCCGACGGCCGGTCCCAGTTCGGGAGGCCGCGGAGGCGCGCCTCGGCCCGCACGTCCGCCTTCGTCCAGCCCGCCCAGGCGAGCGGGTGGAAGAACCCGGCCTCGTCCATCGCCCGAAGCCCCGGACGGTCGTCGGAGAGGTCGTCGACCTGTACGCCGTCGAGGTACTGAACGAGCCCCCGGCGGCGTCCGAACGCGAGGAGACTCGCCGTCTCCACGGAACGGCAGAAGTAGCAACGATCGGTCGGGTTCGCGCGGTACTCTGGCCGCTCGAGGGGGTCGACCGAAACCACTTCGTGGGCGATCCCGAGCGACGAAGCGACCGAGCGAGCCGCCTCGACCTCGGCGCGTCCCACCGCGGGGCCGGCGAGCGTGACCGCGACCGCCGAGGGGCCGAGAGCTTCGACCGCCAGCGCTGCGACCAGCGACGAATCGACCCCGCCCGACAAGGCCACGAGGGCGGGGCCGCCCGCGGCGATGCGGGTGACGACCTCCGGGGTGGCCCGGCGGGTCGGGACGGGGCGCGTGCCTTCGCTCATCTACGGTCGAACGAGGGCGGTGACCCAGTTACGCTTTGCCCCGCGGACTTCTAACCATGCCGGCGGTGGGGGAGCGATGCAAGCGGTTCGGGACGGCACGCGCTGGATGCTTCGGCTGGACGACGGACAGGACCTCTTCGCCGCGTTGGGGGAGTTCGCCCGCGCGCGCGACCTGAGGGCCGCTCAGGTGGTCTTCGGGATCGGCATGTTCCGCTCGGCGACGGTCGGTTACTGGGACGGGCGCGAGTACCGCGCCCACGAGCTCACGGCGCCCCACGAGGTCGTTGCGCTGCACGGCACGATCGCCCGGGCCGACGACGCGCCCTCGGTCCACCTGCACGCCGGCCTCGCGGGCCCGGACCATCGGCTGGTCGGGGGCCACCTCCTCCGCGCCACGGTCGGCGTCCTCGAGGAGGTCCTCCTCGAGACCTTCCCCGGGCGCTCGTTCGGTCGACCGATGGTCGAAAGCGTCGGGCTCCGCATGCTCGACCTCGAACCCGGCGCGGGGGCCTAGCCGGGGGCGACACGCCTTAGCCCTCGCGGGTCGTCGTTCCGGACGGTCATGGCGAGCGACGGCTCCGGCCTCTTCGAACGGATCGACCCGCGACTGGCCGATGCGATCCGGCGGCGGGGATTGCGCGAGCCGACCGAGATCCAGCGCCTCGCCGCGGGCCTGCTCGACGGGGAGGCGGACGCTCTCCTGCTCTCGCCGACCGGCACCGGCAAGACGGAAGCGGCCCTCCTCCCCCTCCTCTCTCGTCGGCTCGCCGCACCCGCCCCTCCGATCTCGCTGCTCTACGTCACCCCGCTGAGGGCCCTGAACCGTGACCTCGAGCAGCGTTTGGTCGCCCTCGTCCGCGACGTCGGGCTCACCGCGGCGGTACGGCACGGGGACACGCCGGCGGCCGCCCGCGCGAGCCAGTCCCGCCACCCGCCCGATCTCCTCCTGACGACGCCCGAGACGCTCCAGATCCTCCTGGTCGGCCGCCACCTGCGCGCCGCGCTCGCGCACGTCACGACCGTCGTCGTTGACGAGGTCCACGAGCTCGTCGGTTCCGACCGGGGCGCGCAGCTCGGCCTGACGCTCGAACGCCTCGACGCCCTCACCGGCCGGACGGTCCGGCGCATCGGCCTCTCGGCGACGGTCGGGAACCCGCACGAGGTCGCCCGGTTCCTCTCCCCGGCGCCCCGAACGATCGACGTCCGGGTCGCCCGCGAGCGCCGCCCGCTCGAGCTCGTGGCCCGGCGGCCCCGCCCCGACCTCCCTCCGCTCGACCCGGACCTCGTGCGGGACCTGAAGGCCGACCCGGTCCTCCTCGATGGCCTGCGGTCGGTCGAGGCCGAGATCCGGGCGCACCGCACGACGCTCGTCTTCGTCAACACGCGGCCCACCGCCGAGGGGCTCGCGGCCCGGCTTCATCGGCTCGCACCGGACCTCGCGGTCGCCGTCCATCACGGCTCGCTTTCCCGGGAGGTGCGCGAGGAGGCGGAGCGGGCGTTCCGCGAAGGGCGGCTGCGCGGCCTGGTGGCGACCTCGTCCCTCGAGCTGGGAATCGACATCGGTGGGGTCGACCACGTCGTCCAGTTCGGCTCCCCGCACCAGGTCGGACGGCTCGTCCAGCGTGTCGGCCGCTCGGGGCACCGTCTCGGCGAGACGATCCACGGCACCGTCCTCGCGCTCGACGACGACGACCTCGAGGAGGCCGCCGTCCTGGCCCGCCGCGCGGACGAGGGGCAGATCGAGCCCGTCACATGGCGTACGCGCAACCGCCTCGCCGCTGCGCAGCAGATCGTTGCGACCTTGCGGGCCGAGGGGACCGTCGACCGCGACCGGCTCGTGGCGATGCTGCGGCACGCCGCGTCGGTCGCGGACCTCACCGATGCCGACTGGACCGCGCTCGCCGACTACCTGGTCGAGCTACGGCTCGCGAAGGGCGTCGACGACGGCCGCCTCGCCCCGGGACGTGGCACGCTCGCCCGGTTCTACGCGTCCCTCTCGTTGATCCCGGACGAGCGGACGTACCGACTTCGCGATATCGCAACGCGCCGGCTGATCGGCACGCTGGACGAACGGTTCGTCCTCACCCAGATCCTCGCGCAACCCGAGGAGATCTTCCTCCTGCACGGACGGACGTGGAAGGTCGTCGAGCACCGCGAGGGCGAGCTTCTGGTCGAAGCGGTCCAGGAGATCGGACAGGAACCGCGGTGGGCCGGCGAGGACCTGCCGGTGCCTTTCGAGGTCGCCCAGGAGATCGGCCGGATGCGGCGCGAGGGCGGACTCGCCCGTTACCCGATCTCCCCGGACGACCGCACCCGGCTCGAGCTGCGCTTCCGCGGCGCGCCGGCGTCGACCTTGCCTACCGACCGGCGCGTGACCGTGACCTCCCGCGGACGGCTCGTGACGTACGGGGCGTGCTTCGGGACCCGGACGAACGAGACGCTCGCGCTCGCGACGTCGGGACTCTTGACCGCCCGCCTCGGGGCGCGGGTCGAGGTTGCGACGGTCGAGCCGACCTGGTTCGTCCTCGAGCTCCCGATCGCCGTCGACGACGCGACCCTGGTGGACGCGTTGCGCATCGACCCGGACTCTCTCGAGCCGCTCGTCGAACGGCTCGTCCCGACCGGGCTCGACTACCGCTGGGTCTTCCTCGCCGTCGCCCGGAAGCTCGGGGTAGTGCCGGCGTCCGCCGACCCCCGCGACCTGCGGACCCTCGAGCCGTTGCTCGGCACGAGCCGCACGAACCCGCTCGGGGAGGAGGTTCTCGACAAGACCCTTCACGACCGGTTCGACGTCGCGCACGCGGTACAGGTCCTTCGGGGCCTCCGGGACGGGACCGTCGAGGTGGTCGCGGCCGCGCCGTCGCCGCTCAGCGACGGGCCGATCGATCGGCTCGAGTGGCGGCACGTCCCCGACGTCCCTCCGCCGACACTGCTCAAGGCCGTGCGCGAGCGCCTGGGCCGCGAGCCTCTCGTCCTCGTTTGCCTGCGCTGCGGCTTCGTCCGGACGACGTCACCGTTCCAGTACCGGTCCGAGGGCGGAAGCCGCTGCCTGCTCTGTCACGGGTCGCTCTCGGCCGTCCTCTCGCCGCGACGCACGGAGGATATCGACCGCCTCGTGCGCTACGCCAAGCGCAAGTGGACCGGGGGAAAGAAGGCCCCGGCCCGCCGGCCCCGGCGCGAACGCCCCGCGCCTCCTGAGACCGAGAACCTCGTGCGCGGTGGCTACACGTCGGCCGAGCTCGTCGCCCACTACGGCGAGCGGGCGCTCTACGCGCTCGCCGCCCGTGGAGTCGGCCCCGAGACCGCCCGACGCCTCTTGATGCGGCTCTATCGCGACGACGACGGTTTCTTCACCGAGCTGCTCCGCGCGGAGCGAGCCTACGCGCGGACGCGTGCGTTCTGGGATTAGCCGCGGCCGAGCGCCCGGACGACCTCGGCGACCACCGTGCGGTCCGCGTCGGTGCGGAACCCTTCGGGTCGGGCGTGAGTCCTCCCGGCCCGGTACCCTCGGGCTGCGAGCACCTCGATGAGCGACGCCAACGCGGGCGGACGGAGAACGCCCGTCGCCCGTGCGAGCGTGTTCGGTTCGTAGTAGAACGGCACGTCGACGGTCGACTCTGCCCGCACCCGCTCGAGGAACGTCGCGACCTCCCGGGGCCGGGCCGCCGTCCGCGGGACCTCGAGGGCGGCGACGAGTTCGGCGTCGAAGAGCGGACCGAGCCAGAGCGGCCCGACCGGCGCTCCGCCACCGAGCGGTGGACCCGACCAGGTCTCGGGAACGATCGCGCCGACGGGGGCGATACCGTGCCCGTCGCGCAGTTCGAGGTACGCGCGGACGTGATGGCCCCGTACGTAGGCGAAGAGCGGACGGACGGAGCGACCGCGCTCGTCCGCCGACCGCGCGAGGAACGCGAGCAGGATCCGTAGCCCGCCCTCGGGACCGAGACGGCCGCGCACGGGGTGGGCGCCGTAGCGTCGTTCGCACGCGGCCGGCTGCGCGCCCGCGAGCACCATCATGTCGGTCGCCGTCACGCCCAGCACGCCGCCCGTCGCCACCGCATCGAGCGCCGTCCGGACGAACGGCACGGGCGTTCCGTAGGGGTCGAGGTCGACGTAGTCGAACGGCCCTCCGGGGACCGCCGAGCGCGCGTCGGACGCATGGACGGTCACCCCGGGCCGGCCCCGGGCGTTCGCCGAGAGGACCCGAAACGCTTCGGGGTTCGCCTCCGTCAGCACGAACGCACCGAACGCGCCCGTCTCCTCGACCAGCCGCAGGCCTCGCGCGCCGGTCGCGGCGAGCATCTCCCAGCCGGTCCTGGGGGCCGGGCGAACGCGCGCGAGCGCCCCGACGAACGCGACCGCGAGGTCGCGATCGGCGGCCATCGCGGGGTTGTAGAAGACCGCCGAGCGCTTCCGCGGGCCCGGGCCGCCCCGGACGGCGGGGAGCATTAGGTCCGTCGCCCCTTCGCGGCCCCGGACTAGTGCGCCCGACCCGTGATCAGATAGACGATCTTGAACGCGAGGAGGTTCTTGTTGACCGGCGTCACCTCGAGCAGGCGTAGCTCGTCCCTCCGTCGAATATCCTGGAGCAAAGGGTTGCGCGATTTCTTGTGGAGCGTCATCACGATCGACTTCTTCGCGTCGAGGGTCTCGGTGACCGCCTGGGTGAAGACGTCGCTCTCGACCTCCATCTTCCCGACCTCGTCGATCACGATCACGTCGGCGGACTCGCGCGCCTGGGCGAGCGCGCGGGTGCCAAGGTCCTCGAGCGCGGCGAGGTTGACGCCGTAGCGACCGGACTTCACGCGCGACTTGAGCCCCTCGTGCGCGAAGACCGCGTGCTCCTTCGTGAGCCAGTTCGTGATCCGGAATCCGGTGCGTCGCTGCTTCTCGACGATCGGCTCCGTGACCATCCCCCCGACGGTCACGCCCTCCTCCTCGAGGAGCTGGACGATCCGCAGGAGCGTCTGGGTCTTTCCGGCCCCGGGCAGACCCGTGATGCCGATCTTGACCGGAGGAGAGAGACGTCGAGGCATGGAGAATAAGTGCGTAAGCGCCTCTTCTAGGCGGGGGGCGAATAAGAAGGCATCGCGCCCCGAAGCGACCATGCATCGGATTCGCACACCCGCGGAGCGGCGAGGCTCTCGGGGCGAGACCCCCTCGGTCTACCCGCCGCGCGAGGATTCGTTCCTTCTGCTCCCGTTCGCAGCGGTCGCTCCGGGAACGCGTGTGCTCGAGGTCGGCGCGGGTTCGGGGATCGCCGCGATCGCGGCCGGGCGCGCGGGAGCGCGCGTCGTGGCGACCGACCGGAACCCGCGGGCCCTCGCGCGGCTGCGGGAGGCCGCGCGGTCCGAAGGTCTCGACCTCGACTGCGTGCGCACGGACCTTGCCCGCGGCCTCGGTCGGTTCGACCGGGTGCTCGCGAACCCCCCGTACCTCCCGACGCAGCCCGAGGAACGGGACCCCGACCCGTGGACGAGCCTCGCCCTCGACGGGGGCCCGGACGGCTGCCGGGTGCTCGCCCGCCTGTTCCACGACCTGCCCGATCACCTCGCCCCCCGCGGGGAGGCGTACGTGGTCGTCTCTACGGTGCAGGACGCCTCCGCGCTCGTCGGCCTCGCCGACGCCTGGCGTGCGGCGGGGGGACGACGGAGTGTGGTCGCCTCGCGATCGCTCGAAGGCGAGCGGCTCGACGTCTGGCGGCTCGATGTCGCCGACCGGATCGGCCGGGCCCCGACCCGGCGGGCTAACGGTGGCGCTCGGCGTAGTCGAGGACCGCGCGGAGGAACTTCTCCCCGTCCCCGTACCCCGCCGACGAACCGCTCCGCGTCCAGTCCGGTGCCTGCGCCCGGTCGAGCGCTCGCTCGGGGTGCGGCATCAGGCCGAAGACGTTCCCTTCCGGGTTCGTGAGCCCGGCGATGTTCCCCGCCGAACCGTTCGGGTTCCACGGGTACGTCGCCGGCCGTCCGTCCGGCGCGACCCAACGGAAGAGGACCTGACCGTTCTCCTCCAAACGACGGCGGTGCGCGTCCGCGTCGCCGCCCAAGACGAGCTTCCCCTCCGCGTGGCCGGACGGGAAGAGGTACCGCGTGCCCTTGGGCACGCCCTCCAGCGCCGGAAACCGTCCGCCGTCCCACGCGAGGAACGTCGGACGGCACTCGTATCGTCCGCTGTCGTTCGTCATCAGGGCCGCCTCCGGGGCACCGAGGCGGCCGCCGGGGCGTCCGGGCAGGAGGCCGAGCTCCGTCAGCACCTGGAAACCGTTGCAGATCCCGCCCACGAGCCGCCCCGACCGCACGAACTCTTCCAGCTCGGCCCCGATCGACGCCCGCAGGCGCGCCGCGAAGATCGCGCCCGCCCGGACGTAATCGCCGGCGGAGAATCCGCCGGGCAAAAAAAGGACCCGGTAATCGTTGAGCCGGCGGCGCTCCTCCCGCGTCACGTCCCGGCCTTCGAGTTGCTTGAGGTGGACGATCTCGGGGCTCGCTCCGAGCTCGCAGAGCGCGACGAACAGCTCCTCGTCGTTGTTCGTCCCTTCGATCGACAGGATCGCGACCCCGAGGTCTCGGCGGGCCACGCCGGACGAGCCGTCCGGGGCGCTTAACCGTTGTCGTCGCACCGGGTCCGGGTCACTCCGGGCGTACGGTACCGAGCGGAGGGTCGAGGTGGTAGACCCGGATCCTCGTCCCCGCGCGCACGACCCGCCGTCCGGGCGGCAGCATCGCGAACGCCGTCGCTCCCGAGAGGCTCGTGATGATCGACGAGCCCCGGAACGTAGAGTAGGCTCGACCGTTCTCGAACCGTAGGGGCACGATCGTGGACAGGCCGGGGGACGGCGCCATCGCGTCGTGGCCCAGGACCGCCCACCCTTCGGTGAATCCGGGACCGGCACGCCGGGCGATCTTCCGGAGCACGGGCAGGAGGAGCCAGTACATGTTCGCCAGGCACGATGTCGGGTGACCGGGAAGGCCCACCACGAGCTTGTCGCCCACTCGGGCGGCGAGCGTCGGCTTGCCGGCACGGACGGCGACCCCGTGGAAGAGGAGGGTCCCCAAGCGAGGAAGGATCCGGGGCAGGTGGTCCCGCTCGCCGACCGAGCTCCCACCGGTCGCGAGGACCAGGTCGGAGGAGTCGAGCGCGGCGCGGATCGCCCGTTCGATCACCGCGGGGTCGTCCGGGACCGGGTCCGAGAGCCGGGGGATCCCGCCCGCGGCGGTGACGACGGCGGCGATCGTCGCGTTGTTGCTCTCGAAGATCATACCGGTCCGCGGCGGAACGCCGGGGACGAGCAGTTCGTTGCCGTTGGGCACGACCGCCACGACCGGCCGGGCGTAGACCGCCACGGTCGGAACTCCGCACGCGGCGAGCGTGCCGAGCGCGGTCGCCGAGAGCTCCGTGCCCTGGCGCACCAGCACCGAGCCGCGGGGGAAGTCGTGGCCGGGTCGGCTGATGCGGTCCCCGGGCGGGATGGGGCGACGGACGACGATCGACCCTTCCGTCCGTTCGACTTCCTCGAAGATGACGACGGCGTCGGCACCCGCAGGGATCGCTCCCCCGGTCGCGATCGCGACCGTCTCCCCGGCGCCGAGCCGTCCGGGATACGCCTGCTCGGCGAAGACCTCCCCGACGATCCGCAGCGAAACCGGGTGCCCGGGCCCGACCGCGGTGGTGTCCTTCGACCGAACGGCGTAGCCGTCCCAGGTCGTGCGCGCGAACGACGGTACCGGGAACGGAGCTCGGATCGTCGCCGCCGCGACGCGTCCGAACGCCTCGGTGACGGGCAGAGTCTCGGTGCGTCGTACCGGTCGGGCGGCGGAGAGAAGCCGGCGGCGCGCGACGTCGACCTCCGTAAGGCGGCCGAACGCATGCATCTCCACGAGCGCTCCCTCCCTAACCGGGTCCGTCGATCCAAGCCGCGGAGGCTCGGGCGCCGGCGGTCAGGCACTCCCTCATCGGGCGGCCGCCAAAAAAGGCTGCGTAGAACCCACCGCGGAACGCGTCGCCCGCGCCGACGAGCGTCCGGGGGCTCCTCGGACGGACCGAAGGGACATGCTCGCGTCCGGCCCGGGAGAACGCCGAGGCGCCGGCGCGACCCTCGGTCCTCACGACGAGCGGGACCCGGTCGAGAAGGCGATCGAGCGAGCGGGTCCCGGCGAGCCCGAGGGCTCGCGCAATCTCGGAGCGGTTGCCGAACAGGAGCTCGCACTCTCCGAGCAGGGCCGCGAAACGGCGGCGGTCCCAGCGGTAGTGGATCTCCTGCGCCGGGTCGGCCGCGACGTGGAGTCCCGAGGCGCGAGCCCGTCGGGCGAGGCGGAGCTGGAAGTCGGGATCACCCGTCGTGAGATGGACCCAGCTGTACTCCCGAATCCAGTCACCGGGGAGCGCCGCGTGGGCCGTGTCCGCCATCGGTCCCTGGTCGATCAGCGTCCGCTGGCCGCCCTTGCGGTCCTCGACGATGAAGCAGGTGGGTGTCGGCCGCCCGGGGACCGATACAAGTCCCCGGAGGTCGATCCCCGCGCGCTCGAGGCGACGCCGGAACTCGGCCGGGAAACCCTCGCCGACGCGCGCGACCAGGCCGCTCGCTACCCCGTAGGCCGACGCGACACGCGCGAGGTTCGACGCGGTCCCTCCAAGCTCCGTCCGGTTCCGGACCACCGGGACGGTCCGGTCGGCCAGCGGGAACGCGCGAACCGATAGGAATCGGTCGACGTTCACGTGCCCGGAAACGAGGAGGTCGCGGGGCGGGTCGGTCGGTCGTGCGGTCATCGTGCCCGAAGTCCCCGAATCGCCGGGCCGCTTAGCGGTTCGGGGCGGGATCGGGCTCGGCCTTAAGGGGGCCGATGCCTCGGACGGCGGCGGTCATGCTGGTCGAAGGGGCGGTCCTCGATATCGACGGCATCCGACCCGCGTACGTCCGCCTGCGCGGGGGTCGGGTGGTTGAGGTCGGGAGCCCGGGAACCGACAGCACCCGGGGACGCGAGAATCGGCTCCGGGGCATCGTCGTGCCGTCCCCCGTGAACGCGCACACGCATCTCGGGGACGCGGTCTCGTCCGTCGAGCCTCCCCACGGGTCGGTCGCGACGCTCGTCCGCCCGCCGCACGGCTACAAGTTCCGGCTGCTCGAGCGCGCCTCACGCGCGGAGAAGATCGCCGCGATCCGCGCCGCCCTCGAGCGGATGGTCCAGGAGGGGGTGGCGGCGACGATCGATTTCCGCGAGGAGGGCCGTGGGGGTGTCAAGCTCCTCCGGGACGCCGCCCGCGGGGTTCGGATCCGAGCGCTCTCGCTCGGGCGGCCGGTCGCGCGTCCGGTCGACTCCCGGGAGCTCGCCGACCTCCTGCGCGTGGCCGACGGCATCGGGCTCTCGAGCGCCCGCGACGAGTCCGACACCGACCGCCGACGCGTCGCCGCGGCGTGCCGCCGCGCCGGGAAGTTCTACGCGCTCCACGCGAGCGAGGCGGTCCGCGA
Organism: Thermoplasmata archaeon; assembly: GCA_021816865.1. Classification (GTDB taxonomy): domain Archaea; phylum Thermoplasmatota; class Thermoplasmata; order Lutacidiplasmatales; family UBA184; genus Lutacidiplasma. The sequence continues at coordinate 60,899 of JAKAWX010000002.1, read as the reverse complement.
AGACCCCGAAAGCTACCTCAACCCGCGGCCCGACCTCGTCGTGCACCTCGCGCGGGCCACTCGGGACGACCTCGTTCGGGTCCGGGACGAACGAGTGCCGGTCGTCGTCTGTCCCCGGTCGAACGCTCTCTTCGGCCGTCAGCCGGACCTCGCGGCGATGGAACGGCTCGGCCTCGCGGTGCTCCTCGGGACGGACAACGCGATGTTCCACGCCCCGTCGATCTGGCGCGAGCTCGAGTTCGCGTACGTCGCGACGCGCCTGCGTCGACGCCCGGTCTCGGCCGAGTTCCTCGCTCGCTCGGCGCTCGTCGAGCCTTGGCGATGGCTCGGCGAGCCGGCGGCGGCGCGCATTGCCCCCGGCTCCCCGGCACGCCCGCTCGTGCTCCGGCTCCCCCCGGGCGACCCGGCCTACCAGGTCGTCACGCGCACGACCGAACACCTTATGGTCCGGGGCGAGCCGGGGAGCCCTCGGACGCGCACGGGACGATGAAGAGCGACGAACTGTACGCGCTGCTGCGTCGCCGCGGCGTGCTCTGGCCGACGGCGGAGATCTACGGAGGCGCTCAGGGGCTCTACGATTACGGTCCCCTAGGGGCGGCGCTCAAGCAGCGGCTGGAGCGGGCGTGGACCGCGTGGTTCGTCGGGCTCTCCCACGACTACTACCTCATCGACCCTGCCGAGCTCCTCCCCGAGGCGGTCGTCCGCGCCTCGGGCCACCTCGAGAACTTCACCGACCCCGAAGTGGTGTGCGACCAGTGCCACACCTCGTTCCGCGCGGACACCGTCCTCGAGAAGGTCCGGCCCGAGGGCGTCGACGGCCTCACGCCCGCCGAGATCGGGGCGATGGTCCGCGACCGCGGGGTCACGTGCCCGCGATGCGGCTCGACGGCGCTCAGCGTCCCGCGCCCGTTCAGCCTCATGTTCGGCGTGGACTTCGGCGTCGCCGGCACGGAACGGGCGTACCTCCGCCCCGAGACCGCCCAGAACAGCTACCTCGCGTTCGCACGGATGTGGGACGTCGGCCGCCGCGCCTTACCGCTCGGGGTCGCGGTCATCGGCTGGGTCTACCGCAACGAGATCGCCCCGCGCCAGGTCCTGTTCCGGATGCGGGCGTTCACGCAAGCGGAGCTTCAGATCTTCTTCGACCCGGCGGGCTTTCCGGTGCCGTTCGACCGGGTGCGCGACGAACGACTGCCCGTCTTACGGGCCGCCCGGAGGGAGTCCGGCGCGGAGAGCCCCGAGTGGGTCTCGGCCGCCGACCTCGTGTCCGCGGGAGACCTCCCCGAGTTCTATGTCTTCCACCTGGTGCACACGTACCGGTTCTACCGGGACGTTCTCGCCTACCCGGCGGACCGGATCCGCCTGTTCGAGAAATCCGAGCGGGAGCGGGCGTTCTACAACCGGATCCAGTTCGACGTCGAGATCCACCTCGAGAGCCTCGGGGGGTTCAAGGAGCTCGGCGCGGTCCACTACCGCGGGGACTACGACCTCGGTCGGCACGGGGAGGGGTCGGGGAAGGACCTCTCGGTGACCCGGCCCGACGGACGGAAGGTCCTCCCGCACGTCCTCGAGCTCACGTTCGGTGTCGACCGCAACCTCTGGGCGCTCGCGGACACCCATATCGCAAGCGAGGGGGACCGGACGATCTGGAAGCTTCCCGCGTACCTCGCGCCGGTGACGGTCGGGGTCTTCCCGCTGATCCCCAAGGCTCACGCCGAGGTGGCCCTCCGCGTCGCCGACGAGCTCACGGCCGCCGGAATCTCGGTCCGGTACGACGACGCCGGCACCATCGGGAAACGCTACGCCCGAATGGACGAGGCCGGGACGCCGTTCTGCGTGACGGTCGACGGCGAGACCGTCGCCGAGGGGCCGAACCACGACACCGTGACCCTGCGCGACCGGGATTCCCGGCAACAGAACCGTGTCGCGCGCACGGCGCTCGTCGACCGCCTCCGGTCGGCGGATGCGGTGGTTCGGCCCGCCCGACGCTAGCGCGGAGCCGACCCGCGCACGACAATCTCTTTAACTCGTGGTCGGGTGAGGCCCCTCCGATGGCGACCGGCGGAGGCACTCCTCCCGAGCCGCTCCAGCCGCCGAGCCCCCTCGCGGCCCGGCAGTCCCGGTGGATCGGCCAGCAGTACGCCGACATCACCAAGCTCCGGGAGATCGCGGCGAAACACGACCAGGCCGCGGCCCGGGCCCAGCAGCGCGCTTCTCGCCTGAACACGAAGATCGAGAAGCTGAGGCACCAGGCGACGGTCCTTCGGGAGAAGGGCCAGAAGGTGCTCGGCGAGATCCCCGACATCGAGCAGCAGATGCGTCAGCACGAGCGCGATATCGAGGGGGCGACCAGCCGCCGGGGCGGAGCGCCGATCGGGTCCGACGTCACGAACCTCCACTACCGCGTGCGCAAGCTCCAGCAGAAGATCGTCGACCGCCAGCAGAAGGCCCGCGCGTACGAGCTCAAGGCCGCGACCAAGACGCAGAGGACGGCCGAGCTCAAGGTCAAGGTGGGACGATACGTCGAGACCGCGCGCCTCGAGGAACAGGAGGCCGCGTCTTACCGACAGCGGGCCGACCGCCTGCAGTTGGTCACCGAGCAGGACGTCTCCGCCCACCTCGAAACGACCGCGCCGTCGGCGAAGAGCGCCGAACCCGACGAGCCCCCGCACACGCTATGAAACTCATCGTAACGGTCGGGATGCCCGGTTCGGGCAAGGACGAGCTTGTCGGGATCGCCCAGTCGATGGGGCTCGCGACCCTCAAGATGGGGGATCTCGTGCGCGACGAGACCCGGCGTCGCGGGCTCCCGGTCACGAACGCGAACGTCGCCCGGATCGCTTCCGAGGAGCGCGAGAAGCACGGCCCCGCGGTCTGGGCGCAGCGCGCGCTCCCGAAGCTCACCGAGACGCGGATGCTCGTGGACGGCTGCCGGTCGGACAGCGAGGTCACCGTCTTCCGTCACCACTTCGGCGACCTCTTCGTCCTCGCGATCTTCACGTCCCCCGAGACGCGCCACGCCCGCATGACCTCGCGCGGCCGCAGCGACGACGGCGCGGGTCTCGAGGAGTTCTACGAGCGCGACCGCCGGGAACTCAAGTGGGGGATCGGCAATGCGTTCACGCTCGCCGACGCGATGCTCGTGAACGAGGGACCGCTCGACCAGTTCCGGCGGGACGCGCGCGCCGCCCTCGAGAAGGCGCTCGCGCGCGACGACTGAGGGCTCAGTCGCTCTCGATCGTCGACGGCGGCCCGCGGTCGAAGAGCTCCCGGACCTCGTCGAACCGTTCGCGGTCGACGACGAGCGCCAACCGGCCGCCGTCCGACCCCAGCCGACGCGCCTCCCGGACGAGGTGTCGGTCGCGAGCTCGGGCGAACTCCCGGGATCCACGGCCCCCCGAGACCTCGCGGTCCCACGCGAGGGCGAATTCGTCCGGCGTCGACGGTTCGGGCGGACGCCGCCCCACGCCGCGCTCGCGCACGGTGCGACGAACGAGCTCGAGGTAGCCGATGTGCTCGGCGAAGAGGGACGCCGAGCGCTCGTCGCTCGGGTCGAGGGGCTCGGCCCGGAGCCCCCGGTCCCGGGCCCAACCGATCGCCCGGACGAACGAGGGGTTGGGCACGCTCACCTCGCCGAACCGCACGAGCCCCCGAACCTCGCTCGTTTCGGCCGGCGAGAGTGGAACGATCGGCTCCGCGCCGGACCGGACGAAGTAGGTGTTGAGCCCCTCGAACTCCTCCGCCGAAACCCCGAGTCCGACCCTATCGGGGCCAAACGCATCGAGCGCCTCCGCGAGGAGGGTCGCCTCGGACGTGAGCCCCCGCACCGGCGCGACCAGGAGCGTCGAGCCCCCGGGGCCTACGCGCGCGGAGATCACGCGCCTTCCCGCTCGGAGATGGCGTCGATCAGGTCGTCCGCGTCCCGGTGACGCCGTAGCTCGGCGATCGTGAGGATCGGCAGGCCGTCGATCGACGGACGGTGAACGTTCTCGCGCACGACGAACATCGCGTGGCCCTCCGCGACGCGGGCGAGCCCGTGAAGCAGCTCCGCCCGGTGGAGCGCGGTTCGCAGGCTCCCGATCGCCGCGAGCAGGATGTCGGGGGTCCGCGCGAGGGCATCGAACGGCGCGCGCGCGGTCAAGGTCATCTCGAGCCCGATCCCGTCGAGCTGCTGGAGAACGCCGTCCCTCCAGGGGTCCCCCGACCGCGGGATGGCGCGCTCGGATCCGCGGTCGCCCTCGCCGGCCGCCGGGCGCCGGTGCCCCGTCCGCATCGCCTCGAAGAGGTCGATCGGCTCGATGACCGGAACGCCGAGATACGCTTCGATACGGTCGATGACCGTCACCTCGGCGCCGGCGCCGTCCTCGTAGAGCTGGATCGCCCGCCGCGAGACCCCGGCGATCGACGCAAGCGTTCCGAGCGACAACCCCCGGCGCACGCGCAGGTCGTGGAGGCGCTCGCCGTCGATCCGGGCGAAGATCCCGCCCGGGCTCGCGTAGAGGAACGGCAGCGCGGCCTTCTCGAGGAATCCGGCCAGGGTCTCCTCGTTGATGATCGGTACGTCGTACCGGGTGTAGACGACGCCCGGATCGAGGTCGGAGGCACCCGACGTCTGCCCGATCACGAGAACGATCGCGGGAAAGAGGCGCCCCAGTTCGCGCAGCCGGCCCGCTTCGCCGGCGTCGAGCGCGTCGATGTTCTTCAGGACCTTAACGAGGAGGAGCGTCGCGTCGCGGCGCGCGGCGAGGTCGAAGCTCGACGGACGTATCCCGTGCGTGTCCGCCACGTAGAAACCGGCTCGCTCGAGGAACGCGCGGATTCGGCCGATCGCCCGTTCGCGGTCTCGTGGCATCCCGGTCCCCGTAAGATTTCAGTTTCCGCTTGTATATAAAGAGCCACGGCCGGACCTGTCGAGACGTACGGGAGGGCCGTGCGGGGCACGAAGGGTCTTCGTGGGCCGCCCCGTACCCCGGTCCGTGCCGACCCGCCTCGTCCCGGTACCGGACGCGCCCGCCCTCCTGCTCGAGCCCGACCGTCGCGACGCTCCGCGGACCCTCGTGATCGCGGACGTCCATCTCGGCCTCGGGGGAACCCTCGAGCGCCCGGGGGGACCGCCCGAGGGGTCCGCGGACCGCTTGGCCGACCAGCTGATCGCGCTCGTGAAGAGCACGGGGACCGAGGAAGTGCTCATCGCGGGCGATGCCAAGCACCCGATCGTCGGCACGCCGCCGACCCTTCGGCCGGTCGTCTTCGGGTTCTTCGCCCGGATCCTCTCGGACGACGTACGGGTAGGTCTCGTCCTCGGCAACCACGACGTCGGGATCGTCCCCCACCTGCCCCGCGAGGTGGATGTCTTTCCTGTCGGCGGCACCGTGCGCGACGGGGTCGGGATCTTCCACGGCCATGCCTGGCCGTCGAACTCCGTGCTGCGCGCGAGCCGACTGGTCGCCGGCCACCTTCACCCGGGGTTCCGGCTCGCCCCCACCGCGGCGGACCCGGACGGGAAGCGGCGATGCTGGGTCCGCGTCGAGCGAGAGCCGGAACCCGCCCGGCCCGTCCGGCGCCGCCGGCACGCGGACGTGAGTGCCCGGGAAATCGTGGTCGTCCCCGCGTTCAACCCGGTCGCCGGCACCGAGTCGCTCAACCGCGATCGGCCGGCGCGCGGTCGCTCGTTCCTCTACGGACGTTTCCTCTCCCGCGGGGTCGCGCGGGCCTATCTGCTCGATGGGACGGACCTGGGTCCGTTGCCTATCCCGAAGACGTCGGCGTCCGCGCCGCCAGGAGCAACGCGAGCCCACCGGGGTCGCTGACCGGCGGCGCGCAGGAGGTGCCGAAGCAAACGAGCGCGCGGGGCTCCGTGCGCTCCGGCAGCTCGGTGATCTCGCCGGGAAGCGAGATCGGAGGGGCCGGCCGGCCCTCAAAGACCCAGAGGTTCGGGTGCCAGGTCGTCCGTGCGGCCCGCGCGAGGTCCCGGGCGGCGGGGCCGTTCCCTTCGACGACGACGGTCACGGGTTCGATGTCGAGGAGGTCCGCCGCGAGCGCGGACCCGGCCGCGAAGAGGCCTGCATCCCCGACGCGGGCGGAGATCGGCCCCAGCAGCGCGGCCGCCTTCGCGCGCCAGGAGTCGTCGTGGAGGAGCGACCCGAGCCGAAGGAACCCGAGGGCGGCGGCGGCGTTCGCGGAGAGGTGGGGACTGTCCTCGAGCGGGTACGACGCCCGATCGACCCCCCCGACGGGGGGACCGTCGTAGAACTTCGGAGCCACATCGCGCAGGAGACCGTCTTCCCCTCGGTACTCGCGGTCGACGAGCGAGAGGAGTTCCGAGGCGGGAGCGACGTACCGGGGGTCCCCGAGAGTTCCCGCGAGCTCCGTGAGCCCGGCGGCGAACGCCACCTGGTCCTCGAGGAGCCCGAAACCGCTCGGCCCGTCAACGCCGAGCCGGTGCGCCATCCCCACACCGGGCCGGTAGGCGCCTTCGAGCAATCGGTCGGCGGCCCGGCGGGCATCGGCCACGACCGATGCGTCGCCGAGGAAGGCGCCCGCCCGCGCGAACGCGCGGACGAAGTGTCCGTTGATGTCCGCGTACACGGCACGGTCGATGGTCGGCGTGGGCCGACGGGCGCGGGCGGCCCGGAGGCCGTCAAGTGCCCGGGCCAGCGCCGCGGTCGGCCCTCCGTCGAGCGTGAGGCCCTCGGCCGCGTCGGACGGCGGCAGCGAGCGGAAGAGGACGTTGCGGTCCGGATCGTGGGGCATCCGACCTTCGGTCCCCAACCCGAAGTAGCGGACGGCGAGCTTCGCGTCCTCGGGTCCGAGCGCCGCCCGGATTTCGGCCCGGGTCCAGGTGAAGTACCCCCCATCGTCGCCCGGGGCGTTGTCGGCATCCTGGCTGGCCCCGAACCCTCCGAGCGGGTCGGCGAGCACCTCGCGGACCCACCCCGCCGTCCCCCGCACGACTTCTTCGAACCGGGGCTCGTGGAACCGTTGGGCCCCCTCGACGTACGCGAGAAGGAGCGCCGCATTGTCGATCCCCATCTTCTCGAAGTGCGGGACGTGCCACCCCTCGTCGACCGAGTAGCGGTGGAACCCGCCCCCGACCTGGTCGTAGAGACCTCCGTCGGCCATCCGGGCGAGTGTGTCCCGCGCCCGGTCGGCGCTCGCGGCGGCGTCCCGGACGAAGCTGTCGACGAGCAGGAAGGAGACGGCCGTGGGGTGCGGGAACTTCGGGGCCGTGCCGAACCCGCCGTTCACGGGGTCGTAGGAGGAGAGAAGCGACGCCCGGACGTTGGCAACAAACATGCCCCGTGCCCGGGGTTCGCCCCTCGCGGCGTCTCGCATCCGGACGATCGCGTCCTGGACCGCCCGAGCGTTCTCGAGGACGCGTGCGGGCTCGTCGCGGAAGACGCGCGCGACCTCCCGGAGGACCCGGCGGAACCCGGGCCGCCCGTGCCCGTCCTCGGGAGGGAAGTACGTGCCGCCGAGGAAGACCTCTCCGTCCGGGGTGAGGAATGCGGTGAGGGGCCAGCCGCCCTCGCCCGTGAGGGCGCCGACCTGCCGCTGGTAGCGACGGTCGACCTCGGGATGCTCGTCGCGGTCGACCTTGACGGCGACGAAATGCCGGTCCAGCAGCGTCGCCACCTCGGGGTCGGCGTACGTCCCCTCGTCCATCACGTGGCACCAGTGGCACCACGACGCCCCGATGTCGAGGAGGACCGGACGGCCGTTCTCCCTCGCGAGCGAGAACGGTTCGGCGCCCCACGGATGCCAATCGATCGGCTGCCCGACGGCGGCCCGCAGGTATGCGGAGGAGGCCCCCGCGAGGCGGGACGCCCCCGGTCGTGAGGAGGTTCCGTGGGTCGACACCCGGGGGGAACGGCGGCAGGGCGCCTTTACCCTTCTCCGCGACGGCCAAGGCCGTCGGCGAGCCGAGAGGTACCGTAACCGGCTGTCGGACGAGTTACTGCGCGCGCGCTCGTTATATGGGGGACCTCAGTGCCCGAGCCGAGGCGCCCCCGATGGAGATGCAACCCGGCCAGATGGCCTACGACCGGGCGATCACGGTCTTCTCGCCCGACGGTCGACTCTTCCAGGTCGAATACGCCCGCGAGGCGGTACGGCGCGGCGCGACGACCGCCGGAGTGGTCTTTACCGACGGCGTGGTCCTGATCGCCGACCGGCGAATCCCCAACCCGAAGCTGGCCGAACCGGCGAGCCTCGAAAAGGTCCATCAGATCGACGAGAACATCGCGTGCGCGACCGCAGGGTTGGTCGCCGACGCCCGCGTCCTGGTCGACTACGCCCGGCTCTCGGCGCAGATCAACCGCGTCACGTATGCCGAGCCGATGTCGGTCGAGCTCCTCGTCCGCCGCATCTGCGATTACAAGCAACAGTACACCCAGTACGGCGGGGTCCGCCCGTTCGGTACGGCGCTCCTGGTCGGCGGATACGACGACACCGGTGTCCACCTTTTCGAGACCGAACCGTCGGGCTCGCTCACCAGCTTCAAGGCGGCGAGCACGGGCGGCAACAAGGGTCCCGTGATGGACCTCTTCGAGCAGAAGTACCGGCCCGGCCTCGACCGGGACGCGGCGATCCTGCTCGCCCTCGAGGGGCTGCGCGCGGGCCTCGAGGAGGGCGGGAACCTGGCCCAGGTCGAGGTCTGCGCCGTCGAACGGGGGGTCGGGATGACCCGGCTGCCGTCCGACGAGGTCCAGAAGTACGTCGCCCGTCTTCCCGCCCCGGGCGGAACGGGTAAGAGCAACCGCGCGTAGTGCCTCCCCGCTAGGGGCCCCGATGGTCAACGTCGACGACGCGGTCATCGCCCGCTGGGAGACCCACGGGTCCCGGTTCGAGGTCTTGGTCGACCCCCAAGCCGTCCAGGACCTGAAGGACGGCAAGGACGTCGACCTCTCGGACAAGCTCGCGCTCGAGCAGGTATTCAAGGACGCGAAAAAGGGCGACAAGATCTCCGAGGAGTACCTCGAGAAGACGTTCCACACCCGTAACCTCGCCGAGATCGCCCGTCAGATCGTGCTCAAAGGCGAGGTCCAGGTCACGACCGAACAGCGCCACCAGCTCCAGGCCGCGAAGCACCGACAGATCGTCACCCTGATCGCCCGTAACGCGATGAACCCGCAGACGGGCGCGCCGCACCCTCCCGCACGTATCGAGTCGGCGATGGCCGAGGCGAAGGTCCACGTCGACCCGTTTCGTCCCGTCGACGCGCAGGTCCAGGAGGTCCTCACCAAGCTCCGTCCGCTGATCCCGATCCGCTTCGAGGTCGTCAAGGTCCGGGTCCGGGTCCCCGGCCAGTACTATCCGCGGGCGATCGGCGAAGTCAAGGGACTCGGCCGGATATCCGAGGAGCGATGGCTTTCGGACGGCAGCTGGAGCGCCCTCGTCGAGATCCCCGCCGGAGTCCAGACCGAGCTCTACGAGAAGCTCGGCGCCCGCACGAAGGGCACGGCCGAGACCGCGTTAGTTAAATAGGCCACCTCCGTCGCGCGCCCCGGTGCAGCACAGAACATGTCCAGAGGGAATCGGCCCGGCCGCCGGCGGCGCGGTCGCGAGGCATCCGCCCCGCCATCCGCGGGCGAGCGCATACTAGTTCTTCCCGGCGAGGAGCTCCCGGTCCGGGACCTCCGACCGGGCCACGGGACCTACCGCACCGGCGGGAAGGTTTACGCGAGCATCCTCGGCCTTCTCTCGGCCCGCCCGCCGTTCGTTCAGGTGATCCCGCTCTCGGGTCGGTACATCCCCCGCCCGAACGACGTGGTGATCGGAACCGTCACGGACGTCCAGACGACGTTCTGGTTGCTCGACATCGGCGCGCCCCGCTGGGCGCCCCTGCACATGACCGGGACGCCCTGGAAGGTCGACGTCGGTGAGACCGGCCGGTTCCTCCGGGTCGGGGACAGCGTCGTCGTCCAGGTCGAAAACCTCGACGCGACCGGCCGGATCGGAGTGACGATGGTCGGTGAGGGGCTGGGAAAGCTCGACGGCGGCTCGATCATCCACATCTCGCCCGCCCGAGTGCCTCGGGTGGTCGGGCGCAGCGGGTCGATGATCCAGACGATCACGCGTCTCACCGGCGCCCAGGTCGCGGTCGGACAGAACGGCCGCGTCTGGATCGGCGGAAGCCCCGAGGCGATCCACCGCGTGTCGGAGGTCCTGCGCACCATCGAGGAGAACGGCCAGCGGCCGGGGCTCACCGAGCGGATCGAAAGCTACCTCCTGACGACGATGCCGACGGGCGAGCAGGGACCCGAGCCGCTACCGGCCGAAACGGCGCACCGGGATGCCCCGGGCGCGCGGCCGGCATCCACCGACGACGACGAGGAGGGCGACCTCGCGGACGAGGCCGACGACGCGGCCGGGCCCGGCGAACCGGGCGATCACTGATACATTCGGAGAAGGAACCATGGGAAGCGTAGGTGCGAAAGAGGTCCCCGTCCTCCTGACCGCGGACGGGCGACGGATCGACGGGCGGCGTCTGGACGAGCTGAGACCGATCCGCATTCAGGCGGGTGCGCTCCACCAGGCCGACGGTTCGGCGTTCGTCGAGTGGGGAGCGAACAAGGTGATGGCGGCGGTCTACGGGCCCCGCGAGGTCCACCCCCGCCACCTCCAGCAGAACAACAAGGCGGTCATCCAGTGCCGCTACAACATGGCGGCGTTCTCGGTCGACGAGCGCAAGCGTCCCGGGCTCGACCGACGCTCGCAGGAGATCTCGAAGGTGATCGGCGAGGCGTTCGAGTCCGTCGTCTTCGCCGAAGAGTTCCCCCGCACGAGCATCGACGTCTACATCGAGGTCCTTCAAGCGAACGCCGGAACCCGCTGCGCGGGTGTCGTGGCCGCGTCGGTCGCGCTCGCGGACGCCGGGATCCCGATGGTCGACCTTCTGCCCTCGGTCGCGGTCGGCAAGATCGGTGGGGCGATCGCCCTCGACCTGAAGAAGGAAGAGGACAACTTCGGAGAGGCCGACCTGCCGATGGCGCTGGTGCCCCAGTCCGGCCGCTTGGTGCTCCTGCAGATGGAGGGCCACATGACGGAGGCCGAGCTCGCCCAGGCGCTCGACCTGGGCGTGAAGGGGTGCCGGTCGATCCACGAGACGATGAAACAGGCGCTGCGCGACCGGTACTCGGTCGCCCCGCTCGCGGGAGGTTCGGCATGAGCGGAGAGGTCAGCGCCGAGATCCGGACGAGCCACATCCTCGACCTCGCGGCCGACGGAAAGCGGCTCGACGGCCGGGGCCCCGACGAGTACCGGAAGATCACGGTCGAACCCGGCTTCGTCGTGACGGCCGACGGTTCCGCCCTCGTACGGATCGGGGACACGGCGGTCCTCGCCGGCATCAAGCTCGAGCCCGGTAAGCCGTTTGCCGACACGCCGAACGCCGGCGTGCTGACGACCAACGCCGAGCTCATCCCGCTCTCGAATCCGACGTTCGAGCCCGGTCCTCCCCAGCCGGGGGCGATCGAGGTCTCGCGCGTTGTCGACCGCGCCATCCGCGCGGCCGAGACGATCGACCTCACCCGCCTCTGCGTGACCCCGGGCGAGAAGAGCTGGGTCTGCTACACCGACATCCACGTCCTCGACCACTCGGGCAACCTGATCGACGCGGCGCTCCTCGCGGCGGTCTCGGCGCTCGCGCACGCGACCATGCCCGCGAAGCGGTTCGGCATCGCCGAGGCCGACTACCCGCTCGAGGTCCAGCACGTCCCGATCGAGTGCACGTTCGTTCGCCTCGGGGACGCCATCGTGGTCGACCCGACGTTCGACGAGGAGCGGGCGGCGCAGGGCCGGATCACGATCGCGACGGACGAGACGGGTCGCGTGGTGGCGATGCAGAAGGGACTGATCGGCGCGTTCTCGCCGGACGACGTGAAGGGCGTCGTGCGACGGGCGTTCGTCCACGGCGACCGGCTGCGCGGGCTCGCGACCGGAGGCGCTCGATGAGCCGGCGGACGAAGAAGGTCGGCGCGACCGGCTGGATGGGCCCCCGCTACGGGATCCGGATCCGCCGGCGCGTTCTCGAGATCGACCGGGCGCGCCAGAGGCCCGCCCCCTGCCCCCGATGCTCGACGTCCACGCTCCAGCGGGTCGCGAGCGGGATCTTCGAGTGCCGGCGCTGCGGCACGCGGTTCGCCTCGAACGCCTACGTCTTCCAGGCACCGCCTCCGATCACGCGGACCGAGAGGACGGCCACCGGCGCGGGCAACGCTTAAGCCCCCACGGTCGCTCGACACCGTCGATGTTCCGCTGTATCCGCTGCGGAGAGGCGCTCCCCTCCGACGCGAACCTCTTCGGAGTCCGCTGCGACAACTGCGGCGGCAAGATCTTCACGAAGGAGCACCCGAACGTCAAGAAGGTGCTGAAGGCGCGGTAGCCGGGCCCCTCGACCCCCCGGTCGGTAGCGCCGACTCGCTTCCGTCGCGTTTTCCCGCTCCTCCGGCGGCGGTCGGTCCGTCTCGCGATCTCGGTCCCCCGAAACACCCAAGATGCCGCAGGGGTACGCGGTCCGGTATGGCCGGGCCGACCGTCACCTTCCTCGGCGGGGTACGTGAGATCGGCGGCAACAAGCTCCTGATCGAGGACGGACCGGACCGCGTCCTGTTCGATTTCGGACCGTCGTTCTCGGCACGACGGGAGGAGTACTACGTCGACTACCTGCAGCCGAGGTCGACCAGCCCGGCCAAGGACCTCCTCGAGTTCGGCCTCGTTCCCCGTCTCGAGGGTCTCTACTCGCGCGACGCGCTCGGGGACGCCGACCTCGCCTGGGAGCCCCCCACCCTCCAAGGGATCTTCGTGAGCCACGCGCACGCCGACCACGCAGGGTACCTCGACCTCGTCGACCCCGAGGTCCCGGTCTACGTCGGCGCCGGGACGCGCAACCTCATGTCGGCGATCGAGACCTCGACGATGATGCGGTACGGGGAGCACGCCTACCGGACGTTCACCGACCGCGCGCCGGTCCGGTTCGGCCGCATCGAGGTTGTGCCGTACCCCGTCGACCACTCGATCCCGTTCGCCTACGGGTTCATCGTCCGCACGTCGAACGGCTCGCTCGTCTACACCGGCGACTTCCGCCAGCACGGACCCCGGGCGTCGGACACACGGGAGTTCTTCCGGGCCGCGGCCGAGGAGCGACCGGCCACCCTCGTGACCGAGGGCACGCGCGCCGGGCCGGACGCCCGCCCGAACCTCTCCGAGGCGGGGGTGCGTTCGCACGTCGACCGGCTGCTCGCGGACCGCCCCGAGCTCGCGCTCGCCTGCACCTACCCGCGCGACATCGACCGGCTTCTCACCCTCCACGCGGCGGCGCTCGAGGCCGATCGTTCGCTCGTGGTCTCGGCACGGACGGCGCACCTCCTCGCGACCGTCGCGCCGCAGTTCCCCGGCGGAGGCGTGCCCGTCCCCGATCCCGGGCACGGCCTCCTCGTCTACGACCGCAAGAAGAAGCGCCACTTCAACTGGGAGAAGCCGTTCCTCGACGACGCCCTTTCGGCCGAGGAGGTCCGCGCCCACGGACGACGCTACCTGCTCGCGCTCGACCTGCTGCACTTCCCCGAGCTCATCGACCTCCGACCTCCGCGCGGAGCGCCGTTCATCCACTCGATGAGCGAGCCGTTCAGCGAGGACGACGTCGACGATCGGGTGATGCACAACTGGCTCGACCACTTCGGCCTCGCGTTCCACCAGATGCACGCGAGCGGGCACGCATCGGAGCGCGAGCTCTTCGAGATCGTCCGGTCGGTCGCGCCGTCGACCGTCTTCCCGATCCACACCGAACACCCGGAGGCGTTCTGCGCCGCCGGGCCGAGCGTCCGGCTGCCCGAGGTCGGTCGGCCGTACCCGATCGGCCCGTGACGCGCGGCCCCCACGGTACTAGATTATCCCCTCGGAGACCCTCGCCGCGCCGATGCCGTCCGAGCGCCAGCCGACGGGGATCCCGTCGGTCGACCGGCTCCTCGGCGGTGGGCTCGAGAGCGACTCGGTCACCGAGATCTACGGAGAGGGCGGAAGCGGCAAGACGCTCTTCTGCCTCGAGGTCAGCGCGCGCGTGGCGCGGTCGGGCCACTGGGTCTTCTACATCGACACCGAGGGCGTGAGCGTCGACCGGCTGAGCGCGGTCTGCGGCCCGGCGCTCGACGAGGTCCTCGGGCGGCTACTGCTCTCGAGCCCGAAGAGCCTCGACGAGCAGGGGCGGGCGGTCGCGACCGCGTGCCGGCTCGCCCGCGAGGGAACCCGGCCGGTCGGCCTCATCGTCGTCGATTCGGGCACGTTCTACTACCGGCTCACGCTCTCGGGGCCCGACGAGGACGACGCGCGCCAGGCCCTCTCCGTCGGCGTCGCCGACCTTGTCGTGACCGCGCTCTCGGCCCACGTTCCGGTACTGTTCACGAACCAGGTCTACCGGAGCGTACGCGACGGAACCCTCGAGCCGCTCGGGGGCTCGTTCCTCCACCACGCCGCGAAGACGATCCTGCGGTTCGACCGCCTTCCGGGCGACCGCCGCCGCGTCGTGCTCGTCAAGCACCGGTCGCTCCCCGAGGGGACCGCGGATTTCCGCATCACCTCGACCGGCCTCGAGAGCTCGGGGGGTTCGCCGAGAAATGGCCCGGGTTGAAACGGAGATAAGCGTGCCCGCACCTGCCCCGGCGATGGCCGACCCGGTCGAGTACTCCGACGTGACCACTCCGATCGGAACGTTCCGGGTGGTCTACCAGGGCTCGAACGTGCGCGTGGTCGACCTGCTCGAGAACGGTCTCGCCCAGAGCGGGGTGCCGGCGGGGGCGCTCCGTCGCCGCCCCCCGCTCCCGGCGGGAAACCCGGCCCGGCAACTTCTCGAGTACTTCCGGGGCCAGCGTACCGCCTTCGACCTTGTGGCGGACACCGGGACGACATCGGCGTTCGACCGGAAGGTCTGGGAGCGACTGAGCGACGTGCCGGCGGGGCGAACGGTGACGTACGGCGAACTCGCGCGACGGGCCGGGTTCCCCGGGGCCGCGCGGGCGGTCGGGGGCGCGATGCGGCGCAACCCGATCCCGATCGTGATCCCCTGTCACAGGGTGATCGGTACGGGAGGGTCCATCACCGGCTACGGGCTCGGTCTCTGGCGCAAGCGCTGGCTGCTGGACCACGAGGGCGCCTGGCCGATCCGCTCGCGGTCGGCCGAAGGCCCCCGGCCGCGGGGCCAGCGGACCCTGGACGAGCTCATCGGTCTACCGGCCGGCCCCTCCCGTCGGGTCAGAGCTACTACCAAGCGTAGTAGCTAAACCCGCCCGCGGTACGGTCCGGCTAGAGGGTGGAGCCGGTCGCCGATCGCCCGTCCCACTGCGCGGCGTCGTACGGACGCGAGCGGCGCATCGGCCCGGCGTTTCCGAGAGGCGCGCGGCCGGTTTACCCGGCGTAGTACGCCGCGTCGTACGGCTCGGGCTTGAGGCCGCGGCGCTGTCGCACCTCGCCGACGACCTTCGGCTGCAGCTCGCCCGGAACGGGTTCAAACCCCATCGACTCCGTCGCCCAAAGGACCTTGCCCGCGGTGGCGCTGCGGATGTCGGAGGCGAAGCCGAACATCTCCGCGACCGGGACCTTCGCGACGATCGTCTGCAGGTCGCCGACACTGGTCATGTCGAGGATCTCGCCCCGTCGGCGCTGGAGCTCCCGGGTCGCGCCTGCGAGGACCTCCTGCGGGACGTTGACGGTGACCTTCTGGAACGGTTCGAGGAGGAGACGGTCGCCGAGGACCATCGCCCCGTAGATCCCCGAGCGGGCGGCGGGGATCGTCTGGGCGGGTCCGCGGTGGATCGAGTCCTCGTGGAGCTTCGCGTCCACGATACGGACCTTGAGCCCGTAGACCTTCTCGTTGGCGAGCGGCCCGCGGTTGACCGCCTCCTTGAAGGCGTCGACGATCAGGTCCATCGTCTCGTTGAGGTACTGGATCCCCTTCGTCACGTCGAACAGCATGTTCGTCCCCTCGACCGCGACGATCCCGCGGCCTTCGTCCCGGGGGACGCCCAGCTGGTCGAGCTTGGCGACCAGGGTCTTCGTGTCCTTGAACGACTTTCCCTGCGGGATGTCGCCGTCCCGGATCGCCTGCACGACCGCCGCGGGGAGCGCCTCGACCTCGAAGTAGAACCGGTTGTGCTTGTTCGGGCTCTTCCCCTCGAACGGCCCTCCCGGGTGCTTCACGACCTCGCGGTAGACGACGATCGGCTTCGACGCCTCGATCTCGACCTTGTAGTCGTTGACGATGCGGTACTGCGTGATCTCGAGGTGGAGCTCGCCCATCCCCGACAAGAGGTGCTCGCCCGTCTCTTGGTTGATCTCGACCTTCAGGCTCGCGTCCTCCTTGGCGATCTTGCGCATGACCTCGATCAACTTCGGAAGGTCGGACATCCGCTTCGGCTCGATCGCGACCGTTACGACCGGCTCGGAAACGTGACGGATCTCCTCGAACGGGGTCATGTCGGGGATCGCCGACATCGTCGTCCCGGCGAAGGCGTCCGAGAGGCCGATGACCGCGGCGATGTTGCCCGCGGTGACCTCTTCGACCATCAGGCGCTCGGGACCCATGAACAGGGAGACGTGCTGGACGCGGTCCTTGATCTTCGTCCCCGCGACGCTCAGCTCCATCCCCTTCTGGATGCGCCCGGAGAACACGCGGCCCGTCGCGATCTCGCCCGCGCTCGGGTCCATCGTGATGTCGGTGACCATGAACGAGGTCGGGCCGTTCGTGTCCGTGTTGAGCATCGCCTGGCCGATCGTCGAGCCGACCTCGCCCTTCCAGATGTTCGGGATCCGGTAGCGCTGCGCGACGTGCGGGCTCGGGAGGTGGCGGACGACCATGTCGAAGACGACGTCGTTGATCTTCGCGCGCTGCGCGATCTCCCGAGATCGTCCGGTCGAGACGAAATCGATGATATCGGGGAACTTGACGCCGGTGCGCAGCATATACGGCACGCTGATCGCCCAGTTCTCGTACCCGGATCCGAACGCGACCGACCCGTCCCGGGGATCGACGCTCCAATCGTCGACGAACTCCTCGGGCGCCATGCGACGGATGAGCTCGTTCACCTCGGAGATGATCGACCCGAACCGCTTCTGCAGGGAATCGGGGGTGAGCTGGAGCTCCTTGATCGCGCGGTCGACCTTGTTGATGAAGAGGACCGGCTTGACCTTCTCGCGCAGCGCCTGACGGAGCACGGTCTCGGTCTGAGCCATGACGCCCTCCACCGCACAGACGACGACGATCGCGCCGTCGACCGCGCGCATCGCTCGGGTCACGTCTCCGCCGAAGTCCACGTGGCCGGGCGTGTCGATGAGGTTGATCAGGTACTGCTCCTTCTCGAACTCGTGGACGATCGTGACGTCCGCGTTGTTGATCGTGAGCAGCCGCGCCTGCTCCTGCTCGTCGAAGTTGAGGTAGAGCTGCTTGCCCGCGAGCTCGTTCGAGATCATCCCCGCCGCGGCGAGGAGGTTGTCGGAGAGCGTCGTCTTGCCGTGGTGGATGTGCGCGACGATCCCGATGTTGCGGATCTTGTCGACGTTGCGCATCATCTCGGGAATGGCTTTCGCGAGCTCAGCACGAATGTGCGTCATGGGGGTTCCTGTCGGGCTTCAGCGCGCCGACTGCGCGACCCGCTCGACCTCTTCCTTCCGTCCGACCGCGAACGACGTGAGGTCGCCTTTGGCCGCCAGCCGGATCTCGTCCGCGAGGCAGGAGTGGATCGGCCTCGTCGATTTGTGCGAGGACTGGATCGCGCCGAGCGCGAGGTTGCGGATCGCGACATTGAGACGGCGGGCCGGTGAGGCGTCCACGGCCCGAGGGACGGAGATCCCGCCGAACTGGAGTCGCGTGACCTCTTCTCGAGGCGAGGCGTTCTCGACCGCATCGACGAGGAGCTGGAGCGGGTTCTTCCCCTCCTTCTGGGCGAGCTCGTCGAACGCCTTGCGGATGGTGGTGATCGCCTTCGACTTCTTGCCCGTGAACTTGCCGCCTTTCATGAGGTGGTTGGCGAGCCGCTCGACCAGGTGCATCCGGGTCTTGAGGAACGGCCGACCGGTGAGGCGACCCTCGGTGTGAGGCGTGTAGACGGGGTGCAGATACAGGTACGGCAGCAGCCCGGGGTCGTGGACCTCCACGCCCTCGAACGGGTACTTTCCGAAGAGCGGCGGGAGGACGAACGGTGGAGGGGGCGGCGGCTGGGGGCGCTGGACGACGGGTCCCGCGTCCTCGGCGGTCGGCTCTGGGCTCAGGGGCTCGGGTGCTCCGCTCATCGGGCCGGCTTCTCCTTGCGTCCGCGCACGAGTTCGTCGAGCGAGACGCTGTTCACCTGGATCACCTTGTACCGGACGCCCGGGATATCGCCGTAGGACCGGCCCATGCGACCTCCGATTCCCTCGACGAGGACCTCGTCGTGCTCGTCGATGAAGTTGATGGCCCCGTCACCGACCGCGAACGCGGTGACCTGGCGGCCGTTCTTGATCAGCTGGACCTTGATGCACTTTCGAATCGCCGAGTTCGGCTGCTTCGCCTCGACCCCGACCTTCTCGATCACGATGCCGCGGCCCTGGGGGGCACCCTCGAGAGGGTCGGACCGTTCCTTGAGATGGAGGGTCCGCCGCTTGTAGTACCGGTCGGACCAGCGTCGCCGCTGGCGGAGCCGGGTCAGGCGACCCGCAGTGTTGAGTCCGGACGGCGGAGGCATGGTCGGCGAAGGGGCCGAGCCACAGGGAGCCCCTATTTAAGGTCCGTGCCGCGCCGCGCCCTCGCTCGCTCGCGCGAGCGCTATGGGGGCGGCCGGACTGGCGCGGGGCGTGCCGGGCATCGCCATCGGCCGGACCGTGCCGCCGGCGCCCCGTCGGTCGCGGGCTTGGGCCGAGCTTTCCGAGGAGATCCGGTCCTGCCGACGCTGTCCTCTCGGCGCGTACCGCACGAACGCGGTCGTCTACCGGGGAAGTCTCACGCCGCGCGTCGTGTTCGTCGGCGAAGCCCCCGGCGCCGAGGAGGACCGCACCGGACTCCCTTTCGTCGGACGCGCCGGCCGGCGGCTCGACGACGCCACCCATCGGCTCGGGCTCGAGGGCGACGAGTTCGGGGTGCTGAACGTCCTCAAATGCCGCCCGCCAGGGAACCGGTTCGACCGGGCGGCGGCCACTACGTGTCGTCCGTTCCTCGACCGGCAGCTCGCGCTGCTCCGTCCGGCGGCGGTCGTGACCCTCGGCACCTCGGCCCTGCGCGCGCTCGATCCCGGGGCGCCGCCGATCCTCACCGCGGCCGGTCGACCGCGCCCGTCGAGCGACCCACCGCTCTTCCCACTCGTCCACCCGGCCGCCCTGCGCTCGCATCGCCTCTACCGCCGCTGGGACGACGACCTCCGGGCGCTCGGTACCTGGCTCGCCGGGCGCCCCTCCAAACGGCTTTAGCGCCCGTCGGGCTCCTCGGTCCGTGCGCACGGTCGAACTGTTCCTCCTCGAGGGCTCGTACCAGGCTCGGGACGATGGGGTGGTCGTCGAGCTGTTCGGCCGGAACCGGGAAGGGACCCCGACGGTCGCCCGGTACTACGGCTTCCGGCCGTATTTCGTCCTCGCCGAGCCGACCGCGGAGCAGCGCGAGCGGCTCCGGTCCGACCCCGAGGTCGTAAAGGTCGAGGACCTCATCACGTTCGTGGGGGGCCGCGAGAGACCGGCCGCCCGCGTTACCCTCCACCGTCCGTGGCTCGTGCCCCAGTACCGCGACGCCTACCGCCGCCCGGGGGAGGAGGCGAACGTCCTCGCGTGCGACATCCCGTTCGTGCACCGCTTCCTCTACGACCATCACCTCGGCCTCACGGTGGGCTTCGAGGCCGAGGAGGAGAGCGACGAGGTCCGCGCGCGCTACACGGTGCCCGAGGTGGTGCGGGTCGTCGTGGACGCCACCCACGACATCCGGCCCGCCGAGCCGTTCCGTCCGTCCCTGCGGTTCCTCTCCTTCGACATCGAGAACGCGATCCGCGAGCGAACGATCTTCACGATCTGCGGCGTCGCCGACGGCGGCGACCGGCCGCGCCGGACCTTCCGGATCACCGACCCCAGCGAACGCAGAATCCTCGAGGAGTTCGCCCGTATCGTCCGCGAGGACGACCCGGACATTCTCACGGGATACAACATCGGGGGCTACGATTTCCCCCTGCTCGTCGAGCGGGCCCAGGCGACCGGTGCGGAGCCCCTCCGCCTCGGACGGGAGGGATCGAGCCCGCGCGAGATGGGTGATCGGCTGTGGAAGGTGACCGGGCGCGTGGTCGCGGACGCCTGGTGGTCCGCCCGCAACGAGCTCCACCCGAAGCAGGAGACCTTGCAGTTTGTCGCCCGCACGCTTCTCGGAGACTCGAAGCTCGACGTCGACCGCCGCAACATCGAGCAGGAGTGGGCGCGCGATCCCGCCCGCGTGATGGAGTACTGCGAGCACGACGCCGACCTCGCCCTGAGGATCCTTCGACGCCTCCGCTCGATCGATAAGGCGGCCGACCTCGCGACCGTCGCGCGCCTTCCGCTCGAGGAGGGCCTCAACGGCCGGACGTCCCTCTACATCGATGCGCTCTTGATTCCACGGGCCGACGAACGGGGCGTCGGGGTCCCGCCGAGCCACCGCGGGGGACGCGACGCCCCGATCGAGGGCGGGTACGTCCACGCAATCCGCCCGGGGATGTACCGCTGGGTGGTCCTGCTCGACTTCAAGTCGATGTACCCGTCGATCATCATCGCGAAGAACCTCTGCTTCACCACGCTCTCCCCCGACGGCACGACGGTCGCGCCGTCGGGCGCCCGGTTCCTTGCGCCTTCCGTCCGCCGAGGGATCGTTCCCGAGCTCCTCGCGCAGCTCCTCGCCGACCGGGACCGGTTCCGGCGGGAGGCGCGCGAGGCCCCGACCGAGGAGCTGAAGGCGTACTTCGACGGCCTCCAGCTCGCGGTGAAGCTCCTGATGAACTCGTTCTACGGGGTGCTCGCGTCGAGCTTCTACCGGTTCACCAACAAGGAGATCGGCGCCGCGATCACCGCCTTCGCGCGGGAGGCGATCACCTCGATCATCCGCGACCTCGAGGCCGACGGCCACGAGGTGGTCTATTCCGACACCGATTCCGTGTTCGTCCGAGCGCCGGTCCCGACCCTCGAGGGCGCCCGGGAGTTCGGCGAGGAGATCGCAAAGCGGTTCACCCACGAGGGAACGACGTTCGAGTTTCAGTCGGTCTTCGAGTCGTTCTTCTCGCACGGCGCGAAGAAGCGGTACGTCGGTCAGACGGCCTGGCCCCGGGAGGAGCGGGTTGTCCGCGGCTACGAGACCCGGCGTACGGACGCCTTCGACTACCAGTCGCAGGCGCTCATGGATGTCTTCGACCTCGTCCTTCGCGGGGACACCGACGGTGCGGTGCGTCGCGCACGCGAGCTCGTGCTCGCGGTGCGGAACCGGTCGGTCCCGGTCGAGCGGCTCGTCATTGCGCGCACGGTCCGGCCGGAGAGCGAGTACAACGAAGCGACCCGAGACTCGCTGCCGTTCCTGAGGGTCTACAAGCGCCTCAAGGCGGAAGGGTACGACGTGATCCCCGGCATGAAGGTCGCGTGGATCGTGACCGACTCCCGCGCCTCCCCTCAGGAGGTCGAGCCGTGGGTCGAGGGCCGACCGTTCGGCAAGGAACCCGACTGGGAGTACTACGCCGACCGCGTCGCCCAGACGCTCGCCCGTGTGACGGAGGTCTACGACTGGGACGCGGCTGCGCTCCTGCGCGGGAGCCACCAGCGCCGTCTCGGTGACCCGGCGGACCGGCCGACGGTCGAGCCCGGACCGACCGCATCGCTCGACACCTCGCTCGCCGACCTCGCGGCCCCCGCGAAGCGCCGACGCACGACGAAGAGCCTCGCCGACTTCGAGTGAGGTCGCGGGCTACGAGGAGGTCGCCCCGGGGCCCGGGGGCTCCACCGTCTCGGGGGGGCGCTCGCCGCGGAGCGTGAGGACCGCGCCGACGACCGCGACGGGGATCCCGAGGAGCGCGACCCACGGAAGCGCGAGGCGGAGGACGGTCGCGGAGAGCAGGAGGGTGAAGACCGGGATCCCGGTCATCAGCATCGGCGGGATCACGAGACCGGCGCGCGAGATCGCGTGGAAGTAGAGCGCCGGAGCGAGGAAGAAGCTCGTCACGCCCGTCGCGGCGAGGAGGACGAGAGCGGCGGGCGAGGGCGACCCGAGTCCGGCGAACCCGCCCGGGAGCGCGGGCGAGACGAGAGCGCCGACGAGCGCCGCGGCGAGCATCGACTGCGCGACGACCGCCGACGGAGGGGAGCGCTCGTTCTCCCGCGCGCTCAGCAGAAAGTAGAGCGCGACCGAGACCGGGACCGCCGGAACCACCGCCCACCCGAGACCGCGGACCGCGGTGAGGCCCTGTCCTCCCGCGATCGTGAGCGCCCCACCGGCGAGGCTCAGCACGAGCCCGAGCGAGAAGACCCGCGACGTCACGTGCGCCCGGTGGGCGCCGATCACGAGGGCCACGATCAGCGGGGTCAGCACGACGTCCCCGATCAGCGAGAGGAGCGAAGCGTCGACCGGCCCCGTGAGGTACGTCGCGGCGAGAACCGAGACCTGCATCCCGACCAGGAACCCTGTGCGGACGTACGCCATCGGCTGCCGCCAGAGCGCGAGCAGCGCCCGGCCGTGACCCGCCGCGGCCGCCCAGGCGGTGTACGCGGCCCCGCCGAAGAGGAACGGGTAGAACACGACGGCCGACGGCGGGGCGCTGCGGTCGAGCGCGAGGACGAAGATGTAGTAGGTCGCCCAGAGGAGGGCCGCGGCGAGCGACAAGAAGACCGCGTAACCTTTCGCGCGGTCCACGCCCCCTCTGCCCTCCGGCGCCGAGGAGGGCGGTCGTTCCATAACTGTTTGCGCCGGGGACCGCCGGACGCGCGGCTCAGGCGTACTGCGCGTACTCGAGACCGAGGTCGGGCAGGCGGACGCCGCCGCCGCGCGCCACGTGCCCGATCGCGAGCGCGTCCGGCGCCCCCGCGCGGGCAAGCCGCCGGTGCACCTCCGAGAGTCGGTGGCGGGCGACGATCACCACGAAACCGATCCCCATGTTGAACGTCTCGAACATCTCCTCGTCCGGGAGCTCGCCCAAGGATTGCACCCACCGGAAGAGGGGCGGAGGGACCGGCCAGTGGTCGAGGACGAAGCCGAGCCGCGGGTGGAGCCGGACGAGGTTGCGCACCCCGCCTCCGCTCATGTGGGCGAACCCGTGCACGTCGGGACGGCCGGCGAGCGCGTCCGCGATCGTCGAGTAGATCCGCGTCGGCCGCAACAGCTCGACCCCGACCGGCTCGCTCGCGCCCGGCCGCGGAGCCGCGAGGTCGACCGCGCGGTCGTCGAGCAACTTCCGCACCAGCGTAAAGCCGTTCGCGTGGAGCCCCGCGGAGGGGATCCCGAGGATCACGTCGCCGGCGGAGAGGCGAGCGCCGGTGACCGGTGCCCGGCCGCGCGGGAAGAACCCGACCGCGGTCCCCCCGAGGTCGATCCCGCGCACGAGGTCGGGGACGATCGCCGTCTCTCCTCCCAGGAGCGTGCACCGGGCCTGACGCATCCCCCGGTCGAGCCCCCGTCCGAGGGCCCGGAAGACCCCCTCGTCGGGACGGACGCAGAGGATCGTGTCGACAAGTCCGGCCGGCCGGGCGCCGACCGCCGCAAGGTCGTTGACGTTGACACCGACGATGTCTTCGCCGACCTCCTCCCAACGGCCGAGCTGCTCGGCGAGGAGGACTTTCGTCCCGACGGTGTCGGTGGTCATCGCGATCGTTTCGCGACCGACCCGGATCATCCCGGCAAAGTGCCCCGGGGCCCGTATCGGTCGCCCGTGGTCGGGCGGAGCCCGGTACTCGAGTGACTCGAGGAGCGCCTCGAGAGCCCGCGACCGGGCGCGGACGTCCACGCCGCTCGTCGCGTACGTCCACCGCGCACGGCCCCGTGGGGAGAGCACGGGGGTCCCATGGACCCGGGGATTATACGATACCCGGTGCGCGGGGACTGGCTTCTTTACGTACCGCACCGTCCGCCCGAGGATGGGGACCGATGACGATCCCGGGGGCCCGGACGGCGCACCGGAGCGGAGTGGGCACGTCGCGTGGATCCTCGTCGGCCGGGCAGAGGTTCGCGGGCGCCTCCAGCCGGTCGAGATCGCGATCGACGACGACGGCATCATCACCGCGCTCGGCCGGAACCTGAGGGGCGGGCCCCGACACGACGTCGGCGACTCGGTGATCCTCCCCGCCGCCACCGACCTGCACGTTCACCTGCGCGAGCCGGGAGGACCTCGCGACGTCGAGACGCTCGCCTCCGGGACGATCCAAGCCGCCCTCGGGGGGGTCGGGCTCGTCGGCGACATGCCGAACACGATCCCGCCGGTGACGGACTCGGACGGCGTCGAGCAAAAGGCCCGTCACGTGACCGGCCGGGCGGCCGTCGACGTCCTCCTCTACGCCCTTCCCGTGCGGCCGCGCGCTCTCGCGCGCCTCGCCGAGACCGCGGGCGGGTTCAAGGTCTACCTCAGCCCGACGACGGGGGTCGAGGAGGTCCCTGCGTCCGGTGAGGTCCCGGGGCTCCTCGCGCGCCTCGCGGAGCTCCGCCTGCCCGTCAGCGTCCACGCCGAGGACCCGAGCCGGTTCCGGACGGACCTGCCGGACCGGGGGCTCGCCGATTGGAACGCCCGCCGTCCGGTTGCTGCCGAGCTCGCCGCCGTCGCGTCGCTGGTCGACGCGCCCTCGTCGTTGCGCCTGCACGTCGCCCACGTCACGACCGGCATCGTCGCCGACCGCCTGCGGGCGGCGGGGGTGTCGTTCGAAGCGACGCCGCACCACCTTCTCCTTTCCGAGCGTTCGGGCGACTGCTCGTACCGCAAAGTCAACCCGCCGCTGCGCTCCGAGGCCGATCGCGCGGCCCTGTGGGCGAGGTTCCGGCGCGGCGAGGTCCCCTGCCTCGCGAGCGACCACGCGCCGCACTCTTTCGACGCGAAGGACCGACCGTTCGACCTCGCCCCGAGCGGGATGCCGGGCGTCGAGACGATGCTCCCGCTCATGCTCGCCCGGGTTCGGGCTTCGGAGCTCGAGCTCGGGACCCTGGTCGCAGCCGCGAGCGACCGGCCGTCGCGCTGGGTCGGCCAGCCCCGTGGCCGGCTCGCGGTCGGGCATCGAGCCGACCTCCTCGTGGTCGATTTTCGGGCCCGGACCCGCCTAGAGGCCCGCCGGCTCCACGCACCGTGCGGCTGGACCGCTTTCGAAGGTTGGGAGGCGATCTTCCCCCGCGAGCACTACCGGCGGGGCGAGCGGATCGTCGAGGATGGCCAGTACATCGGACGGCCGGTCGGTGAGGTCGTTCGGCCGGAGTACGCCCGCTCGCACCCGCCGGCGCGTACGACGACGGGGGCTCGCCCCTAGCCGACCGAGCGCCGGGGCGAGAAGACGACCTTCACCCCGAGGGAGGAGGAGACGGCGCGGCCGGGTCGGCCGAGCTTGCGGAGGGCCCCTTCGACGCGCGGCGGGGCGGCCAGCCGGGGGCGAGGACGCCCGCCACCTGGAGGATGATGAACACGACGACGATCGCCACGATCGCGATCAGCGGGTAGTCGAGGACGGAGAAGTACGAAGAGACCAGGGTCCAGTCGGAGCGCAGGACCATCCCCGCATAGATGAGGCCCAGCGTGAACGGAATGCTGCCGAGGAGCGTGTACACACCGAAGCGCACCGGGTTCATCTCGGCGGTCCCGGCCGGGTAGGAGATGTAGCTTCGGACGACGGGCAGTAGACGCGCCACGCCGACCGTGACCTCTCCTCTACGGGCGAAGAACCGGTCCATCCGCTCGAGGTGGCGCGGCTCGAGTCGGAGTCGGCCGATCCCGAGGCCGGTGATGCGGTGGCGCCACCACCGTCCGACCGCGTAGCCGGCGTACGACCCGACGAGGCCGCCCAGAAGAGCGGCGAGCACCGCCCCGACCAGCGGGAACGTCCCCGACGCGATGAGGAACCCCGTGAACGGCAGGATCACCTCGCTCGGGACCGGCGGTAGGCCGAAACTCTCCACGGCCATCAGGCCGAAGACCCCCGCGAGTCCGACCGTAGCGAGGATCATCGTGATCAGGTCAGCGACCGTTCCCAGGATCGACATCCGACGACCTCCCGCGACCGACGCGGTTACGAACCGGTCGCACGCTCTTCGAACACCAAGCGGAACGGGCCCCCGAGACGGGCGTTGGTCCGGGCCGGGATCCCCTCGAACTCGAGCGGGATCTGGCAGCCCCCGCAGGAGACGGCACCGCGTCGCCGACCGAGGGCGATCGAGAGCACGATCCCGACCTCGATCTCGCGGGGCCGGCGGGAGGCCCGGGCGATCGCGTCGTGCAGCTCCGCCAAGAGGCCATCCTCGTCCGGAGTCCTCGGGGCTTCGGGCATCGACAGAACGACTCCGCCCGGGTTCTTAAGCACCGCCGGCCCACGGGCGAGGGGGCTCTAACGGTTTCCGGCCGCGCCGGTCCCTTCGTCAGCGGGAACCGACCCGGGGCCCTTCTTCGGAGCCCGCTTCAGGATCTCGCCGCTGATCTTGTCGAGCTCGGCCATCAACGAATCGATGTCCGGCTCCGCTTCGGCCCCCGCTCCCGCGGCCGCCCCCGCACCGACGCCCGTTCCGACGATAGGCCCGGTCGGGGCCGCCTGGCCGACGTCCTCGGGGGTCTCGAGGTACGCCGGGTGCGCGGCGGGCGGAGGGGGGCTCGGTGGCGGGGGCGAGGGTGGGGGAGGCGCCACCGCGGCCGCTGTCGTCGGCGCGGACGGACCGCCCTGCCACAACTGGGGGGGAGGCGGGGAAGGCGGTCGGCGTCGCCGTCGGCCCATCAACAGGAGCGCCACGAGCAGCGCGGCGAGCGCGACCGCCACCCCGATGCCGACGTAGAGGTAGGGAGAGACGGTCGAGGAGGGGGACTGGTTGTACTGCGCATTCGTCTGGGCCTGGACCACACCGGTGTTCGGCGACAGGGCCGCCGCAATGACCACCGCGAGCATCGCCAGTCCGAGCACGATCGGAACGATGCGTCGCCTGCGCGAACTTCCCACCATCTGGGATAACCGAGATCGGTCTCTCGGGATTGGCATAAGGGACGACCTATGTAAACCTGACTGGGCACCCGCCCCACCGGGGCGTGACGCGGCCGGTAGTCGACACGCTGCGGACCCACGGCGTGCGGCCGAACCCGACGGGATACGATTTTGAACTCGCGACCGTTCGAGGCGATCCGAGGCCCGTGACGTTCCCGTTCACGATCGCGTTCGTCGTCCTGCTACTCGCCTACATGGTGTACTCCGTGTGGGCCCCTCTCGACGCCCGCTATCCGATCGGCGCCGCCCTGGTCCTTCTCGTCGTCACTGCGGTCGTCGACGCGCTCGGGAACACCGGGGCGGCGAACGCGCTGGCGGAGTACGTCTTCTTCCTGCTCGGGGGCGGCGTGGTCCTCCTCCTCGTCGAACACGTACGCGAGGGGCGGGCCGCGTCGGCCCCGGCGGCCGGGAGCTCACCGCGTCGAGCGCAGCCCGATCCGGCCGAGGCGCCGCAGGATCGTGAGACGCCGGCCGATCAGACGCTCGACGGCTTCGAGGAGGAGCCGGTCGCCGTCGTCGACACTCCGGGTGAGGAGTACGAGGAGGACGAAGAGCCCCGCCAACACGAGCGCGAGTACGACGAGTCCTAGACCCGACACGAGCGGCCGGGTCACGACGAACACGACGGTGATCGGGAGCGCCGTCGCGAGCAGCGGGGCCACGAAGTGCCGCCGGAACGGGTGCACGCCCGAGAGGACCGCGAGCTCGACGAGGGAGAGCCCCGTGAAGAGCGAGTTCGCCACCGCCCACGCGACGGCGGCCCCGACGTACCCCCATCCCGGGACCAGAAGGAGCGCGATCCCGAGGTCCACGACCCCGGCCGCGATCGAGTTGTACATCAAGAGGCGGGTCTGCCCGAACGCGACCTGGAGCATCGTCGAGGGACCGAGGATGGTGGTGAGGAACGCCCCGAGGACGGCGAGCTGGAGCGGCTCGACGACCGAGACGTACCTCGGGCCGTAGACGAGCCCGAGGGACGGGCTCGGAAAGAAGAAGAACACCAGGAAGAGCGGCAACGAGACGAGCGTCATCCACTTCGTCACCGTCGCGTAGGTCAGCTGGATCGACCGGGAGTCGTTCTGCCGCAAGAACTTGGTCGCGACCGGCAGGAAGATGTACCCGGCTGCTCCGATCCCGATCTGAAGGAGCCGGGCGAGGGTCAGCGAGGCGCTGTAGGTCCCCGTCTCACTGAAATGGTAGGCCCCCAGGAGGATCGTATCTCCGGACGCCGTGATGCTCCCCATGATGCTGACTACGAAGAGCGGTGCCGCGAAGCGCAAGAGTGGGCCGAGCGCTTCGGGCGCCAGAGGGCCCCTCGGGAGACGGCGGGGCAATTTGCGACCCGCGTAGACGAGGATCAGGACGAGCGTCACGACGTTCGCGAGGGCGTAGGCCGCGAGCGCTTCGCGATAATCGATCCCGGACGGAGGGACGACGATCGCGATCCCGAGGAAGACCACGAACAGCGCGGGGTTGACGAGCTGGAGGAACAGCGCGTTCGGTGTGACGTCCTCGAATCCCTGGAAGATCGACGCGACGAGGCTCCCGATGATCGACGCGGCGACGGCGACGGGGAAGAACTCGAGCGCGAGCGTCAGCCCCGGCTCGACGAGCGCCCGCCCGATAGGTCCTGCGAACACCCAGAGGAGGGCCGAGCTCGCGACGGCGGCCACGCTTCCGATCGCGAACGTGCTCCGGACGATCGTCCGCCGTTCGGCGTCCGACGCCGCATGCGGGATGCCGCGCGCGACGGCGTTCGTGAGGCCGAGCGTTCCGAACGCCGACAGGAGGCCCGCGAGCGACAGGCCAAGGGAGAATGCGCTGAAGTCGCCCGGCAGGATGCTGCGCACGACCACGACGCGCGAGACGAAGTTGAGGACGACGAAGCCGAGCGTCGCGAAGAGGAGGAACAGAGTTCCGCGGGTGATGCTCGAAAGTCCCTCTCGGACCTCCCTATCGGAGTCCGTGGCCACCGCCCACGTCCGCAGGAGGGGCTGCGATTGTGGGGTAAATACGTTCCGGTGGGCCGGTAGGGTTCTATAAGTCGCCGGCGGCTCGCCTTCCCGTGGGTCTCCCCGGGCCGTCCGGTGCCGTGTGGGCCGTCGGCCTCGTCCTCTGGGCAGCGTCGGCCGCCGTCCTCGGCGAGTTCGTGCGTCGGCTCGTCGGCCGTTGGTTCGCAGGGTGGCGGACCGACGAGCCGATCGAGGCGGCCCTCCTCGACTTCTACCTCGGTGGCGCCGTCCTCTACCTCCTCGCGGCGCTACCGCTCGGGCTGTTCGTGGCCCCGGTTGTCCTCGGCCTCCCGGTCGCGGCGGCCGTCGGGCTCGGGCTCCTTTTCGCCCGCGGGCGGCCCGGCGGAACGCTCGGGGAAGAGGTCGCGGGGTCGCTCGCCCGCCTCGTACGGCCGGGGTCGCTCGTCGTGCTCGTCTCGGCGCTCGCGCTCTTCGCGGTGGAGCTCGCGGTCGTAGGACCCGTCGGCACGGGCAACACGTTCGACTCGGGCCTCCTGACGACCTACGTTGCGCTCCTTATCTCGCACCACTCGATCCCGCTCTCGTTCCAGCCGTACGCCGCCCCGGCGATCCTCTACCCCCAAGGCACGACGGTCTGGCTCGGGTGGGCCCAGCTCGTCTTTGGCCTCCCGCCGGCCCGTACGAGCCTCCTCGTCACTCCGCTCTTCTTCGCCCTGGCGCCGCTCGGCGCGTTCGTCCTCGGTCGCCGCCTGTTCGCGAGCGACCGCGCGGGCGTCGCGACGGCCCTCGTCCTCGCGTGGCTCGCGCCCGCGACGCGGACGATCGTTTCGGGGAGCAACGACTTCGTCTTTGCCTTCCCGCTCGTCCTCTTGCTCTGCGGGCGGGCGACGTCGTGGACGCGGGGTTCGCCGCCGTCGCTCGGCGACGCCGTGGGGTTCGGCGTGCTCGCGGGGTACGCCGCCGCGCTCAACCCCGTCGGTCCCGAGTGGCTGTTCGTCGCGCTGCCGATCGCGGGTGCCTTCGCGTGGCCGCGGTTCGGGGGACGCGCGCGGACCTGGGTCGCACGCTGGGCCGTCGCGGTCGGCGCTTCCCTGGTCGGCGTCGCCCCCTCGCTCTACGTCCTCACCCTCGGCCGCTCGAGCCCGGGGTTCGTCCCGGGCGCCGCGGCCGCACCGGCCGGCAGTCCGACCGGGATCTCGAGCGCGCAATTCATCGGGAGCATCGACCCGTTCCTCTTCCGTCCTCAGGACGTCCAGTTCAGCGCGGTCCCCGCGCTCCGGCTCGAGCTCGCCGTACTGCTCGTGGTCGGGCTCGGCCTCCTCGTGGTCGTGGGCGGCGACTCGGCGCTCGCCCGCTACCTCGGGGCATTCCGCCGGTTCGCCGCGGCCGGCGTCGCCGCTGTCGTCGGCCTCCTCGCAGTGCTCTGGGCGGCGTCGAGCGGGTTTCCCCCGGCGGTCGCGGTCGAATCGGTGACGAGCGCGGGCGAGCTCTCGCTCTACCTCCTCTCGCTGTACGCGCTCGTCGCGGCGCTTCCGCTCGTCCTCGCGCTCGAACGGTTCGCCGGCTGGCTCGGCCGGTCCGACGACGACCGCGGGAGGACCGCCCGGGCGGCCGCGGGGAGGTCACGCGCCCGACCCGCGCCGTTCGAGCCCCGTCGCGCGGTCGTGTCGCTCGCAATCGCGCTCGCGATCGTGGTCCCGGGAGTCGCGCTCACTCCGACCGCGCTCCCCCCGGTGCTCTCCACGCTCTACGGCGACTTCGGCAACGTGACGGCGCAAGAGCTCGCGCTGATCGCGTCCGCAGGGGCGCAGCTGCCGGCGGGCGCACGGGTCCTGGTCGCGCCGGGAAGCGCCGCCGACTTCCTGCCCGGCTACGCGAGCGACCTCGTCCTCGTCTACCCGCTCGTGCCGGGGTGGTGGTACGGGAACGCCTCCTATCGCCTGCTCGTCTCCGAACTCTCGAACGCGACGCTCGACGCCGCCGGCCGTAGCGCCCTCTCCGCCCTCGCGATCGACGCGATCGTCGTCACGGGCGCGAACACTCGGCTCTGGCCGCCGTTCTCTCCCGGGCCGCTCCTCGCCGACCCGACGACGTTCCCGCTGCTCGACGAGAACGGAAGCGCCTACCTTTTCGGCTGCGCGCTCGGCTAGCGCTCCCCGCCTAGACGAATTCCTCGAGCAGCTTCTCCTTGCCGTGGAGCCCCGCCGGCTGGAGCGCGAGCGGGCCGGCGGAGAGGACCTCCTCGAGGTCCTCGTACGTCGGTTTCTCCGTCCGGTAGAAGAGGCCGATCGGGATCTTCTCCCCCCACTCGAGCGAGCGCTGCCAAGCGGCCTCGAGGTCGGTGGGGTCGTGGCCGGCGCTCTCGAGCTTGTAGACGCGCTGGCGGAAGAAGTCGAACGTGTTGATCTTGTTGTAGGTCACGCACGGGCTATAGACGTCCACGAACGAGAACCCGTGGTGCGTGATCCCGTTCGCCACGAGGTCGGTGAGGTGCTTCACGTCGCCCGAAAAGCCTCGCGCCACGTACGTCGCGCCGCTCGCCAACGCGAGCGCGATCGGGTCGATCGGGTTCTCGATGACCCCCGCGGGCGTGGACTTCGTCTTCTGGCCGAGGGTCGACGTGGGGCTCGCCTGGCCGGTCGTGAGCCCGTAGATCTGGTTGTCCATGGTGACGTACGTGAGGTCGACGTTGCGACGCATCGCGTGGACGAAGTGGCCCGCCCCGATGCCGAACCCGTCGCCGTCGCCGCCCGTACCGACGACGGTGAGGCCGTGGTTCGCCCACCGGATCCCTTCCGCGACCGGCAGTGCCCGGCCGTGGATCGCGTGGAACCCGTAGGCGCCGAGGAAATGGGGAAGGTTCGACGAGCAACCGATCCCCGACACCAGGACCACGTTGTGACGCGGGATCTTGAGCCGCTTGAGCGCCGTCTCGACCGCGGCGACGACGCCGAAATCCCCGCAGCCGGGGCACCACGTCGGCTTGATGTCGGACTTGCCGACGACCGGCAGGGGCGTTCCGATCGGCCGGGGCGAGGCGGTCGCACTACTTTCGGACATCGTTCAGCACCTCGAGGGCCCGCGCGACGATCTCGTGCGGGAGGAAGGGTTCTCCGTCGTACTTGAGCAGCCGCTCGCGAAGCTCGACGCCGGTCTCCGCGCGCAGGAGGCGACCGAATTGGCCGGAGTAGTTCGCCTCGACCAGGAGCGTCCGATGGGCGACGGCGAGCAGGCGGCGGGTCGCCGGGAGGTCGAGCGGATAGACCGTCGGGAAGTGGAGGAGGTTCGTCGGGCGCCCGGCGGCGGCGAGCTCGGCCTGTGCGTCACGGATCGCTCCGACGGTCGAGCCCCACGCGACGAACGTGAGGGGGGCGCCGGCCGCGCCTTCGAGGATCGGAGGCGGGGCGTCCTTCGCGAGCCCCTCGAGCTTCTTCATCCGCTTCTCCATCATCCGCCGTCGTTCGGAGACCCAGACCGGGATGCCGGCCCGAATGTCCGAGACGAGGTGGCCCCGCTCGTCGTGCTCGTCCGAGCCGGCGACGAACTCGAGGCCCGGCTGGCCCGGCAGGGCGCGGGGAGAGACCCCCGACTCGGTGTACTGGTAGCGCTGGTAGGTGTGCCCGTTCGG
Organism: Thermoplasmata archaeon; assembly: GCA_021816865.1. Lineage (GTDB taxonomy): Archaea > Thermoplasmatota > Thermoplasmata > Lutacidiplasmatales > UBA184 > Lutacidiplasma. Next base: position 28,139 of record JAKAWX010000002.1, on the reverse strand, counting down.
GGTCACCGTGAAGAGCGACGGAACCGGCACGTCGAGGTCGACCTCCTCCCGGTCGACCGTCATGAGGTTTTCCGAGAGATGGAGGTCGCTCGCGAGCAGGACCGGCGTCTGCCATTCCTCGGCGAGCCGGAACGCCTCGATCGCGGCGCGGTACGCTTCCGCCGGGTTCGAGGGAGCGAGGATCGCCCGGGGGAACTCGCCCTGTCCGGCGCCGAGCATCAGGTTGAGGTCGCCCTGCTCCGTTTTGGTCGGGAGTCCCGTCGACGGTCCTGCCCGCTGGGATTCGACGACCACGACCGGGGTCTCGGTCATCCCGGCCATGCCGAGCGCCTCGACCATCAGTGCGAAGCCGCCGCCGCTGGTCGCCGTCATCGACCGGACGCCGCCGAACGACGCGCCGATCGCCATGTTGATCGCCGCGAGCTCGTCCTCGGCCTGCTTCACGACGATCCCCAGCGCCTGGGCGTGGGCGGCGAGCCAGTGCATGATCGAAGAGGCGGGGGTCATGGGGTACTGCGCCAGGAACTTGAGCCCGGCCGCGGCGGCCCCGAGGGCGATCGCCTGGTTGCCCGTCATCAGGAGCTTCGGGGCGCCCCCCTTGGAAAGGGCGTGGGCGCTGACGCTCGCGTGCGCCTCCGCGAATCGGTACCCCTCCGCGCTCGCCCCGGTGTTCCAGGTGACGACGTCACCGGCCTTGCGGCCGAACGAGTCGAGGAGGATCTGGTGGAGGAGGTCGAGCGGGATCCCGGCGAGGAACGCCGCGGCCCCGAGGCCGCCCGCGTTCTGCAAGATCGACTGGCTCGTGAACTTGCGCGCGATCGCGAGCGTTGGCACTCCGAGCGCCTGCACGCCCGCCGGTAGGTCCGACGGCGGGAGGGCGAACTTCTCGGGGTCGTAGATGACCGTGCCCCCCGGGCGCAGCGCGGCCGCGTGGATCTCGACCGTCGCCTTGTCGAGCGCGTAGAGGATGTCCGCCGCGTCCCCCGGAGAGTACGGACGGCCGTCGGTGGCGCGGGCCTGGAACCAGACGTGGCCGCCCCGGATCACCGACTGGTAGGCGGTGAGACCGAAGACGTGCCGGCCCATCCGGGAGAACCCGCGGGCGAGCGCCTCGCCGATCGACTGGATGCCGTCGCCCGCCTGGCCGCCCACGCGGACCGCGATCTCGGCCATCGGGCGTTTCAGCCAGGGTTCGTATTAATCGGTTGTGCGCTCCGTCGGCCCGGCGCAGGTTTTACGCCTCGCGGCTCCTCTGGCCCCGGCGTGACGCGTCGTCGGTCCCGCGTCGTCATCCTCCTGTTCGCCTCCGCCCGCGAGGCGCTCGGACGCGGTACGCTCGACTGGCCGGTCTCCCCCGACGGCGTGCGCGCCGACGCGCTCGTGCGCGCTCTCGCCCGAACGTACCCGCGGCTCGGCCCCGCGCTGCGGACGAGCCGGTTCGTGCACAACGGCGAGTACCTCCACGACCTCTCGACGCCGATACGCCCGGGCGACGAGTTCGCCGTCCATCCGCCGTACGGGGGAGGCTAGCCGTGTCGGTCCGCCTCACCGATCGGGCGTTCACCGTCGCCGGCGCGATGCGGATGCTCGAGGGCCCGGGGCTCGGCGGCGTCGTCGTCTTCGCCGGGCGCGTGCGTCCCGACCGGGGCCGGGCGGGCCGAGTGTTCGCCCTCGACTACGAGGCCCACCGCGCGCCGGCCCTTCGACGGCTCGCGGCGATCGAGCGCGAGGCGCGCGCGCGCTTCGGTGCGGGCCGCGTCGTGCTCTGGCACCGGGTCGGACGGCTCAAGGTCGGCGAGATCTCCGTCGTTGTCGGCGCCGCTTGCGCCCACCGGGCCGCCGCGTTCGACGCCGCCCGGTTCCTGATCGACGAGCTCAAGGCGTCGGTGCCGATCTGGAAGACGGAGCGAGCACGACCCGTGCGTCGACCGCGACGACGCCCTGGCCGCGCCCGCGAACGATCAACGGGTTGATGTCGAGCTCCACGACCTCGGGGAGGTCGATCGCGAGCTGGCTGACCCGTTCGATCGCCTCTTCGAGCGCCTCGAGGTCGCTCGGCGCCTCCCCCCGTACGCCCGCGAGCAGCGGGAACGCCTTGACCGACTGGACCATGTGCTTCGCCGAGAGCGGCCGCACCGGGGCGAGCCGGAACGTGACGTCCCGCAGGACCTCGACGTAGATCCCGCCGAGCCCGAAGACCAGGACCGGCCCGAAGCTCGGATCGCGCTGGACGCCGATCAGGACCTCCTTCCCCGACGGGACCTGGGACTCGACCTCGAAGCCCTCGATACGGGCCCCCGGCACGTGTCGGTGCAGCGCGTCCTGCATGGTCGCCCACGCCGTCCGGAGCTTGGCGGGGCCGTCCAGGCCCAGCGCGACCCCGCCCACGTCGGTCTTGTGCGGGATGTCGGGCGAGGCCACCTTGAGCACCACCGGGTACCCGATGCTCGTGGCGGCGTCGACGGCCTCGTCGAGCGACCGCACGCGGGCGACCGGCGGGAACGCGATCCCGTACGCGCTCAGTAGCGCGCGGGCCGCGTACTCGGGCAGGACGGTGGCCCCGTCGCGGGCGGCCCGGTCGATCGCCTCGCGCGCCTTCGCCCGGTCGACCGGGAACGTCCGCACTTCGGTGCGGGGGCGCGTGCGCCACGCCTGGTAGCGGGCGAGGCTCCCGAGGCCCTGGACGGCCTCCTCGGGGAAGGTGAACGTGGGGATGCCGTTCTCCTCCAGGAACGTCACTTCCTTCGAGAGGTCGCTCAGGCCGAAGAGGCAGGCGGTGATCGGCTTCTTCGACGTGCGCTTCGCTTCGAGCACGGCCCGCGCGACGGCGTCCGCGGTCATCGTGCCGGCCGGTGTGGTGATCACGAGCGCCCCGTCGACGCCGGGGTCGTCGAGGAGGAGCCGCAGCACCTCGCGATACTGGTCGGCCCCGACGTCGGCCGTCATGTCGACCGGGTTGCCGACCGACGCGATCGAGGGCAGTCGCCGGGCGATCTCGGACCGGATCGACTCCGGCAGCGTCGGGAGCTCGAGACCGTGGCGGATCGCCGCGTCGGCCGCCACGATCCCCGGCCCGCCCGAGTTCGTGAGGATCGCGAGCCGCGGTCCTGCGAGAGTGAGCCCGGTCGCGAAGATCTTCGCGGTCCGGAAGAGGTCGCCGAGGGTCTCCGCCCGCTGGACGCCCGCCTGCTCGAAGAGGGCGTCGTAGAGCAGGTCCCGGCCCGACTGGGCCAGCGAGCCCGTGTGGCTCTTCGCCGCGCGCTCGCCCGCCGCCGTGCGCCCGCTCTTGATCACGAGGACGGGCTTCTCTTCCGTCACCGCGCGGGCAGCCTCGAGGAACCGCTCCCCGTTCGCGAGGCTCTCGACATAGAGGAGGATCACCTTCGTCGCCGGGTCCCGACCGAGCGAGCGCAACAGGTCGTTCTCGTCCACGCCGGCCCGGTTGCCGACCGAGACGAACCGGGAGAACCCGATCCGCTCCGCGATGCCGTACTGGAGGATCCCCGCGCCGAGCGCCCCGCTTTGGGAGACGAAGGCGATGTTCCCCCGCGGGGGGAGCGACTCGCTGAACGTCGCGTTCAGGCTCACCTCGGGGTCGGTGTTGAAGACGCCGAAGCAGTTCGGACCCACGAGCGACATGCGGTACTTCTCCGCCCGACGGACGACCTCCGCCTCGAGGCGGGTCCCCGCGTCGCCGACCTCGCGGAATCCCGCCGAGATGACGACGACCCCCCGGGTCCCGGCGCGACCGAGCTCCTCGACGACGTCCGCGACCCCCCCGGCCGGCACGATCACGACCCCGAGGTCGGGCGCCTCGGGGAGCGACGCGACGTCCGGATAGCAGCGCACCCCCGAGACGCTCTTCCAGGTCGGGTTGACCGGGTAGGCGACCCCGCGAAAACCGGCCTCGAGGATATTGCGGAAGAGGATCGTGCCGACCTTCCCGGGACGGTTCGACGCGCCGATGACCGCTACGGACGCCGGGCAGAACAGCTCGTCCAGCTCTGCCGATCGGCCCACGGACATCGATCCCCCCCGACCGGTCGTTCGCACGGGTCTCGCGTTATATAGCCGCACCCCCGTGGCAACCCGATGGCCGCTCCTCCCGGCGCCACGCCCGGCCCGCCGCCGACCGCGGAGGGACACTCTCACGGGGCACGTCCGCCAGCGCGGGGGTTGCTCCAGCGGATGAGCAAGGGCTCGGTCCGCCACGTGGTCGCGATCGGCAGCGGCAAAGGAGGGGTCGGGAAGTCGTCGGTCACGGCCCTCCTCGCGACCGAGCTGCGCCGACGGGGCCTCGCCGTGGGGATCCTCGACGCGGACATCACCGGCCCGTCGATCCCGAAGCTCCTCGGTCTCACCGGGCCCCTCGTCGACCGGGGCGAGGGGATCGAGCCCGCGTCGTCCCGAACCGGCATCTCGGTCGTCTCCTCGCAGTTCATGGTCGAGGACGAGCAGACGCCCGTGATCTGGCGGGGACCGCTCGTCACCCGGCTCATCACGCAGTTCTTCGGCGGCGTCAACTGGGGGTCGCTCGACTACCTGCTCATCGACATGCCGCCCGGTACGAGCGACGTGCCGCTCACGGTCTTCCAGACGATCCCGATCGACGGGATGGTCTTCGTCCTCACCCCCCAGGACCTCGCGGCGCTGATCGTCAAAAAGGCGATGAACATGGCTCGCGACCTCCACGTCGCCCTCCTCGGGGTCGTGGACAACATGGCGTACCTCACCTGCCCTCACTGCGGCGAGCGGATCTCGCTCTTCGGCCCGAGCCGGGTCCGCGCCGTCGGGGCCGAGTACGGGCTCCCCGTCCTCGCCGAGCTCCCCGTCGTGCCCGAAGTCTCCGCCCTGGGCGATGCGGGCCGAATCGAGGAGCACCGCTCCCCCGAACTCTCCCGGTTCGCGGACGCGTTCGCGCAGGCGGTGGACGAGGTCACGAAGAGCTCGGTGCGCGTCCTTTAGCGGCCCTCAGTTCGCGGAACGGGACCGACTCGGTCGGGATCCCCCGACGTCCGAGGGCGGTGCGGAGCCCCGAGAGGTGAGCGTCCCCCACCACGACCGCGATCCGTCCGTACCCGCGGTGCCGCAGCTCGGCGAGGCGGTCCGCCATGTGCTCGTTGCGGTCGTCGATCAGGACGCGAGCGAGCGTCGGGCTCACCTGCCGCAGCTCCGCGGTGTAGTCGTCCGGCGCGTCGACGTAACGGTCGATCGCCCGCTCGACGACCCGCGCGGGGAGGAAGAGTCCTACCACGGCGCTCGCGAGGAGGAGCACGCGTTCCTTGAACGGCATCGCCCGCACCAACTGGACGAGCGTCGACCGGATCGGGTCGTCGACCAAGAAGAGCGGAAGGGACCGCTCGCGCGCCACGAGGGCCGCCGCCTTCATCTCGGCGCCCGGGACCCCCCCGCCGATCTCGGCGCCGAGGCGGCGCTGCAGAAGGCTCCACAGGCGCGCGAAGAGGGGCCCGCCGCCCCGGGGGCGCCGACCCTCGGGGGCGAGGAGCGCGTCGGCGCGTTCCGCGTCGAGCTCGATCGCGATCCCGTCGAGCGTCCGTTCGTTCAGGAGCTCGCGCAGCGGCCGGGCGAGGTCGATTACGTGCGCGGCGCCGATGAGCAGCACCGGAGAGTCGGTCGACCGCGCGTACATCGCTTTCGGAACCCCCCGGTCCGCCCGTTCCTCCCCTTCGAACAACCCCATATAGGCGAGCCGGGTCGGCCGGGGGCATGGCGTGGACGATCTACTCCGTTCCGTCCTCGAAGCGGACCGAGCTCGACGCAGCGCTGCGGGACGACGTCGTCTCCCGACAGAGCCAGAAGGTCCGGGACGCGGGGGCTCTCGGCGGCCCGGGCGACCGCACGTACGTGCTCGTCGAGGGCTCGGCCGACGCGGTGAAGCGCGCGGAAGGGCTCCTCGACGCGGTCGGCACCCGCCTTCTCAGCGCCGAGGCCGAACCGCTCTACCGACGGTTCAAGGACGAAGAGGAGAGCGCTTCCGCGGGCATGGGCCTCTTCTTCACCGACGAGTAACGGGCCAGCGACCGCCCGACCTCCGTCGGCCTCAGTCGGTCGACGGGGCGTGCGACGGTTCGAGGTCCTCGCCTCCGGCGAAGACCCGCTGGCACGCCTGGTAGAGCGCCTCGAGGCCGAGGTTCTCCTTCGCCGAGGTCGGCAGCACCCCCCCGAGCGGGCCCATCGTCTCGATGGCCCGGAAGAGCTCGGTCGACAGCTGGACGTCGGGGGTCGGCGCGTCACGCGTTACTGCCTCGTACAGCGCCCCGGGCTCGTCGGACCAGGAGGTCACCTCGGCGAGCTGCTCGGGCGTGAGGACGTCCGATTTCGCGAGCAGGTTCACCATCGGCAAACGGAAGCGGAACTCGAGGGTCGAGCTCAGCATGAGGAGCGAGACGAACCCTCCCGGCGTTCGCGCGAGCGCGGGGTCGAAGAGGAAGGCGATCACCGACCGGTCGCCGCTGAGCGCGTCGACGATCGCCTTCGATGCCTCGCGGAACGCGAAGAGCTCGATCTGGCCGGGCGTGTCGACGAGCACGTAGTCCGACTTGAGCTCCTGGATCGCCTGGCGCACTTCGAAGATCTTGAGGGCGATCATGTCGGCGGCCGCGACCTGGGCGCCGTTCGGCCCGAGGTTGTACTCCTCCTGGAGGTCGGAGAGGCGGACCCACTCTCGGATGTCGATGTCGAACCCCGTCCCGTCCGCCTCGCTTCCCGGGTCGAGGTTGACGACCGTCGCGTCGTACCCGGCGCTCTTCGTCCAGTCGGCGAACGCGCGCACGAGCGTCGTCTTCCCCGCGCCGGCCGTGCCGGTGAAGTAGACGGTCCCGGGCTCCTCCATGCTAGGGCCGTCCCGCGGGTCCCCGGTGACGACGGACCTCCGCGGCCACAAGCTTGAGGAACCCGGTCTTCGAGCTTCCCGCTCGCTTCGTCACTTTGACCCGCCCGACGAGCGTCGTCGGGTCCCGGGGGTACGACTTCTCGGCCTCGACCTCGACACGGTAGCCGAGCCGCCGGGCCGCCTCCGCGATCTCGGCGACCGTAACGTCGGGGATCCCCTCGCCCGAGGGCCGGCGACGTCCCTCGGCGCGCGAGCGACCCTGGGCGAGGTACGCCGGGTAGACGTAGAAGTGCTCGGGCATCCGCCGGGACGCCTCACGCCGTGGCGCGTGGCGGGACGCGAACCCCGTTCAGAACCCCGTCCTGGCCCGGACGCGAGCGCACCTGGACCAATCCGACGTCCGTCTCGAGTATCGCACCCTTCGTGATGATGTTGCGCTGGACGTAGTTCGGGTTCGCCGGGTTCTCCCGGACGGTAACGATCGTCGCCTTCTGCATCTTCTTCGTGGCGGGGTCGAAGACGTTGATCGACGTGGTCGTGAGGATCCTCAGCTTCGGGTTGAGCCCCCGGCCCCGGTAGCGCTTGACGGTCCCGGGGCCAACGGTCGCGTGCTGGAGCTCGGGGGCGATCTCGAACCGTCGCTTCTTGCGGATCGGCCGGAGCCGGCCCCCGGTGCGTTTGCGGCGGGACAGTCCCTGCCAGATCCCCATCGGTCCTCCCAGCGAGGAGCGGTTCGAGCGGAGTCGCCTATTTGACCTTTAGGGCGCGGTCCCCGCCGCGCCCCCGGGCCGCACGGTGAGGACCATCTTGATCGTTCCGCCGGGGTGGGTCGTGAGGACGTCGCGGAACGCTTCGAGCGGTTGGCGGCCCGAAACCAGGGCACCGACCGCCCCGGGCCACCGCTCTTCGAAGACCGTGAGGTCGCGCAGGCCGGCCTCGAAGTACGTGCGATTCGCGTTGACGGAGCCGACGATCGCCTGGTTTCCGAGCACGACGTCCCGGAGGAGTGCGCCGCCCGGGACCGGCGTCGGCGGGGCGTCGGCGTCCGGGATCCCCGTGAGGACGAGGACGCCGTTCGGCCCCAGCCGGTCGATGAGGGCGAAGTCGAGGGTGGCCGACCCGGTCGCTTCGACCACGAGGTCGAACCGGCGCTTGCCGAGCACGTCGAAGCCGGCGAGCACGTTCGCGTGCGCCACTCCGGTACGAGCGAGCGTCTTCGCGGCGGGCGTGTCGTCGCCGTGACGGTCGACCCCCACGACCTCGTACCCCCGGACTCGCAGGAGGAACGCGGCGAGCATTCCGATCGCCCCGGTCCCGGCGACGAGGGCGGTCGGCGTTCCCGTCTTCGGCTCGCCCGGGGTCGGCTCCTTGCGGTCGAGCACGCGCTGGCCCTGGAAGACCGCCTTCTCGACCACGCTGAGCGGCTCGAGGAGGACCGCGACCCGGCGCAGCGCCGGCGGGACCTTCACGAGGTAGGCGGGAACGTCGACGTACTCCTCGGCCATGTAGCCGTGGGCCCCACCGATCCCCCGCTCGGTGAAGTCGCCCGTCTCGCAGAAGTCCGACCGGTTCGACCGGCAGAACCGGCACCGGCCGCAGCCACGCCGCACCGTCGCGACCACGAGGTCGCCGGCAGCGAACCCGTCGACCCCGGCGCCGACCTCCGCCACCTCCCCCAGATTCTCGTGGCCGAGGATCAGGAACTCCGAGCCCGCCGGCGGTCGTCCGTACCGTCCGCCCACGATGTCGTGGTCGGTCCCGCAGACGCCGCACTCGAGGACCGAGACCCGCACGGCCCCCGGCGGGAGCAAGGGGGCGGGAACGTCCTCGAGGGCGACACCCGCGGCCGGGGGCCGAACGACGACCGCGCGCACGGTTCACCGCCCGAGGAACGGCGCGAGGCGTGGCCGGAGCGGAGCGAGGCGTTCCCGCACCACCTCCCGCTCCTCGACCGTGAGCGGGTCGTAGGGGGCCCGATAGCCGACCTCGGCGTCCCGGAGTTCGGCGGCGAGGAACTTGTCGACGGACGGGAACGGCGCGCTCCGCGAGACGTCGACGAGCGCGTCCACGAGCGACTGGAGCTCCTCGGTGCGGGCGCGGTCGGGGCCCCGGGCGGCGGCGACGAGCTCGACGCAGAGCCTCGGCACGACGTTGGCGATCCCCATCACCGCGCCCCGCGCGCCCCGGGCGATCGCGGCGCTCGCGAGCACGTCGTCCCCGGGAAAGACGGCGAACCCGGGCGGGGCCCCGCGCAGGAACGCCTCGACGCTCGGTAGCGAGCCCGAGGTGTCCTTGACGCCGGCGAGCGTCCCGTCGGCGGCCAGGGCGTGCACCCGGTCGGCCGGCAGCGGGTAGCCGACGAGGGACGGGATGTTGTACGCCAGGAGCGGCACGGTCACGGCGGCGCGGATCGCGCGGTAGTAGCTCGCGACGGCCGCAAGGGACGGGTGCAGGTAGTACGGCGGGACCGCGACGACCGCGGCGGCGCCCACCGCCTCCGCCTCCTCGGCGTAGGCGACCGCCCGCCGGGTCGAGGGCGCCCCTACCCCGACCCAGACGTCCGTCTTCCCGGTCGCACTCTCGACGACGACGTCGACGAGCCGGGTACGCTCTTCGTCGTCGACCGACGGGAACTCGCCGAGCGAGCCGAGGAGGAAGAGGTGGTCGACCTTCGCGTCCGAGAGGGTGCGCGCGAACTTCGCGTTGCGCCCCGTGTCGAGCGCGCCGTCATCGGCGAAGAGGGTCGGGATCGGCACGATGAGTCCGTCGAGCGACATCGTCGGCCCAGCGCCGCGACGGCTTAACTGCTTGACGCGTGTCCGGCGCCGGGGAACGGTACGACGGGCGGTAGGATCCTCGGGATCGACGAGGCGGGGCGCGGAAGCCTCCTGGGCCCCCTCGTCGTCGGCGCGTTCCTCGTGCGGGAGGACCGCATCCCGACGCTCGTAGGGGCCGGCGCGCGGGACTCGAAGGCCCTCTCTCCCGGCGCCCGGTCGGAGGTCTACCGCCGTCTCTCGTCCGTCGGCGAGCGCCGATCGGTCGCGCTCGCGCCGAAGACGATCGACCGCTACGTCGAGCGCGGTCGCCTCAACGAGCTCGAAGCCGAGACGTTCGCCCGGCTCGTGCGCGCGCTGAAGCCCGACGTGGCGTACGTCGACGCGTGCGACGTCGACGCACAGCGGTTCGGTCGGTCGGTCGCCGGTCGATCCGGCGGCGACGTACGGATCGTCGCCCGGCACCACGCCGATCGTGACGACCCCGTCGTCGGGGCCGCGTCGATCGTCGCGAAGGTCCGTCGCGACCGGGCGATCGCGCGGCTCGCGCACTCGCTCGACGCGTCGATCGGAAGTGGCTACCCGTCCGACCGGCGGACGATCGACTTCGCCCGGCGCGCGCTCGCGGACGGCGGCCCCGTCCCGCCGTGGATGCGAGGTTCGTGGGCCACGATGCAAAGGGTTAAGCCCGCCCGACCGGCTCGGACGCTGGACGCGTTCGTTCCATGACGGTGGAGGAGACCCTCGCGGGGCTCGTCGAGCGGTTCAACCGCCACGCCGAGAGGACCCCCGCGACGGCGGAGGAGCTCGCCGGCCTCGCGCGGACGATCGAGATCCGGCTCACCGACGCGGGGACCTACGCGGTCGACCTCGCCGGGGGCCGACTCGCGAACTTGCGATCGGGCCGAGCCCCCAAGGCCGACGTTACGATCACGACGGACGTCGCGACGTTCCACGGCCTCGTGCGCAAGGAGATCGGCCCGATGAAGGCCCTCGTGACGCGCAAGCTCGCGATCGACGGTCGGCTCGAGGACAAGCTGCTCTTCCGAAAGCTGCTCTAGCCGCCCGGGGGCCTACGGAAGGAAGACGCACGCGGCGATGCAGACCCCGTAGTGGTCCATCGGGATCGAGAGTTCCTCGGTCCGGTAGTGGATGCGTCGCAGTTCGACGCCGCGGAAGTGCGCGATCTCTTCCATCCGCCACTTGAGGAACTCCTTGAGGGACTTCTGCGTGCCGTGGAGGTGGCCTTCGGCCACGTAGCCGCCCTGGCCGTCGGTGCGGAAGCCGTACGAGATCCCCGCGCTGATCACCTCGCCTTCGCCGCCCGCGTGGCGCGACAGGACGCAGTGCGTGATGGCTCCCCGGGGGATCGTCTCCCGGTCGATCTGGCGGATCCCGATCGGCAGGACCGACGATACGCTCACCAAGTTCTGCTCCCCGATGCCGGCCTGGAGCAGCGCGAGGTCGAAGGCGTTGAGCTCGCTCGTCTTGTTGATCCCTTTGCCGCTCGTAACGAAGAACCGCGACGGGACGGGTACGAGGGTGCGAGGGACCGCAGATCCCTTGGCGGACACGCCGGCCGGGAAGGGGACCGCTCCTTAAGCTTTGGCGCGCGGCCGGGCGCTAGACCATGATCGCGTGGCGCCGTCGCATCGAATCTTCGGTCTCGCCTCGCGTCCGCAAAAGTTCGGCGATGAGACTGTCGGTAAGCCGCAGGCTCGCCGACTCGAACAGCGTTCCGAGCGGCGCGTAGCGGGGGCGGTCGGGGTCCTCGGCGAACTCGATCGTGAGGAGGACGGTCGCGGTGTGCGCGATCTTCGACCCCGGACGGGCCGTGAGGACGATGAGGTCGGCGCCCTCGCGCCGAACGATGTTGGCGGTCTGCATCGACGAGTAACTCTCGCCCTGGCCCGAGAGCAGGAAGACGGTATCCCCCCGGCGGACGATCGGGGTGACGCTTTCCCCGATGACGTACGCGCGCAGGCCCGCTTGGACCAGCCGCATCGCGAACGCGCGGCCGATGATGCCGCTGCGTCCCGCGCCGTAGACGAAGATCTGCGGGGCCCGCGCGAGAAGGTCGACGGCGCGGCCGATCGCCTTCGGGTCGACCCGCTCGAGCGCGGCGGTGACCCTCTCGCCGATGTAGCGGACGGCGCGAGTGACCGTCGGGCGCTCAGCGTCCCCGTTGGTGCCCACGAACCTTCGCCTCCCTGGGACGCGCGGCCGCCGCGGCCGGGCGCGCGGGCCGGGCCGCCGGTTGTCGGGACGGGGGCACCCCGGGGGCGCCCGCCTTGCGGGCCGCCGGGGCCCCGGGCGCTCGCGCGGCCGGCGCCGCGTGTAGCTTCGTCCAGCGCCGCGTGAGCGCGCGCTCGTAGAGGAGCTTCATGTACATCGCGTCGTGCTCGAGGAGCGGAGAGCTCGAGATCACCGTCACATCGTAGTCCCGCTCCGCGAGGAGCTCCGCGAGCGGGTCGAACCGCACGAGGCCGCGCTTGATCGGGGTCAGCCGGAACTCGCCCGGGCCGTAGAACTCCACGCCCGAGAAGTTGAGGTAGAGGGGACCGTCGGTCGCCTCCACGAACTGCTTGACCAGCGTCTCGAGCTGGGCGGGGTCCTCGAAGTTCGTGCGTTCGCGGGCCGCGAGGTGTGCGAGGTTGAGGACCGGCACCGTCCGCTTGACCCGGCGGACGAGCTCGAGGACCTCCTCCCGGGAACCGAAGACGTCGGGGTGGCCGCTCGGCTCGATCGCGAGGCGAACCGTCCCCTTCGAGAACTTCGAGAACCAGTCGGAGAGGTCGGTGACGATCTCGGTGAGCTCCTGGACGGAATCCCTCCGGTCGCCCCCCCCGTAGAATCCGAGGTGCGTCACCGTGAGCCGCGCCCCGAGCCCTTGCGCAAGGACCCCGGCCCACTGGATCTGCCGGGTCGACTGCTCGCGCGCGTCGCTCGAGCCGAAGAAATCGACGTAGTAGGGCGCGTGCAGCGTAAGGTCCGCGTCGAGCGCGCGTCCGAGCATCTTCGTCTGCTGGAGGTCGGGATAGTCCTTCGCGAGGCTCCACGTGAGCGTCGAGACCGAATCGCGCCGGCGGATCGGGGCCGAGATCGCGTCGAGGCTCGGGGGGCCGCCCTGGTGGTCCGATGGCCCGACGCTGACGACGAGCTGCTGGGGGAGTTCGCGGGCGAGGTGGCCCACTTCCTCGTCGAGCGCGAGCCGCGTCAGCGGGTTGACCTTGATGAACTGGACCTCCATCGCGGTGAGCCCGAGATGGTGGACGTCCGCAATGCCGTCCCGGAGCGTTCGCCCCTTGCAGGAAAGAGGGATCCCCGCAGGTCCGAATCGGATCACGAGTGACCAAGCCTCAAACGGGGGAGCGGGGTAATCTCCGAACCTATATAGCGGGCCGGCCGGGGACCTCGGAATCCGGCGACTTCGCACCGGACCGCTCCCGGCGGGGTCGGTAGCCGCGCGCGACCAGGTAGAGCTCCGAGGACGGATCGCGCGACGCGGGAGGCTTGGTGCGCCGCACGTCATCGAACGATGCCGCGACGTCCCGCGCGAGGTCGTCCAGCAGGTCGCCGGCGAACACCTTGGCCACGAACGTCCCACCGGGTCGAAGATGCGCCCGCGCGACCTCGAAGGCGTCCCGGACGAGCGCGACCGAGCGGGCATGGTCGGTCGCGTACGCTCCCCCGATGCGCGGCGAGAGGTCGGAGAGGACGACGTCGAACGGCTCGGGTCCGAGCCGCCCCGTCAATCGCGGGTCGCCGACCCGTCCCCGGACGACCTCGACGCCCTCGATCGGTTCGATCGGCCGCAGGTCCACGGCGACCACCCGCCCGGGGCCTCCGACGCGGTCGCGGGCGATCAGGGCCCAGCCGCCCGGGGCCGCCCCGAGGTCGAGAACGCGCCCGCCCGTACGGAAGAGGCGGAAGCGGTCGTCGAGGTAGGCGAGCTTGAACGCGGCCCGGGACCGCAGGCCCTCCCGCTGGGCGGCGAGATAGTACCGGTCCCTTTGGCGCTCGGACACGAACCGACGGCCCATCGCCGCGCGCATCGACGCACGGCTACATGAGTCCCCGCCGCTCGCGCCCGAGCGCTCGCCGGCCCCCCCGCGTTGGGAGCGACGCCCGAGCGGCCGCGCCCGGGCCGCCCCTTCGTGCGGACGCGAGCGCCCGGATCGTGGGACGGGGAACGACGTATAACACGCCCACGGTGAACGCGACCGCTGCCCACGAGGCGGACCCCGCCGACCGGTCGGGCTCGCGCGCCCGCGGGCCGGGGGGGACGTGCGGGGGACGGCCGGGTCCCGGCAGACGAGGCGCGACGATACCCCGCCTCGGCGCCGGGGAGAGACGAGGACGACGGCGGAGCGAACGCCTTTCGGCCCCGGGCGTCCCCGTCGAAACGGACGTCCGGGTCGAAGATAGGATCGGCGACCGGCGGGCCTACGCCCGGCCACTAGCCGAAAAGGACCCACCGGGACCCGAGGAGGTGGGGCCGTCCGAATTTGAATCGGAGTCTCTTGCACCCCAAGCAAGAAGGATGGTCCAAGCTACCCCACGGCCCCACGAGGCGTCGGCGGCGCGCCGACCCGACCCGCTTAGATAATGGTTTGCCCGAACCGACGCGCCGGCCTAGTGGTGGACGAACCACCACGTCACGATCCCCGACACCGCGATGATCGCGGTGTTGACGAGCGCGAGCCAGAAGAACGTCCAGAGGTCGAGCTTCCCCTCGGCGGGCCCGACGGCGGCGGGCGGTGTCGAGCTTCCGGCGTACGGAGTGTACGGCGACCGATACGCCTCCGCGGGAGCGCTCATCCTTCCTCCGTTGCAGACCGGATCGGATTCTTAACGGCTCGGTTCGTGTCGCCGGAGATTCTAGCCCGAGAACCAAGGGAGGCGGGCCGCGGGACCGCTCGGCTTCAGGACGAGGAGGTGGAGGTTCGCGCCCGGGTCGCCCGGCGCGTAGGCGTCGCGCTGCGCGAGCTGGTAGAGGATGAACAGCGCGTCCTCGTCCGACCGGACGCCGAGCGAGCGCTGGACGTCGAGGCCGAACCGTCCCCTCAGGAGCCCGAGGAGCTCCTCAAAATCGATCTGGCTCGACCCTTCGGCTGCCTGCGCCCGGCGGAAGAGGCCGACCACGATCCCCGTAGCGAACCGGAGGACCTCCGCAGGGGGGGCGACCCTCAAATGAAAGTGCGGGGCGTCGCCCGCTCGCTCGGCGAGCGGCACGACCAGGATCGAGACCTCGTGGTCGATCGTCGCCAGGGTCGTGCGCCCGAGGCGCGCCCAGGCCTCGTCCGCATCGGCGTCGCTGGGCACGACGAAGATCGCCCGGGCCGCTCTCGACGGGACGCCGCGCAGGCCCTCGACCCAGCGGTCGATCCCCTCTTCGACGGTGGCGCGGCCCGAAGGAGGCACGAAGACGGGGAACGTCCGGCGCGGAACTCCCGCCTCCTGGACCCAGAACGACGCCTGCAGCGGAGCGGCGGCGCGCCCCGCCGACACCCGCGAGTACCCGAGCCGTTTCAGGACGGTTTCGGTGGTGCGCACGCGGTCGGTGACGCCTCCGGCCCGGGCGGAGTCCGGCATCGAGAAGGTGAGTACCGGTCGGGCAAGATAAGCTCACCGACCGCCCGGAAGCGCGTCCCCGTTCAGAACCCCGTCGGGAACCCGTGGAGGACGAGCGGGGCGTTGGCGATCAGCGCGACGATGACGAGGAGGAGGTACGGACCCGAGAAGATGAACCCGCGTCGGGCGGTCTTCGCGGTGACGACCCGCCAGAGCGGAAGGGTCAACGCGACGAAGAGGAGGCCGAGGGCGAGCAGCGTCACGAGGACCGGCCAGGTCACCGCGCCCGAGACGCCGATGAGGAGCGCGGCCGGTACGAGGAGGGCGGCCGAGACGACGACGACCTTCCCCGAGAATCGGGGGTCGTCCATGCGCGGCAGCATCGGGAGGTCGGCCCGGGCGTAGTCGTCCCGGAGGAGGAGCGCGAGGCTCCAGAAATGCGGTGGGGTCCAGAGGAAGACGAGTACCGCGAACGCGACGACCCCCCACGTGTACCCGCCGACCGCCGCGGCGCTCCCCGCGAGCGCGGGAGCGCTACCCGCGAACCCCCCGACCACGATGTTCCAGCTCGAGCGCCGCTTGAGCCAGAGGGTGTAGACGACAACGTAGGTGAGGCCTCCGAGAAGGATGGAGAACCCCGTCAGCGGGTTCAAGAACACCGTCGCGGCCCCGATCCCGAGCGCGAGGAGGACGATCCCGAGCGCGGCGGCGAGCCCCTCGGGAGCGATCCGCTCGGCCGGGAGGGGACGGCGGCGCGTCCGCTTCATCCGCACGTCGAGGTCCCGGTCGAGATAGTGGTTCAGCATCGCGGCGCCCGCCGAGGCGCTCGCGCCGGTCGCGACCAGGATCGCGAGTCGGGAAAGGTCGATCGTCCGCGGGTCGGCGAGGACGAACCCCCCTACCGCGACCAGGCAGATGAGGGCGGTGATCCCGGGCTTGGAGAGCTCGACGAAGTCGGCGAGGCGGGTCGAGACGCCGGGAGCGGTCACCGGCGGCGGCTCCGCCCCTTCGGTCATGGACGGACCTGCGAGCTCGCGGTGGGGTTTAGCCTTCCCGGGGCCACCCGGCGGGCGCGCCGGGAGCCGGGGGGTCGCTCCCGCGGGGGCCGGGAACGGGGACGCCCGCCTCGTCCGAGGCGCGGCGGGCCCACTCGACCCACCGGCGCGGGAGCTCGCGAAGGTTCGAGAGGAGCACGAGCACGAGGAGGAGACCGAAGAGCGCGGTCGCGATGCCGAGGTGGGTGAGGACGAGGGCCACGCGGAGCTGGCTCTCGACCACGAGCCCCCCGAGGAGCGCCTCGGCGACGACGAGCGCGAGGGCGGCGAGCCCCAGGCGGAAAAGGACCTTGCGGGCGCGCTCGTAGACGACTCCGAGCAGCGCGAGGACGACGATGCTCACCGAGAGGAAGAACGCCGAGACCCGGTGGCTCCACTCGAGCGCGACCCCGCCCTGGAACGCCGGCAGGAAGTTCCCGTTGCCCGTGCACGACGGCCACGCGGGGCAGGCGAGGCCACTGTCGCTCGCCATCACGTTCCCCCCGAGGAGAATGGTCGTGTAGCAAAGGAGGCAAGCGAAGACCGTCGCATACCGGAAGAGGTCGTGACCGCGCATGGAGGCCCTACGGGGTCTCCCCGGGAGCGGCGGTCGGCACCGGCGTCGGGAGCCGGGCGGGCGTGGGCGCGCGGACGGGGCCGGTCATCGTCGCCGCGAGCTCCTCGCCCCACGGGTCGTCCGTGGTGACCGGCCGGCCCGCGAAGTAGCTGTAGACCATGTTGTAGGCGAAGACGAGCTGGCCGATACCAAGGACGAACGCCCCGAGCGTCGAGAGGAAGTTGAGCGCCTGGAAGTTGCCCGTCCAGAGGTAGGTGTAGACGCGGCGGGGCATCCCCTCGGCGCCGAGGATGAACATCGGGAACAGGAGCAGGTTCACCCCGACGTACGTGAGCAGGAAGTGGACCTGGCCGAGCGGCTGGCTGTACCAGCGGTGGGTCAGGATCGGGAAATAGAAGTAGATCCCGGCGAAGATCGCCATCAGCGTCCCACCGAGCAGGATGTAGTGGAAGTGAGCGACCACGAAGTAGGTACCGTGGTAGAGGTAGTCGATCGGTATCGAGGCGAGCATCAGGCCCGAGAGCCCGCCGATGACAAACCCGGTGATGAACGCGATGCAGAACCACATCGGGACGGCCATCCAGATCCGACCGCCCCAGAGCGTCGCGACCCAATTGAACGTCTTGACCGCGCTCGGGACCGCGATCGCCATCGTCGCGAGCATGAACACGAACCGGACGTTCGTCGAGATCCCGGTCACGAACATGTGGTGCTCCCAGACGGCGAAGCTGAGCACCGCGAACGTGCCGAGGGCGACCGCCATCGCGCCGTAGCCGTAGATGTCCTTGCGGGCGAGCTTCGGGAGGACGGTCGACACGATCCCGAACGCGGGCAGGACCATGATGTAGACCTCGGGATGGGCGAAGAACCAGAAGACGTTCTGGTAGAGGAGCGCCCCCCCGAGCGGCGTCCCGTTCGCCGCCGCCAGGATGTGCGTCCCGAAGAGGCGGTCGGAGAGGACCATCGTGAGCCCGATGGAGAGGCTCGGGAGCGCGAAGATGAGCAGGACCGCGTTGATGAGGATCGACCAGACGAAGAGCGGCATGTTCCAGTAGTGCACGCCCGGCGCCCGGTGCTTCAGGATCGTCACGAGGAAGTTGATCGCCCCCAGCATCGAGGAGATCGTGAGGATGTGGAGACCGAGGATCCAGAGGTCGATCCCGTTCCCCGGCATGTTCACGCTCAGCGGGACGTAGCCGGTCCATCCGGCGTTCGCGTTCGACAGCATGAGGATGATGCCGGCGGGCGGGATCAGCCAGAACGCGATCGCGTTGATCCGCGGGAGCGCCATCTCCCGCGAACCGATCATCGAGGGAACGAGGTAGTTGCCGAACCCGGCGAGGGTCGGCATGATGAACATGAAGATCATCAGGACCCCGTGCATCGTGAACAGGGTCGAGTAGACGTCCGGCGTGATCCCGAGGGTCGTCTGGGGATCGAGGCCGAGCCCCTGAACGAACCCGAGGTCGGTCCGGATCAGCGTCGCGTAGATCCCGCCGATGAAGAAGAACATCAGCCCCGTGACGATGTACATGAGGCCGATGCGTTTGTGGTCGGTCGTGAAGAGCCACTTCTTGATCGCGGGGACGAGCCACGACCCGTGGTAGGCGAGCGCCCAGAGGAAGAACCCCGCGACCCCCGCGATGAGCGCGACGAGCGTCATCGGCTCGAGGAAGTCGGTCATCGTCCCTTCCCTCGGGCCCTCACGCGATAAGTCCCCCTAGTATGTACGCGATCGCCGCAGCGGCGACGACCAGCACGACGACCTTCAGGAACCGCCCCTGGGCTTCCACGGTCACGGGACCGGGCGGCGTGGGACGGAACCGGCGGCCGAGCGGCCACGACCGGTAGGTCCGGTCGACGAGGTGGGCGACCACGGTGCCCATCAGGAAGATGAGGGCGGCGGCGAGGCCGAACGATTCCTGAGCCCCCGGGCTCGTGAGAGGTCCGATCCGGATCGCGTAGACGATCAGGACCGCGATCCCGAGCAGCATCAGCACCTCGACCGCCGTATAGAGGTCGAGGACACGGGCGCGCACCGCGCGCAGCTCCTCGTCGGGCATCTCGCTATTCAAAGAGCTCGACCCTCCGTGCGTTGGCCCCCCGGTACCGGTCCACCCGGTAGAGGATGCCGGCCATGAACAGGAAGGAGAGGACGGCGACGACCGCGCCGACCGCGGCGATCGCGAGCGCCCCGAGCGAACCGCCGACGACCGCGAGCACCCCGTAGACGACCGTCGCGGCCCCCACGGTCCCGAGGACGAGCAGGACGGCGAGGATCCCCCAGAGGGGGGCGGTGTTCCACGTCGGGCGCTCGGCCGCGCTACTCACGGGGCGCCACCTCCGCAGCGGGGGCCGCACCGGCCGCGGGGGTGGGGGCGGCGGGGAACGGGCCCGCGTACGGGAGCATCCGCGCGGCGAGTCGGCGCTGGTAGCTTCGGTGGTACCGCCAGTGGAAGAGCGCGACCACGAGGCCGTTCACCAGGAAGATCGGACCGAGCGTGATCGCGACGCTCGGCGGCGTGATCTGGACCCCGGGCGTCTCCCCGCCCCAGACGGTCATCATGACGAAGAAGGCGAGCAGGCTTGTCGCGAGCCAGATGAAGAGCGGCCGGTCCCGCGGATGCGTGCGCTTCGACCGGTCCAGGAACGGAAGGAGCAGCACGTAGACGAGCAGCACGTTCGAGATGCCGACCGCGACGACCGGCGTCACGCCCTGGAAGTCGACGAGCTTGAACAGCCAGAGGAAGTACCAGTCGGGCTCCGTGACGACACCGGCCGCGGCGAGGTTGCCGACGTACGTCGGGAGGCTCCACGGCCACAGGGCCGCGATCCCGAGGAGGACCCCGACGTAGAGCAGCCCCCACTTCGTGATGTAAAAGAAGATGTGCGGCATGAACGGGACGGACTTCTTGTCCTCCCGCTCGGTGAACCGGCGTCGCTGGGTCGGGTCGGAGCTCGCGGGCGGCGCGATCCCGTGCGACTCGAAGAGCGCGATGTGCGCGTAGAGCAGGCCCGCGAGCGCGAGCGGGATGAGAAGCACGTGGGCGTCGAACATGCGGGAGAGGAGCCCCTGCGAGGTCCCGTCGGCGAGGATGAACGGCCCGAGGAGCGGGCCGACCGTCGGCAGCCGGAGCGCGAGGACGATCCCCACGTTCGTCGCGTTGTAGGAGAGCTGGGTGTAGGGCAGGAGGTACCCCGTGAACCCCATCCCGAGGGTCATGACCATGAGGAGGGTCCCGACCATCCAGGAGAACTCGCGCGGGGCCTTGTACACTCCGAGGTAGTAGCCCCGGAAAAAGTGGAGGAACATGAGGAAGATCATCGCGTACGCGCCGTAGAGGTGGCTCGATAGGAGGAGCGAACCCATCGGGATCGAGTGGATGATGTAGTACGTCGAGCACCAGGCCGCCGGGGCGACCGAGTAGGTGCCGATCGGCTGGCCGCACGCCGTCAGTGTCGGCGCGGTACTCGGCTGGTAGTAGAACAGGAGGAGCGCGCCCGAGATCACTTGGAAGAGGAACGCGTTGACGACGAACGCTCCCGTCCAGTACGACGGCTTGAACGAGAACTCGGGCTGGGGCCGGAGCGCCCACTTGCGCATCGAGGTCCGGTCCTCGACGAACCCCCAGATCTTGTTGAGGGAGCGATTGTACCAGCCCGAGAACGTCATTCGACCGCGACCTCTAGGTGGGGAAGTTGCAGAGGATCACCGGGGATTCTTTCGCGATCTGCGAGGTCGCCCCTACGCCGTAGTCCCCCTGCAACGTGTTGAGGTGCCCGTTCACCGGAGGGCCGACCATCGACGTCGCGAAGATGTTGCCCGCCGTGTTGCCCGTCTGGTCGGTCACGAGCACGACCTGCGGAAGCGGCAGGACGGCCGGGCCCGTCAGGTTCGACGCCCCGTTCGTGACGTCGTAGGTCGACCCGTGGCAGGAGCAGTGGATGTAGAACGCCTTTCCTCCCGGGGTCTGCGGGCAGGTGCCCGGCGGATAGTAGGCGATCGCCGGCGCGGGGCATCCGAGATGCTGGCAGATCGCGCTGTACGCCACGATCGACTGGTGGGTGCCGATCCCTCCCGGTACGTTCTCCGCTCCGTTCTGCCCGTTCGGCGTGCCGCTCGCCGGGTAGAGATTGAGGAGGAAGTTCGGCTCGTTGCGCAGCGGATAGTAGAACAGAAAAAGGTCGGCCGTCTCGGCGCTGTACTCGCTCTCGACCTTGGCGACCGTGAGCGGGCTTCCGTCGACGTCGAGCAGCTGCACCCGCGGGTAGCTCGAGATCCCGATCGTCGGTGGCTGGAGGTACTGGATCGCTCCGCCGCCGAGGCCCCCCGTGCCGGCCCCGACGATCCCCGCGACCGCGAGGAGCTTGAGAACGTTGCGCTTCGTCTCGTCGACATCGCCTCTCGGATCCGGTCCCCCGGCCGCCACACGACGGATCTGGCCGACCGGGAAGTCGAGCGCGGACCCGCGACCGCCCGAGAACGGGCACGACGCCGAGCAGTCGGCGGCCCCGGGACCCATCACAGGCTCCTCCCACGGGTATCGGGCCGGGCGTCGTCCGCGAGCGTCGGATCGGGAACGGATGCCTCTCCGGGCAGCTCGGCGTGCTCGCTGCCGTAGTAGACGGCCCAGGTGATCCCGATCCCCATGAGCAGCACGAGGATCTCGGTGAGGCTGACGACCTGGTCGGGGGTGAGCGCGCTCATCGGCTCGTCTCCACGGCCGACGCGTCGAGCGAAACGGTCATCGTCCAGGTCGGCACCGGGTAGCCCGCCGCGTAGGTCGGAACGAGCGGTGGGGCGGGCGAGGGGGCCAGCGGGGCGACGGGTGGCGTCCGGACCGGCGCCGGGATCCCGCTCCGCTGCGTGGGGGTCGGGTCGAGGCCGAGGAGCGTCCCCCGCAGCGAGAGCGCTTGGCCCGGGCCCATCGCCGGCAGCTCCGCCGCCTTCCAGAACTCGGAGAGCAGCTCCTGCTTCATCTTCCCCGCCCGGGCGTACCAGCGGCCGAAGGTCCGGAGCACCTCCCGGTTCTCCCGGCCGAAGAGGAGGAAGACCGCCACTCCGGCGATGATGATCCAATCGACGTCACTGAACAGCGCCATGACCGACCTGCCTCACCCCACGCCGACCCCGGCGACGGTCCGCCGCTCGGTCGCCCGGGCCTCCCACCGTCCCGCGAAGTACGCCCCCCCGAGGTAGAGCCCGATCATCGGCGCGGCGATCAGGAGCATCGTGATGCCGGAGTTGTCCGGCGTTACGATCATCCCAAAGACGAGGGACCCGAGGACCGCGGCCCGCCAGTGCCGTCGCCACGCCGACGCGGCGACCACGCCGAGCCGGGTGAGGGCGTAGACGAAGACCGGCAGTTCGAAGACGACCCCGAAGGCGAGCGAGTAGAGGAGGGCGAACGTGACGAAGTTCTGCACCCCGAGGACGGGGGAGAGCCCCATCGCCGCCACGTAGCGGAAGAGCAAGCGGAACGTGAACGGCGTGAGAAAGAAGACCCCGATCGCCGTTCCGACCGCAAAGAGCGCCGTCGCGGGGAGACCGACCTGACGGAGGAGCGCGCGCTCGTTGCGCCGGAGGGCCGGCACGAGGAAAGCGCCCGTCTCGTGGACGATCCACGGCATGCCGAGGATGAGCGTGAGCAGAAGCCCGATCTCCATCTGGACGACGATCGAGTCGCCGACCCCGACGTTGAGGAGCGTCACCCCGCCCGGAAGCATCCACTGCCGCATCGCCCGGAAGAGCTGGGCCGTGACGTTGTAGAACGGACTCGGCCACGGAACGGCGAGCGGGACCGACACTCCGAGAACGGAGAGCGTGAGCGGACGAAGCTCGAAGAGGAGGAGGCTCCCGAAGAGCGGACCGAGGACGAGGGCGATCCGGACGACCCGGTGCCGGACCTCCCCGAGGACGGAAAGAAGGCGGTCGAGGTCTCCCATCAATCACCCCGGCACCCCCGCGCTGCGATCCCGTCGGCCCGGCCCGGGCCGCCCGTTCGCCGTCGTGGGGTCCTTCGCTCGCGCATGCGCGCCGGTCGCCCGATGCGTCAGTGGGTCGGGCCCGACGCGGGCGGGGAGCTGGTCGAGCTCACCGACTCGGCCTTGATCTCCCGCTCGATCTCGTTCCGCCCCTTCTTGAACTCCCCGACCGACCGGCCCAGGCTGTGGGCAAGCTGGGGAATCTTGCTGGATCCGTAGAACAGGATCCCGGCCACCACGGCTATGATCAACCAGTCGTCGATGGAGTCGAACACCGCGTCTTCCCCCCCGCGCGCACCCGGCCTCGAACGATATGGCGTTCGTACGGCAGGAACGGACCGGTATCTACGGTCCGGACCCTAGGCAGATAAAGCCCGCTCACGCGGCCTCGACCAGGATCGTCTCCGCGCTGCCCGCGACGGCGCGGTCGATCGCGATCTCGGCGAGGAGCGTGAGGCACCCGGCCCCCCGCTCGAGGAGATGCGCGGCCGGGCGGGGCGGCAGGGCGGCGGCCCCCCGGCGGGCCGGGCTCGGGGCCTTGAATCCGTCCCCGAGGCGGGAGCTCGCGTGGTAGACCTCGCATGCGCGGTCGAGGGACGGATGCATCAGGGAGTCGACCACCGACTTGAGCTGCGACTTGAACTCCGGGAGGACCGCGACGAGGGCGCTCCGCTGGGCGGCCGGAAGCCGCGCGGACTCCTCGCTGAGCGCGAGCAGCGTCGCGCCAAAGACGTCCGCGAGTTCCTGGAGCGCGTGGACGACGACCCGCCACTCGAGCAACTGCCGCGGGTCGGGGCTCCCGATCCGCCGGGCGAGCGACCAGTCCCGGCTGGCGAGAAAGAGCTGGCGGACGAGGAGCGCGAGGACCTTGCCGGCCTCCTCTTCGAGGGTCGTGAGCCGGCGGGTCCGGGTGCGCCGTTCGAGGACCTGCTCGGTCTCCTCGACGAAAGCGACCAGGATCATCTTCATGCGTTGGACGAGCTGCGGCAGGCCGTACTTCGACGGGTCGATGAAGTTCTGGAGGACCATACGGTTCGGTTCGTGGGCCACCACCGAGACACCGAGCAGACCGCGGGCCGCCTGGAGGACCTCCTCGACGCGCTCCGCGGCGAGGGGGACGTCGGTCCGGATCTCGATCGCGTCATGGCCGACGCGGTACGCGCCCACGATCAATCGCTCGAGCACTCCGGGAGTGTCGAACGCGCGGGCCTGGACGAGGAACGGCGCGCCGACGGTCGCCGCGCCCGGTGCCGGGGCCGGCTTGAGGTAGAGCGTCCCGTCGTCGTTCTGGTCGAAGACGATGAGATCGCCCGGCCTCAGGTTCATCGCCTCCGCCCACGGCTTCGGCAGGGTGACCGCGATCGACGAGTGGCCGGCCTTCAGCACGCGACGCTCCCGACTCGGGTTTCCCCACGCCATTCGATCGCTCCGAACCTACTACGAGGTTCGTAGCTTATCCTAGGTCCCCCATTTGAGTCTTGCGACCCGGACGGGATCGGCTCCCCGGGCTACGGGTGGGGCGGACCGGCCGACGGTGGGGGCGGGGGCGCGGGCGGTTCGGGGTAGCCGAGGCGCTCGGGAGGCATCTCGAACATCGATCCCTTGCGCTGGCCGACGACGAAGCCGAGGACGATCGCGACGAGGACGAGCGCGACGATCGTGCCGCTGATGATGAACACGGCGATCCCGGGTCCCGTGTTCACCGAGGCGGGTGTGAGGTTGGTCGGGAGCGCCATCCCGAAGGCGATGTAGCCGTACATCCCTTCCTTGAAGTGGCCCGGCTCGAGGCAAACGAACTCGTACCACCCGGGTCCCGGCGACGTGAACGACGCGTGCGCCTGGTCGCCGGAGCCGGTGACGTTGACGCTCACGAGGCTGCCGTAGGTGGAGAAGAGCGTGGCGAGGTCCGCGGACGACGGTATCACCCATCCCGCGCGGTCGAGGATCGAGAAGGTGTGGGCGAGCGTGTCGGCGTCCGTGACCGTCACGTTGATCGTCGTGTTCGTCGGAAGGTTCTCGTAGGCGTCCTGGACGAACTTGTACGGCGCGGCCGTCGTCACGGCGAGCGACGAGGACGTGTCGACGACGACGCTCGAGGCCCGCGCCGGGGCGACGGCCGACCAGGTCGCCACGAGCGCCACGAGCAAGAGGACCGCGATCGCGCCCGAGACGAACCGACGCCCGCGCCGAACGACCGACATCCCGTACCCGCCCGCCTCTCGCGGGACGGAGCGTGTGATTCAAAGCCCCTCCGTACGTACGATGCCGGCCCCGCGCCCTCGGGCGCAAGGCGATACGGTTCGTACGCGGGGAATATGTAGCTCGACACTCCCCACTGGGGACGTGCCGACGAACCTCGCCGAGACGAACGCGCTCGTCTGGGTGATGGTCGGGATCTCCGCCGCGGGTTCGATCGTGACCTTCGCGTTCCTCGTCTACGCCCTCTGGAAGTTCCGCGACCCGAAGGTCAAGGGGCGACGTTATGGTTAGCAAGATCGAGGTCGCGTGGACGCTCGCGACCGTCGTCCTGATCGCCGGCGTCGGCGTTTACTCGACCGTCCTCCTCTACCACCTCGACGCGTTGCCGGCGAACCCGACGGAGTACGTCGACGTCATCGGCCACCAGTGGTACTGGGAGTTCTGCTACCCCGTCAACAATACCTGCTTCAACTCCTCGTACGACGCGGCGACCAACAGCGTGTCGGGAGGGGCGTTATGGGCTCCCCCGGGCGCGGTCGTGCAGATCAACGTCACCGCCGCCGACGTGATCCACTCGTTCAACATCCCCCAGCTCGGGGTGCGCATCGACGCGATCCCCGGTCGGACGAACCACTTCGCGTTCGGCGTGCCGAACGTGAGCCCCGGCACGGAGTACCTCATCCAGTGCACGGAGTTCTGCGGGACGTTCCACGGAACGATGCGGTCGTTCCTGGTCGTTACCTGAGCGGCGGCCCCGTCCCGGATCGCCCCCACCCCGCGGCGGGCGCCGACCCTTCGCCCGTAGACGCCCCGCCAAGCACGTAGGGCGGGGTCGTCCGCCCCCGCGGGCGGGGACCCGTCAGTGGGGACCGTGGTGCGAGCCCGGCGAGCGGGGGAAGCGGCCGGCGTAGCTCGCCACGGTCGCCACCCCGATACCGATCACGAGGAGGATCCCCGATCCCACGAGAACCCACGATTCGACGATCGCGGTGCTCGGCGGCGGAGGCGGCGTCGGGACCGCGACGCCGACGTAGAGGAGGCCGTACATGCCGTTCGCGAAGTGGCCGGGGACCTCACAGATGTACTGGTAGACACCGGGTCCAGTGAGCGTGAAGTTCGCCCAGACGGTCGACCCGCCTCCCGACGGCACCGTCACCGAGACGAGCGGCGCGTGCTGCTGGAAGTACTGGGTAAAGTTCGCCGGGGACAGCGAAACGTTCGACTGGGGAGCGAGCGTGAACGTGTGGCCGAACGACCCCTGGTTCGTCACGAGGACGTCGAGCACGATCGGGTAGTGCGCCGGGCTCGCGGCGAGGACGTTCGGGACGAACTGGAGCTGGTCGGTCGTGTTCTCGCTCATCACGAGCCCGGGACCGATCGAGGTCACGTTGAGGAGCCCCCACATGCCGGCCTGAAACTGGTACGGCACGATCGACGCGAACTCGAAGCTCGAGAGGCCGACCGATGCGTTGAGCGTGAAGTTCGCCCAAGCCTGACCGCCGGGGGCGACCGAAACGTTCGCGAGCGTGCCGTTCGCCCGGAAGAACGCAAAGACGCCGGCGGGCGAGAGCGAGGGCGAGAGCCGGGCGCCCGGGGCGGCCGCGAGGGTGAAGGTGTGCGTGAAGTTCCCGACGTTGTCGAGCAGGACCGAGACGTTCGACCCGGCGGGCGCGGTCAAGAAGCGTGGGGAGAACCCCGGAGCGTCGGTGAGATTCACCGCGACCGACACGGGGGCCGCGAGGGGGCGAGCGTGCCCCACGAGCGGGGCCGACGGCATCGCGCCGAGGGCGGCGACCGACGGGAGACCGACGGTCGCGAGGACGAGGGCGGCGACGACCCACGGCGCTGCGCGGCGCCACGGGGGGCGCCCGGAGTTCTTCTGCCCGTCCGCCACGGTGCCCTCGGGACGGCGCGGAGACCTGGGGGCGGTTGATATGAGTAGTGTACGAATCCGACCCCGGCGAACGGTACGCCCTATCGGGCGGAGAGCGACGCGTCGGGCGACCGGGGGTCGAGGGACGCTCCCGCCCGGCCGGTGGGCGACTCTTCGGCATCGTCGTCCGAGCGCGGGATCCACGGGACGAGCAAGTTCCCGTGGTAGTACCGCCGGATGAGGTAGGCGATCTCCACCGCCATCACGACCCCGGTCGTGGCCCCGAACGAGAGGATGGCGTACGGGTCGCGCGGGTCGGCCGCGACCGCGAGGCCGGCGAGCGCCATCGCGAGGAACGCCCCCGCAAGTCCCCCCAGGAACGGGACCTCACGAACGGCAGCGCCTCCGCGGGAGAGGTGACGGACGAGCCCGGCGAACACCGCCCCCATCAGCACCGCGGTCGCCGCGCCCCCGAACGCCGGGAACGTCGTCACCCACGGGGCGACGACCGCCGCGGCCGCGAGCGCGAGGAGGGCCCACCGCTCGACCGGAGCGAGCGGGGCCCAGGCGACGAGCGCGCCCATCACCGCGGCCATCGACCAGAAGAACCAGATCGACGAGAGGCCGAGCGCCAGACTCCCGACCGTGGAGAGGTCCGCCGGTGCGGCGCCGATCGCGAAGAGGATCCCCATCAGCGCTTCCGAGCCCGTCACCGTGATCGATATCAGGATCGGCCACGACCAACCCGAGGCGTCGATCCGGCGGTCGCGGAAGATGACGAGGCCGACGAACCAGATCCCGATCGGGAACATCATCATGAAGTTGAACGAGAGCAGGACCCACGTCCACGCGTCGGTCCCGTTCGGGTTCAGGAAGACGAACAGGAGGGCGAGGAGCAGGAGGCTCCCGCCGGCCAGCACGGCGAGCACGAGCACCATCTGGCTGACGAGCGGGGGACGCCCGGCGGCCGGGAGTACCTTGCCGAGAAGGAAGATCGTGACCGCGATCATCGAGACCGCCACGGCCACGAACGGCAGGAGCGCGGCCGTCACCGTGAGCGGAGGGAGTGGGAACTCCATCGACGCCGGGCCGGACGGGGTCCGCTTTCTTATCTCCCCGGTTCCGACCCCCGTCGGGGTCGCCCCCGTGGGACCCTTACGGGGCGGACGAGGCGTCGCGCTCGGACCCGGCCTCGAAGCGGCGGAGGAGCTGTGTCGTCACCTCGATCAGCGGGTGGTGGCTCGACCGGTCGATCTCGATGTCGACGACG
>JAKAWX010000010.1 GCA_021816865.1 Thermoplasmata archaeon | reverse complement strand
AGACGCTCTGTTCCGCTGGGCCGCGGGCACCGCGACGAGCGCTCGGAGGAGCGCCCTAGCGGTTACCCATCACGGGAACCGGGTCAGGTCCTGACGGGAGCAGCCTTACCGTGACCCGTCGACGCTGGCGGGGCGACGGGGCCGAGGAGCATCCGGGATCAACGTGGGGTTCGGTCGAGCGGCAATCCTGCTGGCCTAGCACCCGGGGGCGCGGGCGCCGGGGGCACCGCCCGGTCGGCGACGTACATCACCCGGATCGGGAACTCCCGGCCGCCCTCCGCGCGCCCCTCCGCCGCCTCGGGCCGGAACCCGGAGTCGATCGCGAGCGTACGGGCGTACTCCCGCGAGAAGAAGTGGACCGTCGGGCCGCCGGGTCCGAGGCGGTAACGGTCCGGTCCCACGCGTCGCCCTCGGCCGTACCACGGGTCGTCGACCGACCGGACGCTGTAGAGGTGCAGCCCCCGCGGTCGGAGCGCGCGTCGGGCGGCCCGGTAGAGCGCGGCGTGCTCCCGCCGGTCGAAGTCCATGTTGAGGAAGAGGCAGGAGTAGACGGCGTCGAGCGACCCCGGGGGCCGGCGCTCGAGCGCCGCGCGCGCGTCGTTCGTTTCGACCGCGTGCGCCCCCGGGCCGCCGCGAAGTCGCGCGAGGGACCGCACGGCGGCGTCGGTCGCGTGCGGGGCGACGTCGATCGCGTGCACGACGAACCCCCGACGCGCGAAGTAGGCGCTGTCGCGCCCGCCGCCGCACCCGAGCTCGACCATCGAGCGCCCGGCCCCCGTCCCGTCGAGCCGCGCGAGCGCCCACCGCGCGAACGGGCTCGGGCGGCGGCCGAAGTAGTCGGGGTCGCGTCGGTACACCCCGTCCCAGAACGCGCGTTGCGCCCTCGCCCGGTCGGGAAGCCGCTCGACCTTCCCCCGAGCGCGGGCGGACGCGGCCACGTCGGGACCTTCGCCCCGCGCCATCTCCCTTGCCGAACTCTTGGGGGAATAAGGCGGCCGCCGTCGGCGCCCCGGCCTCGGGCCGCTTCGGCGAGCCCGCACGGGTGCGGGAGGGACGGGCGACGAGCCCTCGCCGTCGGATTTAAGTAGAGGGACCCTGCGTTCTCACAGATACTCTCCCCGATGCACAGCTACATCGACCTCTACTTCACGCCCGAAAGCCTTCCGCCGCTCGAGATCTCGAAGCGGCTGCGCAAGGCGGCGGACCTCGCGTTCATCATCGGCCCGCACGACCTCGCCTTCGAGTGGCAGACCGAAGAGGAGTTCCACGAGCGAATCGGCCGGGTCCACCGCGCGCTCAAGGGGACGGGGGTCTTCTATCGCGTCGAGACCGTCTCCGACGACCCGAGGTACATCGAGCCGGTCCCCTGGCCGCCCCCGATCTCCCGCGGCGACCCGGTCCATCCGGCGTACTAGCCCGCGGGCGGGAGGGGCCGACCCCCCCACCCCCCCTTTTCCCGTGGAAGGGTACGCTACCAGCCTTCGGTCCTAGGGTCGATCGTATCCCGCTCGAGGCGGGTCCGTACCTCGGGCGGTAGCTCCCGCTTCGACCCCCGGGCGTAGTCGTAGGCGACGATGACGGTCCGACCGCGGGCCGCGACGGTGCCCCGACCCACGATCGTAAAGCGGTAGAGGAGGGAGAAGCTCGTGCGACCGAGCGGCGCCGCGGGCGCGACCTCCCCCTCGAGCTCGACCCCGTACGGCACGGGAGCGAGGTAGCGGCACGTGGCCTCGGCGACGATGATGTCGAGCTTCGTCGGGTCGTTCGTTCCGACGATCGGGAGGTAGTAGTCGCAGCGCAGGGTCTCCATGTAGGGAAAGTACGCGGCGTGGTTGAGGTGGTTGAGCACGTCGAGGTCGTGGTACGGTACGTGGAACCGGCGCCGGACCGGCCAGGACGGTGCGGGCGGCTCGCGGTCGGGGACCATCGGCTCCCCGCCCACCTCCACGGTCCATATATGGGCTCGAGGGGGTGACCGGCCGGAGGGGAACGCGATGGCGGGCGGACCGGCGGGTTCCAGTGGAAATGGGGGGGTGGGGGCGTCGGGACGGGCCGCCGTCCCCCCCGCACCGGGAGAGATGGCCCAGACGGTCGCGCGGGTCCGCGCGATCGTCCGGACGCACTCCGAGCGGTTCGAGCACGCGATCCCGCTCATCGCGAGCGAGAACCTCCTGTCGCCGTACGCGAAGGAGCTCCTGATCAGCGACTTCCACTCCCGCTACGCCGAAGGACTTCCCGGCGAGCGGTACTACGAGGGCAACGAACAGGTCGACCAAGTCGAGAACCTCTGCCTCGATCTCGCGCGCCGCCTCTTCCGCTGCTCGTTCGCGGACGTTCGCCCGACGTCGGGCACGGTCGCGAACCTCGCGGTGCTGAAGGCGCTCACCGAGCCGGGCGACCTCGTCGGCACGAGCCGCCTCGCGGACGGCGCGCACATCTCGAGCGCCGGGTTCGGCGCGTTCGGGCTGCGGGGGATCAAGCCCGTGTACTACGCGTGGGACCCCGAGCGGATGACGATCGACGTCCCGCGCACGCGGGAGATCCTGCGCGCCGTCCGCCCGAAGCTCTGCCTCTTCGGCCTCTCGCTCTTCCTGTTCCCGATGCCGCTCGACGAGCTTCGGCCGACGCTCGAGGAGATCGGGGCGCGCGCGTGGTACGACGCGGCCCACGTCCTCGGCCTGGTCGCCGGCGGGGAGTTTCAGGACCCGCTGCGCGAGGGGGCGATGGTGATGAGCGCCTCGACGCACAAGACGCTCCCGGGGCCGCAGCACGGGATCCTCCTCGGGAACGTCCCCGACGAGGAGGTCGTGCGGAAGCTCCAGAGCGGGGCGTTCCCGGGCGTGACGAGCAACCACCACCTGAACGCGATGGCCGCGCTCGCGGTCAGCCTCGCCGAGCACCTCGAGTTCGGGCGGGAGTACGCCCGTCGTACGGTCGCGAACGCCCGAGCGCTCGCCCAGGCGCTCCACGACCGCGGGTTCGACGTCCTCGCGGCCCACCTCGGGTTCACGCGCTCGCACACGATCGCCGTGCGCGTCGAGAAGGAGGGCGGCGGCGAGTCGGTCGCCCGGCGGCTCGCGGGCGCCGGGATCATCGCGAACAAGAACCTCCTGCCCGGCGACAAGAGCCCGAAGCACCCCGGCGGAGTGCGCCTCGGCACCCCCGAACTGACGCGCGTCGGGATGGGCGAGCGCGAGATGGTCCGCGTCGCCGAGCTGTTCGACGACCTCCTCCACCGCGGGCGCTCGACCGAGGAGGTCCGCGGGCACGCGGCCGAGCTCAAGCAGGGGTTCACGACGCTGCGCTACTGCTTCGGCGCCGGCGAGGCGGCCTACCGGTACTACGACCTCGTCGGACGCGACCCCGCCTAGGGCGCCCGCTCGTCCGTCGGGTCGAGGGGCCCGCCGTCGTCCCCCCGGACCGCGGCGTCCCGTCGTGCGAGCGCTCGTGCGGCCGCATCGGGGTCGACCGTGACGCGCGGCTGCGGCGGGCTGTCGTGCGGGGGAGCGAGGCCGAACTCCGCGCGGCCGCCCGGTCCCGGGCGCGCGCGCAGGGTTCCGTCGGCCACGAGCGAGGCGATCCAGTCGGCGAGCTCGGGCGGGGTCGGTCCGTCGGCCCACCGCGCCGCGATCTCCGCGAGCCCGATCGTTCCGCTCGCCTCGACGATCTCGACGACCCGGGCGCGTCCCTCGGCGAGCCGGGCGAGCTCGACCTCCTCCGCCGCCGCGGCGGCGCTCGTGGCTCGGCTTTTCCGCCGGGTCCGCCGCGCGAGGGCGGTGCGGGTCGCGGTCCCGAAGAGCGCGGCGGCGCCGCCGACGGCGAGCACGGGGACCGCGAGGTCGGACGCGGGCGCGGCCGCCGTCGGGCCGAGCTCGATCGGCCCGAGGAGGACGTCGCCCGCGGGGTCGAGGACGCGGAGCGCGCCGGACGACGCGCCGGGGAGCGAGAAGTTGACCCACGCGCCGGTCGCCCCGGTCGCGCCGGTCTCGACCGGCACGACGCTCTCGCTCGAGCCGGTGCCCGAGTCGACGGCGACGTAGAGGACCGCGCCCGGCACCGGGTCGCCGAACCGGTCGCTGACGCGCCAGAACGTGCGGTTCGTCCGGTCGCCGGCGAGCGCGACCGTCGGGTCGAAGAGGCGCAAGTGGTCGAGGTCCGGCGCGGCGCTGACCGCGACCGCGGCCGGTGCGTCGGGAAGGCCCGCGCCTTCGATCGCGACCGAGAACGCCCCCGCGCTCGCGGGAGCGACCGTCAGGTTGAGGAGCCCGCCGACCCACCCGGACGCCGGGACCTCGAACGACCCCTCGGGGACCGCGGAGAGCGCGCCGAGGCCCGAGACGTTCACCCAGGCGGGCAGAAGACCCCCGCCGCTCCGCTCGAGCACGAGAGCGACCGGCGTCGCGAACGTGCGGACGGGCTCGTCCCACGCGTCGAACGCCTGCCAGGCGAGCGTCACCGGGCGCCCAACGACGACCGACGCGGGCCCGGCGGCCCCGACCGACACGACGCTCGCCGCGGGGCCGGGGTCGACCGCGAGCCAGAGCGACGCCGTGGTGACGGTCCCGAGCGCATCGACGGCCGTGACGGAGATGCGTACGGTCCCGGCGGCGGGCGGGACGAACGTCGCGTCGAGCGGGCCGTCGGAGCCGACGACGGCCTCGTCGAACGGTCCCGAGAGGTCGGAGGCGTTCCAGAAGATGCGGACCGGCAGGAGACCGCCCGAGAGGGCGGCGGAGAGGTCGAACGCGCGGTTCGCGGTCGCGTTCCCGCCCGGGTCCGAGATCCCGCCGACCGCGAGGGGGGCAGCGATGCGGACGGTCGCCCCGGTCGAGCGGTTCACGCCCGCCGCGTCGACCGCCCAGGCCCGGACCGAGTAGTTTCCGGCCGAGGAGTAGATCGGGTCGAACGTCCAGGTGGGGCCGGGCGTGTCGGAGCAGGCGACCGCCCCGTCCGTCGTCGCGAGGCACGCGTCCGAGAAGGGGGCCGCCCCGGTCCCCGGGGCCGCCTCGACGACGATCGCGACCGGGGCGCCCGTGTAGCCCACGGGACCGGCGGGGTTCACGCTCAGCGCCGGCGGCGGGTCGACGGTGATGTCGGGCGAGAGCCACGTCGCGGAGGAGGCGCCGTTCGAGACATTGACCGAGATCTGGCCCGAGCCCGCCGACGGATACGTGATCGAGGTCGCGCAGTCGACCGCGACCGTCGCCGAGGAGGCCGGCGTCGTCGTGCAGGCGACACGCAGCGGCTTTAGGCCGAGGCCGGGCGTCACGTTCGCCCGGTAGGCGTAGCCGGCGGCGCCGACCGCGCCCGCGGTGACGGTGAGCGACCCGCCGGCGTCGACGACCGTGCGGTTGAGCTCGCCGCCGCTCACCGACGTCGTGACCGCCTCGAGCTCGAGCGAGCGGAGGGGCGCGACGAACGTCCCGAGACCGTTCGTGTACGTCGCGTTCACCGTGAGGGTCCCGACGGCGGCGCCCGGATCCCCGACGACCGTCGCTCGCCCCGACGTCGGCGGGGTCACGTACGACCAGCCCGCCCCGCTCAGCGTCCACGTGTAGGTCGGCGTCACCGGGCTCACCGACCCGTTCGCCATCTCGGGGGTCGCGACGACCCGGCCCGGGCCGTTGCTCGCGAGCGGGAGGAGCGGACCCGGTGGGGAGAGCGCGAGCTGGGTGAGGTCGGCGACGTACGCGAGCCGGTACCAGGAGCCGTTCCTCACGGAGGAGAGACCGTAACCCGGTGGGGGCGGAGCGGTCGTGGTGACTTCGAGGGGGCCGAACGGCGCCGTGTAGTTGGTGCACAGCATGCCCCCCGGCGTCACCGTGACGCACGACTGGGGCGGGTCGCCGATCGAGATCCCGAAGCGGCCGGTCGAGTTGGTCGTCAGCGGGAAGGAGTGCTCGACGCAGTCGTAGCCGGCGACCGTGAGGTTCGAGACCCAGAACGAGACCCCCTGAACGAAGTAGGAGACCGTGATGCCGACCGACGCGACCGCGGACGGGGAGAGGGGTCCGCCGTCCACGGTGAGCTGGCCCGGGTACGACGCGGTCTCGAGCGGGCCCGGGCACGTCGTGTTGACGGCCGGCGCGACGGGCGTCGCCGCCGGCACGAAGGTCGCGGCGGGCGAGGCGAACCCCGCCGGAGCGGGCCCGCCGAACCCGAGCACGAGCGCCGCGACGATCCCGAAGAGGAGGACGGCAGTCGCGGGGCCTCTCGCCGTGGGGTCGCTGGGGACGGACACCCGGACTCCGTCCGACCGCCCGTGGGCGTCGGACCCAAGGCACCGCAGTTCCGGTCCAAAAACGTTCCCGTGGCGCGGGGCGGCGCGGTGAACGGTGCCGACGCGTTCATACCTCCGCCGCGCCTCGCGCGGAGGTGGTCGAGAGGACTCGGACGTCGCTCGCGCCGCCCCGCCTTTCGTCGCTGCCGGCCGAACGCGACCAGCTCGAGTACTCCAGCCGGTCGATCGCGTTCGCGTCGGACGGCGCGCGCCTGTTCCGGGCGTGGGGACCTCCCGAGCGACCGTGGCTCCTCGCGGTCGAGGCGCGCGGGGCGCGCTGGCAGGTCGACGCGTGGGGCGCCGACGCGCCCGCCGCCCGATCGGCCGCCCGGGCGCTCTTCTCGCTCGACCACCCTCTCGAGGAGTTCTACCGGCTCGTGCGACGCGAGCGCGTCCTCGCGGGGACCGAGCGGCGGTTCCGCGGACTGCGCCTCCCGCGCGACGCGAACCTCTACGAGTCGCTCGTCCACGCGGTCGTCGGCCAGCAATTGAGCGTGGCGGCGGCGAACGCGATCCAGCGTCGGCTCATCGAGACGACCGGCGCGACGCTCGAGGCCGACGGCGTCGAGGTACCGTGCCTCCCATCGCCCGGGCGGCTCGCGGGTCTCGGCGAGGCGGGGCTGCGGTCGCTCGGCCTGAGCGGCGCGAAGGCCCGGGCCCTGACGGCGCTCGCGGGGCGATGGCCCGACCTCGCGCGCCGCGCCCGCTCGCTCGCGGCCGGCCCGCTCGACCGTGCGCGCGCCTCGCTCACCGAGCTCCCCGGCGTCGGTCCCTGGACCGCCGAGAACGCGCTCCTGCGCGGTGCGGGGCGACGGGACGTCTTCGTCGCGGGCGACCTCGGGGTCCGCGTCGCGCTCGACCGCTACGGGGTCGTTCCCCGTCCGGCGCCCGAGGCCCGGGCCCGCGCCTGGGCCGAGCGACAGTACCCCGGTTGGGGGAGCTACGCGACGCTCTACCTGTGGCGCCGGCTCGTGACCGAGGACCGCGCGGCCGCCGCGGGCTAGCTAGGCGGCCCCGGGGTGCCCGCCCCCGAACGGGAACTCGGCGACCGTGCGGTGCCGGGCGCCCGTGGGCGCGAGCGTGCTCGCCTTGAGGACGATCCGGTCGACGCGCACGGTCCTCGGCGGCGGCGCGGGGGTGCTCCCGTCGAGGAGGGCGTGCGCGCGCTCGCGGTCGGACCGGGAGCGCACGCGCAGGAGCGTGAGGTGCGGGACGAACCGCTCCGGCGCGGGGGAGGGGCCGGCGACGTCGCCGAGCGCCGTCGCGATCCGGCGGGCGAGCTCGGTCGCCTCCGGGCCGCCCGCGCGCGCCCCGACGTAGACGACGCGCGGCCGGGACGGGGACGGGAACGCCCCGACGCCCGCCAGGACGAGGTCGAACGGAGCGGTCGACGCGGCCACACGGGCGAGCGCCTCCGAGAGGGCGCGCACCGCCGTCTCGGACGTTTCGCCGAGGAACCGGAGCGTCACGTGCTCGACCGCGGTCGGCCGCCCGGTCGCTTCGCCCGCGTTCGTCGGGCCGACCTCGATCGCCACGAACAACCGCACGGCGCGCTCGAGGTCTCCCGCCCTCTTACGCGTTCGGGCGGCGCGCCGGCGACGGGTCGGCGTTGAGGCCCGTCGAGAGGGTCCAGACCTGCGCGCGGTCGGGCGCGAGGGCCAGCGAGCGCAGCGTGGCGCGCACGCGCCGTGCCCGCTCCGCGTCCCCGACCACGAACAGCGCGAACGCGGCGCGGGCCTCCGCCTTCGCCCAGCCGCGACGGATCCGCTCGGGCCGGAGAGCGCCCGAGACCTCGACCTCCACGTGGACGTCCCGGCCGTGGAAGAACCGCCACGCCCAGCCGGTGCGCCGGCGATCGATCTCGCACGCGAGCTCTCCCGGTGTCGCGTCCGCGCGCTCGGGGATCTGGGCGAGCCGGGCGTCGGGGAGCGTCGTGTCGTACCGGCCCTGCCGGACGATCTCGAGGCGATAGCCGCGGCGCGCGAAGAGCCGGAACGTGGCGACCAGGAGCGCGCGGTGCGCCTCGCTCTCCCGCGTCGCGCCGGTGGGGCGGCCGAGCCCGAGGCGTCGCTCGCCGAGGGCCGTGAGGCGGATCCCGTCGCCTGTCGGCTCGACAAAGCCCCGGCGCTCGAGCGTGAGCCACCGGTGGGCGAGCTCGTCGGCGGGCGGCGGCACGCCGGGAAGGCCCATCGCCGCGTCGACGACCGACCCGGCCGCGAGCGGGACCCCCGACTCCTCCGCCGCGAGCACCGCGAGCAGGAGGCGTTCGGTCGCCCGGTCCTCCTCCGCGGCATCGGCCCCGGGGCCGTCCGGGAGGGCGAACTCCGCCCGGGTCGCGGAGACCGCCGCGTTCCAGGCCCCCCGGTCGGGCGGCGTCCCGGTCGTCTCCGAAGCGAACGACCGCGGCCCGACGGTCTCGGGGCCGAGACGGACTCCGTGCCCGACCGGGAGGCCCGTGAGCACGCGCTCGGCGTCGTCGGGCGCGAGCCCGAGCCACCCGCCCACGCTCCGGGCGAGGACGCGCGGCACCCGGAACGCGACGAACTCCGTCGGCGCGCCGGCGATCGCGCTGCGGGCCTCGGGGGCGAGGCGCTCCGGGTACTGCGTCGCGACGAGCACGCGCAGGCCGAACTTCCGGCTCTCGGAGAGGAGCTCGGAGACGAGGCGCGGCGCGAACCCCTGGACCTCGTCGAGGACGACGAGCGTCGACCGCCGGGTCGGCGTCTCCGAGCGACGGGCCGCGAGGCCGAGGTAGATCCGCCCGAGCACGAGCGTCCCCGCGAAGGCGGCCGCTTCGGGGCCGAGCGTCGCGAACGGGAGGCGAACGAGGAGCGGACGCGCCTCCTCGACGAGCGCTTCGACCGCGAGACCGCCGTCGGGAGGGGCCAGGAGCTCCGCGAGGGCGGGGACGAGGACGACCTTCGACAGGCGCGTCGCGGCCGACCAGAGGAAGTCGGGCGAGCGCCGCACGACGGGGGCGAGCTCCTCCAGGAACCGGGCGACCTCGGGCCGCCGCGTCGCGAGCCGGGCCGCGTCCCGTCGGTCGGCGTCGGTGAGGAGCCCGTAGAGGTCGACGAGCGAGCCGCCGGTCTCGAGGACGAGGCGGACGAACGTATCGAAGATCCGCTCGAGTCGGAACCCCCAGTAGACGTCGGTCCCGTCGGGGCTGAGGCGCTTCAGCCCCGCGACGAGGTGGGCGGCCGCCCGGTCGGCGTGCTCCGACCCGACCGCGAGGGCCGCGATCCCGGGCACGGGCCGGTCGCTCGCGTCGAGCGCGACCGATCGGCGCCGCACCCCGGGCGAGAGCCGGCCGAGCACGGCCGGGGCGAGGTCTCCGTGGAGGTCGAGGACGACGACCGATCCTCCGCGCTCCGCGTGCTCGGCCGCGCGACGGGCGAGGTACGTGGTCTTGCCGGCGCCCGAGGCCCCGAAGACGACGGCGTGCCCGTCGGGGTCGTCATCGCACGGCGCGGACGTCGCGCCGGCCGGCTCCGCGGTCCGTTCGATGGCCGAGAGCGGCCGGACGATCCACGCCGCGCGGGGGATCGTGCGGATCGTCCCCCGGCGCCAGTCGCCGGCCGCGCCGACGCGGGCCGGCCAGCTCGTCACCGGCCCATCGGTCGCCGCCGCCCAGTCGAGGGCGAGCGCCGACGCGATCGGCTCGAGGCGGGCCTCGAGCGTGGCGCGGTCGCGGGCGGCGATGCGGACGCGCCGGGCGGTCCAGAGCTCGCCGCGCGAACCCCGGACCCAGTGGGTCTGGAACCCGACCCACGCGTCGGCGCCGACGAGGAGCGCGAGCTCCGGGGGCTCGCGTCCCACCTCCGCTCCCGAGGCGAAGGACGCGCCCGCGGGTCGCAGGGGAACGAGCTGGCGAATACGGTCGACCCAATCGGCGGGGGGCCGGGGTGCCGGTGGCCCCGCGACCCGGTCGAGCTCCGTCGACCGCGCGCCGGGCGACGCGCGCACCGTCTCGACGAGCGAGCGCGGCCGCACGGTGACGACGGGGACCGGCGTCCGGTCGTCGGATTCGAAGAGGGCCCCGCACGGCGACCGCGTCGCGGCGACGGCGCTCGCGAGCGCGCGGTACCAGCGGGCGCGGTCGGCCGCCGACCCGCGGCAGCGCGCGGTGAACGACGCTCGGGTCCTCACGGGCGCCGCCCCGAGCGGGCGCGCTCGACGATCGATTCGAGCTCGGCCGCGAGCGCGGGTAGGCGGCTCGTTTGGGCGAACGAGCGCAGGGTGTCGGGGTCGACCCAGCGCGCGACCGCGCGGTCGACCTCCCAGAGCCGGAGGCGCCAGGCGAGGCGTCCGTCGGGGCGCCGGTAGAGGCGGGCCCAGGGGCGGTACGGACCGGCGATCGGCACGCGCACCTGTCCGAGCACGGGGCCGGTCGGCCCGGTCTCGGTGTCGGTCCATCGGGGAACGGGTTCGGGGCGTTTTGTTGCGACAAGGTCGCTCTCCAAGTTCTCTCACGGTCCTCTCCCCCGCCGGCGGGCCGGCGACAGGGAAGCGAGCGTGCGCGAAGCTCCGCGGGTCCGCCGGAGCGGACCCGTCACCGTCGAGCGAGGGCCCGCCTCCGCGGCCGGACCGCCGCGGGGCTCGGTCGAGCGGGGTCCGGCCGACGTTCGGCCGGGAAGACGCCCGCGCGGGCGAACCCCCCGAGAGCCGCGCGTCCGACCGGTCCGGCCGGGCGTTCGCTCGCGGGAGGCGGTGCCGGGGTCCCGATCCCGGTACGACGCCGTGCGCTAGGCGGGGTCGGCCGACCGGCGGGCGCCGACCGGGCGGCGGACGGAACGTCCGCGGAGGTCAGCGGGCCGATGGGCCGGGGGAGGTGTCGGGTCGGCCGCGTCGGGGTCCGCGAAGCGCCGGGCGCGACGAACGTGGGTCGGGGCCGGTGCGGGCGGAAGGGAGAACGCGGGGCCGTTCATGCAGTCGAACGGGCACGGAACGCCGTAGTAGAGGCGTCGCGCCCTCCACGAACGGTGAAACGTGGCTCGCGCGCGGTCCCCCGAGCGGCCCGGTCGCCCCGCGGTCGATACCGAGGGATCTTGTAGAAGGTTCGAGGGGGTGGGTTGTGGAAAGGTCCCTCGCACGCCCGGGACGCGGTGCCGTCCCCTAGGGGCGATATGAAGGGACCTTTCCTGGGGTGGTTGCAGGGGATCGATTCGATCCCGGGGTATTTGAACCGCGGACGGGAGGGGGCGAAACACCCTCTCGGCAGGCGTTGCGCGGGCCTAGTGGCCCCGTCGCGCGTCGCTCTCCCCGACGACGATGCGGGGGAGCTCGCCCTGGATCGTGGGGGGCCGGCGCGCCGCCGCGGCGGCGGCGCGGCTCGACTGCGCGGCCCGCGGCAGAAGCCACCGCTCGCCCCAGAGCCGAAGCTCCCGCGCCGCGGGCGCCAGGCCGAGGCCCATCTCCGTGAGGGAGTACACGACCGAGAACGGCCGCGTGCTGACGACCGTCCGCTGGACGACGCCCTGGCCCTCGAGGAACTTGAGGGTCGCGCTGAGCGTCTTCGCGTTCAGCCGGACGTTGGACTTCAGGATCTCGCTGAACCGCTGGGGTCCCTCGAGCAGGCGGTGGACGATCGCGAGCCGCCACTCCGTTCCGATCACGCCGACGGCCGCGAGCACGGGGCAGAGGGTCCGGCCCTCGCTCGAGTCGCACGCGTCGTCCTCGATCGCCGGACCCCCTGCGGGGCGGCGGGCCGGGTGGGTCTCCATCGTCTCGCCCTCGCCCACGGTACGGCCGCGGACGGATTTATAGTTACTGTAGTCCATTAGGTGAACGTTAGTAAGCGGTGGTGGGCCCGTCCGGTGAACGGAGCGCCGGCGGGCGCGCGTACGTTTTGTCCGAGCCGGACCGTCCGGCGGCGTGCCCGCGCGTCGCCGAGAGGTCGAGCTCTCCCTCGAGCGTCCGCTCGGTCCCGACGGGGCCGGGTCGGTCCGCCTCGCCTCGCGGCTCGAGGTCGACGGCGAGCGGTCGCCCGACCCGTCCGAGCTCGCGCGCGAGCTCGACCGCTTGAAGGCGGACCTGGACGCCCTCGTCGGGCCCCCTCTCGCCGCGGTGCCGATCGCCCGGCCCGACCGCTCGTTCTCCGAGCTCGTCGACACGTACCGCCCCCGCCAGCGCGAGCTCGTCGACCTCTTGCGCGACGAAGGCGAGCTCACCGCCGGCGAGCATGCGCGCCTCGTCGAGTACCTCGCCACCGAGCGGGCGACCCGGTCCGAGCCGTCGTCCCCCGTGCGCGCCTCCGAGACCGAGCGGCTGATCGCGACGGTCCCGATCGACCGGCCGGTCGCCCCCGCTCCCTCCCGCGGGGGCCCGGGGACCGGGCCCGAGAGGGTGCGGCCCGTCGCGGAGCTGCTCGCGACCTATCAGATCACAACGCTACGCCAGGCCGGGGCGGTCCGAG
This sequence comes from Thermoplasmata archaeon, assembly GCA_021816865.1. GTDB lineage: Archaea > Thermoplasmatota > Thermoplasmata > Lutacidiplasmatales > UBA184 > Lutacidiplasma. The sequence goes on along the minus strand of JAKAWX010000010.1, from coordinate 17,668 downwards.
GTCGGCGTCAGATATCGTTCGCCGAATACATGGCGCTCAAGCAGCACTTCGAGGGACCCGGCGAAGGGGCGGCCGAGCGCGCGGGCGGCGCGGACCGCTAGCGCGAGCGGCCGGCCGTCCCCGCGACCGGCGTCAGCGAGACCGCGAGCAGACCGACGTCGGTGATCCCGGCCCGCATCGGGACGGCGCGGGCGCGCCCGTGAAGGACTGCAACGTCGGGGTCCACCGGCGTCCCGACGACGGCGCCCGCCGGATACGGCGCGTTCCCGGGCGCTCCGGCCGTGCGGAAGAGGCCGACGCTCATCTCCCGGCGACGAAGGGTCGCGCTCGCCCGCCCGAGGAACCGGCCCAGCGCCGGGCCGTCGTCGACCCCCTCGGGGAGCCCGAGGGTGAGCATCGCGAACGTCGCGACCCCCTTCGTCCGGTGGCCGCGGCCGGCCGGTCCCTCCGCCGCGACGAGGTCGTCGGAGCGCGCGAGGAACCGGTCCGCCGCGGCCTCGGGGCCGTCGGGGAGCCCGAGGAACGCGAGGCGGCTCGTCCACCCCTTGTCGAAGAGGGCGTCGGCGGCCGCCCGGAGCGCTTCGCCGGGGCCGGCGACCAGGACCGGTCGCCCCCGCCGGCGGTCGCCGGCGAGCGGACCCGAGGCCCCGGGCGCGAGGTCGTCGAGCGCGCCCGGCGGAAGTTCTCCGGCGAGTCCGACGCGCTCGAGCACCGACCGAGCCGCGACCCTCTCGGCCGGGGCGACCGGCTGCATCGGCCCGCCGCCGACGACCACCGGGCCCTCGCCCCGCTCGACGATCAGCGTCGTCGCGTCGGCGCGCGCGAGCGCGCCGGCGAGCCGCCCGCCGACCGCCCCCGTGCCGAGGACGCGGCCGAGGAGGTCGACCTCGCGGCCCGTCGCGCCCGCGGCGTGGGCCCCCTCGAGGAGCCGGGCGAACTCCTCGGAGGTCTGGCCGGGCGGCGGCGTCGCGAGCGCCCGGACCGCTCCCGGCGAGAGGAGGACGAGGAGGAGGTCCTGCTCGGTGAGTCCGCCCGCGATCTCGGTCGCCGCGTCGACGGCGTCGCCCGCGTTGGGGGCCCCGCCCCACCCGGGGGGGACGGTGACGCCGCGGAACGGGAGCTCGGGAGGGACCGGCTCGGGTCCGGCGAGGAACCCTTGCGTGAGCCGGTCCCCGAGGGCGTGGAGCGCGGCGAGCGCCATCGAGTTCGCCGCGCGGCCGAACGCGAGCAGGGCGACCTCGCGGTACCGCCCGTCGGCGACGAAGCGGTTCCCGAGCCGGAGCGCCCCGCCCTCCGGACGGACCGCGAGCCGGACCGACCGGTAGGCGTCCGCGGCCGTGACGGCGGAGCGGTACGCGAGGCTCTGCATCGGGTCCGGGCCTTTCGGCTCGGGCTCGCCCGGCGGGAACGGTTCCCACGGGAACGGTCCGATCACGGCGCCCGGAGCGGGAGCTCGGCTCAATACCCTAGCGGCCCGTTCCGTCAGCCGAGCTGGAGCCGCTCGGCCGCGACGCGGGGGGTCGGGCCGAGGAACCGGGCCGGGGAGAACTCGGCGGGGTCGAGGTCGGTCGGCTCGCCGAGGACGACCCGGGCGACGCGTCGGCTCGTCGCCGGGGCGAGCATAAAGCCGTGGCCGCCGAAGCCGTTCGCATGGACGAACCCGGGGAGCCGCGGGTCCTCGCCGAGCACAGGGAGACCGTCCGGCGTGTCGTCGTAGAAGCCGGACCAGGCCCGGAGGACGCCGACCGACGCGAGCCGGGGAAGGAGCCGGACGAGCGCGGAGGCCATCGCGCCGAGGAACCGGGGCGAGCTCGGCATCCCGGCCGACGTCCCCGGCGGATGCGGGAGCGTGAGCCCGCCGACGAGCTCGCCGCGCATCGTTTGGCTGAAGTAGAGGCCGTCGGAGACGCGCACGACCATCGGGTCGAGGAACGGCTTGAGCGGTTCGGTCGCGAGGATCTCGTGGCGGGTCGCCACGTTCGGCACCTCGAGGCCGGCGCGGCGGGAGAAGTCGCCGGACCATCCGCCGGCTGCGTTGACGACGACCGGGGCGGCGACCGGTCCGTCGGAGGTCCGGACCCCCGCGACCCGGCCGTTCGCGACGTCGACGCCGACGGCCTCGACGCCGAGCGCCACGTCGACGCCCGCCGAGCGGACCGCCTCGTACAGCCCCCAGATCGCCGGGAACGGGAAGAGCGTCCCGTCGCTCCCGAGGTAGGTGCCGCCGATGGTGGCGTTCGGCGCGATGCCGTCGAGGTGCGCCGCGACCCCGTCCGGGTCGAGGATCTCGGAGGGGAGCCCCTCGGACCGGACGAGGTCGTGGACCGCGCGCAACCGGCCGAGCTCGGCCGGCGTCTCCGCGAGGAACAGGTAGCCGCTCTGGCGGAACCAGATGTTGAACCCGAAATCGCGGCCGAACCGCCGATAGGCCTCGACCGCCTCGCGGGCGAGCCGGACGGTCGCACGCGTCTCCCACTGCTGACGGACCCCGCCGCCGTTGCGGCCCGAGGCCCCGCTCGAGAGGTAGCCGCGGTCGACCACGAGGACGGGGCCCGCGCCCGCGCGCGCGAGGTGGTGCGCGGTGTAGAGGCCGACGACTCCGCCGCCGACGATCACCGCCCTGTAGTCGCGGCGCGGCAGCGTCACGGGCGGGCGTCCTCCGATAGCGCGCCCGACAGGGCGGCGAGCGCGGCGAGCGGCGTCGGATGGACGGGGGGGCGCTGCGTGAGGTAGCCGACCTCGCTCGGCGGCCGGCCTTCGAGGAGGGAGAGGACGAGCAGGGCGTCGGGGACGCAGTATCGGCCCTGGCAAAGGCCCGTGCCGAGGCTCGAGTAGCGCTTCAGGACCTCGATGCCGCGGTAGCCGGCCGAGGAGCCGTCGAGGAGCTCGTCGAGCCGGACGTCCTCGCACGCGCAGGCGATCCAGCGGCCGCGGGGACGTTCGGCGAGGAGCTCCCGGTAGTACCCCTCGAGCTCCGCCGGGCCGGGGCGCGTGACGCTCTCGAGGGGCTCGAGGGGCCCGGCCGCGGTCCCGGCGATCGCGTCGGCGGCGCGCTCGCCGCTCTCCGCGGCGAACGGTTCGGCGACCCCGGCCGCCTCGCCGACCGCGAAGAGGCCCGGCACCGACGTCGCGCCGGAGGCATCAACGACCGGGTAGTACGCCCCGGGGCCGCCGCCCCACGCCATCTTCGCCCCCGCCTGGAAGAAGAGCTGGGCGTTCGGCAAGCGGCGGTGGGCGAGGACGACCGCGTCGCCGTCGATCGAGAACCCGACCCCCGTTCCTCGCGCGCGGAGGGCGAGAGCGCGCACGCGGGCCCGCCCGCGCGTCCCGAGGACGAGCGAGCGCGGGTAGAGCGGGATCCCGAGGTCCGAGGCGAGACGGACGACCTCGGGCCGGATCTCTCCCGGCGCGACGACCGCGCCGACGCTGGGGCCGAGCGCCTCGAGCACCGCCCGGGCGCGCGTCCCGCCTCCGACCACGACGCCGTGGCGGAACGGAGCGTGCCCGAGCGCCGCGGCGAGCGCGAGCGCCCCGTCGGCGCTCTGGACGCCGGGGCGGTCGTTGCCGTCGAAGAGGAGCGATGTGTCGTACCCGCCGACGGCGACGACGACGCGGCGCGCCCGGACGAGCACTCCGCACGCCGGTTCGGAGAATCCGAGGAGGGTGTACGGACGCTCGCCGTCGGCGGCGGGCGGAGGCAGATAGGTGACCGAGACCCCGCTCCGCCGGTCGACACCCGGGAGGTCGGGGCCGCTCCGGTCCCGGTCGAGGAGCGTCGGCCGCACGCCGAGCGCGGCGAGCCGGGCCGCGGCGGCCCGGCCGCTCCTCCCGCCGCCCACGATCGCGACGTCGGCGTCGACGCGCAGCGGCAAAGCGGCGATCGCCGTCTCGCTGCCGGGGTCCGGGGGCCGCCCGTATCCGGCGAGCCGCCGGACGACCCGCTGGTAGAGCGGGACGGCGAACGCCGGACGGCGGAACCCGTGCAGGGTGTCGATCCCGCCGGGGAAGAGCGCGTCGAGGACGGCGAACACGTCGAAACGGGCGCTCGGCCAGCCGGCTTCGCTCTCGACGCGGTCCCCGTCCGCCACCACGTGGCGGCAGGAGCGAACCCCCGGCCGGCCGTTCACGCGCACGAGGCAGCCGGCGCACTGGCCGATACCGCAGAACGGCGCCCTCGGCCGATGGTAGCGGGTCGAGCGCCCGAGCGGGGAGACCCCGTCCCCCGCCAGCGCGGCGAGAAGCGTCGCACCGTCCGCGGCCTCGTGGGTCCGCCCTGAGTAGGTGAACCGGCGACGCGGGGCTCGGACCATGCTGTGCGACCGCTCGTCACCGATGCGCCGAGTATTTAGTGTCCCGGAGGACGGTCCCGAGCCGGCCCCGCGCCGCTTCGGGCCCGGCCTTCGGCGGTTGCTATATAGACAGTCGTAGGTCCGCCCCCTCACCGTAGATGCGCACGAGCGGAGGGTTCCACGGGCGCCGCATCCAGAAGACCGGCGGCTCGACGTTCATCGTCTCGCTGCCGAAGAACTGGGTCACGACCCGGGGGCTGGGCGCGGGCGACGTGCTCTATTTCGCGCCCCGCGCCGACGGGTCGCTGACCGTCTTCGCCGAGGCGGCGACCCCGTCCGAGCCCGAGCGCCGGGTGGTCGGGGTCGCGAACGAGATGGACTCGGAGCACCTCTTCCGGCGGCTGATCGCGGAGTACATCGCCGGGTACCCGCTCCTCGAGGTCCGCACGCCGAACCGGATGAGCCCGCGCACGCGGGAGGTCGTCCGTAACTTCGCCCAGCGGATGATCGGGCCCGAGATCCTCGAGGAGACGTCCGAGTCGGTCGTCCTCCAGGACGTCGTCGGCGCGAACCCGCTGCCGATCCCGTCGATCCTGCGGCGGGAGCACCAGATGGTCCGGGCGATGCAGTCGGACGCGATGGTCGCGTTCCGGGGACGCGACGCGTCGATCGCGCGGGACGTCGTGGACCGCGACTGGGAGGTCGACCGCCTTCACTGGTTCCTCGAAAAGCAGGTGACGAGCGCGCTGCGCGACGCGCGGATCCTCACGACGCTCGACCTCACGCTGCCCGAGTGCTCGACGTACCTCCTCGCGTCGCGCGTGCTCGAGCGGATCGCCGACCACGCGGTGCGGATCGCGGAGACCGCGACCACGCTCGGCGCCGAGCGCACGCCCGAGCGGCTCGCCGCCGAGCTCGACCGGATGGCCGCCGCGGCGGCGAGCGCGCTCGCGGACGCGCTCGACAGCCTCGAAACCCGGGACATCGCGAAGGCGAACGGTGCGATCGACGCCGCCCATGCGCTCACGCGCGAGCGCGACCACGTCCTCCGCGAGCTCTCCTCGAAGCGCGGCCGGCTCGCGGTCGGCCTCGCCTACGTCCTCGAGAGCCTCGAGCGGAGCGCGCTCTACGCGAGCGACCTCGCCGAGATCGCGATCAACCGGGCCGTCGAGTCGCCCCGGCCGGAACCGGTGGGTCCGTCCGCGAGGGCGAAGGCGCCGCCGCTTCAGGGCCCGGGCGCGTAGCGGACCTCGAGGTCCTGGAAGACGTCGGTGACGTCCTCGCAGCGGTCCGTGATGACCTCGAGGCGCTCGTAGAAGTCCTTCCACTTCAGGATCTCGACGGGGTCGCGCTCGGTGAAGAGCGCCTCGAGCAGGTCGCGCAGCAGGTCGTCGGCCTCGTTCTCGAGGCGGTTCACCTCGACGATCGCCCGGTTCAGGTTCGCGGGCGCGCCGCGGTAGAGCTCGTCCAGCCCGAGGATCCCGTCGCTGACGCGGTCGACGCACTCGACGACGATGTCGGCGAAGCGGACGAGCTCGGGGCGCACCCGGTCGAGCCGGTAGGTCCGCACGCGCGCGGAGACGCTCTCGATCCCGTCGATGATGTCGTCGAGCGCGCTCGCGAGGTGTCCGACCTCGGCCCGGACGTCCGAGGAGAGCCGACGGTTGTTGAGCTCGACGAAGATGCGGTGGACCTCCTCGTCGGCCTCGTGCTCGATCGTGCGGATCCGCGCGATCTTCGCGTCGCGGTCGGTCGTCGGGTCGCCGAGGAGGTCGCGGAGCGCGAGCGCGGCCCGCTGGGCGGTGAGCGAGAGCGAGCGCAGGTACGTGGAGAACCGCCGGACGAGGACGGCGAGCTCGTCCTCGCCGGACACGTCCTCGAGCGAGCGCTGCGACGTCTCGGGCAGGAGCGCGAGGGTGAGCAGGAACCCGACGAACGAGACGGCGGCGAGCAGGCCGAAGAACCACGGAAGGCCGTACACCTGGTAGAAGGTCGCGAAGACGAAGACCGCGACGACCGCGCCGATCTTCCCCGACGCCGCCGCGATCCCGTGGCCGGTCGTCCGGAAGGCGGTCGGGAAGACCTCGCTCGGATAGACGAACGTCGTCGTGTTGGGGCCGAGGTTCGCGAAGAAGAACGTGAGGCCGTAGACGGCGAGGAACGCCGGCAGGACCCCCTCGAGCGAGATCCAATCGGTCGAGAGGAAGAGGAACGCGGCGGCCATCACGCCGAAGCCGATGTACTGGAGGGGTCGACGCCCGACCCGGTCGATCAGCGCGACGGCGGCCCAGTACCCCGGCACGGAGGCGACGAGCGTGATCAGCACGTTGCCGAGCGCGAGCCGGCGCACCTGTTCGAGCGCCGGGTACGAGGCGGCGCTCGCGAAGCCGATCTGCTTCAGGATGAGCGGGTTGAAGATGCTCGTCGAGTAGAACGCGATGTCGAGGAGGAACCACGACGCCGCGGTGCCGAAGATAAGGAGCCCGTACGAGCGCAGGATCTGGCGGAACGGGACCCCGAGGCTCGAGCCGGTCGAGCTCGGGGCGACCGTGACGCCCGTGATCGCACCGACGGTCTGGGCCGCCGCCCCGGCCTTCCCCCGCGCGAGGTCGAACCGTGGGGTCTCGGGGATCCGGAGCCGATAGTAGATCGTGAGGACCGCCGGGAGCGCGCCGAGGCCCAGGATGACGCGCCAGGCGAGGTCGAGGTTCGGGACGAGGTAGACGACCCCGAGGCTCGCGCCGGCCCCGGCGAGGAGACCGAACCCCTGCATCGCGAAGACGCTCGCGACCAGGCGGCCGCGGCTCTGGACGTTCGAGTACTCGCTCATGATCGTCGCGCTGAGCGGGTAGTCGCCGCCCACCCCGACGCCGAGGACGAACCGCCAGAGGATCAGGACCGTGATCGTCGAGAGGCCGCCGAGCGGAACGCTGAGGGCGCTGCCGACCGCACCGATCGCCATCAGCGAGAGCGTGAACCCGTAGACCCGACGCCGTCCGAGCCGGTCGCCGAGCCAGCCGAACAGCACCTGGCCGACGGCCGCTCCCATCAGCGCGGCCGCCCCGAGGAGCGCGAGCTCCGACTTGCCGATCGTGCCGCCCGGCTGGAGCGCGACCAGGATCGGGATGACGAGCGAGATCACGAAGAGGTCGTAGGCGTCGGTGAAGAACCCCATCCCGGCGACGACGATCGTCCGGAAGTGGAACCGCTGGACCCGGGTCGTGTCGAGCGCGCTCAGGATCCGGCGGCTTTCCGAGGAGATTCCCGGGCGGTCGCGTCCGGGCGCAGGGGTCGCCGGGGCCACGAGGGGGTCCGACCCGTCCGGGTATTTAGAGGGTGGCCGCGGTCCCCCGACACGGGGGGCCGGCGCCCTCTCCGACAGTCACGCCCCCGGGGGTCGGCGGCCCAGGAGCCGGTCGAGCAGCGCTCCGACGTCCGCCGCCGAGGCGACCCGGGGGTTCGCGAGGCACGCGGGCGAACGCAGGACGTCGGCGACGATCCTCGGCCGCACGGCGTCGATCCGTGCGGGGTCGACCCCGGCCGCGACGAGCGTCGTCGGGACCCGGAACGTCTCGAGCAGGTGGACGACCCGCGCATCGAGCGGGCCGCGCGTCCGCTCCTCCGGGGGCGCGAGCGTCGCCGCGAGAGCCTCGAGACGGTCCCGGGCGCTGGGGCGGTCGAACTCGAGGACCGGGGCGAGGGCGATCGCGAGCAGGCGCCCGTACGCGAGCCCCGAGGGACCAACGAGCGACCGGGCGAGGGCGTGCGCGATCCCCCGCTGCGCGTTCGAGGACGCGAGCCCGGCCGAGGTCGCGGCGAAGTGGAGCGCCGCGCGGGCGTCGGGATCGTCGCTCCAGCGGAGGGCGTGCGGGAGCCGCGCGAACACCGTGGCGAGCGCGTCGGCGGCGAGGGCGTCGGAGAACGGGTTCGACCAGGCCGAGAGGTACGCCTCGAGGCTCTGCGCCGCGGTCTCGAAGGCGCCGTCGAGCACGAGCTCGCGGGGGAGCGTGCCGGCGAAGGACGGGTCAACGAGCGCCCAGTCGGGGGTCGCCGCGCGGTGGGCGAGATCGATCGGGCTCCCGTCGGCCGAGACGAGGTCGAGGGTCCCGCTCGCTTCCGCGCCGCTCCCGCTCGTGGTGGGGATCGCGACGAGCCGGGTCCGGGGCGGGTCGGGAAGGTCGAGCACGGGCGTGACGGTCCCGATCGGAACGTCCGGCCGCTCCGCGTGGAGACGGGCCGCCTTCGCCCCGTCGATCGTCCGGCCGCCTCCGACGGCCACGACCCAGTCGGGGGCGAAGGAGACGAGTCGGCCCGCGAGGCTCTCCACGGCCTCGAGTCCGTCCGGGTCGGCGAGGTCCGCGACGACCTCGACGCCCGTGTCGGATTTCGCGAGCTCCTCCAGGATCCGACGGTGCCCGTCCTGCCGCGCGATCGCGGGGTCGACCGCGACGATCGCCCGGCGAGCGCCCAGGCCGCTCAGCTGTTCGACCGCGCCGGGACCCCAGGCGATCCGGGGCGCCGTGAAGAAGCCCGCCATCCGACCGGACCCGACGTCGCCGCGACTAGACCGTCCGGCCTTCCCGGCAGCGCCGGCAGGCGCCGGTGAGCGAGTAGGCGATGCGCTCCACGGACCAGCCGTCGGGCCGTCGCCCGGCGAGCTCGGTGAGGAGGTGCCGGTCGAGCTCGTTCAGCTCGACCGACTGGATGCGGCCGCAGCTGCGGCAGACGATGTGGGACCTCGGGTCCTCGGCCAGCATGAGCCGCGAGGTCGGCGGAACGGAGATCGATACGGTGACCGGGAGCTTCGCGGGCCGGGTCCGCGCCGAGCGTCGGGCGGTCGGTCGCGAGGGTCGGCGGGCCGTTCGTGCCATCGGTCCCTCGGACTCCGCGGCGCTATTTAGGGGACGGTATGGTCGCGCCCGCTCGCGTGCGGCCGTTCGTCCGAGCCGGCCACGTGACCTCGAGAAGGCCGAAGGGTCCCTCGAAGCGGGGGTCGAACCATCGCGCGCAACGAGCGCGGAACCGGTACGGGACCGGCGACGGCGCCCCGTCCGCCCTCCTAACGCGCTCGAACCCGGGGAACCGCTTCAGGTAGACCGCCCGGGCGATCCCGACCCAACGGCCCCTCGCCTCGCGGGCGGTGCCGTAGAGTTGGCCGCCGCGCTCGGGGTCCCCCCAACGCTGGTGCGCGTCGAACAGGGCCACCGCCATCGACCGGTTCGCCTCGAGGTGACGGGCGTGGCGCGACGCGGGCCACGAATAGAAGAAGAGGTCATGCTCCGCCGACCACGCGAAATAGGCCACGTGCACGTGCGCCCGGCTCGCGGGTCCGACGGTCGCGAACGCCGCGACCCGGTGCGCGCGGAGGAGCCGCTCGAAGCTCGCGACCACCCTCGGGTCGGTCGGCGACCCGTGGGTCACCATGAAAGGCCCGGACGGCCGCCCCCGCGGGTCCTCCACCTCACGACCCGCAGCCTTTCGCACGGGATCCTCCGGCCGTCGCGACCGGGCCAAAGACTAATGAGCGCTAGGACGACGTCCAGCGTTCGGGGCCCGCTTCGCGGTCGAACGTAGGGGGGAGGTCCGCGTGCCCGCGTCCGAGAACCGTGCGTCCGAAGGAACGGCCACCCACTTGGCCCGCCTCTGGCGCGAGGACCCTAGGGGAATGGCGATCGACCTCCTGCGCGTCGGCCTCGGGACCATCTGGGCCGTCAACCTCGTCTTCGTCGTCGACCCGAGCAGCCGGTTCTTCGCCACGTTCCGGAGCACCGCGCTCTCGTTCGCCCCCCAGACCTTGGGCGGGCCGGCGGTCGCGAACTTCGTCGCCGCCCACTCCCTCGTCTTCGCCTGGGCGATCGCCGTCCTGACCGGGTACCTCGCGGTCGCGTTCCTCCTCGGGCTCACCACCCGCCTCGCCTGCTGGGTCGGTGCGTTCGCGTCGATCGGGTTCCTCCTGACCCAGTTCGTCAGCACGTTCGACGTTCCGGGCGGGACCGACGTCGGCCCGCACCCGCTCTACCTCTTGATCTACGCCATCCTCGTCCTCGGCGGCGCCGGTCGGTACGTCGCCGTCGACCACTGGATCTGGACGACCGGACGCGCGCGGTTCCCGAGACTGGCGCGATGGGTCGCCGCTCCGCGCACGTGAGGGCCGCGCGACCCCGAGGCCCTCCTCCTCCGTTCGGCGGGTCGAAAGCCTGAAGGTCGGTCCGGCCCACCGGGAACGATGGCCGCCCCGACGCTCCCGCCCCTCCCCCCGCCGCACGCGCGGCTCGGCGTGGGCGGGGTGCTCCTCCGCGACGGGCGCGTCCTCGTGAACCGGGCGGTCTACCGGGAACGATTCACCATACCGAGCGGCTACGTGGAAGCCGGCGAGAGCCTCGAGACGGCGCTCGCTCGGGAGTTTCGGGAGGAGACGGGGGTCACGGTTCGTGTCGGACGGCTCCTGCTCGCGCGCCACAAGGTCCTGACCGATCGGGAGAGCGACGTCTACCTCGCGTTCGCCCTCGACCACCTGGCGGGCGAGCCGACCGCGTGCCCGCCCGAGATCGTGGAATCCCGCGAGGTGCCGGTCGGGCAGGCGCTCGTAGCCCCGTGGATCTCCGAGCTCTCGCGGATCGCGATCCGGCTCGCGAGCTCGCCCGAGGCGGGCTGGACGCGATCGGCGTGGTCCGCGTCCGAGACGCCGGGCCTCGCCTCGGAAGCGTACTATCCGCGGCTATCGCGCTAGTCGATCCTCTTCGGACCCGCGACCGCGCACGGCCCGACCCGAGAGGCGGCCCCGGCCGGGAAGGTCGCGCGCCACGGTCGCGATGCGAGTTGCGCCGCGGCGAACGCGCGCGCCGCCGCGTGCGAGGCCGCGCCTCACGCGGCGAGGTAGGACTTCGCGCCCTGGAGGAGGAAACGGACGTCCGACGCGAGCGAGATGAACCGGAATCCGAGGTCGAGGGCGGCTCGCTTCTCTTCGGGGTCAACGATCAGCGTTCCGGGAATCTTCCCGTGTCGCTCGCAGGCGTCGACCACCCGACGCATCGCTTCGTGCACGCGGGGATTCCTCCGATCGTCCAGAAGGCCGAGGCTCAGCGTCAGGTCCTGCGGTCCCACGAAGAGGAGGTCGACGCCCGCCACCTCGGCGATCGACTCGACGTTCTCCACGCCTTCCTTGGTCTCGATCTGGACCCCGACGAGGATCCGCGCGTTCGCGGTTCGCAGGTAGGTCGAGAGCTCCGTACCGTAGCGGGACGACGCGGCGGCGGCGGCTCCCCGTACCCCCTCGGGCGGGTACTTGGCGAACGATACCAAGGCCCGGGCCTGGTCCGCCGTGCTCACGAGCGGCGCGAGGAGGCCGTGGGCGCCCGAGTCGAGCGCCTGCTTGACGAGGTACGGGTCCACGTTCCCGACGCGAACGAGCGGTGTGGGGCCGTCCGCCCCGGCGACGGCGACCATCGCGGCCAAGGTCTCGGGGTTCACCTGGGCGTGCTCCGTGTCGACCATGAACCACTCGAACCCGAGCTCCTTCAGGGCATCGAGGCAGACGACCGACGACGAGGAGATCCACGTGCCGAACGACGGGGCTCGGGAGGAGAGGAGCCGGTGCTTGAGCGAGTTCTTCACGGTGCGGACCGACCCCCGAAGCGTCTCGGAGAATAAGGGCTCCGGGAACCCCGGAGGAGCTACCGCACGCGCGAGCGCCGGCCGGTCGGTCCCCGACCGCGAGGAGCGCACCGGTCGGTCCCTCCACGGCCCGACGCGCGGGGGGGCCGCCGCGTCGGGGGGGACGGACCCGCGGAGAGGGGCCCACCGGTACGGAGGCCGGTCCGCGCCGGGGAGATCGGCCGCGGTCGTGGGCGGTTCGATGCCACGACCGTTACGGTCATCGCCGTGCGCGCCTTCGAGCTCGGGGGGCGAAGCCGACCATGAAGTGGGTAACCCGAGAGAAGGCGAGGGTCGATCGAATCGCGTGTCCGTGGTTGATCCGGAAGTTCGTGGACGCGGACGCGGAGTTCCTCTACGTCCCGAAAGAGAAGGTGATGGACGTGGCCCAGAAGGAGGGGGCCGTTCCGTTCGACGTCCCCGGCGCGGAGCTGTACCACTTTGAGGAGAACGGCGAGGAGTTCGTCAGCTTCGACGCCGTCATCAAGAAGTACCGCCTGAAGGACCCCGCGCTCCTCGAGCTCGCGAAGATCGTGCGGGTGGCGGACGGAGGGTCCGGCCGCGAGGTCGAGGCCGCGGGACTGGAGGCGGCCGCGACGGGGTTCCGGCAGATCGCCCGGGACGACCTCGAGAACCAGCGTCTCCAGTTCCCTCTCTACGACGCTCTCTACGCCTACTGCCGGTGGAAGGTCGAGGAGAAGGGAAAGCTCGAGCACACCGGAGGCTGACGCGACCTCCCGGAACCCGGCCGTCCCCCGTCCCAGGAAACGGGTCGCCAGCGTCGTCCGCGCCTGGACCGATGCCCCTCGACTGGGTTCACCGGCCGGTTTGTCGACCTCACGGCAGCCCTACGGCGCGTTCGCTGGGGAGGGGGAGCTCCTCCGCGGGGGGTCCCGCCCCTCCTCCCGTCGGCGGAGCTCGTCCACCACGGCGGAAAGGTCACCGTCGGCGCGCTCTTCGCGAAGTGCTTGACCCGCCTCGTCCGCGACAGAGCGGCGATGGCAGGTCTCCCCTCCCCCGTCCGGGACATCCACCTTGCGGCGTTCCGCCTCCCCGGATACCGGGGATCGGAACCCGTCCTCTCCCGCCCCTGCTCGCCGGGCCAGGTGACCGACGCGTGCTTCACCCGGGCCGTCCGATCTCCGACGAGTTCTATCGGTTCCGTCCGTACTACCATGGGGACCCGGAACCGGGGCCCGAGCGCCGGCCGACGTGGCCCGCTCGTTGTTCCTCGGCTACCGCCTTACGGCCGGGCCAGCTCGCCAGCTGCCGCTCCGGGAGGGTGGGCTTGAACGGAACGCCACTCCGCACGGCGTCGTTGTGGGGCGGCCGACGGCGTCCGCCGAAAAGCCCACCCTCAAGTTCGACGACCTTGGAGCCAAGCCGAACCAACCATCGACCTCGCAACCGTCCCGACTCCGGGCCGAATCTCTCGGGTCCCATCCCCGAGACCATGGATGGCATCCGACCTGGTCCTTCATGCCCGAGGTCGACGAAGAGCTCGCAGCGTAGAAAGTCCCGGCGGCCGGCTTGGAGAGGCGGCTCGGGATGCCGTTGAGGGAGATCGACCGCAGGTTCGGTGGGATCACCGGATTGCGTCTCTCGGATCCGGTCGTGATCCTCGAGGGGGACGAAACGGTCGTACGGGGGTACGCTCTGAACGCGGCCTCGATGGAGGCGGGACCTTGCGGAAACCGTGGGGCGGAACGAGGACCATGGATCCCGGGCAGGAGGTCTCGCGCGAGGAACCTTACCGGTACCGTATTCACAGCTCCTCGGGCTCGATCGTCGCGGGGATGACCAGCGCATCACACGGGCCCGTCGCAGCCCATGAGCAACCCTCACACCGGGGTCCACGCCCCGGTGTCCTTGGCCTGCGGGCGCTTGACCGATCCGGAAGATCCCACTATCGTCGCGTTCGGAAACGTACGGGGCACTCTTCAGGCTCCGCCGGTCGAAATGTTTCCGAGACTTTCCCACAGCTCCGAGGGTGCATATAGTCCGGCATTCATCCGCCCGCAACAATGTTTGGCTCCGTGGCCCGCACGGGTGAGTCCCCGCCCACCCCAATCGTGGGGATGGTCGTGGTCGGAGCCCTTCTCATCCTGGTCGAGGGCCTGGTCGAACTGGGGATCTCGAGCCAGGCGTCGGTGTATGGACTGCCCGTCCCTCTCTCCCTCTGGGCGGTGCCCGCGCTCACGATCACGCTGGCCGCCCTGCTGTTACTTCTGATCTGGCGATACGCCATCTCGCCCTCGTGGGGCCTCGGAGTGCTGTTCATCGCCCTGGGGGCGCTCAGCTTCGTCCTTGGGGGTGGCTTCCTCGTCGGGGGAATCCTGATCCTCATTGGCGGAGCGATCGCGTGCTTCGTCGATTGGGTTCAAGAACTGGTGGACCTCAACCGTCAATTCGCGAGAGCCCGGGCGACGAGTCCTCCTCCAGAAGCCCGGGGCGGTGACCCGCCGAGGACCTCGACGAAGGATACGGCGGGGCCCTGGCGTCCCGCGAAGTCCGCCGGTATCGTCGTCTATCGCCCCTGCCCATCCTGCGGGGCGCTGAACCGACAGGAGTTTACCGTGTGCCCCTCGTGTGGGAAGTCGATCGAATCGTGAGACCGTGGCCGATCCATCGCTCGAGTCCGCGCGCATCCCGCGCGTTCCATACCGTGGAGCGTTACCGTCCTCCGCTCGTGCCGTTCTTGGACCGAAGGATATCGTAAGGGGGATGCCCGCTCGGCATACGATCTCGCGGCGATCTCATCTCGTGGCGAACGCGGGTCACCGCGCTCGTTCCCCCGGCGGCCTCCCAGCTCCGTCCGTACTGAGGTCGCGGCCCGCGGCTCGGCAGGATTAAGCGTTCTCCGCGATTATCCAGGGTCGGCGGGTCGAGAGGCATCGCCCGTTGGGGAAGATCCATGGAACGGGCCGCCGCCCTCCGGCACACGCGATTCCGCGGGGTATCGGTGGTGACGGGCATCGCGATCGCGGTGGCGATCGTCGTAAGCATCGGACCGCCGGGGTTTCTCCTTCCACGCGCCACGGGTTGCCAGCTTGGGGCGGAGCTTGGCCGCTACACCATCTGGACGCCGACCACGCTCGTCAACATCCCCGATGGCGGAAACATCAGCACCGCCCACAACGAGTGGAACCTCACGATGACCTCGGGTTCCCTGACGACCAACCCCCTCCAGCCATTCGGCAACGAGATTCCGAGCAAGGTGGGCTTCGAGACGCGTACGACCGCGGGGATCGCGGCCGAGTACGGCGACTTCAATTGGACGTTCTATCGCACGGTCAATGCCTCGGAGATCGGGGGTGTCGGCGGTCCGTGCACGCAGCCGTACATCGCCGAGATCGGCATTCCGGGCGGCGCCTGTGGCGGCTTCGATTACGTTCCGCTCGCTAACAACGCGAGCGATGCGGTCCCGCCGCACGTCTGGAATGGTACCTCGACGTTCAATGGCAGCGAAACCTATCCCGGTTGCCCTCGGGCGACGTCGGGGACCTACGTGTGGTTCGACTCCTCCTATCATGCGAACGGGACGGGGTCCTTGCAGCCGGCCCGCTGGGACCTCTGCAACTCGACGGGATCCTTCCCGCTGACGTTGAGCGGCGTCGCTCGGGTGCCGATTGTTGTCACCGTGCCCTACGACGGTGGTCGTATTTCGGCGCGCGGCGTCCTGACGTGGTACATTCCGCCCTCGGCGTTCGGCTCGACAGCGGAGTACGACGTACCGGGTGGTTGGATCTGGATGATAGCGCCGGTCGGCCCCGCAGCGTCGGCCATCGACCCCGCCCTCGCCTTGCCGGCTCTGGCGGCCTTCGAACGATTGGCCTGCTGATGGGTCCCGGCTGGCTCGCTGCCCCTCTCCGAGCGCCGATGGCGGTCGAGCTATCGGACGCGCGCGCCCACCACCACGGTCGCGCCGAGGATTCCTTTCCCGCGCTCTCGGCGCGCTCTTGATACCCCGGTTCGATATCCCCGTCCAGTGGACGATCTAACGGCCCTGGGCTTGTACTTTGAACGAAAGAGCGTACTTTGGGCGTCGACAGAAGGATCGGTAGCGGCGCACCTCCACCGGATCGGCCGAAACGGGTTGGTCGCCGAGTTTCGCTCTGACCCAGATTTCGACGTAGTCCGTCGCTATCTACATCGAATGAGCGACGCGCAGTACGTTCATGATGCGGGATACTCCGAAATCAGGACGAAGGTGCGGGAGTCGATATCGGGAACGCCCGGCAGCCTGAAGGGAGTTCAGGGACCGGTCAGCCTGATCGTTCGGGCCGCCCTGCTTACCTGCGGCGTCGCACCGTTCGGTGAACGGCTTGTGAGGATTGTGGGAGCCCTTCCGCGAAGCCGGTAGCGGACACTCGACCGGCGTCGGGGATGGGCTCGGGTCCAAGTTACGAACGTATCGGCTCTCGCGCGCATCGCGTCCGCCATCGGCCTTGTGGACCGGGGACGGAACGTATCATGTCCGATGAGACCCGCGGCCTTCTTCGGCCGCCGGTACGCCGCTTCGCTCGACAAGGTTGGAGGGAGCTCGGAGCCCAATGGCACCTAGTGCTTCTCAGCAGGAGGCCCCACGGGTCGCGCGGGACCGAGGAGCATCAAAGCCCTATTGCGACGTCGGATCGTAAGACAGCTCGAACACCTTGCCGTCCGGCGTGCGAAAGTGCTGCCACGCGTAGCCACTGGGGCTGTCTCTCTCAACCGGCCCCATGAGTTCGATTCCGGCGGACCGCAACTCCTCACGGGCCGACTCAATGTCGTCCACTCTGAACCCGCATACCACTGCGTTTCTCTCAAACTGTTGGGGAGGGTGGCGGGACCGGGGCCCGAAGATCTCGAACTTGTCTCCGTTCGGAAGTCGGTAGACCGCGAAGTCCGGGGCCTCGTGCACGGCGGAAAGTCCGAGGGTCCGCTCGGCGAACCGCTTCATGGACTCAAACGAGTCGGTCTTGACGCCGGCCCAGGAGATCCCTTCAACCTTCATCGGTACGACACCGCCCCCGCTTCGACTCCGCTACGGAGATCAGAGCCATAACCGAGGCGCCCGCGATGGGTGAGCCTCGCAGAGCAGCTCCCGCGCTCGGTGCGGCCGCTCATCGGCCGGACGGTTCCGGCCACAACCTCACGCCCGCGCCTCGCTCGAGCGCTTCCTTGTTCTGCCCGGCGAGGGTCACGGGACACGGCGACTCTTGTTTCTCGGCCCACTCCTCGGTGGGCCGCCGCGCTCACCCAAGGTCGATGACCTCGGTCGGACACGCAACGACCGGCGAATGATACCGCCTCGAAGGGCAGACGCGATGCCTATGCGGTCGGGTGTGTCCTTGGCACCGCACGGGGAGCCGTTCGGAAGACCTTCGAAAGCAGCGTGCCCCCGATCAGCAAGACGGCCGCACTGATCGTGATCAGTGCGACCTCCAGCAGCACCGCGACGGCCCCGGTGAGAACCACCGTGAGAGTGACCCCGACGGACGCGACGAATCCCGTTACGAAAGTCCACCGTACAACGTTCTCGATCCGACTTCCGCCGAGCGTGCCCGCAAACATCGGAAGCGCGGAGTTCAGGAGGGGGTACCCTACGCACTCCGTTGCGATGAAGAGGCCGTTAGGAGTCTATTCATAACAATATGAAACGTTCTTGTAGTTTCACGCCCATGCTGTCTCCATGGCCGAGCCCTCCGCGGACGCCCTCTTTGTGCGTGCCCTCAGTTCCCTGA
>JAKAWX010000009.1 GCA_021816865.1 Thermoplasmata archaeon | reverse complement strand
CCAGTAGGGGAAGACACCGTGGGACCCTTACGGGGCGGACGAGGCGTCGCGCTCGGACCCGGCCTCGAAGCGGCGGAGGAGCTGTGTCGTCACCTCGATCAGCGGGTGGTGGCTCGACCGGTCGATCTCGATGTCGACGACGCTCCGAAGGTGGTGGTCGCGCGCGAGCCGCTCGAACCCCGTCTCCTGCCGGGCGAACACCTCGGGCCGGTCGCACGTCAGGACGAACGCCTGCAGCTGCGTGAGACCCATCTCCCGGGCGGCGAGCGCCCGGTGGTGCCCGTCGACGAGGATCCAGGCTTCGCCCTTCTCGAGCACGAGCACCGGCTCGGCGAACCCGCGCTCGAGCTCGTAGCGCCGGCCCTCGAGCTCGTCCTCGAAGACCTTCCACTGCGTCGGAGTGAGGCGGTCGATCGGCACGAGCCCGCGGTGGAACGAGAACGGCATGCCGTAGCGCTCGGAGAGGAGATGCTTCAGCGTGTCCGCCTTCGCGGGCGAGGCCCGCTCGAAGTGGGAACGGACGACGTCGAGGTTCGAGAGGATGCCGCAGAGGCGGCCGCCTTCGTCGATGATCGGAAGGTCGCGAAGGCCGAATCGGAACATGATCCGCGCGGCGTCGTCGAGCCCCGTGTCGGGGTAGGCGGTGTACGTACCGGGTCGGATGATCCGGGAGATCGGGGTGTCGCCCTCGCTCGAGTGACGGAGGAGTTCCTTCGCGCTCACGAACCCCACCAGGCGGCCCTGCGCGTCGGTCACGGGGAGGCCGTGGTGACGGCTGCGCGACAGGCGCGCGATCGCGTCCCGGATCGTGGCCGTCTGGTTCAGGTGCTCGACCTCGAGCACCATGTAGTCGCGGACGCGCACGATCATCGGTCGCCGACGGCCTGCTCGTCGCGCAGGTAGGCCGTGAGCAGGTGGAGGACGACCAGGTGGACGTCCTCCGTGTGCTGCATGCTGTCCGACGGAACGACGAGCGCGACGTCGACGAGGTCCTTCAGCTTCCCGCCCCCGATCCCCGTGAGTCCGATGGTCGTGAGCCCCATGGCCCGTGCGGCCCGGACCGCTTCGAGGACGTTCGGGGAGTTGCCGCTGCCCGAGATCGCGACGGCCACGTCGCCCGGCTCCGCGAGCGAGCGCAGCGGCCCCGCGAAGATCGTCGAATAGTCGAGGTCGTTCGCCCACGCGGTCACGCTCGGGACGTTGTCGTTCAACGCGAGGCAGCGGAACCGCCGCCCCTTGCCCCGCGGCCCGGTCCCGCCCGCGACCTTCGCGATGTCGGTCACGAAGTGCGAGGCGGTCGATGCACTGCCCCCGTTGCCGAAGAAGAAGATCGTCCGGTCCTTCGCCCGGGCGTCGAGGAGGATCGGAACGATCCGCTCGAGGGCCGCGAGCAGGTACGGGGCCTCGAGGGCGGCGCGCGTCTCGTCGGTGTACCGTTTGAGGTACGGTGCCAGGGTCGGAAGTCCGCTCATCGTCCCACGAAAAGAATCCGCGACCCCTCGGGTGTGATCCTCACGGGAAGGCGCTGGAGCGGCGAGACGGCGCTCGCTATTTGACGACTTTGCTCGGGCGGGTGGAGGAGGAGGAGGAAGCCCCCGCCGCCGGCGCCCGTGATCTTGCCGCCCCACGCCCCTGCGGCCCGCGCGGCCGCGTACCGCTGGTCGATCTCGGTGTTCGAGATCCCGCGCGATAGGTTCCGCTTGAGCCGCCAGCCCTCGTCCAGGACCACCCCGAGTCGCTCCCAGTCGCGCTGCACGATCGCGGACCGTGCGGTCCCGGCGAGGTCGCGCATCCGCAGCAGTGCGTCCCGGTTCGACTCGGTCCGGGAGCTCTGCTCTTTGAGGATCCCCTCCGCCTTGCGGGTGATCCCCGTATAGAACAGCGACAGGTGATCGCTGAGCGCCTCGCGGTCGCTCGTGGCGAGCGGGATCGGGGAAGCGCGCACCGAGCCGTCCTCGTGGAAGTCCAGGTACTGGACCCCGCCGAACGCGGCGATGTACTGGTCCTGCTTGCCGAGGGCACCGCCGAGGCGTTCGATCTCGATCCGGCACGCCTCCTCCGCGAGCTCGGCCGGGTCCCGCAGCATCCCCCGCTGCGCGTAGAGGGCGTTCAGGAGACCGACCGTCAGCGTCGAGGACGACCCGAGCCCGGTCCCTTCCGAGGGGATGTCGGCGATCGTATGGATCTCGATCGACTCCTTGAGGTCGACCATCCGCATCGCTTCCCGGACGAGCCCGTGCTGGAGGTCGTCGAGCCGGTCGACGTTCTCCGTCCGAGAGTAGGCGACGCGGATCGAGCGGTCGAACTTGTCGTTGACGAGCACGTGGATGTAGCGGTCGATCGCGGCGCTCGTCACCGCACCTCCGCCGTACGCCCGGTAGAACGACGGGAGGTCCGTCCCGCCCCCCGCGAAGCTGATGCGCAGGGGGGTCCGAGTAATGATCATCCGCGGGGGAAGCGCCCGTGCAAGTTCATACCTCTTATGGCGGACGGCCCGCGGGCCGGGCGGCGGCGAGGTCGGGTGACGCGTCCCACGTTTTCCGACCGCCTTCCCCCGTACGACGGTTCCGCCCCCGGCCCCGACGGCACGAGCTCCTCAATCGGCCGGCGAGCTCGGGGTCGGACGCGAACGGTCGCTGCCCGACCGGACCCCTTCCGCCGCGACCGGAACACCGATCGACCATTCGAGCGGTGCGAGGGCGAGGCGAGGGCGGAGGGCGAGGACCAGTCCGAACCCCGAGAGCAGGGCATGCTGGAAGACCCAGTGGAAGAGGAGCGCGGCGCCGAGCGGAGCGTCGGGGCGTACCGCGCCCCAGCTCGACGGAAGCGCGAGGTAGCCGAAGAGCTCGTTGAGGAGGCCGCCCAGTCCGAGGGACGCGAGCGAGGGCGGAACCCAGAGCCCCCACGTCACGGCCCCAACGAGCAGCGGCCCGCGTAGGATCCACCCGCCGGAACGGGAGACGATCCGACGCACACTGCGAACGAACTCGTCCGGGAAGATCGCCGCGGCGACCGCGGTCAGGCTCAGAAGCTGGTGCTCGACGATCCAGTGGTACCAGATCGCGAGACTGGCGGAGGCGGGGGAGACGGACGCCCACTCGACGAACATCGCGAGCGACCAGGTGACCCCCGCCACGAACAGCAGGATGCGTACGGCCATGCTCCCGACGAGCCGTCGGGGCGAGAGGGGGGTCGTCGGGCACCCCGACGTCGCGCGCTCGAGGGCCCTCTCCTGGGCTACGAGCGCGAGGAAGACGACCGCGACCTGGAAGACGTTCACGTACCAATCGTTCAGCAGCAGGGACGAGAGAGAGGCGCCGGAGGCGGCCGCGATCAGGGGCACGCTCGCGGTCGTGAGGCAGCTCGTGCAGCAGCAAGCCCCGAGGAGGCCGAGACCCGCGATCGTCGGGGTCGCGCCGATCGTCGAGGCCGATACGACGTCCCGACGGGCGCGGCGCCGGTTCCGAAGGAGCGGGGCGAGGAGCAACGCGCTCACCGCGGCGCCGAGCCCGACGCCCGCCGACACGAGGAGCATCGAGACCGTCGCGAGGAACGGCAGCGAGAGCACCCCCCACGAACCGGTCGCGAGGATCGCGGGGTAGTTCCACGGGGCGACCCCCAGGGGGTTGCCCCAGAGGACGACTACCTGCGACGGAAGGTCGGCCGGGTGCGCGTAGAGCGCGAGCATGCCGCTCGCGAGCATCGAGACGACCGCGAAGGCGACGGCGATGCCTCCGGCCACGAGACGGCCGAAACGGGCCCGGACGAACCGGCGGCTCCCCCGGAGCGTGAGCAGGCCGAACCACCGGTCGACCGTCGCGACATCGACCATCGCCCGGCCATCGCGGGCCGGCCTTATACGACTGCCGGACGAACCCCTCGCCGCCCTCGTTCCCGGGGCCGCGGTCCCGTCCGCGGGCGGGCGACCCGCCGCCTGCGTGTCACGCGGCCTCCTCTCGCGCGGGAGCCGGAAGGCCCGGCCCGACGCGGCGTACGAACGATGCGGGGAAAAGGCGAGGCCTGGTCCCGCGTCCGAGCCCCGAGGTTCCATGGACCCCGACGACCGTCTGAGGGCGGACGAACGGCGTACCTACCGCCGGTTCGCGGTCGGATTCGCGCTCCTCTTCGGGCCGATGGTTCTCTACCCCGGGAACTGGTCGGACGTCGGTCCCCTCGCGGCCGGCGCCCAGGCCTCGTGGGCGCTCGTGGGAGCGCTCGTCTTCGCCTCCGTCACGCTGGGGGCGGTCCTTGTCTTCTGGTCATGGAGAACGCTCCTCGGCCTCTGGCGGCGTCGCGCTCCGGGAACCGTGAGGCGATCGATCGCGGACGCTCTCGCCGGACGACGCGAGCGCCGGACGATGGCGATCTCGGCGGCGGTCTACGTGCTCCTGGTCGGCGCCTTCCTGAGCGTTTACGGCTGGTCGAGCGGCGGGCCGGGGATCTGGGCGAGCGCCTACCCGTCGGCGCAGAACGTGCTCTGCTGCGGCCCGGTCGGCGAGACGCCGGCGGCGATCCTCATCGTCGCCCCTTCGTTCGAGCTCGTTACGTACCCGGTCGTGATGGTGACGGTCTTCCTCGCGACCCTGTTGTTCTCGATGAACGTCGCGATGGCGACAGCCCTCCTGAGCCGACGCGGGTCGGGCCCGACGGCGGTCGGCGGCGCCTCGGTCGGTACCGTGAGCGCGCTCCTCGTCAATTGCCCGAGCTGCGGGACGATCCTCCTTGCGAACCTCCTCGCGGGGACCGCGGGCGCCGGACTCCTGGTCGCGTGGGCCGCGTACTCGGTGCCGCTCATGCTGCTTTCGTTCCCGCTCTCGCTGCTCGCCCTCGCCTGGAGCAGCCGCCGGCTCTCCCGTGCGGAGTCGGTCGCCCAGTGCTCGACGACGGGTTCGCCGTCCTGAACTCCGCTCGGCCGCCCGGTGGCGCTCGCGTTCGTACCGCGGTCGCTCGTCCGCCCCGGACGAAGCGGCCGTCGCGACGACGTCCCGATACCGGGGGAGTTCCTCCCGATCCGGCGGAGCCGCTCTCGACCGTCCGGACGCACGCGGGGGCGGTCCGCGATGTCGTCCGCCGTGCCGGGGCCGCCACGGACGATTCGGGGCACCTCGCGGATCCCGCTCGTCCTGGCGTCGTGCGGACCGCGGTTCGACCCCAATGCGATCCCACCCTCGCTGACGTTCGGTGGCGCGAACGGGACGGAAGCGTCCGGCGGATACTGCGCGGGGGAGAACCTCCGGCCCAACGACCCGACGACGACGGCGACTCCGGACCCGCGGCGGCGGTCGGCTCCGACGGCGCCTCCGGGCCTCTCCCGGGGCCGGCGAAACCGGCGCGGGGGCCCGCGGAGCGACCGGCGTCGTCCCGATCCCGGCCGGCGTCGTGACCGCTCGGCCAACGCAGAGTCCCTTGACGAACCGAGCTACCCCGTACGCTCGACCCCCGGGCCGCGGCCGACGCGCTCGCGCCCGGCGCTCAGGGGCCGGCGGCGGGGGACCCTGGCGCGGGGGGTACGCCGGGCGATCGGCTCGCGGTCGACGACCAGCGGGCCCGACGACCGTAGAACTGCTCGGTCACGCGGGCGAGGTCCTCGACGGGAGCGAGGCCGGGCAGGCTCGAGGCGAACGACGTCGCTCGGCGGTCGAGGACGATCGCGATGCCACGGTCGTGCTCCGAGCGGATCATTCGCCCGCACGCCTGGAGGATCGCCCGCTGGGCGGGGGCTTCGACGGTGTACTCCCAGCCCCGGCCGACCGTCGAGTCGAGGTAGCGGCGCAGCGCCTCCCGCTTCGCGGTCGGTCGCGGGTACGGGATGCCCACGAGGACCACCGCCTCGAGCTCCTCGTCGGGATAGTCGATCCCCTCGGAGAGGCGCCCGCCCGCGACCCCGAGCAGGATCGTCCCCTCCGGGTCCTTCTTCCACCCCTCGATCGAACGCCAGAGGTCGCCGCTGGGGAGCTTGCTGTACTCGATGAAGACGTTCCCCGGCAGCTGGGTCTGGAGGCCCGCGTCGAGGACGCGCTGCATCAGGTCGAAGCTCGGGAAGAACACCGCGGTCTTCACGGGCAGCGCCTGAAGCACCTCGGCGAGGCGATCGGCGAGCCGCTGGATCGCCCGAGGGTCGTGCTTCAGCTCCTCGAACCGCGTCGTCACCGACGGGTCGAAAAGGAACTTCCGGTTCTCGGGCGGGAAGTGCGACGGGACCTCGAGGAGCCGGGCCTTCGGACCGAGCCCGAGGGAGTCGCGGTACTCCTCGAGCGGCGCGAGGGTCCCGGACATGTGGACCGAGAGGTGGGCGTCGAGGATCGGACGCGCGGCCGCGGACGCGTCGAGCGCGTACGCCTCGAGCGCCGGCCGCGGCAGGCGGGTCGCGACCTTCACGTACCCCGGAGCCTCGAGCTGAGGCCAGGAGAGGAGCGTGAGCGCGACCGTGTGGACCCACGAGCGCGGCAGCCGTCGTTCCCGGCGACGCTCGTCGCGCAGGTTCTCGCCCCAGGTCGCGAGCGCACCGAGCCAGGTGTCAAGGCGGTGGGAGGTGCCGCCGAGGGCGGTAAGGAGCGCGTCCTCGAAGACCGACGGCGGAAGGACCGCGTCGTCGTCGCGCGCCAGGGCGTGGATCAGCTCCTCGACGGCGGCGCCGACCAGGTCGAGGAACCGGCTCGCGCTCGGTCCGTCGGGCAACTGGAAGTCCCCCCGCTCGGCGACCTCGGCCCGGGCGCGGCGTACCGACTCCTGGGGGAGCGCGACGGTCGTCAGCTCGCGCAGGTGGCTCGGGAGGTTGTGCGCCTCGTCGACGACGAGGTCGATCCGGTCCGGCTCGACCCCGAGCCACGCGAAGAGCGCGCGGCGGATCTGCGGGTGGAAGAAAAAGGCATACGGAGCGGTCACGACCCGCGCGCGCGGCACGAGCCGCTTCGAGAGCTCGTAGGCGCACAGGTTCTCCTCACGGCAGTACGCCTCGAACTCGTGGGGCGCGGGCAGTTTCGCGCTCAACCGCTCGACCAGGCCATCGAGGTCGGACTGCAGGACTCGGGCGTAGTACGGGCAACCGTCGAGGTCCGTGAGGTCGATCTCCCCTCCCTCAGGGAGCTCGGGAGGCGCCTCGACCGGCGCTTCCCCGCGCATGGCGCGCTCGGTCGCGCGCTTGCGGTCGGCGCACAGCTTGCCGTGCTCCTCGGCGGTGGCGCCCTTGATCTCGGCGACGTTCTCGAGCAGGAAACACCGACGGGCGCGGCCCTGGAGCCCGATCGCGAGGATCGGCCGCTCCAGGCGGTGCGCGATCGTCCGCACCTCGTGGAGGACCTGGACCTCCTGGGAGTGAGTGCGGACGAGGTAGAGGACCTTGTGGTCCGCCGCCTCGGCGTGCTCGATGAGCGGGGCCAGGACCGCGACCGTCTTACCGCTCCCCGTCGGGGCGTGGACGAGCAGAGGACCCCCTCGGTCGGCGAGGTCGGAGACCGCCCGGAGGATCGACTCCTGGCCGGGCCGTGGTCGGTACGGAAAGAGCAGCGGGAGTTCGGAGGAGGGGGGGGTGGCCGTCGTACGGGCTGCTCCGCCCGTCCCGAGCCTCGGGCCGGGGTTTTAAGGTGCGCCTTGACTGGAAGCTGCGAGCGCCGGGCCGAGGGCGTCGAGGAACGCCGGAAGGAGCGTGCGGGCACCCGGAACGAACGCGGGGCCGAGCGTGGGGTCGCCCGCCTCGCAGACGACGCTCGCCGCCGGCCCACCGGGCGCCTCCGAGACCTCGAACACGACCGAGAAGTCGCCGACGTTCGGGCGGGGCCGTCGCCCCGTCGTGACGAGGAGCGTCAGGCCGAGCCGGTTCAGCATCCGGATCGCGTCGGCGAACGTCCCCGGCTCGGATGAGTAGAACTCGGCGGCCCGGTCCGCGTTCGACACCACGAGGGTCGCGGGCGGCGCCCCCGGATCCCGGTCCATGACGACCTCCCTCAGGCGCGGAGGCATGAGGAGGAGCATGCGCACGGACGCGACGTCGGCGCTCGTCGGGGCGTCCGCGACGATCGACCAGCGCCCCGGTCGGTTCGCGCGAGCATCGGGCGCGACGTCCCCCGGGGCGACCCCGAACGCGTGCGACGGGTCGAGCCGGGCGAGCTCGGCGGGCTCGGCGACGGTCCCCGATGGGTCCCCGTCGCGGACCTCGAACCAGAAGAGCTCGGTTCCCGCCGCCCGGGCGAGGGCGAGCGCGGTCCGTGCGAGCAGGGCCCGGTTCGTGCCCCAGACGACGATCGACGTCGGGCCGGCGAGGCGCGGTCGCGGGGATTCGACTCGGGATGTCTCCGACATGCCACCAGAGCTATCTCCTCGCCCCAGCGGATGAAGTTGACGGGCCGCTCCCCGAAAGGCCGGGCGTCGCCCGGACTAGCCGTAGGCGTAGCGAACCCCGTACGGACCGCGGGGGAGGGTCCACGTCACGGACCCCTGGTCGCAGGCGATGTCGCACGCCCCGCACTCGACGCAGTCCTCGTACCGGAAGACGAGGCGCCCCTCGATCCGCTCGTAGCATTTCGCGGGGCAGACGAACGTGCAGAAGGAATGCGGGCAGCGCGCGCAGATCTCGGGCTTCACCGTGATGTGGGCGTGCTCCTTCGCGTCCGTCGCGTAGCGGAGCGTCCCGAGCCGGCGCTTGATCTCGACGGCCGTCACCGCGGGGGGGACGGTCGGTCGGTCCGACACGGGCTCCGCCATCGTTCGTCGCCCTCCTACGGCAGAAGCTTCGCGAGGATCGCGAGGTCGGCCTTCACGGCCGCAACGCTCGCCTCGAACGCCGCCCGCTCCGCCGCGCTCACGTCGACCTCAACGACCCGCTCGACGCCGGCCCGGCCGAGCACGATCGGCACCCCGATGTAGACATCCTTGGCACCGAACGCTCCGTCCAGGTACGCCGACGCGGGCAGGAGGCGGTGCTCGTCGTTCGCGATCGCGCGGACGAGCTCGGCCTGGCTCGCGGAAGGGGCGTAGAAGGCGCTGCCGGTCTTGAGGAGGTCGACGATCTCCCCGCCGCCCTTCTTCGTGCGCTCGACGATGGCGGCGAGGCGTTCGGCGGGCAGGAGCTTCGTGAGCGGGACGCCCGCGACGCTTGTGAGCGAGAGCAGCGGGACCATCGTATCGCCGTGGGTGCCGAGGACGAAACCGGTGACGTCCCGGGGCGCGACGCCGAGCGCGTCGGCCACGAACCAGCGGAACCGGGCGGTGTCGAGCGTTCCCGACTCTCCGAAGACCCGGGCGCTCGGCATCCCGCTCGCCCGCCGGAAGTAGTACGTCATCACGTCGACCGGGTTCGTCACGACAACCGCGATCGCATTCGGCGCGTGGGCGCGGACCGCTTCCGCGTGGCTCTTCACGATCGCTGCGTTCTTCTCGAGGAGGTCGGAGCGGCTCATCCCTGGCTTGCGCGCGAGCCCCGCCGTCTCGACGACCACGTCGGCCCCGCGAAGTCCCTCGAGGGAGTTCGTCCCGGTGACGCGCGTCGAGAAGCCGAGGATCGGGGCCGACTCCTGGATGTCGAGGGCCTTGCCTTGCGGCAGCCCGTCGACGATGTCGATCAGGGCGACCTCGCGGGCGATCCCCATCTCGGCGAGCCGCTGCGCGAGCGACCCACCGATGTTCCCGGCTCCGAGCACCACGACCTTGTTGAGCGCCCCCATCGTTTCCCCCGCCCCCTCGCTCCTCACCGGCCCCGAGCTTAAATCTCGTCCTCTCCCCGCCGCCGAACCCACCCCACGGGTCGGCCGAAAGCTCTATTCCCGACATCGCCGGTCGGCGGGAAGATGGTCCAGGTCGACACGATCCTGCTCAGCGTCCAGGAACGGGACAAGTGGCGACATCGCATGGAGCTCCTCGAGCGGTCGCTCAGCGAGGTCCGCGAGCGGCGTCGCCGGACCGCTCAACGGCTGCGACGCGTCAAGAAGGAGTTGAATCGACTCCGCGCGACCGCGGATGCGATCCTCGACTTCTCTCGGACCCGGATGCGGGCGGAGGTGACCGGTGCCACGCGAGGCGCTCCTCCCCGATAGGCAGGCGGCGCTCCTCGAGGCGCAGCGGGAGCTCTCGGCCGAGCTGCTCCGCCTCGCCCGCGAGGAGGAGTACCTCACTCTCAAGATCCGGCAGGCCCGCGAGCAGGTCCACTATTACGAAGGGCTGCTCGAATTGTTGCGCCAGGACCTGGGTCGGAGCCCCGGACTTTCCGAGCTCGTTCGCAAGCTCGGCTAGCGGGGCCTCCGTGACGGTCGTGGTCCTGGGCGCAGGAGCCGTCGGCAGCCTGTTCGCCGCCCGTCTCGTCCGCTCCGGCCGGTCGGTCGAGCTCGTCGGGCGGGCCGACCACGTGGCGGCGATCCGTGCGAACGGCCTCACGGTGCTCGGCCCCACGCCCGAGACGTTCCGGATGCGGGCCGAGACCGAGCTCGCGGCGGGTACCGAGGCCGAGGCGGTGCTCCTCACGATGAAGACGTTCGACCTCGAGCGCGCGGCGACCGAGCTCGCCCGAGCGATCCCGCGGCCGGTCCCAACCCTTCTGACCCAGAACGGGCTCGGCATCGAACCGACGGCCCATGCGGCCCTCGCCGCGGGCGGCTGGACCGCTCCCCCCGTCTGGGTCGTGCGGGCGGTCCACTCCGTACCGGCCACTTGGGTGCGGCCGGGCGTCGTGCGGGCCGCGGGCGACGGCGAGGTGCTGCTCCCGGACCCCCAGGAGCGGCCGGAGAGCGCCACGGTCCTGCGCCTCTTTGCGCGGCTCCTCGCCGACGCGGGCCTTCCCGTCCGCGCCGTTCCCCGGTTCGAGCGGGAGGTCTGGCGCAAGGCGCTCGTCAACGCGGCGATCAACCCCGTCACCGCGATCCACGGGGTGGAGAACGGCCGCCTGCTCGAAGGCCCGGAGCGGGCGGAGGCGCTCGTCCTGCTCGCCGAAGCGCGACGGGCGGCGGCGCTCGCCGGGCACGGCTTCTCGGAAGAGGAGAGCGTCCGGGACTTCGAGCGGGTCGCGCGAGCGACCGCCGCCAATCGCTCGAGCATGCTCCAGGACCTCGAGCGCGGACGCCCGACCGAGATCGAGTCGATCTCGGGCGAGATCGTCCGCATCGCGGCCGCCCGGGGCGTGGACCTCCCGGTGACGAGGGCGATCGTCGAGGAGGTCCGCCGCCGGACGCGCCGCACGACCGCCGCGCCACAACCCTCTTAGCATCGCACCCTCCGTCGGGTCGGCATGGCCGCGAAACGCGGGATAGGCTCGGCGCCCGTGCACGGTCGCCGGGTGCTCGTCCGCGTCGATTTCAACGTCCCCCAGGGACCGAACGGCGAGGTGGCGGACGACCGGCGGATCGTCGAGGCGCTGCCGACCCTCAACCACCTGCGGGCGGCCGGGGCGCGGGCGATCCTCCTCTCCCACCTCGGGCGGCCGGGCGGTCGCCGGGACCCGCGGTTCTCGCTTCGGCCGGTCGCGCACCGGCTGAGCGCCCTCTTGGGCCAGCCGGTCCCGATCGCCGACGACATCGTCGGCATGAAGGCGCTCGAGCTCGCGGCCCGCCTCGAGAACGGCCAGTTCCTCCTGCTCGAGAACCTGCGGTTTCATCCGGGCGAGGAGGCGAACGACCCCGCGTTCGCCGCTCAGCTCGCCCATCTCGGCGAACTGTTCATCGAGGACGCGTTCGGTACGGTCCACCGCGCCCACGCCTCCACGGTCGGGGTCCCGAAGCGGCTCCCGTCGTTCGCGGGCCTCCTGGTCGAGCGCGAGGTCCGGGAGCTTTCGCGGCTCCTCGAGCGGCCCGAGCGCCCGTACGCGGCGCTCGTGGGCGGCGCCAAGGTCGGCGACAAGTTGCCCCTCCTGAAGAGCTTCTTCGGCCGCGTCGACACGCTCCTGATCGGCGGGGCGCTCGCCTTCCCGTTCCTCGCCGCGCGCGGCGGCTCGCTCGGCGCCTCGCCCGTCGACCCCACGCTCGCCGGGGACGTCGTCGAGTTCTTCCGCGAGGCGAAGGAGTCGGCCGTCGATGTCGTGCTCCCGGCCGACCTCGTCGCCACGCGCGCCGGCCACGAAGAACCCGAGGTCTACCCCGTCGACCGGTTACCGGCCGACGCCTCTGCGTTCGACATCGGGCCCGCGACGCGGGCGCGGTTCCTCGAGCGGCTCGCGCCGAGCCGGACGGTCTTCTGGAACGGCCCGCTCGGCCGGGCCGAGGACCCTCGCTTCCGCGCCGGCACGCGCGAGGTCCTCGCGGGGCTCGGGTCGGTCCCCGGCTACCACGTCGCGGCGGGCGGCGACTCGGCCCGGATCCTCACCGACCTCGGCGTCGCCGGAGCGTTCCGGTTCGTCTCGACCGGGGGTGGTGCCGCGCTCGAGTTCGTGCAGGGGCTCGAGCTCCCCGGCCTCGCGGTCCTACCGGACGCCTGAAGCGGCCGGTCCGTTGGGGCGAGGAGCCCGCCGGGTCGAGCGTCCGCCCGAGGTAGCGGAGGTACCCCGGGTCGACGCGGGGGACGTCGACCTCGAGGACCTCCGGCACGTCGTAGGGGTGGGAGGCCCGGACGAAGGCAAAGAGCGCGCCGACGCGCTTCGGGACCGTCTTGTAGACGACCAGGACCTCGCTGGCCGACTCGACGGACCCCTTCCACCAATAGCGCGAGCCGATGGGCCAAGAGTTCGCGCAGGCGGCGAGCCGGCGGTCGAGGACCGCCTCGACGGCCGCGCGCGCGTCCGCCTCGGTGGGGTACGTCGTGAGCACGAGGCGCATCGGGCCGAGCGCGCGGGCCTCCTCGAGCGGGTACGGGCTCACGTCGGCGCCCCCTCGAACGACGGCTCGGACCGCGAGAAGTCGACGGTCGCGAGCGCGAGGCTGGAAAGGTCGACGACCGCGGCGCGCGCGGGGACGGGCGAGATGTTGCGCATCCGCTGGTACTCGGTTTCGGCCTGCCAGGTCGATGCGTTCAGGAGGAGGACCCCGCGGTAGCGGTCGACGCCGTAGGTATGGGCGTGACCGGTCACAAGGATGTCGGGCGCCGGGTCGATGACGAGCCCGTCGTAGGGAAGTGGGGCGAGCGGGGTTCGGTCGCCGTAGATCGGCGCGAGGTGACGCATCTGGAGCATCCGCTTCATCACCTCGGTCGGACGGGCGTAGCTCGCCCCGGGTATCGCCGGGATCAGGTCGTCGAAGCTCCGGCCGTGGTACGCCTCGATCACCGCACCGTCGAGGGCGAACGTGGAGGGGTTCGAGAGGACCCGGACGTTCGAGGGGAGACCAACGCGCAGCGCCCTCGGCAGCGCCGGCTGCGGCTCCGCCGGACAGACCGCATCGTGGTTACCGGGGATCACGACGACCGTGAGCCGGTCCGGAAGCTCCGAGAGCCGCCGGCCGAGCTCGGCGTACTGCTCGACAACGTCGGAGATCGCGAGGTCGCGCTCCTGTCGGGGGTAGATGCCGATGCCGTCGACGAGGTCGCCCGCGATCACGACGTGCTCGATCGTGGCGGCGAGCTCGGGGTGCGAGCCCCGGCCGCGCAGGAAATCCACGAGGTGGCCCCACGGTTCGGCCAGGAACGAACGGCTGCCGATGTGAAGGTCGGAAAGGAAGATCGCGCGGCGCGGTCCGGCCGATCGACCGACCGACCGGTTCGGGGGAACGTCCGGGCGCTCCACCGAGACCGCGCGCGGGAGGCGGCCGGGCTCCTTGCCGAACTGGAGCCGGAGACCGACCACCTCGTCCGGAAGGAACGGCACGCGGGAGCCGGGGGAATCCTTCGGGACGAGCACCTCGAGGGAACCGCTCTCGTCGTCGACCGTCACGATCAGGTGGTGGCGCTGCGGGGTCTCGCGGACCTGGCGCAGCATGCCGATGACCGAGGCGAACCCCTCCGTCGCCCGGAGCTCCCGGATCGGCCGTAGGTTGCCGAGTACCGGTCGACCCCGCAACATCCGGGCGAGCACGCGGAACCGGGAGCGGAAGAGGGCCTCGTAGGCCGCGAGCGGCTGGGCCGCTACCGGCGGACCGCTGAACCCTTCGCGCACCAGCTCGAACGAGAGCCGGGGGAGTGCCGGCCGGTCCGGGACGGTGCGAAGCGGCCCGGTTCGGGGCGGCGCGCGGCGGGCGAGGGCGGCTTCGACCATCTCGCGGGTGACGAACGGGCTCGCCGCTTCCGATCGCTCCACGAGCTCGCGCGAGACGACCATCGGCTGCCCGTCCGCGAGCAGGAGCTGGAGGGCGGCCGACTCGACGAGCTTGTGGTGCTGCTCGAAGTAGTGGACGAGGTCCTCGCGCAGGTCGCCGTCCATTCCGTGTTCCACGACCGCCTCGAACTCCTCGACGGGAGGAACCGGCGGCCCCGCGCGGCCCGAGGAGTGCCGAGTTATTTCAACTAGTGGCCCGCCGCCCCGGACCGGCGAACGGTGCCGCCGCTACCGGTACGATTCCTTCGCGTACGACGCCCCTTTCGGATAGCCTTGCTTCAGGTGGGCGACGAACGCCTCGGGGGTCCGCGCGAGGTGGGCGGAGTACCACTGGACGACCACATCCTTGAGGACCCGGTGGAGCTCGGAGATCTTGACCTCCTCCTCCGCGGCGTCGAACAGGACCGCCTGGCTCATCATCCGCATCCAGCCCGAGTAGCGGTGGTAGCTCTCCCCGTCGCACCACTCGAAGATCCCGCGGAGCCGGGAACGGCCCTCGGGGGTCCGGTAGTACCAGAAGCGCAGGGTGAAACCGACCCATCCCGCGGCGCGGTCGCCGAGCTCGATCGTCTTGACGGCCCCGAAGTCGAAGTTCTCCTTGAACGTCCACTTGGTCGGGTACTCGGCGAACGTCGCGAAGAGGGTCTGCGACGGGTCGATCGTGAGATGGACGCTGACGTCCTCGAATTGGTTGTGGACCTCCCAGAGGTCCTGGAGGAGACGTTTGTTGATGTCGGCCCGGTGCGTCAGGTCCTCGCCGGACTTCGCCCCCGCGCTCTCCTGGGTCCTCGCGAGCTCGCTCTTGAGGCTCGACACGAAATCGTCGTCCGCGAGCGGCGGCTCCGGGGCCGGCGTGTGGGGCTCGGGAACGGACGCGACGGCCACCTTGCGAGCAGTTCGACGGGGCATTGGAGGATCTCCGGGGCGGCGTAGAGGGGACCGATATAAAGACTGTATCGGCGGAACGGCACGGTTCTCCCGCCGTCCGGGATCCGCGCGGTGCGGCCCGACCGAAGGGCCGGGCCGCGGAGCTCCCTTTAAATAGCTTCCCCGGCTGTTGTCGGTCGGACAGCACCCTCAGGGGACCGAAGGAGGACGACTCCGACGGCGCCCGGGGGATCCGGAATCACGACTCATGTTCCGCCCACTTCCCTGTCGTAATCTCCGCGTATCGCCCGGCGCCGTCGGGTCCGCCTGACCTTTTTTCCCCGCACGGCACCCGCCCGAGGGCGCGCTCCGCTCAAGGAAACGACACCATGACGAACGACCCCAGCGCCGCCAAGTATGAAATTCGCGCCCGCATCGCCGCCGAAGGCGTCATCGACAAGCCCGACGTCGTCGGCGCCGTCTTCGGACAGACCGAGGGTCTGCTCGGGGACGAGCTCGACCTCCGCGACCTCCAGAAGTCCGGCCGCATCGGCCGAATCGAGGTCGAGATCGACAGCCGCAAGGGGAAGAGCGAGGGGGAGGTCATCATCCCCTCGTCCCTCGACCAGGTCGAGACCGCGATCCTCGCCTCGGGCCTCGAGACCGTCGACCGTATCGGTCCGTGCCGGGCGAAGATCGAAGTGATCAGCGTCAACGATATCCGCGTCTCGAAGCGCCAGAAGGTCGTCGAGCGCGCGAAGGAGATCCTCGCCCGCCTCCAGGAGGAGTCGAAGGGCGTCGGCGTCGACCTTACCGAAGCGGTCCGCAAGGCCGTCCAGGTGGAAGAGATCACGACCTACGGCGCGGAACACCTCCCGTCCGGTCCGAACATCGACAACGCGGACGCCCTCATCGTCGTCGAGGGCCGCTCCGACGTGCTGAACCTGCTTCGGTGCGGGATCAAGAACGTCATCGCCGTCGAAGGGACGAGCGTCCCCCAGACGGTGAAGGACCTCTCGCGCGGGAAGACCGTCACCGTCTTCACGGACGGGGACCGCGCGGGCGAACTGATCCTGCGCGAGATGCTCCAGACGATGGACATCGACTTCGTCGCCCGGGCCCCCCGGGGCAGCGAGGTCGAGGAGCTCACGCAGAAGCAGCTCCTGAAGTGCCTGCGCAACAAGATCCCGATCAACCAGTACCTCGAGATGAGCGGGTTCGAGTCGACGGGCGCGACCCGCGAGCCGCGCGAGGAGCGCGGAGAGGGTGGCGGCGGAGGTCGCCCCGATCGGCGCGACGAGCGCCCGCCCGGTCCGTCGGGCCGCCGCGACGACCGACGGGACGATCGCGACCGCGGACCCCCGCCGCCCCGGGCGCCGATGCCGCTCCCGCCGCCACCGGCACCGCCCGCCCCCGTCGTGCCGCTCTCCCCCGAGCTCCAGAAGTACTTCGACCTCCTCGGCGGGGTCGAGAACACGTCGCGGAGCCTCTTTGTCGGGGCGGACGACGCCGTCGTCGGCGAGGCCCCGGTGAAGGAGATGATCGAGGCGCTCGCGAACCTTTCGAGCCCGGCGAAGGCGGTCATCTTCGACGGGATCGTCAGCCAACGCCTGGTCGATGTCGCCCAGGAGAAGGGGATCGGCACGGTCGTCGCGACCCGCCTCGGTCCGATCGGCAAGATCCCCGAGCAGATCCGGGTCTACACGAAGGCCGACCTCACCGGCGGCTCGCGGTAGGCCCCACGGCCGTCGGTCGCGGGGCCGTCCCGGCGCCGCCGAACGACTACGCTATTACGCTCCCGAACCCTTTCCCACGGACGAACGTGAGCGCCCTGAACGCCGAAGGACCACGTCGACCCCCGACGGCCGTCGACGAGATCGAGACGACCGACAACATCCCGATCCCGACCGACCCGCTCGCGCGGGTGATCGGGCAGGAGACGGCGGTCGAGATCGCCCGCATCGCCGCCTACCAGCGGCGCCATCTCCTGCTCGTTGGGCCCCCCGGGATCGGGAAGTCGATGACGGCCCAGGCGCTCGCCCTCCATCTCGACCGGCCCCGCACGGAGCTGAGGGTCGTCCACAACCCCGAGAACCCCGAGCGACCGAGCGTCGAGGTCGCGACGCGCGAGGAGGTCTACCGCGAGCGCGAGGCCGCGCGGTCGGTCGAAGGGGAGTTGATCGCTCCCGCCGACGCCCCCGCCTCGGTCGCCGAGCGCCTCGGCTATCGGTGCGCTCGCTGCAGTTTCTACTCGCTTCCGACCGAGCGGTACTGCCCGAGCTGCGGGAACGCCAAGCAGGTCGTTCCCGGCGGATCCGGGAGCGGCAACCCGTTCCGCGACCTCGTCGGCGGGATCCTCGAGCTCACCGTGAGCCCGGGCGGGAACCCCCAGGAATCGGTTCGCACGACCCGCCTGCGCGAGGGCGTCGAGGAGGTCGTCGCCTACGAGCGTTCGGCCGAGCGCATCAAGGTCCTCGACCAGCGGGCGCTCGAGCGGCGGCGCGCGCTCCAGCACGAAAGCCCCCGCAAAGTGATCGTGAAGCTGGATCGGAACACGTTCGTCATGGCGACCGGCGCGAGCGAGACCGAGCTCCTCGGGGATGTCCGGCACGACCCGTACGGCGGTCACCCCCAGCTCGGCACCCTGCCGTACGAGCGCGTGATCCCCGGCGCGGTCCACGAGGCGCACGAGGGGGTCCTGTTCATCGACGAGCTTCCGCACCTCGGGGCCCTCCAGCGGCACATCCTCACCGCGATGCAGGAGAAGCGGTTCCCGGTCACCGGCCGTAACCCCCAGAGCGGCGGCGCGGCGGTGCGCGTCGACTCGGTGCCCTGCGACTTTATCCTCGTTGCGGCGGCGAACATCCAGGACATCCACCGGATCCTCTCGCCGCTGCGCTCGCGGATCGCCGGCTCCGGCTACGAGGTGCTTCTCGAGACCGCGATGCCGGACACCGAGGCGAACCGGCTGCGGCTCGCCCAATTCTGCGCCCAGGAGATCGCGGTCGACGGGAGGATCCGTCCCGCGACCCGGGCGGCCGTCGTCGAACTGATCCGGGAGGCGCGGCGCCGCGCCGAGGCGCTCGACAATCGCCGCAACGCGCTTACTCTAAGGCTCCGCGAGCTCGGGGGGCTCATCCGCACCGCGGGCGACCTCGCCGCGGTCTCGGGAAGCGCGGTCCTGGACGCGAGCCATGTGCGCGAGGCGCTTCGGCGCGCCCGCTCCATCGAGGAGCAGGTCCGCGAGGTCTACGGGTCGTTCCAAGGCGGTCTCCGCCAGGAGTCGACCGAGTCGCAGCGCCAGTCGATGGGCTACTACAACTGGAACGACCACCCGGATCCGAACCAGTTCCCGGGCGGCTACGGCTGAGCGCCCCGTCAGGGCTAAAAGCCGCGCCTTGGTGGCCGCCGGCGCGGGCGCGTAGTCTAGTGGTTATGACGTCACCCTGACACGGTGAAGGTCGCCAGTTCGAATCTGGCCGCGCCCATGCCCCACCGACGTCCCGGGGGGTCCCCGGGCCCCTCCGACCCTCGAGGACGTTAGCGGATTCAGCCGGTCAGCAGTAGATAGACGCCGAGCCCGATCGCCACCGCGATCACGAGCGCCGTGAGACCGTACTCGATCCCCGCCCGTGGGGTGTAGCGCCCGGCTTCGAGGTCGACCCGTACCCGCACGAACCGTACGAGAGCGAGCCCCATCAGTGCTCCGCCCGCGAGCACGAGGAGCACCCCGACCGCTTCGGAGAGCCCGCTCGGAGGCGCCGAGCCGACGGCGCCGAGCTCGCGCAGGAGGAGCCCGAACCGCGCGACCACGAAACCGAGCGCCATGATCGTGACCGCCGTCCGCACCCAGGCAAGGAACGTCCTCTCGTTCGCAAGATGGTCCGTGGCCGAGCCCGGCACGCGTCGTGGGAACGTTGCGGATAATTGAGCTCGTTGCCGCGGAAGGGACGTGGTCTCGGCCGGCTCCGGGAGCCGCCGGGCACCGCGCTACGGGTCCGTCGGGGTGCGGGCGGAGGCCGCGGTGCCGGCGGATCCGGCGAGGTAGGGGAAGACCGCCGCGAGAAGCTTTCGCTCGGCTTTGCGAAGGAGCGCGTCGAACGCTTCCCGAGAGATGCCGAAGCCGCTCGCGAGCTCCTCGGTCGACGTCGCTCTCGGGATCTGGTAGTACCCTCGCGCGAACGCGGCGACGATCGCCGCGCTCTGGCGCGCAGTTAGGGCGCGGAAGAGCGACCCGGCCGGCACCAGGAAGCTCTCCTCGAACCCGAGCGTCTCGAGCGGCCGGGTCCCGACGCGCACCACCTCGACCTCCTTCGGGAGCGACGCGACCGCCTTCGCGTCGAGGGTCCCTTCCGCGGCGAGGAACTGGTAGGTCTCACCGTCCGGCCCGTACGACGACGGCGGCAGGTAGAGGTTCCCGGCCCCTTCCACGGTCGGGATCACCCGGCCCCGGCGGCAGCACTCGCATCGATCGAACCGAACGAGCGCCGACGGGTTCTCGTCGTCCTTCAGGAGCACCTCGCCGTCGATCTCCGCGTACGCCGCGAGGAGCGTGGCGAGCCCGTCGACGCTCGGCCCGTGGGCCTCGAGGATCGCCTCGCGTCCCCGGTGGCACAGGTGGGTCACGCGGAGGCCGGCGACGGCGCCGACCGGCCGATAGAACGGACAGTCGTGCCGGACGAGGAGGCGGACGAGCTGCACGCGGATCGCCCCGGCGGCCGAACCACGGCCGGGCGATAAGGGGGTTGCCTACGCAACGACCGCGCTCATGGGAGGCCGCGACCTCGGTCGTCCAGGAACAACCATGCCGACCTACGAGATCCGACACAACTGGAACGCGACCCAAAGCCAGACCGTGGTGGGGAAAGTCGAGGGCGCGATCGCGATGGCGAAGCAGGGGAAGATCCCCGTCGGCTTCCGGCCGATCTCGATCGTGGCCGTGCCCGGCCAGACCGAGGCGCACTGCCTGTGGGAGGCGCCGAGCGCCGAGAGCCTCGAATCGCTCTACCGCCAGATCGAGCTGCCCACGACCCGGACCATCCGAGAGGTCAAGCCGTTCTTCACCGCCTGAAGAACGCGACCGATCCCGGGCGAGAACCCTTTCCCTCCGGCGTCCTTTCGAACCGCAACACGGTGCGAACGATGTGGCCAGAGTTCGAGGTCCGGGTCGTCGCGCTGGTCTTCTTCGCGGGCCTCGTCCTCGCCGGGGCCGCGAGCCTTCCCGTCCTGAGGGGAATGCGACCGACGGCCACCGCCCTCGAGCAGGGGACCCCCGTTTCGAGGGCCTCGGAGGCGCTCTGGCTGGCCGCGGTCGCGGTCGTCTACCTCTACCCTCTCGGCGTGGCGGTCGACGTCCCGACCGCCTACGGGCCGCTCGACCTGCTCGCGGGACCGCTCGTCTCGATCCTCCAGGCGTTCGGCTTCGCGCTCGCGTTCGTCGGCCTCGTCCTCGTACCGTGGTCGGTGCGCGCGCTCGGACGCTACACGACGTTCCGGATCGAGGTCCGAGAGGACCAGCCGATAGTGGACCAAGGTCCCTACGCCCGGATCCGCCATCCGCTCTACTCCGCGAACCTGTTCGTCGGCCTCGGGCTCCTCCTCGCCTTCCTCTCGGCGTGGCTGGTCGTCCCCGCGATCGTGATCGTCGTGCTTGCCGTGCGACGCGCGAGCGCCGAGGAAGAGATGTTCCTCCGCTCGCCGCGCCTCGGCGCGCGCTACGCCGAGTACGCGGCCCGCACCGGCCGCTTCCTCCCTCGGCGCGCTGCCCGCGGAGAAGCGACCCGACCGTAGCCTCGAAGGCGCATGGCCCGGGCCCCGCGGGGCGTCGAGAGCTCGATAGGCCGGGCGTCCGCCCGACGGTTCAGGACCGACCGGGCTTGGAGAAGACCACCGCGTAGTGGTACGGGCCCACCTCGAACTCTTCGCGGAAGTCGAGTCCGTGTCGCGTCAGCGCTTCGATCGCCTGGGCGGGGGTGAGCCGGTGCTCCGCCGGTGGGCCCATCGGCGTCTCCTGCTTCTTCCAGTCGACGTTCGCGAACCGGCCCCCCGGTCGGAGCAGGCGAATCGCTTCGTCGACCGTGCTCGGCGGCACCCCGTGGAGAAGGTTCGCGAGGAGCACGACGTCCGCGACATCGGAGGCGAGCGGGATCTTCGACG
Source organism: Thermoplasmata archaeon (assembly GCA_021816865.1). Lineage (GTDB taxonomy): Archaea > Thermoplasmatota > Thermoplasmata > Lutacidiplasmatales > UBA184 > Lutacidiplasma. The sequence goes on along the minus strand of JAKAWX010000009.1, from coordinate 10,125 downwards.
CGGTCGAGCGCACCGGAACGACCGCGCTCGCGCGGCGGGCGGCGACGCGCTCGGCGAGGAGGTCGATGAGCTCGCCCGAGACGTCGATCGCGTAGACGCGACCCGTCGGGCCGACGACCTCTGCGGCGGGGAACGCGTAGAACCCCGTCCCCGCGCCGACGTCGGCGACGGTCTCTCCCCGCCGCAGGTCGAGGCGCTTCCAGAGACGACCGGGGTCCTGCGTGCTCGCCCGCTCGGGAGAATCGAGAACCGCTTCGGCGCGCTCGCGGCTCCACCCCTCTTCGTGCATCCGGCGGTGGTCGCCGAAGGGATGCGGGTGGTCTGGGCCGGGGTGGGAGTCGGGAGGCTCGTTGTTCGGCATCGGGATCGGTGTCGGGCGAGGCGCACGGGGGCTTCAAGTCACCGGGGCGAAGCGACCGTCCGTCGGGAGCGGGCGGCGCCACCCGCGTCGCTCCCGGCCGGCTCGCGCCGCTTCCGGATCCGGCCCCGACCGCAGGACCGCTCCCAGCGTCCTAATACCGCGCGTCGGCTCGCCGGCGGTCGGCGACGGGACCGCGGGCGATGGCGGACTGGTTCAATTGGGTCACCTGGGCGACCCTGGCCGTGCTCGCGTTCGCGAGCCTCGTCGTGCTCCTCTACCCGACCCGCGGGGCGGTCGGCGCTCGGTTGCGCCCGTGGGTGGACCGCTCGTTGGCCCGGGTCTCGGGCCCGGGCGACCTCCGGTGGCTCGACTGGAAACCGGTCATGGTCGTCGGCCTCCTTGTTTTTGCGGCCGTTTCGACCTACGGGATCGTGAGCGGCCAGTATGGCTGCCATCCGCCGGGGGTGAGCGATCCGGTGGGCCTCCTCAACTCCGGCCGCGCGTTCTGGGCCGGCCAGAACCCGTTCTCCGTGGCCGACTGCGGCGGACAGATCGACGTGCCGTACGGGCTGGCTGCCGTCCTTCTCGACGCGCTCGGGAGCCTCGGAGGGGTGCCGGGGATCTACGTCGTCTGGGGCGCGATCGCGTTCACCATCGTGCCGCTCGTCGGACGGCTCGCCACCGCCGACCGCCGCCAGGTTCTGCTCTACGTCGGCACCAGCGTCCTCCTCGTCCCGGTGGTCACGTCGCAGATCGACGGAGCGACCAACGCGATCGTCCCGGTGGTCGTCCTCCTCTCGCTCTACCTGGCCGAGCGCCACGAGGTCCTCGCGGCCGCACTCGGAGGGTTCCTCTCGAGCGCCCGGTTCCCGAACCTCTTCCCCGTCCTCGCGGGGACCGGCGCGAGGCGACGTCGCTACCTCGCGTTCGTGACGGCCGCGGCGTCGTTCGGCGCCGCGACGGCCCTCGCCTACGCGCGCTGGGGCTCGGACTTCCTCGACCCGGTCTTCGTCCAGCAGCTCGGTCGCCGGTCGTTCTCGCTGAACCTCTACGGGGTCTTCCTGCTCGCGAACGCCCTCCCCTCGTCGCTCGGAATCGAGGTCGGGCAGGCGACGCTCACCCTCGCCCTCGTGCTCGCGGCGTTCTTCTTCGTCCGCTCGCCGATCCGCTCCGTCGCGGTCGTCCTCACCGGCCTCGCGCTCCTCACGCCGTTCCTCTCGTTCACGATCCTCGTCTGGCTCCTTCCGGTGGCGCTCGCGGGCGCGCGTGCGCGCTGGTGGCTCTGGGGGGTCGCGCTGGTCGGGTCGCTGAACTACGACCTCGCGCTCAACGTCTGGGCCTGGGAGGACGGGGTGGGCTGGCCGAGCGCGGTCCTCGATGTGGTGCTGACGGGGCTCCTCGTCGGGCTCTTCGTCGAGCTCTGGCGCTCCGAGCTCGCGACGCGCCGCCCGCTAGCGGGTTCGAGCGAGGGGCGGTAGATCGAGGCGCATCTCGTTGCCGTCCGTGAACCCGAGCCGCGCGTAGACGCCGCGGCCGAGCGGCGAGGCGTGCAGGTACACCCGGCGGTACCCGTGCGAACGAGCCCAGTCGACCATCGCGCCCACGAGGTCGGAGGCGATTCCCCGGCCCCGGGCGGTGGGGTCGGTGTACATCGAGAGGAGGTACGGCATCGACTCGCGCGCGAGAGCGCCCGGCCGCGGCTGGGCCGGCGACCGCCAGAGCGCGCCGCTCGCGACCGGTCGGCCGAGGGGTTCCTCGACCACGTACGCGCGAAACCGGCGCGCCCGTCGCTCCCGTTCGACCCACCGGCGGTACGCCCCGTCCGCCCGGTCGAGCTCCGCGACCGTGAACCCCCCGATCTCCTCCCACATGCGTCGGCGGTGGCCGACGAGGAGGGCGAGGTCCCGGGCCGTGGCGGGCCGCAAGCGGCGCCCTGTCACCGAGCGCGGGTCGGGACGGTCCGGCCGAGCGCCCCGGACCCGACGCGACGTCATCGGTACTACTTCTTCAGCTCGGTGACGAGCTTGCCGACGACCTGCTGGGCGTCCCCGTAGAGCATGCGGCAGTTGTCGCGGTAGAAGAGGTCGTTCTCGATGCCGGCGAACCCCTTGCCCTGGCCGCGTTTGATCACGATGACGTTCTTCGCCTGCTCGACGTCGAGGATCGGCATCCCTTCGAGCGGGCTCCCTTTGCGGTGGGCGGCCGGGTTCACGACATCGTTGGCGCCGAGGACCAGGACGACGTCCGTCGAGGGGAACTCCGCGTTGATCTCGTCCCGGTCGAACAGCTTGTCGTAGGAGATCCCCGCCTCGGCGAGGAGGACGTTCATGTGGCCGGGCATGCGGCCCGCGACGGGATGGATCCCGAACTTCACCGAAACGCCTTTCGACTCGAGGAGGTCCGCGAGCTCCTTGACCTTCTGCTGGGCCTGGGCGACCGCCATTCCGTAGCCGGGGACGATGACGACCTGGTTCGCGTACGCCATCAGGACCGCCGCGTCGGCGGCGTCGATCGGCTTCATCTGGCCTTGGACGGGGCCGCCGGTCTCCTCGGTCGCGCCGAACGCGCCGAAGAAGACGTTCGCGACCGAGCGATTCATCGCCTTCGCCATCAGGAGCGTGAGGAGCGACCCCGCGGCGCCGACGAGCGTCCCCGCGATCACCATCGCGTAGCCGGCGTCGCCGAGCGGGCCGTTCACGAGCGCGAAGCCGTCGAGCGCCACCGCGATCCCCGTGAGGGCGTTGAAGAGGCTGATGACGACCGGCATGTCGGCGCCCCCGATCGGGAGCGTGAGAAGGATCCCGTAGAGCAGGAGGAAGGCGAAGAACGGCAGCAGCCAGACGGCGTCGGTCCTCAGGAGGGCGAACGCCCCGAACCCGACGCCGACCACGACGACCGCGGTGTTGACGACCTGGCGGGCCGGCAACACGATCGGCTTCGAGCGCAGCCAGCCTTGGAGCTTGAGGAAGGCGATGACGCTGCCCGCGATCGAGATCGACCCGATGACACCGCCCGCGACGCTCAGGCCGGCGGTCGCGAGGTTCGAGAGGCTCGAGAGGAGCTCGACCGCCGCGATCGCCGCGGCCGCGCCACCGCCCATGCCGTTGAACATCGCGACCATCTGGGGCATCGCGGTCATCTGCACGACCCGCGCCCAGTACCAGCCGGCGAGCCCGCCGATCGCGACACCGAGCGCGATCAGCGCGAAGTTCGATAGGCCGGGGCTCAGGAACGTCACGAGGACGGCGATCAGCATCGCGATGCCGGCGAAGAGGATCCCGCGGCGGGCGGTCTCGGGCGAGCTCATCGCCTTGAGCCCCAGGATGAAGACGATCACCGCGACCACGTAGACCGCGTTGATCGTGTCGGGGACGACGTCGATCGTCACTTCGCCCCTCCCTTGCGCTTCGAGCGGTCGAACATCGCGAGGATCCTCTCGGTGACGACGTAGCCGCCGGTGACGTTCATCGCCCCCATGACGACGGCGACGAACCCGACCGCCTGCTCGAGCGGGTCGGTCGCGATCCCGAGGGCGACGATCCCGCCGACGAGGACGATCCCGTGGATGAAGTTCGAACCGCTCATCAGCGGCGTGTGGAGGAGGACCGGGACCCGGCCGATCACCTCGTAGCCCGTGAACGCTGCGAGGATCGCGATGAAGAGGGCCGTCCAGAGGTCCGCCGCCATCGCCTACACCCCGCCCGCGGCGATGAGGTCGGCGGTCGGCCGGTGGCGGACGGTCCCGTCGACCGTGAGGAGGCTCGCGGCGAGGATCTCGTCGGAGTAGTCGGTGACGAGCGTCCCTTCCTTCGTGAGGAGGAGCGTGAGGAACGACTGGAGGTTCTTCGCGAACATCTGGCTCGCGTGGAACGGCAGCTGGCTCGGGACGTTGAGTGGGCCCGAGATCGTGACACCGTGGACCACGACCTCCTCGCCGGGCCGCGTGAGCACGCAGTTGCCGCCCGTCTCGGCGGCGAGGTCGACGATGACGGCGCCGGGGCGCATCGCGGCGACCATCTCCTCGCGGACGAGGATCGGCGCCTTGCGGCCGGGGACGGCCGCGGTCGTGATGACGATGTCCGCCTCCGCGACGGCGCGGGCGACCATCGCCGCCTCTTGCTGCTTTTCCGCGTCGGTGAGCTCTCGGGCGTAGCCGCCCGCCCCCTCGGCGTTGATCGCGAGCTCGAGGAACTTCGCGCCCAGGCTGCGGACCTGCTCGCCCGCGGCCCGGCGGACATCGTACCCCTCGACGAGCGCGCCGAGCCGGCGGGCGGTCGCGATCGCCATGAGGCCGGCGACGCCCGCCCCGAGCACGAGGACCTTCGCGGGGCGGATCGTCCCCGCCGCCGTCGTGAGCATCGGCAAGAACTTCGGGCAGAGCCCGGCCCCGATCAGCGTCGCCCGGTAGCCGGCGACCGTCGCCTGGGAGCTCAGGACGTCCATGCTCTGCGCCCGGGTGATTCGGGGCAGCAGCTCGAGCGCGAACGCGGTCACGCGGGCGTCCCGCATCTTCGCGACGCGGTCGAGGTTGCGGGAGGCGTTCATCAGCGCCACGACCACCGTCCCCGGGGCCATCGGCCCCACCTCCTCGGGCGTGGGCGGCTGGACCTTGAGGACGACCTGCGCCGACGCGAAGAGGGTCGTGCGGTTCGCTTCGATCGTCCCGCCCGCCTCGCGGTAGCCGTCGTCCGGGAATCCCGCGGACGCTCCCGCTCCCGCTTCCACCGACACGGCGGCCCCCGCCTTGACAAGCGTCCGGACGGCTTCGGGAACGAGCGCGACCCTGCGTTCGCCCACCGTGCTCTCCCGAGGGACCGAGATTCGGACCGACATGCGAGGTCGGCGGGCGCGACCCGGGACGAGATTATAACCTAAACCGCGGCCGAGCCCGACCACGTCACTCCCCCGCTGGCGGACGGGGCCGCGCCTCTCTCGGTACGTCAGCGATATACCCTCGAACCGACCGTGGGCGGAGGCGTCTTTCGGCCCCGGGACGTAGGTGGGCGAGCGTGAGCGACCGGTTCGATCTCGTCGTCGTCGGCGGGGGGATCGTCGGCCTCGCGAGCGCCCGAGAGATCCGTCGCCGCGACCCCCGACTCTCGGTCGCCGTGCTCGAAAAGGAGCCGGCGGTCGGTCTCCACCAGACCGGCCACAACAGCGGCGTCGTGCACTCGGGCGCCTACTACCGGCCCGGCTCGCTGAAGGCGCGGCTCTGCCACGACGGCCGGGCGGCGTTGCTCGACTTCGCGGCGGCCGAGGGCGTCCCGAGCCGGACGATCGGCAAACTGATCGTCGCCGTGCGTCCGGCGGAGCTCGGAATGCTCGACGAGCTCCACCGTCGCGCGCGGGCGAACTCGGTCGACGGAGTGGCTCGCCTCGACGCGGCCGAGCTCCTCGGGCGGCTTCCCGTCGTCGCCGGGCTCGGGGCGCTCCACGTTCCGACCGCGGCGATCATCGACTACGGCGCGGTCGCCCGACGCCTCGCGGAGCGGCTGGCGGCGGACGGCGTCGCGGTCCTCACCGACCGCGCGCTCCGTTCGGCCCGTCCGACCCCGGCCGGCTGGCGGCTCGACACGGGGGCGGGCGAGATCGTCGCCGGCTACGTCGTCAACTGCGCCGGCCTCCACTCCGACCTCGTCGCCCGGCTCATGGGGACGGAGCCCCCCGTCGCCATCGTGCCGTTCCGGGGGGATTTCTACCGGCTCTCCGACCGACTTCGCGACCGCGTCCCCACGCTCGTCTACCCCGTGCCCGATCCCCGGCTCCCGTTCCTTGGGGTGCACCTGACGCCCACGATCTCCGGCGGGCTGCTCGCGGGGCCCAACGCGACCCTCGCGTTCGCGCGCGAGGCCTACCGCCGCGGCCAGTGGGACGCGGCCGAGGTCGCCCGCCAGCTCGCGTTCCCGGGGACGGTCGGCCTCGCGTCCCGGTACGGTCGATTTGCGGTGGGCGAGTGGTTCAAGTCGTGGAGCGCCGCGGCGTACCTCGCCGCGATCCGATCGGTGTGGCCGTCGGCGACCGCGGACGACCTCGGTCCGCGCACGAGCGGCGTCCGCGCGCAGGCGGTGCGTCCCGACGGGCGCCTCGAGGACGACTTCGTCTTCGTCCGGGCCGGCCGGGCCCTCCACGTCCTGAACGCCCCGTCGCCGGCGGCGACCGCCGCGTTCGCGATCGCGGAGGAGGTCGCGGACGCCACCGGCGTCGGCGGGGACGCGCGGTGACGCGGCGCCCGGCGGAGCGAACGCTCATCAGGCCGCGCACTGTCGACCCGCCGATGGGAGGGGCGCGGGCGCGCGGGCCGGCGAAGCCCGGGTTCGACCGGGTGATCAAAGGGGATGCGCGCGAGGTCCTCGACCGGCTCCCCAAGCAGTCGGTCCACCTCGCGGTGACGAGTCCCCCGTACAACGTCAAGATCCCGTACCTCGGCTACCAGGACGACCTGCCGCCCGACGCCTACCTCGCGTGGCTCAGGGAGGTCTGGCGGTCGCTCTACCGGGTCCTCGTACCGGGCGGTCGGTTCGTGCTCAACGTCGCGCCGACTTCGATCCGGGACTTTCGACCGATCCACCACGACCTCTCCCGCGACTTGCGGGAGCTGGGCTACATCATGCGCACCGAGATCGTCTGGTACAAGCAAACGATGGGGCGACGCACGGCGTGGGGGAGCTGGAAGAGCCCGTCGAACCCGCACATCGTGCCGTCCTGGGAATACGTCCTCGTCTTCTCGAAAGGGCAGTGGAAGCTCCCCGGGGACCCGGCGACGGTCGACATCACCGCCCGCGAGTTCGAAAAGTTCTCGGACGGCTTTTGGGCGATCCCGCCCGAGCGACGGCGCCAGGGGCATCCGGCGCCGTTCCCCGAAGAGCTGATCGAGCGCATCGTGAAGTTCTACAGCTACCGTGGGAACGTCGTCCTCGACATGTTCGGGGGAACGGGAACGGTCGCGGCGGTCGCCCGACGGCTCGGCCGCCACTACCTCCACATCGACACTTCGTCCGAGTACTGCGCGCTCGCGACCGAGCGCGTTCGGGCGGCCGTCCCACCGGCCGATGCGTGGATCCCTCCGCCCGACGGTCACCCGGCGCGCCGGCGTCGCTCCGAGGGCGCCCCGACCCCCGATCAGCGGTCGCGCCGCGTCGGTCGCCGCTCCGCGACCGACCTCGCGAGCGAGGGGACGAGCGCGTTCACCGTCGCGTAGATCGGGGCCGCCCAGACATCGAGCGTCCACCTCCGCTCCGCCGGATGGCGCGCTAGAAAGCGGAGGTACTCCGCTGCCCGACGCGCGGCCGCTTCGCGCCCTTCGCCGCGGACGATCCCCTCGACCAGGGAGCCCGAGCGGTAGAGCCGGTCGTAGTGGTCGGCCTCGCGGTCGAGCCACGCGGAGAGTGCGGCCTGGCCTCGAGACCGGGCGAACGCGGCGAGGTCACGGTTCGAGAGCCCGGCGTGGCGCAGCCAGCCGACCCGGTGGGTGACGTTGCCGCCGTAGTAACGGAAGCGGGTGAGCCGGCGGTCGTCGAGGTACATCGACCCCGGGCCGAGAGCGCCGAGGACGTAGAGCGCAAGGTCCGGAAGCTGCGTCCGCGAAAACGCTTCGCCGAACGCCCCCTCGAGGAGCTCCCGCCGGACGACCATCGTGCTCGAGTTGAAGCCCGCGTTCACCCCGTCGGAGGCGTACCGCACGACGCTCGACTTCGCTCCGGGCCCGAGGAGCACGGGACCCGACGCGTCGAACGACGCGTCGCGCTCGTGGGGGCGCCATCGCTCGACCGGGATCGGGGAACCGCCGTCGTCGATCACGCGGACCCGGTTGCGGTAGAACCCCACACCGGGGTTCGCGCGGAGGACCTCAAGGACCGCGGCGAGCCGACCCGGCTCGAACTCGTCGTCGTCGTCCAGGAACGCGACGAGGGGGGCGCGGGTCCGACCGACGGCCCTCAGGAGCCACGGCCCGATGCGGGGGTCGTCGTCGAGCAGGGTGGGGACCGCGCCGCGCGCGAGCTCGGCGTCGATCCCGGCGTCCGTGAAGTTCTTGGTGACGAGGAGCTCGAATCGGTCGCGAGCGAGGGTCTGGGCGAGGACGGACCGGACGGCCCGGACGAGATACGGCCGGCGGCCGTAGGCCCCGACGATGACCGCGACCTCGGGAGGACCCGACACGCGCGTCCCCTCTAGCGCGGCGGAAGGAGGGCCGGGGCCGGCTCGGCCGGGGCCACCGAGCGGGGCCCGGCCGGCGCGCGCGGCGGCCGAAGGCGGCGTTCGAGCTCGTCGACCGCGAGCCCCAGAAGCGGCTCGAGGTTCACCGTATCCGCCCGGTTGTACTTCACGAGCCGCTGGAGCGCCCCCGGGTGGCCACGGCGGTACTCCTGCCAGAGGCGGACCGCGTCGAGGCCGTGGATCCCCTCGACGCCCGAGCGGTCCCCGATGCCGAGACGCTGCTCGATCCGCTTGAGCCCCCCCGAGTGGCCGAGCCGGTAGAGGACGAACCGGAGGTCGATGTGGACGGGAGGGGGCTCGAACTCGGGAAACCGCACGCGCAGGAAGGGGACGTCAAAGCGGCTCCCGTTGAACGTGACGAGGAGGGCGTAGCGGCGCAGGTACGCGGGGAGCTCCTCGAGGTCCTCGCCGGCGACGAACGAGCGCGTGCCGAGCGAACCGTGGACGGTGACGACGGTGACGATCCCCTCGTACGGCGATAGGCCGGTCGTCTCGATGTCGAGGAACGCGGTCTCCCGCCCGAACTCGGGGTAGAGGCGCCAGTGTTCCCGGTCCGGAAGGCGGCGTCCGAAGTAGGCGGCGTCGCGCCCGGTGAGGGCGCTCTCGCTCGAAGCGACCTCGCGCTCGAGGTGCCGGAGCCCCGCGCCCGATAGCCCGAGCGCCTCGGGGCGGTCGACGAGCTCGCGCCAGTCGTCGACGCCGGCCCTCCAGAGGTCGGCCTCGGTCACCGGGCCGATCCCCGAGAAGTGGAGGAACGTCGCGCGCAGCACGCGGGGGCGACGGGCCGGCGGCCTTTAGCCTTCGCGCGCTCCCCCCGGCGCTACGGCCGGGGGTCGGCCGACTCGACCGTGAGCGGGGCGATCGGGGCGACGAGCGCCTTCACGGCGGCCCAGAACTCCGCGACCTGGTCGGACGGCAGCCGACCCCGGTAGAGCGGCGCCCGGCACTCGGCCTCGAGGAGGCCGGGGTCCTCGCTGTCCCAGACGAGCCGGACGACGAACTCGTCGTGCTCCTCTTCGAAGGCGAAGACGCGACGGCGGGGGTCGGTCGGGACGGGGTTCGGCACAAGGAACTCGAGCGGTGGGTCGGGCGGAGGGGCGATCCCTGGGATCAGCGTGAGCGGTGCTGGGCGCTCCGGTAACTCGAGGCGGATCCAGGCGACGACGGGCCAGCGGCTCTTCGGGACGCCGAGGGACGGCACGAAGCGACCGAGCCGCCGGACGGGAAAACCCCGTCGGGCCTACCGGCTCGTCGCGATTCTCTCTTCGGAATTAAAAAAAAGAACCACACGCGTTCTGCTTAACTGCCAAGCGCAACCAGTTAACGTAGCTGCGGACGTTAGTGGCCGCGGGCTGAACGGATCGCCCGAAGGCTTTCCGCGTACACCCCGGCTCTATCGAGCTCGTCTTCTACGAATGTCCTTGAAGGTCTCTCTTTTTCGAGGGGGTTTCGGGCTTAGATGCTTTCAGCCCTTATCCCGTAGCGCGTGGCTGCTCAGCGATGCCCTGCCGGACAACTGATGGACTAGAGGCGCCGATTCCCCGTTCCTC
>JAKAWX010000008.1 GCA_021816865.1 Thermoplasmata archaeon | reverse complement strand
CAGCGTCGACGGGTCACGGTAAGGCTGCTCCCGTCAGGACCTGACCCGGTTCCCGTGATGGGTAACCGCTAGGGCGCTCCTCCGAGCGCTCGTCGCGGTGCCCGCGGCCCAGCGGAACAGAGCGTCTGCGAAGCACCTCGAGACGTGCGATTCGACCGAACGTCGCTCCTGCCTGTCACCCCCGCTAAGGACGGTTTCGGTGTGTAAGGGGACGCCCAACCCCCCGGTCCAGCCTAGCGGGGCAACGACCCCCTCGCGGGTACTTAGCCCTTGGTCCCGCCGCCGGGTCTCCCGCCGGCCGCCCGAGCGGGGCCCGCGGGGCGTGGGCCGACGGTCCGTCGCGGCCGGGACCGACTAGAGAAGTCCCCAGGTCGCGTTCACCCAGACCGGAGACATCCCCGAGGCGGGGCCGTCGTACGCGGCGTAGCAGCGGACGCTCCCACCCCACGTTCCGAAGGAGTACGCGTCCCCCTGCATCATGCCGCGGTGGGTGAACATCATGCCGCCCGGTCCGTCCATCCAGTACGTCATCGGCATGCCACCGGCGTGCGAGAAGTGCACGGTCACCCAGCTCGCCGGCGGGACCTGGAACTCGACGTAGGCCGAGGTCCCCGGGGCCACGGTAAGGAGCTTCGACTGGGCGTGGACGGGGACGGCGATCGCGGCGAGCAGGGCGACCGCCACCACCAGGACGGCGACCGTGACGGCCCAGAACCGGCGGTGCGTCGGGCGGTTCGAACCGGCCGGCGGGGCTGCGACCGCGTTCATCGTTCCGGAAGGGACGCGCCGCCTCTTAGCGCGAGCCGTGAAACGGAATCGACCTCGGGTCCCCGGGTCGGTCCCCCCGCCGGGCTAGCGGATGTGCTCGAGGCTGAACGAGCCGAGGTTGAGCGAGCGCTTGTTGAACGTGTAGCCGATCCACGCGCGGGCCTGGGCGTCGCCGACGCCGCGGACCGACAGGAACGTCTTCATCTGCTCGACCTTGAGGTTGATCGAACCGTCGACCATGTGCTCGAGCGTCTCGACGTCCGAGTCGGAGTGCATGCCGCTGTCGAGGACGTAGTAGGCGACCGCGCCCTCGATCTTGCGGCGGCCGACGAACGGCTGGAGGAAGCGGAACGTCGAAGCCGTGTCGAGGTACGCCGTGATCGTCGAGACCGACTCGAAGACGAGCCGGTACGCCGGGAAGTGCTCCCGCAGCTCCTCGGCGAAGCCGTTCACCGTGGTGGCGAGCTGGTCGAGAACCGCTTTGTCCGTCGAGGAGAGGAGCCGGGCGTTCGGGCTCGACGACGCCGAGCCGACGGAGCGCGAGTAGAGGTCGACGTACCGGACCATCCCCTTCTTTTCGGCGTCCGCGAGCCCGGGGTAGAGGACGGCGAGGTCGTCGCGGACCTGGACGTAGGTCTTGTCGGTCACGACCCAGATCGACGGGATCCCGAGCTTCAGGCCCTCGACCGAGAAGAGGCGGGCGAGGACGTCCTTGCCGGTGTGCGCGGGACCGTTCACGAGGACCTGGACGCCCGGCGGGAACCCGCCGAAGAGCAGGTCGTCCAGGCGACGGACCCCGCTGCGCACCTTCACCTCCTTCGCGGCGGCGGCCGCGTCCTCGTGGATCTGCGTCGCCTCGGTCTCGGCGGTCGCGCCGCTCATCCGCTCGAGCTCCTGGACGCGGGCGAGGAGCTGGGTCTCGCGCGCGCGCAGCTCCGCCTCCTTCTGGGAGAGCTCGTGGCGCAGGTCCTCGAGGCGACGGGCCTCGTCGCCGGGGACGACGCCGGTCGTGCCCAGTTCCTGCCGCATCCCTTCGAGCCGTCGCGCCTCGATGTCGAGCGCCTGGCGGCGGGTCTGGAGCTGCTGGTCGTACGCCGCGAGCTCGCGCTCCTTGAACTCGAGGGGCGAGCGCCGCCGTTCGAGCTCCTCGGCGTTGATCCGGATCTCCTCGAACCGGGTGCGCACCTCGTTCTCGCGGGCGACCAGGTCCTTTTCGCGCTGGCCGACCTCCTCGAGGCGCCGCGCGACCTCCTCGGTCACGTTCCCGCGATCCTTCCCGAGGAGCTCTTCCCGGTCGCGGGCCCGCTCGGTCTCCGAGGAGAGGTTCCGCACCTCGCCTTCGAGCGCGACGATGCGCCGCCTCAGTTCGGTCTCGCGCTCGACGTACTCGCCTTCGCGCTCGGCGAACTCCTCCCGGAGGCGCTGCTCGAGCTCGCGGGTCGACTTCTCGACCGCGTCGGCGGTCCGGACGGTCGGTTCGCTCGGGGGGGACGGGGCGGCCGGGGCGGCGGTGTCGCCCGGCCGGTAGCCGCGGGCGCCCTCGGCCGCGAGAAGGCGGAGCCGAAGTTCCGCGATCTCGTCGTCCTTGGACTTGAGGCCCACTTCGCGCTCCTTCGCCTCGCGCGAGCGGACGTACTTGATCACGGCGATCGAGCCGCGCTTCACGTGCTCGACCTCGTCTTCGAGCTGCTTTCGCTTCGCGCGCTCGTCGAAGAGCTGCCGGTGGAGGTCCTGGACCTCCTGGACCATCGACGCGGGGTCGAACTGGTCCGACTTCACCCGGTCGAGGAGGCCCGTGAGCCACCGGACGACCGTCTCCTCCCGCTCGAGGATCGGGGCGGCGCCGGCGTCGGGCGGCGACCCGGGAAGGCCCGGGGCCTCGAGCGCCGTCGGGGACGCGGCCGCGACCGACGCGGCGGCGGTCGGCGCCGGCTCGGAGGACCGGATCCAGTCCTCCATCGCGCGGTCGTCGCCGTCGACCCACTTGCGCAACAGGTCGGTCGATTCTTTCGCGGCGGGCGCGACGCGCCGCCGGCGGGAACGCTCGGGGCGACGGACCGTGCCGGCCCACCGCTCCACGATGCGGTCCGAGTCGACGGCCGCCGCGGTCCCCCCGTGGGCGGACCCCGCCGCGGGTCCGCGAATGCGGTCGATCTCGGCCCGGGACACTCCGGCCCGCTCGAGCGTGTCGGCGCTCGCCGCCCGGGCCGACTCGGGGGTCGTGAGGCCCGCGCGGTGGAGACGTTCGCCGGTCTCGAGGGTGACGGCCAGGGCGCGGGCGAGCTCCGCGGGAGTGGGGGACGGTGCGGGGACCTCCCGCGCCGCCGTACCTTCGACCGAGCCGTCCATGGACGTGGGACCAGTACTAGCGGTGCGGGGGGTCTTAAGATGTCTCGCTCGGAGACGCGGCCCCCGGGGGGGGTCGGACCACGAGATAAATACCCGACGCTCTCCCGTGCGGCGTGGACCGGGACGCGCGCGTCGAACGGGTCGCCCGGAACGCGTCGGAGGTCCTCACGGTCGACGAGCTCCGCGCGCTCTTCGCGACGCAGGAGCGCCCGCGGGCCTACATCGGCTACGAGCCGTCGGGACGGCTCACGGTCGCCCACCTGATCACCGCCCGCAAGATCGTCGACCTCGCGGACGCGGGGTGCGACGTCACGGTCTTCCTCGCCGACTGGCACGCGTGGATCAACGACAAGCTCGGCGGGGACCGGGAGCGGATCGCCGCGAGCGGACGGTACATGCAGGCGGCGTTCGCCGCGCTCGGCGTGACGCCCGACCGCGTGCGCTACCGGTGGTCGCGGGAGCTCGCCGCCTCTCCCGACTACTGGGCGCGGGTCGTGCGGGTCGCGAAGGCGACGACGCTGGCTCGGACGAAGCGGGCGATGTCGATCATGGGCCGCGCCGAGGAGGAGGCGAACCTCGACTCATCGAAGCTGTTCTACCCGGCGATGCAGGCGGCCGACATCTTCGAGCTGCCCGTCGACCTCGCGTACGGCGGCATGGACCAGCGGCGCGCGCACGCCTTGGCCCGCGAGGTCGCCCACCACTACCGCTGGCCGGTCCCGGTCGCGGTCCACACCCCGCTCCTCTCCTCGCTGCGCGGCGGCGCCCGGATGGACCCCGTCGAGGGGCTCGTGGAGGGGAAGATGTCGAAGTCCGACCCCGGGTCCGCCGTCCCGATCCCGAGCTCGACCGCCGAGATCACCGAGCGTCTCGCCGCCGCCTTCTGCCCGGCGAAGGTCGTCGACGGCAACCCGGTCGTCGAGGTCGTCCGGTTCATCGTGTTCCCCTGGGAAGGCCGCCTGGCGGTCGACCGCGCGCCGAAGCACGGCGGACCGGTCGAGTTCGCGGACGAGGCGAGCTTCCTCGCGGCGTGGACGCAGGGGACCCTCCACCCTCAGGACCTGAAGGCGGCGGTCGCGGGGGTCCTCGACCGGCGGATCGCGCCGGCCCGCCTCTTCTTCGCCGAACACCCCGAGCTCGCCCCCGACCGGTTCGTCGCGCCGCCGACCCCGTCGGGCTCGGGAGTGGGGGCGCGGTCCTGACGGGATCGCACGGCGCGGTGGAAACGACCGACGGCCGCGGTGCGCGCGCTTCGGTGAGGAGGGTCCGCGCGGGGTCGGGGCCGCTCCCCAATCTTCGGTCGCGGCCGCCGCCCTCTACGACCGGCGGGGGGGCGAACGAACGGCCCCGCGCGGCGGCATGCTTAAGTATCCGGGGGTCTCGGACCGGCCCCACCCGTGAGCCGAGGACCCCTTCGGGGTTCCGCTGACGCGAGGAACCATGGCGCGACCGATCTACGTGCGATTCGAGACACCGAACGAACTCTCCGACAAGGCCCTCCAGCTCGTCCAGGTGGCGAGCGAGACGGGAAAGATCCGGGTCGGAACGAACGAAGTGACGAAGTCGAGCGAGCGCGCGGAAGCGAAGCTCGTCGTGATGGCGGAGGACGTCGACCCCGTCGAGATCCTCGTCCACATTCCGATGCTCTGCGAGGAGAAGCGGATCCCGTACGTCTACGTCCCCAAGAAGCAGCGACTCGGTCAGTCGGCAGGGCTCTCGAAGGGCGCCGCGAGCGTCGCGGTCGTCGAGCCCGGCGAGGCGAAGGCCTTGCTCGAGGAGATCGCCGCCGCGTTCCCGACGCTGAAGTCGTAGACGCGCCGGAGGGGCGAGGGACGGTCGATGGCGGAAGAGAAGGGGTCCCCGGCCGAGGTCGTCGAGCTCGTCGGCCGCACGGGGATGGCCGGTGAGGCGACCCAGGTGAAGGTCCGTGTCCTCGCGGGCCGCGATCGCGGCAAGATCATCACGCGCAACGTCGCGGGGCCGATCCGGCTCGGCGACGTGCTGATCCTCCGGGAGACCGCTCGCGAGGCCCGCAAGCTCTCGGTCCGCTAGAACAGGAGAGGTCCCGGTCGATGGTCGTCAAGCGGCAGTGTTCCTTCTGCGCGGCCGAGATCGAGCCCGGCACCGGCTCGATGTTCGTCAAGCGCGACGGGACCGTCTACCACTTCTGCACGTCCTCCTGCCGCAAGCAACAGCTCCACCTCGGGCGCGTCGGGCATCGATACAAGTGGACCCGGGCGCACGCGATCAAGAGCGCGGCCGACCGCTCGGCGAGCGCCGCGTCGACCGGCCGCGCGCGGGCGAAGCGCGCGGTCTCGGCACCGCCCGTCCCCCCACCGACGGCCGAGCCCGGTCCCGCGGCGAAGGTCGAGGCCCCCCCGCCCTCCGAGGAGGCCTCCTCCCCAACGGCGCCCGCCCCCGCGACCCCCGCGAAGAAGGGGAAGGCGCCGATCGCCGGGGGGGAGTCGACGTCGAAGCCGAAGCCCCGGGCGCGGCCCCGCAAGAAGACCGAAACGGCGCCCGCGGAGGAATGAGGGCGCCCGGCGCGCGGTCGGTGCGCGTCGAACGGAATCGGTAAACGCCTCCCCCGACCCCGGCCCGCCCGATGAACCGGGACGACGAGAGCTGGACCTCGCCGTCGGACCTCGCCGACTACGCGTATTGCCCGCGGTCGCACTTCTACCGCCATCATCCCCCGCCCGCTGGCCCGAGCGCGGCGTCGGGCGCGCGCCGCCGTGCGGGCCGCGACTACCATCGGCGCACCCTGGCCGCCGAGCGGCGTCGCGCCGACCGCGGTGGCGCCTACTGGGCCGGCGTGGCGGTCGGCGTCGTCCTTGCGGTCGGGGGGATCCTGTGGGTGCTCCGACCGTAGTCTCCCTGGTCGCGGCGCTCGCGCTGTGGGCGGTCGGGGCGGGGATCGTCGCCGCGAGCCTTCGGGCGCTGTCGCTCCGCCGGCGGGAAGCATCGCTGGGGGCGCTCGTCGCGATCGACGCGGGGGATCCCGCCGTGCTCGTCTCGGCCCGCCACCGGCTCGAGGGACGGCCGGACGCGCTCCGCGAAACGCCGGACGGCCGGCTCGTCCCGGTCGAGGTGAAGAGCCGGCCGGCGCCGAGGGACGGTCCCGCCCGGTCGCACCGCGTCCAGGTCTGGGCGTACTGCCTGCTCGTCGAGGAGACGACGGGACGCTCCCCGCCGTTCGGCGTGCTGCGATACGCCGACCGGGAGGTTCGCGTCCGCTGGGACACGGCGGCGCGCGGCGAACTCCTCGCGCTCCGGGCCGAGGTCGACCGGCCGTACGACGGCCGCGCGACCCCGTCGGCCGCGCGCTGCGCGCGGTGTGCCTGGGTCGACGCGTGCGACGCCCGGGTCCTCGCGAGGTAGGGCGGGCGGCCGCGCCCGTCGCGCGGAGCGGGCCGGGCGGTCGCGGTCCCCGCCGGTCAGCGGCGGGTGGCCCAGTAGACGTCCGTGCGGTACGGCATCGAGAGGACCCGTCGCCCGCGCGTCCCGGGGTCGGTCGCGAGGACGCGCGCGACCTCGCGCGCGACCCGCCGCCGCTCGTCGGAGGGCAGCACCGCGATCACGCTCACCGAGAGGATCCGGGCCACGAACGTCGCGCGGGAGGCCCGCTGCTCGTGGCGGAAGGTCCGCTCGTGGAGCGGTCCGAACGGACGATCCCCGGTCCCGTCGAACGCGCGCCGCCACCCTCGCTCCCGCGAACGCGGCACCGAGCCGGTGTACCGGTCCAGGATCTCCGTAAGGCGGTGCGACCAGCCGACCGACTCGTCGCGGACGTTCCAGACGAGACCGAGCGACCCGCCCGGCGCGAGGACCCGCGCGATCTCGCGCAGCGCGGGGCGGGTGCGGAACCAGTGGAACGCCTGCGCGGCGACGACCGCGTCCGCGAAGCCGTCGGGCAGCGGGATGCGCTCCGCGGTGCCGTCGAGCACGGGTACGTCCGGGACCGCGGCGGCGAAGACGCGCCGCATGCCGGCGACCGGTTCGACCGCGAGGCGCGTCGCGCCGATCGGCGCGAGCGCCCGCGTAAACTTCCCCGTCCCGCTGCCGAGCTCGACGACCGTTCGCCCGGGTCCGAGGCGCAGCGCCCGCGCGAATAGGCGGACCGCCGCCGCGGGGTACCCGGGGCGACCGCGCTCGTACGTCGCGGCGGCGCGGTCGAACCCGCGCACGGCCGGGTGGAGGCGCTCGGCGGACGCGGTCACGGGACGCTCTCGGGAGGGGGCCGACCCTATACGCTTGTGCCCGGGCGCGAAACCTTTACCCTCCGAGCGGCCTCGTCAGCGGGATGGCGGAAGGGAACCTCGAGCGCACCTTCGTGCTCGTGAAACCGGACGGCGTGCGGCGCGGCCTCGTCGGGGAGATCCTCGGCCGGTTCGAGCGCAAGGGCCTCAAGATCGTCGCGCTGAAGCAGCTCCGGGTCGCGCCCGAGCTCGCCCAGCGGCACTACGCCGAGCACGAGGGCAAGGCGTTCTACCCGGCGCTCATCCAGCACATCACCTCGGGCCCCGTGGTCGCGATGGCGCTCGAGGGCCGGTCCGCGATCGCGGTCGTCCGCCTCCTCACCGGCGCGACCAACCCGCAGACCGCCGCCCCGGGGACGGTACGTGGGGACTTCGGGCTCGGGATCACGCCGAACCTCGTCCACGCGTCCGACTCGAGCGACTCCGCGTCTCGCGAGCTCGCGCTCTACTTCGAGCCCGAGGAGCTCCTCGCCTACTCGCGCGTCGGCGAGGAGTACTTCTGAACCGATGCACCGATCGGTCGCGGCCGCGGCGCGGACGCTCGGCGCCGGTCGCCTCATCGTCTACCCGACCGATACGCTGCTCGGCCTCGGGGCGCGGGCCTCCGACGCGGGGGCGGTCGCCCGCCTCGCCGAAGCGAAGGGTCGCCCGTCGGGCCAACCGACCTCGGTGATGGTGAGCAGCGTCCCCGAGCTCGAGGCGCTCGCGACCCTCGCTCCGGCGGGCCGACGGTTCGTGCGCCGCCACCTCCCCGGACCGTACACGGTGCTCGTGCGGCCGTCTCCGCTCGCCCGGTCGACGCTCGCGCCGCGGCTCTTCGGACCGGGCGGAACGCTCGGCGTCCGCGTCCCCGACCACGCGGTCGCCCGGGCGATCGCGCGCGCGAGCGGTCCCGTCACCGCCACGTCGGCGAACCGCCACGGCGAGCCGCCGGCGACGACCGTCGGGGCCGCCCGGCGGGCCTTCGGCCGCTCGGTCGCGCTCTACGTCGCCGGGGGGCCGCCGCCGAGCGGACGGCCGTCGACGCTCGTCGACCTCTCGGGCGAGCGTCCCCGCGTCCTCGCCCGCGGGTGACCGGGATGACCGCCTACCCCGTCGACCTCGACCGCTGGCGACAGGCGGGCCGTATCGCCGCCCGCGCCCGCGACCTCGGCGTGCGCCTCGTCGTCCCGGGGGCGTCGCGCCGCGACGTCGCCGAGGCGATCGAGGCGGCGATCCGCGACGAGGGCGCGGCGCCGGCGTTTCCCGCGAACCTCTCCCGCAACCAGGAGGCCGCCCACTACACGCCCTCCGTCGACGACGAGGAGGAGTTCGTCGCCGGCGACCTCGTGAAGGTGGACGTCGGGGCGCACCTCGATGGCGCGCTCGCCGACACCGCCGACACCGTCGAGGTCGGTGGGACGCACCGCCACGAGAACCTCGTCCGGGCCGCCCGCGAGGCCCTCGCCGCGGGGATCGCCCGCGTCCGGCCGGGCGTCGCCGTCGACGAGCTGAGCCGCGCGATCGCGTCCGCGATCCGGGCGCGGGGGCTCAAGCCGATCGAGGACCTCACGGGCCACTCGATCGAACGGTACCTGCTCCACGCGGGCAAGGCGATCCCGAACGTTCCCGGCGGCAGCGCGGCGTCCCTGCTCGAGGGCGAGGTGGTCGCGATCGAGCCGTTCGCGACCAACGGCATCGGGCGCATCTCGAACGGGCCGTTCGGCAACATCGCGCGGTTCCGGTCCGATCCGGGGTCGTCCGACCCCGTCCTCGCGAGGCTCTACGGGCGGTTCCGCACCCTCCCGTTCGCGCTCCGCTGGGCGGACGGCCCGGGCGAGACGGAGGCGTTGCGCCGCGCGCGTCGCTCGTTGCAGACGTACCCCGTCTTCCTCGAGCGCGGGCAGGGCCTGGTCGCCCAAGCGGAGCACACCGTCCTGGTCGGAGCGACCGGCGCGGAGATCCTCACGTCCTCCGCCGCCCCGTAGGGGGACCGCCCGCGCCGGTCCTAGCGACGGGGGTTCTCGAACTCGGCGCGCGCGAGCGCGGCCCCGCGTACCACCGCCTCGAGCTTCGCGCGCGAGACAGCGAGGCTGCGCGTGCGCAGCCCGCAGTCCGGGTTCACCCAGATGCGGCCGGGGTCGCCGAGGTAGCGGCTCGCCCGGGCGATCCGCGACGCGACGAGCTCGGGCGTCTCCACCCGGTCCCGGTGGACGTCGACGACCCCGAGCCCGACGTCGCGCGTGTCGCCATACTCCTTGAGGGCCTCGAGCACCGCGTAGCCGTCGTGCGCCTCGGAGTCGCGGTTCGCGAACTCCCACGCCCACTGGCGGCATCGCTTCGCCTCGAGGAGCTCGGGGAGGAGGTCCCGGTAGTTCGAGTAGCAGATGTGCATCGTGAACTCGGCGTCGAACCCTTCGGTCGCGGCGTTGAACCCCTCGACCACGAGCGCCGCCTCGTCCGGGTGCGTCCCGGCGGCCGGCTCGTCGATCTGGATCACGCGGCAGCCGTGCTCGATCAGCGCCTGGATCGTCGGGCGGATCGCCCGCCGCGCGAGGTCGACCACGAACTCGCGCTGGGCGGCGCGGCGCGCCGCGCGCCCTTTCCAGCCGGGCTGGCGGGCGAGGTAGTGCTCGTTGTACGACCAGTCGGCGAGCGTGTACGGGCCCGTGATCGGCAGCTTCGGCTCCGCCGTCGCGTGCCGCCGGACGAAGTCGAACTCCTCGAGGTGGTACGGCCGCTCGAGACGGATCTCGTCCGTGACGGCCGCCTTGAGGTAGTACTTGTTGTCGAACGAGCGCACGTGGCCCTGAAAGCGGAATCCCCGCATCTGGCGGATGGGGTACTCGTACATCTCGATCCGTCGCGCCTCGCCGTCGTAGACGCGGTCGAGGCCGGCCGCTTCGAGGAAGCGGAGACCGAAGAGCGCCCCCAGGTCCCGGACGCTTTCGGGGTCGGCGTCGCGCGTCCGGCCGTCGAGGAGCGCGTTGCGGACGGCGGGGAGCGCCGAAGCGAACCCCGTGCGTTCGTCCTCGCTGCGGAGCTCCGCCTTCGCCGCGTCGTCGAGCGGCTCGGAGCGCTGGCCGAGCAGCTGCCAGCGCGGCTTCGCGAGGCTCCCGATCTCCTGGGAGGGGAAGAGCCGGCGTGCGGTCACGGTCGGCCTCCGCCGCCGAGCGCCTCGCGCACGGCGGAGAGCACGTGGACCTTGCGCGTCGCCGGTTCCCACGGCAACAGGTCGAGCGGACCGCCCGGCCCGAGCCAGACGATCGTCGGGTGACGCCGCTCGTTCGCGGTCCGCACGACGCGCGCGACCTCCGCCGGATCCTCGCCGAGGGTCGTGCGCGGGTCGACCACACCGAGGCCGAGGCCGGTGCGCTGGGGGGACGGAGGGAGACGCTCGACCTCCGTGTCCGCGAGGTCGACGCCGACGGCCGAGACCGGCAGGCGGTCGAGGAGCGGGAAGGCGGGGACGGCGTCCGCGCCGTAGGTCCAGACGACCGCGTTCGCACCCGCCAGCGAGCCGTGGATCGCCCGGTACCCGGCGACGACCGCCTCGGCCCGGGGGCCCTCGGGAGGACGGACGGCCAGGAACGGGTCGACGAAGAAGAACGTCGCGAACCCCGCGCCGCGCAGCTCGCGGACCTCGTCGGCGAGCAGGCGGCCGAGCCGGTGGACGAGCGCCTCGTCGGTCTCGCCCGAGCGGTTGTCCAGCGCCGAGACGAACGTGTAGGGCCCGGGCAGGATCACCCGTCCCGACGTCGGGTCGGCGCGGACGGGACCCGGCAGCCGGGCCGCGACCGCGCCCGGCGCCCGCGACGGAGGCGAGAGGAGGATCGGCTGCCGGTAGAAGGTGTTCGTCTCGAGCCAGCGCGTGAGCGGGCCGACCGTGAACCCCTCCCACGTCTCCGCGAACGGCCGGAAGAGGTCGGGCCAGCCGAGGTAGCCGCCCGACACCGAATCGAATCCGAGCCGCCGCTCGAGCGCGGCGACCTCCTCCTCGCCCCGCGCGAGCAGTTCCGCGACCGCCTCCGGGGTCGTGCGCCCCCGGTCGAGATCGCGGGTCGCGCGGACGAGCGGCTCGGGGCGGGGGAACGGACCCGTGAGCCCGGTACGGACGATCATCGGCCCGCCACCCCGGGACCGAGCCATAAGGCTGGCGCCGCCGGGGTCGGGTGCGAGGGAAGAAACGGTGTTGCGCGGGGAACAACCGTGGGGGTCGCCTCCCCGGTCGCGCGGAGACGAGCGCGTCCCCTGCGGCCGGGGGGCCCGACAATTGACGAACCCCGCGAACGTCTCCGGCAAAGTGTTAATAAACCGCTCACCGGTCCTCGATGCGTTCATGGCCGAAAGCTCGGTCGCGCCGGTCGCCACGGGGCGGATGGGCCGGCGACGCTCGCGTCCCGCACCCGGTACGGCGCAGAAGCGGGAGGAGGAGACCGACGCCTACGGGCGCCGGGCGGTCGAGCTCTCGGCCTTCTACCAGGGGAAGATCGAGACCGTACCGAAGGTCCCCGTTCGCTCGCTCGACGACTTCGCGCTGTGGTACACTCCGGGCGTCGCCGAGGTCTCGCGGGCGATCCACGCCCACCCCGATCTCTCGTTCTCGCTCACGGGCCGATGGAACACGGTCGCGATCGTCACCGACGGCTCGCGGGTCCTCGGTCTCGGCGACATCGGGCCGCGCGCGGCGCTTCCCGTCATGGAAGGGAAAGCGCTCCTCTTCAAGTTCCTCGGAGGCGTCGACGCGATCCCGATCCCGATCCAGGTGAGCTCGCCGGACCAGTTCATCGCGACCGTCGAGGCGCTCGCGCCCGCCTTCGGCGGGATCAACCTCGAGGACATCGCGTCCCCGAAGTGCTTCGGGATCCTCGAGGGGCTCTCGAAGCGCCTCTCGATCCCCGTCTGGCACGACGACCAGCTCGGGACCGCCGCGGCGACGGTCGCGGGGCTCCTCAACGCGCTCGAGCTCACGCACCGCTCGGTCGAGGAGGTCCGCACGGTCCTCCTCGGGGCGGGGGCGGCGAACCTTGTGACGGCCCGGCTGCTCCTCGCGCTCGGGCACGACCCGCACCGCCTCACGCTCGTCGACCAGCGCGGGGTCCTCCACGCCGAGCGCGACGACGTCGACGAGCTGATGGTCCGCAACCCGTGGAAGTACCGCCTCGCCCTCCGAACGAACGGGGGTGGCCGCTCGGGCGACCTCGCCCACGCGCTCGACGGGGCGGACGTGCTGCTCGCGGCGTCGACCCCCGACCCCGACACGGTAAAGCCGGCGTACGTGCGCTCGATGGCGCCCGACCCGATCGTCTTCGCGCTCGCGAACCCGGTCCCCGAGATCTGGCCGGACGTCGCGCGCTCGGCGGGCGCGGCGATCGTCGCGACCGGTCGCTCCGACTTCCCGAACCAGGTCAACAACTCGCTCGTCTTCCCCGCGGTCTTCCGCGGCGTGCTCGACGCCCGCGCCCGCGCGATCCCCGACGAGGTCGTGCTCGTCGCGGCGCGCGAGCTCGCCGCCGGGACGAAGCGTCGGGGGCTCACGCCGCACCACCTTCTGCCCACGATGGAAGAGTCCGAGGTCTTCCCCGAGGTCGCGGCGGCGGTCGGCGACGCCGCGGTCCGTCTCGGTATCGCCCGCACGAAGCTCTCCCACGAGGAGTTCCTCGACCGGGCGCGCACGTTGATGGGCCGATCGGCGAAGCTCGTCCGGGCGCTCGCCCGCGCCCGCCTCACCCCTCCGATGCCGCGGGTCGCGCGGCGGGGAGGTCGACGGCGATGAGCGCGACCGGGGACGGGAGCGCGCGCCCGGGGACGTCGGCGTCCCCCGAGGGTCCGGGGATGTCGATCCACCTTCGCCCGGCGCGCGACGCGGACGTGCCGGTCCTCGTCCCCCTCCTCCTGCGCCTGAAGCGCCTCAACGAGGAGTTCGACCCGCTGCTCAAGGTCCGGGACGACGCCGACGAGCAGGCCCGCCAGGTCCTGCACGCGAACCTCGCCGACCCGAAGGCGATCGTCCTCGCGGCGGAGGGCGTCGGGGCGGACAAGGACCGGGTCGTGGGGTTCGTGCGCGCCGTCGTCCGCGAGCGTCCGTTCTACGTCCCCGAGCACGAAGGCGTCATCCTCGACATCTACCTCCTCCCGCTCTACCGGCGACGCGGCGTCGGGGAGTACCTCTTGCGCGAGATCTCGGCCGCGCTCAAGGCGAAGGGCGCGGGGGTCGTGACCGCGGAGTTCCCGGCGCAGAACGAGATCGCGAGCCGGTTCTACGCGAAGCGGGGCTTCCGCCCGATCACGGCGATCCACGCCCGGTCCCTCTAGGCCCCCGGCGCCGAGGGACGACGGCGCGAACGCTAAGAGACCCCGGTCCCCTCGCGGGTCCGCCATGCCGAAGTCGAACGGTACCCTCCCCCCCGCCGGACCGCCGAAGTACCTGCGCCGGGGGAAGGTGAAGGAGGTCTACGAGGTCTCCCCGACGGAGCTCGAGTTCCGGTTCACGAACGACATCTCCGTCTTCGACAAGCACATCCCGAGCGAGATCCCGCACAAGGGCGAGACGCTCGCCCGCACCGCGGCGCACTGGTTCGACCTCTGCCGGCGCCTCGGGGTCCCGCACCACTATCTCGGCCTGTCGGGGCCGACCTCGATGCGCGTCCGTCGCGTCCGGGTCGTCCCGAAGCCGAGGAGCCTCGGCCCGCACCCGAAGGACTACCTGGTCCCGCTCGAGATGATCGTCCGGTACTACCTGGCGGGGTCGATGTGGGACCGGGTGAAATCCGGCCACGTCGACGCCGCCGCGCTCGGGTTCCCGTCGGGAACTCCCCTCGCCTACGGGATGCCGCTTCCCGAGCCGCACTTCGAGGTCACGACGAAGCTCGAGCCGGTCGACCGGCTGCTTACGACCGCGGAGGCCCTCGAGCTCTCCGCGCTCGACCGCCAGGGGCTCGACGCGGTTCGCGAGACGATCCTCAAGATCGACGCGGCGATGCAGCGCGAGGTCGGGCCGCGCGGGCTCATCCACGTCGACGGGAAGAAGGAGTTCGCGGTCGACGCCGACGGGGTCCTCATGGTCGTCGACACCTTCGGCACCGCCGACGAGGACCGGTTCTGGGACAAGGACGCCTACGAGCGCGGCCGCCACGTCGACTTCTCGAAGGAGTTCGTCCGCCAGCACTACCGCCAGAGCGGCTACTACGACCGGTTGCAGGCGGCGCGCGCGGCCCACGCCGACGAGCCGCCGATCCCGCCCCTCCCCCCGCTCCTGGTCGACGAGGTGAGCCGTCTCTACACGACCGTCTTCGAGCGTCTCACGGGCGAGGCGTTCGTCCCGCGCGCCCCGACCTCCTGACGGGAGCGGAGCGCGACGCCGTTCGCCCGGCGCGTCGGTCGCCGGGCGGCCGGTGAGGCCTAAGTACGCGGGAGCCTCTCGAAACCGCGCGAGGGGGAGCGTTGGCGTCGCCGGGCGCGAGTGCCGACGCCGCGCCTGCGGCCGCGCCGCGACGAGCGAGCTTCCGGCGCGCGCTCGGCGCGCGGCCCTTCTTCTTCCTCTGGGCGTCCCAGCTCGTCTCCCAGTCGGGGGACTTCGTCTTCGACGTCGCCCTCCTCTGGCTGGTCCTCGAGACGACCGGCTCCGCGTTCGCGGTCGGGGTCGTGGTGACCGCGATGCTCGTCCCCGCGGTCGTCCTCGGGCCGTTCCTCGGGGTCTACGTCGACCGCTGGCCCCGCCGCACGGTCCTCCTCGCGACCAACGTCGCCGAGGGGGCGCTCGTCGCCGCGCTCTCGGGCCTCGTGCTCGCCCACGCGACCGGGCTCGGCGTGATCGTGCTCGTCGTGGCCGGCCTCGGCGCCGGCGCCCAGGTCGTCCGGATCGCCTCGGGCGCCCTCGTGCCGCAGACGGTCCCGAAGGACGACCTCGCGCCGGCGAACAGCCTCATGTCGTTCTCGGGGTCCTTCAACCAGGTCGTCGGGCTCTCGGTGGGCGGGGTCGTCGTCGCCCTCTTCGGCGTGGAGCTGCCGATCGAGTACGACGCGCTCAGCTTTTTCCTCGCCGCGCTCCTGGTCGTCCTGATACCCCGCGCGGTCGGCGCGCCTCCGCCGGAGACCCCGGGCGGTCCGGGACGGTTCCGGTCCCAGTTCGTCGAGGGGCTCGGCTTCGTGCGCGGCCAGCGATTCCTCGTCGAGGCGATCGCGCTCGGCATGGTCGTGAACTTCTTCGCGAACGCGGTCGGCGCGCTCGTCGCACCGTACGCGGCGTTCGTCCTGCACGGCGGCCCCGCGACGTACGGGCTCCTCGGCGCCGCCGTCGCGCTCGGGGCGATCGTCGGCGCGCTCGCCGCGGGGAAGATCGACGCCCGCCGGCACGCCGGCACGGCGCTCTTTGCGGGGGCGGCCGGGGCGGGTGGGGCGATCGCCGCCCTCGGCCTCACCACGGTCCCGGGGCTCGCGCTCGGGGAGATGGTCGTGCTCGGCGTGGCGCTCTCGATCGCCAACGTGCCGATCCTGGCGGTCGTGCAGGCGAAGGTCCCGGGCCGGTTGATGGGTCGCGTGATGGCGGTCCTCCTCTCGCTCGTGGCGGGGACGGGCCCGATCGGCGCGTTCGTCGCGGGGTCGTTCGCCCAGGCGACGAGCGTCGCGACGGTCTTCCTGGTCTCGGGGGTCGTGATCCTCGTCAGCGAGGGAATCGGGTTCGTCGTCGCGTCCGAGCTGAGGGACGTATCGTACTAGGACCCCGCCGGGGCGCCCCGGCGACCCGGGGAGGGCCGGCGGGCCCGCACCGTTCACCGTTTCGCGACCCCTCCCGCACGCTTATCTTCCCTCGACCCGGTTCACCGGTCGTGCCCGCCAAGAGCGCCGCTCGCCCGGCGAGCGCCGACGACGCGCCGCCCGAGCCGAAGCCCGAGATCGCCCTCGAGGACCTGCCCGGGATCGGCCCGACGACCGCCGACAAGCTGCGCGAGAGCGGCTACACGGACCTGATGGAGCTCGCGGTCGCCTCCCCGGGCGACGTCGCGGAGGCCGCCGAGATCGGGGTCTCGATCGCCCAGAAGATCATCGGCGAGGCGCGACGCAAGGCCGACGTCGGCGGGTTCGAGAGCGGGGTCACGCTGCTCGAGCGTCGCAAGAAGCTCGGGCGGGTCACGACGAACTCGAAGGCGCTCGACGAGCTCCTCGGCGGCGGGGTCGAGACCCAGGCGATCACCGAGTTCTCGGGCGAGTTCGGCACAGGGAAGACCCAGCTCGGCCACCAGATCGCGGTCGACGTCCAGCTCCCGGTCGCCCAGGGCGGCCTCTCGGGCGAGGTCGTCTACATCGACACGGAGAGCACGTTCCGCCCCGAGCGGATCGTCGATATGGCGAAGGGTGCCGGGATCGACCCCGCGGAGGCCCTCGGCCGGATCCACGTCGCCCGGGCGTTCAACTCGAACCACCAGATGCTCCTCGTCCAGAAGGCGCAGGAGCTCGCCCGCGAGAAGCCGATCCGCCTGCTCGTCGTCGACTCGCTCACCGCCCACTTCCGCGCGGAGTACGTCGGGCGCGCCGAGCTCGCGCCGCGCCAGCAGCAGCTGAACAAGCACCTCCACGAGCTTCTCCGCTTCTCGGACACCTACAACGCGGCGATCGTCGTCACGAACCAGGTCTCCGCCCGGCCGGACATCCTCTTCGGCGACCCGACGCGGCCGATCGGCGGGAACATCGTGGCCCACGCGGCGACGTACCGTGTCTACCTGCGCAAGTCGAAACCGCCGCGACGGATCGCCCGGCTCATCGACTCGCCCAACCTCCCCGAAGGCGAGGCGGTCTTCTCGCTCACGACCGAAGGGATACGGGACTAGGCCGCCGGCGCACCGCGACCGCCTTCACGTAGAGGAACGCGCGACGCCCGGCCGCGAGGCCGAGCCGCTCCACCGACCCGACGGTGAGGGTCGCGCGGACCGTGCGGCTCCCCCAGCGTCCCGTCAGGACCGCGGTGCCGTCCGCCCGGGCTCGGACCCGCTCGACGACGACGTCGAGGCGATTGCGGGCCGACAGGTCGGCCTTCTCGCGGGCGATGACGAACGCCTCCGGGTCGACCTCGAGCGAGACCGCCCGGCCCTCGGCGGCCGGGAACGCGACCTCGAGCGCGGCCCCGCCCCCGAGCTCGACGTGCGGCGACGGACGGGACCGGTAGACGCCCGCGAACCGGTTGGTGCCGGGCCGGGCGCCCGACGACTCGCGCAACAGCCGTCGGCCGAGCGGCGTGAGGCGGGTCTGCCCCGGGCTCGTGCCGCCCCGCCGGCCGGTCGCGACGGGACGGCCGAAGAGGCGGGCGAGGCGCGCGAGGCGGTAGACGGCGCGGTCCCGCCCGATCCCGAGCGCGCGCGCGGCGCGCACGACGTTCGGCTCCACCGAGAGCCGCTCGAGGAGCCGGACGTCGAGCGACGTGAGCGACCTCGGCAACGGTCCGGTCATCGCGTCGCCCCGGTCGAGGAAGCGACGAGAGGCTTCAACGCTAGGGTCTCGACCGAGAGGGCGACCTCGTCGCCGACGCGCACGGGCGGCAGCTCGCCCGGGACCGTCCGGTGGAGGACCAACCCGCCGTGCCGCAGCGCGACCGTCCACCCGGCGGACGACCAGCGAACGGCCTGCACGCGGGCGCTCGCACCGGCGCCCGGGCCGGGCGCGAAGCGAACGGCTTCGTTCGGCACCGCGACGCCCGCCGGTCCGCTCGCGCGGGTGAGCGCGCGCACGAGGTCGCTCGGCGGGGCGCGCCCGAGCTCCTCCGCGTCGAACAGGTTCGCGTAGCCGAGGAACCGCGCGACGAACCGGTCGAGCGGCGCGCGCCCGAGCGCCTCGGGGGGCCCGTCGAACCGCACCGACCCCTCCTCGAGGACGACGACGCGGGAGGCGAGCGCGAAGGCGGTCGCGGGGTCGTGCGTGACGAGCAGGAGCGGGATCCGTTCGGTCTCGAGGAGGTCGGCGAGAAGGCGCAGGAGCTCCTCCCGGCTCTCGACGTCGAGCGCCGCGAGCGGCTCGTCCCAGAGGAGCGCTTTCGGGTCGGAGGCGAGGGCGCGGGCCATCGCGACCCGCTGGCGTTCGCCCGAGCTCAGCTCGCGCGGGTAGCGGTCCGCGAGCGCCGTGAGGCCGAACCGCTCGAGCCAGTGGGCCGTCCGGCCCTCGACGTCCGGTCCGCCGCGCAGCCCGATCGGGTACCGGACGTTCTGGCGGACCCGCCGGTCGGAGAAGAGGCCGAGGTTCCCGGGGACAAAGCCGAAGCCGCGCCGCTCGGGCGGGAGCGACCCGATCGACGCGCCGGCGAGGCGCACGGTGCCGGCCGAGGTCGGCAGGAAGCCGGCGACCGCCCGCAGGAGTGTCGTCTTCCCCGCGCCGCTCGGTCCGAGCAGCACGGTCGCGCTCCCGAGCGCGACGTCGAGCGAGACGGGCCCGAGCGTGAAGTCGCCGCGCTCGAGCGCGAGCGACTCGATCTCGAGCGCGCTCACGGCAGCCACCGGCCGACGAGGCCCGAGAGCCCGGAGCGGTCGAACCCGCGGACGGCGAGGAAGATGGCGAGCGCGACCAGGACGAGGAGCGCCGAGGCGCCGACCGCGGCCGTCGGGTCGATCCCCCAGTAGGAGTAGATCCAGACGGACGCCGTGCTCGTCGTCGGGCCCGACCACGGCGGGCTCGGGGAGACCGCGAAGGCGAGGATCAGGAACCCGCCGACCTCGCTGACGCCCCGGGCCCACATGAGGAGCGCTCCGGTGAGGATCCCGCGCGCGGCGGAGGGGAGCGTGACCGTGACGAGCGCCTCGGTCGGGCTCGCCCCGAGCGACCGGGCCGCTTCGAGGACGTCGTCGTCGACCGCCCGGAAGGCGAGTTGGCTCGTCAGGACGACGTACGGAGCGCCGACGTAGACCATGACAAGGACGACGCCCGCGGTCGCGTCGAGGACGGGGATCCCGAGCGCGCCGGCGAGGTGCCCGACGGGGCTGTTCGGCGCGAAGAGGAGGAGGAGGCCGATCCCGACCACGAGGTGGGGAACGACGACCGGCACCATCACGACGGACTCGAGAAGCCGCCGGCCGGGGAAGCGGAACCGGGCGAGCGCGTAGCCGAGGGGGATGCCGACCAGGAGCCCCGAGCCGACCGCGAGCGCCGAGGCGAGGAGCGTGAACTCGAGCGCCGTGCGGAACCCCGGGTCGCCGGCGGCGACGCCGAGCCCGCGTCCCCCGGCGTAGACGAACAGCGCGACGAGAGGGAGGACGAAGAGACCGACCAGCGACGCCGACGCGGCCGCGGCGAGCCCGCGCCCGAGGGCGGACGATCGATCCACCGTCGGTCGCCCCTCAGGCGAGCAGCGCCGCGAGGTACGACGGGAGCGGCGCGACCCCGCCGGGCGCGGTGCCCGCGAGAGCGCCGGGGAGGCTCGCCGGCCGGTCGGTGAGGATCGGGGCGAGCGGCGCGAAGCCGTTCGCGGCCCAGGCCGCGGCGGTCGCGTTCGAGAGCAGGTAGGCGGCCGCCGCGACCCCGAGCCCGTACTGGGGCGCCGCGTTCGGCACGGTGAGCGCGAACAGGATCGGCGCGCCCGCGAGGACGGCGCTCCCCGAGCCGGAGAGGACGGTCGTGCGGACGCTCGAGTACACCGCCACGCTCGCCGGGTCGATCGCGCCGAGGTCGACGGAGGAGTTGAGGGTCACGTAGCTCAGGTGGTTCGCGACCGCGTACGACCGGTAGAGCAGGTACGCGTTCACCTCCCCGGTCGAGAGCGCGGTCCCCGCGACGTTCTCGGCGACGTACTTCGCGTTCGCCGTGGGCGTCGCGAGCGCTCCCTCGGGGTTCGAGAAGAAATGGCCGTAGAGCGAGCCGTTCTGGTGGGCGAGCGCGTCCGCGAGCTCGAGCGCGAAGATGGCGTTCGCGCCGAGCGGGTCGACGCTCGCGTTCGGGACGCCGAGCACGACGCCCGACCGCTCGAGGACCGCGACCCAGTCCGTCGCGTCGATCCCCGCGAGGGCGCTCGCCGCCGGCGAGTAGGCGAGAACGAGCGGGTCGCTCGCGAAGACCGCCTCCCAGCCGGTCACGGAGGCATGGGGGGGCTCGGAGAGCGACGGGATCGTGCGGAAGTCCGCCGCGACGAAGAGGTCGTACGGCGCGCCGGGCAGCGTGAGCGCGACCGCGGCGGCCGAACTGCCCTCGTAGAGCTGCGCGGCGATCGGCGCCGCGACGCCGGGGGTCTCGTCGGCGAAGGCGGCGAGCATCCCGGGAAGGATCGGGGCGAGGCTTCCGGCGGCGATGACGGCGAGCGTGGGAGTCCCTGCCGCGGCCGACCCGGACGACCCGCGCACGAGATAGCCGCCGGCGAATCCCGCGACGACCGCGAGGACGGCCAGCGCGATCGCGACGAGGCGCTGCCGCACGGGTCGCATCGATGTGGGAAAATCCCACATCACTTAAAGGTGTCGGTGGGCACCGGTCCGCGACGCGCCGCCGGCGCGTAGCGGAACCAGACGACCCCGACGAGCGCGGAGGTCGGCACGGGGCCGAACGAGCGGCTGTCGCGGCTCGCGTCGGCGCGGTCGCCGAGCAGGTACACCGACCCGGCGGGCACGACGCCTCCGTCCGGCCGCGGTTCGCCGGCGAGCGCCGCGACGCGCTTCAGAAGAAGGCGATCGGGCCGCTCGGGGTCGCGCGTGGCCACGACGTCCCCGCGTTCGACCGCTCGGCCGGACCGCGGGTCGACGTAGAGGTGGTCGCCCGGCTCGAACTCGGGGCGCATCGAGTCGTCCCGCACGACGACCCGCCGGCTGCGCCAGCGTCGTCGGAGGCCGTAGCTCGGGTCTCCCCCGGTCGGGGTTCCGTTCGGCAACCTTATCCTCCGCTCGAGGTACTGGCGGACATGGCCGCTTTCCTCGGACTCCGCGACCGCTGGACCCGGGTCGTGGACGCGATCCGACCGCCCGAACCCGTGTACGCCCACTGCGACATTCCCTGCGGTATTTATGACCCGCACGAGGCCCAGATCTCGGCGCTGACCGTCGTGCGGATGGACCAGCTGATCGCCGAGCTCGCGCACCCGGGGCCCGACGCGAAGCTCGAGGAGCGAGCCGCGTACGTCTCGAAGATGGCCCGCTACACCTCGGTCAAGGAGAGCCACGCAGAGCGCGTGAAGCACGAGGTCCGGGTGATCTGGGGCGACTACTTCACCCCCGACCATGCCCACCAGTACCCGCAGGCCCACGAGCTCACGTTCAAGATCATGAAAGCGGCGTCGAAGGCCCGCCAGGGCCCGGCGCTCGCGGACGCGCAGGCGCTGCTCGCCCTCGTCCAGGAGTTCGCGGAGCTCTTCTGGCAGACGAAGGGCGCGAAGACCCGCCGGCAGCCGTCGCTCCAGAAGTCGGGCGGCGAGATCGTCGTCCCGGTGCCCGCGTAGGCCCCGTCCGGTAGCGTTCGAACACTCGGCGGCCGAACCGACCGGATCTCCATGCCGGGCCCGACCGACGCACTCCCACTGGACGGCCGGAGCCTCGCGCTCGATGACGTGGCCGCGGTCGTCCGCGGCCACCGGCCGGTCGCCCTCGCGCCGGACGCGCGCGAGGCGGTCGCGGCGGGGCGGGGAGCGGTCGAGCGGGCGGTCGCGGCGAACCGCCCCATCTACGGGGTGACGACGGGCTTCGGAGCGTTCAGCGACCGCACGATCCCCCCCGACCGCGCGCGGGAGCTCCAGGCGTCGCTCGTGCGCAGCCACGCCGCCGGCACGGGACCGCCCCTGCCGCCCGACGTCGTCCGGGGCATGATGCTCCTCCGGCTGAACTCGCTTGCCCGCGGGCTCTCGGGCGTGCGGGTCGAGGTCCTCGAGCGGTTGGTCGCCCTCCTCAACCGGGGCCTCGTTCCCTGGATCCCGGAGCAGGGCTCGGTCGGGGCGTCGGGCGACCTCGCGCCGCTCGCGCACCTCGCCCACGCGATGACCGGCGAGGGGTCGTTCGTCGACCCTCGGACGGGGGCCCGGGCGCCGGCGCGCGAGGTTCTCGCGCGGGCCGGGATCGCCCCCCTCGTCCCGGCCGAGAAGGAGGGGGTCGCCCTCCTCAACGGGACGGCGCTCATGGCGTCGTACCTCGCGCTCTCGGTCCTCGACGGGCGACGCCTCCTCGACGCGGCCTTGGCGGCCTCCGCCCTCAGCTTCGATGCCCTCAAGGGCGACCCCGGACCGCTCGACGACCGCCTCGGGGAGGTCCGCAACTCGGACGACCAGCGGGCGATCGCCGCCGCGCTCCGCGCCCTCCTCGCGGGGAGCGCGCTCGCCGGAGGCCGGCGGGGCTGGTCGGGCCAGGACCCGTACACGCTCCGCTGCCTTCCGCAGGTCCTCGGCGCGGTGCGTCTCGGGCTCGGGTTCGCCGAGCGGGTGGTCGTGGCGGAGCTCAACGCGGTCACCGACAATCCGCTCGTCCTCGGGGCGGACGAGTTCGTGAACGGCGGGAACTTCCACGGTCAGCCGCTCGCCTTCGCGCTCGATGCGCTCGCGATCGCCGTCGGGTACGTCGCCGCGTTCGCCGAGCGGCGGATCGCCCGCCTCGTCGACCCGGCGCTCAACCGGGGTCTCCCCGCGTTCCTCGCGCCCGAGCCCGGGGTGAGCTCGGGGTTCATGATCCCGCAGTACGTCGCGGCCGCGCTCGTCAACGAGAACTCGACCCTCGCCCACCCCGCGAGCGCGCTCAGCCTCCCGACCTCGGCCGGCCAGGAGGATTTCGTCTCGATGGGAGCGTGGGCGGGCGCGAAGCTCCGCCGGGCGCTCTCGAACGCCCGCCGCGTCGTGGCGATCGAATGGATCGTCGCGGGCCAGGCGCTCGAGCTGCGGCGGCCGCAGCTCGGCGGCGCGGGCAGCGAGGCGGCGCTCGGCGGGCTGCGGGCCCGGGTGCCGACCTGGACGCACGACCGCTCCCCGGCGGCGGACATCGAGTCGGTGGCGGCCGCGATCGAGGACGGCTCGCTCGTCGGCGAGCTCCGCGCGGCGGTGCCGTACTAGGTCCGCACGGGCCGGGGGCGGGTGCCGCCTACGGCGCGGCGAGCGGGGGTGCCGACGCCGACGGAAAGCGGACCGATTGGCCGCAGCTCGGACACGAGTATTCGCTGACGCCCTTGTGGCGCAGCGGGGTTCGGCACTTCGGGCAGGGGATCGGCCGGCTCGTCACGTACGCCGCAAAGAGCTCCTGCGAACGCCGGTCGGCGAGCGCGAGCGGGTCGGGCGCCCGCTCCGCGGAGGCCACCGCCTTCGGCGTCTCGGGCCGAGGCGTCGGGACCGCGGGCCGGGGCGTCGCCGCGACGGACGTGGCCGAGGCGGTGCGGGGATTCGCGAGCCGCCCGCACTGCGGGCAGACCGCGAGGCTCGAGGACCCTGTCGGGATCAACGCGACGTGGCAGGCCGTGCAGAGCGTCGTGAGGGCGGGGGCGGTGCGCGAGGAGCTCGGCGCGCGGTCGGTCCGAACGAGCCGGCCGGTGACGATCGGGCTCCCCCCGCGGTCGGGCGCGGGCCCGGTGGCCGGACCGGGCGAGGGCGGAGGGGCGGGGCCCCACCGGACCGTCCGGCGGCCCGGCTCGTAGACGAGAGGTGTCCCCGGCCGTGCCAGCTCGTGAGCGAGGAGCTTCTCGGCCTTGCGTTCGCGCCAGGCGAGCGCCGCCGCGAGGCCCGGGACGCTGGTCGTCCCGAGGGACTGGACGGTGGTGCGCAGTCGCTCGAGGTCGGTCTCGGACGGACCGAAGAAGGCGCCCATCGCCCGCGACCTCGCGCGGCCGCAAAAGAACCTATCGTTCGAGACGAATCCTGCGGGGAGGCACCGGCGGAACGGCCCCTGGTCTCTTGGACGGTGCCACCAGGAGCCGTTTCCGCCGATGCCCGAGGCCAATTGTCGTAAACCGCCACGAGACTATATAGTTATCCGGACCGGCGGAAGATGGCCGATGAGGGGGTCCGACACATCGGGGCAGCGGGTCGCTCGCACAGTAGATAAAGGCCGGCGGCTACCTCTGGTCGGCGGGACCGGGCCCGCCGGGCCGAAGGCATGCTAGGGTCGCGGATGTCGTCGTCCGAAGGGGCCGTCTCCGACGGTGCGTCGGGCGCCCGACCCCCGAACGGCGCGTCGGCCGTCCTGTGCGGGCGCAACGAGGAGACCCGGTTGCTCCTGAGGGGCCTATTGCGGCTGCACCGCTACCGGGTGCTCCAGGAGGCGCCCACGCCGGGGGAGCTCGACGCTCGGCCCCCCACGACCGATCCGGTGATCCTCGTGCTCGACGCCGAGAGCGAGGTCGCTCCCTGGGACACCCAGCTCGCGGAAGCGCTCCAACGCCGTCCCGAGCTCCGGGGGGTCGTGATCCTGCCGCGCGGGGCGCCGCCGTCCTGCAGCGACCGGGCCCGCGCGGCCGGCGCCCGCTCGGTCGTCGCCCGTCCGTTCGCGATCCGCGACCTGATCGAGGCGCTCGACCGGGCCCTCGGGAGCTCCGACCCCCCGCCGCGTTAGCCGTAAAGCCCCGGCCGGCTCCCCTCTTCCGTGACGAGCCTCCCGTCGTCGTCCCTCGAGCGGTCCGTCCGCGGCTCGGTCCGCACCGACCCGGAGGGAATCGCCCCGTTCGGGCACGACCAGTCGCACCTCTCGGGGACCCCGCGGGCGGTGGTCGCCCCGGCGGACGCGGACGACGTGGTCGCCCTCGTCCGCTGGGCCCGGCGCGACCGGGTGGCGCTCGTGGCGCGCGGAGCCGGCACCTCGCTCGACGGGGAGTCGGTCCCGCTCGACGGCGCGGTCGTGGTCGACCTGTCGGGTTGGAACGCGGTGCTCGAGGTCGACCCGGGCGAGCTCTGGGCCCGCGTCGGCCCGGGCGTCGTGAACCGGGACCTCCAGAACGCCCTGCGCCCCCACGGCGTCTTCTTCCCCCCGAACCCGGGCTCCTGGACGGTCGCGACGATCGGCGGACACGTCGGCACCAACGCCTCGGGCCCGCGGTCGTTCCGCTACGGACCGACGCGCGCGTGGGTCCGCGGGCTCGAGGCGGTCCTCGGCACCGGTGAACGGACCCGGTTCGGAACGCGCGTCGCGAAGCGCTCGGTCGGGCCGGACCTCCTCCAGCTCCTGGTCGGCAGCGAAGGGACGCTCGGGATCGTCACCGAGGTCACGGTCCGTCTCGCTCCGCTGCCGGCCCATCGGGAGGGGCTCGTCTACCCGCTCGAGGAGACGACGAAGCTCGGGCCGATCGCCCGCCGCCTGCGCGGGGCGCCCGGGACCGGTCTCTCGGCGGTCGAGTACCTCGACCGGGGGTCGGCGGCCGTGCTCGCCCAGCGGCGCAACGCCGAATGGCCGGCGGACGCTCCCCTCCTCCTGGTCGAGGTCGAGTCCGACGACGCGCGGGAGGCGCCGACCCGCCGCGAGCGGGTCTCGGCGGCCCTGCGGTCGGTCGGCCTCCACCGCGCTCCGATCGTCTTCGCGGACGCCGACGAGCTGTGGACATTGCGCGGAGCGAGCGGTGTCGCGCTCGACGAGCGGATGGGCCGCCGGATCCGGGAGGACGTCGCGGTGCCGCTCGGGCGGGTCGACGAGCTCGTCCACCGGTTCGGGGAGATCGCCCGCGACCAGGGGGTCGCGCTCTACCTCTACGGGCACCTCGGCGAAGGGAGCTTCCACCCGAACTTCGTCGTCGACCCGACGACCGCGGCGGGCGACCGCATCCGGGCCGCCGTGCTGAACGCCGCCCTCGCCCTCGGGGGAACGATCAGCTCCGAGCACGGGATCGGCCGGACGAAGGTCGGCTACCTCGAGCGAGAGGTCGGCCGGGTCGGCCTCGATCTCCTCGAGGTCGCGAAACGCCGCTGCGACCCGGACCGGATCCTGAACCCGGGAAAGCTCTACCCGTCGCGACCGCGTCGAGCCGGCGGACGACCTTCTCCGTGGCTCTCGGGACCGGCAGCCGAAGGAACTCCGCCCGGGTGACCCAGCGCCGGGTGGGCCCGGTGCGGGGACGGGGGAGCGCGGCGCGCCCCCGGAAGACGTGGAGGCCGACCGTGAAGTGGCTGAAGCCGTGGCGGACGAGGCCGAGCGGTTCGAGCCCGGTCACCCCGGCGCCGGTCTCCTCGGCGAGCTCCCGGACCGCGGCCCGGTCCGGCGGTTCCCCCGGCCTAAGCTTCCCGCCCGGGAACTCCCAGAGCCCCCCGAGAAGCCCCGACGGGGGGCGCCGCTGCACGAGCCACCGGCCCGCGGGGTCGACCAGCACGACGAGGGCGGC
Organism: Thermoplasmata archaeon; assembly: GCA_021816865.1. GTDB lineage: Archaea > Thermoplasmatota > Thermoplasmata > Lutacidiplasmatales > UBA184 > Lutacidiplasma. The sequence continues at coordinate 10,364 of JAKAWX010000008.1, read as the reverse complement.
CTCGACGTGGGGCCGCACCTTCGTGCGCGGCCGCGGGATCGCCCCGGGGTCGTCCCGCTCGCGCCGGGCCCGGCAGCCTCTCGCGAGCGGGCAGGCGTCGCATCGGGGGCGACGGGGAAGGCAGACGGTCTCCCCGAGCTCCATCAGCGCCTCGTTGAACGCTCCGCCCGGTCGGCCCCCGAGCGCCCGGAGGAGCCCGTGCTCGAGCCGACGGCGGACCTCCGGCCTCCGGAGGTCGCGTTCCTCGCGGACGAGCCGGGCCGCGACCCGGAGCCCGTTCGCCTCGAGCGCGACCACCGACCGATCGAACGCGAGGGCCGCGACGGCTCGGGCGATGTACGGGCCGACGCCCGGGAGCGCCTCGAGCTCGGGGACCGTGTCGGGGAAGCGGCCGCCGCTCCCGAGGGCGACCGACCGGGCCGCGGCGTGGAGGTGGCGGGCGCGGGCGTAGTAGCCCGCTCCCTGCCAGGCCTTGAGGACCCGGTCGAGCGGGGCGGCGGCGAGCGCCTCGACCGTCGGGAACGCGATCAAAAGCCGCTCGAAGTACGGGATCGCCTGGGCGACGCGGGTCTGCTGGAGGAGGACCTCGGCGAGCAGGACCCGGTAGGGGTCGCGGTCGCGTCGCCAGGGGAGGGGCCGCCGGTGCCGGGAGAACCAGGAGAGGAGGGCCCGGACGGCCGCGGGCGGGAGGGCCGGAGCGCCGTCCCGAGCACCGGAGGCGGGCACGTCCCTCCGGTGCCCGAGGAGGTGCAGGTTTAAAGCACGGCGGTCGCTCGATCGTTCCGACCACGGACCCGGATGCACGACGGGGGTGCGGCGCCGATCCGAGTGACCGACGAGACGTTCGAGCTCGTGGTCGTTCGCTCGCCGCTCCCGGTCGTGGTCGATTTCACCGCCGACTGGTGCGCCCCGTGCCGGCTCACCCGGCCGACGCTTTCCGACCTGTCGGAGAAGCTCTCGGGCCTCGTCACCTTTGCGACCGTCGACGTCGACGAGGCGACCCGGGTGACGCTGTCGTACGGGATCCACTCCCTGCCCACGTACCTGTTCGTCCAGGGCGGGCAGGAGAAGGGACGGGAGGTCGGCCCGTTCTCCGCGCTCGAGTTCCGCTCGAAGATCCGGCGGCACTTCACGGCCGACGGACCGCGGGGCGACTCCCGCTAGTTCCGACGGGCGGGGCGGGCGCCCGCCCTAGTGCCGGAAGACCCGCCAGCCGGTGAAGTACATCGCGATCCCCGATCGCTCGGCGAGCGCGACCACTTCGGCGTCCCGCAGGCTTCCCCCGGGCTGGACGACCGCCCGGACGCCCGCGCGCGCCGCGGCCTCGACCCCGTCCGGGAACGGGAAGAACGCGTCGGACGCCAGGACCGAGCCGCGCGCCCGGTCGCCCGCGACCTCGCACGCGAGCTCGACGGCCTTGACCCGCGTCGGCTGGCCGCCGCCGATGCCGACCGTCCGGCCCGGCGCGGCGAGAACGATCGCGTTCGACTTCGCGTGGCGCACGACCTTCCAGGCGAACTCGAGCGTGGTGCGCTCCTCGGGGGTCGCCTCGTGGGAGGTGACGCGCCTGAGCTCGGACGGCCGGAGCTCGCGGCGGTCAGCCTCCTGAAAGAGGAGCCGGCCGAGCGCGCTCTTCGCCTCCCACCGGGGCCGGTCGAGCGCGGGAGGCTCCGTACGGACGAGCTTCAGCTTCGGGCGACGGCCGAGCGGTTCGAGGACGGCCGGGTCGAACTCGGGCGCGGCGAGGAGGTCGACGAACACCCCCTTCATCGCGGCCGGGTCGTCCGGTCCGAGGGGTCGGTTGACCGCGATCGCGCAGCCGTACCGCGCGACCGGGTCGGTCGCGATCGCGCCGTCGAGGGCCTCGCGCACGGTCGCGCCGACCGCGACGCCGCAAGGGGTCGCGTGCTTGACGACCGCCGCCGCCGGCCGGGCGAACTCGGCGACGGTCGCCAGCGCCGTGTCGAGGTCGAGGAGGTTGGTGAACGACAAGCTCTCCCCCTTCACGAGGGCGAACGGCGCGGGCTCGAGGCCCACGCCCGCCGGGCTCACGGCGCCGTACGTGGCCGCCCTCTGGTGCGGGTTCTCCCCGTAACGGAGACGCAACGGTTCGCGACGCACGACGACCGTACGGGGGAAGGGGTCGCCGCGGCCCTCGCTCTCGAGGCCCGACGCGATGGCCCCGTCGTACTCGGTGCACCGCTCGAACGCGCGGACCGCGAGCCGGCGGCGCGTCGCGGCCGAGACGCATCCCGCGTTCGCCGCGAGCTCGTCGGCGAGCGACACGTACTCCGCTGGGTCGGTGACGACCGTCACCCACTCGTGGTTCTTCGCCGCCGCCCGGGCGAGCGTGACTCCCCCGATGTCGATGTACTCCTCCCGGTCGCGGGCGTCCGGGTGCTCGGCCAGGTGGCGCTCGAACGGGTAGAAATTGACCGCCACGAGGTCGAAGGCGAGGAGCTTGCGCTCCGCGAGTTCCCGGAGCCCCGCCTCGGTCCGGGGCGCGAGGACCCCTCCGAGGATGCCGGGGTGGAGGGTCTTCACCCGCCCGTCAAACCACGAGCCGATCCCGGTCAGCTCCTCCGCCGGTCGGACCGGCACCTGACCTTCGAGGAGGGCGGTCCGCGTCCCCCCGGTGGCCCATAGCTCGACGCCGAGCCCGCTCAGGACCCGGGCGAAGCCGGCGAGGCCCGATTTGTCGTACGGCGAGAGGAGCGCCCGCTCGACCCGGCGCTTCGCCCCCTCGTCGGACCCCAACGTCCGTACCCCCAACGGGGAGGGAGGGCGAAAGATAAGTTGCTCGGACGCGCCCCGGTTCCCGAGGCGGACCTTCCGGGACGCGAGCGGCCCCGTCCGAAGGCCTCCTTCCCGGCCACAGGCATTAATAGACCGACCCGGGCTAGTTACACTCCTCCGAGGCCCCATGCACCGGATCCGCGTCGTTCTCCCGTCGGACCGGGCCGTGGCGCGGCCGGTCCGGGTCGCCCGTCCCGCCCCCTCCCCGCCCGCGCACGCTCGGCCGGTCCGGTCCCGGGCCGCCCGCGCCCGCCCGGTGCGGCTCCGGCCGGCGAGCGCCCGACACTGGCGGCGGCGCAGCCGTCGCGCCCAGGTCTCCGCGGTCGCGACGATCTTCGGGCTCATGCTGGTCGTGACGTTCATCGCGAACTACCTCGCGACCACGCTCCCGAACCAGATGCAGGTCAACGAGCTCAACCACGAGGTCCAGGTCGAGAACCAGCTTGGTCACTTCCGGGCGCTCCTCCAGAGCGTCTCGGGGGCGGGCACGCCGGGCGCGCCGGCCCTGCAGCCGATCGCGCTCGGTTCCGCCGGGGTGCCCCCGTTCGGCCCCCCGGAGGGTGGCTCGGTCTCCTCGATCCCCGGCGAGCCGCCCGCCAAGGCCAGCTTCGGCATGGTGAGCACCCGCTACGCTCCGCCGACCGGCTGGCGCCAGAACGGGTCGGCTCCGGCGTGCTCGCTCTCCCCGCGTCCGCCGAACACGACCTCCATCACCTGCACCGGCTCGGCCGCGGGGAGCATCTGGTACAACTTCGCGGGCTCGACCAACTACACCTTCAGCGTCAAGGGCAACGGGAAGGTCTCCTTCGTGCTCAACTTCTCGACGAACAGCTCCACGATCGCGGTCTCCGCGGCCGGGGGCGCGTACAACCTGGTCCAGATCGTCGGGAGCCACGACACCGCCACCGTGTCGGGAACGGGAGGGGCCAACCTCAACGTGACCGTGGTCGGCCACTACGACAACGTGAGCATCGGGGACACCGGCGGAGGGACGGTGAACGTGCTGATCGTGGGCAACCACGACAACGTCGCGATCAGCAATCTCGGCCAGAGCCACACCTTCGTCGTGGGCTGGGGCTCGTACGACCTCGTCTCGCCCGCCCCCAAGGCCCAGGGCGGGCCGTACACCGTCTACTTCAACGGGTTCGATGCGCAGAACCCGTCGAGCCCGATCTGCCCGTACGGGACGGCGGCGCTGACCGACAACGTCACCGGCCCGGCCCCTTCGGGCTCGAAGGTCACGTACAACAACACCGTGCTCAACAACACGGCGAGCCCCTTGCCGAATTTCCCCTACGCAGGGTGGACCACCATCTACAACACCCCCCGGGTCGGCGCGTGCATCTTCTTCCCCCAGTTCAGCGCGGGAGGAGCGACGGTGTTCGCCGCCGGCCTTCTGGTGCAGCTACGGAACGCCTACTCGCCGGCGGCGCAAGTGGCGTTCGATGAGGGGGCAGTGGTCTACGTGCAGCCGGGCGGGTACCCGATCTTCGTCCAGGCGCCGCCGATCGGTTTCTCGCACGGCTCCGCCACGGTCTGGGTGCCGGCGTTCCTCCAGCAGGTCGGCGCGGAGAGCGGTGCCGGGACCGCCGCGGTCTCGCTCCACCTCGTCTCCGTGGTGAGCTTGTCCCTGCCGTCGAACGGCTGGGTCCTGAACCCCGGCCGTCCGCTCACGCTCGTCTACACGACCCCGTTCGCTTCGGCGTGGTACACCTACTTCGCCTCGAACCCCGCGTTCGCCGGCGACGTGTCGTGCACCCCCACGGGCTCGGCCGCCTGTCAGGGCCCGTACGAGTCCGGCGGGCCCCTCGGCACGGTCACGCTCGTACTACCCGCGACCTCGCTCACGATCCAGTTCGCGCTCTTCTCGATCGGTCTCAGCTGATCCGGCCCCCGCTCCTCCGCGACCGACGATCGGTCGGCGCGGCCGTCGTCGGGGGCGCACGGGTCGCTCTCCCCGGAGCCAGGCCTTCGCGCCGACGAGCGTCCCCCAGGTGCCGTGGGTCGACAGGCGCGCGCCGGGGGCGCGCGGCACCGGGCCGTTCCACGCGGCCCGGACCGCGAGCGAGCGAAACTGGTCGACCGCGACGATCGCCCGGTGGTGTTCGCTCCGCACGACACGCAGGGGGCCCCGGGCGGGCCCGGTGTCCCCGAGCGCGGAGCGCAGGGTCTCTTCCCACCACCGGGGCGAGAGGCCGGCGGGAAGGTGTTCCCCCGCCACCTCGAGGCCGAGGTAGCGGGGTCGCAGGACGCGCGGCCTACCGGACGAGGTCGATGACTTCCTCGGACTCACCGGCGGCGTAGCCTCCCTTCTGGCCGAGGAGGCTCTGCGCACGGACGCCCGTGATGATCAGGAGCACCTTGATGGTGTTCTCGAGCTCCGGGGAGTTCTCGACCGAGCAGCCCCAGATGATCCGGGCCCGCTTCGAGATCTTGCCGCCGACCAGCGCGGCGGCCTTCTCGGCCTCGCTGACCGTCATCGTCGGGCCGCCGATCACGCGGACGAGCGCGCCCGTCGCGTCCTTGAGCTCGACCGAGCCGAGCAGCGGGCTCGTGAGGGCCTCGGTGACCGCCTCGGTGACGCGGTCGGTCGCGCTCTCGCTCTCGCCGAGCCCGATCAGCGCGACACCGCCGTCCTTCATGACGGTCAGGATGTCGGCGTAGTCGAGGTTGACGAGGCCCGGGCGCGTGACGATCTCGGTGATCCCCTTGATCGCGGTCATGAGGACCGCGTCGGCGAGCTTGAACGCAGAATCGAGCGGCATCCGGGGGACCAGCTCGAGGAGCTTGTCGTTCTGGATGACGATCGTGGTGTCGCAGACGCGGCGCAGGCGCTCGAGCCCGTCCCGAGCCTGCTCCATGCGCGCAGCCCCCTCGCCCGCGAACGGAAGCGTGACGACCCCCATCGTGAGCGCTCCCGCCTCCTTCGCGAGACGTGCGACGAGGTGGGCGGACCCGGTACCGGTCCCTCCGCCCATTCCGGCGGTGATGAACACGATGTGGGCGCCGTTCAGGAACGCGCGAAGCTCCTCCTCGTTCTCCCGGGCCGCCTCCTCGCCGATCTCGGGGCGGGCGCCGGCGCCGAGGCCCTTCGTGGCCCGGCGGCCGATGAGGATCTTGCGCGGAGCGTGGATGGTCAAAAGGTGTTTGGCGTCCGTGTTGATGGCGCACATCTCGGCGCCCTGGATGCCTTCCTCGACGCATCGGTTGATGGTGTTCGAGCCGCCGCCGCCGCATCCGACGATGCGGATGTTGACCTTCAGCGTCTCCGCCAGCTTCGCGAGCTCCGCGTCGTCGGGGTTAGCGTACATCGGCCCGGTCGTCTTCGGCTCCTCGACCAGGGCCTGGTTCTCCTGGTGCTTTGCGATCGCTTCCTGGATGATGGATTTCATCGGTGCTACCCCGTTCCGTTTGTCAGACGAGCGTCATACGCTCTGAGGTAGCACTCCCAAGATTGCTACATAAACGTTTGCGTCTAACGGAAGTTGTGTCGTAATCACTGACGGGGGCTCGATAAAGTTACAGCCGGCTCGAGCTGGGGTCGATTTAGTAACAGGAGGTTTGTCGGAGTGTCTTGGCGGTGGCTCACCGTGAGCCCTGTCTCCGCTGGTGGCTTCAAGAAGTCAGGCAGGATTCCCACTTCGAACATCTGCCGCACGAGGATCGTTATGTTGTGTGCGATAGCCGTGCACAGGACTTCGTTAACCTGAGACAAGAACTTCTTCGATGCAAGGGTCTCCCCGAACTTCTGCTTGAATGATCCAAAGGTCGACTCCACCTGGGCACGTTGCCCATAATGCTGGTCGAACTCCTCTCGGTGGTATTGGAAGTAGAGGAACATCTTGTGGTACATCGGACTGCCTTTCGACTGGCCTGTCTGGTTGCTCTTGAAGGGAATGAAGGGTAGGATCTCGAGATTGGCTGCCGCGTTGAAGTTCTCCCGGCCCTGGTATCCTTTGTCGGCGTAGACCTCCTTGAAGTGGAATCCATTCGCCGTTGCTCGCTCCAAGAGCACCGGGAACTGAGGGGAGTCGTTCGCGGCCCCAGCAGTGACCTCGAGAACCGGAATGACATGAGTCTTCACCCCGACGAGGGCATGGAGCTTCAGCCAAACGTTCTCTCTCGTTGGGTCGTACTTCTCCTTCCGGTAGTAGTTGAAGCGGGTAGTGCGAAGGCCGGTGGAATCAACCGCGCACTGGTCTTCCAGCCCGATCAAGGGGATTGCCGATCGGGCGAGCATGTCATGCAATCCCTGTGTGACGTCCTCTCTACAGGCGAAACGAGAGGGGACGGTCCAGTAGGGGGCTTGGGAAAGCAATCCGTTTCGCGCAGCCTCAGTTCGGAATCCGTGGGACCTTCGGAGTGAGAATCCCAAGTAAGCCTTCTGAACCGCGCAGAAGACCTGCTCGCACAGTGGGATCGGCTTGCGGCCCGCCAAGTGCGGGTCCTTGAAGGGCTCGGGGAAGCCGATAGAGAGGTCACGCAGAAGCGTGTTGAAGAGGCGGTATTCTTCCACCTGAGACTCGTTGTAGATGCTCCAGTCGCGTTTGGTCTGAACTGGAATCGGGATCTTGAATTGACTTGCGGCGACTCCCTCGGCCCTTTCGTCGGTTGCCAGCCAGTGCCGAATCAGATAGATGTGCTTACAAGGCGCCCGTCGCTCGATGAAGTCCGGACAATCGCAACTCTCCACGGGTCCGAACGGTGCAACTGTCCTGACACGGTAGAACCCATTTCCTGACTGAGACGCGACCACGTATTCGCCTGGGGTGGAAGTTTCAGCGATCCGCTTCCCTGCTTGGAGCATCTCCAGTGCCCGGACCTCCCGGGTTGGCATGGATGGTGGAAGCTCTTTCATGTGTTGTCCTATCTGTATGCCTACAACATGAGAGTATTTAACGTTTGAACCTACACGTCTGCCCATTCGTTGACCGACAGAAACATAAGGCTTCGACGCATCGCCGCCTCCGGAACCCGTGGCGAAAGAGTACGAGTCCAAGCTCGTGAAAGCGATCGAGCGATCCGCCTCTCTGCGAACGACGGTGCCGCTGCCGATTGTCGCCGTCCTTGGGCTCGAGGAGGGGGACACGATGGCCTGGGCGTTCGAGCCCGGATCGATCGAGGTGACGGTTCGCAAGAAGCCCTCGTCGAAGTCGTCCAAGAGGAGCTGAACGACTCGCGCGCACGAGATACTCGACAAGCACATGGCAATGCGGCTGGGACCGCAGTCGCTGCAACTACGTCTCGGCTCGTTGCGGCAGAGTCCCACAAACGTCGTAGAGTGTAGCTGGATATTTATAGTACTGATGTATTTGGAATATCTGAAATAGTATGCGTTCAGAAGCGAGCCAATTGATGAGTCGTTCACCCCCGGGTATGGGGTCTGGATTGTCTCAAGAGGCCTCCGAGGATGAAACGCGTCGAAAGGTGCTCCGGGCGGTCCGGGGCTGCCCCGAGGGAATCAGCACTCAAGACATCGCTAGGGCGGCGGGAGTCTCACCACCCACGGTTGTGCGGATTCTGAAGGATCTCGAGCGCGAGCGCGAAGTATACGGGCGGTCGCACACCAGGCGCAATATCATGCTCTGGTACCCGAACGGCCGGATGGTTCACCCATTCCTAGAACTTTTCAAAGAGATTCGAGGGAAGACCTATCGCGCGACCGTGCAAGAGGGTCGCTCAGGACCTGCGATACAATTGCAGGAACGAACGTATTCGCTACTCCATGGTGAGCGAATTGAGGGTGCGATCTTCGTTGATTATCCAGCAGTGGACGAACTGATCGAACTTCTCCAGCAACTCAAGTCGCGGTATGAGTCGCTAGAGAGCGTGAAGGGGCAGGTAGAATGAAGACGCTGGTGGTCACCCGAGAGGTCGAGCAGAGTCTAGTTGGCAGCGCGATCTTCAGCCCTAGGTTCCAGCAGGTCCAAATCGGTAAGCTGGCCCCAGCGCTCAACTCGCCGGAGGACGCTGAGAGCATTGCCCGATGCCACTTCCTCGACCCCGGGTTACCTTTCGAGGTAAACCTAGTCTGCGCGAAGTCCATGCGGACTCGACTCAACCAACATCGGTTTGATGTCGTGGAATCCAACTCTCAATCAAACCCTGACCGTATCCTTCCCAACCATCCGACTGTAGGTTATGTCCCGCCAGAGCTCGTGAACTTCCCCACTCCCCTGGGACTGGAGAAACTCGCCAATAGTTGCTTCGCGGGGGATGCTGTAGCAAAGGCCCGCCTCGTGGCTGGCAGAAGAGAGTCGATGGAAGTCGACTGGAGCAAGGTGCGTCGAAAGGTAATCGTGGGAGAGTCAACCTTCTGGGAGCGAATGGAGAAGGAAGGCACTCTCTATGCAGAGTGGATCAAAGAGCTCGTGACCGGGGCGTCCAAGGTCGTTGCCTCAGTCATTGCTCCCCCGGTGCCCGCTCTTAGCACTCGCTTCAGGTTGAGCCCTCAGTCGCAGAGTGACTTCAACCTCAGATTCGCTGACATGATGGCTCAGTGGCGAAAGGTTGGCCAGGCGCCGGGTGCCCTCTACTCTCTTCACATCCACCCGAGCGCGATTAGGAACGCCCCAACACTAAAGGAGGCGATCCAGCTCTTCGACCATTCCGTGTCGGTAGACGACACCCGGTTCTGGGGGGTCCACATCCACTTCTTCGACATTTCGGTCCTATCTCGCGTATCCGCCTCGGCTAGGGAGGCCGGGCGTGAGGTGGTCTCGGAAGTTTCGAAGATTGCACGCAGGAAAGGCCTTTTCACTTGGGTCAGCAACGCTGGTATTCCGGGCGAGGTACTGCTGGACGAGGGAGCTGCCTTCGCATCTTACCCTCCAAATGGGAACCCTCGTCGTGTCTATCCCTCGTTCGATTCGTCTACTCCTGAAGGAAACGAACCATTGTCGGACGAGGAACGGGAGTCACGGTCGGAATTCAGGTATGGGAAAATCATCAATGGTCCGTGGAAGTTGACGCTTCTCGACTACCAAGACTTGCGTTCCCGAAACTGGACGGTCCAAGACAACGGCAAGACGCCGCGGGAAGTGCCCCGGGCTCTCAGGGACGGACCGTACAAGCGGTTCAGGGTCGAGTTCGCTAAGATCAACAACGTCGCCTGCTTGGAACGGCTCAACGAAGAGCGGGAGCACGAACTCACAATCAACGGGAACGCCCGCCCGGGTCGTGATATGGTGAAACGGTCCGAAGATGGACCAACTTGCGCTTGGGCGTAGTTAGGTGATGTTCTCGAGTCCTCGCACGATCCGACCTGCGTACGTTCGATTTGGATGCGCTGGGACCTCTCTCCCCTTCGCGGGTTGCGGACTCCCGTTGCGACATCTCTCACGTTTCATCGTTCGCCGGTGTGGCGACGCGCATATTGTTATCGGATAGTCCGCTGTCAGCGGACCGAGTGACGACCTCAGATCCGCCGAAGAACATGCTATGTGAGTTCCTGAAACTCCTCACCCACTTTTCCCGAAATTACTGACCCACCCTTCTCCCTCAGGTGGCGGGTGCGGTATGACGGCCCCTTGAAGTGGAGCACTCTGCCTCGCTCGAGCACTCGGTCC
>JAKAWX010000001.1 GCA_021816865.1 Thermoplasmata archaeon | reverse complement strand
GGCTGTAACTCGCCCTCATGAAAATGGATTCCGTAGTAATCGCGGGTCAACATCCCGCGGTGAATGTGCCCCTGCTCTTTGCACACACCGCCCGTCAAGTCATCCGAGTTGGGTCGGAGTGAGGGTGGCTCATCTGGGTCGCTCGAACTTCGGTTCAGCAAGGGGGACTAAGTCGTAACAAGGTATCTGTAGGGGAACCTGCAGATGGATCACCTCCTAAGAACGCCGGCCGTACGCGGTCGGCGACGCGAGGTCGGGTCCGGTCTGCGTACGTCGTTCGTCGTCTCCTTTCCTGCTGGGCTATCAACCCTTTTTTGAGTAGTTACACCTGCCTTATTAGCGCCCGAGCCCTGGCCGGGGCGTGATGGAATCCCCCCGCCACCGGGCGGCCCCGCCGAGCCTCGCCGCCGCCGTGCGGTCCCTTGCCGCCGGCGAGCCGGTGCTGATCTTCGACGCGGCCGACCGCGAAGGGGAGACCGACCTCGTGATCCAGAGCGAGCGGGCGACGCCCGAGCTCGTACGCCTCCTTCGCCAGGACGCCGGTGGCTGGGTCTGCACGGCGATCTCCGACGAGCTGCGCCGCCGCCTCGACCTTCCGTTCTACTCCGACCTGCTCGCCCGGGCGGCGGCCGACTCCCCGACGTTGCGCGCGCTCGCGAACGAGGAGCTGCGGTACGACCGGCGCAGCCCGTTCGGCGTCCACGTGCACCACCGCTCGACCTACACGGGGATCCCCGACAACGACCGGGCGACCGCGATCCGCGCCCTCGGCGAGCTCGCGCGCGACGCGGGACGGCTCTCCGACGTCGAGCTCCGCCGCCGATTCACCTCCGAGTTCAGCTCGCCCGGCCACCTCCCGATCATCTACGCAGCCCCCGGGCTCCTCGAGGAGCGGAAGGGTCATACGGAGCTGTCGGTCTCGCTCGCCCGGATGGGAGGGCTCTCGGAGTCGATGACGGTCTGCGAGATGCTCGGGGACTCCGGAGGGCCGCGGGCGCCCGCGGCGGCCCGAGCGTACGCCGAGGCCCACGGCTGGCCGTTCCTCGAGGGACAGACGATCGTGAAGGCGTGGCGGGAATGGTCGTCCGAGTGATGGCGACGGGGGTCTTCGACCTCCTCCACCCGGGCCACCTCTACTTCCTCACGGAGGCGAAGCGCCTCGGCGACGAGCTCGTGGTCGTCGTCGCGCGGGACCAGACCGCGCGTCGGCTCAAGCACGAGCCGTACGTCCCCGAGCTCATGCGCCGCGAGATGGTCGAGGCGCTCAAGCCCGTCGACCGCGCGCTCCTCGGCTCCACGACCGACATCTACGAGACCGTCGTGCGCGAGCGCCCGTCGATCATCGCGCTCGGCTACAACCAGGTCTGGGACGAGAAGGAGGTCGAGGCCGAGTGCGCCCGCCGCGGCGTTCCCCTCAAGGTCGTCCGGATCGGCGCGCGGCCGCACGACGACCTCGCGACCCGCCGGATCGTCGAACGGATCGTCGCCCGGACGGCGAAGGAGCGGGCGCGGTGAAGACGGTCGGCGTCGCGGACACGACGTTCGCCCGGGTCGACATGGCGCGGCACGCCGTGCGCGCCCTGAAGGGACGCGGGACGGGCTTCAAGGTCGTTCGACGGACCGTCCCCGGGATCAAGGACCTCCCGGTCGCGTGCCGGCGGCTCTTCCTCGACGACGGGGCCGACCTCTGCCTCGCCCTCGGGATGCCGGGGAAGGCGGAGTACGACCGGACGTGCGCCCACGAGGCGTCGCTCGGCCTGATGTTCACGGGGGTTCTCTCGGCGAAGCCGATCGTCGAGTGCTTCGTCTTCGAGTCGGAGGCGGCCGGGCCGAAGGAACTCGAGGAGCTCGCGCGCCGCCGCGCCGAGGAACACGCCCTCAACGCCTACGCCCTCCTCTTCCGGCCCCAGGACCTCGCCCGCCACGGCGGGGAGGGACTGCGCCAAGGGTTCCCGGACGTCGGGCCCGTGCGGCGGGGCCGGTGAGCGGAGAACCCCTTCCGAGGTAAGAGATGCCGAAACGAACGAACGGAGGAGACGGGATCCGCGTGGCGATCGTCGCGAGCGAGTACAACTACGACGTGACGATGATCATGGTCGAACGCGCGAAGGAAGAGGTCGGGTTCCTCGGGGCGACGCTCGGCCCGATCGTCAAGACCCCGGGGGTCTACGACATGCCGCTCGCGGTCAAGGTGCTGTTCGAGAGGACCGACGTCGACGCGGTCGTCGCGCTCGGCGCGGTCATCGAGGGGGAGACCCAGCACGACGAGGTCGTAATGAACCAGGCGACCCGCAAGCTCACGGACCTTGCCGTCGAGTACGGCAAGCCGCTCGGGCTCGGGATCTCGGGGCCCGGCGAGACCCGCCTCCAGGCGCAGGACCGCATCGAGAACGCGGGGCACGCGGTCCGCTCGGTCGTGAAGATGGTCCGCCGCCTGCGCGAGCTCGCCTAGAGCAGGGTGCGGGCGGGCTAGAGGCCGATGCGGTCCCTCAGGTAGCCGAACGCGGCCTTCCCCTTCGCGGTGTGGGGGGTGACCGTGAGCGGCCCCGGCGGGATCCCCCCGCGCGAGCGGGTCGCGAGGGCGGCGCGCAAGCGGTCGTGTCCGACCTCGACGGTGACGTCCGCCGGGGCGAGCGCTCCCGCGCTCACCGTCACGGCCCCCGTGGCGTCGACCCGCAGCGATACGGTCTCCTGCTCGGTCCGGAAGACCCACGTCTGGGGAAGGTACTGCCGGACCATCGACCCGAAGAAGCCGCGCAGCTGGTCGCGGATCCGCGGCTCGAGGTCGCTACCGGTCCCGCGCAACAGGCCCTCGATGCAGCTCACGCCGGGGCGCAGAAAGGTGGGGAATATACGCGTGCGGGTCGCGGGCCCGGCCGCGCGGCGAGCCCGGGACTCCGACCAAACGATTAAGGCCCGTCGGCGCTCGGCCGGGCACGGAGGCGGGTCGGTGGGCCCCCGGGAGTTTCACGAGGAGATCGCGTCCACCCAGGACCGCGCGCTCGAACTCGCCCGGGCGGGCGCGCCGGACGGCACCCGGGTCGTCGCCCGTCGCCAGACCCGCGGTCGCGGTCGCCTCGACCATCGCTGGGCGTCCCCGGCCGGCGGGCTGTACCTCTCGATCGTGCTCGCCTCGCCTGCCGAACACCCCACCCTCCTGCCGCTCGGCGTGGGGGCCTACCTGGCGGACGGCCTCGGCCGGACGTACGGTCGCCGCCTGGCCGTGAAGTGGCCGAACGACGTGCTCGCGACCGACGTCGGTCCTGCTCCCCGCAAGCTCGCGGGGGTCCTGGTCGACCGGGTCCCGTCCCCGCGCGATGGGTTCGCCGTCGTCGTGGGGGTCGGGGTGAACGTCACGACCGCGCCCGACGGGTGGCCGTCCGCGTCCGGGTACGGCGCCGCCGCGCTCGCGCACCGGCCGGGTCCGCCTCCCTCGCTGGACGACGTCGAGGAGCTCGCGGTCGCGGCCGCGGTCGGGACCGTGCGGTCCCTCGGAGAGGCGGACGGGGTCGAGCGGGTCCGCGCGCTGACCCGGGCCTACCTGTACGGCGTCGGGCGCCGGGCGGTGCTCGACGGGCGCCCGGCCGGTACGATCGCGGCGCTCGGCGACGAAGGCGAGCTGCTCGTCGACCGGGACGGGGACCGGGTGGCGATAAGAGCCGGTGACCTTCGCGTCGAGGGGTCGGCATGACGGACGCGTACGACCGGTGGGCGGTCCTCAAGAAGCGGGCGCGGGAAGGCGGCGGCGCCGACCGGACGGAGAAGCACCGGGCCGCCGGGAAGCTCTCGGCGCGCGAGCGGCTCGAGACGTTCTTCGACGCGGGGACCTTCACCGAGGTCGACGCCCTCGTCACGCACCGCGTCGACAAGTTCGGCCTCGACGAGCGGCGCGTGCCGGGCGACGGGGTCGTCACGGGCTGGGGGGAGGTCGACGGTCGCCCCGTCTGCGGCTTCGCCCAGGACGCGACGGTCTTCGGCGGCGCGCTCGGGGAGGCGCACGCGATGAAGATCGTCAAGGTCATGGAAACCGCCCGCAAGGCCGGGGTGCCGATCGTCGGGCTCGACGACTCGGGCGGCGCGCGCATCCAGGAGGGGGTGATGAGCCTCGGCGGGTACGGGGAGGTGTTCTTCCGCAACGTCCTACTGTCGGGGGTCGTCCCCCAGCTCTCGCTCGTCCTCGGGCCGTGCGCGGGCGGCGCGGTCTACTCGCCGGCGATCACCGATTTCGTCGTCATGGCGCGGGGGACCGGCCAGATGTTCATCACCGGCCCCGACGTCGTGCGCGCGGTCACGGGCGAGGACGTGACGATGGAGGCGCTCGGCGGCGCCGACGCGCACGCCGCCCTGAGCGGCGTCTCGCACTTCACGACCGCGAACGACCGCGAGGCGATCGCGCTCGCCCGTCGGCTGCTCGGCTACCTGCCGCTCAACAACCTCGAGGAGCCGCCGGTCGCGGCGGCCGTCCCCCCGCCGGAAGGGGCGGCGGCCGAGCTCGCCCGGATCGTCCCCCAGGACGCGAACGTACCGTACGACGTTCACGCGGTGATCGACCGGATCGTCGACCCCGCGTCGTTCCTCGAGGTCCAGCGGGACTGGGCGACGAACCTCGTCGTCGGGTTCGCGCGCCTCGCGGGCCAGCCGGTCGGGGTCGTCGCGAACAACCCGGCGTCGCTCGCCGGTACGCTCGACATCAACGCCTCGACGAAGGGGGCCCGGTTCGTTCGGTTCTGCGACGCGTTCAACGTGCCGCTCGTCACGCTCGTCGACGTCCCCGGGTTCCTCCCCGGCACGACCCAGGAGCACGGCGGGATCATCCGGCACGGGGCGAAGCTCCTCTACGCGTACGCGGAGGCGACGGTGCCGATGCTCACCGTGATCCTGCGCAAGGCGTACGGAGGGGCCTACGACGTCATGTGCTCGAAGCACCTCGGCGGAGACCTGAATCTCGCCTGGCCGACCGCCGAGATCGCCGTGATGGGCGCCGAGGGGGCCGTCAACATCCTCTTCCGTCGCGACCTCGATCGGGCCGCAGGCCCCGAGCGCGACCGTCTGCGCGCGCGGCTGATCGACGAGTACCGGGGGGAGTTCCTCAACCCGTACCTCGCCGCGGCGCGGGGCTATGTCGACGACGTGATCGACCCGGCCGAGACGCGCGCGCGCCTCGTCGCGGGGCTCAAGGTCCTCTCCTCCAAGCGCGACGACCGCCCCGGACGCAAGCACGGGAACATTCCGCTGTAGCGGGCGGAGGCGCGGGCGAATGGTCGGGATCACCGAGACGGTGCTGCGCGACGGCCACCAGTCGCTGATCGCGACCCGGATGCGCACCCGCGACATGCTGCCGGCCGCCGAGCGGCTGGACGCGATCGGCTACCGCTCGCTCGAGGTCTGGGGCGGGGCGACGTTCGACGTCTGCCTGCGCTACCTCCACGAGGACCCGTGGGCGCGGCTGCGGGCGCTCAAGAGGGCGATGCCGCGCACGCCCCTCCAGATGCTCCTGCGCGGCCAGAACCTCGTCGGCTACCGGCACTACCCGGACGACGTCGTCCGGCGGTTCGTCGCCGAGGCCGCGCGCACGGGGGTCGACATCTTCCGGGTCTTCGACGCGCTCAACGATCCGCGCAACATGGAGGTCGCGCTCGACGCCGTCAAGCGCGCCGGCGCGCGGGCGCAGGGGACGATCTGCTACACGGAATCGCCCGTGCACACG
The DNA here is from genome assembly GCA_021816865.1 of Thermoplasmata archaeon. GTDB lineage: Archaea > Thermoplasmatota > Thermoplasmata > Lutacidiplasmatales > UBA184 > Lutacidiplasma. The sequence goes on along the minus strand of JAKAWX010000001.1, from coordinate 375,489 downwards.
CGCGAGGCGTTCGTGGCGCTCGGCGGTCGCCTCGCCGAGCTCGGCGCCGACGAGCTCTGCCTGAAGGACATGGGCGGGTTCATGCCGCCGGCGAAGGGCGCGGAGCTCGTCCGGGACCTCGTGCGCGAGGTCGGCCTCCCCGTCGTCGTCCACACGCACTCCTCGAGCGGGATGTCGCCGATGACCTGCCTCGCGGTCGCCGAGGCCGGCGCGGTCGCGATCGACACCGCGCTGAGCCCGTTCGCGGGAGGGACGAGCCAGCCGCCGACCGAGGCGATGGTCGGCGCGATGAAGGGGACCCCGCTCGACCCGAGGCTCGACCTCGGGGCCCTCGCCGAGCTCTCCGACCACTTTCGCACGGTGCTCGAGCGCTACCGACCGCTCCTCGACCTGCGCTCGCTCCAGACCGACCCGGGGATCCTCACGCACCAGGTCCCCGGCGGGATGCTTTCGAACCTCCTCTCGCAGCTCAAGGAGCAGGAGGCGATCGGCCGGTTCGCCGAGGTCCTCGAGGAGGTGCCGCGCGTGCGAGCCGACCTCGGCTACCCGCCGCTCGTCACGCCAACGAGCCAGATCGTCGGCATCCAGGCCGTGATCAACGTCCTCACCGGCGGCCGCTATCGCCAGGTGACCCGGGAGGTCCGCGATTACGTGCGCGGCCTCTACGGCTCGCCGCCCGGGCCGATCGACCCCGAGCTGCGGGCGCGGGCGACCGAGGGCGCGCCGGCGATCACGGGACGTCCCGCGGACCTCCTCGCGCCCGAGTTCGACGCGCGCCTCGGTGAGGTCCGGGCGCTGGTGCCGGCCGCGGACACCGCGCAGGTCCTCAGCTACGCCCTCTTCCCCGAGGTCTACGCCGCCTACCGGCGGTCGGTGGACGCGGGCCTCTCGGACGACGTGCTCGCCGCGGTCGCGCTCGGCGTCGTCGGCGCGCTGCGGACCCCGGCGCCGGTCCCGTCGGCCCCGGCCGCGGCGCCGTCGTCCGGAACGACCCCGTGGGCGCACGAGGGTCGGGTCCGACTGCACGCCCAGCGGAGGTGGGTCCACGAGGCTCACGGTCGAACGGGACGGTAGGAGCACGGTCGTCGACGTCCTCGACGACCTCACGGGCGCGACGGTCGACGGGCGAACGTACCCGGTCGTCGTCGTCGCGCGCACGCGGGGCCGCGTCGAGCTCGAGGTCGCCGGGGAGCGGGTCGTCGTCGAGCACTGGCCCGAGGGGGACCCCGAGCCGGTCGGACCCGTCGACGTGAACGGCGAGCGGTCGGCGGCCCGGGTCGTGCGGGGCCCCGCGCCGGGACCGTCCGCGCTCCGACCGTCGGCCGTCGTGGCGCTCCCCGGACCGCCCCCGACCGGTCCCGCCGCCGCCTCTTCGGGGGTCGCGATCGTCCCCCCCATGCCCGGAAAGGTCATCGAGGTCCGCGTTCGGGCGGGCGACCGCGTGAAACGCGGCGATATCCTCCTCGTGCTCGAGGCGATGAAGATGCGCAACGAGGTCCCCAGCCCGGCCGACGGGGTGGTCGAGAACCTCACCGTGGCTCCGGGCTCGAGCGCCCGGGCCCACGAGCCGATGCTCTTCGTCCGACCGCCGTAGCGCGTCGCCCGCCCGACGCTACATCGCCGGTACGCGGTGGCCGCACGCGGCGCAGACCGACGCGCCCGCGGCGAGCGTCGTGCCGCAGTAGATGCAGAAGTCGAGCGGCCGCGCGGACGCCGCAGGGATCCCGGACGGGAACGGGGCGCCGGCCGTCGGGTCCGCGGAGGCGAGGGCGCCCGCGCTCCCCGTCCCCGAGGCGGACGGCCGGCCGACCCCGGGGACGTACATCAGGACGAACCCGACCGCGATCCAGGCGAGCAGGCCGTAGAAGGCGTACTGGGCGTACTGCGGCAGCGCGAAGAGGACGACGAACGCGGTCACTATCGCGGCGAGGTTCACGAGCGAGAGGACGGCGCGGGCGTTCATGGGAGGCTTCGACCCTACTAGCCCCGCGCGGCTACTTGGGGTTTTGGCCCGGGCCGCCGCTTCCGGCCGGGCGGCTCGCCGTGGGGGGATTAAATACGCGCCCCGGCTGGCGCGCCGCCGTGACGCAGGTCCCCCGGCTCGTGGCGCGGGACGCGTTCACGTACGAGATCCCGATCGGCGAGGTTCCCGGCATGACGGTCCCGGGGGTCCTCTACTCGGACCCGGCGCTCCTCGCGGGCGTGGAGGGAGACCCTTCGCTGCGCCAGCTCGCGAATGTGGCGACGCTGCCGGGCATCCAGCGGCACGCCCTCGCGATGCCCGACATCCACTTCGGCTACGGCTTTCCCGTCGGGGGGGTCGCCGCGTTCGACCTCGCCGACGGCATCGTCTCCCCCGGGGGGATCGGCTACGACATCAACTGCGGTGTCCGGCTGCTTCGCAGCGGGTTGACCGTCGAAGAGGTCCGGCCGCGCCTCGTTCCGCTCATCGACCGCCTCTACCGGGAGGTCCCCGCGGGGGTCGGATCGCACGGAGCCCACCCGCTCTCGTCGACCGAGCTCGACGAGGTGCTCGCCGGAGGGTCGGCGTGGGCGGTGGGGCACGGCCTCGGCCGCCCCGAGGACCTCCGCACCCAAGAGGAGGAGGGTCGGCTCGCCGCGGCGGACCCCCAACAGGTTTCCGACAGCGCCCGCAAGCGCGGGTCGAAGCAGCTCGGGACCCTCGGCGCGGGGAACCACTTCCTCGAGGTCCAGGTCGTCGACGAGGTCTTCTACCCGGAGTTCGCGAAGGTGCTGGGTCTCACGCCCGGGCGCGTCGTCGTCATGCTCCACACGGGGTCGCGGGGCCTCGGCCACCAGGTGGCGACCGACTTCATCCAGCGGATGGACCGCCGCCTCCTCGAGGCGCACACGCCGCTCGTCGACCGGCAACTGTCGTGCGCGCCGATCGGATCCGACGAGGGACAACGGTACCTCGCGGCGATGGCGGCCGCGGCCAACTTCGCCTGGGCGAACCGCCAGGCGATCACGCACGGTGTGCGCCGCGCGTTCTCGGCGGTCTTCGGACGGTCCGACGCCGACCTCGACCTCGCGGTCGTCTACGACATCGCGCACAACATGGCGAAGGTCGAACCGCACCGGGTCGACGGCGGCCCGAGGCCCCTCCTCGTCCACCGCAAGGGGGCGACCCGCTCGTTCCCCGCCGGGCGCGAGGAGGTCCCCGCCGAGTACCGCCCGTACGGCCAGCCGGTCCTCATCCCCGGCGACATGGGGACCGCGAGCTACGTGCTCGCCGGCCTCGCGACCTCGATGGACCGCTCGTTCGGTTCGTCGTGCCACGGCGCCGGTCGGCGCCTTTCCCGGCACGCCGCGGTGCGCGCCTTCCGCTACGAGGACGTGACCCGCGAGCTCGCCCACCGGGGGATCGTCGTCCGATCGACCTCGCGCGAGGGCGTGACCGAAGAGGCGCCGGGCGCCTACAAGGACGTCGAGGAGGTCGTGCGGGTCGCCGAGGGCGCCGGCCTCACACGACGCGTCGCACGGCTTCTGCCGCTCGGCGTTGTGAAAGGGTAGGTCGCCCCGGTCGGCGGCGCAGCCACCCGCCCCACTCGACCACGGTGATCGCCGCCCCGATCCCGGCCGCGAGGCCGAGGATGATCGACCCGTCGAGGGCGACCGGCGGGTGGATGTCGACCGTCCAGTTGCGGACGACGCTCGTTCCGGAGTTGTCGCTGACGTTCACGCTCGCCCAGTAGACGCCGAGCGCGTCGTACCTCAGCGTCGCCGTCGTGCCGTTGACGACGGTCCCTCCCTCGAACGTCCAGCGGTAGGTGTACGGGGGGCCCGTGCCCCCGACGCCGAGCGCCGAGAAGGTGACCGCGATCGGCGGCACGCCCCCCGGTGGGGAGGGTCCGCCGAAGATCTGGAGGGGCCCGTTCGCGACCAGCGCGGTCGAGTCGACGGCGACGTCGGAGTACGGGTCGTGGGCCACCGCCCGGACCGTGTAGTCGCCGGCCGAGTAGTAGGTGTGGGCGACGCTGCCGCCGACCGCGTTCGACCCGTCGCCGAAGAACCACTGGGTCGACACGCCTCCGGGGCCCGAGGCGAGCGACGAGCCCGTCGCGACGAACGGTGTCAGCCCGAGCGTCGGCGCGAAGGCGCTCGTGAGCAGGATCGCGGAGACGCGGGGCACGAAGCCGGCGGCCTCGACCGCGAAGAACGGCGCGAGCGCGAACGGGACCGTCGCGACCGGAACGGTGTTCGGGAGGACCGCCGAGATCGAACCCGAGAGCGCGTTCGCCCCGGGAGCGGCGAACGGACCGAAGTACGTCTCGTTCGCCTCCGACCCGAACGCCGACCGCCCGTCCCCGAGGTTCCACTCGATGCCGAGCGGGATCCCTCCCGACGGCGTGATGAGACTGGCCGTGAATCGGACCGTCGCCCCCGACGAGACGTTGACGGCGGGCGTGATCGTCCCCACCACCCCGGTCCCGCGGATCCCGCCCGGCGCGAGGACGTCGATGAGGAACGCCTCCGATGCGTTCCCGTGGCCGGAATCGGAGAGCGACCCGACCGCGAGGTACTCGCCCGGGAGGTCGTAGGTGTGGTTCACGGTGTGGCCGACCGCGGCGGACCCGTCGCCGAACAACCAGACGGTGCGGTTCGCGTTGGCGTGGTCACCGCCGCGGGACGCGGCGAAGAACTCTACCGTGAGCGGCGCCGGCCCGCTCGAGTGGGAGATCGCGAACGCCCCGTCCAGCGACGGCACGACCGATACGTTCGTCACGGCCGTCGCCTCCTGGTCGACCGTGTCGTTCGCCCATCCCCGCACCGAGTAGTTGCCCGGCCCGCGGAAGATCGTGCACTCGCACGCCGCGGTGTACGAGTCGTTCGAGGCGAACGCGAACTGGGTCGGGACGCCGGGAACCCCGGTCGCACCGCCGGCGGCCGCGAACAGGCTCGGGAAATCGGCCGGCGCGTCGCGGACGGCCCCCGGCGCGGACGGCGAGAGCGTGAGCGTCGTCGTGGCGTTGCCGCAGTTCGGCCCCCCTGCGCCCCCGACCGAGACGGCCACGCGCGCGCTCGCCGCCCCGTCGGGGGGAAGCGCTGCATCGGCCACGACGACCTCCGCGCAGTAGCCGCCCGCGGCCCCGTAGGCGTGGGCGACGGTCGCCGCCGTGAGGTTGGACGCGTACGTCCCGTCCCCGAACGAGAACGAGTACTCGTAGGGGGCGAGGCCGCCGTTCGCCAAGGCGGAGAGCGTGACCGAGCCTCCGACGGCCGGCCGGGGGTTCGAGACCGTCAGCCGGACCGAGAGGTTCGTGCCGCCGCCGACCACGATCGCGATCGGCGGCGAGGCGCTCGTATTCCCGCTCGAGTCGATGACCCAGCCGACCGCCGAGTAGACGCCCGGGGCGGTGAACGTATGGGTGATGACCCCGCGCGCGGGGGAGGCGTTGCCGTCTCCGAAGGAGACGCTCTCGAGCGGGTAGGTCCCGGTGCCTCCGCTCGCCGCGATTGCGAACGAGACGGTCAGGGGGAGGAGCCCGAAGCGCGGCGACGCGTAGAGGAACGCGCGCGGTCCGCCGACCGTCGTGGTCGGGGTGGCGGCGAGGGCCCCGAGGAGGGCCGCGACGTCCGGGGTGCCGATCCCCGTCACGGGATCCCACCCGGGTCCGGCCGCGTAGCCGTTGTTCCCCGAGACGATGTCGTGGAAGGCGGCCGAACCGTTCGGCCCCCCGGCCGCCCGGTAGAGGCCGGGATCGAGGAAGCCGAGCGGACGGCCCGCGCGCTCGTCGGCGAGCGCCGCGATCCCCGCCCAGATCGGTGTCGCGACGCTCGTGCCGATCACCCCTTCCGCGCCTCCTCCGAAGACGATCGACACCGGCGCGCCCGCGTCGAGCGAAACGTCCGGCACGCCGCGTCGCGCCGGGGTACTCGGTAGCCCGGTCTGCCACCAGGGCCGGGGGAACGGCGCGAACCCTCCGCCCGAGCCGCCCTGGTTGACGCAGCCCGGGGCCGTCGACCCGCTCGCGTTCCCGCTCCAGCCGGTCTCCGAGAGGTAGGCACCGTTCGTCGTCGCGGAGAGCACCGTGCCCCCGACCCCCGTGACGAACGGGTCGGACGCGGGGTAGTTCGTCGCCTGACCGCCGGTCCCGTCGGCCGAGCCGCAGTCGCCGCTCGCCGCGAAGACGCTGATCCCCTCGGCGGCCGCGAACTCGAGCACCGGGTCGAGGAGCGCGTACGTCCCGTCGGTCGAGGCGTTGCACGCGAAGCTGCACGGAGCCGAGAACGCGTTGTAGACCCCCGTGTCCGGCTCCCCCCAGCTCAGGGAGAGGACGTTCACGGAGTCCGCGGCGACCAACGCGTCGATCGCCGCATAGAGGCCCGCCCCCGCGTTCGGGGAGAACGTCAGGTCGATCGTCGCCCCTGGTGCGGCGGCCCGGGCCCACTCGATGTCGAGCGCCTCCTCGAGCCCCCAGTCAAGATTCACGCCCGAGAGGTTGAGGTTCTGGCTCGTCGGGACCGGGTAGAGGAATCGGAGCCCTCCCGACGGGAGACCGAACTCCCGAGCGAACGTGGAAAAATCGGCGGAAAGCTGGGTTTCGGGTTCGCTACCGGAGTAGGCGTCGACGATGCCGATACTCTCCCCGGTGCCGTTCGTCCCGTTCCCCACCAGACTCGCAAACCCGTAGGCGTTCTGGACCTCGCAGGGGCTGAACCCCGACGGCCCGGGCCCGCACGCCGCGGCGGGGCCGGCGATGGGGACGGACCCGGAGATCCCCCGCACGGCCGGTACCACGGGCGTCGCGTTGCCGAGCCCGACGGCCCCGCCCACGGAGAGCCCCGCCGGGAGCGTCGCGGGCGTCGGGTGGCTCACGAAGGTCCGGCCCGACGGGCCGCGGTACAGGTCGAAGGTCGTGCCGAACGCCGCTCCGATCCGATCGCTCGGTCCCCGGACCAGGAGGAGAAGGTCGTTGGGGGACCCCGAAACCGAGAGGCCGAACCCCGCAAAGTACGCCCGCGCGTGGGCGACCGCCGCGGGGGACGGACCGTACCGTTCGGCGAGGGCGCTCGCGGAGAGGAAGCGTCCGAACGTCGGGGACCCGGGGGCGTACTCCGCGTTCACGACAGCGCCGAGACCCGCCGGGTCGGTCGGAGCGAATCCCACGGCGACGTCCATCGGGGTCGAGGCCGGGAGCGCGCCGAGTCGCGTCACGCCGGGCGGCGGCGCGTACGACGGCGCCACCGTGAGCCGGCTCGACGGGGCCGCACCCGTGACCGAAGGGATCGCACCGGACGAAGAGTCCATCCCGGAGGGTGAGGCGCCCGAGCCGTTCGTCGAATCGACGACCAGGACCCCGGGCGCGAGGACCAGAACGGCCACCACCCAAGGGGTCCAGCGGAGCACGTGTCGTCTCATGAGGCCCGAGAGGCAACTCTACACCGCGCCCGCCCCATATCCACCTTACCCCCGCGGGCCGTCCGGGGGCGCGCACAAGACCTCTTAACCCGGCCCCGGACTGTCGCCGCGAACGACCGTGGACCCGTACCTAGGTTACGAGATCGCCCTCCTCGTCGTGGCGGCGTACGGGGTGGTGGTGTACGCGCTCTACCGGTCGGGCCGGGTGGGACCGGACCGGACGTTCTCGCTGTTCGGCCCGGCGCTCATGATCAAGACGCGCCGCGGGCGCTCGCTGCTCGACCGATGGGGTCGGTTTGCGAGGTTCTGGTCGGTGGTTGCCGACGTCGGGGTCGTGCTCGCGGGGGTCGCGATGGCGACGATCGTCGGCCTCCTGGTGCTCGGGGCGATCGCGTCGTTCCGCATCTCGGCCGCGCAGGCACCGACCCTGCAGGAGGCGGTAGGGCTGCCGGGGATCAATCCGTTCATCCCGCTCGGCTACGGCATCATCGCCCTCGTGATCGGGGTCGTGCTCCACGAGCTCATGCACGGGGTGATCGCTCGGTCGCAGAAGATCGGTGTGAAGAGCCTCGGCATCCTCTGGTTCGTCGTTCCGGTCGGGGCGTTCGTCGAGCAGGACGACGCGGAGATGCTCGCCGCCCCGCGTCGCCGCCGCGACCGCGTCGCGGCCGCGGGGGTCCTCGCGAACTTCGCGCTTGCTCTGGTCTTCTTCCTGCTCCTCTCGGGCGTGATCGCGACCAGCGTCGCCCCGAACGCGAACGGGGTAGGCGTCGCGTACGTCGAGCCGAACACTCCCGCGGCGAACGCGAGCCTGGCGTCCGGGGACATCATCACGGCGATCAACGGCACTTCGACGACGACGGCCGCCCTCTTCCAGTCCACGCTCCAGCGTTCGACGCCCGGAGAGAACGTGAGCCTCACCTACTACTCCTCGGCGCTCGGCCGGTCGGTGAGCACCCGGGTCGTCCTCGCCCCGAGCCCGACGGTCCCGGGTCGGGGCTACCTCGGGGTCGCGGTGTACGGGTTCACCCCTTCCGAGATCCGGCAGGCGCTCGTCTCGCCGCTCGGGAGCGACCAGGGAGCGCTCTCGGGCGTGGTCGACTGGCTCCTATTGCCGATCGCGTCCGTCGAGCCGATCTCGGGCACGACCACCGGCTTCTTCCACGTGAGCGGCCCGTTCGCGGCGGCGGGCCCGGGCGCGTTCTGGGTGGGGGCGAACGTCCTCTACTGGCTCGCCTGGATGAACCTTCTCCTCGGACTGTCGAACGCGCTCCCGCTCGTGCCGCTCGACGGCGGTCTCCTGTTCCGGGACTTCGCCGCGTCGTTCGCGAGCCGGGTGCGGCGCGGCTGGACCGACGCCCGTCTCGAGACGTTCGCGGGTCGTGCGGTCGTTGCCTCGTCGGTCCTCGTCCTCATTCTCCTCGCATGGCAGTTCATCGTGCCTCGTCTCCTCTAGACGAGCGGTCGCTGTACGCCGAGTACCCGTTCCTGCCCGGGGCGGAGACCCTCCTCGGCGACGAGACCGTCAGCGTCCGGTCCCTCCTCGAGGATCCCGCCTACGGCTCGGCGCGCTCCCTCGGACGGATCCGGGTCCGGGCGGCGGCCGACGACCCGCGCGGGACGCGCGAGCTCGAGGAGCTCGCCCGGGCCGATGCGGGCGTGCGCTTCTTGTCGTTCCTCTTCGCCCGTATCGTCCTCTCCGCCGCGCCGTCCGCCGCCACGCTCCGCCGTTTCGCGGTCGCGGAAGCGAAGCGCAGCTACGGGCGGCTCTCGGGCGTCCCCGTCGACGAGCTCGCGGAGGTCGCCCGACGCCTCGGCTTCTCGCTCGCGCCGGCCGACGGGGCGGTCGCGTTCTCGCTCGTCGACTACGTTCGGCTCGCGACCCCGATCCGCGAAGCCGAGTTCCGGCTCGCCCGGCAGGCGGTCGCCCACGGGTCGGTGCGCGTCACCCCCGTGCGGGCCGCCCGCCTCCTCCAGGAAGCGGTGCGCACCCGCCTCGCGGTCCCGCTCCCGCTCGGGGACGAGGTCGTGCGGGCGGTGCGCGCCGGCGAGGTCGAGTTCCTCGCCGAGGTCGCCGTCCGGACCCCGGCCCCCGTCGCCCGGGCGGGCCTCGGGGAGGCCGTGTGGCGCCCCGGCGCGTTCCCGCCGTGCGTCCGCCGCATGCAGCGCACGCTCCAAGCGGGGGAGAACCTGTCGCACGCCGGCCGGTTCGGCCTCGCGGCGTTCCTCCATCGGGCCGGCGCCGACATGGAGACGATCGTCGACGCCTACCGCGGCGCGCCGGATTTCGACGAGTCGATCACCCGCTACCAGGTCGAACACATCACGCTCAAGGACGGGGGCCGGGGGTACGAGCCGCCCGAGTGCGAGACGCTGCGCACCCACGGGCTCTGCGCGCGCGACGGGGACCCCCTTGCCGCGGCGCCCCAGGACCGGGCGCGCGACGCGCTCTGCTTCGAGGCGTACCTGCGCCACCCGCTCCAGTACTACCGGATCCGCGGGGGCGTCCTCCCCGACCGGGGCGAGGGCGCCGCGGACGCGGGGGCTACGCCCCCCGAAGACCGCGGTAGACCCGGCGCGCGCGGGCGAGCGCCGTCCACTGGCCCGCGATGACGAAGTAGACGAACGCGACGTCGAACACCGTGAACGCGAGCCCGCCGACGTGGAACCGGGACCACGGGGCGCTCGGCGCCCACGGCCACGGGAGCGACCAGTCGAACTCGAGGAACGCGGCGAGCGCGAGGACGACGAGCCGGTCGGCGCGAGAAAGGAGGCCGGCGTAGAGGCGTCCCTGGCCGACGGCCTGCGCCTGCGTGCCCATGTAGCTCGTGAGCAGAAGGCTCGCGAGCGCGAGGAACGCCAGGATCGGGTCGGCGTACCCCGAGACCGCGATCCCGACGACGAGGATCACGTCCGCGTACCGGTCGAGAACATGGTCGAGGAAGTCGCCCCGGACCGACGAGCGGCCGGTCCGGCGGGCGACCTCGCCGTCGAGCACGTCGAACGTGCCGCCGAGCAGGATCAGGGCCGCCACGCCGAGGAAGAGGAGCGGGGTCGTCCACCGCACGAGCGCGGCGACCGCGGCGCCCGTGACGGTGAGTCCGAACGCGAGCCAGCTGAGACGGTTCGGGGGCCAGCCGAGCCACGGACGCGCGAGACGCTCGAGGTACGGCGCGACCCGGGCGCGGTAGCCCTCGAGCACCATCGGAGGTGTTACGGCCCCCGGTCCAAAAGATGAGCGGTCACTTCGGGGTCGGAGAGCCAGTCGACCCCGCCGTACGACGGCCGGCCGCGCCGCGCGAGGAGTCGGCCGACGCGGCGCGCGACCGCGCTGACCGTGCGGCCCGTCGTGTCGACCTCCCACACCCGCCGGCCGGGGCGGACGGCCTCCGCGAGGACGACGTCGAGCGCCTCCGCGAGGACGTTCTCGCGGCGCTCGCGGGCCGTGCCCCGGCGCGCGAGGAGGAGGCGGCGGGCGAGCTCGTGGGGATGGCACCGGAGCACGACCACGTCGCGGACCGGCAGGAGATGCGCGAGGTGACCGACCACGACCCGGGCGTCGCCCCAACCGTGGGGACGGCGGAGCGCGGTCCGCAGGCGAGCGAGGTCGACTTCGACCCCCCTCCGCGTCGGGCGCCCCGTGCCCGTGCGCTCCGCGAGCTCCGCGACCTCGACGGCGTGCGTCGACCGGCCCAGGCGAGCCGCGACCGAGCTCTTTCCCGTCCCCGGGGTCCCGGTGATCGCGAGCCGCGGGAGCATCGACCCTTCGCGCGTCAGGCGAACCGGAGTGTGCGGAAGGTCCGTCGCCAGGCGAGGACCTCGGGGCCGACCCGTTCGTGTCGAAGCCCGGCCCGCACGATCAGCTCGGCGAGGCGGGGGATGTCGTCGGGGGTGAGGCCCCACCGGGCGACCTCGGCCGTGCCGAGGCGGCCGACGAGGTCGATGAGGAGCCGCTCCCGTTCGAGGCGCCGGGCGAGCGCCCCCGCGCCGGCCCCGGTACCGGCGCGCAGGCGCGGTCGGTCGATATGGAGCTGGTGCGACCGCGTGAACCCGTCCGCCTCGGCGACCAGAGGGAGCCCGCGGTCGGCGAGCGCGCGGCCGAGCGCGCGGGCGTCGGCCACGACCGTCCGCGCGTACTGCGGGCCGACGCGTTCGAACTCGAGAAGCGTCTGGGCGAGCCCGGCGATCCGGTTCCAGTGCGCGTTGTCGAAGACCCGCCAGACGAGCGCCGGGTCGATCTGACCGAAGAGGTCCTCCCGGTCGGTGACGAGGAGCCCCCCCTGCGGCCCGGGGAACGACTTGTGGGTGCTGCCGAAGACGACGTCGGCGCCCTCGCGCAGAGGGTCCTGGAACGCTCCGCCGGCGATCAGTCCGAGGACGTGGGAGGCGTCGTAGAGGACGAGGGCGTCGACGGCGTGGGCCGCTTCCGCGATCTCGCGCAACGGATACGGGAACAAGAAGAAGCTCTGACCGAGCAGGACCGCGTTCGGGCGTTCCTCTCGGATCGCCGCGGCCGCCTCGTCGGCCGCGACGCGATGCCCGGGCCCGTTCGCGGGCAGCGGGCGGACCGAGTACCCGAGCAGCGCCGGCAGGAACCCGGGCGCGTAGCCGTCGTACCCGCCCTGGTCCGGGGGGATCGCGAGGAGCTTCGAGCGGGGCGGCAGAAGCGGCACGAGGGCGGAGAGCGCGGCGAGGTGCCCCGAGAGCGGACGCGTGGTCGCGAACTTCGCCCGGAAAAGGCGCGCGGCGGCCGCGTTCGCGAGCGACTCGATCCGGTCGGTGTAGCGCGTGCCGGTGTAGCTGTTGTCGAGCGTCTCGCCGTCGAAGGTGGCGGGGACCGGTAGGGTGTATCGGCCCGAGAGGTCGCTCGCGAGGTAGCGTCGGGCGGTCGGCGAAACCGCGTTCTCGCTCGCCAAAAGGTTGAAGACGTCGCGGCCTCGCCAGCGGTCGTGGGCCCGGACGAGCGCCGCGAGCCGGCGTTCCTCGTCAGTGACCGGCCGGCTCATCGTGGGCGGGTCCGCCCGGCCGGGGACCCTTCGCGAGCTTGCGTCGCTCCTGGTTGCCGCACCGGGGACAGACGAGGCCCTTCGGTGTCGGGGAGAGCAGCGCGTGGCAGACCTGGCAGCGGGCGGAGACGACGCCGAGCGTGGCGGCGGCCGTCGTGAGCTTGACGGACGGTCCGGCCTGGAGGACGCGCGCGAGGAGGACGTCGCCGACGGCGAACTCCCCCGCGAACGACTCGGTGTAGCCCTCCTTCGCCTTCGAGATGTGGACCGTGCCTTCGGGGGCGCCGGGAACCGTGCGTCGGCTCGTCGAGGTGGCGATGATCGTGCAGACCGCCATGGCGGTCTTGAGCTCGTCCACGTGCGCGTAGACCAGGTCGTCCTCGTGGATCTCGGGGATCGCGTTGCGGGCCTCGACGCGGACCGTGCGGTCGCGCGCGTCGACCACCGGCGTTCCCAGCACCGAGGCGTAGATCCGGCCTCGGTTCTCGTAGGTGCCGTGGCCGGGCAGGAACTCTTCGGCGGCGCCGAGATAGTCGCCGGGCAGGACGAGGTTCGGGAGCTCGGAGGTGCTCATGGATCGTCTTCCGTACGGACCGCCCAACGGTCGACGGGCAGCATCACCGCCCGCCGACGGTGGTGCGGGAACGTCCGCGGCAACCGCCAGGCGACCGGCTGCGTCTCGAGGATCTGGGCGCCCCGCGCGACCACGCGGCCCGCTATAAAGGTTCGGGAATCCGCGAGCGCGAAGGCGTGGACCGATCGCGACGCGAGCGCGAGCGCCCGGTCCCAGAACGGGCGGTCCGCGCCGCGCCGCTGAGCCCCGAACGGCGGGTTCATCAGCACGACCTCCGCCGCGCGGTCCCACGCCCGGACGTCACCGACCACGAACTCGACCTCGAGGCCCGCCCGCGCGGCCGCGGCGCGACCCCGCTCCGCGAGCTCCGGGTCGAGCTCGACGGCGACGACCGGTGTCGCGCCGAGGAGGGCCGCTCCGATCGCGAGGCGCCCGGTCCCGGCCCCGAGGTCGAGGACCGAGCGCCCGCCGAGGCCGTCCCAGCGTTCCGCGGCGAAGAGGAGCTCCGCGGCGACCTCCGGGGGGGTGACGACCTGCTCGAGGTCGGCGCGCGGCCGGGCCGGACCTTCGACGGCCTCAAGGGCCCGGACGAGCTCGGCATGACGCACGCTCGCGCGAGCTGCCGGTCGGCCAAAACAGCAGTGGGGCGGCGTCCCGGCCTCCCGGGGACGATGCGGGGAGCCGGATTTGAACCGGCGAACGCCTTCGCGGCAGGATCTCTTCGTCGGCGGCGCGCCGGCGTTTAAGTCCTGCGCCGTTTCCGGGCTTGGCTATCCCCGCGGCGCCTAGCGCACGGCGGGGGCGAGTTCCTCGGCCGCTTTCGCGGGGCGGGCCGGGGTCTTCTTGACCGACACGCGCTTCGGGAAGTACTTCAGGAGGACCACGTCGTTCACCGCCGAGACCCAGCGGTACGGGACGTTGGTCGGCCGGGAATCCTCGACTAACATCGGGCTCGTCTCGTCGACGTAGATCCCGTCGATCTTCGCGGCCTCGACGTCGACGATGACGTTGTCCACTTCGCCGAGAAGGCGGCCGTCCGGCGTGTAGATCTGTCGTCCCATCAGTTCGGTCATCTCGACCAGCATGCGTGAACCCGGGTCCGCCCGACGGGGTCCGCCCTTCTTATGCCTTTGGGCGGACCGGAACCGTCCCTCGGGGGCGGGCGGGGCTCTTGCGCCCTATCGGGGCGCCTCCTCGTTTCCCGAGGAAGGAGTCGCTTGGCGGACCTGCGCGCGGTACATCGAAACGAGCTCGCCGGACGTCGTCGCTTCGGTCGGCCCCTTGTCGTCGCGGAATCGGCCCGTGAACCGGGGGAACCGGAGCGCGAGCCCCGCCTCGGGTCGGACCGCTCCGAGCGCCGCGCGATGGATCGGGCTCAGGGTCAGCTCCGCACCGCGCACCTCGAGCACGACCCCCGGCCGCATCCAGCGGTCCGGAACGAGGCCGGTCTCGACGCCGGCGGGGGCGGTCTCGACCTCGAACGGGCGCAGGCGCTTCGGCATCTCCTCGAGCCGAGCGTCGTCGAAGCCGGTGCCGACCTTGCAGAACGACTCGAAGCGGTCGTGATCGGGGTCGTAGACCGCGAGCAGGAACGCCCCGTAGCGGCCGGCCCGTCGGCCGCGGCCGAGGAACGCTCCGATCACGACCCCGTCGATCGAGTCGGAGAGCCCGGCGGTGTACTCCCGCTTGTACTTGATCCACCAGTAGCCGCGGGCGCCGGCACGGTAGGCGCTCCCGTCCTTGAGCGACTTTGCCATCACGCCCTCTCCACCGGCGGCGATCGCCCGCTCGAAGAACCGCGTCGCGGACGCGACGTCGGCGACGACCTCCTGCACGGCGAGCCGCACGCGGTCGGTCGGGCGAAGGATCGACTCGAGGAGCGCACGGCGCTCCGCGAAGTCCTTGAGGTAGACGGGTTCGGAGCCCGCGTAGAGGACGTCGAAGACGAACAGGCAGACCGGCACCTCCTCTTGGACGCGCGCAAGGTCGTGCTTGCGGCCGCGACGCCGGCTGACCTCCTGGAACGGCTGGATCTCGTCCGTGTCGAGGTCGATCGGGACGCACTCCCCTTCGAGGATCGCGGGCGGCGAACCCACCGCCGTCCGAAGCTCCTCCACCAGCTCGGGGAACTGCGCGCTGATCTCCTCGAGGCGGCGCGAGAAGAGGCGCACGGGCCCCCGGGCCGGCACGTGGGCCTGCACCCGGAGCCCGTCGTACTTGTACTCGAGCGCGGCCCGCCCCCCCATCCGCTCGAGGACCGAAGCGAGGTCCGGCTCGCGTTCCGCGAGCATCGGTCGGATCGGGCGGCCGACCTCCACGCCGACCTTCTCGAGGCCGTCGACGCCGCGGTCGACCAGGACGCCCGCGACGAGCCCGAGGTCGCTCGTGAGGTTGAACGCCGACTCGACCCGCGCGCGCGTCGCCTTGGTCCCGTCTCCGAACGCTACGGCGAGGGCATCGAGGATCGTCATCTCGCGGACACCGACCCGCAGCGTGCCGAGCACGAACCGCACGAGGAACTTCCCCTCGACCGGCGTCGCCCGGAGAAGAAGCTCGACAAGGATCGCGACCTTCTCCTCCTGCGACCCGGGACCTTTCGCGGCGGCGATGCGGCTCAGGTCGGAATAGACCCCCGCGACGCTCAGCGGCTCGCTCGCGTCGAGCCGCCGCGCCTTCCCGAGGAGCTCGGCGACCGTGCTCCCGAGGTCGCCCGACTCTTTCGACCGTCGGGCGACGTCCCGCTCCTCCGTCCCCGTCGCGAGCGCGACGGCCCGGCGGGCGAGCGAATCGGCGACGCCGAGCTCGACGCCCTCGTACTCGGGGCGCAGGAGACCCTGCGAGAGGTAGAGGACCCGGGCGAGGTCCGGCGGGCGGATCGGCCGAACGAGGTCCGCGAGGATCGTGCGCATCTCGAGGCGTTTCGGTGTCGCCTCGAGCCGCTCGTACGCGCGTGCGAGCTCAGCGAAGTGCACCGTGCGCTCCTTCCTCGACGCTCGCGCGCAGGCGGGCGAGATTCGCCCCGACCTCACCGCCGCGAAAAACGGAGTTCCCGCACACGAAGAACGTCGCGCCGGCGGCGGCGGCGGCGTGCGCGGTCTCGGGAACGATCCCCCCGTCGACGGAGACGTCCGCTTCCGAGCCCGTCGCGTCGATCGCGGCCCGGGCCGCGCGGACCTTCGGCAGCACCTCGGGAAGGAACGCCTGTCCCGAGAACCCGGGGCGGACGCTCATGACGAGCACCTGGTCGACGCGTCCGATGAACGGCCGGACGGCCTCGAACGGGGTGTCGGGCCGGATCGCCGCCCCGACCGCGACCCCGAGGCGTCGGGCCTCGCGGATCATCTCGTCCGGGTCCGAGCGGGCTTCGAGGTGGAAGACAAGGGTATCGCCGCCCGCCTCGTGGAACGCGGACGCGTAGCGCAGCGGCTCCTCGATCATGAGGTGGACGTCGAGCGGACGGCGCGTGCGCGCGCGCACCGCCGCCACGAGCGCCGGCCCGAACGAGAGGTTCGGCACGAAGTGACCGTCCATCACGTCGAGATGGAACGCGTCGGCCCCGCCCGCCTCGGCCGCGACGACCGCATCTCCGAGGGCGGCGAAATCGGCGCTCAGGAGGGAGGGCGCAAGTCGCAAGCGGTGGGTCGCGGGCGGCACGGCGACCCGGAGAGCGCCGGGCACTTAAGCGGACCGCGGACGCGTCCGCTACGCGAATTCCCGGAGCTTCGCCCCGTCGTCGTCGGCGTCCAATTCGCCGCCGGACCGGACGTAGTCCGCCTCGGGGGTCCATCGGCCGTACCGCACGGGGCGCACGAGCGTGGGGCGGAACGCCCCGACGGCGCGCCGGCCCTCGTCGCGGGGACGATACCACAGGAACCGGTAGAGCAGGAACTCGAGGTAGAGCAGGCCGGCCAGGGCGACGAGCGCGAAGGCGAGGCCGCCCGTCTCGACGCCGAGCGTGACCAGCCACAGGTCCGCGATCAGCAGTCCGAGAACCACGTACCACTTCGCGGCGTGGTGGAACCACCACACCCGCCAGGAGGGCCCAGGATCGGCGAGCGCCCGTCGCTTCTCTTCGGCGACACGGTCGAGCTGGGCCCGCAGGCCGTGGAGCGCTTCGGGGGACTCGGTCTCGGCCGTTGGCTCGTCGAACCATCTGCGGGGGCCGGCGTTCGACGCCATGGATCCCCGATTCGTCCGCTTCCCGGCCCTAGGAGGCGGCCGGCGCCGACGCGGTCGGAAGCGGGAGACCGGAAGGGGTCGCGTCGGGCGCGCCGGTCCGGGGGATCGGGGTCGGGTAGAGGTGGCAGGCGACGAAGTGCTCGGGACGTACCTCGATGAGCGGCGGCTCCGTCTTCGAGCAGATGGGCATGACGGCGGGACAGCGGGTGTGGAACCGGCAGCCGGGCGGAGGAGCGGCGGGGCTCGGGACGTCGCCCTGAAGCAGGATCCGTTCGCGCTTGAGGTCGGGGTCCGGGATCGGGATCGCCGAAAGGAGCGCTTGAGTGTAGGGGTGGAGCGGACGCGAGAACAGCGCGTCGGTCGGGGCCCGCTCGACCACCTTCCCGAGGTACATCACGACCACCCGCTGGGCCATCGCCCGAACGACCGACAGGTGGTGGGAGATGAACAGGTACGAGAGCCGCTGTTCGGCCTGGAGCCGTCGAAGGATGTTCAGTACCTGTGCCTGGACGGAGACGTCGAGCGCGCTCGTCGGCTCGTCGAGCACGATGAACTCCGGCCGCAAGGCGAGGGCCCGGGCAATCCCGATCCGTTGGCGCTGTCCGCCGGAGAACTCGTGGGGGAACCTCCACTCATGTTCGGGATTGAGGCCCACATCGCGCAAGAGCTCCCCGACGCGCCGATACCTCTCGGCCCGCGAGCCCGCGTGGTGGATCTCGAGGGGCTCGGCGATGATGTCGCGGACGAGCATGCGGGGGCTCAGCGAGCTGAACGGGTCCTGGAAGACGATCTGGAGCTTTCCGCGAAGTTCGTGCATCGCCCGACCGCTCTTGCGGTAGAGCGAGTGCTGGTTCGCGATCTCGTCCAGCTCCTTGAGCGACGCGCGGGCCCCGGGCGATAGGTTGCGGCCGTTCGACTCCGGGTCCGTGTACGGTTGTAGCGTCGCGTACAGCGCATCGATCCGGCTGCTCACCTCAGGAGGGGGGCGGTAGAACGTGTGGCCCGAGGTCGCGTCGATCAGCCGGAGCAGCAGCCGCCCGACCGTCGTCTTCCCGCAGCCGGACTCCCCTACCAGTCCGACGGTCTCGCCCTCGAGAACGTCGAAGCTCACCCCATCGACGGCCCGGACGTCTCCGATGTGGGTGGAGAAAAGGCCCCCCCGGATGGGGAAGTACTTGCGGATGTTTCGGGCGGAGATCACTACCGGGTTTGCGAGCGAGTCCATCCGACGATCCCCACCCGGAGACTAGGCGCCAACCACTGGTCCCTTGTATAAATAGCACGCGACAGTGTGCTCGGGTCCCTCCAGGGTCGTCGGGGGCAACGCCTCGTTGCAGATCGGCATCGCGTACGGACAGCGCGGATGGAACCGGCACCCGGACGGGGGCGTGATCAAGTTCGGGACCGACCCGGGGATCGAGCTCAGTTCCTTCTCGGGCTGGTCGAGACGGGGAATCGAGGCGAGCAATCCCTGCGCGTACGGATGGAGGGGCCGACGGAAGACTTCGTGGACCGGCCCCTGCTCGACGATGTTGCCCGCGTACATCACGCAGACCCGGTCGGCGACCTCCGCGATCACCGCGAGGTCGTGCGTGATCAGCAGGATGGCGGTCCCGACGCGCGACTTGAGGTCGCGCATCAGCTCGAGGATCTGGGCCTGCACGGTAACGTCGAGCGCGGTCGTCGGCTCGTCCGCGATCAGGACGTCCGGCTCGGACGAGAGCGCCATCGAGATCATCACCCGCTGGAGCATCCCTCCCGAGAGCTCGTGGGGGTACCCCTTCGCGATCTGGGCCGGGTTCGCGATGGAGACCATCTCGAGCTGGCGGACGACCCGCCAGAAGAGCTCGTCATTGAGTTGCCGTTGGACTCGGCTCCGGAGCCCCCAGAGCCCGTAGTAGAAGTGGGACCACCGCTCGACGCGGTCCCGTACCTTGAGCGCCCGGATCGGTCCCGAACGCGAGGCCCGCTCGTGCATCTCCTCGAAGTGGAGGTCGTCGATCTTGCCGCGGATCTCGAGGAGCTTGCGCCGGTGCGCGAGGTAGCGGCGCTGGCCCGGGTGCAACCGGCGGCGCCGCAGCGCCCGTTCGAGCTCCGGGCCCATCTCGCGCGCCGCGGCGCCCGAGCCGCGTACGATGTAGAACGACTCGGTCCCGAAGCTCGGCGACTTCACGACCTCGCCCAGATGCGTGGCGGCGGCCACGACCTGCTCCCGGTTCTCCTCGCTCGCCGCGGTCAGCAGCGCATCGATGGCCGGACGCGCCTCCGGGTTCGCCGGTTCCGCCGCGAGCATCTCGTCGATGATCTCGATGCCCCGGTGGAGCAACAGGACCTCTCCGAGCTGGTTCGCCACGGAGAAGACCGGGTTCATCGCCTGGGTAGGCTCCTGGAAGATCATCGCGATCCCCCGGCCCCGCACCGCGCCGAGGCGGTCGTTCGCGTCCCGGATCCGCCGGAACGACCGTCGGACCTTGAAGCGGTTCGTCCCGCGGATCGGTTTGAACGTGGCCTCGCGGTCGAGACCCCAGAGGAGGTCGGCGTCCTTGAACAGGATCTGACCGCTCATGACACGTCCCGGGGGGTCGTTGATCAGGCGGTTGACCGAGAAGGCGGTCACGCTCTTTCCGCAGCCGGTTTCCCCGACCAGACCGGTCGTCTCGGCCCGACGGATCTTGAACGTGACCCCGTCGAGCGCCTTGACGACCCCGTCGTACGTGAAGAAGTAAGTCTTCAGGTCGCGGATGTCGAGGATCACGTCCTTGTCGCCCGCGCTCGACGGCCCCGTGAGCGAGGCTTCGAGCGGCGCGGCCTCGTTCCGGGGCTCGTCCGGAGCGCTCGTGCCGGCGATGGGGGTCTGCCCGCTAAGGGCCATCGAGGGTCTTACTCACCTCCGAAGTCTCGGGTCGAGGGCGTCGCGCAGGCCGTCCGATAGGAAATTGACGCTGATGGCGTACATGAAGAGCACCAGGCCCGGGATGAGGATCTGCCAGTAGGGGAGGACACAGATGCCCACCTGGCAGTTGACTAGGAATCCCTGCAGGTCGACCACCGACAGCGCGGTGATCGCGCCCCACTCCGGGAAGTACATCGTGGGGAAGATCAAGAACCCCAGAAAGACGAGCACGCCGAGGAACAGAGGCACTGTGCCGACGTCGAGGGACATCTGGATGAAGACCGGGTAGACGCTGTTCGGCATGATGTGGCGGCCGATGATCCGTCGGTTGCTCGCGCCGCTCGCCCGGGCGGCCTCGACGTACTTCTGCTCCCGGACCACGAGAACCTGCCCGCGGACGAGTCGCGCGTAGAACGGCCACCAAACGGCCATGAAGGCGAAGATCAGCAGGAGGATCCGGGTGTTCGTGGGGCTCAGGCTGCCCAGCGTGTGAACGCTGGCCGTGACGACCGAAACGACGATGATGACGAACAGGATCTGGGGGATGGAGAGGAAGATGTCGACGAGGCGCATGAGGGCCTCGTCTACGACGCCGCCGTAGTAGCCCGAGACCGAGCCCACGACGAGCCCGCCCAGCGCGCCGCCGCCAACGACCGCCACCGAGATCAGGAGCGACCAGTCCGCGCCGCGCAAGAGGCCGTCGAACAGGTTGTAGAAGGTAGGCCCCGCCGGGTAGATCGTGAGGGACCCCAAGGGGAGCGGACCGGTCGAAAGAGGAGCGAACGATAAGGTCGGGGGTATCATCGACGGGTTCGACTTCGGAGTCTGGTAGCACCCCGCGTGCGGCGGGGTCGTCCCTTGCTGGTAGGTGCAGATCTGCGGGCTGCCGCTCGGACAGAGATTCGGGTTGCCGCCGCCCTGGTTGGTCGAGCAGTACCCCGTCAGCTGCGTCCAAGGGAGGGGCTGGGTTGCCGCGTAGATCGCGATCCCGACGAAGAACAGAAGGACGACGAGGCCGATGACGGCGAGGGTGTTGCGTCGCAGGAAGTACCACGTGCGGCGCAACTGGGCCAACCGAGGGTTGGGCCGGCGCCCCCGGGGAGGGCCGGCGTCTTCGGCGGGAGCGGCTCCCATCGAGCTACCCCAGCCGGACCCGCGGGTCCAGGTACGCGTAGAGGACGTCGACGATGATGTTCGCGAACACGATGATGAAGGTGAAGAGGAGCGTCGTCCCAAAGATCAGCGCGAAATCGATGGGCCCGGAGCTGATCTGGACCGAGTAGGCGAGCATCAATCCCACTCCGTTCAGATGAAAGACGTCCTCGATCACCGGGAAGCCCCCGATGAAGAACGCGAACAACAGCCCCATGACCGTGATCGTCACGTTGAGCGAATTGCGGCCAGCGTGACGTCGCACCACGAGACTCTCGGGAACTCCCTCCGCGCGGGCGGTCCGGACGAAGTCGAGATTCATCACCTCGAGCATGCTGTTGCGGACGAACCTCAGGAGGACCGCGATGGTCCCGAACGCGATGACGAGCGCCGGGAGGATCATCCGAAGCACCGTGTCGAGGGCCAGCCAGTACATCCCGTGGAGGAGAGCGTCGACCGTGGGGAACCCGGTGGGGGTGCTCTGGATCCCATTATGAAGGATCCAGGTGGGATAGCCCGAGAGCAGGGTTCCGGACGCGAAGCAGTTCGGGAGGGGCCAAGATTGGGTGAGCTCGGTGAAGGTCGACTCACCGGCCGGACACCAAGGAGTGTGGGTGACGTATCCGGTGCCGCTTCCAATACCTATGACCAGGGCCATGAGGACCAGCGACGCCAGGAGGAACCCCGGCATGGCATAACCGGAGAACGACATGATCCGTGCGGCCTGGTCAATAGGCCGATTGCGGTTGACCGCAGCGAGGTTCCCGAGCGGAATCGCGATGACCAAGATCAGCGCGAGCGATAGGACGGCCAGCTCGAGAGTGTAGGGCAGGTACCAGGAGAGGACCGTGGTGACGGGCAAGCCGCGGATGCTCGAGATGAGGTTGGCGGCGGCGCTGTGGTTGCTGACCGTCCCCCACTGGAACGTGAGACTGTTGAAGATGTAGATGCCCCACTGCACGGGAATCGGCTGGTCGAGACCTAAATCGTGAACGAACTTCAGGTAGTACGGGTTGGGGCACGGCGACGTGGCGGTGGTCGGGCACGGCCCTTGGCCGGGCACCAGGGTGGGGTTGTAAATCCACGGGGCACGTTGCGACGGGGATCCGTAGACCGCCACCAGGCGATTCTGGATCGGCAGCGAGCTGACCAGCGCGAAGGTGATGGTCATCACCCCGATGATCACCGGGACGAGCAGGATCAGGCGGCGAATCACGTAGACCGACATCCGCATGGCCCGGACCTCGCTCCGCAACCCTCCACCGAGGCGTAGTACTTAAACATTGGACGACGCGAACCGGGGCCAGGGGGTCGGCTCGGCCCTGTGGGGCTCCCCCCTGCGGCCCGCCTCAGTTGGCCGGGGCCGTGGTCGGGCGACCCCGGGATCCGACGGCCGCCGGCCGCGTGTCGGGCTGCAGCGGCGTGCGCAGCGTTCGGAACGTTGCCGAGAGGTAGGGGCCGACCGGCGACCCGGACCGGGGAAAGGAGAACGCCACCCGGCCTCCCGGTGAGCCCGGGACGCGACGGGGTTCATGTAAGGTATATATGGTGCGTCCCGTTCGGGGTCGGCGTGGGGCCTGCAGGCCCCTAGCACGGAGTCAGTGGAATGAGAGCCATCGGTATGCGTCGATATGCGACGGTTGTAGCGGTCCTCGTGGTCGTGTTGCTGGGCCTGAGCGTGTTCGGGGCTGGCAGTGTCCAAGCCCTTACGGTTCAGGGCGCCACGGGAGCCGCGAGTCCGACGGTGTCCCACACCGTGAACGCGGCTCGGGCGACGAGTGCTGTGACGAGCGCAGCGGCCCCCGCTGCGGCCGGCCCCCACCCCGGTACGCTCCAGATTTACGAGGTCGCCCCCGGCGGTGCCCCCACCGTCGACCCGGCGGTCGCGTACTACACGGTGGATGACGAGCCGATTACCAACGTTTACCAGACCCTGATTGCTTTCAACGGGACCCAGACGGGGCCCTACTACCAGAACTGGACGCCCGAGGTCGCGACCTGCGTCCCCGGCTCTCCGGCCTGCACGGCGCAGTTCGGCAGCTCGCTCGTCTACAACAACGCGACGACCGGCGCGCCCCAGTACTACACCTTCGAGATCGACTCGGCGGCGCACTTCTACGACCCGGCGACCGGTGCGAGCTGGGGTGTCTACCCCTCGGACGTGCTGTTCTCCTTCGCGCGGACGTTCTCCTTCGCGAACCTCCCGGTTCCTGAGTGGTGGAACGGCTGGATCAACGCCCAGGCGGTCCTCCCCGCCGGCAACTCGAGCTGGGACGGCGGGATTCACGCGCCGTACAACAACACCCCGAACCGCGTGCTGTCGGCGTTCATGATCAACGACTCGGCGTACTGCCCGACCTCCACGACGGTGGCGACGAACGGATGCATCACCTTCAACGTGGGTGCCTCGGGCCTGGCTTGGCCGTACTTCCTCGAGCTGGTCAGCGACCCGCTCGGCGGGAGCATCACGCCGTGCGGAACGTTTACCTACCTGAACGCGGGCCTCCCGGGTTTCCTGGGTACTTCGGCCCCGAAGGGCGACGGACCGTGCCTACTGCCCGGTAACGCCACAAGCTCGACGCAGAGCGGTTACACGAACTTCGTGAAGAGTGCAAGCCCGACCCTCTGGGATGCGGTGCAGCTCCTCTCGGCGCCGGCGCCGCTCTCGCCCCAGCCGGGCGTCCAGTCGACCATGGTCGGCTCGGGCCCGTATTACGCGGTCGGTGTTTCGGCGAGCGGTGGTCCGGGCGGAAGCGGCGGCTACACGCTGCACGCGAACCCGGCTTACCAGCAGCCGACCGGCTGCGCCGGTCAGGCTCAGTGCCAGCCTGCGCCCGGGCACTACGTACCGAACGTCGTGGTCTACTGGGACAACGACGACTCTCTGGGTCTCCAGGAGATGATCGCGGGACAGGCGGACAGCGCCGGATTCGACGCGTCCCACACCTCGACGGTCCTCCAGCTGGTGAACTCGGGCAAGTACGGGTTGTACAGAAACATCACCACGGGAACCAACTGGTTCATGGCCTTCGAGCTGAACTTCAGCTTGGCCAACGAGGCGGCGGTCGACCCGATCGGCACGCTCAACGTGCCCGGGAACTTCCTCGCCAACACCGAGCTGCGGCAGTTCCTCGTCCACGCCTACCCGTACGACACCATCCAGAACACCGTTTGGACGGTCGATGGTGTGGTAACGACTCAGGAGATGGGCGGCGCGATCCCGCCCGCCCAAGTGAGCTACTACCCGAAGAACGTGAGTTGGCCGACCGGCAACCCCGACACCAACGCCTCCCATATCGGTGGGGCCGCGTGGTGGTGGGCACAGGCGGTCGCGAACGATTCACAGCTCGCGTCGTGCACGACGGCGAGCCCGTGCCAGTGGGCGATCGTCGGCTGGGTCGGCTCTCCGAGTCTGGACACCGCGATCGCGGACTGGATCCAGGAAGTCAAGACGCTCTCGGGCGGCCGTCTCGCGCCCTACAGCTACGACCTGCCGGGCACCGGGTTCTTCCAGAACGTCTTCCTGGGGAACGGCCAGGGCTCGCTACCGGTCTACAACTGGGGCTGGGTTCCTGACTACGCGGACCCGACCGACTACTTGCTCCCAATGTGGGAGCCGAACGGGACGTTCACCTACGGGATGGCGCTCGGTTCGGTGATGTACGAGGCGGCGTACAACGCGCCGTCGTGCGGCCACACCGGGATCACCTGGGCGAACCTGACCTACTGGGCGTTCCAGCCGGGCGACCAGGTCCAAACCGCGTGCGAGGGCACCGCGTACCAGCAGATGCTCGGGTGGATCGGGCTCGCGGCCCACGAGACGGACCTGACCAAGCGCGCGCTCGAGTTCAACCTCGTCGAGCACATCGGCAACGAACTTGCGTTCATGGTCTACGCCTACGCGCAAGTGTACAACTACGACTACGGGTCGTGGCTTTCCCCGACGGGGATCAACACGAACCCGTCGGTCGGCGGCGGCGGTGTGCAGACCTGGTTCACCTGGGCCTACGCCTCGAACGTCTACAACGTGTACTTCAACGAGACCGGGCTGCCCTCCGGCACGGCCTGGGCGGTCACCCTCGCTGGGGTCACGCAGTCGTCGACGACGTCGTCGATCGAGTTCACCGGCCAGACCAACGGCACCTACCCGTACACGGTCGCCTTCGTGTCGGGCTACGGCGTCACGCCCAGCAACGGGACGGTGACGATCAACGGGGCCAGTCTCTCGGAGAACATCGCGTTCTCGGCGCTCGTGGCACCGTTCTTCACGCTCTCCTTCACGGAGGGCGGCCTGGTGTCGAACACCACATGGTCGATGGTCGTCGCGAACATCGGCGCGCAGACCTCGCAGAACCCGACGATCAGCTACACCTTGCCGGCGGGGACGTACAACTACGCTCCGGGCACGGTGATCGGCTACACCAACTCGGGTGCCGGCGCTAGCACCATCGTGGCGGCGAACGTCTCCGTGGCGGTGAGTTACACGGGCGTGATCCTATCGACCTACGCGATCACCTTCGCGTCGACCGGCCTGCCGCCCAGTTCGACATGGTCAGTGAACCTCGGAGGGTACTCGCAGACGTCGTCGGGGGCGAACATCACGTTCTACGAGCTGAACGGGACGTACTCGTTCGCCCTGACCGTGCCCGCCTCGGTGACCCCACCCGCGAGCTCGGGCCAGGTCGCGGTGGCCGGCGCGAGCGTCGTGGTGGCCGTACCCCTCGCGTCTGCAGGAAACGGGTTCGCCGTAACCTTCGCGGAGACTGGGTTGCCGACGGGCTCTGCGTGGAACGTGACGATCGGTGGCTTTGGCCAACTGAGCACGACCTCGTCGATCGTGTTCACGCTGCCGAACGGGACGTACTCGTGGATGACCTCGACCATCGGAGGGTATACGACGTCCACCTGGAGCGGGACCGTGACCGTGAACGGCTCGGCCGTGACCGTGAAGGTCGCGTTCGTTCAGTTCACCTACGCGGTGACGTTCTTCGAGGGCGGCCTGACGACCGGAACCAGCTGGAACATCACCGTGAACGGGGCGACCACCACGTCGACCACGTACTTCCTGACGGTGGACCTGCCGAACGGGACGTTCGCGTTCTCGGTCGGCGTGCCCGCCACCTACGTGGCGACCCCGGCGAGCGGGAACGTGACCGTGGCCGCGGGACCGGCGACGCAGGTCGTCATCTTCGGGCCGATTCCGACGACCTACGCGGTGACGTTCACCGAGTCGGGCCTGCCGAGCGGTGGCACCTGGTCGGTCTACATGAACGGGGCGAGCCTTTCGAGCACCACCGGCACGATCGGGTTCACCGTTCCCAACGGGACGTACACGTTCACGGTCGTGGTTCCGTCGGGCTACACGGCGACCTCGTCCGCGACAGGCAACACGCTCTCGGTGAACGGCGCGGCGGTCGGTGTGGCGATCACCATCTCCCCGGTGGTCCCGGTCATCCAGAAGACGACCGACCAGAACTTCCTCGGCACGCTCGCCTACGCGCTGATCGGCGTGATGGCGGTGCTGGCCCTGGTGTTCCTGGTGCTGGCGATCTACTTCGCCCGCCGAAAGCCGCCGATGGCAAGCCCGCCGCAGACCTGGTCGGGAAGCCCACCCTCCTCGGGGGACAGCGGACAGCCGCCGTCGCCCCCTCCGTCGTGAGGTCGGCGAAGACTCGGAGCGCGGACCAACCCTTTCTTCCCCGGCCCTCCCTCACGGGAGGACCGGGGAGACTGTTCTCGGGACGAGATCGGCGGGGCGGTGCCCCCGGCGGACTTACACCCGCCTTCGACCGGTCTCACCGAGGGGGAAGCGGGAGCGTCGGGTCGCGCTATAGGAGGGGGAGCGAGCCCGTGAGGGAATCGAGCGTTCGCGAGCGGGAGGGGCCGAGGCCGAGGCACGTCTTCGTGCCGGGGGCGACCTCGGTGAGGCCGGCGTCCTCGACCCACACCGTGGGAATCCCCTCGGACCGTGCCTTGCGGTCGAGCTCGGTCAGGTCGTCCAGAGTGGACGCGACCACGGCGATCTTCTTCTGACCCTGGCGAAGCCAGTCGTCCAGAAGCTCGCTCTGTCGAGCGCGTGCCCGCTCCACGAGCATGACGGCAGCGTGCGCCGCCTGGACCGCGGCCTTGCCCGCGGTCAACCGTAGTTCGCCACGAAGCACGAGGACCATCTTACACTCACCGGACGGTGGGGGAGGTCGCTCACGACGCATACTGGTCTTCCCGCTGCCGACGGACGCTCTCGACTTCCGCTCGGACCTCTTCGAGCTCGCTCCGGAGGCGAACGGAACCCTCGGAAGAAGCGGGGGCGCGAGCCAAGGCCCGCTTCAGTTGTCGCTCCCGCTCTCGCAGCCTCTCGAGCTGCCGGCCGAGCTCCCAGGCTCCTTCTTCGCCGTGTCCGGTCGCGATCGGTTCGCCGGTAACAGGCCCCCGGAAGTACGCGCCCTGGAGGAGGCCGGCCACGAAAGCGACCAGGGCGATACCGCCGAGGACCGCCTCGAGGACCGGGTCGCGCCAGAACGCTTGGAACCCCCCCGGGGAGATCTCGACGAGAAGGTAGCCGACCAACACCGTCAGTACTACGCTGAGGACGAGGGAGAGCGTAAGGGTCTCCAGCAGCGCCCGGGCCGAGCCCGCCCCCCGGAGCAGACGCCGCTCGGGCCAGAGGGCCCGAGTCATTACGAATCCTGGCAGGAAGAATACCAGGAGGGCCCCGACGACCACGCTCAGCACGTCCGTGGGTCCCGCCATCCGAGCCGCTCCGCCTTCAGTCGGGGGGGGGGAGTTCCTGGCCGCCGAGCTGGCGTTCGAGCTGGCGACGCAGGCGACGGTTCGACGCGAGGCCGTGGGCGGCGCGGCGCGTCGTTTCGAACTGCTTGAGAAGTGCCCGGACTTCCTGGGGGCGCTGTCCGCTCCCCCGGGCGATCCGGTGGATTCGGTCGGTCTTGATCACCTGGGGATTGTCGAGCTCCTCGGGGGTCATGGAATCGAGGATCGTGCGGAACCTGCGGAGCCGGGTCTGGGTCGCGTCGACCGCCGCCGAATCGATCTTCGAGCCGCCCATCGTGGGCAAGAACGAGAGGAGCTTCGAGAACGGTCCCATTTGGCCCAGCGAGTCAAGCT
This sequence comes from Thermoplasmata archaeon, assembly GCA_021816865.1. Classification (GTDB taxonomy): domain Archaea; phylum Thermoplasmatota; class Thermoplasmata; order Lutacidiplasmatales; family UBA184; genus Lutacidiplasma. The sequence continues at coordinate 347,179 of JAKAWX010000001.1, read as the reverse complement.
GGGTCCGCATGTCCCGGAGCGTGAAGTGGCCCGTCATCAGGCGCTTGGCCGCGTTCTCGGCGGCCTCCTTGTCCGACAGCTCCTCGAACCGCTCGAGGAGGGTCTGGATGTCCCCCATTCCGAGCAGCCGAGACACGAACCGGGTCGGCTCGAACCGCTCGAGCTCGTCGAGGTGTTCGCCCGTGCCGATGAAGAGGATCGGTGCCCCGCTGACCGCCACGGCCGACAGCGCCCCGCCCCCCTTCGCCGAGCCGTCGAGCTTCGTGAGGACGACCCCCGTGAGGCCGACCGCTTTGTGGAACGCCTCGGCGCTCCGACCGGCGGCCTGGCCCATCGCCGCATCGAGCACGAGGAGGACCTCGTCCGGCTGGAGCGCCGTACGGACCCTCTTCAGCTCCTCGACCAGCTCGGCGTCGATGCCGCTACGTCCGGCCGTGTCCACGATCACGGCGAGGTGCGGAGGGAATCTCTCGAGGGCTTCCGTCACGATCTTCTCGGCGCGCCGCTCCGCGCGGTTCGCGTAGAAGTCGCACCCGACCTTGGTCGCCAGTTGTTCCAGCTGGTCGACCGCAGCGGGCCGGTGGATGTCCGCGGCCACGAGCCCCACTCGGATCCCCTTCTTTTGGAAGTACCGAGCGAGCTTGCCGGCCGTGGTCGTCTTACCCTGACCAAAGAGCCCGGCGAGGAGGATCTTGCGGGGCCGCAGGTCGAACGGGCGGTCCTTGCCGAGGATTCCGCGGACCTCCTCGTAGATGATTCGGACAAGGAAGTCTCGGACGCTCGCGCCCGCCGGGGGTTTCTCCTGCGTCGCCCGGCGTTTGACACGCTGGGTGAGGTCGATCGCCAGCTGAACGTTGACGTCGGCCTGGAGGAGCGCCCGCTGGATGTCTCGAACGACCTCCGAGAGCAACGCCTCGTCGACCGTCGAGCCGCGGGCGATCCGTTGCAGGACACCTCGCAGGGACTTTCCGAGAGAATCGAGCACCATGGTCGTCCGGGGGTCGGTCCCGCCCGCCGGGACCGGAGAATCGCACCGCTATAAGTGGGGGCCTCCCAACGGCCGTCGGCGTCCCCCGCGCAACCGTCATATGAGACCCCGCGGCTGATTGCAGGTAAGGGGATGGCCGACGACGTTGCGACCGCGAAACCCGCTCCGCCGAAGCTGAATCCGGTGCGGGTGCCGATCCCGGAGACCCCGGTCGAGGAGCGCACGGGGGACTTCCGGGAGGTCCTGCACGCCTACTCGAAAGAGGAAGCCGTCCTCGAAGCCAAGCGATGCGTGCAGTGCCGCCGCCCCTGGTGCGTGGAGGCGTGTCCGATATCTCAGGACTGCCGTGAGTACATCCGACGCATCGCGGATTCGGACTTCGACGGAGCGGCCCGCGTCACGGTCCAGGACAACCCCCTGGCGACCACGCTCTGCAAGGTCTGTTACCACTACTGCGAGGACGCGTGCGTCGTCAAGCGCAAGGGCGTCCCGGTCGCGATCCGCCAGCTGAAGCGCGCTGCCCTCGACTTCGGTACGAGCGATCTCGTCTACGTTCCCGCGAAGCCGAAGGGCCAGCGCGTCGCGATAGTCGGGGCCGGCCCGGCCGGGCTGATGGCCGCCTGGGAGCTCGGGGTCCGGGGGTATTCGGTCACCGTCTTCGAGCAGGAGCCGAAGCTCGGCGGCCTCCTGCAGACGATCCCGGCGTACCGCATGTCCAACGCCGACGTCGAGGCGGACCGCGCTCGCTTCAAGGACCTCGACGTGACGTTCGTGACGAACTCGAAGGTGGGACGGGACCGACCGTTCGCGACGCTTCTCGCCGACGACGGCTATGCCGCGGTCTTCCTCGCCATCGGAACCTCCGCGCACCGTTCGATGGGGGTCCCCGGCGAGGATTTGGAGGGAGTGCTGCCGGCCCTCGAGTTCCTCAAAGGGCCCGGGCGGGACTCGCCCGCGCGCGTCGGTCGGGAGGTGGTGGTCATCGGCGGCGGGGACGTCGCGATGGATTCGGTCCGCAGCGCCCTGCGCCGCACGGACCGGGGGCATGTCACGCTCGTTTATCGCCGCGGCCGCACCGAGATGCCGGCCGACCCCGAGGAGATCCACGGCGCCGAGGAAGAAGGGGTCCGGTTCGTCTTCCAGCGCTCGCCGGTGCGGTTCGTCGGGTCCTCGCACGTCGAGGGGGTCGTCGTGCAATCGGTCGAGCTCGCGTCGCCCGACGGGGGGGGTCGACAAGCGTTCGTCCCCGTCCCGGGTTCCGAGGAGACCCTCGCGTGCGACACCGTGATCGTCGCGGTCGGCCAGAAGAGCGACCTCACGGGCGTCGGCCCCGAGCTCGACCTCAAGGTCACCCCCCAGGGGTGGGTCGAAGGCCGGGGCAAGGGGTACGCGACCGCGGTCCCGGGGATCTTCGCCGCCGGTGGCCGGTCGGTCGTTTACGCGATGGGGGCGGCGATGGAAGCCGTCGAGGCGATCGAAGCGTACCTGGCCGGACGCCGGGGAGCCCCTCCGCAACCGCGGCCCGACCCGCTCGGAGGTCCGGGGACGTTTCACCTGCCCGCAGGCTACACGCTCCCGATCCGTGTGTGACCGTTCGAGAGGCCCGACGCTCGGCCCGAAGGTTCTTGACGGTGCGCTGTCCATTCTCGTGAGGATGAACGGCCGTCGGGGACGGAGGGGGGGAGGGCCTACGATGCTGATCGTGGCTCTCGGCGTCCTTCTCCTGCTCGCCGGAGCGCCCGGCGTCGTCGGTGGGAGCTCTCCTCACGGTATCGCCACGGCGGTCGCCGGAGCGCCCGCCGGGCCGTCCGCGATCGTGTCGGCCACCCCTCCGTTTGCCGCAAGGGCCGGCTATTCGACGTCCGAGTCGCTTTCCGTCCAGGACGCGGTGGCGGCGGCCGGAACGGTTCCGGTCGTGGTGACGTTCCAGCCGCGCACCTCCGCGTTCTTCGTACCCCCCGCTCCCGGAGCGCCTCCCCTCACGACGCCTCAGATCGCGGACCGGTTCGGTCTATCTCCGGGACAGTACGCGACGTTCGTGGAGTACTTCCAGTCCCAGGGCCTCAGCATCGTCCACGCGTGGCCCGACCGCCTGTCGCTGACCGTCTCGGGAAGCGCGACGGCGGTCGGGCGCGCGTTCGGCACGTCGCTGGAGGCGGGTCGGCACGACGGGCGCCCCGTCGTCTATCCTCGCGCTCCGCCGAGCCTTCCTTCCTCCCTCGAACCGCTCGTCTCGAGCGTGCTCGGACTCTCGTCCGGGTTCTCCACGTTCTCGACCCCGTCGCTCGGGACCCCGAGCGCCACCGGAACGTCCGGTCCGGCGTCCCCGAGCCCGAGCGACCTCGTCACTCCGGCGATCGCGCGGTCGATCTACGACCTTTCGGGCCTCTACAATCTCTCGGGATCGGCCCGGTGGGCGTCGGCGCAGTCGATCGCCCTCCTCCTCTGGGGGCCGGGGTATTCCCCGAGCGACCTCCAGACCTTCTTCGCGCAGGACTACCCGTCGGGATTCCCATCTCCCTCGGTCGTTCCCGAGCCGGTCGACGGCGCGCCCGCGCCGTCTGCCGCGGCGGTCAACGACCCGTGCGGGGCGTCCGAAGAACTGACGCTCGACCTCGAGTGGTCGGGTTCGATGGCGCCGGGCGCGACGCTCTATGCCGTCTACGCGCCGGAGGGGACCGCCCCCAACTGCTCGCCGACGTCGACCGCGATGGCCGACGCGTTGCACACGGCGGTGGGGCTCCCGGTCGACGCGATCTCGATGTCGTTCGGGACCCCCGAGTCGTCGGACGCGGGCCTTCAGGCGGCCTGGGGAGTGTACCTCGCCGAAGCGATGCAGAAGGGGATCACGCTTCTGGCCGCGACCGGGGACCTCGGTGGGGACGCAGCGGCCAACTGCACGGGAGGCCCCTCGCCGACGTACCCGGCCACCTCCCCCGATGTGCTCGCGGTCGGCGGGACGAACGTTCACCTCGTGCGAAACCTGTTCGGGGTCACCGGCTACTCCGAGACCGCTTGGAACGATAGCGGAGGAGGGTTCTCGACCCAGTTCTCTGCACCCTCCTGGCAATCGTCGACGACGGGGAACGCGTACCGGGGCACGCCCGACGTGAGCGCGACCGCGGCCTTCAACGCCCTTTACTTTGACGGACGGTCGATGACCGCGGCCGGCACGAGCTTCGCCACACCGCTCTGGGCGGGTCTCTTGACCGAGATGGACGCCGTGTACGGCCAATCGTTCGGGTACGTGACCCCTCGTCTCTACGCCATCGGGACCGCCGTCGCCGCGGGTTCCGCGGCGCCCGGTCTGGTCGACGTCACCTCGGGAACCACCTGCCTCGGGACCGCGGCACCGGGTTGGGATCCCGAGACCGGTTGGGGTTCTCCGAGCGCGGTCGCGCTCTACGAGGACCTCACGGCGACGTTCGTGGACCTGAGCGTCCGGGTCGTCCCCGCCGCCGTGGGTCCCGGGGGCTCGGTGACGATCGAAGGGCACCTTTCCAACCGAACGACCGGGGCCCCGATCCCGGGAGTCCCGGTACGCGTTTCCCTGACCGCGTCGTCGACGCTCGGCCCGTGCACCGGCACGTTCGGCTCGGCCGCTCCGGTGACCGACGCCGCAGGGAACGTGAACGCCTCGCTCTCCGTCCCGTTCTGTTACCTCGGTTCCCACGCGGTCGCTCAGCTCCTCGTCGCTTCGAACGGCTACTACGGGGTGAACGCGACCACGGTCGCGGTCAACCTCCTCGCGTTCGCGCCGTTCCTGAGCGGTCTCGCCGCGTACCCGTACAACCTCGTCGGATTCGCCGCGATCATGGGCGCGGCAGCGACCGTCGGCTACGCGCTCGGCCGGCCTCCCCGCCGCGTCGTCGCGACCGGGTCGGCCCGTCCGCCCCCCGCCGGGCCGTCGGCGCCGCCGCCTTCCTCACCGCGGTCGCCGGAGCCTCCCCCGACTCCCGCGGAGCCGGCCGCTCTCGCTCCGGCCGAGGAACCGCTCGCGGCGCCCGACCCTGAAACCACCGGTGGCGAAAGGACTTAATCCGGACCCCCTCTCGGCGGTCCATGGCCGGAGGGGAAGAGGAGCCGTCCCTCGGCGCGACGCCGGTCTCGCTCTCGACCCCCGAGCGCTCCGTTCTCCTCGCGCTGCGGAACGTCGAGGACGGGCCGGTCGACGAAGAAGAGATCGTCCGGCGCACCGGGCTCGCCTCCGACCAGGTCCGGGGGACCCTCCAGCGGCTGCGGTCGAAGCATCTCGTCGAGGTCGCTGAAGAGCACCTGACGATTCGGTCGCTGACCCCGCGGGGCGAGGATTCGCGGCTCCGCGGGCTTCCCGAACGGCGGTTCCTAGAGGCGATGCTCCGCCACGGTGGCGCCCTTACGGCCGAGGAGGCGAGTGCGGAGGGCCTCCGTGACGAGGAGCGGTCCGCAGCGATCGGGATCCTGCGTCGACGGGGACTTCTCGCCGATGGGCTACCGTTCCGCCTCCGGGCCCCCGACGCGGCACCGACGGGCCCGTTCCCCGAGGAGCTCGTCCTCGGGCAGGTCGCCGACGGCGTCGGGGAGGCCGACGAGGCGATCGTGACGGCGCTCGAGCGTCGCGGTCTCGTCCGTGAGGAGCACCGCTCCCGCAAACACTGGTCAGCGTCCGAGGAGGGGCGGCGGCTCACGCTCGCCCCCGAGGGCGAACCGACACTCGGACCGTTGACGTCCTCGCTCCTCGCGTCGGGGGAGTGGAACCTCCGGTCGTTCCGTCCGTACGATGTGCGCGCGCCGGTGCCGTTCGTCACCGGAGCCCGACCCCATCCGTACGTCGCGTGGCTCGAGCAGTTCGAGGAGGTCCTCGTCGGCCTCGGGTTCGAGCAGTCGGAAGGACCCCTCCTCGAAACGGAGTTCTGGAACAACGACGTCCTGTTCATGCCCCAGGACCACCCGGCCCGGTCGATCCACGACGCGCTGTCGGTCGAGGAGGTCGAGGGGCACCTCCCTCCGCCGGAACTCCTCGCCCGGGTGGCGGCGGTCCACGAGGGACGTCCGATGCCGGGGGAGTCCGAGGCGGTCGGGCCGGGCTGGCCCGGGCGCTACGATCCCCGTATCGCGTCCCGTCCTGTCCTCCGGTCCCAGACGACCCCGGTCTCGGCCCGGTTCCTGGCGGGCCACCCGCCGCCGCCGTTCCGCATGTTCTCGCTTGACCGCAACTTCCGGCGCGAAGAGGTGGACGCGACGCACCACCTCGAGTTCACGCAGTGCGAGGGGATCCTCGGCGAGGAGGGGATCTCGATGCGCCACCTGGTCGGGATCTTCCGCGAGCTTGCGCGCGCCATCGGTATCCGGGAGCTCAAGATCCGCCCGAGCTACTTTCCCTTCACCGAGCCTTCGATCGAGGGCTATGTCCAGCACCCCCAACTCGGCTGGATCGAGGTCTTCCCCGGCGGTCTCTTCCGTCCCGAGGTGACCCGCCCCCTCGGCGTGGAGGTCCCCGTGATCGCATGGGGGGTCGGGGTCATGCGGCTCGCGATGGTCTCGCTGGGTCTTCACGACGTGCGGGACCTGTTCCTCGACGACCTCCGCCGCCTGCAAGGGGGCCGGTAAGATTGCCCCAGAGCGTTCTCTCGCGCGCCCGGCTCGAGGCGCTCCTCCCGACCCCGATCACCGACCGGATCCTCGAGGAGCTCCTCTTCGGCTCCAAGGCCGAGGTCGCGGGGGCGGCGGGCGACGAGCTGACGATCTCGGTCACGCCCGACCGGCTCGACCTTCTCTCCGAAGGCGGTCTCGGTCTCTACCTCCAGGGGGTCCTCGGAGTCGCCCACGGGATCCCGAAGAAGCCGCCCGCGGCGGGCCACGCCAAGGTCCCGTCGTTCCGGGTCGATGCCTCGGTCGAGCCGATCCGTCCCGCGATCGCGGGGGCTCTCGTCCGGTCTCCGGACGACGCGGGCCTCGACGCCGGGACCCTCGCGGAGGCGATCCGCGTCCAGGAGATCCTCCACGCGACGGTGGGTCGGGACCGAAGGGCGGCGAGCCTCGGGATCTACCCGTGGGACGTGATCGAGCCCCCCGTACGATACTCGCTCGAACCGCTCGCCGACGTCGCGTTCGTCCCACTTTCGGAGGAGACCGAGGTCCGTGCGGACCGCTTCTTCACCGACCATCCGATGGCGGAGCGGTATGGGGCGCTCGGCCGCGTCGGGGGGCGGTGCCTGGTCCTGCGCGACCGCCGGGGCGCGGTCCTGAGCCTCCCGCCGGTCCTCAACGCGCGCGCCGCGGGCGAGGCGCGCGTGGGCCACCGGGAGCTCCTGATCGAGGCCACGGGCCGGGAGGCGCGCCCCGTCCGGGAGGCGGTCGGGCTCCTTCTCGTCGTCTTCGCGGCCCGGGGATGGTCGGTCTCTCCCGTCGCGGTCGAAGGGCCGGGGGAGCGTCGTGACGACGGTCGCGCGGTGGTCGAGCCGCACGCGGTCGACCTGCCGTCCGCGCTCGTTCGGGCCGTGGCGGGAGACCCCCTTCCGTCCTCCGAGGTGTTGCGCCGTCTCGCCCGGTGCCGGCTGGGCGGTCATGCGACCGAGGCGGGGTGGCGGGCGGAGGCCCCTCCGTGGCGACCGGACCTGCTCGGCCCCATCGATGTCGCGGAGGACGTCTACCTCGCCGCTCCGGTCGCCGTCGATGCCGGGGTCGTGCCGGCGAGCCGGACGGTCGGCCGCCGGCGGGGCGAGACGCTCTACCGGCGTCGATTCGCCGAGCGCCTGATCGGCCTCGGCCTCACCGCCCCGCACACCTCCCTCTTTGTCTCGTCGGAGGTCGTCGCCCGGGTCGGCGGTCCCGAGCCGATCCGCCTCCGCAACCCGGTCTCCACCGAGTTCGCGTACCTGCGGGACCGCCTCTTTCTCTCGCACCTCGAGGTCCTTGAACGGAACACCCGCCACGGCTATCCCCAGCAGTTCGGTGAGGTAGGCCCGGTGATCGTCCGAGCCCCGTCGGCGGAGTCGGGGGGCGAGACGCGCTACCGGGCCAGCCTCGTGATCGCGTCCGAGTCGGCCGGATTCGCGGACGTGGCGGCCCGGGTGGACTACCTCCTCGGTGATCGCGACGTCTCTGGGGTCCGCGAACCGGCGGAGGTCCCCGGCGCGATCCCGGGCCGAGCCGCCCGTCTCCGCGTCGCGGGGGAAACGGTGGCCGAGATGGGCGAGGTCCACCCCCGGATCCTCACGGAGCTCGGGGTGCCGGTACCGGTCGCGTTTGCCGAGCTCGACCTGAGCGCCCTCTGGCCGCTCGTGGCCCCTCGGGACGGACCTTAAAAGCCTCCCCTCGATCCCCCGACGATGACCCGATCCCGGCGAGCGGGAGAGCGCGCGGGTCGCGCCCGCTGGGAGGCCGACGCGCGCCGGGCGCTGGGCGGCCGGCCGGTGGAGGAGGGACGCGTGCCGTTCCTCGTCGGCCCACCGGACGACCCCGATGCCGCGTTCCTGGAGCGCGTCGGCTTTCCCGGCGAGATGCCGTACACCCGGGGGATCCAGCCGACGATGTACCGGGGGCGTCTCTGGACGTTTCGTCAGTATTCCGGGTTCGGCAGCGCTCAGGCGACGAACCGCCGGTTCCAGTTCCTGCTCAAGGGAGGCCAGACCGGTCTCTCGGTCGCGTTCGACCTCCCGACGCAGAACGGGTTCGACTCGGACCATCCGCGGGCCAGAGGAGAGGTCGGGCGGTGCGGCGTCCCGGTCGCATCGCTCGGCGACATGCGCACCCTCCTCGCGGGGATCCCGCTCGACCGGGCCACCGTGTCGATGACGATCAACGCGACAGCCCCCATCCTCCTCGCGCTCCTCGTCGCGGTCGCCGAGGAGAACGGCGTTCCGCGCGCCCGGCTCGGGGGCACCGTCCAGAACGACGTCCTCAAGGAGTACGTCGCCCGAGGAACGTACATCTACCCTCCCGCCGCCTCGCTTCGCCTGACGGTCGACCTGGTGGAGTTCGTGACCCGGGAAATGCCCCAGTGGAACTACATCTCGGTCTCGGGGTACCACATGCGCGAGGCCGGGGCGACGGCGGCCCAGGAGGTCGCCTTCACGCTCGCCAACGCGGTCGCCTACGTGCGGGCGGTGCGCGAGCGGGGACTTGACGTCGACCGCGTCCTTCCGCGCCTCTCGTTCTTCTTCTCGTCGGACCGCAACTTCCTCGAGGAGATTGGGAAGTTCCGAGCGGCCCGGCGCCTCTGGGCCCAGATCGTGACCGATACGTTCGGCGCCCGCAACGGGCGGTCGAAGCAGCTGCGGTTCCACACCCAGACCGCCGGGTCGAGCCTCACGGCCCAGCAGCCCGAGCTCAACGTGGTCCGAACCACCCTCGAATCGCTCGCGGCCGTGCTCGGGGGGACGCAATCGCTCCATTCGAACGCGCTCGACGAGGCGCTCGGTCTCCCGACCGAGTCGTCGGCCCGTCTCGCGTTGCGGACCCAGCAGATCCTCGCCGAGGAGTCGGGCGTCGCGAACACGGTCGATCCCCTCGGTGGCGCCTACGAGATCGAGGCGCTCACCGACCGGATCGAGGCCGACGCCCGCGCGTACCTCGCCCGCATCGACGAGATGGGCGGGGCGCTCGCGGCGATCGAGCGGGGGTTCTACGCTTCCGAGATCGCGCGCGAAGCGTACCGCACGGCCCGCGCGCGCGAGCGCCGGGAGGAGGTCGTCGTCGGCGTCAACGAGTTCGTCGAAGGGAACCCCGACTTCACCCTCTTCTCCGGCCCCGGCGAAAAGCGGACCCGGTTCCAGCGGGTCACGCTCGACGAGGAGCGACGCCAGGTCGCGCGGGTGGGCGATTGGCGGCGGCGTCGCGACCCCCAGAAGTCGGCCGACTCGCTCGTCCGCCTCGCGTCGGCGACCCGCGCCGGCGAGAACGTCCTGCCGAGCGTCCTCGTGGCCGTTACGAGCGGGGCGACGCTCGGCGAGATCGCGGACGTGTGGAGGGAGATCTTCGGCGAGCAGCCCGCCGCGCGGGCATTCTAGGGGGTAGGAGGTCGTGGAGCTGGATCACGTGGGGATCGCCGTCGCCGACCTCGACCGGGCCCGGGTTCGATGGGAGTCGTTCCTCGGGCCGAGCGTGGCCCCGCCCGAAGAGGTTCCGTCGAACCGCGTGCGCGTCGCGTTCTTATCGGCGGGCGATACGCACGTCGAGCTCCTGACCCCGACCGACGCCGAGTCTCCGGTCGCCCGGTTCCTCTCGGTTCGGGGGGAGGGGATCCATCACCTCGCGTTCCGGGTGCCGAGCGTCGACCGCGCGCTCGAGGACCTCGTACGTCGCGGCGAGCGGGTCGTCGACCGGACCGGACGCCCGGGGGCCCGGGGCCGTCGCGTCGGATTCGCCCACCCGGCCGCGTTCGGCGGCGTGCTGGTCGAGTTCGTGGAGGGCCGATGAGCCGGGTCGCGAAGGTCGACCTCGCGGCGATCTACGACAGCCGCGCGCACCCGACGGTCGAGGCCACGGTCACGCTCGACTCGGGAGCCGTGGCCCGCGCGGGGGCGCCGAGCGGCGCGAGCACGGGGCGTCACGAGGTCCGCGCGTTCCCGACCGGTGGGGTCCCGGAAGCGCTCGGCGTGTTCGCGAGCCAGGTCCGGCCCGCGCTGGTCGGCCTCGACGCCGGCGAGCCGGGCGCGGTCGATCGCCGACTGCACGAGGTCGACGGAACGGCCGATTTCGGGCGCATCGGGGGGAACACGGCCACGGCGATCTCGGTCGCCTCGGCGCTGGCCCTCGGAAAGGAGACCGGTCGGCCCCTCTGGAAGGTCGTCGCCCGGCCGGGGGTGGACGGACGTCAGTTCCCCGCGATCGTCGGGAACTGCATGAACGGGGGCCGCCACGCGATCGGGGGTCCCGACATCCAGGAGTTCATCGCGTTCGCGGACTGCCACCGTCCGGACGACTCGGTCCGGGCCGCCGTCCGGGTCCATGCGGCGGTCGGCGAGACCCTCCACGCCCGCTCTCCGAAGCAGGCCCTCGGACGGGGCGACGAGGGGGGGTGGGTCGCCGCGATCTCGAACGTCGAGGCGCTCGAGATCCTCACCGAGGCGTGCGCCCGCGTCCGGGACGAGACCGGCCTTTCGGTCCACCCGGGGCTCGACCTCGCGGCGAGCGAGTTCTACGTCGACGGTCGCTACCGCTACCGGGACCAGACGCTCGACACCGAGGGCCAGATCGCCTTCGTCGCGAAGCTGGTCGACCGCTACGGCCTGAAGTACGTCGAGGACCCGTTCGACGAGGAGGAGTTCGATGCGTTCGCCGAACTGACGCACCAGGTCGGAAACCGGTCCCTCGTGGTCGGCGACGACCTCTACGTGACCCGCGACGAGCGTCTACGCCGCGGGATCGAGCGGCGGTCGACGAACGCCGTGCTCATCAAGGTCAACCAGGTCGGGACCCTCACCGACACCCTCGCGACCGTCGACCGGGCCCGCTCGAACGGCCTCGCGACCATCACGTCCCACCGGTCGGGGGAGGTCCCCGAGGGCTGGCTCGCCCACGTCGCCCTCGGCACGGGGGCTCGGGGGCTGAAATGCGGGGTCCTGGGCGGGGAGCGGGTGGCAAAGCTAAATGAACTCCTGCGGCTCGGCCGCGCCAGCGTAAGCTAGTTCCACTATGGCGGAAGACGAGACCCTGGCCGAGGAGCGCAACGTCGCGGGCGACGCGCAGGACATCCGGCCGGGCGAGCTGCTGATCCCGGAGGACACCTACCTCACGTCGGGGGTCCACATCGGGACCCAGCAGAAGTCGGCGTCGATGCGCCGGTTCGTGTACAAGGTCCGCTTCGACGGCCTCCATGTCCTCGATGTCCGCGAGACCGACCGACGCATCCGGCTCGCGGCGAACTTCCTCGCGCGGGTGCCGGCGGACCGCATCCTCGCGGTCTCCCAGCGGCAGTACGGCCAGAAGCCGGTCCGCGTCTTCGCGAAAACGGTCGGTGCCGTCTCGTTCGCCGAGAGGTTCGTCCCCGGCTGCCTCACGAACCCGAACCTGGCCGAGTTCTTCGAGCCGAAGGTCCTCGTCGTCACCGACCCCGCGACCGACCAGCAGGCGCTCAGCGAGGCCGTGTCGATCGGGATCCCCGTCGTCGGCCTCTGCGACGTGAACAACGAGACGCGCAACGTCGACCTCGTGATCCCGGCGAACAACAAGGGACGGGTCGCGCTCGCCACCGTCTATTGGCTGCTCGCGCGCGAGGTCCTGCGCGCGAGAGCCGGGGGCGCGGACGTCGAGTACCCCCTCTCCATCGAGGACTTCCAAGCGGCCCTCTAGGGCGCCTCGGTCGCCCTTCGACCTTTTATCGGCCCACCCTCTCCCCCGGCGTGGGCCGACCCGCTCAGGGCCTTCTCGAACTTCTCTCCGAGCACGGGGTCCCCGAGCGGGCCGCGCGGGTCTACCTCGCCGCCTGCCGCACCGGACCGCAGACGGCGAGCGAGCTCGCGCGCCTCTCCGCCGTCAACCGCGTCGAGGCGTACCGGTTCATCAAACAGCTCACGCGCGACGGTCTCCTCGAGGCGACCAACGGGCGGCCCCGCCGGTTCGCGGCGCTCTCCCCGGACTCTCTTCTGGACCGGTGGATCCACGGAGCCTCCGAGCGGTTGCGCCGGCTCGAGCACGATCGCGAGAAGGTGCTCGCCGACTGGGAGGAGAGCCGCACCGAGCTCGACGACGGCGACCCGCGCAAGTTCGCGGTCCTGGAGGGCCGCGAGACGATCCGCCGGTTCCTCCTCAAACGGATCGGGGCGGCCGAACGCCAGCTCCTGCTCTCCACCACCGGCGGGTCGCTCGCGGGCCTACTCGACAACGGCCTCGACCGCGCGCTGCGCGACGCCGCCGGGCGGGGGGTCAAGGTCCGCATCGTGAGCGAGGTCTACCCGCCGAACCTCGCCGAGGCGAAGCACTTCGCCGCGTTCGCCGAGCTGCGCCACGCGAACGGGCCGGTCGTGAACCGGGCGCTCGTGATCGACCGGCGGGGGGCGCTCGTGTTCGTTTCGGGCGAGGATGGGGCCGGTCGGGCGGGGGACGAGCAGGTCGCGCTCTGGTCCTCGGCCCCGATGTTCGTCCAGCTCGCCCGCAACTACCACCGCCGGGTCTGGGGACCCGCGCGGCGCTCGGAGGCCCGGTTCGTCGAGCTCGAGAGCCCCCCGTCGGCGGTCCTCCCGGTTCACGTCGGCAAGGAGGCGGTCCCGTTCCAGCGGCTCACGGAGATCGCGAAGCTCGGCATGCGCGCGTCCGGCGTGCGGGACCTCCGACTGAACCTTCCCGAGCTGATCGAAACGATCGCGCGCCAGCTCGGCCGCGAGATCGCCGAGAAGGTCGACGGCCGGACCCCCGAGGAGATCGCGCGCGCGCTCGGCGGCTACTACGAGACCCACACGATGGGCCACCTCACGACGGTGAAGGCCCGCCCCCTCACGCTCCGGGTCACGGGGTGCTTTGCGTGCACGAGCGACTCGCCCGAGATCGGTCGCGTGATCTGCCCGCAGCTTCTGCGGGCCGTCTTCGAGACCCGCCTCGGGCAGCGCTGGGAGGTGTCTGAGCCGGACCCTACGAAGCACGCGACCCGGGGCTGCGTCTTCACGGCCACGCCGGCGTAGCCGGTCCTCGGCCGACGTCGCGCGGGGGGCCCTACGACGGGGTCGCGTTACGGCTGGACGACCGACCGGAAGCCCTCGCCCCGGCGAAGGCGGTCGGCCGCCGTTCCGATCTCCTCGAGCCGTACCCGCCCGGTGACGACCGGTTCGAGCCGGATCCGACCCGTCCGCACCAGGTTGACGACCCGAGGGTAGTCGGCGGGCCGGCATCCGAGCGAACCGACGAGGGTGTACTCGAGGAACATGACCCGCGGGGCGGGAAGCACCGCCGGGCCGCGGCTGTAGCCCACCAGGCAGAGGCGGCCCCCCCGGCGGAGCGCGTCGAACGCGAGGGCGATGGTGGCCGGCGTCCCGACCGCCTCGAAGGCGACATCGGCCCCGTCGTTCCAGACCCGTCGAACGGCGGCGCCGAACTCCTCGGCCCGCCCGGGGCGGATCGTTTCCGAGGCGCCGAGACGGCGCGCCGTCTCGAGCTTCGCGTCGTTGAGGTCGACCGCCAGCACGTCGGCGCCCGCCCCGACGGCGAACTGCACGACGTTGATCCCGACCCCCCCGCAGCCGACCACTACGACGCGCTCTCCTTCGCGGACCTGGGCGCGGTGCACGACCGCGTGGTACGGGGTCGTCAGCGCGTCCGAGATCACGCACCCGAGCACCGGGTCGATCTCCGAGGGAAGCGCGATGAGGTCCTTCGCCGGCACCACCACGAACTCCGCGAACCCTCCGTCGATATGGTTGCCCAGCATCCGCATCCTCGGGCAGATGTTCTCCCGCCCGAGCCGGCAGTACGTGCACCGGCCGCAGGGAAGGACGGCGGGGACGAGGACCGGGTCGCCGACGGCCACCCCGTCCGCCCCGGGGCCGAGGGCGTCGACCCGCCCGGCGATCTCGTGACCGAGGATCATCGGGGGGGGCTTCGCGGTCGCAACCCCGTGATCGAGGTAGTGGAGGTCGGTGTGGCAGAACCCGCACGCGAGGACGGCCACGCGGGCCTCGCCGACCCCCGGGGCCGGGGTCGGCACCTCCTCGACGCGGAGCGCCTGTCCCGGGCCTCGAAACACCGCCGCTCGCATGCCGTTGTCTTCCCTCACGGAGCGGGCCACACCGGCGCCCGCTTCTCGCGGAACGCCCGAAGCCCTTCTTCGGCTGCCGGGAGCCGCATGAGCTCCTCGAGGTAGATCCGCTCCGCACGGTCGAGGCGTGCCCAGCGGTCAGCGGGCTCCTCGCGCATCGCCGCCTTGAGGAGGACGAGCGCTTCGCGACGGAGCCCTGCGATTTGGTTGACGCACCGAGCGACCTCGAGATCGACGGCCGGGTCCGGCACGACCCGAGAGACGAGGCCGACCGTCTCGGCCCGTTCGGCCGTCACGGTCTCGCCGAGGAGGAGCAGCTCCGCCGCCCGTTTCGGACCGAGGGCGCGGGGTCCTTCGGCGGCGGCGAGCGGCGGGAAGACCCCGAGACGGATCTCGGGTTGTCCGAACGTCGCCGACGCCGCGGCGACGCCGAGGTCGCAGGCGGAGAGCAGTTCAAGCCCCCCTCCGAGGCACGGCCCCTCCACCTGCCCCAGGGTCGGCACGGGAAGCTCCCCCAGCGCCCGCAGGAGTTCCCGGAACGCGCCGAACATCGGGCGCACCCGCTCCGCGAAGTGGTCCTCGACATCGAAGCCGGCGCTCCAGCGGCGACGCGCACCCTTGAGGACGACCACGTGCGCGGAGCGGACGGGAGTCGAGCGGAGGGCGGTCGACAGGTCACGCAGGAGGGCGATGTCGAAGACGTTGACCGGGGGGCGGTCCCACTCGACGGTGGCGCAGGCCCCGGCCCGATCGACCCGCACCGTTCCGGATCCGCCCGACATCGCGACCTCAGTCGAAGAGGATGGACTCGACGAACGTCTCGAGCTGGAGGCGGGACTGCTCGTACGCGGCCGAGCGCTCCTCGAACTCGAGGTGGAGGTAGGGTATCTTCTGCCGGTCGAGGGCGCGACGGTACAGGACGACGTCCTCGAGCGCCGGCTCGCAGAACTTCGCCGTCAGGAAGATGACCCCCTGGGCCCCGGACGCCTCGACCCGTCGGAGGATCGCCTCCCCCTTGGTCGTCGGGGTCGCACGCACCCCGATGTCGATCGTGCTTCGGGCGTACGCGGACGCGAGGTTTTCGAGGGGGTCGCCGTTCGGGTCTACCCGGTCGTACCAGCGGTAGATCTGCAGGAGCTCGTCGTCGACCGCGTAGCACCCGACCTGCTCGACCAGCTCGATGAGATCGAGGGTCGGCTGCTCGCAGAACGGTCCGACCAGTAGGACACGGATCGCGTCCTTGGGCCGGTTCGGTCGGACGGCGAGTTCCGCGTGGACGCGTTCGAGGATCCGGAGGTGGACCTCCCGCGGAACCAGGCCTCCGAGCCGTCGGATCAGGTACGACTCCGTGAGGGTGAGCTTCCCCGGCTCGGCGTTCTTGACGGCGGCCAGCCGCGCGATCTCGGTCCGCTGCCGGTTGAACAGCTCGATCGAGTCGGCCAGCCGCTCCGGGCGGTAGCGCTCGCCGCCCGCGCTCTCGAGCTTCGCGATGAGGCGGCGGTACTCGGCGACCAGGAACGGCACCGTTCCCGCCGAGCGGAAGTTCTGGGGAAGGTGGAGCATGTGGGTCGCCGCGCCCGGGACGGCGCGCGAGAAGATCCCCTCGAGGTTCCGGCTCACGTCACAGATGTACGGGAAGACGAACGCGCGAAACGGAGCGAGGCGCCCGGTCAGCCCGAGCTCGAGGGTCGACTTGCTGATCGAGCAGAGGAAGGAGCCGAGGGCCGCGTCCGCGTGACTGATCTCGATGCTCTCTCCGCCCCCGTGGAGCGACACCGGGAGAAGCCCCATCGCGTGGACCAGCTCCTGGGGAGTGTAGACCGGGAAGCAGCCCACCGCGCCACGGCCGCGACGAGTCCACGCGCGGACGGTGGGGTAGCTCGGGTCGCAGATCACCTCGCGGGCGAGCTGCGCCAGCGCCTCGATCGACGGCGCGCCGGTGAGCTCCTCGAACGTCTCGCCGAGCTCGAGGGACGGGGCCGTCTCGGAGCCGCCCGGGTCCTCTTCGGGCGGGACGCGCGTCGCCATCGTTCACCCCGAAGTCGTCAGGAGCGGAGCGGGGCGACCCCCGAGCTTTTCCAAACGGGCGTGGCCGAGGAGCGCCGCGCCGATCGCCGCGGCATGGTGGGACCGCGGGTCGGCAAGGACCGGGGTCTTCGCGGTCTGTTCGAGCGCTCGAACCATCGCCTCGCTGCGGACGAGACCTCCGACGAGGGTGACCTCGGGCTGGATTCCGACGTTTCGCATGAGGATGTACGCCCGCTGCGCGAGGGAGAGAAAGACCCCCATCAGGATGTCGGCCAGCGGGATCTCGTCGGCGACGTTGTTGATGATCTCGGTCTCCGCCAGGACCGCGCAGACGCTCGAGATCATCTTCGGGTGCGCCGCCGCGAGCGCCTTCGGGGCCATCTCTTCGAGCGGGACCTGCAGGTACTTGGCGCAACGGTCGACGAACCGCCCCGCGCCGGCCGCGCACTTCTCGTTCATCTTGAACCGGACGACCCGGCCGGTTTCGGAGACGGACATCGCGCGGGACGACTGGCTGCCGATGTCGACGACGTGTCGTGTCCCCGGTAGCAGGAACACGGCCCCCCTCGCCGACGCGGTGATGTCGCTGACCTGGAGGTGCCGGTCGGGAAAGGCGTACCGCGCGCCGCCGGTCGTGCAGAGGTAGTCGACCTCGTCCGGGAGGACGTTGACCTCCTCGACCATGCGCTCGAGGACCCGGTGCGCGCCGTCCACGGGATTGCCCCGGGTCGGAGCGATGGCGGTGGCGAGGAGCTGCCGCCCGTCCTCGAGCAGGGCGCCCTTGATCGTGCCCGCACCGAGGTCGAGGCCGCAGGTGATCATGCGGGAACTCCCGTAGGCCGCTCGAGACCGTAGAGCGCGGCGCCCACCGCGCCCACGTACTGGGAGAGGGGGCTCACGTTGACCCGGAGGGCGAGCCGACGTTCGAGCGTGCGGACCATCCCCTCGTTCTTCGAGACGCCGCCCGTGAACGTCACCTCGGGTTCCACCCCGACCCGCTGCATGAGCGAGAGCGACCGGCTCACGATCCCGCCGTAGAGGCCCGCGAGGATGTCCTTCGGGTCCTTGCCCCGAGCGACGTAGCTGGTCACCTCGGACTCGGCGAACACCGTGCACGTGTTCGTCACCTTCACCGGGTGCCGGGCGCCCAGCGACAGGGCTCCGATCTGGCTGACATCGTAGCCGAGCGCGCCGGCGCAGACGTCGAGGAACCGTCCGGTGCCCGCGGCGCACTTGTCGTTCATCGCGAAGTCGACGACCTCTCCGTTCGGGTCGACCTTGATCGCCTTCGTGTCCTGGCCCCCGATGTCGAGCACGAGGCGGGTGCCCGGGAAGAGAAAGTGCGCCCCCTTCGCGTGGCACCCGATCTCGGTCACCGTGAACTGGCCGAACGTCACCTTGAACCGGCCGTAGCCGGTGCCGGTCACGACCCGCACCTCGCCGCGATCCCGGCCCGCTTCGGCGAGCGCCTGCTCGAGGGCGCGCTCGGCGTCCTTCACGAGCTCCACGCCGACCGGCGCGAGGGACTTCCCCACGATCCGCCCGTCCTCGATCAGGGCGCACTTCGCCGTCGTCGAACCGATGTCCACGCCGGCCACGAGCGTCATCCGCCCACCATCGGCAGCGGCGTCGTGCCCTTGCGTCGGTCGAGCGATTCGAAGAAGGCGTCCATCCGGTTCTTGATCTGGGCCGGGGCGAAGTAGCGCGGGTCCTCGTGGTCCGATTCGATGTAGAGGGTCGGGATCCCGAGGTCGTGGATCAGCCGGTCCCGCAGGTCACCCTGGCCGGCGGTGAACGAGCGGCACGACTTGATGCCGTGGATGAGCACCGCGTCCGCGCCGAAGTCCCGGACGTACTCCTCGATGAGCGTGCGTCGGAGCGGCCACGACTGGTTCACGTACGCTCCCAGCGAGTACTCGGCGATGCTGTCGAACGGCCGCGCGGGGTCGTGGAGGAAGCCCCGGTCGAAGAGCCCACCGACCTTCGGGTACGTCGCCGCGACCGAGACCGCGCCCCACTTCCGGAAGAAATCCCAGAACGTCCGGTAGCTCGGGTACGGCGGCACGCCCTCGACCACGAGGCGGAACTTCTCTTCGGGGACCGGGTACGTCCCCGACCGCACCCGCTCGTCGACCTCCGCGTTGACGGTCGCGTAGAAGTCGGCCGCGACCTCGGTCCCGCGCAAAACGTTGATCGGGAACATGTAGAACACGGCCTCGAAGTACGCCTCGATGGGGGACGGTCGCCGGCGGCCGGAGGCGAGGTAGTTGACCCAACCTTCCTCGGCGCGACGGGAGCGGGCGAGCGTCGCGCGCAGCTCCGCGGGGTCGAACGCGCGGCCCGTCGCTTTCTCGAGGAGCGCGATGAGCTCGTGCAACTGGGTCACGATGTACTGGATGTCCTCGGACTGGGGCGTGGCGTCCCGGAGGTAGGGAACGTCCAGCATGAAGAGCGGGCAGCCGTACTTCTCGGCGAGCGCTTCCCACCACTTCACATACACGTAGCAACCCGAGAAGCTGCACACGAGGAGGTCGGGAGGGGGGATCCGACCGAACGGGGTCTGTCCCCCCATCTCCTGGAGCCCGAGGTCGTTCTTCACGTAGCCGCAGACGTCGAGGCCGTATCCCTGCGACTCCGCGTGAAGGATGTTGGGGAGCGAGACGTGCTTGATCGCGCAGTTGAGGGCCACGATCTCGGGGAAGACGACCTCGTACCCGAACGACCGGACGATCTCCGTCAGGTTCCCGCCGACGAGCATGTACGCGACCGGCTTCTTCGGTCCACCAGCGCCTTCGAGGCCCGCGTAGTACTCCTCGACCATCTCGCGCTGCCGGTCCCGGGCTGTCGTGAGGAAGCGGGGTTCGGTGCCCGTATCCCCCATCGGTCGATCCCCTCCCCGCTACGACGGGGCGTGCGACGCGGCCCCGTCCTCGGTGGGGAGAGGCGCGCCGCACCGGCCGCAGTAGCGGAACTGTGCCGGCATTCCGGCTTCGCCGCAGCTCCCGCACGACCGCAGGGGCGGGCCGTGGAGGTAATCGCCTTCGCCTCTCGCGAGCTTCGTGCGGAGCTCGGAGACCCGAGCGGGTCGCTTGTCAACGAACGCGTGCATCCCCTCGTACGGTTCCACGGTAGCGAAGTGGAGCGCGAGCCACTCTTGGGCGTGGCCGACCGTCTGGTTCCAGGCCAGCTCCTTCCAGAAGTTCGCTTGGGTCTTCGTGTACCGGAGGCACTCCGGGAACATCCCGAGCAGGCGTTTCGAGAGGTGGTCGACCGCGTCGTCGAGCCTCCGAAGGTCCACCCGGTACCCCCGCTCTTCCTTGAGCGCCCATCCGGTCTCTTCGGGGGTCGGAAAGGTCACCCATTCGCCGTTCCGGACGACCGAAGTGACGGCGGACGTGACGAGTCCCCACTCCGCCGCCTGGGCGGCGGGGATCCGCTCGTTCAGCATCAGCATCGCGCGGGCCCTCCGGTCGCCGACCACGAGGGGCAGCCACTGGGTGGCGCCGCCGGCGGCCACCGAGCCGACCCCGACCCCGACCTGGCCGAGGTAGACGTGGGAAGCAGCCACCGAGAGGTCGCACGCGAGGTGGAGCTCGTTGCCGCCACCCACCGCCATCCCGTTGAGCCGCGCGATCACCGGCTTGCCGCACCGCAGCAGGGACTCGACGGCCTCGCGGAAGACCGCCATGTACTTCCAGTAGTCGTGCGGGCGGCGGAGGAAGCGGCTCGCGTACTCCTTGACGTCACCGCCCGTGCAGAAGGCGCGCGTCCCCGCACCGGTGAGGACGAGCACCCCGACGCGGTCGTCGCGGGAAGCCATCCCCACCGCGCGAGCGATCTCGTGAAGGGTCAACGTGCTGTACGCGTTGTACGCCTCCGGCCGGTTCAGCGTGACGGTCGCGACCCCGTCGGACGTCCGGTAGAGGATCTCTCGGAACGACTCCCCCCGAAGTTCTCCCGATGCGATCGGGTCGAACGACGGAGCGGCGGCCTCGGCCACGGCGCTCGAACGACCCCGACCCGACACGGATCTCCTCAAGCGGACAACCGGCGCGGACGGGATGTTCGTTCTCCCTGACCGGTAAGGGCCGACGAGGTCGGTCGTCCCGGAGCGACCGGGTCCCTTTCGGTGTCCACCACTTTGAGATCCCGTCCGGGGCGGCGGCGCTCGTCCCTCGTAACCTGTGTTGCGGCGTAGGCGCCCGCCCCACGGGTTCCCACTCCTTTGTTCGGGGCCTCACCGGTTCGGCCCCGCTCCCGCGGCGCCGCGGTCCCGCTGGCTCGGCCTCGTCCGGACCACCGCGAGGGCGACAATCAGATGAGCCACCGGACGGTCCCCGACCCCATGCCGGTCCGTGCGCGCGCTCGCGGTCGAGTCCTCGTCGTGACCCTCGACCGGCCGGCCTCCCTGAATGCGATCGACCCCGAGTCGCACGCCCAGCTCCTCCGGGCGTGGAGGCGGCTTCGGGCCGACGATCGCCTCCGCGCGGCGGTGCTGACGGGAGCCGGCGACAAGGCGTTCTCGTCCGGGATCGACCTCAAGCGTCTCGAGGAGTTCTATTCGGAGGCCCACCCGGGGGACCGACACGCTCGCTGGGCCCGGGAACCGGGGCTTGGTGGTCTCACCCGCAACTTCGACCCGGGCAAACCGGTTGTCGCGGCCATCAATGGTTACTGTCTCGGTCTCGGCCTCGAACTGGCGCTCGCGTGCGACGTGCGCCTCGCGAGCCCGAACGCCACCTTCGGTCTCCCCGAGGTGCGCTGGGGCATTATCCCGGGTCAGGGGGGGACCCAGCGGCTTCCCCGGACGATCCCTCGCGGCACGGCGCTCGAAATGATCCTTACCGGCGAGCCGATCTCGGCCGCCCGCGCCTACGAGGTGGGCCTCGTCAGCCGCATCGTCCCGCTTTCCCGGCTGCGGCTCGAGGCCATTGAGGTCGCGGAACGAATCGCCCAGTTCCCCGCCCGGGCGGTCCGTCACGCCCGGGAAGCGGTGCGCCGGGGCCTCGACCTTCCGTTGGCCGAGGGCCTCCTGTTGGAGCAGGACCTCGCGGACCCGCTGCGGGACAGCGGACAGAACCGGACCGCCGTCAGGGGATTCCGCCGGCACCGGGGCGCTTCCGGCGATTGACCGGCGTTCCTTTCCGGGGGACCGGGAGACCGGCTCCGGACGGGTGACGTCAGGAGTCCCCAATCTGATGGGCGAGCATCTTGCTCTCCGCGCGTCGCAGCAGCTCGGCCGTGGTCGAGCGGCTGACACCCAGGATGCGGGAGACCTCCCGCAAGTTGCTCCGCCGGGGGAACGCGTAGAAGCCAAGGCGGTAGGCGGTCTCGAGCGCGGCGGTCTGTCGGGGCGTGAGAGTGCGGGCGGGAACGAAACGTCGCATCCGGAGGATTGGGAGGCGACTCCCGTCCCGCCCGGTCTGGGCCCCCGCCACCGTCTGGAGGGCCTCCGGGGTTTGGGGAACCACCAACGTCCACCGCTCTCGTCCATCTTTCCGGGCGGCCGGAGAGAACCGACAGGTGCCGCAGATCGCCCCCATCTCGAAGACGCGGCGGCACGGCGGCGGCAGTTCGGTGACGGCCCGGATGAAACGCCGTGACGGGGAGCGCGACATGACGGTGAGCGCCCGAAGGTCGGTCCGACGGCGAAGGTGGCGTTCGGCGGCTCCGAGGTCGCCCGGGTCGCCGATCAGCTCCACTACTTGGAGGAGATCGGCCGAGTCGGAACCCATCGGCCGGCAGACCTCGACCCGGGCGCGAAGCTTCCAGCGCTGCGTCACGTCTCGGATCCAGTGGGGGGAGGGGCCCGCGTCGACATCGACCTCCACGAGCGGGATCTCGGGAAGAACGGGCCCGAACTCTTCCGCGCGAGAGTCCCGGGGAACGTCGGGTGGGGCGGATATCGTAGACCGCGCGATCGGCGGGGGGTTGCGCCTCACGATTCAGCCGGTGCCCAGTTAAGGTCGCCTGGGATAAGGACTGTTGCAGGCGCGGAGCCGAGGACGTATCGGCTTGGCGGCGCCGAAAAGGAGGCCGGTCGCGACGAAGGCGCTCCCATGGTGCGAACGACTCGCTTGTCGCCGCATCGCTCGAACCGTTGGCGCTGGCACAGGAGCCCCTCGGAGGTGGAGGGCCATCTCCCGGGTCCGTGCTATTCGAGGTCGGGAGCGATCGCCCTATGGGGCCAGCGCTCGATCACGGCGTGACCCGGACGCGGTCTCGCTCGAGGGCCGGTCCGGGGGTGGTACGTGAGGAGACGACCGGATCCGGCGAGTCGTGCGCCTCGCACGAAGCCCCGTTTCAATCGGTGCGTCATCTTTCTGGGGCCGAATCGATCCCAAAGCCGTGCTATACCTCAGCACGATGTAACATCTGTAACAGACAATCGCTACAGAAATCGGACCAAGCTATATATACGGGACATCGTTTAGGGGACCGGTGAAGCTATGAACTCTACCGTCCCGTCCACGACGCGAAATCACCCTCGCACGCCGGCCAAATCGCTTCCTCGGGCCTCTTCGTCCGGTGCGGCGCCGGCGACCGCGCCGCCGGCGTCCGACGTCTGTCCGAACTGCGGTTCTTCGCACCTTATTCGTGACGAGATCCGCGGGGAGATCGTCTGTGCCGACTGCGGATTGGTGGTCGACCAGAGCGCCCTCGTAAGCGACCGCGGCCAGCGCGGTTCGAAGGAGGACACGGGTCGAGAAGCCCGCGGCTGGGGACCGGTCATCTCCCCGCTGATGCCCGACAAGGGCCTCTTCAGCGAGATCGGGGTGCCGACGCGTGACTTCCAGGGGAACTCGCTCTCCCGGAACACGTCCCTCAAGTTCTACCATCTTCGGAAACTCAACCACCGGCTTCGGGCCGCCCGAACGCACCAGCGCAACCTCGTCGTGGCGCTCGGCGAACTGAACCGGCTCGCCGGCGTCCTCGGCCTCTCGCGGGAGGTCAAAGAATCCGCGACGTACATCTATCGCCGGGCCCTCGAGCACAAGGCGACGCGAGGGAAGAAGATCGTTGCGCTCGTCGCGGCCAGCGTCTACGCCGCTTGCCGACAGTGCCACGTGCCTCGCACGATGAAGGAGATCATCGCGCATTCGAAGGCGACGAAGATCGAGGTCGGGCGAGCGTACACTCTCCTGGCCCGGGAGCTCAAGCTCGGCCTCAAGCCCGTCGAGCCGAGGGACTACCTCGTACGGTTCACGCAGGACCTGAACCTCTCGAAGGAGGTCCGCCAGAAGGTCCTCTCGCTGCTCGAACAGGTCGAGCAGGTCTACTCCACGAGCGGGGTGCTGCCGAACGGAATCCTTGCGACGATCATCTACATCGCGTCGAACCTGATGGGTGAGCCGCGCAGCCAGGACCGGATTGCCGCGGTCGCGAACGTGACGCCGGTGACGATCCGCAACCACTACAAGGAGTTGCTCGACCTCCTTGGCCTTCCGAAGAACCTCGCGAACCCGCAGGCTCGCGGGGTGCTCCCCGGGGAGACCGACGAGAAGATCGTCGCGGACGCGGCGGCGGCCGGGCACTAGGTCGCTTGGCGGAGTTCCGGGGGAGAGCTCCCCCGGAAACGAGATGAACTCCCGCGCGGGTCGCCGGTCGTGACGACGGCACCTACGCTCAGTTACTCGTCGTATCGGACGTACGCCGAGTGTCCGCTGCGTTGGAAGTTCCTCTACGTCGACAAGCTCGCCGAGGCCCCCCGCGGTTACTTTACGTTCGGACGGGTCATCCACTCCGTCCTCGAGGAGCTCGTCCGGCCGCTCGTCGTTCCCTCGGCACGACGTGTGGGAGAGGCCGAGTCGCAGCGCACGCTCGACGAGTGGGAGCCCCCTGCCCCGCCCCCGACCGGTGCGATCGGGATGTCGCTCGAGGAGTTGCTCGCGTTCTACGATCGCTCTTGGACGGGCGATGGGTACGCGTCGGCCGACGAGGAGGCTCGGTACCGGACCCTCGGCCGGGATCTCCTGACCCGGTACTACGACCGATTGGCCCGTGACCGGCCGAAGCCGGTCGCCGTCGAGGAACATCTCGAAGCCCGGTGGGACGGGATCCCGGTCCACGGGTACATTGACCGCATCGACCGGACCCTGGCGGGGGGGCTCGAGATCGTCGACTACAAGACGTCGCGCGAGCTCTCGAACGAGGACGCGGTGGGCTCGGACCAGCTGACCCTCTACCAGGTCCTCGTCGAACGGAACTACGCCGAGCCGGTCGAAGGCCTCACCCTCTACCACCTGAGGTCGTTGACGCCGTTGACGACGCGACCCCGGAGCACGGGCGCTATCCAGACGCTGCACGATCGCTTCGGCGCTGTGAGCGACGGGATCCGGTCGGAGGCGTTTGAACCGCGCCCGGGCCGGCAGTGCGCCCGGTGCGATTTCCGCAGCCGATGCCCCGAATTCCGGTCCGTGCCCCCGGCCGACGAGGGCCGCCTGCGCGAACTGGTCGACCGTTTCGAGTCGTTGCGCTCCGACGAACGGCGGCTGGCCTCCGAGCTACGGCAGACGGCCGAAGAGCTCCACCGCGCGGCCGAGGACCTCGGCGTCCACCGGGTCCCCGGGTCGCGCTCGGTCGCGATCCGCCGGAGGGAGGAGGCGTGGCAGTACCGCCTCGACGCGATCCGTCCGCTCCTCGAGAGCTCGGGACTCTCCGACCGCCTGGGGAAGGGGACCCCCGAGGAGGTCCGCCGGCTCGTTCGCGATCCGTCCGTCGACCCCGAGGTCCGCCGCCGAATCGCCGAAGTCGGCGCCCGCCGGGTGAAGTGGTACTGGGAGCTCGAGGACGGGGGCGCGTCCCCCTGAACGACGGTCCGCGCAAAGGCTAAGACGCTCTCTCGATACTCCCCCGTATGGGGGTTCCCCTCGCATCTCAACGCCGGCTGGCCTCGCTCGACGGTCGTCGCCCTACCGTAGCCACCCTCTGTTCGCACTCGTCTCTCCAGATATTCCACGGGGCGCGCGTCGAGGGGTTGCCGACGCTCGGGATCTCCGTCGGACCGCCGCAGAAGTTCTACGACGCATTCCCGCTCGCTCGACCCGACCGGTTCCTCTCCGTCGCCCGGGTCTCCGAGCTCCCCGGGGTCGCGGGGCGGTTACGGGAGGAAGGCGCGGTCCTGATCCCGCACGGTTCGTTCGTCGAGTACCTCGGCCCCGAGGCGTTCGGGGCGCTCGACGTGCCGGTCTTCGGGAACCGGGCCGTGCTTGCCTGGGAGTCCGACCGACGCAAGGAGCGCGAGTGGCTCGAGTCGGCCGGGGTCTCGATGCCGAAGCGCTTCGAAGACGCGAGCGAGGTCGACGGCCCCGTGATCGTAAAGTACTACGGTGCGAAGGGTGGAAAAGGGTTCTACCTCGCGAAGAACCGGGAGGCTCTATCGGAGTTCCGACCGACGGGCCCGTACGTGATCCAGGAGTACGTCCTCGGCACCCGGTACTACATGCACTTCTTCTATTCGCCCCTCTCCGACCGGGGCTACCGGGTCGGGCACGGCTCGCTCGAGCTCCTCGGCATGGATCGGCGAGACGAGGCGAACATCGATGAGCTCTACAAGCTCGGCGCCCAAGAAGAGCTGCTCCGCGCCGGGATCCGCCCAACGTTCGTGGTCACCGGCAACGTCCCGGTCATCCTCCGCGAGTCGCTCCTCCCGAAGGCGTTCGAGGTCGGCGCTCGCATCATCGAACGCTCGATCGAGCTCTTCGGCGGGATGGTCGGGCCGTTCTGCGTGGAGGGGATTATGACCGAGGAGCTCGAGTTCAAGGTCTTCGAGATCTCGACCCGGATCGTGGCCGGCACGAACCTGTTCATCTCGGGGAGTCCCTACTCCGACCTTGTCGCCCCCGGACTCTCGACGGGCCGCCGGATCGCCCAGGAGATCGAGAAGGCCCGCGCCGAGGGCCGCCTTGCCGAGATCCTCAGCTAGCGGGCATCGGGTGCCTTCCGGGAGCACGACCCGAGCAGCCGGGAGGTCGCGACCGTCCATCGCCCGCCCGAAGCGTCCGACCGGTGCCGTTCGCCGGGCGTGGCTTCCGCGGAGTTAAGAGCGGCCTGCGTCCTCGGGCCGACTTCCATGACATCGGCGGTGCTCGCTCAGGACCTGAGGAAGGTCTATCCCGGCTCGTCGTCGGGCAGCGCGGCCCTGGAGAAGCTCACTCTCGAGGTCCCGACCGGCCGCGTCTACGGTCTCATCGGGCGCAACGGTGCCGGCAAGACCACGTTCGTGCGCATCGCGGCCACCCAGCTCGAGCCGACCTCGGGCGAGCTCACCGTTCTCGGCTATGACGTCCGACGGGAGGAGCGAGCGATCCGGGCGCGGATCGCCTGCGTGCCCCAGGAGTCCCGGCCGCTCTACTTCTTGAACGTCGAGGAGGTCGTTTACCTCTACCTCAAGCTGAGGGGACTCGACCCCCCCGAGGCGCGTCGGCGGACGCGGGACGCCCTTGAGGAGCTCTCGCTCACCGAGTACCGCCGCCGGATGGTGTCGCGCCTTTCGGGGGGGCTCCGGCGTCGGACCCTCTGCGCGATGGTCCTCGCGTCGGACGCGGACGTTCTCTTCCTCGACGAGCCGACGACCGGACTCGATCCCCTCGCGCGACGGGAGGTCTGGGAGGCGATCCGGCGCGCGAGCCGCGAGCAACGGACGATCATCCTGACGACCCACTACCTGGACGAGGCGGAGGCGCTCTCGACCCGGCTCGCGCTCGTCGAGCGGGGACGGCTCATGCTCGAGGGGTCGCCCGCGGAACTGCGCGCACGCGTGCGCTACCCCTATCGCGTCACGGTCCAGGGGTCCTACCCGCGCGAGGAGCTCGAAAGCTACGGCCAGGTTTCGGAAATCGAGGGCGGGTACCTCGTCTTCACGCGGGAGGCCGAGGCGCGGGATCTCGCGAAGCGTGCGCTCGAGCGCGGTCTCCGGCTCTCGATGGGCCCGGTGAGCCTCGAGGACATCTTCCTCGATGTCGTCGGCAAGTCGATCGAGGAGAACTCGGTCGAGGAGGCGGAATCGTGAGCGAACGCAACCGATTGCGCTCGCTCTTCACGCTCGTTTGGCTGAACGGTCTGATCCCGATCCGGACACAGCCGCTCTTCCTCGTCAACCTCCTCGCGTCGCCGCTCTCCTTCCTCTTCTTCATCACGATCGTGTCGGGGGGCCGCCTCCTCGCCTACGGGATCACGGGCGGGATGATCCTCACGATGCTCTCGGTGGGGACCGGACTTCAGTCGGACCTCACGCACTACCGGCACGACCTCAAGTTCCAGGACATCGTGGTCGCGTCGCCGGTCGAGGCGCCGGTCTATGTCGCCGGCATGGCCCTGAGCGAGCTCGTCTACTCCCTGCCGGGGCTCGCCGTCTTCGTCGCGCTGTTCGTGGTCAAGGGCTATGCGACCGTCGAGAGCCTCGCCGTCCTCACCGGCACCCTCGTCCTCGTCTGGGGATTCGCGAGCGCGCTCGCCTTCACGCTCGCGACGTACTTCCAGGACGTTCGGGAGACGTTCCTCTTCAGCCCGTTGATCTCGCTCGTCCTCACGGTGCTTCCGCCGGTGTACTACCCCCTGTCCGTCCTCCCGGGGTGGGCCCAGTTCGTCGCGCACTTCTCGCCCACCACGTACGCGGCGGGCCTCGTCCAAGGGGCGGTCGGATTGGCCCCGCTCTCGTTCGTCGGGGCGGCGGTCGACTGGGGCGTCCTGGTCGGGTTCACGGCAGGACTGTTCCTCCTCGCCGCGCTCAAGGCGCGCTGGAAAGAGCCCTAAAAAGGAGCCGTCCGGACACCGGAACTCGACCCGCACGACGGCCGTCGCGCGAGGCCTTATGTACCGGACGCATGGTGGAGCGCGCGATGCTTTCGTTCGCGGACAGTCGGAGCTTCGGGGTCTCGGACGAGCGGTTCGCCCACTGCCTGTTCTGCGGGAAGGGCCTTGTCGTTCTTCCCGACGACCGTCGGGGAGGAAGCTGCTTCGATTGCCTCGCGCTCTCGGTCGCCGAGCCGGTGCCGTGTCCCGAGTGCGGAACGATGATCCCCGGCGAAGACCGCGGGGTCGGTTGCCCGAGCTGCCGCTGGTACCCGGCGCGCGACTGACCGCGGTTCCGCGGGCCGCCAAGCTTATCGGCCGCTTCCCGTCCTCGCCCGAAGGGCGTGCCGAGGTGGCTCAGTCCGGTACGGCGCGAGTCTGGAAAGCTCGTGGCGGAATACGCCTCGGGAGTTCAAACGCCGCGCACGGCCGTTCCGTGGCGGCGGAGAGTCTCCCCCTCGGCGCTCCCCCTCCGCCCGGGGCGGTGCCCCGGAAGGCGGGCGCATGACCGTCCCCCCACGCGCCATGGCGCCCTCGCTCCTCCAGGTCGATGCGGTCGTCGCCCGGCTTCACGGCCGCCCGGCGCTCGCCGAAGTCTGCCGTTTCCTGCGGGAGTCGTTCCGCCATTACCGGTGGGTCGGGGTGTACCGTCGGGACGGCGACACGCTCGTCCTGGAGGCATGGGACGGACCGGCGGCGACGGAGCACACGCGCATCCCGATCGACCGCGGGATCTGCGGCCGCGCCGCGCGCGATGGGGCGACGGTCATCGTCGACGACGTCCGAACGTCGCCCGACTACCTCGCCTGCTTCCTCGAGACGCGGTCGGAGATCGTCGTGCCGGTCCGGGACGGAGATCGCGTGATCGGCGAGATCGACATCGACGGCAACGAGGTCGGCGCCTACGACGCGTCGGACCGCGCGTTCCTCGAAGCGGTCGCCGAGAAGCTCACGCGCGCGGTCGCCGAGTCCGCCGCCGCGCCGCCGCCCCGGTGAGCCGGCGGTCGATCGTGTCGAGGGCGTCCGAGAGCGCCTGCGCGGCATCAAACGGCGCCCACCGTGCCGGAAAACGGCGCGCCGGGCGCTCGAGGTCGTCCGCGATGTGGCCGAGCGCCCGACGCACTTCGTCGACGATCGGCAGGTCGGCGGTGCGGCTCGTGCGGGAGAGCGGATTGAGGTCGACCGAGATCACTTTCTGGCCCCGGCGCCGCAACGCTTCCGCCCGGTCGCCGTCCTCGAGAGGGACCAGGCAGACGTCGGCGACGTAGATCCCACGGCGGTCGACCCGGGCGCGGTCGGAAGGGAGGCCCGCGATTCGGGCCGAGGGCCGCACGCCGAGGACCTCCCGCACGCCCGCGCGCTCGAGCGCCCGGGCGACCGCGCGGGCCCGTCCGGGCGTACGGTGGAAGAGGTTCACCTCGACCGCCACGTGGGGAGCGGCCCGCACGATGCGCGCGACCTCGCGGGCGGCGAGGGCCGCGACGTTGCCGTTCACGCTGACGACCGGGCGGTGCGCCGCGCGGAGCCAGTCGGCGGCGACCGTCTCGGCGCGCCGTGCGCTCGCGCTCGTCTTCTCGCCGAGCAGGTAGTCGAACGCCTCCCCGCGGCCGTGGGCGATCAGCCCTTCGGCGACCACGAGTCCCGTGCGATGGGCGCGGGCGAGGCCCACGCGGGTCGTGAGGCTCCGATAGCGCGGGTGGTGGGGCGAAAGGCGCATCGGGATCCCGGTCTAGCCCGAAGGAGGCGGGTCGGTCGCGGGGGCCGTCGTGCCGGCCTCGAGGGTCATCGGGCGTCGGCCCTCGAGCGCCCCGATCCGTTCCTCGAGCGGCTGGAGCCCGTCTTCGAGAACCTTGGCGAGGGCGAGCTTGAGGCTCTCCTCGAGCGCGACGATGTCCCGCCCGAGGTCGATGATCCGCCGGGCGTTCTCGTTCAGGAGCAGTCGGCTCTGCGTCGAGACGCGGTAGGTGTCGGACAGGTCCTTCGAGAGCTGGTGCGACGACTGGGCGAACGTCTCGACCGATTCGCCGATCGGCTTCCATTTGGCATCGAGGTTTCCGGAGAGGTCGCTCGAGAGACGGGAAGCGGCCGCGGTGATCCCCGCGGTCACCTCCTTGGTGACGCGCTCCGCGAGCGCGTTCTCGAGCGCATCCAGGCGGCGCTCGGCGGCCTCGCCGAGCGAGAGCTCGAGCGACTCGACCTTCTGGAGTCGGTCCTCGACGGCCTGCAGTCGAGCGACGAGATTCGAGTACGCGGAGCCGATGAGGGTGTCGAGGTGGGCCTGGCTAGACTCCTCCGCGCGGAGCAGGAGGTGGAGGACCCAGTGCTCGCGCCCTTTGGCCTCGGCGAGGGGTCCCCGGTCCAGCCGATCGCGTACCTCGCGGTCGTCGACGATCGACTGGAGCTCCTTGAGAACTTCGAGGCGCAGGGACGAAGCCTGGCTCGAGCTCGGCGCCGGTCGGCCCGCCATCGTCCGCCGATGGGGGTCCCAACGCTATAATGGTTGGTAGCGGCGGTTCGCGTGGTTCGGCCCCCGCGCGGGTCCGGGCCCTCCGACAACAGCGCGGGGTCTCGCGCCGTTTTCGGGGTTCCGAGGTCTCGCAATGCCATGCCGTGACGGGCCGAACCGTTTCGGCAGATTCTGTTGCCCCCCGTCCGTAATCGCACCCAACGTCTAGTTCATAACTCGGCCATTGAATCCACCTCTCGGAACACGACTCGGTACGGGAATCCCGGCCGAGGGTTCCAACCCGTGAAGTGAGGCAAACAGATGCCACGACCCCCGAAGAGCAAAGCGAAACGCCGTGTCGGACTAGCCGTCTACCTCGAGCCGGCGATATTGCGCCAGCTCAAGGTGGCGGCCGAACGCGACCGCCGGTCGACCTCGACGCAGGCGGCCCTCTACATCGAGGAAGGACTCGGGCTGAGAAAGCCGGCGCGGCGCTAGGCCGCCCTCGGGGGCCGGGCCCGGCCCGTCAGTCGGCGAACCCCGGACCGAGGAGTTCCCGCGCGACGATCAACCGTCGGATCTCCGACGTGCCGGCGCCGATCTCGAGGAGTTTTGCGTCTCGCGCGAGCCGCTCGAGCGGAAGGTCGCGCATGTAACCGTAGCCCCCGTGGACCTGGATCGACTCGAGGGCGGCCCGCGTGGAGGCTTCCGAAGCGAAGGTGAGCGCGGCCGCAGCGACGCGCAGACGGGCCGGGTCGCGCCGCACGGCGTCGAGCGCCGAGTAGAGCATGAGGCGGGCGGCCTCGAGGTCCGTGTACATGTTGGCCAGCTTTTCCTGGATGAGCTCGAACCGACCGATCCGCTTTCCGAACTGCTCGCGCTCCCGCGCGTAGGCGACCGACCGGTCCAGGCATTCGGCCAGGATGCCGACCGGGATCGCGGCGAGGACCGCACGCTCGACGTTGAGGCCGCTCATCATGATCCTCGCCCCTGCCCCCTCCTCGCCGACGCGATTCTCGATCGGCACTTCCACGTCCTGGAAGGCGAGCTCGCCCGTCGGGGAGCCGCGCATGCCCATCTTGTCGAGCTGGCGGGCCACCGCGAACCCCGGCGTCTCCCGCCGGACGAGGAACGCGCTGATCCCGTGCGACCCTTTCTCGGGTGCGGTCTTTGCGTAAACGAGCAACACGTCAGCGACCGGTCCGTTCGTGATGAACTGCTTCGAACCGTTGAGGAGATACCGGGACCCCCGCCGCTCGGCCCGGGTGCGGATCGACATCGCGTCGGAGCCGGCGGTCGGTTCGGTCAACCCGAGCGCGCCGATCGTCGACCCCGACGCCGCACCCGGCAGGAACTCCGCACGCTGCGCCTCGGAGCCGTTGCGCGCGACGTTGTCCGCGAAGAGGTTGGAGTGCGCGCCCACGCTCAGGGCGAGCGCGGGACTTACGCGAGCGATCTCCTCCAGCACGAGCGCCTGGGCAAGGTAGGAGAGTCCGAGCCCCCCCCGCTCGCTCGGGAGGGTGATCCCGAGGAACCCGTCCTCGCCCAGCCTTCGGAAGACGTCGCGCGGAAAGTAGTCCTCCCGGTCCATCCGGTCCGCGACCGGGGCCACCTCACGCCGCACGAACCGGCGGGCGGCCTCCCGGAGGTCCTGCTCCTCGGCGGAGAGCGACAGGTCCATGCGGTGGGCGACGGCTTCCCGCCCATAACGGTTGTCGGCGTCAGGCCGCCGGAGCGTTCCCGCAGCGCAGGCCGATGTGGCGTCGCCACGACGGCTTCGTGCGAGGGTAGTCCGAGCGGTAGTGGCATCCGCGGCTCTCGGTCCGCGCGAGGGCCGCCCGGGCGATCAGGGTCGCGGTGACGACCGCGTTCGCAAGCGGCCCGGCGTGCTGGTCGGGCGTCGACGGTTCCGCCGTCCGACCCATGCGGCCGAACTCGTCGAGCGCGGACCGAAGGCCCGACGCCGTTCGGACGATCCCGACGTCGTTCCACAAGAGGTCGCGGATCTCGCGGGCGAGTCGGGGCTCCTCACCGCGACCCGCCCCCGGCGCCACCTTGACGTCCACGACCAGCGCCGGCTCGGCGGGCCCGCCCGGAACGGGGTGGAGGAGCTGTCGCGCGACCCGCTCGCCGAAGACGAGCCCTTCGAGCAGCGAATTGCTCGCGAGCCGGTTCGCGCCGTGTACCCCGGTCGACGCGACCTCGCCGCACGTGTAGAGCCCGCGCAGGGTCGACCGCCCTTCGAGGTCCGAGGTCACCCCCCCGATCATGTAGTGGGCCGCCGGCGTCACCGGTATCGGGTCGCGGGACGGGTCGAGGCCGTACGCCGAGAGGAAGTGGCAGATCGAAGGGAAGCGGGCGAAGAGCCGATCTCGCGGGAGGGCCGTCGCGTCGAGATAGACGCACGGGTGGGCGGTCCGCAGGATCTCCCGGTCGATCGCGCGCGCGACGACGTCGCGCGGGGCGAGCTCGGCGTCCCGGTGCACCTTTGTCATGAACCGCTCCCCGGCATCGTTGCGCAGGACCGCCCCTTCGCCCCGGAGCGCCTCGGTGATGAGGTACCGGGGAGCCCCCTCGCGCCAGAAGACGGTCGGGTGGAACTGAACGAACTCCATGTCGGTGACGAGCGCCCCCGCACGGAACGCGATCGCCACGCCTTCGCCCGTCGCGATCGCCGGGTTCGAGCTCTGGCGGTAGAGACTACCGGCGCCTCCCGTGGCGAGGACAACGGGACCCGAAGCGAAGACCTCGACCGACCCTCCGTCCGCTCCCGCGAGGGTCGCCACCGGGCCGTCCCTCCCGTCACGTCGCAACGCGCGCAGTACCGTCCGCTCGCGGACCTCGATGCCGGCCTCGAGTACCCGGTGGCGCAGCGCTTCTTCGATCGAGAAGCCGGTCGCGTCACCGCCCGCGTGCAGGATGCGGGAGCGGCCGTGGGCCGCCTCGCGTCCGAGGGCGACCTGCCCTTCGACCGTATCGAACGGAACTCCGTAGCGGACCAGGTCGGCGATACGGGCCGGCGCCTCGGAGGTCAACACGCGGGCCGCGTTCAGGTCCACGAGGCCGACCCCGGCCTCGACCGTGTCGGCCAGATGGAGCGCCGGAGAGTCGCCGGGGCCGACCGCGGCGGCGATCCCCCCCTGCGCGTACCGGGTGTTCGACTCCTCGAGCCGGGCCTTCGTGACAATCGTCGGCCGGAGTCCGAGCTCCCGACACCTCAGACCGACGTAGAGCCCCGCGATGCCGCTTCCGATGATGAGCGGATGTCGGGCCGCCTCGGTCATGGCGACCCGAGGAGCCTCTCTTCGAGTATAGCGGCTTCTCTCCCGGCCCGCGCCCTCCTATACCCGGGCGCGCTCGGGACCCTCGTGGGGGATGCGAGCGCGCGGCCGCCGGCACCCGAATGGAGGTCCGCGGTCCGATTCCGCGACGATCCCGCGCTCGCGGAGGAGATACGGAGACGGTTCCCCCTCGAGGGTCGACCGCCGTCGATCTCCGTGACCGACCTTCTCGGCCTGCGACGTGCCTACTGGCGACCGCTCGTCCCGCTTCCTCCGGTTCCCCCGGAACGCGAGGCCCGGCTCGAGGCCGGCCGCTTCCTGCATCGGGTGGTCGGACCGGTACTCGCGCCCGACGTCCGGCTCGAGGTCCGGGTTCGCAAGGACGGGCTGGTCGGCCGGATCGACGCCCTCACCGACGTGCCGGTCGAGGTGAAAACGGCCACACTGGCCGTCGATCCGGCCGCGCTGGCCGACGACCGCCCGGAGTATGTCGAACAGCTCGCGATGTACTGCGCGCTCCTCGGGCGCCCGACCGGTCGGCTCGTCACGCTCGTAGCGCGGGAGACGTCGGTCGGAGGGGTGCGGGTGGTCGACCTATCGTTCCGTGACCTTCCTGCAATCTCCGACGAGATGCACCGACGCGCGGACCGCCTGCGCGCCGCCTGGGGACGGAGGGACCCGACCGACCTCGGACGGTGCCGCTGGTTTTCCCGGGGGTGCGAGTACCAAGACGCGGAGGTCTGCGACTGCACCGGAGAGGAAGTGGACCCGCCCTCCCGCATCCTCGCGGCCGTTGCGTCGGCCGACGACCGTCCCGACATCGCCGGACCCCTTCGCGAACGCCTCGAGCGGGCCCTCGCATCGACCCCACCCCCCTCGGTCGACCGATTCCGGGACCTCGTCTACCCCCGCCGTGCGTACTTCGACCGGCGGCCCCCTCCGGACGCCGAGCCGACCCCGTCCCGGGCCCCCGGCCCGGCGTCCTCCCTGTACGCGGACCTGCTCGAAGCGGTCGAATCGGGTCCGGTCGGTGAGGTCGCGCGGCTTCCGTCCCGGTCGACCGACCCGGCCGAGGAGGTCGGAGGTTTCCGCGGGGAACCGTACATCGTGCGCACGTCGCGGGTCCGGGTGCCCCACCGGGCCGAGGACCTCCTCGCACGATCGCCCCAGTACGCGCTCGAGCTCGGGTTTCGCTGCGTCGCCACCGGACGCACGGCCGGTCGTGTGATCGTGGCGTACGAGCACGCGCTGGACGCGCGGGATCGCGTGCGGGTCTTCGAGGCCGAGTTCCGACCCGTCTCGGTGTTCGCCCGTCTCTGGCGCGGGCGCCTCGGCGAGCTCGAGCGGGCCCTCGCCGAGCACGCCCCCGAGTCGCTCGAAGCGTGTCCGTCCTGGATGTTCGAGAGCTGCCCTTACCGGACCGCCTGCGGTTGCGGTCCGGCCGACCCCCGTTCCCAACGGTAGATCGCGGCGGCCGCGATGGTCCGGAACCCGGACGCGTCGTACAGATGCCGGGCCGAAGCGTTCCCCGTCGTCACCCAAAGACGCACGGAGGAGTAGCCGAGGGCCCAGAGGGCCCGGAACCCCCACCGCAGCAGGAATCGCCCGTAGCCGCGCCCGCGCGCGGCCGGGTCCACCAGGAAGTCGAGGAAGATCGCGGTCCGTGGGGTCTGTTCGCCCGAGAGGAGCGTGCCGACAAGGGTCGGAGGCTCCGGGACGAGGAGCGCGACGGACGCCTCGTCGAGGAACCGCCCCAGGCTCCCGCCGAGCATCGCTCGGAGGACGCGTGCGTAATCGTCGGGCGACGGGCCGATCAGCAGCTCGTCGACCGTTCCCGAGAAGGCCCGACGGTCGAGGTCCGCGAGCGCTTCGACCGTCACCGCCCGCGCGGGAACGAGCGAGAGGTGGTCGGGGGCGGGCCCAGGTCCGTCCGCGTCCGCCGGACCGAGCTCGCGCTCGAGTGCGAGACGATCGATGACCGTCGACCCCGGGCGCTCCGAGAGCTGGAGGAGAAGCTTCCGCTCCTCCTCGGCGGCCAGTCCGGTGAACCCCACGTCGATCGAACCCACCGTGGCCGGGAGCGAGTCCAGGAGTTGGCGCGCGAGGCGAAGCGTCCGGGCGGCCGCCTCCGGTCCCTCGCCGGCGTGGACGTGACCGTACGCCTCCCGGCCTTGGGTCGCGTAGAAAGCGAGGCCGCCTCCGGCGACGATCGGGTAGTACCAACCGACCTTGGTGCCCGAACGCAGGTCGTTCGCCGACTGCTCGACCCAGTCACCGCTCGGGGCCTCGTCGCGCCGGCGGAGCTCGCGACGCATCGACTGGACCAGCTCGAGGAGGTCGTCGAGCGGCGCTCCGGCCGTGGGGAGCGGGGCGTCCACGTTCTCCTCGAACTAGGACGGCGACTCGCGTCGGAGGATCTGGGCGATGTCGGGCGCGACCGAGGCTTTCTCGGCGGCATTCCCGAGGGTGTCGGTCGAGTAGACCTCGTCGACGACGGCCTTGATACGCTCGAAGGCATCCCTCAGGAAGAGCCCGTGGGTACACGCGGCGCTCACGGCCCCGACCCGGTGACGTTTCAGGAGCTTGGCGGCCTCCACGATCGTCCCGCCGGTGGAGATGACGTCGTCCACGATCACCGTGTGCTTCCCTTCGAGCGGGATCGGGACGCTTTCGGGCAGCGACAGCTCGACGTGCTCGCTGTCGATCCGCTTCTTCTCGAGGGCGAGCCACGGTTTGTCGAGCAGTTGGGCCATCCGCCGGGCGCGGTCGATCCCCCCCTTGTCGGGCGAGACGAGGAGGTCGACCGGACGCTCCCTCAGGAGCCGGGCGATCGCGGGGATGCCGCTCGCCTCGAAGGCGGGCTTGGAGAACTGGCCGAGCGTGGCGGAGGAGTGCAGGTCGACCGTGACGACAACGTCCGCGTCGAGTTCGACATGGCGGCAGAGGGCGCGGGCGCTCACGGCCTCACCGGTAAAGAACCGTCGGTCCTGTCGGGCGTATCCGAAGTAGGGGACGACCACCAGGGTTCGACGCGCGCCGGCTTCGCGGACCGCGTCCTCGAGCAGAAGGAGCTCGACCAGGTCCTGGTCGGTCCGGGTCGACTGCACGATCACGGCGTCGTCGCCTTCGAGCCGACCGCCGATGCGCACGTACATCTCGCCGTCCGGGAACCGCTTGGTGAACGGGATCCCGAACGGGGCATTCCCGAGCTCCCGGGAGATCCGCTCGGCGAGCGCGGTGGACGCGGTCCCCCCGATGACGTGCATAGCGGCCCCCGACTCGCCGGACCCGGGGAGGGCCTAAAAGGTTGCCCACGGCGACCGAGAGGCCGTCTCGCACCGGACCACGTCCGTCGACGCGCGTCTCCGCCCGGGGCGGTGGACCGTCGGTCCAGTTCTAGAGCTCCTCGTCGTGCGGATGCCGTCGCGATTTCTCCGACCGGCGGACGTGCGGCCGGGGTCGGCCCCGCCGGCTCGTTGACGGGCGGTCGAAACGCGCCGCGCGGTGTCGGCCCCGCGGAGCCGTCGGCGTCGTCGGGTCCTCTTCGTCCGACGCGGGGTGGCGCCAGGGGCGCAACGCGTCGGTGAAGCGACGAGGACGCTCGTCGGACTCGTCGTCCTCGTCGTCCGGGGGCGGCGACCTTCCCCCGGCCGCCGCCTCCTCCTCGTCCTCCTGCTTGCGCAGCGGGGTTTCGATCCCCTCGGCGCGCAAGGCGTAATGGATTCCGAATGCGAGCAAGATCACGCCCGAGACGGTCAACCCGAGGAACTCCCACGACTGGGCCGGGACCTCGCCGGCGTTCCCCTCGAGCAGGAGCTTCAGGGACCCGAACCAGGGGATCATCCCACGGGCGACCCCGATGACCCAGCCGGGCTCGACGAGCTCGCTGATCTGCGGCGTGGTACCTCCGCTCTGGTCGGGAGTGCCGACGCAATTCGAGCCCGCACAGAGGACGTTGTTGTCGCCCATCGTGAGGAACCCCGAGTGGCCCCCGAGGGCGGGCGAGGCGAGGTCGACCGAGACGTTCGCCGATCTCCACCCGATGTGGTAGAGTTCGAGGGTGCCGCGAAGGCCGGTCGTTCCGCATCCGCCGGGCGTGCCGGGGGTGGAGTAGACGGCGTTCGAAGCGTTTCCGCAGGCCAGACCGTTGAGGTCGGGGATGTCGTACGACCGGGAGGACGGGTTCCAGTCGAGGTAGAGGATCGCGCGGTGGATGACCGGCGTCTGGCCACCGCCGTTCGGGTGGTAGAGTACGACGTCACCGTACTCTCCGTAGGTATGATATCCGGTCTCGAGGCCGATCACGTAGGGTATGATCGAAGAGACGCTGACCTTCTGCGCGAGGACGAGGTCTCCCGTGTTGATGAGGCCGAGGACGTCGGTCGTCCCGTGCTGCATGCTGCTCGACTCGACGACATAGATCGGCGGCCAGTTCTGGGTGTAG
This sequence comes from Thermoplasmata archaeon, assembly GCA_021816865.1. Taxonomy (GTDB): domain Archaea; phylum Thermoplasmatota; class Thermoplasmata; order Lutacidiplasmatales; family UBA184; genus Lutacidiplasma. Next base: position 308,530 of record JAKAWX010000001.1, on the reverse strand, counting down.
GCGAAGAGGCCGACGATCAGGAGGACGATGATGGCCAGCGCGACGAGCGGCTCGAAGTAAAGGGAGTCCCGCGCCCGCCAGAACACGGGAGGTTTCTCGGCGTCCGGCCGCCAGCGGCGGGTCCGCTGCGGCTCGTCCGGCTCCTCGTCGTCCTCGTCCTCCCCCGCGGGTCCCCGCCAGCGCTGGACGGGCGACGGAGGCGCCGAGCGAGGTCGGGTCGGCCGGGCGGGGCGGGGCCGCCGCCGAGGTTCCTCCTCGTCCTCCTCATCGGAGTCCGGCTCGTCATCGTCCTCGTCGTCGGGGAGACGCCCCCGTCGGGCCCGGGCCATCCCTGCTCGTTCGGTCCGAGCGGGCATAACGCTTCGTACCCACGGGCAGGCGGACTTGTCGCGAGCACGGGTCGCGACGAGGACGACCGGCCCGCGCTTTCGGTCGAAGGATTAATGGGCTTACAGGCCCCAAAGAGGCTGGGGATCTGCGTGGGCCCGCTCCGCCGCTTCGATGTATCGATGCCGCTCTTCGCCGGAATGCCCGTGTTCCCCGGGGACATGCCGTTCGCGACACGCCCGGTCTCGTCGGTCCAGCGCGGCGACCCGTACAGCCTCTCCGCGCTGACGTTCGGGTCGCACGCGGGAACGCACGTCGACCCTCCCTCTCACTTCATTCCGGGGGGCGCGACGGTGGACGAGCTCGACCTCGAGCTCCTGAACGGCCCGTGCCTCGTTGTCGCGGTGGCGCCCGACGCGACGGCGATCGGGCCGGAGGAGGTCGCCGGAGTGCCGTCCGGGACCCGGCGGGTCTTGTTCCGGACCGCGAACTCGGCGCGATGGGCCCGGACCCTCGAGTTCTTCCCGGACTACGTCGCGGTCACCGCTCCGGGTGCGAAGGCGCTCTACGACCGAGGGACCCGCCTCGTCGGCGTGGACGCGCTGTCGGTGGAGTCGGACCCGACCCACCGCTTCCCCGTCCACCACTTCTGGCTCGGCGCGGGCGCGCTCATCCTCGAGGGACTCCTGCTCGCGGAGGTCCCCGCCGGCGAATACCGCCTCGACTGCTTGCCGCTAAAGATCCGGGGCGGCGACGGCGGACCCGCGCGAGTGACCTTGACCACCCCGTAGGTGCCACGGTGGCCGTTCCGCCTCCCGGGTCGGGCCCGATCGCGCTCTCGCTCGCGACCTCGTCGTTCTACATCCTCGTCGCGACGCTCGGCGCGTTCGTCGCGATGCTCTTCCTCCTGCGGCGGTACTACCCGAACCGAAAGCGCGGCTTCGAGGGGTACCTCGAGGCCGCCGGGGTCAGCCTTGCGTTCCTCGCATTTGCGGTGGTGCTGGTCATCGCCCTGGCGGTGCGCGACCCGACCGCGAACGCCACGTCGTTCGCCCTCTACGAGACCATCCTGAGCGGGTACTGGCTCGCGTTCGCGATCCCCGTGGTGACCGTGGGAAGCTCGGTGCAGGCTCGCAGCCGGGGAGCGATCCGGTGGCTCGTCCCGTCGGTCGTGGTCGCGACTGTGATGTTCTTCGTCCTATTCGGTTACTACTACGCAACCGGGGGCTAGGTCCCCCGGGGGGCTCAGTCCCGCTCGTCGGGCGGCAGAAGGTCGGGGATCCCGTCTTCGATCGGGTAGTCGACCGCGCACTTCGGGCAGCGGAGCGTGCCGTCGACGATCTCGGCCCCCTCTTGCTTGCGGACGGTGAGCGCGAGCTCGCCCCGGCAGACCGGGCAGCGCAGGATCTCGAGAAGGTCCGGCCTCACTTCCCCGGCCCCTCCACGATGCCGAAGCCGATCAGGCGCCACGCGTTCAGCCGTCGGGAGATCGCGACCCGGCTACCCGGAAAGACGGTGACCGCCCGGTTGAGGGCGAGCTCGACCTCCTCGCCGCGGGCGCTCGTGACCTTCCCGCTCGCGACGGTCGTGCCGACCGTGATCGCCAGGAGCTCGCTCGTTCGGATCTTGTCGACCTTGATCTCGCGCTGGGCGCCGAGCACGCGCTCGAGGAGCGTCGCCTTGAGGCGGATCTTCTGGCTCACGGGCGGGAGGTTCCCGACCGTGCCGACGAGACGACCGGTGAGCCCGTCGCCCTTCGCCAGCGCGGGGTCGAGGCTGGTGCCGAGTGCGGCGAGGCCCCCGGGGCGCAGCTCGTCCCACTCCTGACCGCCCGAGATGATCGACGTGACCTTTGTCCGGAGCGACTCCGATGCCGCCGCGTTGGCTCCGGCGCGCCCCGGCCGGATCTCGATCTCTTCGTCGCGCGTGATCCGACCCTGCAGCAGGGACCCCCCGAGCACTCCGCCGCGCAGCTCCTTCGGCCGGGTGCCCGGTCGGTTGACATCGAACGAGCGCGCCACGTACATGAGCGGCGGCTTCGTGAGGTCGCGAACGGGCGTCGGGATCGTCGCCTCGAGCGCCCCGATGAGCGCATCGATACCAACCCGGTGGTTGGCGCTCACGGGGATCACCGGGGCGCCCGCGACGGGGGACCCCTTGAGGAACTCGACGATCTCGCCGTAGTTCTGTTCGGCGGCCTCCGCGGAGAGGAGGTCGATCTTGTTCTGGACGACCACGACCTTGCGGACGCCGATGATGTCGAGCGCGTAGAGGTGCTCGCGGGTCTGGGGCTGGGGGCAGTGCTCGTTCGCCGCGACCAAAAGGAGCGCGCCGTCCATGATCGCTGCTCCCGAGAGCATCGTCTCCATCAGGGTCTCGTGCCCCGGGGCGTCGACGAACGAGACCGCTCTCAGGAACTTCGCCTCGCCGCCGCACGCGGGACAGACGGGTGAGGTCGAGTAGCCGGACGGCTCGGGGCAGTTCGGGCACTTGTAGAACGCCGCGTCCGCGTAGCCGAGTTTGATCGAGATCCCGCGCTTCAGCTCCTCGGAGTGCCGGTCGGTCCACTCGCCCGTGAGGGCCTGGGTCAGCGTCGTCTTGCCGTGGTCGACGTGCCCGACCAGGCCGATGTTGACCTCGGGCTGTCGCGGTACCTTCATGAGGCGCCGAAGAGCTCCGCGAGCGACTTCGACCCCTTCTGTTCGACGACGAGGCTGATCTGGACCGTGTCCTCGCTGATCGTGTTGCCGCGGAACGTCCGGCGCTTGCGCATTCCGGCCCGCGGGGCTTTGAAGCCGAAGCCCTCGCCGACGAACAGTCGCGTCTGGCGGGCGCCGGGCAAATCGGGCCGGAGTGGGAACCCGCTGCGGTCCGTCCCGCCGGTGATGCGGAAGGTGTAACCGACCGCCCCGATCAACTCGCCGCCCACCGTCTCCCCGATCCGCTTTCCAAGGAAGCCGGCGGCCTGGGGGTCGCCAACGGTCCGAGCGAGCGACGCCGCCCGTTCGGAGATGACCAGCTTGTACTCGACCATCGCGTCTCCCGACTGGGGGCCGCGCGAGTCGAGGGTCGTTTAAATAGCTTTGCGGGCCGCGGCGTCGCCCGACTCCCCCCGGGCTCTCGGCCGCCCCTCCCCTGCACTCGAGGGTCTTAAGAATCCCGCCGGCCGTCGAACGGTGGCGGAGGACGTGCGGTGGGGGTCGGTCTCGGGGAGGCGACACTCGCCGTCCAGGTCGGCCTCCTCCTCGCGGGGTTCGGCTACGCCGCCTACGAGGACCTCCGGACGCGCGAGGTGACCGACACCCTCTGGCAGGTCCTCGGCGTCGCGGGCCTCTTGGTCGGTGCGGTCGCGTTGTTCCCCGGGGGGACGATCCCGCTCCTCCTCTGGCTCGCGGTCGGCGGGCTCGCGGCGGAGCACATGTTCGCCTGGGACCAGCGGCTCGGACCCCGTCTCGAGCCCTACGCCGACCTCCTCGAACTGGGCGGCTACGGGGCGGTGGCGGCCCTCGTCTTCGGCGTGGCGGTCCGGTTCGGCTTCGGCGACGGAGGGGTGCCGATCGCGGTCGTCGCGGTCTTCGCGTCGGTCCTGATCGCACGGGGGCTCTTCGAGGCCGGAGTGCTGTACGGCGGCGCGGACGCGAAGGCGCTCATGATCGCCGGGCTCCTTGTACCGCTCTTCCCGGCCCCCTGGCTCGTGGCGTCACCGGCGCTCGTACCGCTGACGAGCGTGCTGCCGTTCTCGGTCGACCTGTTGATGAACGCGGCCCTCCTCTCGCTCGCGGTCCCGGTCGCCGTGGCGGTCCGGAACGCGGCGCGCGGGGAGTTCGAGCTCTGGCGCGGATTCACCGGTTACTCGATCCCGGTGGCGGAGCTGCCGCGCCGGTTCGTCTGGGTCCGAGACCCGTCGTTCGGAGACGCGCGACGCGAGGAGGGGGAGATCGAGACCTCCGAGGACGACCGGCGCCGGCGGGTCGAGATCGCGCGCGAACTGGCCGACCGGGGGGTCCGTCGGATCTGGGTCACGCCCCAGATCCCGTTCCTGGTCGTGATGGCCGTCGGGGCGGTCGCGGCGCTCGTCGCCGGGAACCTCGTGGTCGACCTGATCCGGCTCGTCTAGAGCTCCCGCAACAAAGCTTTTCTCCGCCGTCCTCGTCAAGGAATCGATGGGGATCACGACGCGCCCGCGCCGGACGACGCCGATCCGCGTCCTGATCGCGAAGCCGGGCCTCGACGGGCACGACCGCGGCGCGAAGGTCGTCGCCCGCGCGCTCCGGGACGCCGGCATGGAGGTCATCTACACCGGACTGCGCCAGTCCCCGGAGGAGATCGTGCGGGCGGCGCTCGAGGAGGACGTCGACCTCATCGGCCTCTCCATCCTCTCGGGCGCCCATATGGCCCTCTTCCCCCGTGTCCTGGCTCTCCTGAAGCGGCAGCGGGCCGCGAGCGTCCCGGTCTTCGCCGGAGGGATCATCCCCGACGAGGACGCGAAACGACTCAAACGCGCGGGGATCCGCGCGATCTTTGGCCCCGGCACCTCGCTCGGGGAGATCGTCTCGACCGCCGAGAAGCTCGCACGTTCCCGGGCATGACGCGGCCCGGCCCACTGCCGAGCGCGGCGCGTGCGATCGTGAAAGGCGATCGGCGGGCACTCGCCCGCGCGATCACGGCGATCGAGAACGGCGACCCGGCGGCCGACCCGGTCCTCCGGGCGCTCTACCCGCGGACCCGCGGGGTGCCGGTGGTGGGGATCGCCGGGCCCCTCGGGGTCGGCAAGTCGAGTCTCATCAACGCTCTGGTCGCGAAGCTCCGCACCGAGCGCCGTACGGTCGCGGTCGTCGCGGTCGACCCTTCGAGCCCGTTCTCGGGAGGCTCGGTGCTCGGGGACCGTATCCGCTTCGAGCGAAGCGCCGACGACACCGGCGTCTTCTTCCGGTCGATGGCGAGCCGGGGCGCGGCCGGGGGTCTCGCCGCGGCCACGCTCGAAGCGACGCGACTGCTCGACGCCGCCGGGTTCGACGTGGTGCTCGTCGAGACCGTCGGGAGCGGCCAGGTCGACGTCGCGATCCGGGAGGTCGCGACCACTCGGGTCGTCGTCGTCGTCCCCCACCTCGGCGACGAGGTCCAGACGCTCAAGGCCGGGCTCTTCGAGATCGCGGACGTCTTCTGCGTGAACAAGGTCGACCTTCCCGGCGCGGACCTCGCGCGTCGGGACCTCGACGACCTGGTGGCGCTCGGCTCGTGGCCGGGCGGTTGGACGCCGGTCGTCGTCGGGACGTCGACGGCACCGCCGAGCGGCCTCGACGACCTGTGGGCCGCCGTGGAGGCGCACGAACGCCATCTCGACGCCTCCGGCGGCCGGGCCGCCGACGAGCGGCGCCGCCTTTCGGGGGAGATCGTAGGCCTTGTGCGGGACCGGGTCGGGCGGGACCTCATCGATCGGCTCGAGCGCGACCCGGAGTTGAGGCGCCTGCTCGACCGGGTCGTCGCCCGCTCGCTCGACCCCCGGGCCGCGGCCGACCGCCTCCTCGCCGGTTCGCGCCGGTCCCGCTAGGCCCCGCATGGTCGACCCCGTGTTCCTCCTGGCCACGGTCGGGCTGGTCGGAGGGATCGTGGCGGCGTACTTCGTCTTCGCGTCGTTCGCGTTCGGCGCGGGATACGAGCCGACCCCGCGCCGGGCCGTGGAGACGATGCTCGCGTTCGCCGGGGTCGGGCCGGCCGACACCCTCTACGACCTCGGTGCGGGAACCGGCGCGATCGTCTTCCGGGCGGCTCGGACGTACGGGGCGCGCGTTGTCGGGGTCGAGGTCGAACCGATCCGTCTCGCGATACTGCGGCTGCGCGTACGGCTCGGCCGCTCCTCCGACCGGATCACGATCCGTTGGGGCAACCTCTTCGACCAGGACTTCCGCGGCGCGACCGTCGTGACCGCGTTCCTCTGGCCCGGCGCAATGACCCGTCTCCGGCCGAAGCTCGAGGCCGAACTGCCGAACGGGGCTCGGGTGGTGAGTCATTGCCACCCCGTCCCCGGATGGACGAGCGAGCGGTACGAACGATCGACCGATGTCTACCTCTACCGCTGGCCCGCCGCGCGCGGACCCGCCGCCGCGGCACCCGGGCCTACGGGTGGTACCTGAACCAGAACGCGGCGCCCACGACGAAGACGCCGAGGATCACGAGGGCCGCGGCGATCCAACCCGAGTTCGCCGACCGCGCGTCGTCATACCCCCGGGCGGCGGAAGCGGACACGCGGGGTCCACCGCCCCCGGGGTTTATGAGGGTTCGATACGCACCCGACGAGGACTCACGGAATCCCCGCGCCGAGCTGGCCGTTCACGCCGAAGTAGATGACAATCACCGCGACGAGGATCGCGGCGGCGAACGAGAGGATCACGAACGTTCGGGGAAACGGTGCCGGTTCCGGTTCGGTGGACATGGTCGGCGCAGTTGGGGGGGAGTTCATGACCCCGTCGTTCGTGTCCGGCGCCGCGCGTTCCCGCCGAGTCGTCGGATCACGCATCGGGGGGGGCCGGGTGACCGCGCGCCTTCGACGAACCTTTCGCCTTGGCCTCGGCCGGCGGCGCGGGCTCGGACGGCCCTTCGGCCTCGGGGATCGCGGGCTGGCCCTCGACGGCGGCCTTCGACGTAGCCGCCGGAGCGGCCTCCGCCTTCTTCTCGGCGACCGGCGTCACGTACTCCTCAACGATCCGAATCGTCCGGGGGTGCACGTAGGAGCGCAGGCGATCGATCACGCGCGGCTTGGCCGCGAGCCAGTTGATGTCGAACTTCGAGCGCTCGGGGAGGGTCAGGGTCAGCGTGTGGGCGTGGTGCTCGACTCCGAACTCCGAGGACCGGCCGTACTGCAGCTCGAGGACCGCTCGCGCCTGCGCGACCGGGTCGACGATGCGCTCGAGGACCGTGAACTTGCCCCGGACCTTGCGGCCCGCGAACGGCGGGTTGAAGTCGACCCGTACACGGGCGGCCGTCAACGAGACGACGCGGCCGCGGCGACCCTCGATGGTGAGGACGGTGCCGACGTCGAGCCGGGCGTCTTCCCGTCGCATCTCGGGCAGTCGCTCGACCTCGTGCATGGAGAACAGTTCGATCAGCTTAGGGTCCCGCTCGCCGAAGGCGTCCGAGGGGGCGAACTCCCGTTCGACGACGTCCCCGATCTTGAGGCCGATGAGCGCGTTCTCGATCCCGCCCGGGAACCGGTCCCCGCCGACCTGGTGAGGCCGTGGCCCGAAGGCGAACCCCTCCGGGGTCGCGATCTTCTGCTCCTCGGCGACCTCGGCATGGGTCGTGTCCAAGAGCTCGGTCTTGCCTGCGGTCTCGGCCCACAGGTCGTATTCGATGCGAACGAGGTCCCCCGACTGGGTGAGGTCGGAAGGGGTGGGCGCCGCCGGCGCCTCGGGCGACATGGCCCCGCCGAACCGGGGGGTCGCTTAAGGTTTTCTCGATGGTCCGCCGGCGTTCGTACGATCCCCCGGGGCGACGACCGGGCCGGGGACGGCGGCCGCCGAGGGTAGAGCGCGTGCCGCCGGGCCGTGCCGTCGCCAGCGGGCGAACGCATGGAGGAGTGCGACCGGCTTGAGGGGCATCTCGGCGAAGCGCAGCGGGTGGTCGACCGGGGTCCGCCGCTCCTCGAGCCGGGACCGCAGTCCGCCGTTCTTGATCAGCGACATCGCCATCGCGAGAAGGTAGCGGTACCGCTTCCTCGCCCACCGAAGGTAACTCGTCTCGTTACTCTTGTCATGCACCACGTAGGCGTCGGGAACGAACTCGCCCGTGTAGCCCGCCGCAAGCGCCCGGGTCTCGAGGTCGTGGTCCTCGGCGTACGGTATCCTCGGGTCGAAACCGAGCGCGCGGAGCACCTCCGTCCGCCAGGCGGTGTTCTGGAGCGGAAGGTAGGCGACGCTCGACGGGACGAGGTTCGCGTAGATCGAGCGCTCGAGGAGGGCGTAGTACCTCTCGATCGGGTGCGCCGGGGGCCGACCGGGGCGCGTCGGACCCCCCGAGAACGCCGGGCCCCCCGGTCGCTCGAGCGGGCGGAGGAGCCGGTCGAGCCAGTCGGGGGGGGCGGACTCGTCCGAGTCGAGGAACGCCGTGAACTCCTCTCGGATGGACCGGATCGACGCCGCCCGGGCGTCGACCAATCCGCCCGGATACCGTTCGACCGAAAGTTCGAGGTGCCCCGAGCGGAGGCGCGCCTGGGCCAGTAGGGACTCCGGCGTGGACGCGGACGCCGCGATCAACACGCGGTCGGGACGGCGCGTCTGCGCGACGAGGGAGTCGAGGGCGACCAGGAGTCGGGGGTCGTCGCCGACGGCGACTTCGACACACACCGTGCCCATCGCGGCCTACCCCCCTCCGCGGCCGATGACGATCGGCCCCGGTCCGGCCTCCAGTACGCGCCAAGTCCTTAATCTGAGGGGCCGCTAGGGCGACCGTGCGGATTCTCCTCATCGGAGGGGGGGTCCACCCGATCCCTCCGACGGGGTACGGCGCGATCGAGCGGATCCTCACGGATCTCCGGGCCGCGCTCGAGGCGGCGGGCGAGGAGGCCGTGGTCGTGAACCGGGTACGCCACGGCCGGATGAGGGACGAGTACCCGTTCGCCTGGGAGCTCCCTCGGCTTCTGCGGCGCGAACGGTTCGATGTCCTTCACGCGCAGACCCCCGTGGTCGCGAACCGCCTCGCCCTCGGCGGACGGCCGTACGTGTACACATCCCACTCGAGGCACTGGTACTACCGGGAGTCCCTCACCCACCGCTGGGGGTACTTTCTCGAGCGACGGGCCGTGCGCGGAGCACGCGCGGCGGTCGCGCTCACCGACCGTCTCGCGGACAAGATGCGCGCGACCGTCCGGCCTCCGCTGCCTCCGATCTCCGTCATCCCGTTCGGCGTCGACACCGACCGCTTCGCGCCGCGGTGGGACCGCCGCACCGGCCGGCGCGCCCTCGGGGTCGGGGTCGTCGCCCCGTTCAAGCGCTGGCATCTCGCCGTGGCGGCGCTCGCAGGCACCGGGGTCTCCCTCACGATCGCCGGACCGATCGTCTCGGACTCGTACGCCGAGTCGCTGCGCCGCCACGGCCCCGAGGTGACGCTCGCGGGCGAGGTCCCCGACTCCGAGCTCGAACGCCTCTTCGGGGAGAGCGATTTCCTCGTCCACCCGAGCGCCGTCGAGATCCTCTCGGCGACCGTCCTCGAGGGCCTGTCGGCGGGGCTGCCGGTGCTCGGCGGCGCTGCGGTCGAAGGTGTCGTGGAGGACGACGTGACGGGGGCGGTCGTACCGGACCAGGACCCGGCGGCGTTCGCGCGGGGACTCGGGGAGCGGGTGCGGGTCCTTGTGGCCGAGGACGACCGACGTCGCCGAGTTGGGGAGTCGGCCCGGGCGGTGGCTCTCGCGCGGTACGCCTGGCCCCGGATCGTGCCCGATCTCCTGACGGTCTACCGGTCCGTGGCCGCGGAAACGGCCGACCGACCGGCCCGAACGGCCTCAGGTCGGGTGCACGCCGCGGGCGCTCGCTAGTTCCTCGATCGTGCGGTCGATCGCACCGGCGCTCGTGTATCGGGGGTGCCACCCGAGCTTGCGGATCCGGTCGATCGCGAGGAGCTGCTGGGGGACGTCACCGACCCAACCTCGCGCGCCCCCGGTGTACTCGATACGGGCCCGGCCCCCGTGGGCCGCCACGACCTTTTCGGCGATCTCCCGTACGGAGATCCGGTCGGTGGTGCCCAGGTTGTGGACCGAGACGGGTCCGAACTCCCGGTCGGCGACCGTCAGCATCCCGTCGACACAGTCCTCGGTTCGCAGGTAGCTCTTGGCCTGCCGGCCGTCGCCGAGCACCTCGAGGCGCGTCGGGTCACGCGCGAGCTTGTCGAAGAAGTCGGGGAGCACGCCGTGGGTCATCGCCGGCCCGATGATGTTCGCAAAGCGGAAAAGGTCGGTCCGCAGCCCGTAGCTGTGGGCGTAGGCCGAGCAGAGCCCCTCGGCCGCCAGCTTCGACGCCGCGTACAGCGACTCGGGCTCGAGCGGGCCGTACTCTTCGGGGGTCGGGAAGACCGTCGGGGACCCGTAGACGACGCTCGAAGAGGAGTACATCACCCGGCGAACGTCCTCCTTCCGCGCGAGCTCGAGGACCCGGAACGTCGCGACCGTCCCGTGCTCGAAGTCGATCCGGGGATCCTTCGTGCCGAGCCGGATGTCCGGGTTCGCGGCGAGGTGCCAGATCGCCGATGCCCCGCGGAACAGCGAGGCATACGTCTCGGGCTCGCGCAGGTCGGCGACGGTCACGCTCAGGCGTGCGTCGGGCACCGGCAGGTGCTCCCGGCGGCCGCCCGAGAGGTTGTCGATGACGCGGACGGTCGCGCCGCGCTCGAGGAGCGAGCGAACGAGGACCGACCCGATCGCCCCGGCTCCGCCGGTGACGACCACAGGGCCGTCCCGGACCCAGTCGCCCATCGGTGGGCCGCGAGTCAGGGAAGCATATATAAGCCGAGGGTCCCCTAAACACGATGCACCGGGTCGTCCCGGTGAAGGGGAGCATGCGCACCTACGTCCGGATGACCTTCCACTCCGAAGGCGCCAACCCGCTCAAAGTGCTGGAGGCGATGCGAACGCTCGGGTTCGAGGAATCGATGGGGATGCACGATTTCGTCTACAAGTGGAAGGACAAGGCGACGCTCGACGAGGTCATCCGGCTGATGACCGAGATGCACGATCGCCTGAAAGGGCTCGACGTCAATTACGAGATCACCACGATCTCGTAGGGGTCCCGGGCTCGGGGTCAATGTCGCAAGAGTCGCTCGACCGTCTCGAACGGATGCTGCTCTTGCATCTGCTCGAGCACCGGGGGCAGCAGGTCCGGTTCGAGGCGTCCCAGTGGACGACCGAGTTCGGTATCTTGCGCAAGTTCTCCGTCGAGGACTCCCTCGAGCTGAAGCAGGCCCTGCGGTCGCTCGAAATGATGCGCATGGTCTACCGACGCACGCAGTACGTGGTCGGGTACTCGGAGCCAAAGCACGTCTACTCCCTGACCGCGGTCGGGCACCGCAAGGCGCTTGTGTACCGCCGGGGGGACGAGCTCGCGGACCCCGACCCCTCGGTCGCCGCGGAGCCGGCGCCGTCCGAGGCCGCCCCCGCTTCGCCGTCCCCGTCGGGCGGCTCCGCAAGCCAGGCGTAGGGCCGGGATGGCAATCCTCGACGGCCCGAACGTTCGTCTGCGACCTCTCGAGCCCGACGAGTACGGGGCCGTCTTCGCGTGGTACAACGACCCGGAGACGGTCTCGCCGTACGACCGGTTTTCGGTCGACACGTTCGACGACTTCGTCCGGGCCGTCGAGTCGGCCCCGGACGACGCCGGATCGCTCGCCCCCCGGTTCGGCGTCGTGCGCCGCGGGGAGGCCGTCGTGCTCGGCGTCGTAGGGCACTACCGTCCGCATCCGGTCCTCGAGACCGTGGACGTCTGGTATGTGATCGGGGACCGGGCGGCCCGGGGCCACGGGTACGGCCGCGAGGCGGTCGCCCTCCTCGTCGACCACCTCTACGCCACGACCGCCCTCGAGCGGGTCGGGGCGACGTGCGACACCGAGAACGTTGCGTCCTACCGCCTGCTCGAGGGGCTCGGTTTCCGGCGGGAAGGGACGTTGCAGGCCGCGCTCTTCCACCACGGCGGCTGGCACGACGTGCACGTCTACGGGATCACGCGGACGCAGTGGGCGGCCCGGAACCGTCCAGCGTGACGGTGAGCCTCGAGCCGCGGTCGGGCAGGGGGACCGCCGGTTCGACCGTCACTCGCCCGATCTCTCCGGTCGAACGGACGTGCGTCCCTCCGCACGGGCAGACGTCCGACCGGTCGATCGCGATCACGCGGACCGGATCGACCTGGGGCGGGAGCGGCACCAGCCCGCTGCGCTCCGCGGTGGGCTCGCGGTCCCACTCCCGCCGCGGGACCTGGAGGATCGTGACCGGTCGATCCTCGTCGACGACGCTCGCGAGGTCGTTCGCGAGCTCCCGCTCGAGTCCCGGGGGCGGCGCGCCCTCGAGATCGATCGTGGCCCGGAGCCCCCCGAGGACCGCCTTGCGGGTCCTCAGCCGGGTACGGACGAAGACCCGGGCGCTCAAAAGGTGCTGGGCGGTGTGCAGCCGCATGTGTCGGTAGCGGCGCTCCCAGTCGAGGGTCCCTTCGACCTCGACGCCCGCCCCGAGCCGGTGCACGACGGCGGGAGGGGCCCGGACCCGGTGGAGGACGGACGGGCCGGACCTCACCACGTCGACGACCGCGACCTCGGCGCCGTCGTCGAGGCGCAACGTGCCCCGGTCGCCCGGCTGGCCTCCTCCGGCGGGATAGAAGAACGTCCGGCCGAGGACGACCCCGCCCGGCGGGAGCGACACGATGCGCGCTCGGAAGGTTCGGATGTAGGCCGAGGGCATGTCGGCAAGGTAGGCCAACTCCGTCACGTTCCGGTGGGAGCCCGCCAACGGGAAAACGGCTTGCGCCGCGCCCCGCGCTCAAGCAACCTTTTTAGAGGGGGCCGATGTGTCGCGCGCCGAGGCTCGGAATGTTCAAGCTCCGCATCAAGATGGAGACCCTCCGGGAGGTCGTGGAGGTCGTCTCCACGCTCGTCAGCGAGGCCAAGTTCAGCATCTCGAAGGATGGCCTCGAGGCGAAGGCCGTCGACCCGTCGCACGTGGCGATGCTCGTGCTCAAGCTCGAGAAAGGGGTCTTCGAGGAGTTCACCGGCGAGCCGACCGAGATCGGCGTCGACGTCGAGAAGCTCAAGGAGGTTCTCCGGCTCTCGAAGCCCGGGGACGTGATCGATCTGCAGTTCGACGGGAAGAACCGGCTGGTCGCCGGGGTCGGACGCCTCACGCGCCAGATGGCGGTCGTCGACCCGGCCGGGATCACCGATCCCAAGGTCCCGAACGTGAGCCCGCCCGCCAGCGTCACGGTCAAGACCGAGGACATCCGCCAGGGGATCCGCGGCAGCGAGAGCTTTACCGACCACGTCACGCTGACGCTCGAGCCCGAGGCGTTCACGATGCATTCGGAGGGCGACACCGACCGCCTCGACCTCCGCATCCCAAAGGAGAGCCTCTCTCGCCTCGAGGCGAAGGAGACGGTGAAGAGCATGTACCCCCTCGACTTCTTCTCGGCGATGGTGAAGTCGGTGGTCGCCGACGAGGCGACACTGCACGTCGGGAACGAGTACCCCCTCAAGGTCGAATTCTCGATGGGAGGCGGACGCGGCGAGGGCCGCTACCTCCTCGCGCCGCGCGTCGAAGAGGAATGAGCCCGGGCCCTCGCCCGCGGACGGGCGGACCCCGCTAGCTTCATAATCGAGGTCCGGGTCCGCGCCCCATGACGGCGCCCGCGAAGCCCTCGGTCGCGATCCTCTCGGCGGTCCGGACGCCGATCGGCCGGTTCGGCGGGGCGCTCCGGACGGTCAGCGCGACGCGGCTGGGAACGCACGTTGCGCGGGCGGCGATCGAACGGTCGGGCCTCGCTCCGGCCGACATCGAGGGCGTCCTGATCGGCCAGGCGATCCAGGCGGGGGCCGGTCAGAACCCCGCCCGCCAGGTGCTGCGCGGGGCAGGGATCCCCGACACGGTCGGCGCCGCGACGATCAACATGGTCTGCGGCTCCGGCATGAAGGCGATCCAGCTCGGGGCGACCACGATCCGCGCCGGAGAGGCCGACCGTCTCCTGGTCGGGGCGATGGAGAGCATGTCGAGCTCCCCGTACCTCCTCGAGGGGGCGATGCGGTGGGGGAGCCTCCCCGGGCCGCACACGCTGGAGGACGCGATGCAGCGCGACGCGCTCGTGGACGCGTACGACGAGCACGAGATCATGGGCCTCACGGGCGAACGTATCGCCCGCAAGCTCGGTCTCACCCGCGCCGAGGTCGACGCGTTCGGGTTGCGCAGCCACCTCCGGGCGTCGCGGGCGACCGCCGCCGGGACGTTCGCGAACGAGATCGTTCCCGTTCCGGCGGGCGACGTCCCCCGTTCGGCCGGGCTCGACCACGACGAGGCGCCGCGGGCCGACACCACGCTCGAGAAGCTCGCGCGCCTTCCGCCCGCGTTCGCGCCGGACGGGGTCCTGACCGCGGGAAACTCCTCGAAGCTCTCCGACGGTGCCGCCGCCCTCGTCCTCGCGAGCGCGAGGGAGGTCGAGCGGACCGGCGCGCGACCGATCGGCTGGATCCACTCGTCGGCCGAGAGCGGAGTGCACCCGCGCGACGTCATGGAGTCCCCGATCCCCACGGTGCGAAAGCACCTCGAGCGGACGGGCCTCGTGCCGTCCGATTTCGACCGCGTCGAGCACAACGAGGCGTACGCGTCCGCTTCGCTCGCCGTCCAGCGAGCGTTCGGGTTCACCGAGGAGCAGTTCAATGTCCATGGCGGCGCGGTCGCCCTAGGCCACCCGATCGGCGCGAGCGGGGCTCGGATCGTCGTCACCCTCGTGCAGGAGCTCGTTCGTTCGCACGGCCGCCTCGGCCTCGCGACGCTCTGCATGGGCGGTGGGAACGGGTTGAGCGTCGTCGTGGACCGTTCGGGGCTCTAGGCTAGTGGGGCGCTCCGCGGAACGGCACGCCGAGCCGGAACTCGAGCTCGCGTACCGCCGCGGTCGCCTTCGTCCGCTCGCCTCTCGGGAGCCCGCCGCGGCCGTCGGACTCGAGCCGTGCGACGAACTCGCGGATCCGGTCGGCCGCCCGTCCGGTCCTTAGGTTGTTCTCGAGGTCGCGTCGGACCCCGTCGACGAGCCGGGTCGCCTCGCGCGCCCCGACGGCTCCGCCGACCCCCGACCGGAGCCAGCCCGTCACGAGGGTTCGCATGCGCGCGTGCTCGGCCGCCGCGCGCTTGAGGCGTCGGACGTCCCACTCGACCCGCTCGGTGTAGCTGGGCTCGCCGAGGAACCAGCGCAGTCCGGGAGCGTCGGCTTCGGCGATCGCCGCCCGGATCGTGGTGAGGTTGCCCTTCGACTTCGACATCTTCGAGCCGTTCTGGAGGACGAACGCCGTGTGCAGGAAGCGGCGCGAGAACGGACGATGGAGGAGCGAGAGGGCGATCTCGTTCTCCGAGTAGTGGTGCGGGTAGACGAGGTCGAGGCCCCCGCCGTGGAGGTCGACCGGCACGCCGAGGTACTCTTCGGCCATCGCGAAGCACTCGAGGTGCCACCCCGGCATCCCCGCGCCCCACGGACCCTTCCACGATGGGAGCGGAGGTTTCTGGAGCTGCCAGACCACGAACTCGCCGGCGGAGGTGTCGTGCGTCGGGAACGGGTGGCCGGGCTCGATCACGGCGTGCTCGGCGAGCTCGGCGCCGAGCGGGAAGTTCGCCCCTCGGGGGCGGTCGGGGGGATGGTAGTAGAATCGGTCGCCGTCGCGCCGGATGCGGCCGGTTTTCGCGAGGCGGGCCGCCACGCGGACCATGCGCGGGATGAAGTCGCTCGCCCGGGGCCGGTATGTCGGCCGGAGGATCCCGAACGCGTCGAGGTCCCGGAAGAACGCGCCCTCCTCCCGGCGGGCGAGCGCCCGCCAGGTGACGCCGAGCAGCGCGGCGCGGGCGTCGATCTTCTCTTCGAAGTCCGTGATGTTCATCACGTGCTCGACGGGGACGCCGTCCGCCGCGAAGGCGCGCCGTATGAGGTCGAAGTAGAGGTAGGTCCGGGCGTGCCCGACGTGCGCCGGCGCGTAGACCGTCGGCCCGCAGACGTACATGCGGACCGGGCGGCCCGGCGCGTGGCCGACCGGCACGATGCGCTTCGACAGGGTATCCCGGATGCGCAACGTCATCGCGTCGGACGGTCGGGGGCCGAGCGCCCTTAACTCTTTGGGCGGAAGATCGACGACCGCCGGTCCGCCTACCGGGACGCCGGGCGGTCCGGTGCAGCCGAACCGGCCGCTCCCGCCCCGAGGTATCGCTCGAAGAACTCGGCGGCCCGGGCGTACGCGTGCACCTGGTTCTCCCGTCGCACGAGCCCATGGCCCTCGTCCTCGAACCGGAGGAACTCGACCGCGACCCGGCGGGACTCGAGCGTCGCGACGATCTGCTCGGCCTCGAAGATCGGCACCCGGGGATCGTTCGCGCCGTGTACGACGAGGAGCGGCGCCCGGATGCGGTCGGCGTGGTGGAGCGGCGAGATCGAAACGAGGAACTCCCGGTCGTTCGCGAGGCTCCCGTACTCGTCCTCCCGGACCTTGCGGCGCCAGGGCCCCGTCCGCTCGAGGAACGTGACGAAGTTCGAGATCCCGACGACGTCGACGCCGGCGGCCCAGAGGTCGGGGTACGTCGTGAGCGCGCTCAGGACCATGAATCCCCCGTAGCTTCCCCCGATGATCCCGAGCGGGAACGGCCGGTCGACGGGCGCCCCGGCGCGGTCGCGGAGGGCGTGCGCGAGGTCGCGAAGGTCTCGGACCGAATCCATCCGCCGCCGGACGTCGTCGAGGTGCAGGAACGTCCGCCCGTAGCCAAGACTTCCCCGCACGTTCGGAACGACCGTGCGCCACCCTTCCCCGACGAGGAACTGGATGAGCGGCGAGAAAGACGGTCGCGCCTGGGACTCGGGGCCGCCGTGGACGAGGACGATCGTGCCGCGCGCGGGTCCCACCGGCCGGTGGTCCCAGTAGGCCACGCGAAGCCCGTCCTCCGCCCGGAACGCCTCGAGCGTCGGGGGGGTCACGGCTCCGGGCATCGGGACGGTGCTACGCGTAAGCGCGCGGACGGACCGGCCCGATCGGTCGGCGAGGAAGATCTCGGCGCCGATCGAGGGTGCGCTGAGGTCGAAGAGGAACCCCGAGCCGTCCGCGAGCCAGCTTCCGGAACCGATGACGCCGTCGACGGGGAGGGGAACGGCGACGACCTCCGAGGAGTCGAGGCCGACGAACGAGAGCCGGCTGTACCCCCGGTCGTTCGAAGCGACCGCGACGCGCGGTCCGGCGGGGTCGGCGCGCACGAGCTCGACGTCGCCGGCGGGCCCGAAGAGGAGCTCGGGCGACCCTCCGGCGAAGGAGTAGCGGACGAGCCCGGCGAACTCGCGGCCGGGGTTGGACGCCGCGTACGCCCCATCGTCCGTGAGGTCGGCGTCGAAGACGGCCTCCTCGGACGGGCGCGGGTTGAGGAGGCGTTCCTCCGAGCCCGTGCGCAGGAGGAGGTCCGTGTCGATGTTGGTGAGGTGCCGTTCGAGCAGCAGCCGATCGCCCCGGGCGGCCGCGATCCCGAGGAGCGTGTCCTCCTCTCGGACCCGTCGAGGCGCGTCGGCGCGGTCCACATCGACCTCGTAGAGGTCGAAGAACCGCTCGTCCCGGGCGTTCGAGCAGAAGACGTAGCGGTCGGCGTCCCGCCACGCCCCGGGCTCGTGGATCCGGGTCGGGTCCCCCGTGAGCTCTCGCTGGCGGGAGCCGTCCGGGGCCCAGAGGGAGAGCGCCCAGTGCTCGTCCCCGCCGCGGTCGGTCGAGAGCAGGATCCGGCTCGCGAACGGGCACGGCTGGACCCGGCCGACCCGCTCGCCCGTACGAACGAACGGTACGGGATCGCCGCCCCCCATCGCGAGCCTATAGGCCTCCGGATGGCCACCGCGGTCGCTGACGAAATAGACCGCCGTCCCGTCCGCGCTCGGCGAGGGCTGGACGGACCGGGGGTAATCGAACCACGCCCGCAGGCGGGCCGACGGGTCGGAGGAGGGTCCGTTCATCGGTAGGCGCACCTCGGCCTCGGCTATGACGCTCGCGCCCCGGGCGGAGGCCCCGGGCGGCGCCGCCGGCCCCGGTCGCTAGGTTGAAGACCTCCCGGCGCGGTAGAGGCCGCGCTGCCCGTGGAGACCCTCTACCTCCTGATCGAAACCGATGTCGGCCGCCTCGACGACGTGCTGAAGCGGATCCGCGCGATCCCGAGCGTGACCGAGGTTCAGGCCGTCACGGGGCCGTTCGACCTCATCGTCAAGGTCGAGGCCGCGCACATCAACGCGGCGCTCGACACGGTCGTCCACCGGATCCGGCGGGTTCCGGGCATCCGGTCGACCGAGACCCTCGTGACGGTCGCGACCGGCTGACCGGGCCGGGCGTGTGCCGGCCGCGCAAGCAGAAATAGCGCCGGGGCCCTACCGTCCCGATGGTCGCGGTCGGCGAGACAGCTCCCGAGTTCGAGGCGCCCGATCAGGACGGTACGCCGTTCAAGCTCTCTTCGCTGCGCGGCGCGCCGGTCGTCCTCTATTTTTACCCTAAGGCCGACACGCCGGGGTGCACCGCCGAGGCGAAGGGGTTCCGGGACCGCCTTGCGGAGTTCCGAAGGGCGAAGGTCCACATCGTCGGCGTGAGCACCGACGACTGCCCCGACCAGAAAGCGTTCGCCCGAAAGTACGGGCTGGCGTTCCCGCTGATCGCGGACGCGTCGAAATCGGTCGCCGCCGCCTACGGCGTCCTCGGGCCGCACGGCGTCGCGCGGCGCGTCTCGTTCCACGTCGACGCCGCCGGGAAGGTCCTCGAGGTCGTTGACGGCTCGCCCGACCGCCACGTCGAGCGCGCCCGCGCGCGGTTCCTCTAGGGGGCGCCCGACCCGTCGCCGGCCGCGTCCGAGGGTCGTGGGGCGCCGGGAGCGGACGGGGGAGGCGTCTTCGGCGCGCGGCGCCGGCCGAAGACGCTCCAGACCCGCTCGCCGAGGAGCTGGAGCGAGGCGGGGACGAGGTACGTCCGCACGACCATCGCGTCCAAGATCACGGCGACCGCGACCGAGAACCCGATCGCGCGGATCAGCGTGAACGACCCGACGAGGAGGGCGGCGAAGGCGCTCGCGAGGATGATCGCGGCGGCCGTGATGATCCCACCCGTGCGCGCGACCGCCTCGACCGCGGCGTCGCCCGACGGCCGTCCTTTGAGGCGTTCCTCGCGGACCCGGGTGAGCAGGAAGATGTTGTAGTCGATCCCGAGGCCGAGGACCAGGATGATGAGGAGCGTCTGGACGTAGAAGAAGAGCGGGAAGCCGAGGACGAGGTCGAACACGAGGTAGCTCACCGCCCACGCCCACGCGATCGACAGCCCGATCGTCGCGACCGCCATGAGCGCAATGATCGCCGACCGGAGCACCGCGAGGAGGACGACGACCAGTCCGACCGTGACGGCGAGGATGAGGAAGAGGGTCGCGGTCGCGGTCTGCACGGAGAGGTCGTGGATCACCGGCGCCCCCCCGCCGTACGCGGTCGCGACGACGGCCGGGTGGCCCGCCGCGAACGCGGCGAACCCTTTCTCGACGGCCTGGACCGCGGTCACGGCCTCGCCCGAGAGGCCGGTCGACGAGGGAACGAGGTCGATCAGGACGGTCCGGTTGTCGGTCCCGACGAAGCCCGAGAGGACGCCGAGGAGGTTCGCCTGCGTGGCCGCGGGGAGGTGGGAGAGGTTCTGCCAGTCGGCGAGCGGTGCTCCGTACGGGCCGACGAGCGACGGGACGGCGGCGATCCCGGGCGTCGCGTTCGCGACGTCCGTCAGGGCCCCGACGTCGGCGAACTCGCTCGCGTTCGTCGCGTTCCCGACGACGAGCGGCGACGCGAAGGTGACGAGGGCGAACGACGGCACCGCGAAGCCGTTCCCGAACTGGACGCCGAGCTCCGCCAGGCCTTGGGTGGCGGGGTGCCCGCCGGGGAGCTGCGCGTAGAAGTCGTAGGAGAGCGGGGCCGTGAGCGCGACCGCGACGAGGGGGATCGAGACGAGGAGGAGGACCGCGACGACCGTGCGGGGGCGGCGCTGCGTCGCGCGGCCGACCCGATAGAAGTACGTCGACTCGTTCTGGAGACGGCTTCCGACGCGACGGGCGTGCCGCTCGAACCGCTCGCCGTGCGTCGGCCAGAAGATCCGCGGGCCGAGGAGCTTCAAGAACGCCGGGACCATCGTGAGCGACACGAGCATGGTCACGAGGATCGCGAGGGAGAGGACGCGGCCCCACTGCTCGAGGAGGGCGACGCCGCTGAACGCGAGCGCGAGGGTCGCGATGATCGCGGTCGAGCCGCTGGTCGCCACCGATTGGCCGGCCCAACTGAGCGAGGCGGCGATCGCCTCGTCGGACGACCGGCCGTGGATGAGCTCCTCCCGGTACCGGGCGACCAGGAAGATCGAGTAGTCGGTCCCGACGCCGAGCACGAAGACCTCCTCGAGGGTGATCGAGGTCGTGTCGACGTGCCCGACGAGCGTGCCGATCAGGACGGTTCCCCCGAGGCCAAGGACGAGCGCGATCCCGAGCGCGGCGAACGTGAGGATCGGGGTGAGCGGCGACCGGAAGTAGAGCATGGCGATCGCCAGCAGCAGCCCGACCGTGAGCGGGAGGACGAGCGCGATCGAGGAATCCACCGAGGTCTGCGTGAGGAGGTCGAGGGGGGCCGGCCCGGTCTGGACGTAGGCGATCCCCCCGCTCGGATCGAGGGCGGTGACGACCCCAGGCACGAGGGTGTCGATCCGGTTGAGGTCGGCGTAGACCGGTTGCCCTCCGTTCGGATCCGTGTAGGAGTCGGGTCGCGTGAAGTCGACCGAGACGATCGACGCCGTCCCCGCCGGGTTCACGTACGACGCCCGGATCCCGAAGGGGACGGGCAGCGGCTCGGTCGCGAGCGTGGCGTTCGCGACGGTCGCGTTCGCGTAGGACGACGCGGCGGCGGGGCCGACGACGAGCCCCGGGAAGGCGTCCCAAACGGTACGCAGGAACGCGGGGACGGTCCCGGTCTCGGGGCCGAGGAGGCCGACGGCGACCGACTGGACGGCCGACCATGCCGTCGAGTTCTCGACGCCGACGCCGGCGAGGGTGGCGGCGGCGACCGGCTGCGCGGCCGCCGGGAAGAGGACGGGAAGGAGCGGCGCCTCGCCCGTCCGTGCGGAAGCGTCCGTGCACGCCACGAGCGAGGAGAGGTTCGCCCAGCACCGGGCCGTGACGTTGAACTCGGGGTAGAACGCGGAGAGGACGGCCGACGCGGCCGGGTTCCCAAGGCTCGCGTTCGTCGTCGCGTAGGCCGGGGCGCTCGCGTTCGCGGGGGAGGTGCCGCCGGCGACGAGCGACTCGAACGTCGCGAGGAAAAGTGCGGGAGGGCCCCAGAGGAGGGCCGCCGAGCTATTGACGGCGCTCGTCAGCGACGGCGACGCGCTCTCGGCGCCCGCGAGCACTCCCGACGCGATGCGGACCTGCCCCGCGAGGTAGAGGGCATACTGGGAGTAGACGGTCGAGACGCCCGCGACGTCGACGAGCGATCGGTCGGCGGCGATGGCGGCGGCGACGCCGGTGACGACCGCCTGGCCCGTTCGGTTCGTAAGGTCCGGTCCGTAGAAGAGGAGGATCGTCGACGACCCTCCGGACGCGTTCGGGAAGTAGCGGGCGAGCTCCGCGCTCGCCTGCGCGCTCGGGGCGTTGGTCGGGAGATCGGTCGTCGAATTGGTCGTGACCGACCCCAGCCGCGAGAGGAACGGGAGCGTGAGGAGGAGGAGCACGACCCAGAAGAGGATCGGGTACCACGGATGGCGGGTGATCCCTCGGGCGAGGCCCGCGAAGAGGTGGGCGCCGCGGGCCCCGTGCGTTCGGGTCCCCACGCTCATCGGTCGGGCGAGGGGGTCCGCGAGATAACCCTAGCGCCCGATATCGGCGGCGCGGCCGGCGGGTCGGGCCCTCTTGCCCCAGCGCGGGGGGAACCGCTCGGGGTCGACGAAGACCCGCGTCTCCCCGACGACCCACCCGTGGCGGACCGAAGCGATCGAGCGCGACTCGTACTGGGCGACGCCGGTCGCGACGAGCTCCCCCGTCCGGGTGACGAGCGCGACGCGCGCCCCCCGCTCGAACGGCCGGGGGATCGACAGGACGCCGCCGCTCGCGAGCCCGGCGCCGTGGGCGAGCGCGCTCGCGGCACCCTCCTTCACGAGCACCGACGGGAACTCGCGCCAGACCTCTTCGATCGGGTGCAGGAGGTCGAGGAGGGGCCCGGGGTCGCCCGCGCGGCGGGCGGCGACCGCGTCGGCGAGCGCGGTGAGAGGGCGGCACGCCGACTCGGCGAACGGACCGGTGGAGACCCGGCGAAGCTCCTCCATGTGGCCGCCGACGCCGAGGGCTTCCCCGACGTCGACCGCGAGCGTGCGCACGTACGTCCCCGAGTCCGCGACGAGGTCGAGCAGGAGCCGCGGTCCGTCGCGCTCGACCCGGACAAGGCGGTGGACCGTGCGGACCCGCCGCTCGCGCTTCACCGCGGAGCGGACCGGGGGCGTCTGGTAGATCGGGCCGGTGAACTCGCCGAGGACCCGCGCGAGCTCGCGGTCCGGCACCTCGCCGTGGAGGACGACCGACGCGACGTAGCGCTTCGGGAACTCGAGGACGAGCGGGAGCAGTTTGAGCGCGGGTCCGACCCCGACCCAGAGCACTCCCGAGACGTTCGGATCGAGCGTCCCGGCATGACCGGCGACCGCGACGCCGAGGAGGTCGCGGGCCCACGCCGTCACCTGGTGGGAGGAGGGCCCGCGGGGCTTGTCGACGAGGAGGAACGCCCCGGCGGCGATCCGGGCGTCGACCGGGTCGGAGGACGGGGGCGCGCTCATCGGCCGCTCTCGGCCTCGTGCGCGCGAACGAACTCGACGATCGCCGTGGCGACCTCGTCGGGCGCCGCGTGCGTCGAGTCGACCGTGAGGTCCGGTCGCTCGGTCTCGAGGTCGATCCCGTAGAGGCGACGGTAGCGCCCGCGCTCGCTCGCCTCGCGCTCGCGGACGCGCCGGGCCGCCTCCGCGAGCGGTTGGTGGTCGCGGCCGGCGACCCGGCGCACCCGCTCCTCCTCGTCCGCCGTGACGACAACGTCGTGGACGGGGACACCGCGCCGTCGGCACAGCGCCCCCTGGATGCGGCCGTCGAGCAGGCGGCCGGGTACCGCGAGCGACTGCATCGCGGTGTCGAGGTCGCGGTCGACGTCGGGGTGCGTCTCGGCGAACCGGCCGAACGCCTCGACGTCCAGTCCGCGCCGTCGGGCTTCCGCGCGGAAGACCTCCCCCGCGGACCGGTACTCGAGCCCGAGGCGCTCGGCGGCGAGCCGGCCGGCCGTCGACTTCCCGCTGCCGGGCGGACCCCCGATCGTGACGACCGACCGGATCACGCCGAGCCCCCGGCCAAGCCGGAGAGACCTTGCTTCTGCACGTACCGCCGCAGCCAGACGTGCTTGAGGATCCGGCGGAAGATCATCGAGAACGGGACGGTGTACAGGCTGAAGATGAGGAACCACCACGGGATCGGGAGGCCCCCCGAATGGCACGACGAGCCCTCGACGTTGCAGGTGAGATTGATGATCGTCCCGCCGAGGCTGATCGTCTGCTGCACCACGTTCGCGTCGGCGATCACGAGCCCGACCCACGTGTAGATGAGGATGAGGAGGAAGTAGGTGATCGCCATCCCCTTGAACTGCGCGATCGAGACCTCGCTCGAGAGGCGGGTGAGGCGCTCCTGGTGGGGCTTGAGCGCCGCGATGCGGTCCTTCTTCCCCGAGCGGACCGCCTCCATCTGCACCTTTCGGAACGCGCTGCTCCACTTCTGGATCTTCGCGGCCTTCACCCAGTCGGTCGTGAAATTGTAGGCCAGCGCGGTGACGAGCATCTCGACGGCCCCGGCGAGCGCCATCGTGAGGAGGAGGTAGTTCGACGAGAAGCCGATCGCGAGGTAGAGCGGCCCCGCGTGGGCCGGGCTCGTGCCGAGGGCCCCTCCGATCTGGTTGCGGGCGTTGGTGTCGATCAGCATCCAGAGCCCGAGCATGCCGAGGAAGACGTAGACGAACGTGGAGACCTTGAACGCCGGCCGGGGCGGGGCGGTCGGAGCCGGGCGCGCCGTCTCCTCGGGGGTCTCGGAGGCCCCGTCCTCTCTCGTCTCGACCTCTTCCTCCTCGTCGTCGGGCTCGGTCGAGGGCAGCGGCGTGCCCGCGTCGTCGCTCATTAGCTCTCCCCTCCGAGGAACCGGCGGAGGAGCGGGTTCATCTCCATCAACTGCTCGCGCCCCATCGCCTCGTAGAGGTTGATGATGATCCCGACCATGAGCAGGACCCCCGTGCCGCTCGCATTGCCGAGGGTCCCGATGAGGTCCGCGCCGGCCGCGAGGGCCCCGACGGCGGCCCCCGAGATCACGGTGATCACGGGGATGTACCGTTCGAGCACCCGACGCAGCACCCGGGGCTCGCGGCGGAATCCCGGGATCTGCATGCCGGACGCCTCGATCTGCCGGGCGACGGCCTCGGGGCCCATGTTGGTCGTCTGGATCCAGAACTTCGCGAAGAGGATCGACCCGCCGACCATGGCGCCGAAATAGATGGCGACGTGGGCCAGCCCTTGCCAGACCGAGTGGCCGACGAGGAAGCCCTGGTACTGCTGGTAGTTCAGGATCGGCAAGAGCCACGCCTCGAGTCCGTTGACCGTCGAGAGATAGTACGCCGCCCCTCCGAGGGGCGTCGTCTGGCTCACGCCCAGCCCCTGGGCCGCCGCGGCGCTCGCCGGGTACGACCCGATCCACCACTGGTGTCCGAGGAGCGGGAAGTGGACGAGCGTCGGGTTTGTCCAAAGGAGGATCGAGACCATCGAGACGTTCGCGAGCAGCGCGCTCATGAGGATGACCGGGATGTTCGACGCGTAGATCAGGCGCAGCGGGTAGCGACCGCGCGCGCCGCGCGCTTCGGCGTGGGAGAGCGGGAGTTCGATGCGCGTCGATTCGGTCCAGGCGACGAGGAAGAAGATCGCCGCCGTGCCGACGAGCGCGACGATCGGGTTCGGCTGGCGCAGGAGCACCTGCTCCCAGCCGCCGCTCGCCATCGCGCCGGCGCTGTAGTGGGTGAGGAACCAGAACGTCTTCGGGATCGTCCCGCTCGGAGGGTTGGTCGCCGAGATCGCGGCCGACGGGTTCTGGGGGACCCAGTTGAGCGTCCCTTGGATGATCTGCTGGGAGACGCCCGCCGCGATAAAGAGGGAGATCCCGCTGCCGATCCCCCACTTCGAGACGACCTCGTCCATCAGGAAGACGAGGTAGCTCCCGAAGACGAGCTGGGCGACGATCACCAGGTTCGCGAGCATGAGGCCGTTGCCGGGCGAGGCCGCGCCGAGCGACGCGACCAGCGAACCGGACGGGGTGAGGTAGCCGTAGACCTGGGGGACCGCCTCGATGAAGATCATCGCGATCACGACGACCTTCTGGGCCCCCTGGTACATGCCCTTGTCCTCGTCGTCGGTCAGGTCGAGGTTGATGATCTTCGCGCCGGTGAACAGCTGCATGATGATCGACCCCGTCACGATCGGGCCGATCCCGAGATGCATCAACGTGCCCTGCGCCCCCGCAAGGATCGCGCGGTAGCTCGCGAAGAGGTCGATGACGGTCGCCTGATCGACCCCGAAGAGGTAGATGTTCGTCAGCAGGAAGTAGAGGAGCAGGATGCCGATCGTCCAGAACATCTTCGTCCGGAAGTGGACGTGGCCCTTCGGCTGGGAGACCGCGGGCATCCTCGACGTGATCGGTTTGAGACCGTAGAGCTTCGACCGGGACCCGTTGTAGCTCAGGCCTAGGTAGAGGAGCGCGAGGACCGCCGCCACCGCGGCGCCGACGATCCCGAAGGCGACCGGGGTCGGTCGGTCCCAGAACCAGACGACCGAGAGGACGATGACGCCGATGACGAGGAGCGGAAAGGCCCAGCGAGGGTCCCGCGGTATCTCCTCGTCCGCCATGAGATGGTCGCCGAGCCGATGGCCGATTTATATAGTCTACGGCGCCCCGGCGGTCGGAGCGTCGCCGGGGGCCTTCGCGAGCACCGTGACCTTCGTTCGGGCGTGCTTCGAGGCGTGGGCGACGAAGACCTTCCACGGGCGCGCCGTCCCTCCGCCGCCGAGAAGACGCTCGACCCCCGCCTTCGAGAGGTCGGCGACGAACGTCGTCCCGTCGCGCGAGAGGGCTCCCGCCGCCTCGAGGGTGGGGACGAACGCGTCGAGCTCGCCGACGTTGAGCGCGGTCGGCCGCTCGACGATCTCGGGGGGTCGTTTGAACCCGTGGCGCCCGAAGTGGTCGGGCGCGTAGATCAGCATCGACTTGAACTTGTACTTGTGCAGGCCGGCGTTCCCCCGTCCGCCCTGCTTCCCGGCACCGCGGCCGGCCTTGATGCCCCGGCCGTGGGTCCGCAGTCCCCGGAACTTCCGCGTGCGACTCGGCATGCGTCCTCCCCTACACCATCCGTCGGACGAGGTCGTTGACCGCCCGGCCCCGGTAGCCGAGCGCCCCGCCGCGCGCGAACGGTTTCTTCGTCGACTTCCAGCCCCCTTTCGGCGCCCTCAAGCGGAAGAGGGGTTTGAGCCCGTGGAGGCCGACGATCCCCGCGTCGGTCACGGCCCGGGACGCCTCCGCGAGGTCCTTCCCGCCGAGGAGGGTCGCGGCGTTCTCGGCAGTAATGCGCTCGCCACCGGTGGCTTCTCCGCGCTGGCGCAGCAAGAGCCCGACCGTCTCGGAATCCGCCTCGCCCCACGTGACGTACCCCTGGACGGTGGTCAGCATCCCGCGGTAGCTCGGCTCCTCCGGGACCACCGTGGCGTGGTTCGCCCGGGTCAGGTGGAGGTAGCGCAGCGTCTCCGTGACGTCATGACGGGCGTGGATCGAGCCCCGGACGCGTACGACCATGAACGTCATCGGGGAGTCCCTCCCGTGGGGGGCGGGCGGCGACCCGACGGCGGGCCCCCGCGGCCGGTCGGTGGACCTCCGCGGCCGGGCGGACGGCCGCCTCCCGGCCGCCGACCCGGACCGCCGCGCCCGCGACCGCCGCGGCCGCCCCGGATCGGGCGCGCGCCCTCCTCCTTCGGCGGCAGGATCGAAGTGCCGGTGGGGCCTCGGACGATCTTCAGACGGTCGGAGTCCGTCTGGGGGACCTTGAGTCCCGAGAGGTCGACGAGCGCCCGGTAGGCCGCCTGGGCGTAGTTGACGGTCGTCTTCGTGTGGCCCTCGGTGAACCCCCACGCGTCGGTGATGCCGGCGAAGCGGAGGATCGGTTTCGCGACGTCGCCGACGGCGAGCCCGACGCCCTGCGGCGCCGGCTTGAACGAGACGACCACGGAGCCCACGCGTCCCGAGGCGAGGAAGGGGAGCGTGTGGGGCCGACCGCAGCCGCACTCCCAGCTGCCGCATCCGCGCAGCACCTCGACGATCTCGAGCTTGGCCCGGTCGATCGCCCGACGGATCGTCGGGCCGACCTCCCGACCCTTCGCGCGGCCAAGGCCCACGAACCCGTCGCCGTTCCCGACAACGACCGTGACGGCGAACTTGAACCGACGACCCGAGTCGGTCATCCGCTGGACCATGTTCACGTCGAGGACCTCGTCGTGCAGGTTCGGGAGGAGCTTGTCGACGATCTGCGGCTCGCGCAGCGGGAGTCCCGTGCCGAGCGCCTCGCTCATCGTGCGGACCTCGTCGGCCGCGACGCGGCGGCCCAGCTCGGTCTTCGGGACCCAGGGAGGTGGGGGCGCCGGCGCGCCGGGACCCGACCCGCCGCGCGGCCCGTACGAGGGTCCCTGGACGGCAGCGCTCATGCGGAAGCCTCCGGCCGGACCGCAAGGGCCGGCAACTTTAGCTTGTACGCCTCGACCGGCTCCGGGAGGGGCTTGGCGAGGTGCGTCCCGTTCAACCGGTCGGCCGTCGGGAAGCCCTTCTCGCCGTGCGGGATCTCGACGCCCGCATCGAGGAGACCCTTGAGCGCCGCGGACAGTCGTCCCCCGACGGTCGGGTGACGCAGGCCCGCGTCGAGGACCGCGGTCTCCGTGCCGGAGGCCTTCGCCCGGAGGCCGGCCAAGTACGCGGTCAGGTACGCGGCGGGCGTGGACGCGAGGCTCGAGGGCGGAAAGGCGATCGCTCCCAGCTCGCGGCTGTCCGCGGCGGCGACCACGCGGTCGCCGACCGGGTCGAACGTCACGATCGAAACGCGCACGACACGGTCGGAGAAGCGGACGACCGCCCGCGGCGTTCCCGACTTGAGCAAACGAAGCCGGACCCGGTAGTCGGTCTTGCCTTCGCGGCGACGCCGGAAGTGAACGCGATACCTCGGTCCCGTGCTCATTTCGCCCCCTCCCCCAGGTGGCCCGCCAGACGCAGGTTGACGAGCAGGTGCTCGCGGCTGCGGAACATCCCGCCCTTGGCCCGACGGTAGAACTCGCGGTAGGCGGCCGCGGGGATCTTGCCGGTCTTGCGAAGGTCCTGCAATAGGTCGCGCTGGGCCCGGATGCGGCGCATCCACCGGTCCTTGCGGGGCAGACGGGCGCTCGGGGTGCCGCGGCGGGATCCCGGCCCCGAGTGTCGCCCCTTCTTCACTTCCGCGGCGTGCCGGCGGGCGCGGCCGCGAGAGGTCCCCTTCGCCGGCAGCCGCCGGATGACGCCGGCCTTGATCGCTCCCCGGATGTCGGTCCGCGTGACCGAGTCCGCGAGCTCCTCTTGGCTGGAAGGGTCGATCCAGACCCGGCCCTCGCCGCACTTCAGCAATGCGGCCGCGAGGCGCCGCTGGTTGGAGAGGTCGGGCATCGGTCCTACTCCTCCCCTTCGCCCGACACGATCGGATTGAGCACGCGGACGCCCAGTTTGCGGGCCTCTTCCTCGAGCACGACCCGGCGACGCGTGCCGATCGTCCGGGCGATCACGGCGGCCTGCGTGCGGGCGTCGAGCCCTTCGAGGTCGCTCGAGGTTCGGACCAGCACCGGGCGGAACCCGCTCGGTACGAGCCCTCGGACGCGCGCCGGTGACCGGTACCCGATGCGGACGATCTTGGCCCGGTATCCGTAGTGGCGCCGCTGCTTCGACTGAAGGCCGCGAGGGCTGCGCCAGGCCCCGTCGCGCCCGATCCGGAAGTAGCGGTTCGCGGCCTGGCGCCCAAAGACGGGGCGCTTCCCATCGAGGGTCCGTCGGGTCCCGAGGAGCGTCCTCAGGTCGTCCGTCAGTTCGGCTCGCTTCGGGCTCCGCGGGGCCGTCGGCTCGTCGGCCTTTGCGGCCGGCTCGGCCGGGGCGGGCTTCGAGTCGGGCGGGGGCGCGCGGGCGCGCCGGGGTCGCTTCTTCTCGGCGGACGCCGGCGGGGTCGGTGCCTCGGGGGCCGTCCCCTCGGGGTCCGGCGCCATCAGCTCGCCTCCCTCACGTGGGCCCGCTCGATGAGGTAGATGCCGTCCTGGAAGACCCGCGGATCGTAGTCCCGGATCCGGGTCGCGCGTTCGATGTTCGCCGCGCTCTGCCCGACCTGCTCGACATCGTGGCCGGAGAGGGTCACGATGTCGCCCTCGACCAGGGCCTTGGTGCCCGGGACGAGACGGGTGGAGCGGGGGAACTTCTCGCCGAGGAAGTTCTCGATCACGACCTCCTCGCCGCGGACCTGGACCTTCATCGGGAAGTGCGCGGCCACGACCTTCATGCGGGCCTCGACCCCCCAGGTGAGTCCGCCCGCGAGGTTCCTCAGGTGGGCGGCCCACGTCTTGAGGAGCGACTGCGAGCGCTTGCGGTTCGGGGGCAGGAGGATCTCGAGCGTCGCGGTGCCGCCGGTGACCGTGAGCCGGATCACGTCCGAAGGGAACGGCCGGGCGACCGAGCCGAGCGGGCCCTTCGCGTCGAGGCGTCGGCCCGTGAGCGAAACGGAGAACCCTTTCGGCAGGGCGACCACGGCCCGGCTCAGGTCGGCGTCAGTAGACATAGGCGAGCAGCCGACCTCCGATCTTCATCTCGCGCGCCTTTTGGTGCGAGAGCAGGCCACGGTTCGTGGAGAGGACCAGGATGCCGAAGTCCTGCGCGGGAAGGTAACGGGACTCGTACCGTTCGAGCGATTCGTGCGAGACGGAGATCCGGGGCTTGATGACCCCGCACGCGTTGATCCGCCGGGAGAGCGTCACGTCGTATTTTCCGCCCCGGCCCGTGGGCACGAACGTGAACTCCTCGATGTAGCGGTGCTCGCGAAAGAGACGCAGCACCTCGGCGATCAGCTTCGAGGTCGGTGCGATCTCGGCGTGCGGACGGCCGTCGCGGTCGGCGTGGCGGAGGGTGACGAGAGCGTCGTTGAGAAGGTCCTGTTGCATCGTCGTCCCCGTTTCACTGGTACTTGCGGAACCCGAGGTCCGTCGCGACCTCGCGGAAGCACTGCCGGCAGAGATGGAGGCCGTACCGCCGGACGATCCCGCGCTTGCGGTCGCAGCGCAGGCAGCCGACCTTCCGTCCGAACAGCTTCTTCGGTTTCATCGGCTCACTCCAGGAGCGTGACGCCCAGCACCCGCTGGAGAAACGTCCGTGTGTCGTCCCGCGTCGACCGGAGCGACTTCGGGAGCGGTCGGGAGCAGACGCGGCGCTGGCGGATCCGGAATCCGGCGCGGCCCATCTCGACCGCGATGTCCATGCCGTGGATCCCGATCTGGGGGTCGTACTTCATTCCCGAGAAGTCGGTGTAGTCCCCGATCCCGAACGAGAAGTTGCCGTTCCGGTCGATCGAATCGGTATCGAGCTGCTTGTCCCGGGCGTCGAACGCGCGGGTGAGGAAGTCGAGGGCGGGGGAGCCGCGGAGCGTGACCTTCGCCCCGATCTCTTGGCCCTTGCGGATCCCGAAGTCCCGGTTCGTCGAGCGCGCGCGGGTCGCGACCGGCTTCTGATGGGTGACCATCTGGAGCACGCGGGCCGCCTTCGTCCGCGCCTCGCCGGACTCCCCGACCCCGGCGTTAACGACGACCTTGATCACGCGGACGGTGCGCAGGGGGTTCGCCGTCTCGGAGGCGGCCGGCGCGGAGGGGAGCGCGGCGGGGGGAGCGCTCATCGGTCGACCCCCTCGCTGATCGTGACCTCGGGGGCGGTCCCGCCGACCACGAAGACGTACTCCTTGATCGTCGAGAACCCTTCCTTGAAGTGGACCAGGTTCGGCTGGGAGGAATTCCGGACCTCGACCCGCTCGACGCGCGCGATCTCGCCGACGTGCGTCCCTCCCGATACGAAGGCGAGCGCTCCGGGCGCGAGCTTGAGGTGCTCGACGACCTTCTGGTCGGGGACGCTCAGCTTGAGCGAGTCGCCGACGCGGTACGGGCTGGTGGCGGGCACGAGGAGGTTGCGCCCGTCGTGGAGCGTGACCTCGAGCTTCCCGCCCCGGGTCGTGTGCTTGAAGCGGACCCGGCCGAGCTTCGTGGCCGCCTCGCCCGACGGGATCGGGACGAGCGCGAGCTTCCCGCGGCGGTTCTTGACCATCCGATAGTGCGTGTCGAGGGGAGGCGCGAACGTGACCGTGTCCATGAGCCCGATGCCGCGATCGAGGTCTTTCGCGACCTTGCCGTCGACCTTGACCGCGCCCGAACGAAGGAGCACCCGGGCCTCGCGCGCGCTCGCGACGATCTTTCGGACGTCCCTCAGGACGAGTAGGAGCGGCATCGACTGGTCCTGGGCGTGCGGACCGGGCCCCGGGCGCTTCAGCCACTTCGTTCCCTTGCGGGGGATCGTCCAGGTGCGCGGGGCCGCGCGGCGCTTCAGGCGGAACGTCACGGGGTCTCCTCCTCCGAGGTCGCCGGGGTGGCCTTGGCCCGCCGGCGGTTCCGGGGCGCGGGGGGAGGTGTCGGCTCGGTCGCGGGGGATCCCTCCTCCTTCGCGACCTCCTCCTCCGGCTCGGGCGCCGGAGCCTCGGTCGCGACCTCGGGGGGCACGGTCTCCGGCTCGGGAGCCACTCCGCGCTCCTCCGCGCTGACGTCCTCGTCCCGGACCTTGAGCGCACGGCGGCGCCAGGGGTCGGAGAGGTTGAGCCGGGTGATCACGAGGTGCGCCGGGCGGATCGGGAGGGGCTTCATCTTCTCGTCCGCGGCCTTCAACGTGACGTTGTCGAGCGTAAGGGAGTAGGTGCGCCGATCGACGCGGGCGACGCGCTCCTCCCGTCCCACGAAGCTTCCCGACAGCACGCGCACCGTGTCGCCCTTGCGGACGGGGACGGCGCGGCGGTGGAAGCGACCCCGCAGCTCGCGGGAGAGCGGGACGGCCATGCGCCGTCGGCGTTCGAACGTGTCGGCCGTGTAGAGGGCCTTCCGCTGCCGCCTCGGGGACCGGGGAGAATCTCGCACGACGCCTCCTCCTAGAGGATGATCGACGACGCCGCGGCGATGCGGGGCCACCGCTCGGCGGCCTCCTTCGCCACCGGGCCTTTGATCTGGGAGCCTTTGATCTCGCCGGTCTCGGTCGTGATGACCGCGGCGTTGTCCTCGAACTGCAGTCGGGTGCCGTCGGGCCGGCGCATCGGGGCGCGGGCGCGCACAATGACGGCGTGGAGCACCTGCCGGCGCATTTCGGGGGTCCCCTTCTTCACCGACACGATCACGAGGTCCGCGATACCGGCGCGCGGATAGCGCCGATGGGTTCCGTGCCAGTTGCGAACGGCGATGATCTCGACGACCTTCGCGCCGGTGTTGTCGACGCAGTCGAGCCGGGCGCCCTTCGGAAGCCCTCGCCCCCGCCGGCCCGCGAGCCCCTTCATGCGGACGCCTCCGGCGCGTCGTCCTTCGCACGGGCGGGCTCTTCCTCGCCGCGGGCCTTGAACCCGGCCTCGCCGAGGAGTTCGACGATGCAGAACGAGACGAACTTCGAGAGCGGTCGGGTCTCGGCGATCCGTACGCGGTGGCCGACCGGTACTCCCAGGCACGGCGGCGCGTGAACGAGGTAGCGACGGCGCCGCTTCTCGTAGCGTTCGTACTTGGGGACGTAGTGAAGGAGCGTGCGCTCGACGACCGCGGTCCGTTGCATCGAGGTCGAGACGACGGTTCCTTCGATCACCTGGCCGCGCAGTGACAGGTGGCCGTGGAACGGGCAGTGGGCGTCGTCGCACCGCGTCTTCGGGGCCCGAACGTCGAGACCGATGTCCCGGGCCCGGCGATTCGCGGACGGACGGGTGGGACTCATCGTAACCTCCGGGGACCGGCGAGCAGACGCTTCGTGCGGTCCTCGGGACGCACGCGAAGGGCGTCGCCTCTTAACGGTAACTCTCCCAAAGGCAGGGCGATCCGGCCCTCGAGGCCGGCCTTCGGCAGCACGCGGACCCGGGCCCGTCCGGGGAGCCGCACCGAGAAGGTCGCGAGCGACTCGTCGACGATCGTCCCGGTGATCGGGGCGTAGAGCCCCGGGGACGACGTGACGACGATCGACGCGCCGACCAGCTCCCCGGCGAGCCCTTCGCGCTCGACGCGGGAGAGGGAGTTGACGGCGTTGGTTCTCTTCGGCATCGGCTCACCTCGGCGCCCCCTATCGACGGCGGCCCTCCTGGGCAAGGAGCGAGCGTTCGCTCAGGACCGTGAGGGCACGGGCGACGTTCGTGCGGAGCGCCCGCATACGGCCCGGGCTCGGCGGCGCGCCGCCCATCGCCGCGACCCCACGCTCGCGCAGAAGGTCGTTCTCGGCTTCGGAGATGCGGCGGTGGAGCTCGTCCTCGGTGAGGGCCCGCAGGTCCTTCATCCGGAGGAGCGTCACGGAGCCTCCGGGGCGATGACCGGCTCCGTGGGGACCGGTCCTTCCTCGACCGGTGGAAGTTCGATCACCGGGACCTTGGGACGGCTCTCGACGCCCTTCACGACGATCTCGTCCGGGAGCTTTGCCGAGGGGCGCATGATCCAGACGTTGACGCCGATGACCCCGGGCTTGAGCCGGGCCTGGTAGAATCCCTTGTCGATCCAGAGGTGGACCGCTTCGCCGCAGTACTTGATCGTGCCGGCCTTGAACCGCTCCGTGCGGTGGCGTTCCCCGGTGAGCTTCCCCGAGAGGATCACCTGACACCCGCGTGCGCCGGCCTCCATGATCCGACGGACGGTCGAGTGGCCCGCGCGCCGGAAGTGCCAGCCTCGTTCCAGCGTGGAGGCGAGCTTCTCGCTCATCAGCTGCGCGTTCAGGCTCGGCTGGCGCTCCTCCTGGACCTCGATCTGGGGGTTGTCGAGCTGGAAGCGTTCGTGGATGTCCTGGGTGAGCCGCTTGATGAGCTCGCCCCGGTGGCCGATCAGGATCCCGGGTCGTTCGCAGACGAGCGTGACCCGAGTGCCCATCGGCGTCCGGGTGATCTCGAGGCCCCCGAAGCCGGCCCGGGCGCTCTCCTGGACAAGGTAGTCCTTGAGGAGGACGCGCCGCATCTGTTCCTGGATGACCTTGCGCTCGGCGCTCATGCGGCCTCCGCACGCTCGGCGAGGACGATCTCGACGTTCGTCGTCTGCTCGTTCCACTCCGTGGCCCGTCCGTGGGCGCGGGGCATCGACGCCGGCCGGATGCGGCCCCGCGCGCTCGCGGCGACCTTGACGAAGAGGCGGTCGGCGTCCAAGCCCTCGTACTCCGCGTTCTCTTCCGCGTTCTCGAGGACCGCGAGGACGTTCTTCGCGACCTTGATGGCAAACCGACCCGGGCCCGTGCCGCGGTGGTGCGCGGTCTCCTGATTGTACCGACGGAACGGGATGGCCCGTCGGAGGGCGATCGCCTCCTCGAGGATCGTGCGCGCCCGGTCGACCGGGAGCCCTCGGATCGCATTGAGGATCTCGTAGGTCTTCTTCGGGGACATCGGGATCTCGATGCCCCGGGCGCGGGCGACGTTCACGCCCGGCTCGTCCCGATAGGTGTATCCCCGCATCGACCGGCCCCCCTCACTTGAGCGGCATGAACTTCGACGAGCGCGTAGCGCCGACGCCCGGCCCCGAGTGCTTCTCGAACTTGCGGGTCAGCGCGAACTCGCCGTAGTAGTGGCCGATCATCTCGGCGCGGACCTCGACCTCGCTGAACGCCCGGCCGTTGTGGACCGCCACCCGGCGACCGACGTGCTGGGGCAGGATGAGCGCGTCCCGGCAGTGGGTCCGCAGGACCTTCTCCGTCGGGGTCGTCGCGAGGCGCTCGAAGAACTGCGTGGTCTCGACGTTGAACCCGCGCCGGATCGACCGGCGGGCACGGGAGGAGAGGATCTTGGCGAGCTCCTCGAGGCTCATTGCCTGCAGCTCGGGGAGGGTGCGGCCCCGGTAGGTGAACTCCCGCTTCCGGCGGGCCTCGACCTTCTTCGCCTTCCGTGCCTTCGCCATCGTCAGGCACCCCCTCGCCGCTTCATGCGCTTCTTGCGGTTCGAGCGCGAGAATCGCCCGACCTTCGCGCCGGGCCACGTTCCGCTCGAGACGGTGCTCGGACGGCCGACGTGCTGGTGGGCTCCGCCGCCGAACGGGTGGTTCACGGGGTTCATCGCGACGCCGCGCACGTGGAAGGCGGCGCGCGCGAGGGAGCGCGTCGACCAGACCTTCTTGCCGGCCTTGACGATCGGGCGCTCCTTGCGGCCGCTGCCTCCGACGGCGCCGACCTGCGCCCGGCAGGTTGCGAGGAACTGCTTGAACGTCCCCGAAGGGAGCTGGATCGTGACCTCGGTCCCCGTGTGCGCGACCACGAGCGCGCTCGTTCCGGCCGAGCGGACGAGCCGACCCCCGTCGAACGGCTTGACCTCGACGTTCGAGACGAGCGTTCCGTCGGGGATGTGGGCGAGCGGGAGGATCGACCCCCGGTCGACCTTGCCTTCCTGGAACGCCACCGAGTCGCCGGTCGCGAGCCCCGCCGCGGCGAGCGTGCGGATCGTCGTCCCGTCGGACACGACGATCTCGGCGACCGGGGCGGTGCGGCCCGGGGCCGGGTCGATCGAGACGACCTTCCCCTCCCCGACCACACTGGGGGCGGGGTGGTAGATCGGTCCGTGGTGTCGGTGGCTCGGGGACCGATACGTGCCGGTCCCGCTTCCGCGGCGCCGGGAGATGATGCGTTTTCCCATCAGAACACCCCGGCGCGGCTACCGATGTCCTCCGCCGAGAACTCCTTCGCGAGGCGAACGGTGGCGATCTTTCCCGAGCGGACGATCTTCGTCGTGATCTTCTGGACCTTGCACTGGTAGAGCCCTTCGACGGCGGACTTGATCTGCGCCCGCGTCGCCCGGTGGTCGACGACGAACTCGAGCTTGTTCTGCCGCTCCATCTCGTCCATCGACTTCTCGGTCACGTAGGCATGAAGGATGATGCGGTGCCGGAGCGAGGGCGTCACGGGGCCGCCTCCCCGAGTCGGGAGCGCAGCGACTCGACCGCGCCGCGGGAGAAGAGCGTGAGACGGCCGGCCGTGCCCCCGGGGGCAAGGTCCTCGGTGTCGAGCCGCCCGGCGGAGACGATCTCGACCCCCGCGAGGTTGCGGAACCCGAGTGCCTTGTTCGGGGCGCTCGTGACGAACAAAAGGCTCCTCGGCGTCCGACGGACCCGACCGCGTCGCCGGGCGCGTCCCGACCGGTGGAGGTGGGTCGCGTTCCGGGCGCGCTCGATGTCCGGCCACAGCTTGAGGTGCTCGAGAAGGACGCGCGCGTCGGCCGCGGAGGAGATCTCCTCGGCCCCGTCGTCGAGGACGACCGGCAGGTGGAGGCCGTGCGGTACCGCGTGGCCCCGGGCGGTGGCGAGCTTCGACTCGCGCGTCGCGGCGAGCGCCGAGGCGAACGCGAGCCGGCGCTCCTTGCGATTGATCTTCTTCGTCCAGATCCGGTCGACCCGGGGCGGGTGCGCCGGCCGGCCGCCGACCGTGTTGGGGGACTGAGCCCCACGCATCGATTCCATCAAGCGGGGCGTCCGCGCGACGCCGCGACCCTTACCGGACCACTCGACCGAGTGGCGAAGGCCGGCGGTAGGGCTGGTGCCATACGGTTGGCGGCGGTTCGACTGGGACGCCACGACCGCCCGGTGGATCAGGTCCGGTCGGACGGGCTGGGAGAACGCGAGCGGAAGGGCAACGATCGCGGTCTGCTTCCCGTCCAGCCCGAGGAGGTGGACCCGGTGGTGGGGGGTGTGCCCCTCGGCCACGGGCGGGGCGTCCTTCGGAGCGGGGGTCGACGTCATGCTCCCTGCTTCGACCGGGTACTGAAGTACCGGAGGTCGACCTTCTCGACGGTCGCGACACGGCTGCGGATCGGCGAACGGAACCTCAGCAGGCGCTTCGCAGGCCCCGGAAGCGACCCGTGGAGGACGATGCAGGCGCTGCGGACCTCGCCGTAGTGCGGGAACCCGCCCGACGGCGTGATCGGGTCCGCCCTCGGGTCGGGGACGATCTTGAGGACCCGCATGTTGAACTGGGTCCGGCGATGGTACCCCTGCTGGCCGGCCTGGGGGATCCGGTAAGAAACGAAGCTCGGATTGTGCGGGCCGAGCGTTCCGATCATGCGGCGGTGCTTCGAGTTCTTGCGCGGCTGGAGCTTGACGCCCCAGCGCTGGATGTGCCCCTGGAACCCGAACCCTTTCGTGACCCCGACCACGTCGACGAACTCCCCTTCCCGCGCCAGCTGGTCCGCAGGGAGCTCGCGTCCGAGCTGCTGGAGCGCGAACTGGCGGCGCTCGTCGAACTTCTCTCCCGAGACCCGGAGCTCGAAGATGCGGGGCGTTTTGGAGCCGGTGCCGGTCACGAACTGGGGTTGGGTGTGAACGATCAGTCGGACCTCGTCGCCGTCGGCCCGGGCGAATCTCTCGAGATCATCGGGGAGGCTCGCGGGATGGGTCGGGATCTGACGCTCGAGCTCGGCCGGAGAACCGGCCGCCCAAACCTCCGCGACGACCCGCAGCCCGTAGGGGTTGCGGGCATACAGGCGCGCTCCCGCCACGCGGATCGGGGGGACCTCCACGACCGTGACCGGGACCGAGACCTCCTGACCGGCCGTCGTCGACCGCTTCCGGTAATCCACGATGAAGGCGTGCGTCATGCCGACCTTGAACCCGGCGAATCCCTCGATCGTGGGCTGCTTCGGGCCGGCCGGCCAAGAGCGGATCCGGGGGACCGGCCGGACCGACCGGGAACGGGGCGAATAGGCGAGCGAACCTCGCCTCGGACGATGACGGGCCATGGGTCGATAGGGGGTCCTACCTCCGGTGGGGACGGGGGAGATGGGTGCCCTATATAAGCGCTCGCGCGCGACCCGCCGGAGCCTTCCGTCCGGCCTCGTTTTCCCTCGAGGAATCCGATCGAACGCACGTCGGTCTCGGACGCGCGCGTAGAGCAGAGCCTGGTCCGCGGGCGGGGGTCATCTGTCCCATGACGCCCGCACCTTTATGCCCCCCTTCCCCTCGACGGGCCGAGGCGCATCGCTCGTGAAGGCATACGTGAAGGCGACGCGGGGGCCGGGCGGCGAGATTCGGAGCGTCCCCGACCCGACGCCGGGCGAGAACGAAGTGCTCGTCCGCGTCCGGGCGGCCTCCGTCTGCGGCACGGACGTGCATATCTGGCTGTGGAACGAATGGGCCCAATCCCGCATCCGCACGGTCCCGATGACGATCGGACACGAGGTGAGCGGCGAGGTCCTGAAGGTGGGTCGGTCCGTCCGGAGCGTCGCGGTGGGGGATCACGTCTCCGCGGAGACCCACATCGCCGACGGCACCTGCTACCAGTGCCGGCGAGGCAAGATGCACATCTGCGAGCACGTCGAGGTCCTGGGGGTCGACCGCAACGGGGTCTTCGCCGAGTACGCGATCCTTCCGGAGATGAACGCGTGGAAGAACGACCCCGACCTCGACCCGTCGCTCGCGTCGATCCAGGAGCCGCTCGGCAACGCGGTCCACTCCCTGCTCCCGGAGGAGAACCTCGAAGACCTGGCGGGAAAGAACGTCCTCGTCACCGGGTGCGGTCCGGTCGGCCTGCTCGCGATCGCGGTCGCGCGCGTCCTGGGCGCGCATCGGATCTTCGCGACGGAGGTGAGCCCGGTCCGGATCGCCCTCGCGCGCCAAATGGGCGCCGACCGCGTCTTCAATCCGGTGGAGGACGGCCCCGGGCTCGCGAAGACGATCGTCGACGAGACCGACGGGAACGGGGTCGACGTCGCGGTCGAAATGTCGGGCCATCCGACGTCCCTCCAGCTCCTCTTCGACGCGCTGACGCCCGGGGGCCGCGTCTCGCTTCTCGGACTCTTCGACCGGCCGACCGCGATCAACTTCGATGACGCGGTCATCTTCAAGGCCGCCAAGGTCCAGGGGATCTTCGGCCGGCGGATGTTCGAGACCTGGTACCAGGTGAAAGGGCTCCTGACCCGGCCCGACCTCCGGGCCAAGATGGCGCAGATCATCACGCATCGGGTCCCGATCGCCGAGCTCCCCCGCGCGATGGAGCTCATCCAGAGCCAGCAGGCCGCGAAGGTCTCGCTCGAACCGAGGTGGTAAGATGCGCGACCCGACCGGATTCCTCACAACCGAGTACCGGTCGCTCGTCGACAGCGCGACCGACTGGAAGCTCCGCGTCCTATCGGGACCGAGCGCCCCTTGGTGCACGGTCGACGGCAAGAAGGTCCTCATGTTCTGCTCCAACAACTACCTCGGGCTATCGAACCACCCGCGTCTCAAGGAGGCGGCGCTCGACGCGATCCGGACCCACGGCGTCGGGTCGGGGTCGGTCCGTCCGATCGCGGGGAACATGGACCTCCATGTCGAGCTCGAGCGACGCCTCGCGGCGTTCAAGCGGGCCGAAGCGTCGCTCGTCTACCAGAGCGGATTCGCGACGAACGCCGGCCTCATCCCCCAGCTCGTGGGGGAGGGGGACCTGATCGTCAGCGACGAGCTCAACCACGGCAGCATCATCGACGGCACGCGTCTGTCCCGCGCCGATCGGACGGTCTACCGGCACACCGACGTCGCGGACCTCGAGCGCGTGCTCTCGGCGGCGGAGGAGCGGACGCCCGCCCCGCGCCGGATCCTCGTGATCACCGACGGGGTCTTCTCCATGGACGGCGACATCGCCCCGCTCGACCGGATCGCCGACGCGGCCGGGCGGCACGGCGCGATGGTCTACGTCGACGACGCCCACGGCGAGGGGGTCCTCGGCCCCGGGGGCCGGGGGATCGTGGCCCATTTCGGCCTCTCGCGCGACCAGGTGCATGTCGAGATGGGCACGTTCTCGAAGGCGTTCGGGGTCGTCGGTGGCCACATCTCGGGATCGCGGGCGCTGATCGATTTTGCCTACAACAAGTCGCGGACCTGGCTCCTGAGCGGCTCGCATCCCCCGCCGGTCGCGGCGGCGTGCCTCGCCGCGGTCGAGCTCCTCGAAACCGAAGGACAGCACGTCGAGCGACTGTGGGAGCTCACGCGCCGGTTCAAGAAGGAGATGCGGGCGCTCGGGTTCGACCTTGGTGCGAGCGAGACCCCGATCACGCCCGTGATGGTGGGCGATAGCCACCGCGCGAAGGCGCTCAGCGACCGGCTCTTCGATCTTGGGCTCTTCGCCTTGCCGATCGTCTACCCGATGGTCGCCAAGGAGAAGGCCCGATTGAGGACGATCATGAACGCCGCGCTCACGGACGACGACGTCACGTTCGCGATCTCCGCCTTCGCGAAGGCCGGCCGGGAGCTCCGCGTGATCTAGGGGCCCGGTCGGTACCGGGCCGCTCGGGGGACCGTTCCGGGCATCGCGGGTCGCCGCTTGGCTTTGGCATTCCGTGGTTACCTTCGGCCCATCGCGGGCGTAAATAGGGGGCCGGTCATGCTTCCCATGGTCATGGACCGGGCCGTGCGACCGAAGGACACCCAACGGGTCGACCCCCCGCGCCTCTGGACCGCCGAGGACGCCGGCCGACGCATCGGGGAGCTGAGCGACCTGTTGCCCCGGCTCAAGGGCTGGGTGGTGCGGCTCGGGGAGGTCCACCAGGAGCTCGAACGCCTCGCCGCGTTCTGGGGCGCGAACGTGGACGCCGCGGACCACGTCGACCACGAGCTCAAGGCCCGACTCGACGCCGAGTGGGGCAACCTCTCGCGTCGGCTCGAGGAGGCGGTGACCGCGCTGCGCACGGAGGGGATCGAAGTGAAGGACCTCGAGAGCGGCACGGTCGACTTCTACGGCGAACTGGAAGGGGATGTGGTATTCTTCTGCTGGCAGCGGGGCGAACCCCGCGTCGAGTTCTATCACCCCGTCACGGGCAGCTACAAGGATCGACGCCCGATCCCCGAGACGCCCCGGTCGCCCCCGTCGCCACGATCCCGGCCGTAGCCGCGGCGCGTACCGCCTTATTCGGGCCCGGGCGCCGGGGACGTTTGCGCGAGCTCGACCGTCCGCAGCGCGAGCGCGAAAGCGCCGAAGCCGGCCACGGCCGCGGTCGCGCTCGTGACGAGCGGGAACGCGGACCCGAGGGCGAGCACGTAGACGACGACCGGAGCGAGAAGCCCGGCCCCTCCGCCGACGACCCCGAGCGGGGGTCGGTCGGCCCGCACGGTGCCGACCGCGGCGGCCGCGGCGACCCCGGCGACCAGGACGAAGAGGACGACCGCCGCGCCGATCGAGGCGAGGAATCCCTCGAGGCTGGAGAACGGCGAGAGGCTCACGGTGGTGGCGTTGCCCGAAGCGCCCGGGGCGAGGACCACCTCGAGGCCGGTCGTCCCGGCATCGTAGACCGCCGAGACGAAGGTGGAGATCATCACGGGCGCGAAGCCGGGCAGGGAGACGTTCAACGAGACGCTGCCGACCGGGACGCCCGCGAACGCGAACGCCCCGTCCGCGAGGGTGACCGCGGAAACCCGCGCGCCGCCTTCCTCGGTCAGGAGGACGGTCGCCCCGGCGGCCGGCCCGGTGACGCCGCCGACCGACCGTTCGACGATCCCGTTCACGGGGAAGGCACCGGGTTCACCCGCCGCGACGCCGTAGTAGGCGAAGATCGAAGCGAACCCGAGCGCGAGCACGACGACGGCGATGAGCGCGATCGCCGCGGCGCGCCGGGCGCGCCAGCGGGTGCGGCGGGGGAGCGGAAGCGCGGGGTAAAGGCCCGGCACGACCTCCCAGCTGTAGAGCGGCGGCGGGTCCCTCGGCACCACGACCGCCACGGGGGTCCGGCAGTGCGGGCACGGAAACCACTGGGTCGGGGGAGCGTCGGCGAGCGCGACCGTGAGGTCCCCGCCGCACGTCGGACAGCGTCGCGCCACCGTGGTCGGGGCCATCGGGTCGCCTCGACCGCGTCCGAGGTCTTAGCGTTGAGGCGGTCGCTCTCGAAGCCCCATCCGCGCGTGGTCGCGGTCGACGACGGGGCGTTCTCCCGCGACGACTCCGCCGCGCCGATCGCGGCGGTCGTCGTCTCGGTGCCCCAGTACGTCGAGGCGATCCGGACCGGGCGGGTCCGGGTCGACGGCCGCGACGCGACCCGCCGCACGATCGCCCTGGTCCGTGCGACCGGTCCGCTCGACGGTCTTCGCGCGCTCCTCCTCGACGGGGCGGTCCTGGGCGGGTTCAACGTGCTCGACCTCGACGCGATTCATCGGTCGCTGCGGCTGCCGGTGGTCGCCGTGACCCGTCGCCCGCC
Source organism: Thermoplasmata archaeon (assembly GCA_021816865.1). Lineage (GTDB taxonomy): Archaea > Thermoplasmatota > Thermoplasmata > Lutacidiplasmatales > UBA184 > Lutacidiplasma. The sequence continues at coordinate 265,934 of JAKAWX010000001.1, read as the reverse complement.
CGACCTTCGCCGCATCCGCGGCGCGCTCGAGAAGTGGTTCCCCCGCGACGCGGCGGACCGCATGCGCCTTTTGACCGCCCATCGCCTCTTCCGCGTGCCGACCGCGGGCCAACCGCTCTTCGCCGCCGCGGTCGGGTGCCGCCGGGCCGATGCGGCCCGGCTCGTCGCGAGGACGGCCGTGCGCGGGTACTGGCCCGAGCCGCTCCGCCTCGCCCACCTGGTGGCTTCGGCCGGCCGGACCCCTCCGACGCCCGCCGACCGAACCCTTAAGGAGGGCGCCCGCCGTCCGGAAAACGGGCCTGTAGCTTAGCTTGGACAAAGCACTGGCCTTCTAAGCCAGCGAACTCGGGTTCAAAGGCTCGGGGCGCTTGACGCCCCGGGCGGAGATTCCCGACAGGCCCGCCCCCGACTCACGGGGACGGCTACCCGGCCGCCACCTCAGCGGAGCAGCGCTCGCAGAGGATGCCCCGGGGGCCGGGGGGCAGCGCCGCCCCGCAGAGCGGGCACGTCGCGCGCGCATCGGCGGCGGCGATGAGCTCCTGGACGCTCGTGCGCAGGGCGGGGTTGGCGGCGGCGAGTTCGCCGGGTGTCGACGTTCTCGAGGCCCCGGTCGATGGGAGGAACGCGTCGAGGCGGGGCCGATAACTCCCCGTGCGGTGGTCGAACGTCACGAGCTGGCGGGCGACCAGTCCCTGCACGGCAGAGTCGACGAGCTCCCGTACCCCGCCAAAGATGTGCCCGAGCTCGATCGCGGTCAGGCCCGGAGTCTCGACGAGGACCTCGAGGCAGCGGGCGGCAAAGAGCGAAAGGTCTCCGCGCCCGACCACGCGGTCCACCCCCCATCCCACGCGGGCGGTGCGTCGCGCCCGCCGCGCCGGCGAGAGCCGGCCGGCCCTCGGGTCGGTGAGGAGCGCCGAACGGACCAGGTCCACTTCGTAGCGGACCCGCTCGTCGGGGAAGTAGAGAAGGACCGCCACGGCGAACGGGAGCAGCGAGCGCTGGCGGCAGGCCGACAGGCTCTGTCCGAGCGTGCCGACGTACCCCCCGAGCTCGACGCGCGACCCGCCGGAAGCCGCTCGATCCTCCTCGGCCCGGGAGCGCGCCAAGTAGTGCTCGCGCAAGAGAAGTCGGGCGATCGCCCGCACGGGAGCCGCGTCGGGCCCCGGCCACACCTCCGCCGAACCGTCGGGTCGCAGCACGACCCGCTCGAACGGTCGGAGAAACTCCCACGCGGGGCCGGCCGGGGCGGGCGGGTCGAGCCGGATCTCCGCTTCGCCGAACGGCTCGGGCGCGTCGGCGAGCAGCGCGTAGAAGTGAGGGAACGACCGTCCGTCCATCGAGAGCTCGACGGGAGCGAGCACGGTACGGCGACGGCCCACGTACTCCTCGTAGGCCCGGGCAAGCGCGCGGGCGGAGAACGCGTCATGCCGGTCGCCCGCGAACCGGACCGCGAGTCCGTTCAGGTCAGCGAGCGGGACGTTCGCCAGAGCGAGCCCTCCCCGCGTCGAGCAGCGAGTAGAGAGAGATAAACTGCCGGGCCATCGTCTCGAGCGACGCGTTCCGCCGGACGAACGCGGCCGCGCGGAGGCCGACCGCGCGCCGCTCGGCCGGCCGATCGACGAGGTCGACCAGGGTCGCGGCGAGCGCGCCGGGCTCGAGCATCGGCACCCGCCGGCCCGTGACGCCGTCGGCGACGATCTCGGCGGGCCCCCCGCTCGCGGGCGCGACGACCATCGCGCCGCACGACATCGCTTCGAGGAGGGCGACGCTCGAGGTGTCGCTCGTCGACGGGAGGACGAAAAGGTCCGTCTGAGCGAGGAGGGCCGCCTTCTCCTCTTCCGCGACCGGGCCGACGTACCGGACGTGGTCGGCGAGCCAGGGATCGCGCTCCAGTCGCTCGAGCAGTGCCCCTTCTTCGGGCCCCGTTCCCCCAACGATGCCGACGAGGTCCGTGGTCTCCCCCGCGGTGCGGACCGCGTCGAGGAATCGGTGGACGCCCTTGTCGACCGTGAGGCGGCCGAGGTAGGTGACAAGCGGGACGTTCGGCAGTCCGCAGCGGATGCGCCAGTCCGGCACGCGGCTTCCCGGCGTGAACCGCTCCGCGTCGATCCCGTTCGGCACGATCTCGACCGCGCGGCGGAACGGCTTGCGCACGGAGCCCACGAGGGCGTCCCGGGCCGCGGCGGAAGGGGTGGTCGTGACGTCGCACCGCCAGTACGTCCCGAGGTTGTACCACCACGCGACGCGGAAGAACAATGGGACGAGGAACTTCTGCGGGACCGCGTCCCGCATCTCGCGGATGTTCGTGTGGAACGTGCCGACGAGCGGCCGGCCGAACCGACGGGAGGCGAGAAACGCCATGCTCCCGAGGGGGCCGGGGGTGTGAAGGTGGAGGATGTCCGCGTCCCCCACTCCCTTCGCCTCGCGCAACAGACCGAACGGGAAGATCGGCCACCGGTACTGTCCGTAGAGCGGGACCGGGACCGACCGTACCCGGTGCACCGACACCCCGTCCCCGGTCACCTCCTCGCTCGGCGCGCCGGCGACGGGGCTCGGCGCGAAGACCTGGACCCGGTGCCCGAGGCGGGCCATCGTGCGGGCGAGGCCGCTCGTCATCGTCGCGACCCCGTCGCGGGTGGGGAGGTAGGAGTCGGTGAAGTACGCTACGTCCATCGGGCGGCACTAGGGGCCGCGGGGGGTTCGTAACGTTATGGGCGCACAGGGCCTCGGAGCCCGGTTGCCCGCCCGACCCCTGTCCCCGCGCGCCGCGGCCCTCGACGGTTTCGTAGCGGGCCTTCTGCGTCGCGCGCGGGTGCCCGGCCTTTCGCTCGGGCTCGTGCGCAACGGCCGTCGCGTCCTGGCCCGGGGATACGGCTACCGCGACCGCGAGGCGAAGCTCCCGGCGAGCGAGCGAACGGTGTACGGGATCGCCTCGATGACGAAGTCGTTCACCGCGCTCGCGATCCTCCGACTGGAGGAGGAGGGGTCGCTGCGGATCGACGACCCGCTCGTCCGACACCTTCCCGAGTTCCGTACCCCCGCGCCGAGGTGGACGGGCAAGGTCACGCTCGGGCACCTTCTGAGCCAAGCGTCGGGCCTGCCTCCGCTGCCGTCGATCTACTACACCTCGGCGCGCAGCCTCCGGCGCGACCCCCCGTACGACCCGCGCGTCGCCCGGCGCGTCGGGGTCGACCCCGACCACGCACCGATCGACACCTACGAGGGGCTGCTCGACTACCTCGGCACCGAGCGGTACCGCTGGCTCGGGCCTCCCGGGGCGCAGTTCAGCTACTCGAACGAGGGGTTCGGGCTCCTCGGGGCGGTCGTCGAGCGCGCGAGCGGTCGGACGTACGAGAGCTTCCTCGAGGAGGAGCTCTTCCGTCCCGCCGGGTTCTCCCACACGACGTTCGACACCGGCATCATGTTCCGCTCGCCCGAGGTGACGAAGCTCTACTCGCCGGACTGGACGCATCCGGGCCGGCCGCTCGTCGCGTCCGACGAGTGGTGGGAGGACACTTGCCTGCGTGCCGCGGGCGCGATCCGCACGAACGTGGAGGACCTCCTGCGGTACCTCGAGATCTACCTGGACGGCGGCCGCGTCGGCGGCGAGCGGATCGTGAGCGCGAAGAGCGTCGCGGCGATGCTGACGCCGCGGGTCGAGATCTCCCCGGGGCTCTCCTACGGCTACGGGATCGCCGTGCGGCCGGACTTCCACGGGCACCGGCTCGCGTTCCACGACGGCGGATTGAAGGGCGTTTCCTCGCAGTTCGCGGTGCTCCCCGACGCGAAGGTCGGCGGCTGCGTCCTCGCGAACTCCGACATGGCCCCGGTCGACCGCGTCCTCCAGGAGGGGATCACCGGCCTCCTCGGACTGCCCCGCACCGCGCGGTTCGTCGACCTTCCCCCCGCGGGCCCTCGACCCGCCTCGCTCGCCGAGTACGCGGGGTGGTACTGCTCGGGCGAGGGGATCTGGGTCCGCGTGACCCCGCGGCGCGGGCACCTGCGGTTCGACTTTCAGGGCATCGAGGTCACCGCGAAGGGACTCAAGCTCCGTCCGCACGGGGGCGACGGGTTCGTCCTCCGGCGCGGAGGCCGAAGCGCCTGGGTGCCGTTCGTGCGCGACCGAGCCGGCCGGATCGACGCCGTCCGCCAGGGGTGGCGGATCGTCCGACGCCGCTCGCCGCGGGAGCTCCCTCTCGCGCGGCGCGGGAGGATGGTCTGGTAGCCTCGGCCCCGCAAGTCGGCATCGGCTCCCGATGACTATACGACGGTGCCGAACGCTCGCTCGAGGAGGCTCATCTCGCGCAGTTCGAGCGCGCGCCGGTCGAACGAGACGAGGAGCGCGGAACCCGTTTGCTGCACCTGGGCGACGAGCCAGTGGACGAACTTGAGCGTCGTATCGAGCGAGTACTCGGTGGCCAGGAATTCGAGCGCGTCGACGTAGACGAGCGCCCCGCCGGCGGCTTCGGTCGGGTCCCGGAGCCGGCCGCCGATCTCGCCCGGTGCGAGCCGGGATTCCGCGGACGCTCCCGTCGCGCCGACCGTGATGTCCGTGCGCCGGTCGGGCGGAACGCCGGGGACGTCGGGAGGGCGCAGCGAGACGGTCGCGAGCCGGGGGAACCCGGCCGCGTTCGACCGGAGGATCGCGACCGCGCGCGCCGGGCGTTCCTCGCGCACGAGCGTGCTCGTCCCCGGCGCGAGGCGAAGGCTGGGGGCCGACGGTCCGGGAGCGGGCCCGGTCCAGGCCCGCGCCGGCTGCGGGGCCCGCAAGAGCGAGTTCCACGCCGGCCGGCGGGGAGGGCCGAGGAGACCCTTTCGCTTGAGCTCGACCTCCTCGTCCAACCGAGCGAGACGACTCTCCACGAGGATCCTCAGTTCCTGGGCGGTGTGGCCGCGGGAGGTGTGCTGGAGGACCTCCCGGAGCGCGCTGCGCACCCCTTCCTCGTACCCCGCGGCGTACGTGCGCGCGTACTCCTCGTCGGCCGGCGGAGTCTCCTCGCCGGAGGACGGGGGATCGTGGCGCTCGGGCTCGCTCACGACGTCGCCCGGTCCCGCGCGGCCGCTTCCGTCGGCGGGCCGGCCGCCGCCGGTCCGAGGGGCGGTGCGGCGGTCGATTCCTCGGAGGGGGCGAACTTGTAGCCGTAGTGGATCACGCCCGCCCGCCCCTCCTCGCGCAGCTTGCGGAACGTCGCGCGGACCTTGAACCCGATCCCGACCTCCTCCGGGCGGACGTCAACGACCTGTCCGGTCAGCACCGGTCCCTCGGGGGTCTTCACGAGGGCGAGGACGTAGGGAGCCTGCATCTCGAAGCCTTCGGCGGCGTCGTGGACGACCGTGAAGGAGAGCACGGTGCCTTCGCCCGAGAGCTGGAACGGCACCATCTTCTCGATCGACTGGCGGTGGTGCGTGCAGACCGGGCAAACGGCCCGGGGGGGAAAGTAGACCGTCCCGCAGGAGGTGCACTTCGATCCACCGAGGTTGTAGCGGCGGGGGGTCTCGCGCCAGAATCTTGCGATCGACATCGTCGTCTCCTACGGGACCCTCTCGAGGAGGTGGACGACGCTCGTCGCGCCGGTGCCTCCGACGTCGTGCGCGAGGCCGAGCGTGGCCCCCGGGACCTGGCGGTCCTTCGCTTCGCCGCGCAGCTGCCGGACGATCTCGACGACCTGGGCGACCCCCACGGCGCCGAACGGCCGGCCCTGGGCCTTCAGCCCGCCCGACGGGTTCACCGTGAGGTCGCCCCGGAGCCCGAACCGTCCCGACGCGAAGTCGGGGCCGGCCCGTCCCTTCTCGGCGAACCCCAAGTCCTCGAGGGCGAGGAGCGCGCTGATCGTGTACGCGTCGTGGATCTCCGCGACCCGGACGTCCTTCGGCGCCCGGCGGGCCTGTTCGAACGCCCGACGACCGGCGACGACGGTCGAGGCGAGCGTCGTCAGGTCGTCGCGGTGCTGGAGCGCCATCGTGTCGGTCGCGACCTGGCTCGCCGCGATGCGGATCGGTGTGTCGGTATGCCGGCGCGCGACGTCGAGCGGGCCGAGCACGACCGCCGCCGCGCCGTCCGAGAGCGGCGCGCAGTCGAGCATGCCGAGCGGCTCCGCGACCGGGCTCGCCCCGACAACCTGTTCGAGCGAGATCCGATTGCGGTAGTGGGCGTTCGGGTTCCTCGACCCCATCTCGTGGTCGTGTACCGCGACGCGCGCGAGGTCCTCGCGGGTGGTGCCGAAGAGGTGCATGTGCCGGCGAGCGATGAGCGCCCAGAGCCCCGGCAGGGTGGCGCCGAACACGACCTCCCACTCGTGGTCCGCCGCCGAGCTCGTGATCCCCGCGGCCGCCGAATCCGGCACGTCGGTGAGCTTCTCCGCGCCGCCGACGACGACGAAGTCGTACAGGCCGCTCGCGACCGCGAGGTACCCCTGGTGCAGGGCGAGCGCGCCGGACGCTCCGCCGCCCTCGACCCGCATCGCGGGGAGATGGCGGCCCGCGAGTCCCGCGTAGTCGAGGATCAGCGGCGCGATGTGTTCCTGGTCGAGCAGCGTACCGGACGCCATGTTGCCGAGGTACAGCGCGCCGAGGTCCGCCGAGGAGAGCTTCGCGTCCACGAGGGCTTCCAGGCCGGCCTCGATCCCGATCTCTCGGAACGAGCGGTCCCAGAGCTCGCCGAACTTCGTCTGCCCGATCCCGAGGACGGCGACCTCGCGCATCGTCACTCCCCTCCCATGCGGATCTTGCCGCGGAACTTCGCGTACACGGCGTACGAGAGCTCGACGCCGTGGTCGAGGTACCACTGGACGGGTCGTCCGAACGACCGGTCGTAGCGTTCGATCTCGTCGGTCGTTTCGAGGTCGAACGCGTCCGACCCGGCGCCCGATCCGTAGCCGACCATGAGGATCCGCTCGCCCGGCCGGGCGCGGTCGAGGACGTTCGCGAGCCCGATGAGCGCGGCGCCGGAGTAGGTGTTCCCGATGAACGGCGTGACGAGCCCGTAGCGCATCTGGGCGTCCCCAAACCCGAGCTGCTTTCCCACGCGCTGCGGGAACTTGCCGTTCGGTTGGTGGAAGACGACGTGCGCGTAGTCCTTCGGGCTCGTGCCCGAGGCCTCCATGATCCGGTGCGCGCACTCGGTCACGTGGCGGAAGTAGGCGGGTTCCCCCGTGAACCGACCGCCGTGGCTCGGATACTTCTGGCCCTCGCGGCGCCAGAAGTCCGGCGTGTCGGTGGTGTAGGAGAGCGTGCGCTCCACGCGGCAGATGACCCGTTCGCGGCCGAGGACGAACGCGGCTCCTCCCGCGCTCGCGGAGTACTCGAGCGCGTCGCCCGGCGCTCCCTGGGAGGTGTCGGTGCCGATCGCCACCCCGTACCGGATCATCTCGGCTCCGACGAGGCCAAGGCAGGTCTGGATCGCCGCCGTCCCGGCCTTGCAGGCGAACTCGAAGTCCGCGGCCGTAAGGTTCGGAGTCGCGCCCACCGCCTGAGCAACGACCGTCGCGGTCGGCTTCACCGCGTACGGGTGCGACTCCGACCCGACGTAGATCGCGCCGATCTGCTGGGGGTCGATCGCCCCGCGAACAAGGGCCGTCCGAAGCGCCTCGGTCGAGATCGTGATCGTGTCCTCGTCCGGGGACGGGACGCTCTTTCGGAAGACGTTCAGCCCCTGTCCCATCGCGTCGCCGTCCGTGCCCCACACCTGGCCGATCTCGCGCGGCGTGATCCGGTACCGCGGAACGTACGCGCCGTAGCTCACGATGCCTGCCTTCATGTTCTTCCTCCTGGACCGCTAGAGCTCCTCGAGCTTCTCGAGCACCGCCGGTGCGGAAAGCACGGTCGTGAGGAGGGGGATGTTCTCGACCTCGCTCAGCCGGACGGCGAGCGGATCGATGCGGCCGGGCGCGCAGAAGATCACGGCGGCCGGCTTGAGAGGGTGGGCGCGGATCGCGACCATCGGCGAACGCCCGTACTTCACGTTGGCGAAGACGAGCGCGCGCTGGGTCGTCCAGCCGTAGACCTCCACGAACCGCGAGGAGTCGATCGCGAGGATCGCCCGGGGCGCGTCGAGGATCGTGAAGCCGTGGATGTCCCGGTGAAGGTCGACGCGGCTGACGGGCCGGGCGTCCAGGCGATCGGCGAGCGCCCGCAAGGGGATCGCGACCGCGAACTCGCGCATGCCGAGGATCCCCTCGGAGTGCGGAGGGAATCCGAGCCGCTGGCCGACCCGACTTCCCGTCGCCGCGTCGAGCGAGAGGAGCCCCTCGACGTACCGACGGATGAACCCCGCGCCCGGGCTCGCGCGCCGCTCGGCTTCGTAGTCGCTGATCACGGAGGGGACGGTCTCGAGATGCTTCGCGAGGTCCCGTTGCGAGATGCCGAAATCCTCCCGCCACTTCCGTAGAGTACGGCCGGGGTGCGGCGATAGCACGACCTCACCGGCGATCTTCTCCCGGATCTCGGCCTCCACGGAGGCCCGCGAGGAGACGGCCGGTATAAATCGATGCCCTTCGTGTCGGTGGGGACGGTCGACATCTGCCGAAGACGGCCCCGTCCCGACCCCGGAGGAGTGGACCGGGCGAGATTCCCCGGCCGGGGCCCGACGGGGTCCCCGGCCCTTTGAACTCGCGACCTCTACCTTGCCAAGGTAGCGATCTTCCGCTGATCTACCGGCCCACGCCGGTCGGGCGAGAGCGGACGCAGGATAAGTCCTTCTCCCGACCGGTCGACGCCCGGCCCGACCCCGGGCGCGCGGCCGCGCCGGTCCGCCGAAGTTCGACGCCGGCGCGTGTCGGCCGCGGCCGGAGGGCGGGGCGCCGCGCCGCCCCACGAGCCAAACGCTTATGCGATTGGGTCGGTTCGCACGCCCCATGGCGGAAGGGTCGTCGTCCGGGGAACCGATCGACATGCTCTTGAAGAGCACCCGCGACCTGCTTCGCCCCGAAGAGCTCGTCCGGGAGGCGACCCGTGACATCGTCAAGGACGAGATCCGTCACCACCTCGAGAAGACGCTCAAGGAGGACCCGAAGCTCTCCCAGGACCTCAAGGACGCGGTCCGCGACCTGCTCGAGGCCCGCGCGATGGAGTACGCCGCGCTCGTGCGGGTGGGCACGGCGACGGCCCGTCTCGGCCTCTCCGCCCTTCCGCCCGACGTGCGCCGCGCGATGACGAGGGACCTGGTCGACCTGATCTCGAAGGAGCTCGGACAGATCGTCGAGAGGTCCCTCTAGGCCATGGCGAACAGTTCGGACTCCGTGCGGATCTACGAGATCAAGCGGGTCGACGTCGAGGGCGCGATCGTCATCGACGGGTTCCCGTCGGTAGGCCTGGTGAGCTCGATCGTCGCGAACTACCTTATCGACACGCTCGAGATGGAGCAGATCGGGATCGTGGAGTCGGCCGCCTTCCCGACGGTCTCGCTCGTGCGGAACGGCAACCCGCAGCACCCCGTGCGGATCTACGCCGGTCGGCCTCCCGCCGACCGTGCGGGCCGCGGTGCCGACAAGATCGTCGCTTTCGTCTCGGAGTTCCACCCCGCGCCGACGGTCATTCATCCGCTCGCCACGGCCATCCTCGACTGGGTCCAGGAGCAGCGTTGCTCGCTGCTGGTCTCCCCGGAAGGACTCGTCGTGGAGGCGGCGCCGCATCCGGGAAAGACGGCCCGTCCGCCCCGGCTCAACGACGTGAAGGTCTACGGTGTCGCGAGCACGCGCAAAGCGCGCGAGCTCTACATCGAGCCGAACATGATCCCGTTCACCGAAGGGGTCATCACGGGGATCGCCGGGGTCCTGCTCAACGAGGGCCGCCGGCGAGGGTTTGATGTCCTCACGTTCCTCGCCGAGGCGCAGTCGGACTATCCGGACGCCCGCGCCGCGGCGAAGGTGATCGAAACGATCAACCGGATCCTGTTGCGGACGCCGCTCGACCCGGTCCCGCTGTACGCGGAGGCCGAGCGGATCGAGCAGCAGCTCCTTTCGATCCAGCGGCACGCGGCCGAACGGCCGCACGGCGAGGCGACGGCGCCGTCGTCGCAGCCGATGTACCGCTGACCGACCGGCCGGGGACCCGTTCGAGGAGCTCGGCGAGGCCGGCGACGAGCCGGTCGGCGTCCGAGGTGTCGTTGTAGAGGTAGAACGACGCACGGACGCTGCCCGAGAGCCCCCGTTCCGCGTAGAAGGAATGGACGCAATGCATCCCCGAGCGGACCATCACCCCGTGGCCCTCGTCGAGGAAGAGCGCCGCGTCGGCCGGGTCGATGCCCTGAAGCGCGAACGCGAAGATGCTCGGACGGGCCGCGGGGTCCCGGGGGCCGAGGAGCTCGAGGCGACGCTCGTCCTCGAACGCCGCGGTGACCCGACGGTTGAGGCGGAGCTCCTGGGCGCGAACGGCGTCGACGCCGACCCGGTCGAGGTAGTCGAGGGCGGCTTTCGCTCCGATCGCCCCGGCGTAGTTCTGCAGACCCGCCTCGAACCGGTACGGCGCGTCGCGAAGCTCGTGGCTCGAGAGGTCGCTGCGGACGACGGTCTCCCCACCGACGAGGAGCGGCCGAAGCGTGTCGAGGGCGCCGGGGGCGCCCGAAAGAACGCCGGTGCCGGTCGGCCCGAGCATCTTGTGGGCCGAGACCGCGTAGAAGTCGACCCCCGCCCGGTCGAGGTCGATCTTCGAATGGGGGGCCGCCTGGCACCCGTCGAACAGCACGAGGGCTCCCGCATCGTGCCCCCGTTCGGTGATCTCGCGGACCGGCAAGGATCGGCCGTCGAGGTTCGACGTATGGAAGAGACTTACGAGGCGGACGCCCCGGGCGAGGTGACGGTCGAGCTCCTCGCCGTCGAACGAACCGTCGTCCGGCAGCCGGAGGATCTCGAGGCGGATCCCGCGCTCCCGGACGAGCCGCTGCCAGACGATGAGGTTCGAGTTGTGCTCGCGGTCGGAGATCAGCACCCGGTCCCCACGACGCCAGGCGAGCCCCTCGCCGACGAGGTTGATCGCTTCCGTGGCGTTGCGGACGAACACCGTGGCCCGCGGGTCCGAGCGGCCGAGGAAGCGGGCGAACGTTTCCCGGCTTTCCTCGAAGCGCCGCCCGACCTCGACCGCGAACCGGTGAAGGCTGCGCCCGGCGCACCCGGGGTAGTCGCGGTAGTACTCCGTCATCGCGTCCAACACGGGGCGCGGGACGAGCGACATGCAGGCCGAGTCGAGGTAGGCCGGCGGGCGCTCCCCGGTGGCCTTCGAGAGTGCCGGGAACTCCGACCGAATCCGCCCGACGTTCACGGGGGGCCCCGCTGGAGGCCGTCCGCGGCCGCGGCGAGCGTCGCGGCTCCGAGGACGAGCGCCCGCTCATCGGGCGCGAACGTCGAGCTGTGGAGGCTTGCGGGCCGTCCCGGGATTCCGACGCCCAGCCGGAGGAACGTTCCCGGCACGCGTTCGAGGTAGCGCGAGAAATCCTCGGCCCCCATGAGCGGGTGCTCGACCTCGACCACGTTGCGGCTCCCGAGCTCGATCGCGAGCGCGCTCGCGACGACGCGGGTCGCGGCCGGGTCGTTGACGAGCGGCGGGTATCCTCGGTGGTACGATATCCGGACGCGGGCGCCAAGGCTCGCCGCGATCGCCCGGACGCGTCGCCGGAACGCACGTTCGAGGAGGTCGCGGGTCGACGCCCGCAGGGTGCGGACCGTGCCCTCGAGCACGACCTCGTCCGGCAGGATGTTGTTGCGCGTGCCGCCGTGGATCGAGCCGACGCTCACGACGACCGGGTCGAGCGGGTCGCGCACCCGACTCACGAGCGCCTGCAGGCCCGTGACGACCTCGCTCGCGATGACGATCGCGTCGGGCCCCTGATGGGGGGTCGCTGCGTGGCCGCCGCGACCTCGGACAACGACGCGGAAGTGGTCGGCGGCCGCCATGAACGGTCCCGCCCGCCAGCCGACGCGACCCAGCGGGAGGCTCGGGTCGACGTGCTGGCCGACCACGTAGGCGACCTTCGGACGGTCGAGGCATCCCCGGGCGATCAACGGCTCGGCGCCGCCGACGCGGCCCTCCTCCTCGGCGGGCTGGAAGAGGAGCCGGATCGGGCCCCCCCTCGGCCGGGGTTCGCGCGTCAGCATCGCCGCCGCCCCGAGCAGACACGCCATGTGCACGTCGTGGCCGCACGCGTGCATCCGACCGGGGAAGCTCGAGGCGAACGGGAGACCGGTCTCCTCCGTGACGGGGAGTCCGTCCATGTCGGCGCGCAGGGCGACCACGGGCCCGGGCCGGTCGGCGTCGATGAATCCGACGACGCCCGGAAAGTCGTCGAAGGTTTGGTACGGGATCCCCAGCTCCCGGAGCGCGGCGACGATCTTCTCGCGCGTCTTCACTTCGCCGAGCGAGAGCTCGGGCTCCTGATGGATCGCCGTCCTCCACGCCCGCATCGCGGGAAGGACCCGCCGGGCGAGGGGCGTCCAGCTGGACCCGGTACCGGACATCGAGCGCCGAACCCGCGGTGCGATATAACTCGCCACCTGGTCGCGTCAGCGGGTGGGGCCGCGAGGCTCGCCGGCGTTCCCGGCCAGCGCCGATTCGACCCGTCTCGATGCGCGGAACGAATCCACCTGGGCGACCGGGATCGGCTGGGGTCGGGGACGGTGAAACCGGTTGAACCACACCGGGCGGATTCCCGCGGACCGGGCGCCGACCACGTCGCTGAACCAGGAGTCTCCGACCATCACCGTCTGCGCGGGCTCGGCGGCGGCACGGTCGAGAGCGATCCGGAAAATCCGCGGGTCCGGTTTCGCCACGCCCACGCCCTCCGAGACGACCATGAAGTCGACCAGGGGCCGGATCCCGAGGAACGAGAGCTTGGTCTCCTGCTCACCGACCTGGTTGTTGGTGACGATGCCGATCACCGTGCGTCCGTGCAGACGCTCGAGGAGGCGCTTCGCCCCGGGGATGCCGCGACGCTTCGCCTGATACTGTCGCCGGTAGGCGCGGGACAGTCTCGCCGCCTCGCGGTCGCTGAGGGTCCGGCCGCATCGGGCCGCGAGCCGCCGGAACCGTTCCGCGCGGACGACGTCCGGGCCGACCGTTCCCGCCAGGATCGCGGGGTGCTCCTCCTCGAGCAGCCGGGAGTACTCGGTCCACATCGTATCCAGCGTGATCCTTCGGAAGTACGGGTGGGCGGCCCGGACCGCCCGGAGCGCGTCCCGGCACGTCAGCGCATGGTCGAAGATCGTGTCGTCCATGTCGAACAGGACCGCTTTCGGTAGGGGAGGCCGGGCGGCCGAGCGCGCGGAGGGGTGGGACGACACGGCGGACGAGCGACAGGTCGGCGTGCCTCAAAAGTAGGCTCCCCGGAGAACCCCGGCGGCCCGCCACGGACCCCACACTCGCGTCGGTCCGGAACCACGGGTGGCCCTCGACCTTCCCTGACGTCGAGCTCGGTCTCGGTGGGAGGTGCACTCCAAGAAGAGCGGTGGGCCCCCCCGGAACGCAGGATGTCCTTCGGGGAAAGGTCGCGACTCGGTGCGTCGGCGGCCCAGGAGCCCGTTGGCCGGCGATTCCTTGACCTCCTCTCAAGGATCCCCGGTTCGCGAAAGGCCGCGGCCCGACCCGGAGCGCGCCGCCCACTCGAAACGGCGCCTCGCGCGCGTCGTCCCCCGTCTTCGGCGGCGGCCAACGGATTAGTTTTTATATGAGTGCTTTCTTACTTATGCAGAGTATGGGCCGGCGCCCCCCTCGAGGCGGGCGACGGCAGGACCTCGCACCATGGCGAAGATCATCGGAATCGATCTGGGAACCAGCAATTCGGCCGCCGCCGTCCTGGAAGCCGCGCGACCCGTGATCGTCCCCAGCGCCGAGGGGACGACCGTCGGCGGAGGGAAGGCGTTCCCGTCGTACGTGGCGTTCACGAAAGACGGCCAGCTGATCGTCGGAGAGCCCGCCCGTCGGCAGGCGGTGTCGAACCCGGAAGGTACGGTCACGGCGTTCAAGCGAAAGATGGGAACCGATTACCACTACACCCTCCACGGCAAGCAGTACACCCCGCAGCAGCTCTCGGCGTTCCTCCTCCAGAAGATCAAGCGGGACGCGGAGGCGTTCCTCGGGGAGAAGGTCGAGAAGGCGGTCATCACCGTACCGGCCTACTTCAACGACAACCAGCGTCAAGCGACCAAGGACGCCGGGGCGATCGCCGGGCTCGAAGTCGTCCGCATCATCAACGAACCGACGGCGGCGTCCCTGGCCTACGGCCTCGACAAGGCTGGTGCGAACCAGAAGATCCTCGTCTTCGACCTCGGAGGCGGAACGCTCGACGTGACGCTCATGGAGTTCGGCGACGGGGTCTTCGAGGTCCTGTCGACGAGCGGCGACACGCAGCTCGGCGGCACGGATATGGACAACGCCGTCACCGAGTACATCGCCGCGGAGTTCCAGAAGGAGACCGGCGTCAACGTTCGCGGCGACAAGATGGCGATGCAGCGGGTGCGCGACGCCGCCGAGAAGGCGAAGATCGAGCTCTCGTCGACCGTCGAGACCCAGATCAACCTGCCGTTCCTGACCGCGACGAACGAGGGTCCAAAACACCTCGCCCTACCGCTCACCCGGGCGAAGCTCGAGGAGCTGATCCGCCCGATCGTCGACCGGTGCCGCGCGCCGGTCGATCAGGCGATCCGCGACGCGAAGCTCTCGAAGGACCAGATCCACCGTGTCGTCCTCGTGGGCGGTCCGACCCGGATGCCGATCGTTCAGAAGTTCCTCGAGCAGTCGATCGGGCGCCCGATCGAACATGGCGTCGACCCGATGGAGTGCGTCGCGATGGGCGCGGCGGTACAGGGAGGCGTCCTGGCGGGCGAGGTCAAGGACGTCGTACTGCTCGACGTGACACCTCTCTCCCTCGGGGTCGAGACGATCGGCGGCGTCTTCACGCGGCTGATCGAGCGCAACACGACGATCCCCACCCGCAAGAGCCAGATCTTCACGACCGCGGCCGACAGCCAATCGTCGGTCGAGATCCAGGTCTTCCAGGGAGAACGGCCGATCGCGGCGGACAACGTCGCGCTCGGAAGCTTCCTGCTCACCGGCATCCCGCCCGCACCGCGCGGGGTCCCTCAGGTGGAGGTCGGCTTCGACATCGATGCCAACGGGATCCTCAACGTGTCGGCCAAAGACCTCGCGACGGGGCGCAAACAGGGGATCACGATCACCGCGTCGAACAAGCTATCGAAAGACGAGGTCGGCCGGATGGTCCACCAGGCGGAGGAGTTCGCCGAGAAGGACCGTGAACGCGCCGAGCTCATCACCGCGCGGAACCAAGCCGAGTCGCTCGCGTACGAGGCCGAGCGCGTCCTGACCGACCAGAAGGAGAAGCTGAGCTCGACCGAGACGGAGTCGATCCGCGATAAGGTCAAGGGGGTTCGGGAGGTCGTCCAGAAGAAGGACGCGACGAAGACCGAGATCCAGGCGCGGGCCGACGAGCTCACCAAGGCCCTCCATGCGGTGGCCCAGAAGCTCTACCAGTCGGCGACCGGCCCGACGGGCAGTTCGCCCGGGCCCGAGACCCCCGAGGAACCTTCCTCTGGGGCCAGCTCGGGTGCGCCGGGGGCGGTCGACGCGGACTTCAAGGTCGTGGACAAAGAGGACGGCGAGACGAAGGGGAACTCTTAGGTCCCCGCCTCCCCCGATCGGGGCCTAGGACGGGGCCAGAGCCGGCCCTTCGCCGGACCGACGTAGTCGACGTCGGGGCGCATCAGCCGGTTGCGGGCCGCCTGCTCGAGCGCGTGGGCGGTCCACCCGACGGTCCGCGCGACCGCGAACGTCGGGGTGAAGAGCTCTCGCGGGATCCCAATCCCCTCGAGGACGACCGAGGTGTAGAACTCCACGTTCGTGAACAGCCGGGCGCCCGGCCGTGCCGCCCGCAACCCCGCGAGCGCGGCGCGCTCGACCGCTTCGGCGAGCGCGAACCGCTCGGGCGACGCGACCGTCCGCGCGATCTCGTGGAGGACGAGGCCCCGGGGGTCGTCCGTCTTGTACACTCGGTGGCCGAACCCGAAGAGGACCTCGTGCCGCGCGAGGCGTCCGGCGACCCACGCCTCCGCCCGGTCGGGCGTCCCGACGTCGTCGAGCATGTCGGAGACCCGGCTCGGTGCCCCGCCGTGAAGAGGTCCCTTGAGCGTTCCGAGCGCGCCGGTCGCCCCGCTCACAAGGTCGGACTGGGTCGATATCGCAACGCGCAGGGCGAACGTCGACGCGTTCATCCCGTGGTCGGCGAGAAGACCGAGGTACGCGTCGAGCGCCCGGACGTGCCGGGGGTCGGCCTTCTCGCCCTTCAGCAAGTAGAGGTAGTCCGCGGCGTGCGAAAGGTCGCTGCGGGACCGCAGAGGGGGAAGCCCCTGCGCGCGCCGGACGTGGCGTGCGAGCAGGATCGGGGTGCGCGCGATGAGGCGGTACCCCTGTTCGAGAGTGGGGGGGTATCCGTACGTCCCGTCGCCCAGCGCCGATAGGATCGTTCGGAGGGCCTCGAGCGGGGGGAGGCCCGGCGCGAGGGCGTCGACGACCCGCTCGATCGCGGCGGGAACCTCGCGCGCGGCCCGGAGCGAGCGAACGACCTCGGGGGACGGGTCGGCCTCCGGGGGTTCTCCGTGGAGCAGCAGGTGGACGATCGACTCGTAGGGGACGCCGGGCACGAGATCCCGCACGTCGAACCCGCGGTAGACGAGCTCCCCGGTTTCTCCCCCGACGAACGAGATGGACGACTCACCGACCGACACCTCGTCGAGCCCCTTCGAGACCCGTCGCCCCACCGCCACGGCGTCTCCAATCGGGTCGCCGAGATATACCCGGCGGACGGTCGGTCCACAACGCTTAAGGTCGGTGGACCGTCGGACGGCCGATGGCCGACGCGCCGGTTCGCTTGCTCGAGCGCGTGCTCCAGCAACGGGTGACCCTCATGCTCAAGGACGGCCGGGAACTCTCGGGCCGGTTGCTCGGGGTCGACGAGCACATGAACCTCGTCCTCGACGACGCCGACGAGACCGGTCCCGAGACGCGTCGTCGGCTGGGCCGGCTCATCCTCCGCGGGTCGAACGTGATCACCCTCCACGCGCCCCAGGGTCCGGCGGCGAAGCCGTAGCGACCGTGCCGGAGACGGGGGTACTCCACGACACGAGCGGCCGGCCCCGGGCCCGCGGCGACACGCTCGCGGTGCTGAAGCTCCTCGCCCTCGCCGGCGCGGACGAGACGCCCGTCGTCCTCACGTCGCGCGAGCTCGGCCAGCGGCTCGGGGTGAGCCAGCAGGCGGCCGACCGCTACCTCGTCGCCCTCGAGAAGAAGGGCCTTTTGAGCCGCGCGCTCGCTCAGCGGCGGCAGCGCCTCCTCCTCACCCCGGCCGCGATGGACCTCCTGCGAGGCGAGTACCACGGCTACCACCGCATCTTCGAGGGACCGGCCCGGGTCTCGTTCTCGGGGCAGGTCGCGTCGGGCCTCGGCGAGGGCCGCTACTACCTCAGCCAGCCGGGGTACGTCGTTCAGTTCACGGAGCGTCTCGGCTACGCCCCGTACCCGGGCACCCTCAACGTCCGCCTGCACGCCCGATCGCTGCGCAAGGTCGCCCTCCTCGATTCGTGGACCGGGATCCGGATCGACGGATTCCACGCGAGCGGCCGGACGTTCGGCGGGGCCACGTGCTTCCCGGCGAAGTTGAACGGTCATTCTTGCCACCTCATCCACCCCGACCGCTCGCACTACAAGGACGTCGTCGAGTTCGTGGCGGCCGTGTGCCTGCGCGAGGCGTTGCCGGTGCGCGACGACGACGTCGTCGAGGTCGACATCGAGGAGAAATGACGCCGGAATCCCTCGCCCGTGCGGTCGCTCGCGACCGCCGTCCCGAGCCCGCGGGTCCCGAGACCGCCCGCCGCTACGTCCACCAGTGGGTCGAGCGCGAGGCCCTCGGACGCGACGAGGTCCGCGCCTTCGTTCTGATCCTGAAGACGCGGGGGTGCTACTGGGCGGACCTGAAGGGGTGTTCGATGTGCGGGTACGCGAAGGACACCCTCGGCCGCTCGGCGACCCCCGCGGAGCTCGCCGAGCAACTCGCCCGCGCCCTCGACCGATACCACGACGAACCGTACGTGAAGGTGTACACCTCGGGAAGCTTTCTCGACGACCGCGAGGTCGATCCTCCGAGCCGCCGCGCGATCGCGACCGCGTTCTCGGGGCGCGCCCGTCGCCTCCTCTTCGAGACGCTCCCCGAGTTCGCCACCGCCGAGACGCTCGCGCCGCTGCGGGAGGCGTTCGCGGGAGAGCTCGAGGTGGCGCTCGGGCTCGAGACGACGGACCCGGTCGTCCTCGCCCGGTTCGTGCATAAGAGCGCGTCGCCCGCGGAGTATCTCGACGCGGCCGACCGCGTGCGCGCGCTCGGGCTCCGGGCGAAGGGCTACCTCCTGCTGAAGCCGCCGTACCTGACGGAGAGCGAATCGGTCGCCGACGTCCTCGCGTCGATCGAGCAGGCGGCGCCGCACTTCGACACCCTGTCGGTGAACCCGGTCCATATCCAGAACGGAACCGTCGTCGAGTGGCTTTACCATCGGGGTCGCTACCGGCCCCCCTGGCTCTGGTCTGTCGTCGAGGTGCTCCGACACGGCGCGAGCGCGCGGGGGACGACGCGGCTCGTCTCGTTCCCGACGGCGGGCGGCCTGCGTCGGGGTCCTCACAACTGCGGGTCGTGCGACGCGCGCGTCCTCGAAGCGATCGAAACCGCGTCGCTGACGCAAGAGTTCTCCCCGCTCGACGCCCTCGATTGTGCGTGCCGGGCGCGCTGGGAATCGCACCGCGCCCTCGAGCCCCTTGGAGTCGAGGCATGACGAGCCTCGTGCCGCGGCTGCCCGCCCACGCGGTCTCCACGGTCCACCAGTTCCTGCGCGCCCACGCGCTCGCAGACGGCCTCGAGGGGGTGGTCGTCGGGCTCTCGGGGGGGATCGACAGCGCGCTCGTGGCCCGGCTGGCCGTCGACGCGCTCGGACCGACCCGGGTCTTCGGGGTCCTCCTGCCCGACGCTCGCTATCCCCCCGAACTCCGGGCCGAGACCGAGGCCTACGCGCGCACGCTCGGGATCGCGTCGCGGGTCGTGGAGATCGAACCCGCCGTGGAGGCGTTCCGGGCGCTCCTGCCCGACGTGCGGGACCGGGTCGCCCTCGGGAACGTGACGGCCCGCGTCCGGATGATCGTCTGGTACGCCCTCGCCCGCGAGCGCCGGGCCCTCGTCGCGGGGGCCGGCAACAAGTCCGAGCTCCTGCTCGGCTACTTCACGAAGTACGGGGACGGCGGGGTCGACCTCCTGCCGATCGGCGACCTCTACAAGACCGAGGTCCGCGCGCTCGCCGAACAGCTCGGGCTTCCCGCGTCGGTCCGGGCGCGTCCGCCGACCGCCGGCCTCTGGGAGGGCCAGACGGACGAGGCCGAGCTCGGCCTCCCCTACGCGGAGCTCGACCCGATCCTGTTCGGCCTCGAGCAGCTGCGCACGGAGGAGGAGATCGCCGCCGCGACGGGCACCCCCCTCGCCCGGGTGCGCGAGGTCGCGGCCCGCGTGGCCCGGCACCGGCACAAGCGTCGCCCCCCGCCGATCCCCAAGATCGGCCTGCGGACGATCGGGATCGACTGGCGGGAGTGAGCCGCCGGTCGCGGCGGTGCCGGGCTCGCGGTCAAGTAACGTTTTACGGACCCACGGCTCGGTGGGCCGACTCCTCCAGGACGATCGGGCATGGACCGGCAGACCTACCAGCGGCTCTTCGACCTCCTCGCGACGTACGACGACGTGCGCCGCGTCAGCCATACGGAACACCTCGACGAGGAGCTGCTCTTCGTCATCCACACCCACCGCGTCACGCGCGACGCCACCCGGCGCTTCTACGTCGTCAAGCGGCAGCTTCCGCGCCTGGTCGGCCAGTGGAAGCACGGCCGCTCGATCCTCGACATCGCGCGCGAGTGGAAGTTCCCGCCGGTCCTGATGGGCCAGCAGATGCTCGGCGAGCTCGGGATCCCCCGCAAGAAGGTCTGGCAGACGTTCCTGAATCCCGACACGGCGCCCGACGCTCGGCTGCGCCAGGAGGTCTCGGAGCTCCTCGAGAACGACCTGATCTACTCGCCCCGAGGAATGGAGCTCCAGCGGGAGCGCGGGCGCAAGGGCGAGGAACGGCTGCAGGCATGGCTCGAGAAGCACGGGATCGGCTACCGGACCGAGAAGGACCTGCGCGGGAAGTACGCGAAGACGCCGGACGCCCTCCTCGACGAGCCGATCATCTTCTTCGGCCAGAAGCTCACCTGGATCGAGTCGAAGGCGAACTTCGGCGACGACGTCGAGCTCCGCAAGAACCTGAAACGTCAGCTCGCCCCGTACACGCAGATCTTCGGCGAAGGGGCGGTCGTCTACTGGTACGGGTACGTGGACGGCGCCGAGTCCCCGGACGGGATCATCCTGTGGGACGGAACGACGTTCGAGGGGATCACCCCGGTCGTCCCACCGAGGACCGAGCGACCTCACGCTGCTCGCCCGTCGCGAGATCTCGCTCGACCACCGTCCCCGGCGCCGCCTCCTTCAGGCCCACGATCAGAGCTCGACGGCTCCGCCGGCGCGCCGCCTCCCTGAGCTGGCGCGACATCGACCGGGAGAGCAGGTCGCAATCGGCGCTCACGCCGGCGCGTCGAAGCTCTTGGACGATCTCGACCGCTTCCGGCCGCTGGGTCGGGTCGACCACGACGACGTAGGTGTCGATGGGCGGCTCCCCTTCGGGCCACCGGCCGTGGCCGCGCAGGAGGATCTCGAGGGTCTGGTCGCCGATCGCGAGACCGGCGGCGGGCGTGGGGGGGCCCTCGAACAGCTCGATGAGGTGGTCGTACCGGCCGCCGCCGAAGATCGCCCGTCCGTCACCGTCGCGCGCGTACGCCTCGAAGACGGTGGACGTGTAGTAGGCGAGGCCGCGCACGACCGTCGGGTCGAAGACGACGCGGTCCGACAGCCCGGCGCGGTCGAGGAGCGCGAAGAGGGCCCGGACCCGCTCGAGACCGGCGCGGGCCGCCTCGTCGAGCCCCCGGGTCCCGAGGGCATCGAGGAACCCCGCGAGCGCGTCCGGCGCGACCCCCTGTCCCACGCTCTCGAAGAACGCTTCGAGCTCCCCCACGCGGTCCGCCGGGATCCCCGCCGCCCCCAGCTCTCCCTCGAATTCGGCCGGGGGGATCTTGTGGTAGCGGTCGACCGCCCGGAAGAACCGGGTCATGTCGCGCGCCCCGTAGAGCCGACCGAGGCCCTCGGCGATCGCCCGATCGCTGACGCGGAACGCGTAGAGGCCGCTCGCCCCGACCTCGTCGAGCACGAGCGCGGCCGTCGCGAGGAGGTCCGTCTCCGCCTCGACCCCCGGGACCCCCAGGATGTCGAGGTTGAACTGGAGGAACTCGCGGGTACGACCCGCCTGGGGCTCCTCGTAGCGCCAGACCTTCTGGAGCGTGAACCACTTCACCGGCATCGGTTCCGCTTTCGCACGGTCGGTGAAGATCCGGGCGAGGGAGGGGGTCGTTTCGGAGACGAGCGCGACGGCGCGGTTCCCCTTGTCCCGGAAGAGCCAGGTCTCGGCCGCGATCCCCTCCCCGCTCTTCACCTGGTAGAGTTCGAAGCTCTCGACGCACGGCGCCTCGAGCTCCGTGTACCCGGCTCGGCGGGCCACCACGCGCATCCGTCGCCGGATCTCGGACCGAGCGCCCGCGTCGGGCGGGGGGTAGTCGCGGAACCCCCGGAGGACCTGGAACGGCACGCGCCGGGGACCCTCGGGGAAGTATTTGACCGTGCGCGCGCCTCGTCCCCCCCGCAGGCCCCGGTCCGTCACCGAACGGGTCCGGACGTTCCGGTCGGGCGATCGATCGACCGCCGCCGGCTACGCCGGGGGCGACGAACGCAGGGTCCCCGCGAGTTCGGGAGGACCGAGCTCCTCCGTTGGCGAGATCCCCTCCACGAACGACCGTAGGCGGCGATAGGCGACCACGGTCCCGACGAAGTTGCGTTGCCGCAGCTCCTCCGCGACCTTCTTGAGCTCCCGGACCGCCGGCGCGACGTCCGCTCCGCTCCCCCGCATCTCGACAAGCCGGTCGCGCAGCCGCTTGAGGTCGGCAAAGAACCTCGGCTCGAGCAGGGTCCAGAGCGCGACCGCCGCCCGGGCCAGGAGTCGCTCCGCGTCGGTCCGCCGTCCTTCGCCGAAGCACCGTCGCCCCTCCTCGAGCGGTCCGGTCGCAGGCGCCGGGTCACCGCCCAAGCCGCGGAGGGTCTGGACGAGGAGGTCGCACTCGGTGACGAGGATCCGACCGACCTCCCACTCCTCCTCGAGTCGCCCGAGCTCGTCGCGGACATGGACGAGGCGGCGCTGCGCGCCGCTCATGTCGCCGACCGCGATCGCGCGTCGGATCGCCTCGAGCTCGACGTC
This sequence comes from Thermoplasmata archaeon, assembly GCA_021816865.1. Lineage (GTDB taxonomy): Archaea > Thermoplasmatota > Thermoplasmata > Lutacidiplasmatales > UBA184 > Lutacidiplasma. The sequence goes on along the minus strand of JAKAWX010000001.1, from coordinate 243,516 downwards.
CGCGCTCGGGACCGGGACGAGCTGGGCGAGTTCGTTGCGCCGTGCGAGCGTCCCCTCGTACTCCTCGGCGACCACGCTCGCGATGTGGACGAACATCTCGCGGGCGAGGACCTCGAGCGATGGGGTATCGTTCACGAGGGCGGCCGCGCCCGACCGGCCCTCGAAGTCGGTGAAATCGAGGCCGAGGCGACGCCCGATCTGGAAGTACTCCTCGATCCGGCGCTTGAGCTCGATCGCCGTGCCGGCGCCGGGAAGCGCCGGTAGGTCGGTCATCGGGGTCACGGACGCGGAACGGACCGACGCCCGCGTCGGGGCTTCGGTCGGTGGAAGGGAGGGGAAGCGAGCCGGCCGGCTCAGAAGGCCTCGCGGTCGGTCGGGAACGGGCTCGGGGGCCGTCGAAAGGTCGACCGACGCGAGAAGTTCGCCGATCGTCCGCAAGTACGCGGGGTCCTGCGACTCCCCCGGACCGGCCGCGTCCCGGACCGCGTCAAAGAGGCCGGTGGACAGATGGCAGTGGGGACAGTCGGCGGCGGCGCCGGGGACTTCGGTCCCACACGCCGGGCATCCCACCATCGACCGCCCCGTCTAGCTTCGCGCCGCCCGGTCCGACGCGCCGGCGCGGGCCGCCGGGCCCCGCACGTCGACGCGGTAGGTGTAGTTCGGTCGCATCGCCCTTAGCCGGCGGATCCGCTCGGCGGTCGGCGGGTGCGTAGAGAAGAGCGAGGCGAACGTCACGCCCCGGAAGGGATTGACGATATAGAGGCTCGACTGCGCCGGCGAACCGACGTTCAGCGGCCGGCGGAGGTTCATGACCTCGAGCTTCTCGAGCGCGCTCGCGAGCGCTTCGGGGTCGCCTCCGATCGTCGCGCCGACCTGGTCCGCGCGGAACTCCCGCGACCGCGAGATCGCGAGCTGGATCGTCATCGCGGCGATCGGGGCGGTAACGGCGGCGACCAGGAGCAGGAACGGGTTGACCCCGTTTCGGTTCCCGTTCCCGCCAAAGAGCATCGAGAAGATCACGATCTGGGCGGCGTAGCCGATCGCGCCCGCGAGGGTCGCGGCGAACGTCATCAACAGCACGTCCCGGTCCCGGACGTGCGCCAGCTCGTGCGCGAGCACCGCCTTCAGCTCGCGGTCGTCGACCAGCCTCAGCAGGCCCTCGGTCGCGGCGACGATCGCGTGCCGCTCGTCGCGGCCGGTCGCGAACGCGTTCGGGGTCTGGGTCGGGACGATCGCGAGACGGGGGGTGACCAGCCCGAACTTGGGGGCGAGTTCCGCCACGGCCCTCGCGAGGCGCGGGGCTTCGGATGCGGAGACGATCTTCGCGCGGGTCGACCAGAGGACGATCCGGTCGGCCGCGAAGTAGCTCACGAGGTTGAGGACGAGCGAGAGGCCCAGAAAGACGACGAGCCCCGCGAGCCACGACTGGAAGAGGTACTGTCCGACGAGCGTTCCGATGACCACGAAGAGGCCGATGATGACCGCAAAGAGGACGGCGGTCTTGATGCGGGGTCCGACCATCGTCGGGGGTTCCTCGGCTCTCCACGGTAGGACGGCTCAAAAGCTCTCTCGTACGGCTCGCGGCCTACGGCTCGGGGCCCCGCGGGGCGAGATGCCGCCGGGCGGAGGGGGTAGGGTGGTACTCGCCCACGGGGTAGACCGGCCGCGCGCGCTCCCGGACCGCCGCTTCGGGCGGCCAGCGGCGGCGGCAGGCGGGGCACCGGTATCCGCGACCCGCTCCGAGCGACCCGGCTCGACGGCGGCAGCCGGGGCAGGCCGGGGCGGTCGGCCGCGTGTGGCGGGGCCGCAGGCGCAGCAGGCGCAGGCCCTCGAGCCGCAAGGTCGGCTTTTCCCCTCGGCCGCCCCAGACTTCGACGCGGTCGCCGACGACCAGGGTGCGAGCGACCCGGGGAAGCGTCTTGGTCGGCTCGAACGCGACGCACTCGAGTTCGGTTCTCTCGTCGTCGGTGACGACGAGCCGGACGTGTCCCCCGCGGAGCGTCGTGGGCGGCCGAGCGACGGTCCCGACGATGCGGGCGGACAGGAACGGACCGAGCCCGGCGGCGTTGCGGCGCACGAGATGGTCGCCCGTGCCCTGGTTCGTGCGGAAGAGGACCCAACGATCGACCGGCTCCGAGCTCACCCGCCGGCGGGCCCGGAGGAGGTCGGCGGGACGGGTCCCGCGAAGACCGAAGAGGATCGGACAGGACGTGTGGGGGGCCACGAGCAGGCGTCGGGTCCGGGGGTCGTCGCAGAGGAAGAGGGTCGGGATCTCGCGCGCGATCTGACGCACGCTCTCGCCGTCGATCTCGCGCGGACGGAGGAGGCGCGCCGGCTCTCGGTAGCTGGTCAGTTCCCACGTGGAATGGCGACCCGGCCAGGCGACGGCCGCGGCCGCTCCGACCAGGCCCCGGTCGCTGGTCGCGGTCCACCAGGCCGCCCCCGCCCTCTCGAGGCTCGCGCGAGCCTCGGCCACGGGAACGACCTCGCGAACGGCCCTCCAGTAGAACGCAGCGGGGACGTGACGGGGGGCGACGACGAGCGCCGGGTCGGTCCCCGCCTCTCCGGACCGGGAACCCCGGAGCACTCGGTCCCAGGCATCGCGCTCGAAGGCACGGACGGCCCCAGCGTCCGGAGCACGGGAGCGCGCGTACGACCATACGGTCCTTCGCTCGATCTCGCCGATCGCCCTCCGCGGGCCGACGCCGGCGCCGAAGCGCGCCGAGAGGGCGGCGTTCCCGCGGGTCTTCCAGGGGACGTTGGGGTTCAGGCGGACGAGCCGCGGCTCGCCGATGAGGTCGAGGCCGCTGGTCATCGCGAGGTCGATCAGGCCCGTGAGCACATGGGTGGTGCAGCCCCCGCTCGGGCTGTCCGTGTCGTCCACGCCGACCCAGATCGTCCCACCTCCTCGTCCGACGAGGCGCGAAGGGTCCTCCGCGCGCGCCGCGGTCTACGAGAGTCCCGACAGGAGCTTCTCGTACGCGGGGAGGTTGGCGGCCAGCCCGATGTCGGTCCGCACCGGTCCCGGTCGGTCCCCGACCAGCTTGACCTCGAGACCGTCGTGTCCGGGCTCCTTCGGGCGGTGCATCACGCCGATAGGGATCCGCCCCTGTTCCGTCGTCTCGAGGCAGAGCCGGAACATGGTCTTGCGGTCGGTCGGGTCGTACCCGGGAAGCTTCGAGACGTCGAGGACTTTTTCCCGCCAGAGCTTGTAGGTGTCGTTGTACGTCACGCACGGAGATAGGTCCTCGATGAAGGCGAACCCGCGGCCCTCGCGGTTGAACCGAAGCGCTTCCGCCAGGATCGCGGTCATCCCCTTCGGGTCCCCGGAGAACGTCCGCGCGATGAAGTTCGGGGCCGGGATCGACAGCGCCGTCAGGATCGAGTGGAACGGGGGTTCGACGTTCCCCTCGAAGCCGATCTGGCTGGTCGGGGAGGCTTGGCCTTTCGTGAGACCGTAGGTCTCGTTGTTCATGACGAGGTAGAGGATCGAGGCGTTCTTCTTGAACGCGTGCATGAAGTGGCCCATCCCGATCGCGTAGCCGTCCCCGTCGCCGCCCGCCGCCACGACCGTGAGGCTCGGGTTCGCGAGCTTGACCCCGACCGCCTGCGCCAGAAGGCGGCCGTGGAGCGCGTGGATGCCGTTGATCTCGAGGAAGTTGTGGATCGAGCCGGAGCAGCCGATCCCGCCGACGAGGACGAGCTCGTGGGTCGGGATCTTGAGCTCGGCCGCCGCCCGCTTGACGGCCGCCAGCACCCCGAAGTCGCCACATCCCGGGCACCACGTGGGCGGTACCGGTTTCGCGGACTGCACCATCTTACGCCGCCTCCTTCACTTCGGCGAGGATCTGGGGGGCGCGGAACGTGTAGCCGTCGTACTTGAGGATCGACCGGAGCTTCGCATGGTGCCAGGGCATCGTCTCCCGCAGGAGGCGCGCGAACTGGCCGGTGTAGTTGTGCTCGACGACGTAGGCGACGTCGACGTCCTTCAGGAACGGGTCGATCTCGTGGACCGGCACCGGATAGAGCGTTCGGGCCTCCAGGAACCGGGCCGCGACCCCCTTCGCCTCGAGGAGGCGCATCGACTCGAGGATCGGTCCGGCCGTGTTGCCGAAGCCGATGAACCCGATCTTCGCCTCGGGCGGGCCGAAGAAGCGGGCGTGCGGGAGCTCGTCCCGCGCCTTGACCATCTTCTCCATCCGTTTCTTCATCTGACGGACGCGGTTGGACGGGTTGACGGAGACGTGCCCCCACTCGTCGTGCTCGTTGCCGGTGACCTCCGACCAGACGCCGGGGGTACCGGGCGGCGCGACGGCGCTGACGCCGTCCTCGGTGAACTCGTAGACCTTGAACTGCTGCAGCCGGGCGGTCGCCTCGGGGGAGAGGCGCTTCCCCCGGTCGACGCGGACGCTTCCGAGGTCGAACCGGTGGCTCGTGGTCGTGTTCTGGCAAAGGGCCTGGTCGAGGAGCAGAATGACCGGGACGCGCCACCTCTCGGCCAGGTTCAAGGCGTCCACGGTGATCGAGAAGGCGTCCTCGGGAGTCGCGGGCGCGAGGATGAACCGCGGGAACTCGCCGTGGCCGAGGTTCGCGAGATGCGACAGGTCGGACTGCTCGTGGCGTGTCGGCTGGCCCGTGGAGGGGCCGACCCGCTGGCAGTCGGCGACGACGACCGGCACCTCGGCGGCGCCGGCGTGGCCGATCCCCTCGGTCATGAGGGAGAGCCCGGGACCGCTCGTGGACGTCATCACGCGGGTGCCGGCGTACGACGCGCCGATCACCATGTTGATCGCGGCCAGCTCGTCCTCCGCCTGGCGGACGACGCCGTCGAACGCGGGGAGGTAGCGCTGGAGGTACTCCATGATCTCGGTCGCCGGGGTGATCGGGTAGCCCGCGAAGAAGCGGCCGCCGCCGACGACGAAGCCGAGCGCGACCGCCTGGTTGCCGGTCGTGAGGATGAGGTCGTGAGCGTCCCCGTCCGCGACCGAGTACCGGTTCGCGACGCCGGGAGCGTCGAGCGCGGCCTTGCGACCGATCTCGAGCGCCTTCAGGTTCTTCTCGAGGGCCTCGCCGCCGCGCCGTCGGAATCGTTCTTCGATGACCGCCCGCGTCATCGTCGGGTCGAACCCGAGGAGGACCGAGAGCGCGCCGTAGGCGGCGGTGTTCTTGAAGATCGGCTGGCCCAGAGGTCCACCGACCAGCGTCGCGAACGGGAATCCGACCGAGCTCGGAAGGTCGACGTGGAACGTCGTCGAGTCGTAGAGGACGAAACCGTGCGGGGCCAGCTCCGCTTTCCCCATCTCGACCGCTTCGTTGTCAAAGGCGACCAGGACATCGACCTGGGCCTTCACCGCGGCGATCGGGTCGCGGCTCGAGCGCACCGAAGCGTCGGCGTGGCCGCCCCGGATCCGGGAGAGGACGTTGCGGGAGGTGTAGACGTAGAGGCCGCGCTTGCGGAAGTACCGCCCGAGAAGGTCCGAGACGGTGAGCGTTCCGTCCCCGCCCTGGCCCCCGATCATCACGCTGAGGTCCGCGAGCTCCATCGGAGGGCGCGTTTCGCCCGGTCCGGCTTCGGACGGGATGGGTCGGACCTGAGCTTCCGCCGTTGTCATGGGTCACCTCGAACGAGTCGACATCGACTTGTTGGCAGTTTGAGGTCCGGGCTCTATTTAAGAAGTGACCGGGTGGACCGCCGTGCTGTCGTGGGACGCGCGGGGAGCCGCCGAACGTCCCGCAACAAAGGTTAATCCCGCTCGAGGATTGGAACTCCGATGCCGGAGCCCCGGCTGGTCGAGAACTATCACTCCGAGACCGCCGACGCCCGGCGCATCCCGTCGTCGATCGAGGTCTGGGACGAGACGCTGCGCGACGGCGAGCAGATGCCGGGCGTCCACTTCACCCCGGAGGAGAAGCTCGAGATCGCCCGGCTCCTCTCCGAGGTGGGGGTCGGGGTGGTTAACGCGGGGATCCCCGTCGTCTCGGAGGAGGAAGCACGCGCGGTACGGCTCGTCGCCCACGCCGGCCTTAAGGCCAAGGTCCTCGCCGCGGCCCGGACGGTCCTCGCGGACGTGGACGCCGTCATCGACAGCGGCGCCACCCATATCGCGGTCTTCGTGGCGGCCAGCCATGTCCACCTCAAGTACAAGCTGAAGATGTCCCAGTCCCAGGTCCGCGAGGCGTCCCTGGCGTCGGTGAAGCGTGCGAAGGAGGCCGGCCTACACGTCGCGTTCGTCACCGAGGACACGGTCCGGGCGCCGTTCGACTTCGTGGAGGGACTCTATCGGGACGTTCAGGACGCGGGGGCGGACCGACTCGTCGTCGCCGACACCGTCGGGATCATGACGCCGCTGACGTTCCGCTGGTACCTGACGGAATTCGTCCGACGGGTCCGGCCGAAGGACCTCTCGGTCCACTGCCACAACGATTTCGGCCTCGCGACCGCCAACACGCTCACGGCCGTCGAGTGCGGGGCGCGGGCGCCGCAGGTCTGCGTCAACGGGATCGGCGAGCGGGCGGGCAACGCCTCGCTCGAGGAGGTCGTGCTCGACCTCGAGGCGCTTTACGGCGTCTCGACGGGGATACGGACGGAGCGGCTCCATGAGCTCTCCCGGCTCGTCGAGGAGCGCTCGGGCGTACCCGTGGCGGCGAACAAAGCGCTGGTCGGGTACAACGCCTTCTCCCACGAAGCCGGGATACATACCCACGGGATCCTCGCCCACACGCTGACGTACGAGCCGATGCAGCCCGAAACGGTGGGCCGCCGCCGCCAGATGATCCTCGGCAAGCACACCGGCAAGGCCGCGCTCGTCGAGAAGCTCAAAGAACGCGGGATCACGGCCGCCGACCCCCTCCTCCTCGAGCTCCTGCGGCGCGTCAAGACCGAGACCGAATCCCGCTCCAAGACCGACCTCGGTCGGTTCCTCCGCGACTACCGCGCGCTGTTCGAACGGCCCGGCATCTCCGACGACGAGTTCTGGGCGATGGTCGCGGCGGTGGGGATCCGGACGGGCAATTCATGACGCCGAGCACGCGGGGCCACGGGGCGACCCTGGTCGAGAAAGTCCTCGCCCGGGCCTCCGGACAGGAAACGGTGACGCCGGGAGAGATCGTGGAAGGGTCCGTCGACCTCGCGATGATGCACGAACAGGGCGCCCAGACCGTCGGTCCGTTCCACGAGATGGGAGCGACCTCGGTCTGGGACCCCGAACGCGTCGTGATCGCGATCGATCACTGGGTGCCGGCCTCTACGGAAGGCGCGGCGGTCCTCCACCGCATCCTGCGCAAGTTCGCCGCGGAGACCGGACTGCCGCACTTCTACGACGTCGGGCGACACGGAATCTGCCATCAGATCCTCGCGGAGAACGGTTGGGTCGTTCCGGGGGACCTTGCGGTCGGGACGGACTCCCACACAAACATGCTCGGCGCGATGGGCGCCGTAGCGACGGGGATCGGCCCGACCGAGATGGCCGCGGTCCTCGCCCTGGGACGTCTCTGGCTCAAGGTCCCCGAGACCGTTCGCATTCGCGTCGACGGCCGCCTGGGTCCGGGGGTCACCGCGAAGGACCTCGTCCTTCGGATCCTCGGGGAGGTCCGCACGACGGGGGCCGCGTACCGGGCGGTCGAGTATTCGGGAGCGACGATCGAGCGTCTCTCGATGCCCGAGCGGTTCACGATTTGCAACATGACGACCGAGATGGGGGCGAAGACGGGAGTCGTCGCCCCCGACCAGACGACGTTCGACTACCTGGCCCCGATCGCAAAGCACGCCATGCATCCGATGTACCCGGACGGGGACGCCCGGTACGAGCGGACGATCGACATCCGGGTGGACGAGATGCCGCCGATGGTCGCCTGCCCCTATTCGCCCGACAACGTGCGGCCGCTGCCCGACGTGGCCCGGGAGCACGTGAAGGTCGACCAGGTGTTCCTCGGGTCGTGCACGAACGCGCGCATCGAGGACCTGAGGGAAGGCGCGGCGCTCATGAAAGGTCAGAAGGTCGCGAAGGGGGTGCGATTCATCGTCTCACCGGCATCGACCCGGATCTACGAGCAGTGTCTTCGCGAGGGGATCATCGAGACGTTCACCGAGGCCGGAGCGGTATTCACCAGCTCGAGCTGCTCCGCCTGCTTCGGGGGGAACATGGGCATCCTGGCGCCGGACGAGGTCTGTGCGTCGTCGTCCAACCGCAACTTCCCCGGCCGCATGGGCGCGAAGGAGGCCCGGATCTACCTCATGTCGCCCGCCGCCGTCGTCGCGACCGCGATCCGGGGCGAGATTGCGGACCCTCGGGAGTACATGTAAGGGGGCCGGATCACGATGCAGGAGCTCATCGAAGGGCGGGTCTGGGCCCTCGGCCGCGACGTCGATACCGACCAGATCATCTCGGGCAAGTACCTCACGATCATCGACCCGAACGAGCTCAAGAAGCACGTTCTGGAGATCGCACTCCCCGAGTTCGCGACCCGCGCGCGGCCCGGCGACATCCTGGTCGCGGGCGAGAACTTCGGCTCGGGGTCGAGCCGCGAACACGCTCCCCAGGCGATGCGGGCGATCGGCGTCGGCGCGGTCGTGGCCGACTCGTTCGCCCGGATCTTCTACCGCAACGCGATCAATCTCGGCATCCCGACCATCGAGGCCCGCGGCGTCCGGGCGATCTTCGAGACGGGCGACGTCGCTCGGATCGAAATGCGGGCGGGCCGGATCGCGAACGCCCGGACGGGGGCCTCCGTTCCGTTCCCACCGCTCCCCCACCACCTCCTCGAGCTCCTCGAGGCGGGGGGGCTCGTGGAGAAGGTCCGGCGCGAGCTCGCCGCCCGCGCCGGCCCGCGCGGGTCCTCATGAAGGACTCGGGATACTCGATCGCCGTCTTCGCCGGCGACGGCACCGGGCCCGAGGTCGTTCGGGAGGGGACCAAGGTGCTCGCCGCGCTCGCGGAAGGCGGGCCGGCGCCCTGGCACCTGACCGAGTACCCGGGCGGTGGCCAGTACTACCTCGCGACCGGCCGCGAGTGGGAGCCCGAAGCGAAGGCCGCCGCGGAGAAGGCGGACGCGATCCTTCTCGGGGCCGTCGGCTGGCCGGGCGCCACGCTGCCCAACGGGGACCTCGCCGGCCGGGCGCTCGTTCTCGGGCTGCGCGAGCGGCTCGACCTCTTCGCGAACGTCCGGCCGTGCAAGCTCTATCCCGGCGTGCGCCACCGGATCAGCGGCACGTTCCGGGAGGTTTGGGCTCCCCGAAACGTCGACCTTGTGATCGTCCGGGAGAACACCGAGGACCTCTACACGCCCGCGCGGGGACGTCTCTCCCGGGCCGGCGAGACGGAGGTGGCGATCGACACGCGTGTCGTCACGCGCAAGGGCTCCGAGCGGATCGTCCGCGCCGCCTTCGAACTCGCGCGCGCCCGCCCGCACGGGGCGCCCCAGGACGGCCGTAAGCGGCTCACGTGCGTCGACAAGTCGAACGTCCTCGAGGGGTGCCGGTTCTTCCGCGAGACGTTCGACCGGGTGGGCGCGGAGTACCCGGAGATCGAGCGGGACTACGCGTACGTGGACGCGTTCACCCAGTGGCTCGTGCGCGACCCCGAACGCTTCGATGTGGTGGTGGCGACCAACATGATGGGCGACATCATCACGGACCTCGCGGCGGTCCTCCAGGGCGGCATGGGGTTCGCCTCGGGGGCGAACCTCGGCCGCGACCATGGCCTGTTCGAGCCCGTCCACGGGAGCGCCCCGAAGCACGCGGGGCACAACCGGGCGAATCCGTTCGCCACGTTCTTCGCGATCGTGCAGATGCTTCGCTGGCTCTCGGAACGGCACGCGGATCCCCGGCTCGCGCGGCAGGGGGACCGCCTCGAGTCGGCCCTCGCCTCGGTGCTCGCGAACGGGACGGCCCGCACGTACGACCAGGGCGGGTCCGTTACGACCAGCGCGGCGGGAGACCGCGTCGCCGACGCGGTCCGGGCGGTGCGCTCGTGAGCGGACGCGCGGTCGCCCTGGTCGGCGGGGCCACGACCCGTTTCGGCGTGCGACCCACGACCTGGGCCGAGATGGCGCAGGAGGCCGGCGCCGCCCTCTTTCGCGCCATCCCCGAGCTCCGGGCCGACGAGTGCGACTCCTTGTTCGTGGGTGCGGCCGAACCCGAGCGCTTTGCCTTCCAGTCGCACGTCGCGCCGCTCGCCGCCGAGCAGATGGGTTTGCGCCCCCGTCGCATCCTCCAGCGGACCGAGCTCGCCTGTGCGTCGGGCCAGTCGGCGATCCGCTCCGCGTACGCGGCGATCGCTGCGGGCCTCTCCGACATCGCGGTCGCCGTCGGGGTCGAGAAGATGAACCTCCCCTCGATGGCCGAGGCGAACTCCGCGATGGGGTGCGTCATGGACCGCCCCTGGGACGGGCCGCACGGCGCGACCGCGCCCCCGTTCTTCGCGATGGTGGCGCAGCGCCACATGCTCGAGTACGGCACGACCGAAGAGCAGCTCGCGGCGGTCTCGGAGAAGAACCACCGCTTCGCGAACACGAACCCGACGGCCCAGTTCTACGCGAAGTCGTTCACCCGCGACAAGCTGCTGCGGCTGCCCCTCGTCGCGCCGCCGCTGCGGCTCGGCGACTGCTCGTCGATGACCGACGGAGCCGCGGCGGTCCTCCTGGTCGGAGAGGAGTTCGCCTCCCGTTTCACCGATACCCCGGTCTGGGTCCGGGGAACGGGCCAGTATTCCGACTTCCACAACCTCGCGAACGCCGGTTCGCTCACCGACTGGGTCGGACTCAAGCACGCGGCCCGCGAGGCGCTCGGTCGTGCGGGGATCACCGTCCGCGACCTCGACCTGGCCGAGATCCACGACTGCTTCACGATCTCCGAGATCGTGGAGTACGAGGCACTCGGGCTCTGCGGCCCGGGCGAAGGGGGCCCGTTCGCCGCCGACGGCCGGGGCGACGTGGGGGGCGACCTCGTCGTGAACCCCCGGGGCGGGCTCCTCGGCTGCGGCCACCCGCTCGGCGCGACCGGGATCGGGCAGGCGGTCGAGGTCTACCAGCAGTTCGCCCACCAAGTGCCTCCGTCCCGGCAGGCGCCGGACCCCGAGTGGGCGCTCGTCCACAATCTTTCGGGGAGCGCGAACGTCCACTCGGTGATGGTCTACGGACGCGGGAGGGCGGCGTGAGCCCGGAAGCACCGCCCCGACGCGCCCGGGCCGCCGATCCCCGCCTCGACACGGTGCCCCCGCCGCCGGCGGACGCGGCGACGAAGTCGGCCGGCGACCGGTCGTCGGTACGGCCCCCGTACCTCCTCGACTTCTTTCCGCTCGAATCCGAGCGGGAGACCCGACTCCACCGTTTCTACGAGCGGCTCGCGGAGGGCCGTCTCTCAACGACCCGATGTCCGAAGGAGGGGACGCTCCACTGGCCCCCACGGACCGCGTGCCCGAGCTGCCATACGGAGGAGCTCGAGTGGGTCGACCTGCCGGAGCGCGGGACGATCTACGCGTTCAGCGCGGTCCTGGCCGGAGCGCCGCTCGGTATGGAGGCCGATCTCCCGTTCGCGGTCGGCCTCGTGGACCTCGACGGCGCCCCGCTCCGGCTGTTCGGACGCATCGAGGGGGCGTCCTACACCGACCTCCGGATCGGAGAGACCGTCCGGGTCGAGTCGTACGAGGTCGGGGACGGTAGGGTCTTCTACCGGTTCCGGGCCGGCCCCGGGCCCGGGGGCCCGCCGGTCGCGTAGACCCCCCGACACCTCCGGCTCGGCTCGGCGCCACGCCCGGTTCGTCCTCTGACGGCGCCGACCAGAGCAGGCTATTTATACACCCCCTCGGTCTCGCGCGCCGCCGGCTCACGGAGAGCGGCATCGCATGGAGTCCTCCGACACCGGGTGGTGGCATCGTCACGGCTGGACCGTGGCGATCCTGCTTACAGCGTTCGGCTTCTCGTTCGCGATCCGGACGATCTGGGCGTATCCGGTCGTCGCCCAGTGGGGCCCCCTGTTCACCTACGCCGGCGGGTCCGACTCGTTCTACCACTCGCGCGTGATGGAGTACATCGTCCTGAACCATCGGAACCTGATCCACGACCCGCTGCTCAAGTTCCCGTTCGGGGCGATCAACCCCCGCGAGCCGCTGTTCGACTGGATGAACGCGATCCTCGGCCTCGTCTTCGCCCCGTTCTTCGGCGGAAACGCCGTCGTCGCGGGCGCGTGGTTCCTCGACCTGCAGGGCCCCCTCTGGGCGGCGCTCGGGGTGATCCCGGTCTACCTGATCGGACGCGAGGTCGCGAGCCGCCGGGCCGGCCTGCTCGCCGCGCTCATCTACCCGTTCCTGAGCGCGAACATCGATTCGTCGATCTTCGGGTACGCGAACTACCTCTCGTTCTACACGTTCCTCATCCTGGTCGTCATCTACTGCTACATTCGGACGGTCAAGGCGGTCGGCAGCCGCCGCTGGGTCGAGAGCTACCGGGAGCCTCGCCAGTACGTTCCCGCCCTCCGGGCGTTTGCCCGGACCGAACGGACGGCCGTGAAGTGGGCCGTCTTCACCGGCGTGTCCCTTGGGGCTCTCGCACTGGCTTGGCAGGGGTACACGTACGCGGTCGCGGTCATCGGGGTCTCGATCTTCGTCGCGATGATCGCCGAGCGGATCCGGCGGGTCGATTCGTTCGGTCTCTACGTCGCCACGTGGATCGTGGGCCTGATCGGCTTCCCGATGGCGATGCCGTACTACATCGTCCAGCAGCAGTTCACCATCTGGTTCGACCTGCCGCTCCTCCTCTACTTCGGCGTGCTCCTCCTGCTGCTCCCGTTCCTCCTCCTGCGCGACGTTCCCTGGGTCTTCTCGATCCCGATGTTGGCGGCCCTCGTGGTCGCCGCGGCCGTGGGTCTCGCGGTCGTCAGTCCGACCTACTTCACCAGCATCGTGACGGGGCAGGGGTACTTCGTCAAGAACCTCATCTACTCGACCGTTGCCGAGGCCCAGGCGCCATCGATCGACCAGTTGATCATCGGGTACGGCGTCGTGACGTTCTTCCTCGCGTTCGTCGGCCTCGCGGTCTTCTTCTACACCCTCGTCCACGGACGATTCAAGCGCTACCACGTCGTCTTCCTCGTGTTCGCGATCCTGTCGATCTACCTCCCGATCTCCGCCTCCAAGTTCTTCCTCCTCGGGTCGCCGATCTTCGCGCTCCTCCCGGCCGAGGCGCTGCGCCGCGCGCTCGACATCGGGGGCTATCCCGAGCTTCGACGGACGGTCGCCTCGCTCTCCGACCGGCGCAGCCAGTTCGCGGCGTTCCGCAAGGCGTTCAAGGTCCGCCACGTGGTGGTCCTCGTCCTGGTCGTCGCGCTGATCCTCCCGAACGTCTGGACGTCGATCGATGCGGGGATCCCCGGGAATACGAAGGGCCAGGCATCGTCCCAGGTCGCGGCGACGCTCCCCCCGTGGCTCCAGCTGAACACGTCGAACCCCTCGAGCTACTACTTCGGCGCCGCTGGCTCGAGCCTCGACACTCCGAACCAGTACGATAGTGCCGGGTACAATTGGCTGAGTCAGCAGGACGTCAACGTCCCCCCCTCGCAACGTCCGGCGTTCGTCAGCTGGTGGGACTACGGGTTCCAGGCCATCGCGCAGGGGAACCACCCGAGCGTCGCGGACAACTTCCAGAACGGGATCGACCCGGCGGGCCAGTTCCTCCTCGCCCAGAACGAGTCCCAAGCGATCGGGGTCCTGACGACCACGCTCCTCTCGGCCGAACAGACGAAGTCGGGCCTTCCCTACCTGCCCTCTTCGCTCAACGCTGTCCTCGCATCGGACGGGCTCAACCTGACCGAGCTCCACACCCTGCTCGCGAACACGTCCGCGGACCTTCCGCTCGTCATCGACCATCCCGACCGCTACCTGCCGGTCAACCCGAGCACGATCACCGCCACCAACGCGATGTACCTCGCGATGGCGTACTTCCTCGCGACCTCGCTGCCGCTCTCGGGCGTCGCGAAGGTCTACGATGACGTTCAGCAGTACACGGGATGGTCGATCCGCTACGCAATGTCCGACTCCCGTCTCTTCCCGTTCTCCGGGACGCAAACGGGGATCTTCTACGCGCCGGCGGACCTCACGGGGCGGATCGTCAACGCCGCGGGCATGCCGACCACGTTCTTCAACGTCACCGTGATCACGACGTCGGGGAGCTATCCCGCCGGCCAGGTCCCTCCCGGGGCGGTCCCCGTCAACTACCAGATCAACTATTTCGCCCCGTTCTACAACTCGATGATCTACCACACGTACATCGGCTACAACGGGACGGACGCGGGGCTCGGCCCGGGGATCCCGGGGCTCTCCCTGAACGCGCCGCTCATGCCCGGTTGGATGCTCGAGCACTTCCAGGTCGTCTACCGCACCGCCTACTACTGCCCGCAGAAGAACGCCCCCGTCGGCTCGAGCTGCTACTCGGCCGAGAACCTCCCGACCGCGGTCGCGCTCGCGAACCGGACGAACGGCTCGGCGGACACGTCCGCCGGCGCATATTTTGGGGGCGGCGAGACGATGCTCGAGTACTACCCGGGCCAGACCCTGCTCGGCCAGGTCGTGCTGCCCGATGGAACCCCGGTCTCGGGGGCGCGAGTGACCGTCGACGACGGTTGGGGGATCCCGCACATGACCACGCTCTCGGCTCGGGACGGTTCGTTCTCGGTCGTCCTCCCGCCCGGCAACGATACGCTGAACATCACGATGGGGACGTTCGGTGCGCAGCGGCAGCAGGACTCCTTGCTCGTTCGCTCGATCCCGATCTCGGTACCCCAGGCCGTGGGCCTGAGCGTCAACGCCCCCAACCTCGTCGAGACCTTCCCGGTGAAGCCGACGTCGCTCCAGGGCTTCGTCTACCTGAACGCGAACAACACCTCGGTCTACGCCCCGCGCGTCGATCCCCTCGCCCCGGGCGCCGAAGTCGTCTTCTGGGGGGCGAACGGGACCTCGAGGTACACCGCGGTCGCCGACGCGAGCGGGTCGTTCGATATCCCGAACGTCGCCCCGGCCGTCTACAACTACAACGTGATCTACCGGGGCTACAACTACTCCCTCCCCTCGGCGACGGCCACGGCGGGCGCGGCGTACAACGCGACCGTGGGCCTCTCGCCGGGGGTGTTCACGGGTCACGTCGTCGACCCGAACGGCCTGCCGTACCTCGGAGCGACCGTGACGCTCGCGAACGCGAACGGAACGGTGGCGAGCACGGTCACCAACGCGAGCGGCGTCTACCACCTGCGGGAGGCGGGGGTCGGCAACTACACGCTCACGGCGTTCGGCCTCTCGGCGGGCCTGCGGTCGGCCGGGATCGCCGTGACGGCGAGGACTCCCGGGGCCGTGGTCGTCACGAACCTGACGGTCGGGCCGACCGCGTCGGTCTCGCTCACGCTGCTCCGCAACGGCGTGCCGGTCGTCGGGGTCCCGGTCCGCTTCGTCCCGATCGCGACCTACGAGAACGCGAGCGTCTCCCCCCTCGCGTACCTCGCGGCCGCCACCTCGAACGGTACGGTGGTCTCGAGCGGGGCCGGCGGGACCGTCACGGCGGTCCTTCCGCCGGGGACGTACTCGGTCTACGCGCTCGGCAACGTGGACGGCACGCTCGTGGCCGGCCTTGCGGACGTCGCCGTCTCGCCCCTCCTTCCGCCGGTCGTCACTCCTCTCGTACTCGCCCCGGCCCTGCGCCTGGGCGGCACCGTCCTTGCGGCGGGAGCGACCCCGCAGACGGACCGGACGGCCGTGATTGCCTACGTCCCGGGCGGTGGGGAGTCGGTCGCGTGGACCGACGCGAACCGCTCGTTCTCGTTCCTCCTGCCCGCGGCGAACTATAGCCTCCTCGCGCTCTCGGGACCTCTCGGGCTCGCGACCCCCATCTACGCCGCGCTCGCTTCGGCCGACCTTACGGGTCCGACCTCGGTCCGTCTCGCCCCGGTCGCCAGCCTCGACCCCCGGTTCTCGGTCGGGTCGCCGCTCGCGAACGGGACCCTCTTCCCGGCGGCCGCGGCCGTCGTCTCGGTCTCGCTCGGTCCGGGCCAGCCCGCGGTGAGCGCCCTCGCCGACTCGAACGGCCGGGCGGTGCTCTACGTGCCCGGCACGCTCCCGTCGACGTCCTCCGGCTACTGCGTGTCGGTCGATTCCGCCGGCTTCGCGCCGACGACGACCTGCGGCCTCTCCCCGAGCGGGCTTTCGGCGCTCACGCGCGTTCCGCTCTCCCTGCGGAGCGTCGTTGTGACCCTGCGCGTCCTCGGACCGCCGAGCGGAACGCCGGTGACCGTCAACTTCACGGCCCAGAGCCCGACCGCGACGAACCTCACGCTCTCGGGGGCGGCCGCCTACTCGTTCTCGCTGCCGCCCGGCGCCTACGGGGTGGGGGCCTCGGCGCCCGTCGGCAACCAGACCGTCTACCTACCTCCGACGGTCCTCTCGACCACGATCCCCCTCGGTGCGAGCGTGTCGAACCTCACGCTCGTCCTCGTCCCCCAGGTCACCGCGAAGGGGGTGATCCACCTGCCCCCCTCCGCGCGCCTCGCGAACGCCACGGTCGCGCTCTCGTCGACGTTCTTCAACGTCACGGTGAACGGAACGGCGTTCGAGAGCGGGTTCTACGCTGCGCCGGGCACCTACTCGGCCTACGCCAACGTCACCGTCAACGGCACGACGTACACGAACCTCACGAGCCTCACCATTGCCGCGGACGGCGCGACGTCGCCGAGCGTATCGATCGACCAGGGCTCCGTCGCCCTGACGGGCCGCCTCTCGAACGCCACCGGGGGCGCGGTCGACCTCAACACGACCGTCGCGCTCACGAGCCCGAGCGGGGCGACCGTCCACGCCGCGGTAGCGTCGGGAAGCTTCCGGGTCGTCCTTCCCCCGGGCGTCACCTACTCGGTGGCGGCCACCGGAACCGGCCTCACGGCCGGTCCGAACGGGAGCTTCTACCAGAGCTGGTCGAGCGAACCGGGAGCCACGTGCTCGTCGGCGACGCCGGTGACGACGTGTTCGGTGACGGTCGTCCCCACGACCCTCCTCGTCTGGCTGAACGGTACGCTCTCGGCGCCGGGCGTGCCGGGCGCGTTCTCGGGAACGGTCCGCATGGTCGGCCCCTACCCCTCGCTCAACACGACGTTGGTGTCGGCGCCGAACGGGACGTTCCGGGCCCGCGTGCTCCCGGGAGCCTACTCGCTCTTCGCGACCGGGGGCCTCGCGGGCCTTGCGCGTTCCGGCTTCGGCAGCGCGGTGGCGTTGCCCCGCTCCTCGACCAACGTGACGCTCTCCCTCGCTCCGACGTGGGTCGCGACGGTCGCCCTCGCCTCCCCGAACGGCACGGCCGGCGTGGGGCCCGTGACCCTCGCGGTGAGCGACGCCCAGGGCGATCGTGTCGTCTACACCGGCCTCTCCCCGACCGGGTCGGTCTCGCTCGCGCTCCCGGTCGGCACCTACGTCGCCCGGGCCACGGCGGCAGGGAGCGACTACGGGGTCGTGTCGTCCGTCGTCGGGGCGACGACGTTCGCCGTGGTGAGCGGCAACGTGGTCGCGACGGTCGTCCTCGCGACCGTGCCGGTCCGCTCCGTGTCGGCGTCGCTCGTCGGCCCCGGCTCCGCGACCGTCCGGGTCGGGAGCGCGGCCACGTTCTCCTTCACCGTCCGCAACACCGGCAACGCGCCCGTCGTGGTCCATCCCGTGGGGAGCCCCGCATACTGGTCGTTCAACTTCAGCCTCGGCAGCGTCCTCCTTGAACCGGGCGGCGCCGGCTCTTCGGTCTCGGGCGAGGTCACGGTCACGGTGCCCGGCGGGACGCCGGTCGACCACCCGCCCGTCGCGATCTCCTTCGCGCTCGCCAACGGGACGGTCGTCGGCCAGGTCGCGCCGGCGCCCGTCGTCACCGTCCTCGGCTACTACGGCGTCGCGCTCGGCCCCGGCTCGGCCACGAACCAGGTCGGCTCTGCCCATGTCCTCGTGCCGTTCTACGTCCTCAACACGGGGAACCAGAAGGAGTACCTCCGGCTCACCGTCACGGACGCCCCGCGGCTCGCGAGCTACGGGTGGACGTCCGACATCCTGAACGTGCGGCAGCAGCACGGCGGGCCGATCACGAACCTCACGGCCGGCGAGAACCAGACGTTCTTCGTCGAGCTGAACGCCAGCGGCACGGTCTACCTGCCCCCGGGCACGGTCACCGTGAGCGCCTCGGTGCTCAACGCGAGCGGGTCGATCTCGGCGACGGTCACCCTCGGCGTGGGGACGGCGACGGTCCGCCCGAACGTTCCGCCGAACGGCTCGGCGATCGTCGTCACCGGCCCCGGCATCGGGATCGCTCCGGCGGCGTTGCCGCCGTGGCTCGTTCCGCTCCTCGTCTTCGTCCCGGCCCTGGCGCTCGCGCTCGGGGTGATCGGCTATCGCTGGTGGCGTACCCGGAGGTGGACCCGCCGATGACGGCGGCCTCGCGTCTCGTCCCCCGTCCGCTCGCGGGATCGATCGCGCTCGTGCTCCTGACGCTCACGGTCGCCGGCCTCCTCGTCGCCCCGAACGCCGGCGGGTCGAGCGCCACACCCGTGACGGGAACGTTCACGGGCCCGTCGGTGCTCCCGCTCCTCGGCCACTCTCCGTACACCCTCAACGGGACGGGAGGGCCGGCGTTCTCCCCGAACGGGACGCGGATCGGGAACCTCTCGTACTACGTCTCGGTCCTCGGACCGAACCTCACCGGCGTCTCGGTCGCCCCCTCGTCCGGCGCGATCATTCCGGGGTACCCGGCCGTCCCGACCCTCACGGTCGGAGCGGCGCCGGAGGTCCTCACGATCCAGGTCGAGATCACGTCCGTCTACCGCACGCAGAACGAGTCGTTCAACCTGACCTACACCGTGCACGTCGTCCAGCCCTACATCGTCTCCGCGCAGATCGTCGCGACCACGTCCGTGACGGTCCTGAGCTTTCCCCTCGTGATCGATCTCGACGGGACGCCGGTCGGCACGGTCAAGGTCCCGACCCTCACGCCCGGCCAGTCGTACAACCTCTCGTACCAGTACGCGACGATCGGGCTCGCCCCCGGGGAGCACACGTTCACGATCTCCCTCGCCACGGAGCACGGCATGGTCGCGTTCGCCGGAGGGGCGACCGAGTACTCCTCGACGTTCTACGTGACCGGTCCGGGAACGGACTACACCCTCTGGTACGTCGCGGGCGCGGTCGCGTTCTTCGGGGTACTCTTTATATTCGCCACCCGGGTGGCCGCCCGCCGGCGGGGCAACGTCCGCAAGTGACCTCCCGCGCAGGACCGACGACGATGCAGGCCACGATCGAGCTCCGGTGCACCTCCTGCGGCCGGGCGGTCCCGGCGAAGGGAGCGACCCAGTTCCCCTGCCCGAAGTGCGGCGAGGCGTCGATCGGCCGGTGCGCGCGCTGCCGCGACCAGAGCGTCTCGTACCGGTGCCCGAAGTGCGGTTTCGAGGGCCCGTAGGAGGCCGGACGTGGGGCAGGTCGCCGTGCTCTTCCGATTGATGCCCGAGGGCGTCGAGACGGACATGAACGCCATGGCCGGCGCGGTCCGTGCGGCCGTCCCCGGCGGCGTGACGGTCCGGGGGATGCAGGTCAAGGACATCGCGTTCGGCCTTAAGTCGCTCCTCGTCTCGGTCGTGATGGCCGACGCGGGTGGTGTCCTCGAAACGACCGAGCACGCGCTCGCCAAGATCCCGCACGTCGAGTCGGTCGAGGTGATGGAGGAAGGGCTCCTTTAGGGGCGCCCGTCTTCCGCGACCGTGGACCTGCTCACCCACGTCCTCGTCGCGTACCTGCTCACCTACGGCCTCGTCGGATTCCAGCCCCAGTACCTCGCGGCCGGAGCTCTCGCGGGCGGGCTCCCGGACGCCGACGCGCTCTTCTTCCCTCTCGCCCGACGGTTCCCGATCCTGCGCCACCACGGGATCACCCACTCGGTGACCGGTGTCACCATCGTCGCCGTCGTGGGGGCGTTCGTCGCCCCGTGGATCGCGCCGGGATCGATCCTCGTGTACTTCCTCGTCCTCGAGGCGGGGGGGCTCGCGCACGTCCTCCAGGACGGGTTCACGCAGTTCGCGGTGCCCCCGCTCGCGCCGTTCAGTGACAAACGCCTTCAGATGGACGCCGACCGGGCCGTGAACTTCGTGACGTTGGCCGTCTCGGCGGTCTCGTTCTACCTCCTCCTCGGGGTCGAGCGCAACCACGTCGCGTTCGCGACCTACCTCGCGACCGTCTACGCCCTCTCGGCGCTCTTCGTCGTCTACTTCGCCGTCCGCCTCGCCGGACGCCTCGCGATCGGCCGCCACCGGCGAGCGCTCGGCGACCTCGCGCAGCCGGTCCCGACGACGAACCCGTTCGCCTGGCTGCTCCTCCGCGAGGAGGTGCGCGACGGGCGCGTCCGGACGACGTGGGCCCGGTACGTTCTCGGCCGCGGGATCGTCGACGGCCCGCACAGCGTCGACGGACCGGTCGAGCCGAGCCCCCACGAGGGGCTGCCGGCGACCGCGACGGAGGCCCTCGAGTGGTCGTATCCCCTCGCGCGGAGGGCGAGCCGCGTCCTCGAGTCGACGTACCATTTCGGCGAGGCGTTCCCCGAGGGGACCGGCGGGTGGGTCGCGTTCTGGTACTCCCTCGAGTTCACCGCGTTCGGCCGTTCGGCCGCGGTCCGGGTGCGGTTCCCGGCGGGCGGCGGACCCGCCGAGGTCCGCTCGACGTTCTACCGGCCGCGGCGGCGCGGCGTCTAGCCCGGGACGGCGGAGGTCGCGGCCGCGCGCGCGACCGCGGGCGCCCGCGCATGCCCCGTGCGGGCGAGCGCCGCCTCGAAGACCGCCGAGTAGTCGGCGTCCGCGAGTCCCGCGCGCACGGCCTCGTCGACGAGCCGGCGAGCCTCGCGCGCGAGCCGCGCGCTCCCGCCCGCGTCCCGCGCGGTCCGCTCGATGAGCTTGAGGTCCTTCGCCGCGAGCGAGAGCTTGAACGACGTCGGATACGCGCGCTCCTGGAACGCCCCGCGCTTCGACTCGAGCATCGCGCTCCGACCGCCGCCGTCGAGCAGGAGCTCGAGCATCCGTCGCCGGTCGAGCCCGAGGCGCTCGGCGAGCGCGACCGCTTCGGCGTCGAGCGCGACGGTCGCCAGGGTGAGCAGGTTGTTCACGAGCTTCGCGCTCGTCCCCGCCCCGACCGGTCCGAGGTGCTCGACCCGCCGGGCGAATCGGTCCAGGTGGGGGCGGACGCGCGTGACGTCCTCCGCGCTCCCGCCGGCGAAGACGATGAGGCGGCCGGACCCCGCCGCGTCCACGCTTCCTCCGAGCGGCGCGTCGACGTAGCCGACGCCGAGGGAAGTGAGGTCGGCGGCGATCGATCGGCTCTCCCCGGGGGCGATCGTGCTCAGGTCGACCACGAGCGCCCCCCGGGAGGCGCCTCGGACGAGCCCGTTCCTCCCGAAGAGGACGGCGCGTACCGCCCGGGCGTCCGAGAGGAGCACGAAGATGATCCCGGCCCCGACCGCCCGGCCGAGGTCCTTCGGCGTGAACGCCCACCGGGCGCCTTGGGCGACGACCGCGTCGGCCTTCTCCCGGGTGCGGTTATAGACCACGAGCGGGGTGCCCGCGGCCACTAGGCGCGAGGCGATCGGAGCCCCCATCATCCCAAGCCCGACGAATCCGACGGGCGGAACGGGGGCCGGTGGCGTGGCGCTCATGCGCGACCGAGGTCCCGAGCGGTATAGAGGGTATCGGGACCGTCCGCGGAGGGCCGGGCCGACGGGCCTACTTGTACGTCGACTGGTGGGTGTTCCCCTCGTCGTCGACGATCGTGATGCATTCCCCTTCGCACTCGAAGAGGCACGCTTCGCACATGATGCAGTCGGGGCCGTGGATCACCGCCGACTTCTCGGCGCGGAACTGGAACTTCGCGGCGACCGCAGGGTCGTCGACGACGTTCGGCCAGTTCTCCCGCGGCTGCATCTCGAAGACCGTGACCGGGCACACGTCCCGGCAGTGGCTGCAACCGGTGCACTTCTCGTGAGCAACCTCGACGCTGACCATGGCGAACCTGGCGCGCCCACCGAGGGGGTCTATATTAGACTACGCGGTCCGGGGGCGCGGCGGATGACGGTGAGGGGCGTCGACCCGCCGATCGGCGGGGGTCCGGAGCGGCCTTCGCCTCCCCGGCCACGCGCCGAAGCTACGGGATGTCGGTCGGGTCCCAAAGGCCGACCCGCGGGCCGCCCCGGAGCGCGTCGAGGGACGCCACCTCCGACGCGTCGAGGGCAAAGTCGAAGACCCGCGCATTCTCGAGGATCCGTTCCCGATGGACCGACTTCGGGATCTCGATGACCCCGTGCTCGAGGCCCCAGCGGAGGAGGACCTGGGCCGGTGTGCGGCCGTGGGCCCGCGCGACCGCTTGGACGGTCGGATGGTCGAAATGCCGCCCGCGCGTGAGGGGCGCCCACGCTTCGAGGCGAATCCCGTGGCGCTCGCAGTAGGCGAGCAGGTCGGGGTTGTAGACGAACGGGTGGAACTCGACCTGGTCGACGGCCGGGACGACCCCGGCGTGCGCCTCGAGCTCCTCGAGATGGCGGACCGTGTAGTTGCTCACGCCGATCGACCGGCAGACACCCTCCCGCTGGAGCTTCTCGAGGGCGCGCCAGGAGTCGAGGCGGTCCGCGGGCGCCTTCGCCCGCGGCCAGTGGATGAGGTAGAGATCAATGTAGGAGAGGCCCAGTCGTTCGAGGCTCCTGCGCGCCGCGGCCTGCGCCGAGTCGAAACCATGGTCGGTGTGCCAGAGCTTCGTCGTGACGAACAACTCTTCGCGCGGGAGCCCGCTCGACCGGACCGCCGCCCCGACGTCCGCCTCGTTGCCGTACATCGCCGCGGTGTCGACGTGCCGGTAGCCCGCGTCGAACGCCCAGGCGATCGCGTCCCGCGTCGCAGCGCCGGCCGGGCTCTGGAAGACCCCGAGGCCGAGCATCGGTATCTCGGCGCCTTGGTTGAGTCGCACGCGGGGCACGACCCGCGCGCGGACCGGTAGGGGTCGGGTCATCGTCAGACCGAAATCGTCGGGCGACTTAGCTTTCGCCGGGAGGAACGATCGCCGGGCGGGGCGTCCGGAACCGGGACGCCACGTTCTCCGCGGCGAGGCGCACATCGTACCGGGCGAGCTGGGCTTCGTGTTCGGGGCAAAGAGAGAACGTTCGCCAATCGGTGCAGACGGCCGAAGGACGGGCCGACGCGGAGTAGAGCTCGACACGGTGCGGGCGGTCGTCGCAGGGACCGCCCGAAGCCGGGTCCGGCTCGCCGACCCGCGGCCGGAACGCGTGGTCGTACGCCGGACCCATGTCGCAGAGCGGACGCTGGAAGATCGCGCTCACGGGCCGAGGTCACCTCCCACGGTGCGGCCGCCGAGGGACGCCTAGGCGCCGTTCGCGAGCGCGCGGAACTCCTCGGGCGACCACGCCTTGAGGGTCACGCTGCGGACGAACCCCTGCATGCCGGTGCGGAGCACGACGCGGTTCGCCGCATCGTCCGAGGGGAACTCCGCGACGATGACGACGTCGTGGACCCCCATCGTGTAGAGGAACTGGAGGACCTTTCCGCCGGCCTCCGCGACCCGGGCCCGGAACGCGTCGACGCGGTCGGTCGATTGCCGGATGCCGCGGATGCCCTCGTCGGTCCAGTTCGCCAAGATCACGTAGTACGCCATGCGTCGCCCCGCCTCCCCGGGAGGCGCGCGCCCTCAAAGGGTTTGGGGCGCCGCGGCGAGCCCCCCAGCGCTAAGAGCCTCCTCCGGCGTGCCACCGGCACGGCCGAGGACGTCGGAGGGGGTCACTTTTGCCCAGAGTCTCCGTGCCGGACGCCGACCTTTTCTACGAACGTCACGGCACCCGGGGGGACCCGGCGGTCCTCGTCCACGGCTCGTGGGTGGACCACCACAGCTGGGACGCGGTCGCCGCGTCGTTCGGCCGGAGTCTCGAGGTGCTCGTCTACGACCGCCGGGGCCACGGCGAGAGCTCGGGCGCCGTGCGCCGGCGCCCGGTGCGGGACGACGCCGCGGACCTCGCGGCCCTCCTCGAAGCGATCGACCTCTACCCGGTGCACGTGGTGGCCCATTCCTACGGAGGTGCGGTGGCGTTCCGGCTCGCCGCCGACCGACCGGAGATGGTCCGTAGCCTGGTCGTCCACGAGCCGTCGTTCGTCGACCTCCTGGAAGACGACCCGGCGACGGCCGCCGAGGCCGAACGCCTGACGGGCGGGATCCGCCGGCTCCAGGCGCTCGTCCGCGCCGGGGAGCTCGAGGCGGCCGCCCGAGAGTTCGTCGAAGGGTTCGCCCACGACGAGGGCGGTTGGGAACGGCTGCGACCCGACCTCCGGGCCGGGTTCGTTCGCCACGCCCTCCGCTGGTGCGAGGAGTTCGACGACCCCGAAGCGACCTCGCCCGCGCGCGACGCGCTCGGCGACCTCCTCGTGCCGGTCCTCCTGACCTCGGGGCAGCTGAGCCCACCGTTCCTTCGTCGCATCAATCAAGCCCTCAGCGGCCGGCTCAAGAACGTCACGCTCCGTGTTCTGCCGGACGTCGGTCACGTTCCGCACGTCACTCGACCGTTCCAGTACGTTGGCCTCGTGACCGACTTCCTGCTCGAGCGCAACGTCCCGCCGACCTGAGGCCGAACCCCGGTCGCACCGGCCCCACCGCGCTGCGGGCCCCACCGCCTCGCGCGACGAGATCGTGGGCCGGCTAGGCGCGCGTCCGCCGGGTGGTCCGGCCCCCAGGGCCGCAGCGAGGACAACGGGGCCGGTCGGCATCGGTCGGGGCACGGAAGAAAATGGGTTCCGCGCGCCCGTGGCGGTAGCAGACGAACAGGCGACGTTCCGTGCCGTCCGGGTCTTTCGACGGGTACACCCTCCAGTAGACGACGAGGACCGACCGGGGGGAGGCCGCGCGACGGAGCGCCCGTTCGGCCGGAAGCCCGAGCTCGGGGCCGTGGCGTGTCGCTCCCCTCAGGTCGACCTCCTGCACGAGCGATCGGGGGAGCGTTCGACCGACGAGAAACCGGCGGAACGCCGAACTCGGGTCGCGCCGGGACCACTCGGCGTACGTCGCCACGCTGACGGCCCCGCCGGGGCACGCGTAGACCGTGACCGTGCCGGGCAGCGTCGACCGGATCCGACGGGCGCCGACCGGTGCCGTGCAGTGCCGGTAGCATCGGGGCGCCGCGGGCTCGAGCGCCTTCCGCACCGCGGGCGGCGGCGGGGCCGCTCCCCCCGCCCGGCTCACGGCCCCTCCCGCGCGAGGAGCGAGCGCAGCCAGTCGCTCGCGAACAGGTCCTTCCAGGCCCGGGCGGTCCGCGCCACCTCTTCGGAGAACCCCGTGAGGAGGTGCTCGACCCGACCGTCCGACCACTCGAGGAACACTTGGGGGATCAGGTAGTCGGGGGACGCGTCACCGAACTTCTCCACGACCGCATCCGCGATGCGTCCCTCGGCCCGCCGGTCGATGTCGAGGCGTCGGACCGGCACCTTCAGGGCCCGGGCGAGCCGCCGGACGTTGCGGTCCGAGAGGGGAACGCAATGGGGGCACCAGTCCGCGAGGACGATCGTCAGTCGGCGGGGGCGGGCGGACGTGGTTGGGGAGACCATGGTCGGCGCAAGGGGCGATGATTCAAAGGTTCGCGCCGTGCCGGAGCCTCTCGCGACGGGGGCGCCCCGTTCCGTCGCGGGAAACCTCGATGGCCGCTGCGGTACGCGGCTTTTTAGTCTCCGGGTTCTCGCTCCGCCGTGGGCGAACGGGTCTTCCCGGTCCGCGACGAGCCCCCCGCCCGGTGGGTCGCCGCGGGGCACGGCGTCCAGATGCGGCCGATGGTGGAGGGCGCGGGCACCACGATCGTACTCTACCGAATGGCACCGGGCACCCGCTTCGAGCCGCATTCCCATACGTTCGCCGAGCTCGCCGTCGTCCTCTCGGGCCGGGGTCGGTTCCTCGTCGAGGACCAGGAGCGCGACCTCCAGGAGGGGGATTCCCTGTTCCTGCCGCCGGGCACGCGCCACGGGATCATCGTCGCCGAAGGGTCCGCGCCGGTGGTCACGCTGGACGTGACGGTGACCACGTGGACCGACCTCGCGCCCATTTCGGCCGCGGCCGTCGTCCGTCATGCGATGACGGTTGCCCGCAACGGGACCGACGGTCTGCTCAAACACCTGTAACCGTCTCGTCTCGGGTCCGGCGGCCGATCGGTCGTCGACGGCGACCCTCAGCGGGAAACCGTCTCGGGCGGAGGAATCGCCTCGAGGAGGTCCATCACGCCTTTACCGAGCCACTGTCCTCCGTCCACCGCGAGGACCTGGCCGGTGATGTAGCTCGCGCGCGGTCCCGCGAGGAAACGCACCGCCTCCGCGACCTCTTCCGGGGTCCCGAATCGGCCGAGCGGCACCCCGCGCGTGACCGCTCGGACGACCGCGTCGTTCTGCCAGAGCTGTCGGTCGGTCCCCTCGGTCCGTACCGGACCCGGGGCGACCGCGTTCACCCGGATCCCGAAGCGCGCCCATTCGACCGCGAGCGTGCGGGTCAGGGCGAGGACCCCCGCCTTCGCCGAGGCTGAGTGGGCGGTGCCGGGCCCGGCCATCCAGGCGTACGACGCGACGATGTTCACGACCGCCGGGGCCGGCGACGCCCGGAGGAGCGGGAACGCCGCTCTCGAGCAGAAGAACGTCCCGTCCAGGACAATGCCCACGACGGCGCGCCACCCGTTGGGGGAGATCCGCTCCGCCGGGGAGAGGAAGTTTCCGGCGGCGTTGTTGACGAGGACGTCGAGCCGGCCGTACTCGGAGCGTACCGCTTCGATCAGCCGGTCGACCTGGTCGGGATGACGAACGTCGGTCGGGACCTCGAGGGTCCGCGCGCCCCGTCCCCTCAATTCGGCTCCTCCCTCGGCGAGGTGCTCCGCGGAACGGCTCGCGATGCAGAGGTTGTACCCGTCCTGCGCGAGCGCGACGCCGATCGCCCGCCCCAGCCCCGTGCCACCGCCCGTGATCAGGGCCACGGGCTTCGCGTCGTGCCGAGGTGCCGCGGAATCCGACACGCGCGGCCGAACCCGGCACGGGCAAAAACGTTGCCGCGGTCGCGGTCAGGTACCCGCGAGCACGCGGTCGACCCGCCGGAGGTCCTCCGAGCGGAGGCCCTCCATCGGTCGCCCGTCGATCCGCAGCACCGCCTCGCCGTCCCGAAACACGATCACGGACGGCACGATCTCGACCTCGAACCGTTCCCAGAGCGGGGCGTCGTCGTCCGTGAGGTCGGCGACCGCGAGCGCGCGGCCCGGGCCCGCGAGCCCGGCGAACTCCGGGGCGAACTCACGGCAGTAGGGGCACCAGTCGGCGAGGAACGCGACCGCCCAGACCCCGGGGCGCAAAAGGCTCCGGCCGTCGAACGCCTCGGGCCCGACCCGCACAAGGCGGTCCGCCGGTACGGGTCGAGTCGCGTTCATCGGTACGCGCGCTCCCCGCGAGGAGAAGATACCTCTTGCGGTCCGGTCCGGAGCGCCCGGGACCACTC
The DNA here is from genome assembly GCA_021816865.1 of Thermoplasmata archaeon. GTDB lineage: Archaea > Thermoplasmatota > Thermoplasmata > Lutacidiplasmatales > UBA184 > Lutacidiplasma. The sequence goes on along the minus strand of JAKAWX010000001.1, from coordinate 215,980 downwards.
ACCGCCCGGGAACTCCCCCCGATCCGTCCAGTAGGCCGAGACGAGACGTGCCGGGGTCCGGTCGAAGAGGGAGCCGAGGGGACGGGACGGTCGCCGCCGTTCGACGCCCTTGAGCGTTCCGACGACGACGACGACCGCCACGCCGGCCCGTCGGGCGGCGAAGGCGAGCGTGCGGGTCCCGACCTTGTGGATCACACTGCCGTCCGCATAGACGGCGTCGGCGCCGAGAAGGACGAGGTCGGCCTCACCCACCGCCCGCCGGCCCGCGAGGTCGGACACGACCTGAGCCCGCACGCCCGACCGGCGCAGGTCCCGGGCGAACGCGCCCCCCTCTCCGCCGGGTCGGCTCTCGAGCGCGAGGACCTCCGTCGGGCGACGCCCGCGCGGCAGCGATGCGAGGGCGCGCCGGACGGAGTCGCTGCGACTGATCGTGACGACCCGCGCGGCGGGGGGGAAGCGATCCCGGACCGTGCGCGCGATCCGGGCCGGTTCGTCTCGCCATCGCGCGGTCCGCTCGCGCGTCCACTCCCCCAACGAGCGGACGAGGTGATCGGCGGGAGCCGTCCGGGCGATCCGGGCCCATTCGAGGGACCACTGCTGGAAAGGCCCCATCGCCGGCTGGCTGGTTCCGAGCGCCCGTGCGATCGCACGGCAACGGCGTCGGGGGTCGTCCGGAGGGTAGCGCTCCCACGCCGCAAGCGACCGGGCCATCGCGGCGAGGGTCGCGCCCGCGAGGCTTCGGGCCCCCCGACGCCGGTCGGCACGGACCGCGGCGAGGACGCGGAGGAGCCCCTCGGTTCCCCGGTCGGACCTCCGAGCCGGTCGTGGAGCGACCCTCACGATCCGGGAACCAACCCAGTCCTCTTGAACTTCGCCGCAGGTGGAAAGGGACCGAGGGAGACCATGTCCGAGCGAATCCCGACCGAGGCGCGAACGCAACAAGTGTTTCCCGGCCCGATCCGCGGTCGGATCGAGTCCCATCGGTTCCCGAGCCGGGCCCTCGAAGGGAATCCCTGGGGCGACCCGGTCGAGCGGGAGCTTCCGATCTACCTGCCCCCTTCGGGCCGGACCGAGGGCCGTCCGCTCCTGCTCCTTCTGAGCGGGTACACGGGAGCCGGCTGGATGCACTTCCAGCGGCCGCGGTTCCTGACCGATAGCATCGTCGGGCGGGTCGACCGCCTGATCCGCGAGGGTCGGGCGGCCGAGTGCGTCGTCGTCGGCCCCGATTGCCTCACCACGCTCGGCGGAAGCCAGTACCTGGACTCCTCCGCCACGGGCCACTACGAGGAGTACGTGATCTCGGAGATTCTCCCGTGGGTCCGGGAGCGGTACGGAACGGGTCCGGTCGCGGTGATGGGAACCTCGAGCGGGGGCTACGGTGCTCTCTCCCTCGCGTTGCGTCATCCCGACGTCCTTCGGGCCGCCGGGTCGAACGCGGGGGATTCCGCGTTCGAGTACTGTTACGTACCCGAGTTCCCGATCGCGTTTCGCGAGATCCGGAAGGCGGGGGGGACGGAGGCGCTCCTGAGGAAGGTCCTCTCCGAGCCGGTGAGCGCCTTCGGCCCCCACCAGCCCCAGGTCCAGACGATCGAAACGATGGGCTATGCCTCCTGTTACTCACCGGTGGAGGACGAGCCCGGGCGCTTCGACCTTCCGTTCGACCTCGATTCGGGGGAGTTGCGGGCCGACGTCTGGGCCCGCTGGCTCGCGCACGATCCGGTCCGGATGATCCAGACCGGGCGCTATCGCGACGCGTTGCGGCGTCTGGCGTACGTGTACGTGGACGGCGGGACCCGGGACGAGTACGCGCTCGACGTGGGCGCCCGGATCTTCGCCGCGGTCGCCCGGCGTCAAGGGGTGGCGGTCGACTTCCAGGAGTTCGACGGGGTCCACGCGGACGGCGGGCCGCGGTACGAGGTCATGGTCCCCCGCCTCCTCGCGGCCCTCGGCTTTCCGGCGCCCGGCCCCGGTTCGACACCTGTTTAGTATCTGTTAGGGCTGTCCGATCTGCCCGGCGGGTCGCGGTCGGGGGAGAGGACGATGCTCAAGGACGGGCGGATGGTCTGCGACGCCTGCGAGAAGCCGATAACCCGGTACACGGAGGTGCCGCCCGACGGCTGGCCGTCCCTGCACAATCTCTGCAGCCCGTGCTTCGATGCCCTTCGGGCCCGATCGCTCCCGCGCTAGCTACGGCGGGGCCGGTCGGGTCGGCCGTTCCGAGGCGTCGGGCCCTTCGAGCGGGACGAGCGCCTCGTCCTCGAACCAGGCGAGAACGATGAAGTACCAGCCAAGGACGACGAGCAGGAGGAGCTCGGGTCGGTCGGCCGCGGCGGCGGGAACGAGGACCGCGCCGCCGACGAGCGTGCGTCCCTCTCGGACGGGCTCGATGTGGGCGACCTCGACGCCGTCGTCGGTCGTGATCGTCCACGCGGGCACGAGGAGGCCCGCGCGCCGGAAGCGGTAGCCCGGCCCGCCGGCGAGCTCGATCCGATGGTAGCTCAGGTGGACCGAGAGCCGCGCGAGGTCGGTCGGGCTCCCCGCCCTGCGCGCCGTAATGTGCGGGTTGAGGAACCCTCCGCGCTTCAGCGTCCATTGGGCGTCCGCGGTCTCGGCGGTGGCAAGCGAACGGGCGCCCTCGGTCCAGCGCAGCGTCGCGACGTTCGCATCGCCGGAGGAGAGGGTGAACGCGGTTTCGGGCCCGGGACCCCGGAGCCATCGCAGCGCGATCCGGTCCACGGAGCCGAACGGTACGAGCGCCATCGATGCCCCACCGCGTGGGGGCTTCTTAACGCCGGTGTCCGCCCGAGAGGGTCGGGCGCGTGGGCCGTGGTCCGTCCCGGCCCCCCCGCGTCGGGGCCGGGGCGCCCGAACGGAGCGGGACCACCGTCCGAAGGGGCCCGACGGCCGAGGTCGGGGTTTTTTCCGCAGGAGGGGATGCACCCCGTGCGATGGTCTCAGGCCCTGACGGCTCCGGGCCGCCTCCCGCTCTCCGACGCCGGCGAGTCCGGCGCCGCGCGTGGGCCCTGTTCGTGATCCCGTCCGCGGTGTTCGTCGTCCTGGTCGTCCTCCTGGGCGCGACCCTCACGGGCCTCGACCCTGTGAACGGGGTATGGACCGCCGCCCGGACCGCGGTCTGGGGCAACCAGACCACGACCGTACCGGGTCTCACCGGACCCGTGACCATCGTGCGCGACGGGGCCGGGACGGCCCACATCTATGCCTCGAGCGACCCCGACCTCTTCTTCGGCCAGGGGTACGAACAGGCGTCGGACCGGCTGTTCCAGATGGAGGTCGAGAGCCTGAAGGCGCAGGGCAGCCTGGCGTCCTGGCTCGGGCCGAGCGCGCTCACCTCGGACGAAACGTTCCGCTACCTGGGCGTCCCCCAGGCCGCCGCCGCGATGGCCACCGGGCTCGCCTCCGTCTCGCCGTCCGCCGCCCAGGACCTCTCCGCGTTCGACTCGGGCGTGAACGCCTACATCAACTGGTCGGAGGCGCACCACGCCGTGCCGATCGAGTTCGGGTTGCTCGGCGTCCGCCCGTTCCCGTGGACCGCGTACGCCACCTTCGCGTTCGACCGTTTGATGGTGATCGCCCAGACGACCGGGTTCACCGAGCCGCTCTACTTCGCCACCCTCGCCGCCTCGGTGGGCGACGCTTCGGCGAACGAGATCCAGCCGATCTATCCGGCGGACTGGCAGAACTTCACGGTGCTTCCGGGGAACGGGACCCTCAACGGGCTCTCGCTTTCCGGGCTCGGCGTCTCCCCGAGCTACCTCTTCGGGGAGGATTGGCTCGGCGCCTGGGCGACCGGGCTCCCTCCCTCGTCCCTTTCGTCGCTCGCCCCGCTCTACCGCGCCGCGATCGCGAACCTCTCCGACCCCGCAACGGTCGAGCTGAGGGTGTCGAGCGCGTTCGGGAGCAACGCCTGGGCGGTCGCCGCGAACCGTAGCAGTCTCGGCGTTCCGCTCCTCGCGAACGACCCGCACCTGCCGCTTCAGATCCCGTCACTTTGGGTCCCGACCGAGCTCGTCGACCCGAACTACGACGTCGAGGGGTGGGCGCTCGCCGGACTTCCGGGCGTCCTCATCGGACACAACGCCCACCTCGCGTGGGCGCTCACGAACTCGGAGGGCGCGACGGCGCTCGACTACGTCGAGCAGCTGAACGGGAGCCGCTACTTCGAGAACGGCGGCTGGCACCCGCTCACCTACACGAACGAGACGATCGACGTCGCCGGCGCGGCCCCCGTCGACCTCACGCTTCCGTGGACCGACAACGGTCCCGTCGTCGCCCGGCTGGGGACCGTCGGGCTCAGCGTCCGCTGGGCCGGTACGGGCGCGACCTGGGAGGCGATCGCCGAGATCGAGTTCGACCGGGCCTCGAACGTCTCGTCGTTCTTCGCCGACCTCCGGGCCTACTGGACGGTGCCCAACCTGAACGCGCTCGTCGTCTCGGACAACGGAGGCTCCGGCACGGGGGGCCATCTCGCGTGGGTGATCCCCGCCGCGTACCCGCTCGTCGCCGTCACGATGCCGGACGGCGCGACGGTCGAGGTGATCGGCTCGCGCGGTCCCCTCAACGGGAGCGGGGCGTTCGAGCCGATCGGGTCGGTGCCGTTCGCCGACCGACCCCAGGTGGAGGACCCGGCCCAAGGATACCTCTACACACCGAACCAGCCGACGGTCGGGCAGGAGTATCCGTTCCCGTTCGTCGGAGGCTGGTGGGACTCGGGAGGACGCGCGCACTCGATCGGCCCGTTCCTCGCCGCCCATCCCGTGATGTCGGTCGGGCTGATGGAGGCGCTCCAGGCGAACGTCAGCGACGCTTGGGCCCTTGAGCTCAAACCGTACCTCGTCGACGGCCTCGAGCAGACCGCGAACGCGAGCTCGACCTACGGCGCGTTCGCCCGGGTCCTCCTTCCCCTCGTCGAGGACTGGAACGGGACGTTCTACACGGGCGAGGTCGCCCCGACCTTCTACACCTACTGGTGGAACTCGCTCTCGAGGTCCGAGTACGACCCGCGGCTCGCGGCCGCCGGCATCTCGAGCGCCCCGTCGTGGTTCCCGAACCAGGTCGCGTGGATCGCGGCCAACGATCCCGGCAATTCCACGTGGTTCCCCACGGGGTTCCTGACCGCCGACAAGGTCGGCGTGATGACGGCCTTCGAGGTGCTTACGAGCACGCTCGGCCCGAGCCTGTTCTCAACGAACGCCCCACCGGACGTATCCGGGTGGACGTGGGGCGCGGTCCATACGTTCACGCTCCCGTCGATCACGGGGGTCGCGGCGTTCGGTCGCGACCTCGGCCCGGAGAACGGGGACACCTTCACGGTCAGCGTGGCTCCGTTCACCGACAACTACACCGTCCCGCTCACGGAGGTCGCTCTCGGCTCCTCCCTGCGCCTCGTCTCGGCCCCGAGTGCGTCCCCGTCGTTCGGAGTCCTTCCGGGCGGGGGGAGCGGGAACATCGCGTCGGCGTATTACGACAACCAGTTACCGCTCTGGTTCGATCACGAGTACACGAGCCTCGCGCTCGTTCCCGACCCGGCTGGGCCGTTCCCGGAGGGGGTGGTGTCCACATGGACCCTGAACCCCTGACGGTCTCCCGCCGCCGGCGGTCCCTCGTGGGCTCGGTGATCGGCATCATCCTCGCGGCGGCGTTCCTGATGGTCGCGTATCTCGCCGCGGCCTGGTGGGCCGCCCTGCCGATATCGATCCTCGTCGGGTCGGCGATCGGCCTCCGGTGGCGCGCCGGATTCGGGGGGTTGGCCGCGTTCGCGGTCGGCTTCGGCTACTGGACCGTTCTCCTTCTTCTCCTCCCCTCGGCCCCCCGGGAAGCGCTCACGAACCAGCTCGCCGGGGCCGAGGGCCTGCCGGGCCCGGTCTTCCTGTTCCTCGGCCCGCTGCTCTTCGGTCTCGTCGCCGCGGTCGGGGCGGTCGCGGTGGTGGGCGGGGTACAATGGTGGAGAGAGCACCGGGAGATCCGGTCGGTCTCCCGCAGCGACCGCCTCGCTCCCTAGCGGGACGCGACGAGGAAGATCACTCCGCCGACAAGGACGAGCACCGACCCGACGAGCGCCAGCACGCCGTTGCCGAAGCCGAGCAGGAGGTAGCCCACGATCGCGAAGACGACCAGGACCGCTCCCGCGGCGAGCGTGTACTCGTCCCGGCCGACCCGCCCTAATCCGGCGAAGAAGGCGAGCAAGACCCCGACGACGATCAGCACGAACCCGTGGTCGATCGCCGCGAACGGACGGCCGGTCCGGCCGGTCGCCCAATACAGGACGCCCCCCAGCATCCCGAGAATGCCGTCGAGGACGATCAGGACGGCCCCGACCAGGCCGAACGTCCCGGCGATCCACCGGTCGCTCCTTGGACGCACGGTTTCCCCCCTCCGAGGCCCTCCGGCCGAGCGGGAAGATGAGGCTTGCGAGGCCTCCCGGGGGACGCTCGGAAGCCATAAGGCCGCACGGCCTCCTGGGAACGATGAGCCCCAAACGTAGCTCCCCGGCGGCCCGCGAGGAGTTCGACCGGGAGGCCCGCGGGTACGACCGGACCGCGCGGGAGTCGATGCCCGGCTACGGGGACCTCCATCGCACCCTCGTCTGGGGGATCCCGTACCTTCCGACGCGCGCGTTCCATCTCCTTGAGCTCGGCGTCGGGACCGGGACGTTAACGGCCCTCATCCTGCGCGAGTTCCCCCACGCCCGGGTCACCGGTATCGACCTCTCCCCCCGGATGATCGCCCAGGCCCGGACCAAGCTCAGGAGAGAGGCCGACCGCGTCGAGCTCGTCGCGGGGGACCTCGGCGCCTTCCCGCCCGGGAAGTACGATGCGGTCGTGTCGGCGCTCGCGATCCACCACCTCACCGACCTCGCGAAGTGGCGGCTGTTCGACCGCATCTATCGCTGCCTTCCCCGCGGCGGGTACTTCGGCGACGGCGACGACCACCTTCCCGAGGATTCGACGTTCGACGGCCGGTACGCGCAGATCGCGTCGAGCCTCACCGCCCGTGGACCGCGGTCCACGACCTGGTCGAGGCCCCAAGAGGTCTGGCACGAGCACGAGCGGTTCGACCGACCGTGTACGGTCGACGCGGAGATCGCCGCGCTCGCCCGGTCGGGGTTCGCTCACGTCGCGAATCCCTGGAAGTTCTACGCGCAGGCGGTCGTCTGGGCGTACAAGTGACGTCTTGCGCGTCGGTGCCTTGCACCGGGGCGGGGGCGATCGGGCCGTGCTGCGCGAGACCACGTTCCTGCTCGGGGGGTCCGGCCTCATCGGGGTCGGCGTCCTGCTCGGCTACGGGCTCTACGCCGCGGGGGCCGGCGTTGAGTTCTTCAGCGCCTGGCTCGCGGTCCCCCTCGCCTTTCTCTTGGGGGGGTTCTTCGTCCACGTGGCGCGCGCCGAGCGGCGGGAGCGACTTGCGTTCCTCCGCTCCGCGGAGGGACCGCCGCCCCCCACCGGACGGGGCCCGTAGGACCCGGGTTCGCGACCGGGCAAACCTTTTCTTGGGAGCACGCCGTCCAACGGTCGTGGCCGGGATGGGGTAGCTTGGCCTATCCTGGGGGACTGTGGATCCCTCGACCCGGGTTCAAAGCGGCGCGGGGCCGACCCCCGTTCCGTGAGACTCTCGGTCCCGGCCCTACCGCGGTCGACGTGTCGGGGCTCGGGCCGGCCGTCGCGGTGCGCGGGGGCTCCTTCCCGCCCGTCGGTGCTCGAACGCTTCGAGCGCCTCGGGAAGCTTCGAGAGCGAGTAGTCGGCCCAGGCCGCACCCCACGTCGAGAGGTCCGCGGGGGTGAGGGTCCAGCCGGGCATCGAGGAGGCCCGGCCGACCGGCACGACGCCCTCGGTCGACTGCGCCGCCTCCATATCGAACCGCGAGTCGCCGACGAGGAACATCCGGACGCCCGGGAAGCGACGACGGTACTCCCGAAGATGTTCGCGCTTCGTTCCCTCGCCCGAGCCGAGGACGTCCTCGAACCAGTAGCGGAGCCCCTCGCGCTCGAGGATCAGGTCGGCCATTTCGGTCTCGGCGCCCGTGGAGACCGCGAGCGTCCAACGCTCGACGCTCAACCGCTTGAGGAGCTTGGGGATCTCGGGAAACGGCTTCGCGAGCGCGTACGCCTCGGTCACCTTGCGGCCGTGGAACGTTCGGGCCGTCGCCCGACGCAGCGCGATCGGCGCCTCGGGGTAGAGCTGGGCGAGCTGGGCCTCGAACGGCAGGCCGGTCGTCGCGAGGTAATGGACGCGCGCTTCGGCCGCCGGCGTCCCGAACGCCTTCTCCATCACGTCCGCGGCGACCGCGCTGATCGCGCCCAGATCGTCGAGGATCGTGCCGTCGAGGTCAAAGACGACGACGCCGCGATCGACCGTCCGCGGAGCGACCGGCGGCCGCTTGCCCACCGTCGGGCGGGCGAGTTCCGCGAACTGGCTCGGCGCCGCGACCATCGGGAGGTCGAGACCGTCGAGCGAGGGCGGATCCCGCTCGCGGGGGTCGTCGGGCACAGGACCCTGACCTTCCGGACCGGGCATCGTCGGGGCCGAGGGGGCGGTCCATTTAAGGTCGCCCGGCACGTAGGAGGGTCCGCCCGCGGACGGCCGCTCGGTGGTCCGGGGGCAAGAGGGCACCGATGCACCCGAGCCACGCCATCCGCGGTCGGACGACGCAACTGCTCGCCGGTCGGCACATCCTGGTCGGGGTTTCGGGGTCGATCGCCGCCGTCGAGGTCGTCCGCATCATCCGCGAGCTGATCCGTCACGGCGCCGACGTGCGCGCGATCATGAGCGGCGAGGCGAGCCGCATCCTCGCCCCGGAGGCGCTCGAGTTCGCGACCGGCCACCCGCCGGTCGTCCGGCTGAGCGGGAACGTGGAACACGTGACCCTGCTCGGTCCCGGGCCCGGGCGTGCGGACCTGTACCTGATCGCCCCGGCGACCGCGAACACGATCTCGAAGATCGCGCACGGTATCGACGACACCCCCGTCACGTCGTGCGCGTCGGTCGCCCTCGGGGGCGGCGTTCCGATCCTGATCGCTCCGGCGATGCACGCCCAGATGCGAGGGAACCCCGCGGTCCGGGAGAGCCTCGAGAAGCTTCGCTCGTGGGGCGTCGGGGTGGTGACGGGCGCGTTGGCGGAAGGCGAGGAAAAGATCGCGTCGCCCGAGGAGGTGGCGGCCTCGGTGCTCCACGCGCTCGCGGGCGGCGTTTACAAGGGCCGCACGGTCGTCGTGATCGGCGGCGCCGCCCGCGAGTCGATCGACGCGGTCCGCTCGGTCACGAACGAGAGCTCGGGCGCGAGCGCGATCGCCCTCGCGACCCAGGCGCACTTCCGCGGCGCGAACGTGGAGCTCTGGGCCGGTGCGCTCCAGGTGCCGGTGCCGCCGTTCGTCGCGGTCGAGCGATGGCGAGGGGTCGCCGACCTTCTCGCGCTCGCGCGACGCCGCCGGGCGAGCCTCGCGGCCGCCGCGGTGGTCTTCGTGCCCGCCGCACTCTCCGACTACACGGTCGACCCAAGGGACGGCAAGATCCCCTCGCGGGAGCACCCGAGCCTGACCCTTACGTTGCGCGCCGCGCCGAAGGTCCTACCGGAGCTCCGTCGTCTCGCCCGCCCGCCGGCGCGTCTCGTGGCGTTCAAGCTTGACGCGGGACGGTCGGCCGACGAGCTCGAGGCCGAAGGGCGGGCCCTCGCTGCGGAGGTCTCCGCGGACTGGGTGGTGGCCAACGACGTCGCCACGATGGGGAGCGTCGAGACGAACGCGCTCGTCCTCTCGCCCCGGGGCGACCGACGGTGGATCCGGGGGCCGAAGGCCGAGTTTGCGGGCAAGCTGCTCGACGATATCGGGCGCGACCTCGCCACGATAGTGGGGACCCCGGTCGCCCGGACCGTCCGCCGGGCGCCCGCGCGCCGGTCGGGCCGCTAGGTCGCGCGACGGAGTTCCCGGGCGGGGTCGCCGGCCGGTCGGGGCGGGGAGGGTCGCCGGGACCGGGCCGGGCGCCCGCCCGCGGCCGAACGGCTCTGCCTCCGGTCAGAGCGCGTTCACGATGAACCCGATCAAGAAGCCGAGCAGCACGCCGAGGTAGGTCAACCGCTGTTTCATGTAGGTCGTCGCCGGCGGCTCCGCGGGGCGGAACGCGACGCGGAGCATCGGAAGGATCGAGTACAGGATCGCCCCGATCGCTAACGACGCGAAGACGAGGTCGAGCATCGCGCTGTTGTAGAAGTACCCGCCGATCCCGCCGATCAGCGTCGGGACGCCCCCGATCACGAAGAAGAGCGCGATGAGCCCGGTCCGACCGTCGGTCCGGCCGAGCAGCGGCGCCGTGATCGGGAACCCCTCGCTGATGTTCTGGAGAAAGAAGCCGACGAAGACGACGACCGAGAGCCCGACGGCGCCCGCCGCCCACGACGCGCCGAAGACGAGGCCTTCCGTGAGGTTCTGGAAACCGATCGCGAGGGCGACGACGAAGGCCATCCCGGTGGGCGGCAGCGCGGAGCCGCGCGAGCGGTGCTCGGCCACGAAGAGGGCGACGAAGCACGCCCCGACGGCGAGCACGAACGTGACAGCGTACGTGGGGTTCGCGAGGTAGGCGCTTGAGGAGGCGCTGTAGATCGTCGGGCCGACGTCGAGAAAGAGGTCGGCGAGCAGGAAGAGGAGGATGCCGATCGCGGTCGCGTTCAGCAACGTGACGGTCCGCGACCCGTACGACTTTCGCAGGACGATGGGCATCGAGAGGAAAATCGAGAACCCCATCACCGCGGAGAGTGCGACGAGCGTCGGAAAGTCCGACATCCGGCTCGCCGGGGGATGGGGGACTACTTAACCTCGTCTCCGGCGCCGCCCGGGCGGGGGACTGGCCTCGGGTCGGCCCGGGTCCGGGGACACCGGGGAGGCCGACCGCCCACGGAGCGGGACCCGGTCGCTCCCGGAACGGCACCGGGCCCGCCGCCCTTAATACGGGAGCCGCCTGCGCGGCCGAGGATCGGGATGGTCAAGCTCTCGGAGTGGAGGGGCAAGGAGATCTTCCGCCGGCACGGGGTCCCTCTCCCCCGTGGGGCGGTCGCGCGCAGCGCGGAGGACGCCGAGGCGTTGGTGCGCGACGGCCGGGTACCGCTGCCGTGCGTGGTGAAGGCCCAGGTCCTCGCCGGGGGCCGGGGCAAGGGCGGCGCGGTCCGGTTCGCGACGTCGGTCGAGGAGGCGCGCGCGGCGGCCGCGGCGATCTTGGGGCTCGAGTTCAAGGGCGAGAAGGTGAAGGAGGTCCTCCTCGAGGAGAAGCTCGCGATCGGTCGGGAGCTCTACCTCTCCCTGACGCTCGACCGTTCGCTGCGGCTTCCGATCTTGATAGCGAGCGCCCAGGGCGGCGTCGAGATCGAAACGGTCGAGGACGCGCAGATCGACCGCCAGCCCGTCCATCCGTTCCCCGGCCTCACCGGCTACGAAAAGCGCCGCGCGGCCAAGGTGCTCGGCCTCACCGGCGGGGCGGCCCGAGCGCTCGACCGCTTGCTCGAGGCGGTCTGGACGGTCTTCGAACAGGAGGACGCCGAGCTGGTCGAGATCAATCCGCTCGCTACGGTCGGCGACGGGCTCGTCGCGCTCGACGCCAAGGTGATCATCGAGGACGACGCCTCGTTCCGGCACCCCGAGTACGCCGAGATCCGCGACGACCGCACGCCGCTCGAGGAGATCGCCCGCGAGAAGGAGATCGCGTTCGTCCAGCTCGACGGGAACATCGGGGTCATCGCGAACGGGGCCGGCCTCACGATGGCGACCCTCGACGTTCTCAAGGAGTTCGGCGGGGCGCCGGGCGTCTTCCTCGACCTCGGCGGCACGGACGACCCGAAGAAGGTCACCGAGGCGTTCCTCCTGATGGCCGAGGCCCGGCCGGCGGCGGTTTTCCTGAACATCTTCGGGGGCGTCACCCGGTGCGACACGGTCGCGACCGGCCTCGTCGCCGCGATGCGGCAGGTCCCGGCCGAGCGCCGGTTCCCGCTGGTCGCCCGGATCCGAGGGAACAACGAGGCCGAGGGGATCGCGATCCTTCGCGCGGCGGGCGTCACGTCGGTCCCGAGCCTGAAGGAGTCGGCCCAGGCCGTCGTCGCCGCGGCGGGGGGGCGGCCGTGACCGTTCTCGTCGACCGCGACACGCGCGTGGTCGTCCAGGGGATCACCGGCCACCAGGGGACGGTGCACACCCGCCAGATGAAGCTCTTCGGAACGCAGGTCGTCGCCGGGGTCACGCCCGGCAAATCCGGCAGCGAGGTCGAAGGCGTGCCGGTGTTCGATTCGGTGCGCGACGCGGTCGAGCGCGCCCGCGCGAACGCGGCGTGCATCTTCGTGCCGGCCCCGTTCGCGAAGGACGCGCTGATCGAGGCGGTCGACGCGGGGATCCGCCTGGCGACCGTCGTGACGGAGCACATCCCGTTCCACGACATGCTGGTGATGTACCACTACGCGAAGGCGAAGGGGACCCGGATCATCGGGCCGAACTGCCCCGGGATCGCCTCCCCGGGGAAGTCGAAGGTCGGGATCATCCCGAACGTCGTCTTTCGGCCCGGCCGCGTCGGGGTCATCTCGCGCAGCGGGACGCTGACCTACGAGATCGTGAACGGGATAACGGAGCACGGACTCGGGGAGTCGACGTGCATCGGTCTCGGTGGGGACCCGGTCGTCGGCACTTCGTTCGTCGACGCCCTGCCGCTGTTCGAGGCCGACCCCGAGACCGACCTCCTGGTGCTCGTCGGCGAGATCGGCGGGACGGCCGAGGAGGACGGCGCCGAATACATCCGCCACCACTTCTCTAAGCCGGTGGTCGCCTACATCGCCGGGCGCAGCGCGCCCCCCGGCAAGCGGATGGGGCACGCCGGCGCGATCATCACGCGCGGGCGGGGCACGGCCGAGAGCAAGGTCGCGGCGCTCGAGTCGGCCGGCGCGAAGGTCGCCCGGTTCCCGTACGAGATCCCCGACCTTGTGGCCGGTGCGCTCACCGAGAAGGGCCGCCGATGACCCCGGACGCACCCGGTCCGAGACCTCGGGCGAACGACGACGCCGAGGAACCGTGCGCGGTCGGCGGCTGCGGGGCGCCGTCGGTGCGGCACCTCGCGCTCGCCGAGGCCCGAAAGGCGTTCACGGACCTCCCCGAAAAGGGACGTCGCGCGCCGCTCTGTCGGGACCATTATCGGGAGTGGAAGAAGGCGACGAAAGGCGCCCGGAAGCTCGACCGGCTCGGTTGGTAGGGTCCCCACCGCTCCCGTCGGATACGCCGATCGACGGCCTTCGCGGGGGAACGTCGGGGAAAGGGTTCGCGAAACACCGCCGAGGGACGGGTCTCACTGCTTGCGCATCTTCTGAGCCCGCATGCGGCGGCGCATCCGCTTCTTGCGCCACTTCCACCGCATGTGGCCGCGCTTCTTCCAGACCCGCGAGGAGCGTTTCATTCCCTCATCGACCGGACGCGCGCGCCTAGGGGTGACCCTTTATTAGGGTTGCCTCGGCCCGCCTCCGCCTCGGGGGCGCTGGCGGACGGTACGCCCGCGCCCCGGCGGACGACCGCGCGCCGACGCCCCGGGTCGGTCCGGACCGAGGACCGGACGGTGACCTATTTGACCGGCTTGAGCCGACCCGTCTTCACGTCGTAGACGTAGCCGTGGACGGGCGCGTCCTTCGAGACGATCGAGGAGTTGCGGATCGTTCGCACGTCCTCCCGGACGCTTTCCTCGAGGTCCTTGAACGGGAGGAAGTCTCGGTCGGTGGTCTCGGCGCGGTACTTCTTGCGGAGACGCTCCTGGAGGTCCGAGTTCGAGAACGTGAGCATGCCGCAATCGGTGTGGTGGATCACGAAGACCTCGTTCGTACCGAGGAGCTCCTGCGAGATCGCGAGCGACCGGATCGCGCTCCAGTCGGCGCGGCCGCCCGCGTTGCGGATGACGTGCGCATCGCCCTCGGAGAGCCCGAGGAACTTCGCCGGGTCGAGCCGGGCGTCCATGCAGGTCACGACCGCGACACGACGGCCCGGCGGCATCGGCAATGCCCCCTTCTCGAACTTCGCGGCGTATCTCCCGTTCGCGTCCTCGAACGCCTTCTGCTCGCTCATGCTCGGTCCCCCGTACGGCAACCCCCGAAGCCGAATCGGCGCTTTAGATGTTCGCTCGGGCGCCGTTTCGGGCCGGATCGGCCCGGGAGGCGAGCGACCGGGCGGACGGCCCCGGCGCGGACCGAGTTCCCCGGGGCGCCGGCCGGAGGGAGCCCCCCGGGCCCGGCGGGCAGCGGCGGCGCGCCGACGGACGCTCCCCTCCGTTATCTAGCCCGAACGGCTCGCTCGAGCGTGCTCTCGGTCTCCGACCTCGAGGTCAACCTCCTCGAGTTCCGCCAACGGGCGTTCCAGTTCGCGCGGCTCGGAACGGTCGACGAGACGCCGTACGCCGTCTTCTCCCGGACGGAGACCGAGAGCGAGAGCCAGTTCCGGCCGCGGCTCGTCCACCTCCACCTCGTCGTTCCGCTCGCCTGGATCGTCTACGACGAACCGAACGACGTGCTCCGTCTCGCGCGGGACGGCTCGAGCCTGAGCCTCCGCCGTAGTGAGCCGGTCGCGGAGGTCGGGGCCGAACCGTCCCGGTTCCGCGAGCAGGGGATCGACTGGTCTCGGGAGACCGGGCCCGCGGGGGCGTTCCTCTACGCTCCCGCGGACGAGGCGGCCCGGCTCCTGGCTCCCGCCGGCCGCGCGGCGCTCGGGCTCGCCTGACGGCCCGGGGCGGGTCCTAGGACGCGTTCGGTCGGAGCGCCCGCTCGACCGCGGCGGCGAGGAGGCCTCCCACGATCGGGGCGACCCAGAAGACCCAGTTCTGGGCGATCGCCCAGCGGTCGGGGGCGAACGCGACCGAGAGGAGCGCCGGCGCGAAGCTCCGCGCCGGGTTGACGGACGCTCCGTCGACCGGGATCGCGAGAAGGTTGATCATGAGCAGCGTGAGTCCGATCCCGAGAGGGGCGAGGTTCTTCGCCGAGCTGTCGGACCGGGTCGCGAACAGGATCACGTGGACGAGGAAGTACGTGAGGACGACCTCGAGGAGGAAGACCGAGCCCACGCCGACGGTGTACGGCGAGCCGTTCCCCGAGTACCCCTGGGACGCGAGCGCGGCCCCGGCGCCGGTGGCGCTCGACCAGAGCGCCGAGGAACCGTACGCCACGCCCGCGATCGCGGCGACCCCGACGATCCCCCCGAGGAGCTGGGCGAGGATGTACGGGACGACGTCGCGGGCCTTGAACCGGCCGGCCGCCCACATCGCGATCGTGACGGCGGGATTGAAATGCGCGCCCGAGAGGTCGCCGAACGCATAGATCACGCCGACGAGCCCGGCGCCGATCGCGAAGCTGATCAGCATCACGCGCGAGATCGGGTCGAGGATCGGCAGGTTGAGCGAGAGGAGGGCCCCGCCGGTCACCGCGACGAGGAGGCCAAACGTGCCGAGGAACTCCGCGAGATACCGCTGGGCCGACGTGGCTGCCATCGGGCGAGGACGGTCCGGGGCGTTTTTTAGGCTTGCTGGAGGGCGGTCGTGGGCGCGTTCGCGGCCGGCGAGCGCCGCTAGAGGATGCCCATCTCGGTGAGCTTCTCGGGCAGGTAGTGCTCCGTGACGTAGTTGAGACCGTACTTCGCGAGCGATTGCTGCTCCGCCTTCTTGCCGTTCTGGAGCATCAGCTGGATCTCGCTCCGCCACTCCGCCGTCGAGAAGCGGGGGTCGGTGAGCTCGGCCTCGAGCGCGCGGACGTCCTGGTCGCTCAGGCGGTCGGACGGAAGGTCGTAGTTCTCGATGTCGGAGGCGGTGATCCCGAGGAACTCGGCGCCGGGCGTCGCGAGGTAGGAGGAGAGGTGGGCCGTCTTGATCGCGCCGAACGCGACGCTCGCGTAGATCCGGAACGACCAGGGGTCCCCGTCGGTGAAGACGACCACCGGGAGCTTCAGCTCCTCGGTGAGCCGGCGCAGGAAACGGCGCGTCGAGCGCGCGGGCTGGCCCTTGAGGTGGAGGAGGAGGGCGTTCTGCTGCTCGTCAAAGCCGTTCTCGGCGAGCCGGTCGACCATGCCGCCGCACTCGATCGCGATGACGAACTTCGCGTTCGTCCCGACGAGCTCGATCTTCTCCTTCTCGACGTTGAACGGGAGCGAGTAGCCGCCGTCGCCGACGTCGTCCCGGCAGTTGATCTTCTTCACGATCCCCTTGCGGTTCCGCTCCTTGATCGTGAGGTCGCCGATCACCGAGGCGCCGTTCTCTTCGGGGTGGAGCCGGAAGTCCTCGCGCAGGCGCTCGCACATCACCTCGAGGTCCTCGATGAGGAGGTTCGACTCGTCCTCGCTGCCGAACTTCCCCTCCTCCCAGCCCTCGCTGATGTAGTAGAGCTCCCGCAGGGTGCTCGTCTTCTTGTCGCGGGCCATCTCGTTGATGAAGTCGACGAGGTAGAACGTCCGCAGGAGCATCAGCGCGCCGTCGAGCTTGCGCGCGCTGCGCGTCCCGAGCGCTTTTCCGAGCTTCCAGACCCCCTCGCGGGAGCTGAAGCTGATGTTCTGCTTCGTGCGCAGCGGGAGGCGCATGCGCGGGATCTCCCCGGCGACCAGCTGGCCGTAGATCTGGGTCGCGAGGGTCCGCGTCGGGGCGAGGGCATCGGCCCTACCCTCCCGTGCCTCGTCGTCAGTCGTCGTCGCGGACGCGCGCGCTCGCTTCGGCGGCATCGTAATCGACCTCCTCGTCGCCCGGCTCGCGGGCGACCTCGCTCGCGGCCTCTTCGGCCGCCTCGACGATCGTGCGGGGCAGGCGGACGTCCCAGTCCCCGGGGAGCGGGTCCGCCCCCAGCAGGTGGGACTCGTCGACGCCCGCGACGAACCAGTCGAGGTCGTTCGTCTCGACGTCGGTCCGCGGGGGGAACGCGAGGCGGACGGTCGCGCGCCCGCTCGGTGGCAGCTTCGGGAGCGTCCACCACGCCCGCCCGAGCTCGGCTTCGGTCCCCTCCGGGGGAGGGTCGAACGTCGCGGCGGCGAGGAGCTCGGGCGGAAGCTCCACGAACAGCTCGAGGACGCGGGCGCGCGGCGTGTAGTTCGTGACCTCGACGGGGACGCGCACGCCCGATGCCTCCGCGACGACGGGGGCTTCCACGTTCACGACGTCCATGATGCGCGTGACGACCGGCGTGAGGTCCGGCACCGGCTGTCCCACGAGATGGCTCGTCTTCTCGGCGAGCTTCGGAAGGATCTTGCGAATGATCGCGAACTTCTCGCTCGCGAAGTCCCGACGGCTCTTCCGGGAGAGGTGCGTCCGCAGGTGGCGTGCGGCGGCCTGGAGCGCGAGCGTGAGCTCCTTGTCGAGCTCGGGGTCCTCGGCGATCGCCTCCTTCGCCTCGCTCGTGAACGGCACCTTGGTGGACGCGACGTGGACGAGGATGAGGCCGGGGCCGGCCGGCACGCCGCTCCCGCCTTTCTGCTCGAGCCCGTACCGACGCCAGTCCATCGAGCCGACCGCGTTCGTGATCGCGCACGCCCCCTGCTGGAAAAGCAGGGGCACGCGGTTCGCGAACCGGAGGATCTGGACCGGCTGGTCGGCCGGGAGTCCTCCTCCGTAGGCGAGCCCGACCTCGACCATGAACGGGTAGCCGCCGCGCACCTTCGGCGGTCGGCTCACCGGCGGGGCGAAGAACTCGGGCCGCACGTCGCCGAGGACGTTGCGCAGGCCCCGCTTGATCAGGAGAGCGCCGATCGGCGAGAGGCCGTCCGCGCTCGGCGCGATCAGCGGCGCCGCGTGGAGGGCGGCGAGGAGCTTCTCCTGCGTCTCGCCCGTAACGGAGCTGGGGGTGTCGGACGACTTCGCGCCGACCGCCGCGACGAGCTCCCGGGCGGCCCGAACGCTCACCCCCTGGAGGTCCTTCGTGAGGGCGTCGACGAGCGTCGTCCGACGGCTCGCCTTCAAGAGGTAGCCGAGCTCGCCGAGCTCGAGCCCGTAGGGGTGCGGAAGCGTCTCCTTCGCGAGCGGGGGAAGCTCGGTCGCCGCCCGTTCGAACGTCACCCGGGTCCCGTCGGGCTCGACGAGCACGATGCGGGCGTGCGGGTTGACGATCGCGGTCCCGCGCAAGTACTCGAACGGGGACTGGCGACCTCGGACGTACCGCGCCTTGAGCACCAGCTCGACCCGCGTACCGTGCGGCCGGTCCCACAGCACGAGGTCCTCGCCGACGGTCTTCGGGAGGTTCTTCTGCGTGTCGATCGAGAGCTCGAGGACGTGCGCCGCCTCCTCTTCCTCGACCTTCGAGGTGATCTTCGCGGGCCGCGCGGTCGTCAGGTTCGCGTAGAGGACCGCCGCCGAGATCCCGATCCCCTGCTGGCCGCGCGCCTGCCGGTTGGCGTGGAAGCGCGACCCGTACAGGAGGCGGGCGAAGACGTTCGGGATCTCGCGCCGAAGGATCCCCGGGCCGTTGTCGGTGACGGTGACCCGGTAGCGGTCCTCGCCCTCCTTCGCGACCTCGACCTCGACCTCGGGCAGGATCCGGGCCTCGTCGCACGCGTCGAGGCCGTTGTCGACCGCCTCCTTGACGGTCGTCAGGAGCGCCCGTTGGAGGTTGTCGAAGCCGAGGATCTGGCGGTTCCGCTCGAAGAACTCCGCGACCGAGATCTCGCGCTGCCGGGCGGCGAGCTGCTGCGCGACGCTCGGGGGGGGCGGCACCACGGACCCGGGCTGGCACCCACCTCTATAACAGGCACGTTGGAATCGAACGATGGCCCGTCAGAGCGAGGCGGGCGGGACGACCCCCGGACGGCTCGCGACGTCCCGCAGGACCGGGCGGAACGGCCGCCAGCGGACCGATTCCCCGGGGTCGATCTCGACCGCGCTCACGGTCTCCTCGGGCCCGAGCTCGGGGACGGCGACCGGCGCGGTCGAGAGCGCCTCGCCCCGGGCGTCCCACGCCCCCGACCCCCCGCCGAAGACGACGCCGTCCTCGACGCCGACGCGGTTCACGTAGACGACGGGGACCGCGTTCTCGATCGCCCGGGCGGGCAGAAGGCGTTCGAAGAGCCGCCGGCTCGTGACGGGCGAGGCGGAGAGGACGACCAGGAGCTCGGCCCCGGCGAGCGCGAGCTGGCGGGAGACCTCGGGGAAGAACGTGTCGTAGCAGACCTCGAGGCCGAGCGAGTGCGAGCCGACCGTCACGGGCCGGCTCGAGTCGGTCGCCGTAAAGAGGACCCCCTCCTCGAACGGCCCGAACGTCGGGAGGTAGCGCTTGACCTGGACGAACATCTCCTCGGTCGGGAGGAAGGCGAGGGCGGCGTTGTGGATCTCCCCCTTGCGCTCGGTCGACGCGAGCGGCGCGCCGACGAATACCGTCGTCCCGGTCTCGCGGGAGAGCGCCCGGAGCGCCTCGGTCGTCCGATCCCCGTCCGCGAGCGCGAGCCGGTGGAACCGGTCGCCGATGCGGTACCCCGAGAGGTAGAGTTCGGGGAAGACCGCCACGTCGGCCCGGGCCGCCCGGACGACCTCCTCGACCCGCGCGACGTTCCGTCCGAGGTCGCCCGGGACCGGCGCGAGCTGGGCGAGAGCGAGCCGCATCAGTAGAAGTACCGACGCACGGAGATCAGATAGACGAACAGGACGACCAGCGCGAGGAACAGGATCGTGATCGAGTCGGTGAAGAACAGGTACGCCGCCGTCCCGAAGACGAGGACGATCGTCGTCCAGAGCGCCCACGTCTCCTGGTGCCAGAGCGACGTCGCGATACCGAGGAGCGCGGAGCCGAGCACGACCAGGATCACGGCGCCGAAGAGGTCGATCGACGTGAAGATCTCGAGCGACGGGGGGACGAAGTTGGTCACGTACTGGGCGAGCAGGAAGAGGAGGCCCGCGAGGACCATCACGACCGCGAACCCGGCGGTCAGCACCGACACGATCGCGACGCCGATCGGGAGCCGGGGGGCGACGGGGGTCGGCTCCCAGCGCGGCGGGAGATGGTCGAACGCCACCGGCGCGGGCGCCGACGCGCCTCCCGTGGGGCCTCGGGCGGTCTCGGTCGCGCTCATCGCAAGGGCTCCGGAGGGCGTCGACCCGCGGAGGGGAAGATGTAGCTTTCGTTCGAGGCGCGGCTAGAACCGGCGCTCGGCGGCGCCGTGCGCGAGGCGCTCGAGGAGGTTACGGTACGGCCCCTCGGGCAGGCTACCGAGGGAGCGGACCGCCCGGTCGGTCCAGGCGGCGGCTTCGCGGGCAACGACCTCGTCCGTGCGGACAAGGTCGGCGAGCTCCTTGAGCCGGAGGAGGTGCTTCGTGCGCTTGCGACGCAGCTGGAAGAGCTCCTCGAACTCGGCCTGGCGTCCCGGGTCGAGCCGGCGGTACGCCTCGAGCGAGACCAGCGTCGGGTTCCCTTCCCGGAAGTCGGTGAAGAGCGGCTTGCCCAACAGGTCGGGGTCCCCGTAGACATCGAGCAGGTCGTCGCGGATCTGGAACGCGATCCCGAGGGCCCGGCCGTACGTCTCGAGCGCCGTCAGGACCGGCAGGGTGACCTCCGCGATCTCGGCGACCGAGGCGAGCGCCGCGGCGATGATCGCGGCGGTCTTCCGCTCGACAATGCGGTAGTAGTGCTCCTGGGCGGTCGAGAGGTCGTACCGGGAGGCTTCCTGGAGGACCTCCCCCTCGACCAGGTCGGCGCAGGCCTCGCCGCAGCGCAGGATGATCGACTTCGGGTACTCGGCCGCGAGCTCGAACGCCCGGACGAACAGGTAGTCGCCCGCCACGATCGCGAGCGGCGTCCCGAAAGCCCGGGGCATCGAAGGCCGGCCCCGGCGGGTCTCGGCATGGTCGATGACGTCGTCGTGGACGAGCGTCGCGGTGTGGATCAGCTGGAACGCGGCGGCGAGCGAATGGATCGGCGCCGTCGATTCGGCTCCGAGCGCGCGGTGGGCGGCGGACATGAGAAGGGGACGGACACGCTTTCCGCCCGTCGAGCAGGCGTAGCGGGCCGCCTCGGTGAGCTTGGCGTACGTCGACCCGAGGACCTGTTCGAGCCTCCAGTCGATGTCGGAGACGTCCCGCACGAGCGCGGGCAGGAGGCCCGCCAGCTCGACCGCCGTCGCCGGGCCGAACGTCTGGCTGACGAGCGACTCGAGCGTCGGCTCGACGGCCCGGTCCGGCGGCGGGCTCGTCACGAGTTTCTCCCGAGGCGCCCGGGCCAACGCAGCCGCATCATCTCGTCCAGACCCGAGCTCCCGATATAGCGCATACCCAGGGCGAGCAAGAAATCAACCCCCGAGAACCGCGCCGCGAACCGCTCGATGCGGGCGGCCCGCTCGAGGGGCCCGAAGAGGGCCCGGCGCCAGGCGACGTCGTAGTCGGTGAGCGGGGCCCCGTCCCGGACGTGGAGGCCGGCGTGACGGCCGGCGAGCCACCCGCTGAGCATCGCCGTCGGGATCCCCCCGCCGTTCGTCGCCATCACGAGGTTCGCCGCGTCGCCGGCGAGGAGGGCCCGACCGAAGACGAGGCGGTCGGGGGGCGGTCCGATCGGGACCCACCAGCGCGTGCGGTCGCGCACGGCGCCGAGGTGTTCGGCCGCGACGAACCGGTCGAGCATTCGGTCGAGGCTCCCGTGCTTCGGGAGGTGCCCCACCCCGAGGCCGACGTTCGCGTCGTGCGCCCTCGGGAACGCCCACGCGTAGCCGCCGGGCGCCGACCGACCGAAGTAGAGGTCGATCTCGTCGCCGAGCGGCCGGTCGGCGGTCGCCGTGATCATGCGGAAGAGCTCGCGGCGGGGGACGAACCCGACCGACCGGCCGACCGTCGAGATCGGGCCGTCCGCCCCCACGATGACGGACGCCGAGACCGTCGAGCCGTCCGCGCATCGGACTTGGTCGTCCCGGACCCCGGTCACCCCGAGGGGGTAGCGCAGCTCGGCGCCCGCACCTTCCGCCCGGACGGCGAGCGCCTTGTCGAACGCGCGACGGGAGACCGTCAGCCCGCGGAGCGGGAAGCAAAAGCGATGGCCGTACGGCGAGACGCACGCCATCGTGCGGGTCGTCCGCTGGACGGTGGTCGGAGGGACGTCGAACGCGGTCGCGATGAGCTCGGGGGCGTCGAACAGGTCCGCGAGCTCCTCGGGCGCCGGCACGAACTCCCCACACTGCACGGGATGGCCGAGCTCCCGTCGGTGGTCGAGCAGGAGCGTGCGGGCGCCGTGCTCGGCCGCCGCCCGCGCCGCGAGCGACCCCGCGGGCCCGGCGCCGACGACCACGACGTCGTATCGGTCCATTCCCTCACGCTCCGCTGCTCACGAAATGCTGGGCGGCGAGCTGGATGGCGCCCAGAACCGGTTGCGGGTAGAGCCCGACGAGGACGATCAGCACGGCGGAGAGGCCGATCGCGACCGCGCGGCCGTAGCCAAGCCCGCCGGCGGGAAGGATCGGGGGCTCGGAGGCGCCCTCGACCGCGCCGCGGACGGTAGGGGCGGCCGGTGCGGGGTCGAAGAACATCACCTTGAGAACGCGGGCGTAGTAGAAGACGCTGAGCGCGCTGTTCAGCAAGCCGGCGACCGCGAGCCAGACGAAGAAACCCTGGGCTTGGACGGCGGCGCTGAACAGGACGAACTTCGACACGAACCCTATCGTCAGCGGGACGCCCGCGAGCGACAGCAGCATCAGGGCGAACGCGACGGACAGGAGCGGCCGGCGCGTCCCGAGGCCCCGGTAGTCGTCGACGAGGGGCCCGATCCCGAGCGCCGCGACGCCCCCCACCACGAGGAACGCGGCGCCCTTCATGAAGACGTGGGCGAAGATCTGGAGCGTCGCGCCGGCGATCGCCGGCGCCGTGCCGACGGTGATGCCGATGAGCATGTAGCCGGCCTGGCTGATCGACGAGTAGGCGAGCATCCGCTTCATCTCCTTCTGGAGGAGCGCGAGGACGTTGCCGACCGTCATCGTGAGGACCGCGAGAACGCCGAGCGTGAGCTGGAAGACCGGGCCGAGCCCGACCGAGGCGCCCGTAAACGGCGAGCCGCCCCCCACCGACCGCACGAAGAGGATCGGGGCCAGGAAGACGAGGAAGAACGCGAAGAGGCCGACCTTCTTCGACCCGCCCGCGAGGAAGGCGGTGACGTCCGACGGCGCGCCGTCGTAGACGTCGACCGCCCACGCGTGGAACGGGACGAGGGTCGCCTTGAACGCGAGCCCCGCGATCAGGAACCCGTAGCCGAGCAGGACCAGGACGGGGAAGCCGACAGGACCGGCCGCGAGCCGTATCGCGTAGAGGTTCGTCGTGCCGTAGGCGCCGTAGAGCAGGGAGGCCCCGAAGAACGAGAGCGTCGTCGAGAGGGCGCCGATGATGTAGAACTTCATCGCCGCCTCGAGCGAGCGAGGGTCGCGGCGCGTGTAGGCGACCAAGAGGTAGGTCGAGATGCTCGTGAGCTCGATCGCGAGGAGCAGGAAGATGAGGTCGGCTGCGACCGTGACGAGGAGCATCCCGAGCGTGGCGAGGAGGAGGAGGCCGAAGAAGATCGGCGCGCCGCGCTCGTCGGACGGGCGGCTCACGGAGGCGAGGCTGACGAGCAGGGTCGCGATCAGGAAGACGCCCTGGAAGACGAGACCGAGCGACGTGAACGCGAAGAGGGCGGTCGGCGAGCCGGCCGCGTCGATGCGGGCCGCCGGCAACGTGGCGAGGGACGCGAGCGGTGCGAAGCGGAGGTCGGCGACGACAAGGAGGAGCGCGACGGCGGACCCGGCGACCGCGAGCGTCCCGACGATCTCGGTCCGGCGCACGTGCAGCACGTCGAGGAGGAAGATCAGCAGCGTCGCCGCGAGCAGGACGACCTCGGGGAGGAACGGCAGGACGAACGCGACGACGTCCATCGTCTCACGTCCCCGGGAAGCCCTTCACGGGCGAGCTCACGATCACGTCCACGAGGAGCGCCGGCAAGATGCCGAAGACGATCGTCGCCGCGACGAGGATCCCCATCCCGACGCCTTCGTGCCAGGGGAGGTCGCGGGCGTCGCCCGGTACTCCCTTCTCGGGACCGAAGAGCATCCGCTGCATCATCCACAGGTAGAACGCCGCCGTGACGACCAGGATCGCGAGCGGAACGAAGACCCAGTAGCCGAGACCGTTGTAGGTGGCGAGCAGGGCCGTGAACTCCGCCGGGAAGCTGATCAGGGCCGGCAGGCCGAGCGAGGCGAGCGACCCGACCATGATCATCGTCGAGAGCGCGGGGGTCCGGGGCGTGATCCCGCCGAGGTTCGGGATGTCGCGGGTGCCGAACGTGTGGTGGACGCTCCCCGCCGACATGAACAAAAGTCCGCTCACGATCCCGTGGGCGAACATGAGGAGCACGGCGGCGAGCAGACCGAGCGACGAACCGAGGGCGATCGCCAGGAGGACGATGCCCATGTGGTTGATCGACGAGTACGCGACCAGGCGCTTCAGGTCGCGCTGGGAGAGCGAGAGGACCGACCCCCAGACGATCGAGAGGAACGCGACCGCAAAGAGGATCGGCTGGTCGGTGTGCAGGCCGCTCGGGAGGACCTCGACGGCCCAGCGGATGAGTCCGTAGCCGCCGAGCTTGAGCAGGAGGCCCGCGAGCAGCACCGAAGCGCCCGTCGGCGCCTCGACGTGCGCGTCCGGCAACCAGGTGTGGAACGGAACGATCGGGAACTTGACGCCGAACCCGAAGAAGAGCGCGAGGAACAGGAACGCCTGCACGACCCCCGTGAGGCCGCGGGCGGCGGCGTCGACGGCCGAGAAGTCGAACGACGTGGCGCCCGAGTAGAAGACGAGCGCGAGCAGGCCGACCAGCATCACGATCGACGCGACGTGCGTGTAGACGAAGAACTTCAGCGCCGCGTAGCGTCGTCGCGGGCCGCCCCAGAAGCCGATGAGGAAGAACATCGGCACAAGAACCGCCTCCCAGAAGAGGAAGAACAGGAGGATGTCGAGCGCGACGAAGACCCCGAAGCAGCCGAGGCAGGTGAGCAACACGAGGCCGAAGTACGCCGAAGGCCGCCGCGCTTCGCCCCAGGAGTAGATCACCGTCGCGACCTGGAGGATCGCGGTCAGGAGGATGAGGACGAGCGAGATCCCGTCGACCCCGACCGTGTAGTTGATCTGGAGCCACGAGAGGTGGATCCAGGCGTACGACTCGCCCTCGGCGAAACCCGGGATCCCCGCGCCGGTGTAGCCCGGCCAGCCCGGGTAGCGCACGAACAGGACCGCGACCTCGGCGAGGAAGGCGAGCGAGGTCGCGAGCGCCGTCCATCGGGCCCTCGTGCCGGAGAGGAACGTCGCGACGGTGCCCGCCAGCAGGGTCGCGAGGACGATCGAGATCAGCGGCAGCATCGACCTACTTCCCTCCGACCGTGGCGATGAGGTACGGCGCGACCAGGAGCAGGAGGACGAACACCGCGAGCAGTCCCGCGACGACGTACGCCGCGTAGTCGGAGACGAGCCCCGACTGGATCCGCCGAAGGCGCTCGCTCAGCCCGGCGAAGATCCGCTCGAAACCATGAACGGTCCCGTCGATCACGAACTGGTCGACGAAGTCGGCCGCCCGGGCGACCGTGTAGACGGCCCGGGTCCCGATCCAGTCGTAGCCGATCTTGAAGTAGTAGCGGTTGAGGAGGAGCGTGCGGACCGGGGCCACCGCGCTCGTCGGGGCGAGGACGAAGATGCGCCCGTTCCCCCAGAGGCGCCACGCGAGCGCGATGCCGCTCGCCGCGAGGATCACGCTCGCGGCCGAGAGGAGAAGATCGCTCGTCCCGAAGACGGGCGGGATCCCGGTGACGCCCGCGCCGTTCAGAAGGAGGCTGTCGAAGTTGGGCCAGAAGATGAGGAGCCCCGAGCCGATCGCGAGGGCGGAGAGGACCACGAGCGGGACCTGCATGACCCACGGACCCTCGTGCGCGTGCGGGAGCGTGGGGTCGCGCGGGCCGTCGCCCGAGAAGGCGAGGAACCAGGCCCGGAAGATGTAGTACGCCGTCAGGAACACCGCGGCGAACGCGAGGAGGAAGAACGGCCAGTACGCGGGGTGCGTCCCGAGCTCGGAGTAGAGCGAGCCGAGGATGTCGTCCTTGCTCCAGAACCCGGCGAACGGCGGGATGCCGGCGAGCGCGAGGCCACCGATCGCGAACGCCGCGGCGGTGACGCGCATCGGCTTTCGGAGCCCGCCCATCTTGAACAGGTCCTGGGTGCCGACCGCGTGGATGACCGAGCCGGCGGCGAGGAAGAGGAGCGCCTTGAAGAACGCGTGCGTGAAGAGGTGGAAGAGCCCGACCATCGCGAACCCCGCCCCGACGGCGAGCACCATGTAGCCGAGCTGGCTGATCGTCGAGTACGCGATCACGCGTTTGATGTCGGGATGGACGACCGCCATCGTCGCCGCGAAGAACGTCGTGAACCCGCCGATCGCGACGATCACGAGCTGGTCGAGCGAGGTGAACCCGAGGAAGAGGCTCGTGACCGCGAGCAGGTAGACGCCCGCGGCGACCATCGTCGCGGCGTGGATGAGCGCCGAGACGGTCGTCGGGCCCTCCATCGCGTCCGGTAGCCAGACGTGGAGCGGGAACTGTGCGCTCTTCCCCGCCGCGCCTCCGAGGATCATGATCCCCGCGACCGTGAGCAGCGTCGAGTTGCCGCCCATCGAGGAGGCGAGGAACGGCTGGTTGCCGTTCGTGAAGACGAACCCGTTCGCGGCCCATCCGCCGAGGCCGGCGGGGCCCGCGAGCGCGTAGCGGGAGAAGTAGAGGAAGATCCCGAGCAGGAACATCACGTCCCCGACCCGCGTCACGAGGAACGCCTCTTTCGCCGCGCTCGCGGCGCTCGGCTTCTCGTAGTAGAAGCCGATCAGGAAGTAGGAGCAGACGCCGACCAGCTCCCAGAAGAGGAAGAACTCGAGCAGGTTGTTCGCGAGGACGAGCCCGCTCATCGCCGCGAGGAAGAGCGAGAGCTCGGCGTAGTACCGGGGAAGCCCCCGGTCGTGGTGCATGTACCCGATCGAGTAGAGCATCACGAGGAAGCCGACGACCGTCACGACGAGCAGCATCAGCGCCGAGATCGGGTCGACGAGCGTCCCGACGACGAGCGAGACGCCGTTCGGGAACACCCCGGGCGCGGGGCCGAGGTGGAGCCAGGTGTACTGGACGACCGTGTACCGTCCCGGGTCGAGCATCTCGCCCGCGCCGATGAGCACCCCGACGACGAGCGCCGCGCCCGAGAAGGCGACCGCGACCCACCCGCCCCACTCGAGGCGCTTCAGCCGGGTGCCGGCGAGCCCGACGATCGCGAACGCGGCGACCATGAAGAGCGGGACGAGGAACGCCCAGTCGAAGAGTCCGGTGAGTCCGCTCGTCCCCCATCCCCCCTAGAGGCGGAGTTCCGTGGCCTTCTCGACGTTGATCGTTCCCTTCACGCGGTTGAGCGCGAGCACGATCCCGAGCCCGACCGCGACCTCGGTGGCCGCGAAGCCGACCAGGACCACCGCGATCGACTGGCCGGTGAGTCCCGGCGTTCCGCCGAGGTAGGCACCGAAGTAGACGAAGTTGAGGATCGCCGCGTTCATCGAGATCTCGATCGCGATCAGGAGGAGGATGAAGTTGCGACGCGTGAGGATCCCGAAGACGCCGATCGCGAGGAGGCCGGCCGAGAGCGCGACGAACCCGACGATCGGGAGGTCGGTCAATCGCGCCCCTCCCGTACGAGGTAGATCGCCCCGCCGACCGCGCTCAGCATGATGAGGCCGAGGAGCAAGAGCCAGGGGCCGTTGACGTTGAACAGGTTCTCCGAGAGGAACGATGGGTCGTACGCGTGGATCCCCGTCGATCCTTGCGGGAACTCGCCGACCGACGCGACCAGGAAGATGAACGTGACGACCGCGAGCGCGAACGGGACCGCGCCGATTCCGGTCGCGGCCTCGCGCGAGAAGATCCGCTTCCGCGTGACCATGATCCCGAAGAGGAGCAGGACCGTCACGGCCCCCGCATAGACGCCGAGCTGGAGCACTCCGAGGAACGGCGCTTCGAGGAGGAAGTAGATCGCCGAGAGGTCGACGAAGAAGACCGCGATCCAGAGGATCGTGTGGACGAGCTCTCGAACGAGGAGCGACGAGATCGCCGTCACGACCGCGACCGCGGCCAGGACGAGGAATGCGAATTCCTCGAGGATCACTTTCGAGTCCCCCAGAACAGGCACTCTTTGGGGCAAACGCTGATGCACGTCCCGCATCGGACGCAGTCGGAGTCGTTGACGACGGGCTCCTTCCAGATCCGCCGGGGAAGCTTCTCGCCGGGCTTCGCCTCGGGCTTCGGGATGTCGAGCATCGTGATGCACTGGGTCGGGCAGTCGCGCGAGCACGCATTGCACCCGATGCACAGCGGGGGGTCGAGGAGGATCGCGTCCTCGTTCTCGGGGCGAGCGAGGCGGATCGGGTTCATCGGGAGCTTCGAGCGGAAGATCTCGTGGAGCTTCTCGGGCGAGTAGATCATCTCCGAGCGCTTCGGTGTCGAGAGCTCGTAGCGCGTCGTCATCGTGAGGCAGCCCTCGGGGCAGGCGTCCGAGCAGAACCCGCAGTAGCTGCACTTCCCGTAGTCGATTTGCGGACACTTCTTCGGGTGCTTGGGGTCGCCGCCGGGAACGCTGACCATCTCGATGCAGACGTCCGGGCAGGAGAACGCGCAGAGGTTGCAGCTGATGCACGTCGCGATGTTCAGGGCGTGGACGCCGCGGTAGTTGTCCCAGACCTGGCCGACACCGAACGGCTTTCCCGACGCGACCTCGAGCCGGTCGCGGAACTCGGGGTTCTCGAGACGCTCGTACGGGTAGACGATCGTCGACGGGCGGAAGAGGCTCTTCGCGAACTGCCGCGCGGCGGTCGCCATCGGACGCGCGACCCAGAGGACCGGGTGCTCGCCCGGCTTCTCTTTCGCCGTGACCTCGCTCGCCATCGCTCCCTCCTCTAGACCCCCAGCGAGGGGACGCAGCCAAACACCGGAAGGCATTTCACCGTGACGAGGAGCGCGGCGAGGAACACCGAGAGCAAGCTGAGGGGGATCATCCGATTCCAGCCGACCCGGAGCAGCTGGTCGGTGCGCACGCGCGGCAGCGACGCGCGGATCCAGACGAAGACGCCGAAGACAATGTAGGTCTTGACCATGAACCAGACGATCCCCGCGAGCGGGAACGACGTGAGCGCCGCGGGCACCCAGGTCGGCAGGGTCCAGCCCCCGAGGAAAAGAAGGACGACCAGGATGCTGCCGACCAGCGCCCGGAGGTAATCGGCGAGCATGAAGAACGCGAAGAGCATCCCGCCGTACTCGGTGTTCCATCCTTCGACGAGTTCGGCCTCGGCCTCCGGAAGGTCGAACGGGATGCGCTCCATCTCCGCGAGCATCCCGGCGAAGAAGACGACCAAGGCGACCACGAGCGGCCCCCAGAACCAGTAGTTCTGCTGCTCGTAGACGATCGTCGTGAGGTCGAAGCTACCGGCGACGATCACGACGGCGACGACCGCCAGGAGGAGCGGGACCTCGTAGGCGATCATCTGGGCGGCCGAGCGCATCCCGCCCATCAGCGAGTACTTGTTGTTGCTCGACCAGGCGCTCACGAAGATGAAGAGCGGAGCGAACGAGAAGACCGCGAGCGCAAGGAGGAGGCTGAGCGGGAGGACCCCCGAGTTCCACCCCGACGAGATCGGGAGGATCCCGAACAGGATCATCGAGGTCACCATGTACGCGGTCGGACCCGTGTAGAAGCCGAGGGAGTCGGCGTCGCGGGGCTGGACGGTCGTCTTGCGGAAGAGCTTGAACCCGTCCGCGAAGTTCTGGAGGAGACCGGCATACCCGACGTGCATCGCCCCCCGCCGGTCCATGAACCGGCCGAGGAGCTTGCGCTCCCACCAGATGAGGACGATCGTGTTGAGCATGCTCGCGGCGAGCAGGAGCGCTCCGAAGACCAGCACCGCGATGCCGGTGATCAGATCCGCGTTCGTGATCCAGGCGGAGAGCGGCCTCGGAAGGACCGAGCCGATCGCCCGGAGGACGGTGTCCGAGAGCAGGTAGGACACCGAGTAGAGCGTGACGTTCGACACCCGTTCCCTCCCTCCTCCCTAGCGGTCGCACTCTCCGACGCACACGTCGACGCTGCCCATGATCGGCGGGATGTCGGCGACGTGGTAGCCGACCAGGTAGGTCCGTGCGGCGCTCAGGTTCGCGAAGACCGGCGAACGGAACTTGACCCGGTACGGGTGCTCCCCGCCTTCGTTGACGACGTACGCCTGGGCCTCACCGTGCGGTTCCTCGATCGACGAGAACCCCACGCCTTTCGGGTACTGGCGCTTCAGGAGGTACCCCTCCCGGCCGACGGGAGCGTACGGGGCTCCCATCCACCGGGGGACCGTCTCGGCCATCACCGGCCCGGGGTGCGCGTCGAGCCAGTCGACGACCTGGCGGAGGATGCGGACCGACTGGCGCATCTCCTCCATCCGGACGAGGTAGCGGGCGGTGACGTCCGCCCCGTCGGCGACCGCCACATCGAAGTCGACCTCCTTGTAGAGCGAGTACGGCCGGTTCTTCCGGAGGTCGCGCTTCACGCCGGCGGACCGGAGCATCGGCCCCGTGACCCCGTGGCGGATGCAATCGCTCGCCGAGAGGACGCCGAGGTGGTCGCACCGCTTGTGGAAGATGTCGGAGCCGAGGCAGAGCTGGTCGTACTCCTTGAAGCGGGGAACGAGCCAATCGAGGACCTTGCGCGCCTGGTCGGTGAAGCCGGGCGGAAGGTCGTTGCGCACGCCCCCGACCCGCATGTACTCGTAGGTCATCCGGGCGCCGGTGTAGCTCTGGAATAGGTCGAGGACGAGGTCCCGGTCCCGCATCCCGTAGAGGAACGGGCTCATGAGGCCGATATCCTGGACGAACGCCGCGTACCACATCAGGTGCGAGCCGATGCGTTGGAACTCCTCGCACATCATGCGCAGGTAATCGGCCCGCTCGGGCGGCTGGATGCGGAGCGCCTTCTCGGCCGCGATGATGTAGAGGTGCTCCCACGCGAGGCCCGCGACGTAGCACGTCCGGTCCATCAGCGTGATCACCTCGTTGTAGTGGCGGTCCTCGCTGATCTTCTCGATGCCGCGGTGGAGGTACCCCATCTCGGGGTCGACGTCGAGGACCGTCTCGCCGTCGATGCGGACCCGGAGGTTCCACAATCCGTGCGTCATGGGGTGCTGCGGCCCCATGTTGATCCACATCTCAGACATGGCGCGATTTCACCTCGAGCTCCTCGGGCTCGTGGAGCTTGAACGACCGCAACAGCGGGTGGAAGACGTAGCCGTCCGGCACCAGGAGGTGCCGCAGATCCGGGTGGTGGTCGAACGTGACGTCCACCATCTCCCACGTCTCGCGTTCGTGCCAGTTCGCGCTCGGCCAGACGCCCGATGCCGACTCGACGTGCGCGTCCTCGGCCGGGAGATCGGTCGATAGGACGAGGTACTGGTTCGCGTCGTCGGACCAGACGACGTAGAAGACCTCGCGATGGGTGACCCAGTCGATTCCGCCGACCATGGAGAGGTGGGCGAACCCGAGGTCCTCGCGGACCGTGCGGAAGAGGTCGAGCGCCGCCTCGCGGTGGAACCGGACGCGTCCGGCCATTCCCTCGAACGGCTCGACACCTATCAAGCCGGCGCCGAGCTTCGGCGCGAGGGCCCGTTCGAGGTCCGCCGGCTGCATCGTCCCCTTCTCCCTGCTCCGCGTCCGGGGGCCGGCCGCCTACTCCTTGCGCTCCCGGATCAGTTGCTCGAGGCGAAGGATGCCGTCGAGCATCGCCTCGGGGCGGGGCGGACATCCCGCGATGTACACGTCGACGGGGACGAGCTTGTCCACGCCCGGTACGACCGAGTAGGCCGTTCGGAACGGGCCCCCGCCGGTCGCGCAGTTGCCCATCGCGATCACCCACTTCGGCTCGGGCATCTGCTCGTAGAGCGTGATGAGCTTGTGCGCGACCTTCCACGTGACGGTCCCGTTGACGATCATCAGGTCGCACTGGCGCGGCGACGAGCGGGGCACGACCCCGAACCGCTCCGCGTCCCATCGGGCCCCGAAGCCGGCGGCGAACTCGATGGCGCAGCAGGCCAGTCCCCAGTGGAGCGGGAAGAGCGAGTTGCGGCCCGCCCAGTTGAAGACGGGCCGGATGAGCCTTGCCTGGCCCTGCTCGGCGATGAGGGCGGTGAGCGCCTCCTTCGCCGCGGGAATGAATTCCTTCACCCGCAGCGCCTCGATCTCGACGAACGGCACCGCCGCCCGACCGGCCATCGGGAGCTCGCCGTCGACCGGAGGGGGCGACGTTGCCCGAGGGGGGCTCGGGGGCGCGGCGGTGGCGGTCAGATGACCCACCTCTTCTCGCCGCTCAGCGCGTAGTAGATGCCCGCGATCGCGAGACCGGTGAAGCCGACGGCGATGAAGACGGGGTACCATCCCGAGTTCGCGCCGCGGAAGGTGAGACCCCAGAGGGCAAGCACGAACCCGAGCACGTCGACCGCCACGAAGACGATCGCGAAGGTGTAATGCTGGGTCGGGAAGTCGATCTGGGCCTCGCCTTCGGCCTCCTCGCCGCATTCGTACGTCGTGAGCTGGAGGTACGACTGGCGACGCTTGGCCCCGAGCCACCGGTTCGCGAAGATCGACCCGGCTCCGAAAATCGCCGCGATGAGGGCGAAGACTAGGAACGTCGTCACCCCTGCTTCCATCGTCGTTCCCTACCGTGCGAAGGATTCGTCGCGTCGGACCCTTCGTCGTTATTTAACCTCTGTAGGGCGGGGACAGGATGCTAAGGTTTCGCGCGCCTCCGGCCGCGGTCGGGGGGATTAAGTGGGGCTTCCGGGTGGCCGGCCCGTGGGCGCGCTCACCTTCCGACCACCGCTTACGCTCGAGGGACGGTACGTTCGGCTCGTCCCGCTGTCGCCCGAGCACCGCGATGCCCTCGCCGAAGCGGGTGCGGACCCCGAGGTCGGCCGCTACCTGTTGAACGGTCCGGGGGCGTCCCTCGCCGAGATGGACCGGTTGATCGCCCTGCTCCTCGAGCGCCAGGCCGCCGGGACGGACCTCGCGTTCGCGACGCTCACCGCCTCGGACGGCCGGCCGGTCGGGATGACGCGGTTCCTGCACATCGACCGAGAGGACCGCAACGCCGAGGTCGGTGGGACCTGGCTCGCCCGCCGGCTCTGGAGGACCCCCTGCAACACCGAAGCGAAGTACCTCCTCCTCCGCCACGCCTTCGAGGTCGAAGGGGCCCATCGCATCTACCTGCAGACCGACCTCCGCAACGAACGCTCGCGACGCGCGATCGAGCGGATCGGGGCGCTCCAGGAGGCGATCCTGCGAGAGGACCGCCGGCTCGCGGACGGGTCGTTCCGCACCTCCGTCTACTACGGGATCCTCGACCGGGAGTGGCCGACCGTGAAGCGCGGTCTCGAAGAGAAGCTCGCCCGTCCCTGGACCGGACCCGATCGACCGTGGCGGTGACCCTCGTCACCGCCGTTATGCCCGCCCGACCGGTCCCGGCGGCGTGGCCGCCTCGGGGTTCCGACAGCCGCTCGTGCTCACCGGGCGGTTCGTCCAGCTCGTCCCGCTCGCTCGAGACCACATCGATGGGCTCGCTCGGGCCGGCCGCGACCCCGACGTCTGGAAGTACCTGCGGATCGGTCCGGGCCGAACGCGCGGTGAGATGGCCGCGCTCGTCAACGAGCTCCTCGCGCTCGCCGCCCGGGGGGAGGTCCTGCCGTTCGCGATCGTGTCGCCGCCGGGGGGACGCACGGTCGGCATGTTCCGCTATCTCTACATCGACCGCGAGGACCAGAGCGTCGAGCTCGGCACGTGGCTCGACCCGGCCGTCTGGCGGACGCCGGTCAACACCGAGGTGAAGTACCTCGGGCTCCGCCATGCGTTCGAGGCGGAGGGCGTCCATCGGGTTCAGCTGAAGACCGACTCGCGCAACCTCCGCTCGCAAGCGGCGATCGAGCGGCTGGGCGCCCGGCGCGAGGGCACCCTGAGGGAGCACCTCCGGCTGCGCCACGGCCGATTCCGATCGTCGGTCGTCTACAGCCTCCTGGCGAGCGAATGGCCGCAGGCGAAGGCCGCGCTCGAGGCCCGGCTCGCCCGGCCCTGGACCCGAGGCCCGACCCGGGCGAACCCGCCCACGGTCGCCTCGCCTAAGGGGGAGGGAACTTCGGCCGGCGTTTTTCCCGGAACGCTCGGACGCCTTCCGCAAGCTCGCCGCGGCCGGCGGCCTCCACGGCGAGCCGCCGCTCGAGCGCGAGCTGGGCTTCCGCGCCCTGGCCGAAGGCCGCGTGCAAGAGGCGCTTCGTCCCCCCGTAGGCGAACGTCGGTCCCTCGGCGAGCTCGCGGACCCGCTCCGCCGCCCGTCGGCCGAGGTCGGAGGCGGGGACGACCTCGTGAACGAGGCCGAGCTCGCGCGCCCGCGCGGCGGAGACTCGCGCGGAGGTGAAGAGGAGCTCCTGGGCGAGGCCGATCCCGAGGTAGTGCGGCAGGAAGTAGGAGAGGCCGCCGTCCGGTACCGCGCCGAGTGTCGGGAACGCCGGAACGAGGACCGCCGACTCCGAGGCGATCCGCCAGTCGGCCGCGAGCGCGAGGGAGAGCCCGCCCCCGGCGGCGACGCCGGGCAGCGCGGCGACGACCGGCTTCGGCATCCCGAGGATCTCGCGGATGCCCATCTCCATCTCGGCGGTCAGCGCGTGGAAGAGCGCGGGAAGCTCTCCCCGCGCGCGATGCTCGTCCATCACCGCGACGTCGCCGCCGGCGCAGAACGCGGGGCCGGCCCCCGTGAGCAGCACGGCGCGGACCGCGCGGTCGGTCGACGCCTCCTGGAGCCTCTGGCGGAGCGCGAGCATCGACGGCACGTCGAGCGCGTTGAGCCGCTCGGGTCGGTCGATCGTGAGGGTGAGAACGGCGCCGTCCCGCAAGACTCGGATCGCGTCCATGGTGCGCGCGCGGGTATCGGGGCCGCCGGCTCATAAAGGTGGTCCGGGGCCGACGAGGAACGCGTCGCCCCGTCCGAAAGCGCCGTCTTCGGACCTTCCCGCGAGCGGAGCCAACGTCAGGGGGCGGGCGGTGGGGGCCGACGCCTCGGGTCGGCGGCCGTCGGACCCGGGGCGACCGGCGACGAAGCCGTCGGGGGGAGCGTGTGGGACGGTGGGGGGGCGATGACGTCGGCGGGAGGGAGCTCGGGGACGCCGGGTCCGCGGACCCCCTTGCTGTACGGCGAGACCATGCTCGTCGACTCCTCGGATTCCGCCTTGATCTCCTCCTCGATCGACTTGATCTCGGTGAGGAGCTCTTCCTGCTTCGGGATCGGGCCCAGGATGTTGTCCATCGACCCGATGCGCTTCTCGAGGTCGTCGAGCGTGTTGAGCCCACGGTCGGGGACCTGACGGCTCGTGCCCATGTACTCGCTCGCCCCCTCCATCAGGCGCGAGAACTCGAACGGGAAGAGGATCTTCGTCGCCTGACCGTTCCCGACCTTCGCGACCGTGTCGAGCGAGAGGACGGTGAGCGCCTTCGCGTCGAGGACGCCGGCTCCGAGCGAGAGGATCCTCAGGCGCTGGGACTCTCCCTGGGCCTCGAGGATGGTCGCGACCCGGGCGCCTTCCGCCTCGAGGATCTGGGATTGGCGCACCCCTTCGGCCTGAAGGATCCGCGAGCGCTTCTGGCCCTCCGCGACGAGGATCGCGCTCCGCTTCTCCCCGTCCGCCCGGAGGACGGCCGCGCGGCGCTGGCGCTCCGCCGCCGTCTGCTCCTCCATCGCGGTCTTGACCGGACCGACCGGGTCGACCTCCTTGATCTCGACCGCGTCGACGCGAACGCCCCACTTGTCGGTCGCCTCGTCGAGGATGTCGCGAAGGCGGGTGTTGATCCGTTCGCGGTTGTAGAGGATCTCGTCGAGCTCCATGTCGCCGATGATCGACCGCAGGGTCGTCTGGGCGAGGGCGACCGTCGCGATGTGGTAATCCTGGACCTGGAAGATCGCCTTCGGCGCGTCGACGACCTTGATGTAGATGATCGCGTCGACGTTCGTCGGGGAGTTGTCCTTGGTGATGACCTCCTGGCGCGGGACCTCGAGCACCTGGGTACGGAGGTCGATCTTGAGGACCATCGAGAGCGGGCTCACCATGTTGAACCCGGGGTTGATCATCCGCTTGTACGACCCGAGCAGGGTCACGATTCCCTGCTGGTACGGCTGGATCGTGTAGATCATCCGGTTGAGCAGGACGAGCACCAGGACGGCCGCGAGAACGGCCCCCACGATCGCGATCGTGTAATCCGCCATCTCCGACCTACCGCCCTCGGGACCACCGGGCGACCGAACGCTTCTCCATACGCTGCGGCACCCCTTCGGGCCGGCTCAAGGCGGCCGCGCTCATGAGCTCCTCGGTGGCTCGAGAGGCTCGACCGAGACCGAGACCCCTTCGCCGTGAACGATCCGCACGCGCGTCCCGACCGGTATCGGGACCGTCGCCTTCGCGGACCAGACCTCGGAGCGGACGCGAACCTTCCCCCGGAGGGTATCGGGGACGACCGGGACGATCACGACGGCCTCGTCCCCGACGAGACCGGCGCTGGTCGTGCTCATCGGACGGTGCGTGGGCGCGACCCAGCGGTAGTACGGGATCTCGATCAACCCCGCCGCCACCGCCGCGACGACGATCAGGAGCGTGCCGACGTAGCTGTTGAGGAGCGTGTCCGGCAGGAACATGTAGAGGAGCCCTCCCACGAGGAGGATCGACCCCGGGATGAAGAGGAGCGCGCCCGGGTGGATGAGCTCGAGGGCGAGAAAGACGATCCCGCCGACCACGAGGACGATGCCGACCAGGTTGAACAGGATCGCCATGGCCCGCGACCGAGCCGATGCCCCCTCTCGGGATAAAGAGCGACGTGGGGCCGGGAGGCCCGCCTAGCGGATGTACCGTTCCGTGGAAGCGAGGTCGAACCGAGGCACGACGCGCAGGCGCTGGCCATCGCCCATCGGCGCGTACGCGAGGAACGGGTAAAGCCGCCAGAGGTCGCCCTCGGCCATCCGCGTCGCCGGGTGCTCCGCGCCGAACGCCGAGCGCGTCACGCGGGCGGTCACTTCCCGGACGGACCGCTCGTCGAGGTACCCGAGGGCGTGGAGGTACTCGTGGGCGAGGATCACATAGAGGAAGGAATTCAGCTCGAGCGGTCCGCGGGCGTGCGCGCGCATCGTCTCGACCAGGCCCTCGTTCAGGACGATGAGGTTCCCCGTGACCTGCCAGTAGGCTCCGAGCTGAGGCGGTAGGTTGGAGAGCCCGAGCCCGAGGCCGGGGCGCTCGATGCCGAGTACGCGGCGGACGGCGCCCCGTACGACGCGGAACACCCCATCGTAATCCGCCGGCGCCTCGAGGAGGCGGGCGAGCGGGAACGCGGGCTCCGACGGTGGGGATGGGGGGGACGAGTTCGGGACGGGGCGGCTCGGGCCGGCGTCCGAGAGACGAAGCACGCTCACGATGCCTAGGAGTCGTCCCGGGTCCAAATAGGTGCGGTTACACCGGCACCACGTGCGCACGCGGACCGCCGACCCTTGACCCGTGCCCTAGGGACCGTAGTTCGGCCCCGAGAGTCTAAGAGCGCGCGCCCGGTGGCACCGCCGTCATGCCTCGTCCCAACGCGGTCGTGTTCCCCCGGCACGAACGGGTCGAAGACCGCCGCCGGGAGTCCGACCAGCGCAAGCTCCTCGACGAGTTCTTCGACCACGCGACGCTGCTGGCCGTCTCGCGTCTCGTCAACCGGGGGGAGTTCGACGCGATCGACCACCCGATCTCGACCGGCAAGGAGGGCGGTGTCTTCCGGGCCACGAAGGGAGTGGAGTACCGGGCCGTCAAGATCTACCGGATCTCGAACACGACCTTCCGCCGTCTCCCCGCCTACGCCCTCGAGCAGCTGAAGCGCGAGGCGAGCGTGCGCAACTTCGGGGGTCTCATCTTCGCTTGGACGCGCCGGGAGCACACGATCCTCGGCCGACTGCGCGACGCGGGCGTCCGGGCGCCCCTTCCGTACGCCCACTACCGGAACATCCTCGTGATGGAGTACATCGGCACGGAGGAGGGTGCCGCCCCGCGCCTCAAGGACGCCCTCGTGCCGGACCCGAAGGCGCTCTACGACGAGCTCGTTCGCGAGATCGGCGGTATGGTGCGCACGGCGAAGCTCGTCCACGGGGACCTCTCGCCGTACAACGTGCTCTATTTCGACGATCGCGTCGTCCTGATCGACGTCGCCCAGGCGATCCCCACCGACCACCCCGAGGCGCCCCGCCTCCTCCGGCGGGACATCGAGAACTTCACCAAGTTCGTTACCCGTCTCGGCCATGCGGTCACGCCGCAGGAGTTCTATTCGGCGGTGGGTGGGGACGAGGTCGGTCCGCCGACGGGGAGGGGATGAGGGAGGTGCCGGTGCTCTACGCTCGGATCCCCGAGGACCGCATCGGTGCCCTCATCGGCCCGGGCGGGCGCACGCGTCGCGAGATCGCCGAGCGCACCGGTGCCGAGGTCGTGGTCGACGCGGCGGAGGGCGAGGTGCGCGTTTCCGGGCCGGACGACGACCCCATGCGGGTCCTCACGGCGCGCGACATCGTCCTCGCGATCGGCCGCGGGTTCTCGCCGGCGCGCGCGATGCGCCTGCTGAAGAAGGACACGTTCCTCGGCATCCTCGACATCAAGTTCACCACCGGCCGCCACGAGAAGGACGCGCTCCGCCGCATCCGGGCCCGGGTGATCGGCACGCGCGGCCGGGCTCGCTCGAGGATCGAGGAGCTCTCGGGATGTTCGATGAGCGTCTACGGCTCGACGGTCGCGCTGATCGGCGAGGAAGGGCAGCTCGAGCACGCGACGCGGGCGGTCGAGCTCCTCCTGCGCGGCAGCGAGCACTCGACCGTCTTCCATCTGCTCGCGCGGCTTCGGCGCGAGTCGGTCGTCGAGGCGGCGGTCGGGGTCGACGCGCCGCCCGACGAAGGGTAGCGCGGATGGCGAAGACCGTTCCGCTCGACGCTCCCACGCTCGCCTGGGCGCGCGGCGTCTTCGCCCGGTACTACGCGATCGCCGACGTCCCGGCGCCGACCCGGCTTGCGCGACGCGAATTCGCGGCGTTCCCTTTCGCGCTCGAAACGATGATGCGCCGGCACGCGACGTTGCGCGGGCCCGAGGAGTTCCGCGCCTTCCTCGCGCGCGAGGTCCCCCGGCACGTGTACTACTCCTCCGCCTACTACCGGTACCCGGACGGGCCGACGATGGCCGCCAAGGAGTGGCTCGGCGCCGACCTCATCTTCGACCTCGACGCGGACCATCTGCGCGGGGCCGAGTCCCGGGACTATGCGGGCCAGCTCGCGCTCGTGAAGGACCGCCTCCTCCGGCTCGTCGACGACTTCCTCTTCGGCGACTTCGGCGTCGACCCCGACGCCACGTCGTTCGTCTTCTCGGGAGGACGGGGGTACCACGTCCACGTCCGGGACGAGCGGTTCCTCGCCCTGACGAGCCCCGAGCGCCGCGAGCTCGTCGACTACATCCTCGGCACGGGCGTGGACCCGATGCTCGCGGTCGAACAAGGTCGGGAGGACGTGCGCCGGGGCCGCACCGCCGCGGTGCTCGACGAGGAACCGGAGCCGGGGCTCGGCGGCTCCGCCCTCGCCCGGACGCGTCGGCTCGCACCGCCCGACGCGCCGGGATGGAAAGGTCGCACGACCCGCGCCTTCCTCGAGGTCCTAGGCCGGTGGGAGGCGCTGCCCGTCGGCGCGGTCGCCGACGAGCTCAAGGGGTACGGGGTCCCGCCGGCCGTCGCGCGGCGGTGGGCCCGTCTCCTCGTCACCGAGCGGGGCGCCGAGAAGATCCGCGCGTCACGCACGCTTGACGTCTTCCGCAAGGACCTGCCGGCCGAGCTCCTCGAGGCGATCGTCGGCCGGGCGGTCGTCGAGGTCCAGGGGGAGACGGACGCGCCGGTGACGACCGACATCCACCGGCTGATCCGGCTGCCGGGCTCGCTCCACGGCGGCACGGGGCTGCGCGTGGTCCCGCTCGCGCGGGACGCGATCCCGGGGTTCGACCCGTTCCGCGATGCGCTCACGAGCGATCCCGAGGAGACCCGGACGGCGATCGCGTACCGCGAACGCGTCGACCTGCCGTTTCCCGGGGGCGGCGTCCGCGGGCACCCGGGCGGCTCCGACGAGCTCCCTACGCCGGTGGCGCTGTTCCTGGTGCTGCGGGGGGAAGCGGAGCTTCGGCCCTCACCGGGATGAGGAGGCGACCGATCCGGTCGATCGTCGCCTCGATCTGGTCGCCCGGCTTGAGCTTCCTCGACTCGTTGCCGAACTCGTAGCCGGGGACTCCGCCGAGGCTCCCGAGGGAGATGAGGTCCCCCGGCTCGAACGTGATCCCCGTCGAAAGGTGCGCGAGCACCTCGGGGATCCGGAAGATGTAGTCGGTGGTGTCGCCGGCCTGCCGGACGACCCCGCCGACCTTGAGCTCCATCGCGAGCGGGTACGGTTCCCCGACCTCCTCCTTCGGGACGACCCACGGCCCGACGGCCATCGTCCCGTCGAACCCCTTCCCCATGACCCAGTCGACGGGGCCGCCGTCGGCGGGGTACTGGAGATCGCGGTAGCCCAGATCGAGCGCGATCGTGTAGCCCGCGATGTGCTCCATCGCCTGCTCGACGGGAATGTGCTTGCCCCGTTTGCCGACCACGACCGCGAGCTCGAGCTCGACGTCGGGGAACGAGCCCGCGGGGTTGAGGACGAGCGGCTCGGTCGGTCCGACAAGGCTGTTCGCGAACCGCGTGAAGACGTACGGGTGCTTCGGGATCGGCTTCCCCTGCTCCGTCACGTGCGAGCGGGAATTCGAGGCGAGGCAGTAGACCTTCACGCCCCGCACGACCGGGGCGAGGAGCTTGACACCCTCCTCGGCCTTGAACAAGAGACGCGCGCCGGTCGCGGCGCGGGGCGTCCAGCCCATCTTGCGCCGCCGGTCGATGTACTCGGTGATCTTCCTCGTGAGTTCGACGGAGCCGGCCCCTCCCGAGAAGAACGCCTGCATGTCGCGGAACCGGCTCGGGTCGGCGCCCTTCACCGGATTGACCCCATAGTAATCCCGGCACGCGTTGTCGAGGTCGATGAACTCGTTCGAGTCCGTGATCATGCCGAAGTGGAACTGGTCCTGCAGGGTGAAGTGCACGAGCTTCACGCGAATCCCCCTCCCGGGGAGTCGTTCGGACGGATAACGGGTGCGCGTCGGAGCGACCCGGGACGGGACCCGCCCCGCCGGCCCCCGGGCCGAGTATCCTTGGCCTAGTGGAAGTGTCGGTGGACGGCGATCAGGTAGACGAAGATGATGAGCGAGAAGATGAACCCGAAGCTGACGAAGTTTCCACCGACCGCGTAACCGAGGAGTTCGACGAACGTCACGATCAGGGCGAGGACGAGGGCCCAGAGCCGAAGGTGCCAGAGCCCGAGCGCGACCCCGAGGATGATCAGGCCGACGATTAGCACGACCGCGCCCGCGAGCACCCCCACGAGGCCGAGGAAATGGGGTCCGAAGCCGAGGGCCGACAGGGCGACCGAGCCGACGAGGAGGAGGAGTCCGCCGAGGATCAGGACGACCCCGTAGATCCCGACCAGGACCGCGAGGATCGATACGCCGAGGGGACGCCGCGCGGGGTACGGGGGCGCCATCGCCATCGGAGTAGCCATCGTCACGGTACTAATCACGCGGGCCGGGGGTTATGAACCTATGCCCCGCCCCGGCCGGTCTCGGGCGGCTACCGGGGAAGCGCCGTGCGGGCCGGGGGGTCCCGACGGGGTGTGTAGGTCGCGACGAGCCCCTCGCCGAGCCGCTCGATACCGACCAGGCGGAGGTCGACCGTCTCGTCGGGTCCGTGGGTCTCGGGGCCTGCCAGGATCGGCGGCGCGGTCGCTCCTCCGATGCCGACCGGTGCGGTGTAGACCGTGAACCGGTCGAAGAGGCCCGAGCGAAGGACGCTCGAGAGGATCTCGGCCCCCCCCTCGACCAGCATCCGTTGGACCCCGAGATCGTGGAGTCGGCGGAAGAGCTCGGGGATCTCGACCCGGCGCTCGCCGCAGACGACGACCCGGACGTGGGCCGGGAAACGGCGGGTCGAGCGTCGGGAGGTAGCGACGATCGTCGACGCCGTCGTGTCGAGGACCCGGGCGGACTCGGGCGTCCGGCCGCTCCCGTCGACGACCACCCGCGTGGGGTTCCGTCCGACCGGTTCGCCGAGGAGCTCCCAGTGCACGCGCAGGGACGGGTCGTCCTTCACCACCGTGCCGACGCCGACCAGGATGGCGTCCGAGTCCCGACGTAGCGTTTGGACCCGGACGAGGTCCTCGGGCGACGAGAGCCGGGCCCGGGCACCGTCCGCGTAGGCGAGTCGTCCGTCGAACGACGCGGCGCAATTGACCCAGACCTCCGGTCGTGCGCCCCGGCCCGACTCCCGAGAGGGCTCCATGGGGCCTTCCTCAGCCTCGCGGTCGCAGCCGGCCGATCTCGACCTCGAACGCCTCGACCGGGCGGCCGACAGCCCTGAGGTCATCGAGGTTGATGGCGACGTTCGCGAGCGCGCCCTCGGTCGCCGCCCGGAGGAGGGCGAGCGCGGTCACGAGGTCACTTCCCAGCGCCGGCTTCGTTCGACCGCGGACCGCCTCGATCCGGACCGAGAGCTCGGCCGACCGACGAGCCGTCTCGAGGGGGGCGTTCGCGGCGGCCTCGAGCGCCGCGACGTACGCCGCCTGGACGTCCGCCGCCCCCGCCCGTTCCTTGCGCGCGCGACGGGCCGCTCGGACGGCCTCGTACGAGCGGCTGTCCTCCTCCGCGAGCTCGAGCAGGCGGCCCCGACCTTCGGTCAGTGCGCGGGCCACCTCGCGGAGGTCCTCCGCGGGGTTCGCCGGGTCCATCGAGTAGGCGAGCACCATTTCGCCGAGCGCCGCTCCGAGCGCTGCCGCGACCGCGGAGGCGCTCCCACCGCCGGGCGTCGGCGTGCGCGCCGCCAGGCGGGCGGCGAACGACGCGATTGATTCCCCACCGGGAGTCGCCGCGTCGACCGCGCGGACCTTGCGCTCGAGCACGGCCTCCCGGTCGAACGAGTGGAGCTGGAGGTAGTACTCCGCCGCGTCGAAGAGCGCGTCCTCGGGCACGAGGCCCACGATCTCGGACTCCTCGATGCCGGCGCCGTAGCGTTGCGCCTCCCGACGGACGGCCTCCAGGGCCCGGTGGATCGGCGTCACCCGGTAGTCCGTCAGGTTCATGGAGACCTGGGCGCGCGACCGCTCCCGGATCTCGAACCCGAGCGCCTTGACCTCGGGAAGACCGCCGTCCCGGGCCCGCACCGCCTTCGCGACCCTCTTCGCGATCGACACGTCGGCCGTCGTGAGGTAGGCGTTGTAGGCGATGAGCACCGGTCGTGCGCCGATCGCGACCGCGCCCGCGGTAGGGTGGATCTTCGCCGGGCCGAAATCGGGCGCGCGGGCCGGGTCGGCCGCGATCGAGTCGCGGATCCCCTCGAACTGGCCCTCGCGGACCTTCGCGAGGTCCGCGCGGTCGGGCCGTCGGGCCGCCGCCGCGTAGAGATAGACCGGGATACCGAGTTCGCGGGCGACACGTTCGCCGAGGCGCTCCGCGAGCTTCACCGCTTCCGCCATCGAGGCCGAGCCGAGGGGGACGAACGGCACCACGTCGGTGGCGCCCATCCGGGGGTGCTCGCCCTGGTGGTGCGTGAGGTCGATCGTGGCGGTCGCCACGGTCATCATCCGGACGACCGCTTCGACGAGCGCATCGCCCTCGCCGACGAGGCTGATCACCGACCGGTGGTGGTCGGCGTTCCGCTCGACGTCGAGCACCGTGACGCCGGGGACCTCCCGGGCGGCCGCGGCGATCCGCGCGACCTTCGACTCGTCGCGGCCCTCGGAGAAGTT
This sequence comes from Thermoplasmata archaeon, assembly GCA_021816865.1. GTDB lineage: Archaea > Thermoplasmatota > Thermoplasmata > Lutacidiplasmatales > UBA184 > Lutacidiplasma. The sequence goes on along the minus strand of JAKAWX010000001.1, from coordinate 172,006 downwards.
GGGGACGCACTCGAACCGGCTCACGGCGCGGACCCCCCGAACGTCTCGAGCAGCGTCTGGTGGCCCCGGGCCTCGTTCGGGCTCGCGCTCGGGACCGGGCGCTGCCGGGCGCGCGAGATCGCGGCCCGCACCCGGGCCTCGGAGAACCCGTGTTCGTCCACGAGGATCCGCCGGACCGCGGTCTCGTCGACCGGCCCGAACGCGGGCGCCGGGGTGTCGGTGGCGTTCGGGTGCCGGAAGATGTCGGCGACCTCTCTCGCCTCGACCGGGTCGAGGCCTGCCGTCTCGGCGGTCCTCGCGAAACCGAGATGCTGTCGGACGAGCTTGAGCGCCTTCTTCGGCCCGTAGCCGGGGGCCCCGTCGTTGAAGTCGGTCCCCACCAGGATCCCGAGGAGGATGAGCTCCTCCGCATCGATGCCGAGGGTCAGCAGGAGGTCCCCCCGGTCGATCAGCTGAGCGCCGGGGCTCGTGGCCCCGCGACCTCGCGCCGCGAGCCCGCGAACGAGTCGAGGGGCTCCGAAGAGGAGGCTGTCGTAATCTTCCGACGCCGCTGCCCAGACCGTCCCCTTCGCGGCCATGAACGCCGCCTGGGCCTCGCCCTCGCCGGGGGCCCGGAGCGCGGGAACGCCGAGCGCCGAGAGGAGCCCTACGAGCTCCTCCACCATCGGCCGCGTGAGGCGGGACGTCTGGGCCGCCTTCCGCCGGGCCGTTTCAAGGTCGCCGGCCGCGAGCGCCTTCTGCCACTCCTCCTCAGCCTTCTCCTTCGTCGCGATCCGCTGGCGGATCGTTCCCGCCTTGCGTTCGGGAGGCTTGCCGTCGAACACCCAGAGCGGCAGGACCCCCTCGCGAAGCAACGAGGTGGTCCGGTAGAAGACGCCCATGAGGTGGCTCGTTACGCGTCCCTCGGCGTCGGAGAACAGTTGGCCGTCCCGCTGGCGCAGCGTCGCGAGGAACTGGTAGACCGCGTTGTAGCCGTCGACGGCGAGGGTACGCCCGGCGAGCGCCTCCCAGGGGAGCTCTTGCGCGGAGACGATCTCCTTGAACGGAAGCCCCACGTCGTCCTCGGAGCGGGCGGAAGTACTTGGGGTTGCCGCGGCCCCTCCCGACAGGCTCTAAAGGAGGGATGGGCCTTGCGTCGGGCGGTGGTCCCGTTGGAGTTCACCTGGCGCGAGGAAGCCGAGCCGTCGGCGACGTTCCAGACCGGGTCCGTGGTCGTTTCGGCGTTCCCGAGTGCGGGCCTTGCGGCGATCGTGGCCGCGCACTACATCATCCGTGCGCTCAAGCTCCCGCGGGTCGGCCGGTTCGACTCGCCGGAGCTCTCCCCGATCGCGATCGTGCAGGGCGGCGAGGTCAATCCCATGGTCCGCGCGTACGGCCGCCCCGACCTCGCCCTCGTGCTCTCCGAGTTCCCGCCGACGCCGCCGCAAGCGAACGCCCTCGCCCGGACGATCCTCGACAACGCCGAGCGCCACCGAGCGCGGATGATCGTTTGCCTCGAAGGTGTGGTGCCCCATCCGGCGGGCGACGAGGAGGACGAGAGCGCCGAGACCGCGGCCGCGCTCACCGACGACCGCCCCGAGCAGGTCTGGTTCGCGTGCTCTCGTAAGGATCCGGCGATCCTGCACGGCCTCGAGGCCACGAAGGCGCGGATGCTCGAGGACGGAGTGATCGGCGGGGTTTCCGGAGGTCTCCTCGTCCAGGGATTGGGCCGGTCCGTGCCGGTCGTCGTCCTCCTCGTGAGCGCTCGCGTCGCCGAGGGCCTGCCGGACCACCGGGCGGGCGCGGCGCTCATCGAGTCGCTCGACCGCCTCCTGCCCGAGATCGAGATCGATACCGGACCGCTGCGCGCCCAAGCCGAGCAGATCGAGAAGGCGCTCAGGGCGGCGATGAAGGCCCGCCCCTCCCAACCGTCGACGGAAACCCCGCAGCCGCCGTCCCCCGAGATGTACCGGTAGCCCGGCGACGACGGAGCGCGCGACCCGGGGGTCAGCGGCGGTCGCGGCGGGGGAACTTAGGCGAACGTCTCGCTGTAGGTCAGAAGGTAGAACGCCCCGCCGATCATCATCGCGAGCAAGGCAAGGATCGCCACGGGGTTCGAGTGGAACTCCGCGACCGTGAGGCCGAGCAGGGCGACCGGAAGGACCAGGAAACCCAGGACCGTGAACAGTCGGCCGTCCATCGAGGAATCCCGGAACCCGGGCCGCACTTAAGGTTGATTCGGTACCGCCGGGCGTAGCAGACGGAGGGGCCTGCCCGGCGGGGGTGGGCCCGTCAGCGCGCCGGCGCGGGACGAGCTCCCGGCTCGATCTCGAACTCGAGCTCGGCTTCGAGGTCCATCATGTGGATCGCGGGCAGGATCGGCGGGCCCTCGGGCATCGGGGGGGCCGGGCCGTGCGGAGGGAATCCGACCGCGGGAACCTCGGCCGGCGGGATCCGGTTGACGGGCCCCTGCTCGACCGACTGGCTCATTTGGAGCGTCTCGAGGAGCGCTTCCGCCGGTGCGAGGAACGACCGCTCGATGTGCTCTTCGATCATGGAGGCCCAGTGCTGGCTCACGTGCGTGAAGGCGAGGCCTCCCTGGGTGCGAGCGAGGCTCTCGTTGTCGAGCGTCTGGAGGGTGGCGAAGCCGCGTTCGCGCTTCTCGACGAACGACTCCACGAAGTGGAGCCGGCCGATCGCCCGATCGGCGAGCGCCCGACGCTCACCTTCGCAGCGGAACGGCTTGATCACGAAAGCGCTCACGACCTCGGCGTTGCGGGAGGCGACCTCCAGCACGTACGGCAACGCGCCGCTCCCGGCACCGCCGCCGAGGCTTCCGATAACGATGACGAACGTCGCGCCGTGGAAGATCCGCTGGAGCGCCGGCTCGGCCGCCCGCGCCAGGAGACCCCCGACCATGGGCGAGCCTCCGGTGTCGGTGTCGATGCCGGTGTCGGGGCCGAGGTAGACCCGCCGGTCGAACTCGTCGAATCCTTGGACCTTGGGGTCGCAATTGATCGCGACCGTCTCGAGGTGCCGGATGTGCTGGCGCGCGATCTCCCTTCCGACTCGGATCGCCCCGCCACCAACGGCCGCCAGGACGAATCGGACATCCTGGCCGAGACGCAGCCGGTTCTCCCAGCTCGCGTCGTCCGGCTCGCCGTAGCCCGGCATGGCGCTTCGGTCGCTCTTCGTTCGCTCGGCCTCGTAGGTTCCCACAACCCCCCCTCGGATGTGTCTCCAACTCTCGGGCGCTACCGACCGACGACCCCCTTTCGCTCCAGGTCCTTGCCGCTCTCGCTGAGCGCTCCGACCTGGGTTCGGGTCTCCGCCGCCTCGCGCACGGTCGCCCGGGCGCGGTGGACGAGCTCGTGGACCTTCATCTCCATCTCTCCGCGGCGGACCATCTCGGCGAGAATGTCTCGCACGGGACGGCCGTTCGCGACGTGGCGACTGTAGGTCTCGAGGGCCGCGTACTCTTCCGGTCGCAGTCGCACGGGGACCTCGACAAGGCCCTCGGCGTCGGCGGCCGGCGTCGTCGGCGCGGTCGGCGTCGCTCGGGAGCGCAGGAACGCGTGCAGCGCCGCCCGCATGAGCTCCGATCGGGTCGGGTACTCGCCGCTCGCCACGAACGAGTCGACCAACTGGAGCTCCTTCAGGTTGCACCGTAGGGCGATGCGCGCGTCCTCGGCTTCCTTCCGGGAGGCATTCTGGGCGCGGGAGCGCTCAGATCCCGTCTCTGGAGCGTTGTCGAACACAGCCGAGCAGAGTCATGTAAAGTCCCTCTACTTAAACGCGCGGCCGTCGCGCTGAGAGCACAAAGCCGTAGCCCGATTCAGGACGATTCCTGACGTGTCGAACAAGTTGTTCGATTGGTCGAACGGGCTGAGCTTCGAAGAACCGCTCAGTATAACCGGCTCTGCGAGACCCGTCCAAGACGCGTGAAGTACGCGTGCACTACGCGGGACGACGTTTGATTGGGCCCGTTCGACTCTCGTCTACCGTGTAGTGTCGGGGACCTGCGAGGTAAAGGGCCGGCCCGGTCGGCGACTCGGGTTCCTTTACGCCCGGGCCGAGCGCCGCGGGCCAAGGAGGGCTGAAGGAGTATCTCGCTCCCAAAAGTTGAGCGATCTCGTCGCGTCGACCTATTCGAGGCGGAATCCCCCACAGCGGTCCCGGTCGATCGACTCCTTGCCACGTCCAAACAACGGGAGCCCCAGCGCTGGACGGGTCGGTCCGATGAGCTAGGGCATTCACTACGGCGGATGGGGTAAACCGAGGCCGACTGGTTATCGGCCGCCGGTCCACGGACAGCGCGAAGAGGTGCGTGCGCGGCGGGGGACGTGCGTATGGTATCCGTTCGAGTCCACGCGTGTCCAGGTGGGGCGTCCCGCATCGCTCGGCGCCGCCTCGACCGGGAGCGCCCGAGGTCCAGATCGCCCGTCCACGTTTGGCTTCGGGTCATGGCAACCCTATACTTAGGGCCCGTACTCGCGCCAAGGGGTTCAGCCAGCGCAGGGTCCCCGAACCCTGACCTTCGCGGAATGCGGTCATGAGGGCCCGAGAGACTCGGGCGGACGGCATTGATACGCATGCGTGCGCAGTTACAGGTTAGTTCGGCATGTGACGAATCACATGTCGATGTTTGTCGTTCAATCAACGTCATGTTTTAAATAGTGGCGCTTTGCCATAGCGTCACCCGCGGGTCTAACGACCCTCGGAGGAAAAGCGAGAATGAACGTCTTTGGCAAGAGAGAACGAAGCTGGAGAAAGGCGCGCAAGCGCGGTGTGTCGCCGATCATCGCGACGATTTTGCTCGTCGCGATCACGGTCGTGCTGGCTGCCGTCTTGTACGTACTGATCTCCGGACTGACGAAGGGCCCTGGTTCCACACCCATTGGTAGCGCTTTCGGCTACGGAGTGGCTCAGCAGTCTAGCGGAAGCGCGACCAGTCCCTGCGGCGCGTCTCCGCCGGCCGGCCACTGCTACTCGGTGGGCATCGCGTCCGCGAGCTCCACCGTAACCACGGCGAACGTCAAGTTTACCGTGCAGAGCGGGGGTTCCCCCGTCTCGATGCCTGGAGGCGCAACGGTCACGATACTGAGTCTGACCGGAACGACGCTCGCCGCGTTCAACTTCACGGCGGGCACCTGGAGCGGAGGCTCGCTTCCGGTTACATTCGCCAGCACCGACACCTTGGTCCTCTACACGAGCATCTCGGTATCGGGCGACGACTTAATCGCAGCCGGCACCGGGGCTCTCCAGGGCACGACCAGCGTCGCGCTGCCGTAGGGCTCCTGGGATAGAGCAGGCCAACCTCCCCGTGAAGGCGGGTGGGGTTGCGGCTAACCACTTCCTACCCCTTTCTCATCAACGACAGTGTGGGCTAGTCTCGATGGCGTCGACCCGGCGCCTCGACCAGTGCCCCTACCGCTGCGCCCGATGCGGCTTCGTACCGCCGCTTCTACGCGACAGGGGTCACGCCCAGATCGCACCCGGCTACTATCGCGTCCCCAGGCGGTTCGCGGATGGCTCAAGCCGGGGCCCCGCCGAACACCCCAGATCTCGGACCCTTCCACTCGCTCGGGGTTTGAGCCGTACGGCACTCGTCAGAAGCGGGGTGCGGAGTCCCGGTACTCGACAAGATGCGTTGGGCGCGAAGGTCCTTGCGTCGCCCAGTCCGGATACGAGGCTCCGGGTAGCCCACGATAACGTCTAAATAACCGACCCCCGCCTGATATGTTCAGAGAGATTGGTTGTGTCCCGCTCAGGTCAGGTCTCGTCACCGGAACCCGCGCCGTTGGGGGTGACTCCGGTTCAGAGCGCTCGCGGAAGGCCGTCGATCCACCGACACCGTTCGCGCCGCGGGGTTTCTGACGTTGTCGCGACGATCCTCCTCTTGGCACTCACGGTCACGTTGTTCGCTTCGATCTTCGCCTTCGTGACCTCGTTCCCGTCCCCCCCACCTCAAAACGCGAACCAGTTCCAGGCGAACCTCGTGTTGGCGCCCGGCGGAACCGCGGTGAGCGGTATCAACATCACCCACCTCACCGGTCCCGCGGTCGCCTCGACGGGGCTGATCTACCTCAAATCGGCCGCGTATCCGAACAGCTGCCCGTTCTCCACGTCGATGACGGTGGGATCGGGCATCAGTACGTCCACCTGGAACCTTGGTCAGACCTGGTCTCGCTCCTTCACGTCGATCTGTGGAACGCCCACGACCGACCCCTTGCCCGACAACATCACCGTGTACGTTGTGAGCGGGAGCCAGCTCCTCTACAGCGTCGTCCTTCCGGGCCAGAAGATCGTCACCCCGCCGGTGATCACGTCCACTTGGGTGTCGTCTACTCCCGTCGCCCAGGGCGCGCCCTTCTCCGTCTACGCCACGATCACCGGGGGAGTGAAGCCGAACTCGGTCTACGCCAACCTCGCTACCGTACCGGGCCTTCCCAGCAATCCGGTTAAGATGGTGCTGTACCAGGGCCAATGGACCTACAACGCCACCTCCGGCGCTGCGGGGCCGGGCACGTTCACCGGATTCGTCAACGCCTCCGGGTCCGCCGGCCAGACCACGGCAGCGGCCGTCACGATCCGCGTTTCGGGACCCACCGGCCAGCTCTACGTCAGCATCACGGCCCAGCCGACCTCGGGAGTCTATCCCCTGACGGTCACCTTCGCCACGACCCAGAGCGGGGGGACTGGTCCGTTCACCTATTCGTGGAACTTTGGCGACGGGGGCGCGAGTGCCCTTCAGAACCCGAGCCACACCTACACGACCGCAGGGACGTTCCTTGCGACGCTCAGTGTGACGGACTCGAAGGCGAATGTCGCCTCCACCTCGGTCACCATCACGGTCAGTGCTCCGACCCCCTCCTGTTCGGGTCAGACGATCGCGACGTCCTTCGGCACGGTCACCGCGTGCTCCCTTAACCAGAACCAGCAGACGGTGTTCACTTTCTCCGTATCGAACAATCAGTGGAACAACTACAACTACGTCAACGTATTCGAATCGGACGGGACGACCAGCGGGCCACAGCCGGTCTACCAAATGGGGACCGGTATGGGGGGAACCCCGAGTCTCGGTTCCGCCCGACAGTCGGCGAACGGTCCGAACGCCATGATCTCGATCTCACTGAGCTCATACAGCGGCTACGGAGGACCCGGTACGTACTGGGCGATCGTGACGACCGGCACCGGGGATTCCGGAGGGTTCTGTTTTGAAGCAGTCCTTTCCAACTCGGCGACCGGTTCCGGCCCTACCTGCTCCGCCACGTTCGCGATCTCGGGACCGATGGGGACGATTTCGCAGGCCGGTCCGGCGATCCCGGCTCGGGGGTCGACTCCGAACAACGACCTCCCACCGATTGCGGTCGCGGCTCGACTGATCGTGGAGGAATCGGCTCCGCGGGCACAAAGGGTCTCGTGAGCTACCTCCGGCCTTGGCGGCGGAGGGCATGAGCGGGCGTCAGCGAGGATACGAGGCCGCCCAAGCGGTTCTGAGGCTCGGGCCAAACGAATCCCCGTAGGCGCAGTTGGAGTACGTCGGGCACACCCGCAGTGCTCCGAAATGCAAGAGACCTTGATCTGATGGCAGGTCGGTGCTCGCCCGACCCGGGGGGGAACGCGGGGCGAAGGCCCTACCCCGAAGGAAGGGGGGTGCTACCGGACGTGAGGCTTGCACCGCACTTCCAACAGTTCGCCTCGTTCTCGTACACCACCGCGTTGCAGTTGGGGCAGGTTCGCTCCTTAACCGCAGGCGATGGGGCCCCTCCGGGCGGAGGGAGGCTCAGCGTGGGACCGGTGGACCCCGCGGCGGCCCCGTCCGACGGCCCTCCGGAGGGCGGGATCGATTCGGGCGCGCGATCGCGCGCCTGCTTACGGCGGGCCTCGCGGTTCTTGAAGAACATGTAGCTGACGAGCACAACGTAGAAGGGGGCACCCAGGAAGAGGAAGCCGTCCAGATAGAGGGTCGGGAGGAGCGCGAAGTACGTGGTCGCGAAGTCCCCGACCACGGGGCCCTCGATGCCGTTATACGTCGGGTCGCCGACCAGGGTCTGGTAGAACAGCTTGCCGGTCGTGAGGTTGCGCGTGTAGATCCCCATCTGCCAGTCCCAGATGCCGTTCGCGCCGATCGTGTAGTTGAACGTGCGGGTGAGGGGAGCGGTGAGGTTGCCCGCGAACGTGTAGTTCAGGAGATGGAAGGGGAAACCCGCCGAGCACCAGCTCGGCACGGAGACGTTGCTCGTGGCACCCGGACAGGTGCTGACGTAGAGGTTCAGCCAGAGGGGAGAGGAATTGCCCTTCGGGATCCCCTGAGGGAAGATGGTGACCTGCCAGGTGAAGTCCGTAGAGGTCGTGCCCGTGTAGGGACTCACCGAAGCGTTCTGCATCAGCGCGTTCCCTCCGGTGCCGGTGATGTCGGTGAGCGAGCTCGCGAGCGCTACCGGCGCCCGGATGTCCTGGGTGATCACGAGCGAGGAGACCGGCGCGACGATCAGGAGGATCACGAGACCCGAGAGCGCGAGGTACCGGGGACGCTTGAGCCCGCCCCAGATCGGGAGCGCGAGGCCGAACAGAAGGATCGCGGGTATCGCAACGAGGGCGCTCACGTAGACGTAGGAGGCGAACGTTAGCAGAATGGCGATAGCGATCAGCGAGGCTTTGCCGACGGGCGTCTGCGCGAAACGCCTAAAGCCGCCCCCCTTCTGCTGCTGCACGGGACGGGGGGAAGGCCGACCGCTCCTTATTAAGAAATGCGTACGACCGGCGCGCCCGGCTCTCCGACCGCGTTCTCGAGCGTCCTCGTCGTGCTCGACGGCCTGGGAGATCGGCCCCACCCAGCCACCGGGGGCCGGAGCCCGGTCGAGGCCGCGACGACCCCCCACCTCGACGGTCTTGTGCGGCGCGGCGCCTCGGGTGAGGTCGTGGTCGTGGGACCGGGCGTCGCCCCCGAATCGGACGCGGGCGTCTTCGCGCTTCTCGGCTACGACCCGATACGGGACTCTCCCGGCCGGGGGGTGCTCGAGGCGCTGGGGGCCGAGATCCCGCTCGCTCCGGGCGACGTGGCGCTGCGGCTCAATTTCGCCACCGCCGAAGGAAACGGCGCCATCCTCGACTCGCGGGTGGGTCGCTCCCTCTCCACGAACGAGGCCGCCGAGCTCGCGCGCGGGCTCACCGACGCCGACCTGGTCGGGGACCTCGGCATCCGGGCGGAGGTCCGCGCGACCGTGGGCCACCGGGGAATCCTTTGGCTGAGCCCCGCGAGCGGAGGCGCCCTATCGCCCGACATCTCCAACTCGGACCCGTTCTACGAGAAGGTCGGCGGGATGGGCCACGCGCGCCGCCCCGAAAACCCGACGATCCTTCGTACGGAGCCTCTCCGCGAAACCCCGGAGGCCCGAAGAACGGCGGAGGCGGTCAACCTCTTCCTCGACCGCGCGGCCGCGCTGCTCGCCGGTCACCGCGTGAACGCCCGGCGGGCCCTCGGCGGGAAACGGATCGCCAACGCGCTCCTGGTCCGGAACGCGGGCGCGCTCGCCGGGCGGCGGCCGATGCCGTTCGCGGAGAAGCACGGCCGCCCGGGGGCGGCCCTGACCGAAATGCCGGTCGAGAGAGGGATCGCCCGCGTCCTCGGGCTCGCGGACGAGTATGTAGGCCCGATGGGAGCCGACCGGGACGCCGGCTACCGCGAGCGCGCCGAACGTACCGTTCGCCTCCTTGAGAAGTACCCGTTCGTCTACGTGCACCTGAAAGGCCCCGACGAGCCCGGGCACGACGGGAACGCGCTCCTCAAGCAGGAGATCGTCGAGGCGATCGACCGGTCGTTCTTCGGCCCGTTCCTGTCGGGCCTCGACCTCGCCCGGGTGCGATTGGCCGTTACGGCGGACCACGCGACGCCGTCGATCCTCAAGGGACACTCCGACGACCCGGTGCCGCTCCTTCTCGTCGGCGCGGGAGTCGCCGCCGCACCGCCCCCCGGTTCGGGGAAGTTCGGCGAATCGAACGCCGCGAAGGGGTCGCTCGGTACCCGAAAGGGGTCGGAGGTCCTCGAGCTCCTCCTGGCCCCGGCCCCGGGCTCGCCCCCCTCGGCATGATCGCCCCCGGGCTCCGGGTGCCCCGCGAGCGGGGCGAAGAGGTGCGGCGGGCGTTGCGCGGGTCCGGAGCCCTCCGTACCGACCTCGAGATCGCGCGCGAGGCGGACACGATCGTCTTTCCTCTCGTAGAAGGAGCCTCCGTCCCCGACGGCGTCGGAACGCCCGCTCCGTTCGAGTTCCGCCCGTTCGGGCCCGCGGGTCCGTCCGGCTATCGGGACCGGCTCGCCTGGACGTCGGACGCGAAGGCCCTACTGCCCCGGTCGTTCGACGTGGTCGGCGACATCGTGCTCGTCCGGCTGGCCGACGAGCTCCGGCCGCTCCGCTCCGAGGTCGGCGAGGCCCTGCTCGGGTTCGTCCCGGGGGCCCGCGTGGTGGGGCTCGACCACGGGGTCCAGGGCGCGGAACGGCGGCGTTCGGTCGAGAGGATCGCCGGCTCGGGGGGTTGGAGGACGCGGCACCGGGAGAACGGGATCGAGATCGAGGTCGATGTCGAACGAGCCTACTTCTCTCCCCGGCTCGCCCGGGAGCACCGGCGCGTCGCCTCCGAGGTCGCCGAGGGGGACCGCGTGTACGACTTCTGTTGCGGCGTCGGCCCGTTCGCGCTCACCATCGCGCGCGACGGGCGCGCCCGGCAGCTGACCGCCGTCGACGCGAATCCGGCCGCGATCGAGCTTTTGCGCGCGTCGCTCCTCCGTGCCCGGAACGCGCGCCTCGTCGAGCCGGTCGAAGCGTCGCTCGAGTCGTACACCCCGAGCGCGGAACCCCGCGAGAAGGTCATCCTGAACCTTCCTCTCGAAGGGATTAAGTACCTACCGTCGGTGGCACGGACGGTCGCGCCTCGGGGGAGGCTCTACTACTATGAGGTAACTCCCCGGACGGACCTCGAACGGAGGACGGAGGGGGTCGTGGAGTCGCTCGGACCGAAGGGCACCTGGACGCGGGCGGACACTCACGTCGTGCATCCCTACTCACCGGCGTCCGACCTCGTCGCTTACGTCTTCGAGCGCGGGCGGGCCTAGGGCGGTCGGCATGCCGTTCATCGTGGACCTCGCGACCGTCTCCGACACCGACCTGCCGCTCGTCGGGGGGAAGGCGTGCAAGCTCGGGGAGCTCGTCCGGCAGGGGCTCCCGGTCCCGCCCGGGTTCGTCGTGACGACCGACGCCTACCGGGCGTTCGTCGATGCGACGGCGCTTCAGCGCGAGATCCCCGCGGCGCTCGCCACGATCGATCCGAGCCGGCCCGAGACGGGTGTGGCGGCGTCGAACCGGATCCGAAGCCTCTTTGAGTCGATCGAGTACCCCGAGGCCTTGCGCCGCCAGATCGCGGAGGCGTACGAGGCGTACGTCGCCCGGCACGACGTGCGCTTCTCGGCGGTGCGCTCGAGCTCGACCGCGGAGGACCTGGAGGGCGCGTCGTTCGCCGGGCTCCAGGAGACGTATCTCAACGTTGCGGGCGTCGACGACGTGCTCGCCTCCGTCCGCAAGTGCTGGGGCTCCCTCTTCACCCCGCGCGTCCTGGTCTACCGTCAGAAGAAGGGGTTCGACCACGCCGATGTCCGGCTGGCCGTGCTCGTCCAGAAGATGGTCGATGCGACCGTCAGCGGGATCCTCTTCACGCGGGACCCGAACACCGGCGAGAACCACATGATCGTCGAAGCCGGCTACGGCCTCGGCGAGGCGATCGTCGGCGGCGAGGTCACGCCCGACCACTACGTCATCGACGGCGCGACCCAGAAGATCGTCCACAAGCAGCTCTCCGAACAGAGGGTGAGGATCGTTCGGGCCGAAGGCGGCGGGAACCGCCGGGAGGACGTCCCGGCCGCGGACCGCAAAGCCCAGAAGCTCCCCGACCACCGCCTCCAGCGGCTCGTCTCGCTCGCCCGCCTCATCGAATCGCACTACCGGCGCCCGATGGACGTCGAGTGGTGCGGCGACGCCGACTCGCTCTACATCGTGCAGGCACGACCCGTGACGACCATACCTACGTCCACAGCACCGGGAGCGAAGGCCGAACGCGCGGGCGAGAGCACCGACGGGAAGGGCGGCGAAGGGCCGTTCCTGCGGGGCTTCGGGGCGAGCCCGGGGATCGCGTCGGGCGTGGCCCGGATCCTGCGCGGCGCCGCGGAGATGGAGCATCTCAAGGATCGCGAGATCCTCGTCACTTCGATGACGACGCCGGACATGGTGCCGGCGATGTCCCGGGCCGCGGCGATCGTCACGGACGAGGGCGGGATGACCTGCCACGCGGCGATCGTCTCGCGCGAGCTCGGCGTACCGTGCGTGGTCGGGACGCGCGAAGCGACGACCCTGATCACCGAAGGCATGGAGGTGACGGTCGACGGGAAGACCGGCGCGGTCTACAAGGGGATCGTCCGCAAAGGCCCGGCGGGCGCGAGCGCGGCCGAACCGTCCGGGACCGTCCCGGCCGGCGGTGTCCTCGACCACTCGCACGGCCACGCCGGAGTACCGGTCACGGCGACCAAGATCTACGTCAACGTCGGAGTCCCCGAGAAGGCGGAGGAGTACGCCCGCCTGCCGGTGGGCGGAGTGGGCCTCCTGCGCATCGAGTTCATCTTCACCGCGCACATCCGCGAGCACCCGCTCGCGCTCCTGAAGAAGGGGAAGAAGGACGAGCTCGTGCGGCGACTCGCCGACGGGATCGGCAAGGTCTGCCAGGCGTTCCACCCTCGGCCCGTGATCATCCGGACCTCCGACTTCAAGACGAACGAGTACCGCGGAATGCCGGGCGGCGAAGAGTTCGAGCCGCAGGAAGAGAACCCGATGATCGGGTGGCGCGGCTGTTCGCGCTACATTTCCCCGGTCTACAAGCCGGCGTTCCTCTGCGAGCTCGAGGCGATCCACCGCGTGCGGACGGAGATGGGCCTCAAGAACGCCATGGTCATGCTTCCGTTCGTCCGGAACACCTGGGAGCTCGAGGAGATCGCCGAGATGATGAAGGCCCACGGCCTCCGCCGCTCCCGCGACTTCCAGCTGTACCTCATGGCGGAGGTCCCGTCCACGGTCCTCCTCGCCCGCGAGTTCTCGAAGCACTGTGACGGGTTCTCGATCGGGTCGAACGACCTTACCCAGCTCGTTCTCGGGGCCGACCGCGACTCCGAGACCCTCGGTCGGATGGGATATTTCGACGAGCGCGACCCCGCGGTGCTCCGCGCGATCTCCCTGCTCATCGAAGGGGCGCACGCGGAGGGACGGACGGTCGGGATCTGCGGCCAGGGGCCGAGCGTCTATCCCGAGTTCGCGGAGTTCCTCGTCGGCGAAGGGATCGATTCGATCTCGCTGAACGCCGACACGGTCCTCTCGACGATCCGCACGATCGCGTCGCTCGAGCAGCGGATGAAGCTCGCGAGCCTGCGGTCGCGCGCGTAAGGAGCGGCCCCGGCAGGTCGTCCGCCCAGGTCGGCCGTCAACCCCTGGGGCCGGTCCCGCCCCGAGGGGGTCGCCACCGGGGAGGCGTCCGGGGTCCGACGGGCGGGATCGCGAGCTCGGCGCCCGCGGGAAGGTCGTACTGCCGGAACGAGAGCGCCGGGCGAAAGCCGAGACGGCCCAGCCGTCGCTCGAGGCGGGGCGAATCGGCAAAGATCGAGTAGCGGGCCCCGGGTCCGACCGGGTCGCGCTCGAGCGCGTATCGGACGATCGCCGATGCCGCGCCTTGCCCGCGCGCCTCAGGGCGCGTCGCGACCGCGTGGATCCCGGCAACGTCACGGTGTCGGTAAACGAGGGCGCTCGCGACCGGCTCCTCCCCGATGCGGGCCAGCAGGGCCGCGAGGCGCTCGTGGGGATTCGGGTGGCTCAGGACGACGTCGAGCGCGCTCCGGAGCTCGGGCCGCTCGCGCTCCGACGCCCAGAACGCCGCGACTTGGTCGAGCTCACCCGCGATCGCCGGACGCACGTCGACCGTCGGCCCGAGCGGGTCGGGTCGCTCGCCGGTCGAGAGGAGAAGGACGAGCGGCGACGACCGCGGGGCGAACCCGAACCGGCGGAGCCCCGCGTCGAGATGGCCGGGGACCGGCTCGGGGACCCGGAACGTCGGACGAAGGGCCCGCTGGAAGTAGTGGTCGAGCGCCCGCTCGAAGAACGCGGTCTGTCGTTCCGCACCGACCCCGTACGCCTCGACAAAATTGAACCGGGGAACGGGGACCTTTTCGTGCGTGACGAGCGTTGCGCCCGCGATCTCGAGCGCGTAGCCGCCGAGCGAGATGACGAACCGTCGGTCGGCCTCGAGCGCCCCCGCCGCCGCTCGGTCGACATCCGCGCCGTCCACGCCCCTCGATGGGGCCGGGCCTAAAAGGGGAATCCCCGCCACCGGTGGGGTCCGCGGGAGGGGTCCGGCGGGAGCCCCGGAAGGCCCGCGACGCGCGCCGGCGCGACAACGGTTAAGTGCGGGCTCTCCTGCCTCGGTGACGGAGCCCCCGCTCCGAGGGGAAACTCACGACCGCGACCCCGCTGCGCCCTCCGAAGTCCGTCGCCGTGCTCGGCGGCGGCAACATGGGCAACGGCATCGCGCAGGCCTGCGCGCAGGCGGGATTCCGTGTGCGCGTGCGGGACGTCGACGCCCGGTCGATCGACCGCGGCCGCGGTCTCCTCGAGAAGACGCTCGCCGGGGCGGTCCAGCGTCAGAAGATGACCCCCGCGCGTCGGGAGGAGATCCTCGGGCGGATCACGTTCGGCACGGACCTCGCCGAGGCCGTGCGGGACGCCGCGCTCGTGGTCGAGGCTGTCTTCGAGGACGCGGAGGCGAAGCGGACCCTCTTCTCGGAGGTCGCTCCGCTCGTCGCTCCCGACGCGCTCGTGGTCACCAACACCTCGTCCCTCTCGGTCACCGAGCTCGCGCGCGGATTCCCCGCCCCCGGTCGGTTCGCGGGCCTCCACTTCTTCTTCCCCGCGGCGATCAACCGGCTCGTCGAGATCGTTGGCGGCGCCGAGACCGACCAAACGACGCTCGACGAGCTTGAGCGGTTCTGCTACCTCCTCCGCAAGATCCCGATCGAGACCGCCGACCGGGCGGGGTTCTGCGTGAACCGATTCTTCGTCCCGTACCTCAACGAGTCCGCCCGACTCGCCGAGGAGGGCGTCGCGAGCCTCGCGACGATCGAAGAGGTCGGCCGGGAACTCTTCGGCGCGACGCTCGGGCCGTTCGAGCTGATGAACGTCACGGGGATCCCGATCGCGTTCCACGCCCAGTCGTCGCTCCACCGCGCGTTCGGGCCGGCGTACGCTCCCTCGAAGCGGCTCGAATCCCAGTTCGCCCGGGGCGCCCCGTGGCCGTGGAAGGAGTCCGCGGTCGAGCCCGAGAAGAAGGAGGCGGTGCGGCGACGCCTCCTCGGACTCACGATCGGCATCGCGACCCGTCTCGTGGAGGAGGGGGTCGCGAGCGCCGAAGCGACGGACCGAGGCGCCGTCGTCGGCCTGCGTCGCTCCGTCGGGCCGTTCGCGCAGCTCTCCGAGCTCGGCCTCGCGAAGGGGCTCGAGCTCGTGACGGAGTACGCCGGCCGCTGGCCGGGGCAGTTCCCGGTCGCGCGGGAGCTTGGGGAGCGGGCCGGCCGGGGGGAGGCGCGCTGGCCGCTCTCCTACGTGCGGGTCGAGCGCGACGGTCCGGTGGCGTGGGTCCTCCTCGACCGGCCCGAGGTCCTGAACGCGCTGAACGCGGCGCTGCTCGACCAGCTCGACGCGACGTTCCGCGCGCTCGAGGGCGAGGCCGAGCTGCGCGCGGTGGTGCTCGCGGGCTCGTCGCCGGTGTTCGCCGCCGGGGCCGACATCGCGGAGATGGAGCGAAAGACGCTTGCCGAAGGCGTGGCGTTCGGCTTCCAGGGCCAGCGCGTCGCCGAGCGGATCGAACGGTTCCCCACGCCCGTGATCGCGTTGGTCGAGGGGTTCGCGCTCGGGGGGGGCCTCGAGCTCGCCCTCGCGGCGGACTTCATCGTGGCGGCGGACGACGCCCGACTCGGGCTTCCCGAGGTCACCGTCGGGATCCATCCCGGCATGGGCGGGGCGACGCGGCTCACGCGGCTCATCGGCCGGGCCCGCACCAAGCTCCTCGTCTACACCGGCGGTCCGGTGAGCGCCGAGGAAGCGCACCGGATGGGGTTCGTCGTCCGGGTCGTCCCGGCCGCGACCGCGCGGGACGAGGTGCGCGCCCTCGCCGCGACGATCGCGAGCCGCGCCCCTCTCGGTGTACGGTGGGTCAAGCAGGTGATCGACCGGGGACTCGACGCGTCGCTCGCGAGCGCGCTCCATCTCGAGGCCGAGAGCGCGGGCCACACTTTCGGGACCGAGGACCGCGGCGAGGGGATGCGGGCCTTTCTCGAGCGCCGACCCCCGAAGTTCGCGGGCAAGTAAGGGCCGGGCGTCGAAGACCCGGCGCCCTTCGCCGGGCCGCCGGCCCCTCCCCCGACCCGTCCCTCGGACCGCGGCTCCCCCCGGCGGGGATTCCGAAGGGTCCGCGGTCCGCTCGGTTCGGCGGGCGCGTCACGCGCCCGACGCGACGTGCGCCGAGTACTCCGCCGCGCGGAGGAGCCCCGCCGCGTCGATCGGCGCGGCGAGCTTCACCTTGAACAGCCAGCCGCGGCCGTACGGGTCCTGGTTGACGAGCTCGGGGTGCGCCTTCAGCTCGGCGTTCGCCTCCGCGAGCGTCCCGTCGCCCGGGGCGTAGACGTCCGCGACGGTCTTCACCGACTCGAGGACGAGGACGGTCGCGCCCTTCGTCACGACCCGGCCGGCGGCGGGGAGGTCTACGAAGACGATGTCGGTGAGCTGACCCTGGGCGTGGTCGGTGATCCCGACCGTGGCGACGTCCCCCTCGACGCGCACCCATTCGTGGCTCTTCGTGTAGCGCAGTTCCTCGGGCACCTTCTCTTCGGTCATTTCGCTAGGTTCCTCCTTCCCATTGGGCGACGTAGGCGAGCTGTTCCGGGGTGAGCGTGTCGAGCCGGACACCGAGGGGGCCGAGCGCCGCCTCCGCGACCGAGCGGTCGAGCGCGCGCGGGACCGCGTGGACGCGCGGCTCCATCGATGCGCCGTGCTTCGCGAGGTGCTCGGCGCTCAGCGCCTGGAGGGCGAAGGAGAGGTCCATGATCTCCACCGGGTGGCCCTGGCCCGCGGCGAGGTTGATCAGCCGGCCCTCCCCGAGCAGGTACGCGCGACGGCCGTCCGCGAACCGGTACTCCTCGACGTACGGGCGCGCCGTGCGGTGCCCGACCGACAGGCGTTCGAGCTCGGTCCGCGCGACCTCCACGTCGAAGTGGCCCGAGTTCGCGAGCAGGCAACCGTCCTTGAGGACGCGGAAGTGCTCGGCGCGCACGACGGAGGTGGCGCCGGTGACCGTGACGATCAGGTCGGCCTCTCGGGCGGCGTCGAGCATCGGCATCACCCGGAAACCGTCGAGACGGGCCTCGATCCCGCGGACCGGGTCGACCTCGGTCACGACGACCTCCGCGCCGACGCCCCTCAGCCGGGCGGCGACCCCCTTGCCGCACCAGCCGTAGCCGGCGACGACGCACGTCTTCCCGGCGAGGAGGAGGTTCGTCGCGCTGAACAGGCCGTCGAGCGTGGATTGGCCCGTACCGTAGCGGTTGTCGAAGAGGTGCTTCATCTCGGCGTCGTTCACGTCGATCGCCGGGAAGCGCAGGTGGCCCGACCGCTCGAGCGCGCGCAACCGCGTGACGCCGGTTGTCGTCTCCTCCGTCGAGCCCCGGATGCGGCCACGGTCGGTGCGCGCCGTATGGGCGAGCGCCACCAGGTCCGCGCCGTCGTCGACGATCACGTCGGGGTCCGCGTCGAGCATCGCCCGGACGCCCGCCCGGTACGCCGCGACCGACTCGCCCTTTTCGGCGAGCGTTTCGACGCCCGCCTCGCGCACGGCGGCGACGGCGTCGTCGTCGGTCGAAAGGGGGTTGCTCGCGGCCAAGCGCACGTCGGCCCCGCCCGCCGCGAGGGCGAGGGCGAGCGCGCACGTCTTCGCCTCGACGTGCAGCACCGCCGAGATCGTGAGGCCGGCGAACGGCCGCTCGGCTTCGAACCGCCGCCGGATCCCCTCGAGGACCGGCATGTGGCTCCGGGCCCACTCGAGCTTCAGCCGCCCGCGGTCGACGTCCCCCGGCATCTCTCGGCCCGACGCAAGGCCGGCGCGGGATAAAGCAGAGGGGGAAAGGGTTCGGTCCGAACGGGCGCGCCGCGGCCTACTGCGTCACGGCGCCGCAGAACGGGCAGACGAGGTAGTCCGTCGGGATCTCCTTGCCGCAGTTCGGACACGCCTTGAGGCCCGCTCCCCCCGCGGGCGGCGGGGGCAGGACGGTCTCGGCCGGAGGGGCCGCGGACCGCGACGGTGCGGCCGGCGGCGTACCGCCCGTCCCCTTGCGGGGCGGCGGCGAGGCGGAGGCTGCCGGCCCCGGGGCCTCGGCGGCGGCCGGCGGGGCCGTCATGCCGGTGCGCGACGTTCCCTGGCCCTGCTGGAGCCTCCACTGGCTGAAGGAGGTGTACGTCGGCTGGCGCTTCCACCAGTCCCAGAAGGCACCCTCGGTGTAGTTCTCGCCGAGTTCGCGCTTCGCTTCGGCGCGGAACTTCTCGGTGAAGTCGGCGTATCCCTGCCGCTCGGGGTCGTCGGCGCCCTCACCGGGCTTGCCGAGCAACTGGGCGGCGCACTCCGGACAGACGGTCGAGTCGGCCGGGATCGTGGAGGCGCAGCGGCTGCAGCGGATGAGGTCGGCCTCGAATTCCGCCCCGCACTTCGGACAGACGGTCGCCTCCTCGGGGATCAGGTTGCCGCACTCGCCGCACTCGACCAGCTTGCCGGCGGCCTGGCGGCGGGCGAAGAGGAGGAAGGCGACGATCGCGATCACGATCGCCGCGCCGATCGCGAGCCACATCCACAGGGGGAGCCCGAAGAACGTCTGCGTGAGGAAGCTCTTCGCGGTCGTCGGCGACCCCGGGACCGAGAACGTGCCGGCGGTGTACGCGGCCGAGCTCACGCCGTTGTACGTCGCCACGACCGTGAGCGTGTAGGAGGTCCCCGCGCTCAGTCCGTTCGCGGTCCACGCGACCGAGAACGACCCCGCGAGCGAGCTCGCGTACCCGACCTGGACCGGCGAGCCGCCCGAGGTGGGGGTCGCGAACAGGCGGAGGGTCGCCGGCTGGGAGCCGTTGTAGTGGACCACGCCCAAGGTGAGGTACGTCTGGCCAAGAGAAACGCTCGACGCCGGGGCGGTCGCCGAGGCGACCACGACCTGCGAGGGCGTGAACGTCACCGGCGCGGTGAACACGGCCCCGCCATGGTACGAACCGCTAAGGGTCCCGTTCCAGCCGACGACGCCCGACAGGTTCTGTAGGAACGCGTGGCCCCGGAGCCCGGTGACGGTGTCGTTGACGACCCAGCTGAAGAGGAAGGTCCGCGAGGCCCCGTTCGCGAGGGTGAGCCCGCTCGCCGAGACGCGCGCGATCGGTGTCGTGCGGCTCGCGTTCCAGTACAGGGTCGCGTTGACCGCGTAGACGGGGGCCTCCCCGTAGTTGGTGAACGTCACGTTGACGCCGAGCACCTGACCGATCCGGACCGTCGAGTTGACGGTCGAGTTCGCGCTGACGACCACCCCGCCGGCCGACGCGTTCACGACGTACTGCGGGAAGTTGACGCTCGAGAGGACGTCCGGCTGGCCGTAGCCGCTCGTTCCGGCCGCGACCCCCTGAGGGTACGGGCTCACCGCCCCGAGCAGCCAGGAAGTGACCGGGGGAGTCAGCGGCGCGTAGACCCCGACATGGTAATCGCCGAGGTAGTTCCCGTTCGGGAGGGACGTGTCGTCGATCTCGGCGGAGGCGAGGAGGACGCTCGCGATGCCGCTCGGACCGCTCGACCCGTAGGCGGGGCGTCCCTGGACCGCGTCCCAGTACTGGAGGTACCCCCAGATCGCCGGGGAGGTCGCCGCGAGGTCGTTGAGCGCGTTCGCGGTCGCATTGTTCGTCTGGTTCGAGTCGGAGGCGTAGTAGGCGGAGACGGCGCCGCCGTTGATCCCGAGGATCGCGTTCGGGCCGCCCGTGAGGTTGAACTGGGCCCACCGGTACACGACGGCGGATCCCCCCGAAGAGGGGAGGACGGCGGACGTCGCGTAGACCTCGGGCAGCGGGTTCGGCACCGTCAGGTTCGCGAGGAACGCCTCGGCGCCGGCCGTGACGAGGAGCTTGTTGGAGGCCCAGGGCAGGGCCGACGAGAGATTGGAGAGGCTCGGATTGAAGTTGACGCCGAGCGAACTGTCCACGAGGGCGACGCGCGTACCGCTCCCCGACGCCGTGAGGTTGTAGTTCGGGGCGGCCGTAAGCGACAGCGTGACACTCGTCAGCGTGACCCCGGCCGCGGACGCCGAGGCGAACGTGACGCCCGCCGAGAGGTCGAACGGGCTTCCGCCCTCGCTCATCGCCTGAACGAGCGGGGAGCCCGCTCCCGCGACGAGGGTCGCGCTCGACCCCGTCGTCGGCATTGAGGCGGTCCCGACGGGGTAGAGCGACCCGGCATAGGCGACCGAGACCGGAGCCGTGACCGTTCCGCCGGCGGTGCTCGTGTAGTCGATCGTCACCGTAACGCTCGCCGCCTCGCTGGGATAGAGCATCGCCTCGGCGAGAGCGGTCGAGTTGGTGGGACTCGGCAGGCTGAACGCGCCGTTCGCGAGGGTCACGCCTCCCGTGGGGAGGGCGACGCTCGAGGTCGTGGAGAACGGCGGGGCGCTCGGAACCCCGTTCGCGGTCAGGTTGTCGTTGTAGAGGCCGGCATACTGGCTCGCAAAGAAGTTGAACTGGGCTCCGCCCGAGACGTTCAGGACGGGGCTCGAGGAGGTGTCCGCCAGCAGGACGGAGGGCTCGACGAGGCCGGCGACCGCCGGGTTCGGCTCGACGAGCGAGCGGTTGAACGTCGCCGCCGCGGCCGACCCGACGACGTTGAGCCACCCGGGGAAGGCGAAGACCGAGTTGCGGACGTTGAGCGTCCCCGAGACGCTCACGAAGAGCTTCGCGGACGCGTTCAGGGTCGCCACGTCGGTCGTGAGGGTGGAGTTGACGAAGTCGACCGTCCCGAGGTCGACGAACCGGTAGATGTGCGAAAGGCGCTCGGAAAGGGTCCCCGACGCGCCGACGAACTGGACGAAGCTGAGGGTCGTGTTCTGCACGATGAGGGTCCCGCTCGGCTCGACCGTGATGTTGCCGCCCTGGTAGTACGTGGTGCTCCCGCTGAGCGGGCCGATCGTCACCGACGTGCCGTTCGCGACCACGAGGTCGCCGTGCGTCACCGCCGCCGGCGAGACGGCGGCCGAGCCGGCGAACGGTGCGGCCGGCGACGGCGACGCCGCGACCAGCAGACCGCCCGAACCGAGGAGCACCAGAAGAATCCCGACCACCGCCACCGTTCCCCGCATGATGCGCCGATCCCGAAGCCGTACGGGTCCCCCGGAGCCCGAGGGCGGTCCCATTGAACGACTCACGTGGCAAGAAAGGCCGGGTTCCTCTACTTAAATGTGCTTTCGAAACACGTCCCCGGAAAGACGACCGGGGACGGTTCGCACCACGGCGGCTACCGCCGGTGCCGGGGAGCGCGAGGTCTAGGCCACCCGGAGCACGATCTTTCCGAACAGGTCCGCGTCGTCGAACCGTCGGAACGCCTCCCGGGCGCGCTCGAACGGGGTCACGGAGTCGACGACCGGTTTGAGTCGGCCCGCCGCGAGGTGGGCCAAGACGTCCTCGAACTCCCGGGCGCCGGCCATCGTGCTTCCGCGGATCGATGCCTGCCGCCAGAAGAGGGTGCGGACGTCGAACTCCACGACCGGACCCGCGGTCGCCCCGACCACGACCACCCGGCCCGCCCGGGCGAGCGCGCGGACCGATCGGGGAAGCGTCGGGGCCCCGACCGAGTCGAACACGACGTCGATCCCCCGCTTCTCGCTCCACTGCCAAAGGACCTTGTCGAGCGGGTGCTCGTCGTCGAACGTCACGAAACCGTCCGCTCCGAGCGCACGGACCTTCGCTTCCTTCGCGGTCGACCGCGACGCGACGACCACCGTGGCGCCGCGCAGCTTCGCGACCTGGACCGCCGCGGTCGGAACGCCCCCCCCGGCCCCCACGATGGCGACCCGGTCTCCCGGGGCGACCTCGCCGACGGTGGTGAGCGCCCTCCACGCGGTTTCAAAGACGAGCGGGACCGCCGCCCCTTCCTCGAAGGAGAGGCGCTCGGGCAGCGGGTGGACGCTCGCGGAAGGGACGACGACATACGGGGCGGCGGTTCCCTGGGTGTGCTCGCCCACCACCCGGTAGTTCCGGCAGAGGGCCTCGCGACCGGCGCGGCAGGCGTCGCACGTGCCGTCCCAGAGGCCGGGGTTGAGAAGGACCTTCGTGCCGGCGGCGAGCGATGGCCCGCCCTCGCCGACCGAATCGACGACGCCGGCTCCGTCCGAGCCGAGGACATGGGGCCGCTCGACCGGGACGCCGGGGATGCCGGCGAGGGTGAAGCGGTCGAGCCGATTGAACGCCGCGGCGCGGACGGCGACGCGGACCTCGCCCGGGCCCGGGACCGGGTCCGGGAGGTCGATGAACTCGAGCCGGTCGACGCCACCGTGCTCGCGGAACCCGAACCCTCGCATCGTCCCCCGTGCGCCCCTAGGGGCCGCCGGCCGCCTTCCAGCGGGTGTCGCCCGCCCCGTCCTCGAGCTCGACCCCCGCCCGGCGAAGCTCGTCCCGGATCCGGTCCGCCTCGGCGTAATCCCCGCGGGCGCGCGCGCGCGCCCGGGCGGCGATCGCGACCCCGACGATCGAGCCCCAGGCCCCGGCGCGCGAACCTCGCTCCCGCGCGAAGAGCCCGAGGACCTCCTCGGCCCAACGGTACGGAGCGGCGAGCCCTTCGAGCCCCGCGCCCGAGTACGTATCGAGCTGGGCGAGGTGCTCGGCGATCTTTCGGGTCCACCCGAAGAGGAGCGCGATCGCTTCGCGCGTGTTGAAGTCGTCCGCCAGGGTCCGGTCCAGGCGTTCGACGAGCTCCTGCGCGTCGTGCCCGAGCGCTTCGGGAGGCTCGGCGCCCGGCCGCTCGGGCCCGTCCCGTTCGAGCAGGTCGTCGATCCGCTCGATGCCGACCGCGAGCCGGGCGTACGCCTCGCGCGCCTCCGCGAGCGTCCGGTCCGGGTGGAAGTCGAGCGGGCCGCGGTACTGCGCGTTCAGGTAGAACAGGCGCAGCGGCCCCGGGCCGAAGGAGTCGATCGCCTCGTCGAGCGAGATGACGTTGCCGAGCGACTTCGACATCTTCTCGCGGTCGAACAGGAGGAGGCCGCCGTGCATCCAGTAGTTGACGAGCGGCGCACGGCCGGTCGCCGCCTCGGCCTGGGCGATCTCCGCCTCGTGGTGCGGGAAGATGAGGTCGACCGCGGCCCCGTGGAGGTCGTAGCGGTCCCCGAGGAGGCGGGCGGTCATCGCCGTGTCCTCGATGTGCCAACCGGGCCGGCCG
This sequence comes from Thermoplasmata archaeon, assembly GCA_021816865.1. Classification (GTDB taxonomy): domain Archaea; phylum Thermoplasmatota; class Thermoplasmata; order Lutacidiplasmatales; family UBA184; genus Lutacidiplasma. The sequence goes on along the minus strand of JAKAWX010000001.1, from coordinate 148,453 downwards.
GGGCCCCAAGGGCTCTCCCAGCTGGGCTCGCCCGGGGTCGCGGCCTTCCAGAGGACGAAATCCTCCGGGGAACGCTTGCGCGTGTCGACCTCGACCCGGGCGCCGGCCCGCAGGGCCTCGACCTTCTGACCGGAGAGCCGGCCGTAGCCCGGGAACTTCGCGACCTCGTAGTAGACCGAGCCGTCGGAGGCGACGTAGGCGAAGCCGCGGTCGAGGAGGAGACGAACCTGCTCGAGGATCTCGGGAACGTAGTCGGTGGCGAACGGGTAGTAGTTCACCGACCGCACCCCGAGCCGCTCCATCGAGAGGCGGTACGAGAGGAAGTGACGGTCCGCGAGGACGAGCGGGTCGATCCCCTCTTCGCTGCCGCGGGCGATCAGCTTGTCGTCGAGGTTGGTCACGTTCTGCACGTAGAAGACGCGGTAGCCCCAGCGGCGCAGCGCCCGGGCGACGACGTCGAAGAAGACGAACGTCCGCCCGTGGCCGACATGCGCCGGGGCATACGGCGTCAGTCCGCAGACGTAGAGCCCGACGCGCGGCGGATGGATCGGCGCGAACTCCCGGGTCGACCGGGAGAGCGAGTCGTAGACGGTGAAGCGGCGCACGCCTAGCTCCTTCCGAGCGCCGTACGGACGTCGTCGGCGAGGTCGGCCGGGTCCTCGATACCGCACGACAATCGGACGAGCCCCCCCGTGACCCCGTGCGCCTCGCGCTCGGCCTTCGGCACGCTCGCGTGCGTCATCGTCGCCGGGTGGTCGACGAGCGACTCCACTCCGCCCAGGCTCTCGGCGAGAGCGAACACCTCTAGCCGCCGCATGAACCCGAGCGCGGCGCGGGACCCACCCGCGAGCTCGACGCTCACCATCCCCCCGAATCCGCCCATCTGGCGTCGGGCGAGGGCGTGCTGCGGATGGCTGTCGAGGCCCGGGTAGTGGACGCACCGGACCTTGCGGTGCCCGTCCAGTACCTCCGCGACGGCCCGCGCGCTCTCCTCGTGGGCGCGCATCCGCACGCCGAGGGTGTGAATCCCCCGCAGGACGAGGAAGCAGTCGAACGGGCTCGGGACGGCGCCGACCGCGTTCTGCAGCCAGGCGAACCGTTCGGCGAGCTTCGCGTCCCCGAACGCGAGGGCGCCGCCGATGATGTCGGAGTGGCCGCCGAGGTACTTCGTGGTCGAATGAAGGACGACGTCGGCGCCCAGCTCGATCGGTCGCTGGAGCGCCGGTGTCGCGAAGGTGTTGTCGACCGCGACCGTCGCCTTCGCGCGGTGGGCGATCCGGGCGACCGCTCTCAGGTCGATGATCTTGAGGAGCGGGTTCGTGGGGGACTCGACGTAGACGAGGTCCGCGGGTCGGGCGAGCGCGGCCCGAACGTTCGCGAGGTCCGTCATGTCGACGTAGTCGACGTTCACGCCGAACTGGCGACGGTGGTGGTCCATCAGGCGCCAGGTCCCGCCGTAGAGGTCGTCGACGGCGACGATCCGACTCCCGGTCGGGTACGCCTCGAGCAGGGTCGCGAGGGCGCCGAGGCCCGAGGAGAAGGCGAGGCCCGCGCGGCCGCTCTCGATCGCCCCGATCGTCGCCTCGAGCACCGCGCGGGTCGGGTTGCCGCTGCGGCTGTAGACGTAGCCCTTGTGGACGTTCGGCGCGGACTGGCGGAAGGTGCTCGAGAGGTAGATCGGCGGGTTCACCGCACCCGTAAGGGGGTCGGCGGGCTGGGCCGCGTGGATGAGGCGGGTGTCAAACCGCACGTTCGCCCTCCTCCTCCGAGAGGTACCCGACGAGGTCGTGGCGCGTCAGCACGCCGATCGCGGCCCCCGAGGCCGCGTCGCGGACGAGCAGCGCCCGTTCCTCCTTGAGGCGGTGGAGGACCTCCGAGACCGGGGCGTCCGCGCCGACCTCGACGAACGGCGCCGAGAGGACGGTGGCGACCGACCGCTCGACCACCGTTTCGTCCGCGAGGGCGCGGCGAAGGACCTCGTCCTCCTGGAAGCTCCCGACGTTCGTCGGCCCGGAGAGGACGGGCATCATGGAGATGTCGTGGTGCCGGAGAAGGGCGAGGGCGTCGCGCACGACCGTGGTCGGGTCGACCGCGACGAGCGCCGGCGTCGGCCCCTTGCGGCCGATGAGGTCACGGGCGGCCGCCCCGACGTCGAGGAACCCCTTCTCGCGCATCCAGTCGTCCGAGTAGAACTTCGAGAGGTACCGGTCGCCCGAATCGGGAAGGATGACGACGACCGTCGCGCCGTCGGGCAGAGGGTGTCCCGACAGCCACCGCACGGCTCCGACGACGGCCGAGCCGGCCGAGCCGCCGACGAACATCCCCTCCTCTCGCGCGAGTCGGCGGGCCATCACGAACGACTCGCGGTCGCCGACCTCGACGAACTCGTCGAGGTACTGGAAGTGGATCGAGTTCGGGATCATGTCCTCCCCGATCCCCTCCACCTGGTAGGGCGTCGCCTTCCCGAGGGTGTGCGTCCGGAAAAAGGGACCGAGGAGGGAGCCGGCCGGGTCGACCGCGACGATCCTCACCGACGGGCGATGTTCCTTGAAGTAGCGGCCGACCCCGCTCATGGTCCCGCCCGTGCCGACCGTTCCGATGACCGCCGTGAGGTCGCCGCCCACGTCCCGGTCGATCTCGGGACCGGTCGTTCGGTAGTGGGCATCGGGGTTGTTCGCGTTCTCGTACTGGTTGGGATAGTAGGCGCCGGGGATCTCGCTCGCGAGCCGGCGGGCGACCGAGTAATGGCTCATCGGGTGCTCGGGCGGAACGCCGCTCGGGGTCACGACGACCCGCGCCCCGAAGGCCCGCAACAGGCGGATCTTCTCCGCGCTCATCTTGTCCGGTAGCACGAAGACCGTCCGGTACCCCCGTACCGCTGCGACGAGCGCGAGGCCGACGCCCGTGTTCCCGCTGGTCGCCTCGACGAGGGTGCCGCCGGGTCGGAGCTCCCCGGTGCGCTCGGCCTCGTCGATCATGCTCGCACCGATCCGGTCCTTCACGGAACCCCCCGGATTGAGGTACTCGAGCTTCGCGAGCACCCGGTAGGGGAGGCCCTGCGTCACCCGCTTGAGCGGGACGAGCGGGGTGTTCCCCACGAGGTCGAGCACGCTGTCGACCACCGGGCCCCGAATCGCCATCGGGGCGCGGAACGGGGTCGGGCCATTAACACTTGCTCGGGCGTGGAGCCGCCCCCTCCGGCGCCCGAGCGACGGTCTTGAAATGCGTAGGGTACGAACCGGTTCGTTCTCGTGCGACGCATCGTTTAAGGAGCGAGTCCGGCTCGAAGAGGTCGGGATCCGGATGCTGGGCTCGCTCGAGGCGGAGGTCCTGACGTCGTTGCGCGAGCTGAAAGCCGCGCCCGCCCGAGAGGTCCGCGAAGCCCTCGAACGTCGGGGGGTGCGGGTCGCCTACACGACGGTCGCGACGATCCTGGCCCGTCTGCACGCGAAAGGGCTGGTCCGTCGTCGTCGCGAAACCTGCCGGGGAGGCGAGCGGTACGTCTACCGGCCCGTGAACGTCGAGCAGAAATACCTCGTGAATCTCCTGAGGGGCGTCGTGGCGATGTTCGGCCCGGCGGGAGTGGTCCACCTGAACGAGGAACTGTCCAAGCTCGACCCGACGCAGGAGCGCGAGCTCCGCCGTCGCCTCGGGCTCGATTGACCCTCGGCATCGCGCCATGGCGCTCGCACCCATCGCCGTCACGTACCTGCCGGTCCTCGCGTGGGTGGGGATCGGCATCGGCCTCCGGGCGGCCTACCGTCGGTCGACCTCCCCGACCGTCCTGCGTCTCGCCGCGGCGTTCCTCGCCTCCTGGGCCGTCCTCGCGACCACCGCGCTCCTCTGGGTCCTTTCGAACGGAGGGTTCCGGGGCATCGAGCGGTTGATCGCGAGCCCTCTGGCTCTCTTCGAGGGCCGATTCCTCGTCCTCTGGGTCCTCGGTGCCGCCGGGGCGTTCGCGGTGTTCCTGGTCGCCTTCGTCGTGAGCCAAGCGGTCGCTCGGGGGATCCTTCGGCTGGTCGTGGCCCGGCCCCTCTCCTGGCCCCCAACGCTCGCGGCCCGGCCCGCTTCGGTCGCCCTCTACGCGTTCCCGTCGGCGCGTCCGGACGCTTTCACGTTCACCGTGCTCGAGCGGGGTCGCGGCCTTCGGCATTTCCGTCGGGACGTGATCCTCGTGTCGGAGGGGCTTCTCGAGCGGCTGACCGTCGAGGAGTGGGAGGCGGTCGTCGCGCACGAGCTCGGACACATCCGCGAGCTCGACGGTCGCTACCTCACGTTCATCCGGATGCTCTCCCGCATGATGCGCTGGGACCCCATCTTCGCGCTCCTCAGCGCCTCGTTGACCCGGCGCGAGGAGTACCGGGCGGATCTCGACGCGGTCGAGCTCACCCGGCGGCCCCGCGCGCTCGCCCGGGCCCTCTTCAAGGCCGGGCTCGCCGGCGACCGGGGCCGGTACCCCCGCCGATACCCCGGCCCGGTGGCGCTCCTCGGCGTCCGCGGCCGGCGGGGGCGGCGCGAGACGGTCGAGCGGATCCGGCGGCTCGTCGCGCTCGCCGAGAGCGGGGAGTACCCGGAGGAGCCCGTTGGTTAGACGGTCCGCCGGCCCGACGCGCGCGGTGCCTACCGCCCTCACGCTCTCGATCGCCCTCGTGCTCCTCGGGACCGGGCTCCCCGTGCCCGCGAGCGGCGGGAGCGCTCCGCCGCTCCCGCTCGGGCTCTCGAGGGCGTTCCTCGGCAACCTGAGCGCCCCCACCCTCGCGCCGGGAAGCACGGGGACGGTGGCGTTCACGGTCGCCGACCCGCTCCCGAGCGCCCTCGACTCGCTCGTCGTGACGTTCGAGGTCTACGCGTTCAACGGCTTTCCGGGCGGGGGGCCGTCGTTCGCCCCGGTCGCCGGGGCGCCCGACCTCACGACACCCACGTCGTCGGGTCCGGTCGCCAACGTGTCGGTCGGCACCCTCACGAACGCGAGTGTCTACCGGGGGTCGGTGGGCGTCGTGACGTCCGACACCACCGGGAGCGGTGCGTACGCGGTGCGGACCGCGCTCTCCTTCACTCTTGCCACGAACGGCACGTCCTATCTCCTCGAGTCGCGCGGATGGTTCACCGCATCGGTGTGGCAGGCGGCGACCGAGCTGCCGAACGGGAGCGTGACGCTGAACCTGAGCCGTCTCGGTGTCTCGGGCGTGACTCCCGAGACCGCCGTCGAGGTCGCCGCCTCGGACTGGGGCTGGGTGCTCGGCGCCCTCCTGGCCGGCTCTGTCGTGCTCGTCGGCGCCGGCGCGTGGGTCTACTTCCGCAGAGGCCCCGGCTCGACGTCCGGGGCGAGGTAGGCGCCCGACGAGACCCAGGCCCCGAGCGCCTTCGGGAGGAGCCGAACGAGCGACGGGGAGGTCCGCAGCAGCTCCCGCACGACGTGCGTAGGGAAGTCGATGTCCCCGAACGCGACGATCGTCGCCGGCGATTCCGACGACCCGAGGGCGCGGACGATGGCGTCGAGGTCGGCGTCCGAGAGTCGCGTGAAGACGCGCCTGAGGTAGTGCGCGCGCCGGAACTCCTCTCCGAGCCCGGCGGTCCAGCGGCGGTCGTACTCGGCGAGCGCTGCCGCCGAGAGGTCGTTGGCCCGCAGCGCCTCGTCGGCGACCCGCGCGGCGATCTCCGCGCCGGTCATCCCCGTGAAGATCCCGCCGCCCGACAGCGGCTTCACCTGGGCCGCCGCGTCGCCGACCAAGAGCACGCGGTCGCCGTGGGTCTTCGGCAGGGTGCCGATCGGGATCCCCGAGACGAGGTACGCGGTCGGGCTCCCGAGGGGGCGCCCGAACCTCTTCGCGAGATGCTCGAGGAGCCGCAGGTAGTACGCGCGGGCCGACGTCCCGTCCGCGTCCGCGGCGACCCCAACGCGCGCGCCCCCCGCGCCGTCGGGGATCCACCAACCGAAGAGCCCGGGCGCGAACCGCCGACCCAGGTAGACCTCGACCGCGTCCGGGTCCCCCGGGCTCGCCGGGAACTCGGCCTCGAAGGCGGGCAGGATCTCGACCGGCCGGCGGAGCCGGAAGGCGCGCGCGACCGCGCTCGCGACCCCGTCGGCCCCGATCACGAGCCGGGCGGTCACCTCGATCGGCGCGTCCTCGCCGTCGAGGAGCCGGACCCGCACGCCGTCGACCGGACCCGGGAGGAGCCGGTCGAACCGCGTCGACGTCCGGTACTCGGCGCCCGCGCGCGCGGCCCGGTCGGCGAGGTGAACGTCGAGGCCCGCGCGGTCGATGACGAACGCCCGGGGCTCGGGGGCGCGGAACGAGACCGACCCGAGGCCCGGGCCGAAGACGCTCGCGCCGCACACGGTCGCGCGCACCATCGACTCGGACCCGGCGAGGTCGAGGACCCGCCGGGAGACGAGTCCCGCGCACTGGACCGGCTGGCCGACCTTGCCGTGCTCCTCGACGACCAGGACCGAGTGGCCCCGCTGGGCGAGCCGGTACGCGGCGGTCGACCCCGCCGGCCCCGCCCCGACGACGAGCACGTCCCACCGCTCGGGCGGCCGTCCCGCGGGTGCGTCCATCGTTCGAGGGCTACCCGGCCCGCCAGGGAGTCGAAACGAGGTCGGTCCGCTGCCGGGGAAGCACCGCCGAGTCGGGGACGTCCACCGAGACGCCCGCGCGATGGGCGAGATGCCCGGTCCACGCGATCATCGCGCCGTTGTCGACGCACAGCGATCGGGGCGGAGCGAACATCGTTCCGCCGCGTCCCTCGACCATCGCCCGGACCATCCCGCGCAACCGTTCGTTGCACGCGACGCCCCCGCCGAGGACGACCGAGTTCCTCCCGCGGTGCGCGAGCGCCCGCTCGGTGATCTCGGTGAGCATCGCGTAGGCGGTCGTCTCGACGGAGTAGGCGAGGTCGGGCCGGGGCGTTCCCTTCGCGTGGAGCGCGAGGGTCGCGGTCAGCATCCCCGAGAACGCGACGTCCATGCCGTGCACGGAGTACGGCAGGGCGTGCAGCTCCGTGCCGGTCCGCGCTTCGGCCTCGAGCGCGGGACCGCCCGGGAACGTCCCGCCGAGGCCGATCCAAAGCTTGTCGAGGAAATTGCCGACACCGATATCGAGCGTCTCCCCGAGCACGCGGTAGCGTCCCCGGCCGTACGCGATCACCTGCGTGTTCCCTCCGCTCGCGTAGAGGAGGAGCGGGTCGTCGAGCCCGCTCAGCACGCGCGCGATCTCGACGTGGGCGACGCAGTGGTTCACCGGTACGAGCGGCCGTTTCCAGGCGAGGGAGAGGACCCGGGCGACCGTCGCGCCCGCGCGCAGGCACGGTCCGAGCCCCGGCCCCTGCGAGAACGCGACCGCGTCGACCTCGCTCGGTCGGACGCGCGCCCGCTCGAGCGCCTGTTCGACGAGGCCCGGGAGGACCTCCACGTGGTGGTTCGCGGCCTCCCGGGGGTGGATCCCCCCGAGGGCGGGCCGGTACATGTCGGAGGCGAGCCCGAGCACCTCCGCGCGCTCGTCGACGATGCCGACCGACGCGGTGTGGGCGGTCGACTCGATCCCGAGGACGACCATCGCACGACCAGCCGACGGGCGCTAATAAGCGCCGACTAAAGGCGCCGGGAGTCTACTCGTCCGTCGACTCGATCCGGAAGAACACTCGCTGGCCCCTCAGGGCCTCCTGGATCCGGTCCGCGAGCCCGAGCACCTCGGAGACGCTCGCGTCCCGGCCCCAGTCGTACACGAAATCGTACCCCTCGGTCTCGGGCCGGAACCCGAGGTTCTCGAGGACCTCAGCGACCTCGGAGTACGGCGCACCTTCGCTGTCGAGCTGGAGGAGGAGGAACGTCTTCGTCATCGGGTACCCGGGGCCGCCGCGCCCGGCGAACCGCGCCGACCTTTAAACCTCACGCTCTCGAGTCGAGTCGATTCCGGGGTCGGAGGGGGGTTGGGCGGCCTCGTCATCCTCAGCGGTCTCGGGGCTCCCGGCGTGCGCCGTGACCCGGGCGGCGACGCCCCGCGACATCTGGGCCATCTCGTGCGGCGCGAGAACGAGTCGTCCCACGCCAAGCAGCGTGTCGGACCGGTCGACCAACAGCGCCGACATCCCCGGGACGAGCGAGGGGTCGGCGCGCTCGACGAACCGGGCGAAGAGGCTTCGGCCGCCGCGAACGAACGGGACCGCGTCGTCCGCCACGACGAGCCGGTGCCGGCCGACCCCGAGGTGTCCGCGCAGTCGCTCCGCCCCCCGGTAGTTCGGGCGGGCGACCGAGTCGGTGCCGACGTGGAACAGGAGGGTGCCCGCTCGGTCCTCGAGCGTCCGGAGTCGTCCCGTGCGACGGGAACGCTCCCCGACCAGCGACGGGGCCATCGCGGCGGCGACCTCGGGGCCATACTGCCAGTCGAGGAGGGCGCGCACCTGGCGACGCGTCCAGTCTTCGGTCCAATCGCGAGCGAGGTCGGCGCCGTCGCGAAGCTCCCGCGCCGCCTCCGCGGCGGCCACCGACGGAGGCCGGTGGCGGGGCGGGTCCGAGAATTCCTCGATCCCGAGATACGGACCGATCGGGTAGAGCTCGGTGAGTTCGAGCGGCACGGGACCGAGCGGCGTCGGTGCCTCCCAGGCGACCTCAACGCCCGAGCGGTCGTCCGCCGGCACGCGCGCGAGGTACTCGGGGCGCAGGGGGATCCGGGAGAGCGACCTCCACGGGCCCGCGTGGCGCGCGACGTACTCTCCGACCCGGGCCCGGAATCGGACGACCGCGGGACGCTCCCGGCTGTCGGGGCCGGTCTCCCGGAACGCCCTACGGCTCTCGGGTTCGGTCGGCCAGAAGACCTCCGGACGGAGCCGCGCCTCCGCGAGGCCGGCCCGCAGCGCGGGGTGGGCCGTGGCCCGCCGCTCGGCGAGCTCCCAGAGGGTGCCCTCCCGGATCGCCCGCCGCACCCTCCCGACCTCCTCGACCGACGCGAGCAGGTTGTGGAACGCCATCCGCCGTTCCCGCTCCTCCGTCGGGCGCCGCGCGACCTCGGTGAGGGGCATCTCCCCGCACAGAAAGCAGTGGCAGACCGCGTCGCGAAGGTCGTCGATCGGCACCGTTCCCTCGGGAAAGAGGAGGCTGCCCCGGCGGGCGAACTTGTGGTACGCCGACGAGTCGAACAGGTCGACCCCGAAGAGCGCGGCGAGGGCGAACGTCATCGGGTGGCCGGTCCCGAAGAGATGGACGGCAGAGCCGGAGCCGAGGAACGGGCGCGCGGCCGCGATCTCACGGACGAGCTCGGGGAACCGGTACTGTTCCATCAGGGGGACGACGCCTCCGACCGCAAGGACGTCGCCGAGAGCGCTCGCGGAGGCCGCGCTGAGGGCGCGCAGGTCGTCGTGCGCACCCCCCTGGACGGGCACCGCGAGCAGGCCCGCGCGGGCGGAGCGAGCATGTCGAGCCCGCTCGAGGGTCGATGCGAGGGCTTCGGCGGCCGCGTCGTGGGCCGTCTCGGGCTCCGTGAAGATGTCGAGCACGGTGGCGATGTCGGAGCCGATCCGTCCCTGGAACGCGAGGATCTCTTCGGGTCCGACCTCGACCGAGCCGTACGCGTGCTGCTGGAAGGCACCGGAGTCGGTCATCACGGGTCCGTCGAACCGGAGGAGGCCGTGAACCCCCTCCGCCTCGGCGACCGCCCTCAGGGGTGGGGTTCTCCAGATGATGTACGACGAAGTGATGACCGCCCGGACCCCGAGCCGCCGGCGCATCTCGAGGGGGGGTACGGGCTGCCGTTCGGGGTCCGGATGGACGACCGGGAGGAGTGCGGGCGTCTCGATGGGTCCGTGGGGAGTCTCGAACCGACCGAGACGCGCGAGTCCGTCCCGCTCGAGCACCTCGAAGTTGCCCATCGGTCCGGCGACCCGCGGGAGAGATTATCTCTTTCGTAGCGCCGCCGACGCGGTCCGCCGTCCAGCGGACGTGTCGGCCGACACCCTCGGCCCATCGCGCCGCAACCGAGCCCCCTCGATCGGAGCGGGCCGATCGGGCACCCGAGTCCTCAGCGAGGCCGCGACCGCCGGGATCAGGACGACGACGACTCCGAGTACGAGGCCCGGATCCGTTCGAGAAGCCCGACGAACATCGCGTGGGTGAGCTTCCCCGTGTTCGTGTTCTGCGGACTCGGGTGGTACGAGGCCCACAGGAGCGGGCGACCGGGGCCGAGAGGCGCGCACGCTCCGTGAGCGAACGGCGTCGACGGACGCTCGACCCCGTAGACCGTCGGCACGGCGTCCCGGAGCGCGTCCCAGGCGAACCCGCCGAGCGCGAGGATCGCCCGAGCGTTCGTGAGCAGGCGCAGCTCGCGGTCGAGGTACGGCATGCAGTTCGACCGCTCGGAAGGGCTCGGCCGATTGTCCGGTGGGGCGCACCGGACCGCCGCCGTCAGATAGAGGTCCGTGTAGCGGAGCCCGTCGCCGCCGTGGGTCGATGTCGGTTGGTTCGCGAGGCCCGCGGCGTGGAACCCACGGACGAGGAACGCCGCCGAGCGGTCGCCGGTGAAGACCCGTCCCGTCCGGTTCGACCCGTGCGCCGCCGGAGCGAGTCCGACGGCGACGAGGCGGGCGGACGGGTCGCCGAATCCGGGGACCCCGCGTCCCCAATAGGTCTCGGCACGGAACTCCCTCTTCTTCTCCACGGCGACCCGCTCGCGGTAGCGGACGAGCCGCGGGCACCGGACGCAGGCGACGACCTCGCGGCGCAGGCGGTCGAACGAGTCGTTCACGGGCGCCCGTAGGATTTCGGGGTTATCATCTCCCCGAACCGCCTCCGGGGTGGTCACCGGACGTGACCAACCCCTATAGGTCTCCCCGCCCTGGAGCGCTCGGATGACCGAGACCCGGATCCCGCGGGGCACCCATGCCCGCCTCGGCGCGGTCGAGGGGGACCTCATCGTCGGAGCGAACGCACGGATCGACGTCGACGCCCGGCTCGTCGTCACCGGACGGGCTCGCTTCGAGGGCAACGCCGAGGTCGCTGGCCCGCTCGAATGCCGATCCCTCGAGTGCGACGAGGGGACGGTCCGTGTGGGCGGCGACCTCGTCGTTCACGAGGACATCCGGGCCACGGACAGTGCCCTGGAGGTCGGCGGCGAGCTCCGCGCCCGCAGGGTGGACGTCGACCGGGGGCTCGCGATCGCCGGGGCCGCGACCGCCCAGGAGTTCGAGGTCGGGGGGGTCCTCGACGGCGCCGGCTCGCTCACCGCCCAGCGCGTCTCCGTCGGCGGGCGGTTCCACCTCGCGGGACCGTTGACCGCGTCGGCTGTCGAGGTCGGCGGCTCGGTGGACGTTGCGTTGGTGACGATCGAGTCGCTCGAGGTGGGGGGTCTCATCCGCCTCAAGGGCGGGACGGTCCGGGGAGCGATCGAGGTCGGGGGGCGATTCGTCAGCGACGAGGACCTCACGTTCGGGTCCCTCGAGGTCGGGGGCGTAGCCGACCTCCGGGGGGCTGCGACCGGGGGGTCGGTCGAAGTCGGAGGGATGTTCAACGTCCAGGGACCGTTCAAGTTTCGGACACTCGAGGTGGGGGGGATCGGAACGATCCATTCTCCCGCCGAGGGCGCCGACGTCGAGGTCGGCGGCAAGCTCGAGACCGACGGCGCGCTCCGGCTCACCGGCCGGCTCGAGGCGGGCGGTTCGGTGAGCGTCCGGGACGAGCTCGTGGGCGACCGGCTCGAGGTAGGGGGCAAGCTCGCCGCCCACCACGCGGTGTTCGCGTCGACCGCGGAGGTCGGTGGGTCGGTGGCGACCGAGACGGGCCTCAAGGCGGCGCGCCTTCGACTTGGCCGCCGTACCCGCGCGAGCGGTCCGCTTGTCGGCGGGTCGGTCGAGCTCGACGACCGCGCTCGCGCCGAGGACATCTACGGGGACCATGTCGAGCTCGGCGCGAGGGCGGAGGCGCGACGGATCTTCGCCCGAACGGTTCGCGTGAGCGAACGGGCGGTCGCCGACGAGGTCACGTACGTCGACTCCGTTCAGGTCGACCGAGGCGCCGAGGTCCGTTCTCCGCCCCGCAAGGTCGCCGAGTTGCCGCCGTTCCCGCTGTAGGGTGAGGTGCGCCGGATGGCGAGCGGCGCGAACGGAGGAGGGGTCTCCCGACGGCGGGAGGTCACCGACATCTACGCGACGGTGCTCGAGGTCGTGAAGCGGTACCACGGCGCGGCGCGCATCACGCGGGTCTCCTACGGGGCCGGGATGCCCGTCGACCGCCTGCGCACCGTGGTCGACCTCCTGCTCGGTCTCGGACTCCTGAAGAGCGACGAGCTCGACGGTCGGCCGGTCTACGACGTCACGTCCCGTGGTCAGGAGTTCCTCGATACCTACTGGAAGATGCGGGCGTACGTCGAGGTCCTCCGTCCGCCGTCGCCCGGCGAGCGCGGCGGGCGTCGACGGTGAACCGCCTCGACCGATCCGCCGCCGCCCGCGTCCCTCGGCGCGGCCGCCCTCCCACGCTTCGAAACGTCTCCCGGGTCCCCGCGTCCCGGGGCGCAAGTACTCTCCCGCAGGGGAGCGGTCTCCGGCCGCGGCCTCAGTAGTACCGGGGGACATCGGGGTCGACGAGCGCGGACCAGGCGTCGATCCCTCCGGCCAGGTTGGCCACGGACCGGTACCCCCGGCCCGCCAGAAACCCGGCAACGAGCATCGAGCGCTCCCCGCTGTGGCAGTAAACGACGAGCAACCGGTCTTTCGGGATCTCGTCGAGGCGGTCCGGAACCTCGTTCATCGGGATGTGCAACGACGGATCGATCGAAGCGACTCGGCGCTCGAAGACCTCGCGCACGTCCAGGAGCACCAGCTCCACCGGCCCGCGCTTCATCCGCTCGGCCACGTCGGGCGGCGCGAGGTTCTCGACCACGGCCGAGCGCCACCCCGGGATGCGGTTGAAGGTTTCGGGGGGGGGGCGCCGCCCGCCGCGGACCGGGTCGGACCGGGCTCCCGGTGCCAGGGAGGTGGCGGCGCTCCTACGCCGGGGCTCCGCGAGACTTTCGGTAGTGTCGCTGGACCCGAACGCGGTTCCCGCAGCCGCTCGGCGAACACCAGAGCTGGCGGGACGACCGGGCGAACAGCAAGTGGAGGCAGCCGGGCGCCTGGCAGAGTCGCACGCGCGGTCGTTTCGGGCCGGTGAGGGCGTCGGCCGCCGACCGTGCGATCCGGAGCCGAAGCTCGACCATGGGGGCGCGCGGTCCCGGGGCGCGCACCTGGGACCACCGGCCCCCCTGGTACCTCAGCGCAACCGGCGACGCGCCCTGGAGAGCCTCGTTGACCGAGGCGAGCGCGTCCCCGGGCGGCCGGGAGCCCGTGGCCGCGGCCCGAAGTACCCTCCGGACGTCCTCCCGGAACCCTCGGAGTCCGATCCACTCGCCCGGTGTCCAATCGGGGGCGGCGTCGGGGGCCCTCGCGCGCAGCCACCGACGGGCGCTCTCGACCGAGGCGAACGCGTCTTGCGCTCGGCACCCCGGACATGCGATCGTGTTCGAGAAGTCGACCGCGAGCGAACGGTCGTTCCGCAGCGCGCCGGGCCCTTGGGTCGCCATCGCTCTCTCCGGATTCGGGACGCGCCCGTTCATCCTGCTACGCTAAATAAGCTAATGGACTGGCAGTCGCGAAGGCATTAGCATGGCGAAGGTAAAGGATCCGGTCTGCGGGATGACGATCGAGAGCACGACGGCGGCGGCACAGGGACGCTACGGCGGAGAGACGGTCTACTTCTGCGCGGCCGCGTGCCAGAAGACCTACGAGCGAACCCACCGCCCCGACCCGCGGTAGGCCGTCGGCCGGTAGGTAGGGGCGGGGTCCGCTCTCCATGGCGACCGACCCGATCTGCGGGATGTCGGTCGACCCCCGCCCCGAGTCGCTTCAGCTGGCCCGCGACAACCGCACCTACTACTTCTGCTCGGAGAGCTGCCGGCTCACTTTCGCGGAGCCGGAGCACGAACGACAGCGCCTCTTGCGCCGCCTCGTCGTCGCGTGGCCGCTCTCGGTCGTCGTCCTGGTCCTCACCTACGTCCCCACGGGGTCGCTCGCTCCGTTCGTCGCGGCGGCCGCGGCCGCGGTCGTCCAGTTCTACCCGGGCTCGATCTTCTACCGGGGCGGGTACGATGCCCTCCGCAACCGGGTCGCGAACATGGACCTACTGATCATGGTCGGCACGACCACGGCGTTCTTCTACAGCGTCGCCGCGCTCGCGCTCCCGGGTCGGTTACCCGCGGCGTACTACTTTGACGCCTCGGCCCTGATCGTCACGCTGATCCTGACGGGAAATTACCTCGAGCACCTCACGCGGGCCCGAGCGGGCTCCGCGTTGCGTCGGCTGAACGAGATCCTCCCCACCCACGCCGCGGTCGTGCGGGACGGCGTCGAGGTCTCGATTCCGGTCGGTGAGGTCGAGGTCGGGGCGATCGTGCGCGTTCGGCCCGGCGGGCGGTTCCCGACGGACGGGGTCGTCCGAAACGGCCGTACGAGCGCGGACGAATCGCTCCTCACCGGGGAATCCCTGCCCGTCGCGAAGGGCCCCGGGGACCGGGTGATCGCGGGCGCGATCAACGGCGAGGGTTCGGTCGAGATCGAGACCTCCCGTGTCGGGGCCGACACGTTCGTCGCGCAGGTCGGTCAGCTCCTGACCGCCTCGGAGATGTCCCGGGTCCCGCTCAAGCGGACCGCCGACCGCATCTCGGCGGTCTTCGTTCCGTTCGTTCTCGCGCTCGCGCTCTCGGTCGCGCTCGCGTGGTACTTCCTCGGGGGCTCCGGCCCGACGGTCGCTCTTCTCGTCTTCGTCACGGTCGCGATCACCGCGTGCCCGTGCGCGTTCGGCATCGCGACCCCGGCCGCCATCATCGTAGGGACGGGCCGCGCGGCCGAGTCGGGGGTCCTGTTCCGCGGAGAGGACGCGATCGAGCGCGCCGCCCGCGTCGACGTCGTGCTGACGGACAAGACCGGTACTCTGACGACCGCGACCCCCGAGCTCGCCGAGGTCGTCGCGGCGCCCGGGGTTCGGCCCGACGCCGTGCTCTCGCTCGCCGCCGGGCTCGAGACCGGAAGCGAGCATACCCTCGGTCGGGCGGTCCGGGAGCGGGCTGAGCGGGAAGGGATCGTCCCGGCACGGGTGGAGGCGACCCGGACCGACCCCGGCCGAGGGGTCCGGGGCCGCCGGGACGGCCGGGACGTCGCGGTCCTGCGCGGCGAAGCCGCGCGGACCGAAGGCGCGGACCTCTCGAGCCTCTCGGAGGCGATCCTCGCCGCGGAGGCGTCGGGGGAGTCGTGGTCCGTGGTGCTGGACGGGCCGACGGTCGTGGGGCTGCTCGGCTTCCGGGCGCCGCTCGCGGTCGGCGCGCGCGAGGCGGTCGCCGAGCTCGGGAGGATGGAGGTCGAGGTGGGGATGGTCACGGGCGACCGCCCGGCCGCCGCACGGAAGGTCGCGGGCGAGCTCGGGATCGTCCGGGTCTATGCGGAGACCGCGCCGTCGGAAAAGGTCGCGCGCGTGGAGGAGTATCGTGCCGCGGGCCACCACGTCGCCTTCGTGGGCGACGGCATCAACGACGCCGCCGCCCTCGCCGCCGCCGACGTGGGGATCGCGATCGGGACCGGCACGGACGTGGCCCGCGAGGCCGGCCAGGTCCTCCTCGTCCGCGCGGACGTCCGTGGGGTCCCGCTCGCGCTCGGGATCGCCCGTCGCACGGTGCGACGGGTCCGCGGCAACCTGCTCTGGGCGGTCGGCTACAACGCCGTCCTTCTACCGGTCGCCGCCGGGGCCCTCGTACCCTGGTTCGGCCTATCGATGTACAATGTCCTCCCCATGGTCGGAGCGCTCGCGATGGGGCTTTCGTCGACCACGGTCGTCCTGAACTCGCTCACCCTCCGGTGGAGCCGGATCGGCTCCGAGCCAACGCCGTCCCCGGCCCCGATCCCCGCCCGCGCTTCGGCGTGACGACCGCGTGCGAAGTCCCCGCACGCATCCCTCAGGGTTATCCGCCCCTCGCGGTGCTGGGATGCCATGGCGGTCGACCCCCCGGGGGTGCCGAGCGACGCCGCGCAGTTCGGCATGGCGTTCCGCCACCAGGTCCGCTTCTATCTGCGGACGATGCGGTTCCTCGCCCTTCTCGTCATCGTCCTGGTCGCGACCGTCGGGTTCGTCGCGGCGACGATCTACTATCATGTCGGCGGGGCGGACGCCGGCGGGTATCTCGGCGGCTTCTTGGGCCTGTTCACGATCTTCGGCCTCATCATCGGGGCGTTCCTCGGGGGCGATGCGATCGCGATGGATTTCGGGAGCCCGACCGGGTACTACACGCTCGTGCTGCCGGTGCGACGGGGGACCCTCCTGCTCGGCCGGTACGCGGCGGCGTTCGCGGCGTCGTTCGTTCTGATCCTCGTCTACTTCGTGGTCGCGGTCTCGGGGGCCGTCTATTTCCACGGGGTGCTGGGCACCCCCTGGGTCGAGGTCGGCGAGTCGCTCGGGCTCGCCTCGCTCTACGCTCTCGGCGTCCTCTCGGTCGCCTTCCTGTTCAGCTCGTTCTTCCGGAGCCCGGCGACCAGCATGATCTCGACCGTCCTGGTACTCTTCTTCGGGCTCGACATCGCGACCGGGATCGCGGCGTTCGCGGGCGTGGACCCGTGGTTCTCCATCCTCTGGGCCGGCGATGCGATCTCGGAGGTCTTCCCGAGCCGGGTCCGGATCGCCGGGACCGGCGCCGTGCCCACGGTCCCAGAGGGGATCGCGATCATGCTCGTGTACGCCGTGCTCTTCCTCGTCGTGAGCGCGGTCCTGTATCAGTACAAGGAGTCGAAGGGATGACGGCCGACCGCGCGCGCGACAGGCAGGGGTCCGTCGTTCGAGGAGATCCGTCGGCATCGGTGGTCCGGCGCACGGCCCCCGCCTTCCGCTCGGAGGGAGAGGACGGACCGTGAGCACGATCGAGATCTCGGCGCTCACGAAGTCCTACGGCGGCGGACGCCCCGCTCTCGCCGACGCGACGTTCCGGTACGAGGGTTCGGGAGCGATCGGCTACCTCGGACCGAACGGGGCCGGGAAGACGACGACCCTGAAGCTCCTCACCGGGCTCCTGCGCCCGACGCGCGGCAGTGCGCGCATCAACGGCTTCGATGTCCACCGCGAACGCAAAGCGGCCCTCGCGGACGTCGGCGCGATCATCGAGAGCCCCGAGCCGTACCCGTCGCAGACGGTCGCCCAGGCGGTCGAGATGGTCTCGGACTTCCGTCGGGGTCGCTCGCGGAGCATCGCGAAGGAGATCGCCGACCTCCACGACCGGCTCGAGCTCCCGCCGCTCGACGCGCGCACGGGCCGGCTCTCGAAGGGCCAGCGCCAGCGCGTCGTGATCGCGGCGTCGCTCGTCCGGGACCCCCGGATCATCATCCTCGACGAGCCGACGAGCGGCCTCGACCCGAAGGAGCGGATCCTCGTCCGCAACCTCCTGAACGACCTCAAGAAGGACCACCTGATCCTGATGAGCTCGCACCTGATGCAGGAGGTCACCGAGATCTGCGACCAGGTGATCTTCATCAATCAGGGCCAGATACTTCTCCGGGACACCGTCGGCAACGTCGCCGACCGGTTCCGCACCCGGGCCGTGGACGTCGAGTTCGCGACCCCGATCCTCCTCGACCGCATCCGGGGGATCGGTCCGATGGTCGAAGACGCGGCCGTGGTGGGCGAGCGACGGTTCCGCATCTCGTTCGACGGGTCGTCGTCCGCCCGGTCGGCCATCCTCGAGGCGCTCGTCCGCCTCGGGCCGGTCCTCACCTACCAGAGCGCGTCGCTCGCCCTCGAGGACGCCTACCTCGCGTTGATGCAAGGGGACAACGGCACCGATCCCGCTCTCGCGACCCCCCCCGCGGCCCGCTAGGCCTCACGCCCGGTTGGCGGTCCGGTCGAGCCGGGGCTCGACGTAGAGCCCGACGACGAGCAGCGCGGGCGCCATCGGAGCGCACAGCGCCGCCCAGACGACGATCGGCGCGGCGCCCGTCGCGAGGACGAGCCCTCCGAGCGTCGGGGCGAGGACCTGGCCGACGCCGACGATCGCCTGGAACGTCCCGTTGTAGGCGCCGATGTCGCTCGGAGGCGCGAGGTTCGACGGGAGGGTCGTCATCGGGATCGACCCGAGGTTCTCCCCGAACGTGAGGACGACCACGACCGCGAAGAAGAGCGGAACGACCGCGGCCGAGAGAAGGCCGCTCGCCCCGAGAAGGAGGAAGCTCCCCCCGTAGAGCGCGGACCCGACGATCAGGAGCGACGTGTGGCGGTGGCCGAGCGAGGCCCGGGTCGTCGCGGACTGGCCGAAGACGACGAGGAGGCCGTTCAACGAGAGGCCGATCCCGAGGACCGCGTAGGGAACGCCGAGGACCGAGTTCACGTACAGGGGAAAGGTCACCGACCACTGGCCCAGGGTCAGGGACGCGAGTCCCACCGCCGCGCAGAGGGCGAGGAACGGCCGGTCCCGAGCGAGACGCCGCGCGCTCGCCCGGATCGAACCCGGGCGCGCGAGGAACGTCGCGGAGGCCGGCGGGCCCCCCCGCGAGGGGCGGCCGCGGTCGTACGGCGAAGGATCGAGCGCCACCGTTAGGAACGTGGTCCCGGCGACCAGTACGCTGCCCGCGAGCAGCGCGACAGGGATGAAACCCAGCAAGCCGATGAGCACGCCTCCGAACAGGACACCGAGAGTGAACCCGACGTTCCAGCCGATCCGGACCCAGGTGTACCCCGTCGTGCGGTCGGATCCGGAGACGAAATCGGCCACGTAGGCGCTGATCGCCGGTCCCGCGATGGACCCGACGGTCTGGACGAGCGTGACGAGGACGAGGATGCCGAGAAGCCACCGAGCCTGCATCGCGGGGGCGACCAGAAGAAGGGCGCCCGCCTCGACCAGGAGCGACACGAGGATGACCCGGCGCCGCCCGACGCGGTCGGTGAGGAGTCCGGCGAACGGCGCGAGAGCGAGAGGAACGACACCCGTGACCGCCACCAGTAGGCCGATGTCGACGTAGCCGAGGGCGAGCACGTTCCTCAGGTAAAGGAAGAAGAACGGCGCGACCAGGCTCATCCCGGAGGCCCGGATCACTGCCCCGAGGGCGAGCCATCGGACGTTCGACTCCACGGCCGGCCTCCCCGGGCTCTTCTCACCCCGGGGCACGTCCAAAGGCTTATGGGTCGGGCCCCGGTCGAGCGGCCTTACGATGGGGGACCAGGACCTCTCGAACGAGCTCTTGGGCCAGGGATACCAGCTCGTCGGCAAGCACAGCGCCGTCAAGCTGTGCTACTGGTCGAAAGAGTCGCTGACGGAGGGCCGGGACTGCTACAAAGGGCGGTTCTACGGTATCGAGAGCCACCGGTGCCTCCAGATGTCGCCGGCGATCGACTCGTGCAATCTCCACTGCCGCTTCTGCTGGCGGAACCAGGGATGGGAGAACGACGCGGTGATGCCCGAGTACGACGACCCGGAGGGTCTGCTCGAGCGGTCGATCGACGCCCAGCGACGGATCCTCTCGGGGTTCAAAGGCGACCCGGCGATCGACCTCGGTCGGTGGGAGGAATCCCAGACGCCGAAGCACATCGCGATCTCGCTGACCGGCGAGCCGACGCTCTACCCCAAGATGAACCGGTTCCTCGAGCTCTGCCACGAGCGCGGGATCACGACGTTCCTCGTTACGAACGGGACCAACCCGGACGCGCTGCGGGCCCTCGACCCCCTTCCGACGCAGCTCTACGTCTCCGTCACGGCCCCGAACCGCGAGGTGTTCCGCCGGCTGACGCTCCCGTCGGACGAGCACGCGTGGGACCGCCTGGTCGAGTCGCTCTCGATCGTCCGCGGGCTCAGGACGCGGCGCGTGGTCCGCCACACGCTCGTTCGCGGCTGGAACATCGGCTGGGTGGACGCCTACGCGGACCTCGACCTCGTCGCCCGTCCGGATTTCATCGAGCCGAAGGGGTACGTCTACATGGGGAAGTCCCGCCGACGCCTCGGGCGGGACCACGTGCCGCCCCACGACGAGATCGGGGCGTTCGCCCGGCGACTCGCGGACCGCACCGGCTACCGGATCCTGGACGAGTCGCCGGAGTCGAAGGTTTTCCTCCTCGGGCTGTCCGACACCGACCGGTTCCTTCCCGGGCGGTCCCCGGCCTCGGCCTTCCTTCCGATGCGGGCGTCGCCCGCGTAGGCGTCGCCGCGTTCCTCAATCCTGCGCCGGGCCCGGGGGCGCCGTAGCCAAGGCCGCGGGAGCGCGGTGGACGAGTCGGTTCTCGATGAGGGACCCGACGAGGACGATCACGATGTTCGTGAGCAACGCGGTCAGCCCGATGTAGAGGTAGCCGAACGGTTGGGACGCGACGTAGAGCGTCGTCGTCCACGACGTGAAGTTGTTCGCATACTCCATCAGGTACAGGCCGTAACCGACCCCGGCGAGCAGGCCGGTGATCAGCGAGAACTTGCCGAGGCGGTAGCGGAAGAGGCCGAAGAAGAGCGAAGGGAGGATCTGGAGGATGAGCACTCCCCCGAACAGTTGGAGCTGGACCGCGTAGGTGGCCGGTATCACGAAGACGAACCCGAGGGCGAGGAACTTGAACAGGATCGAGCCGTACTTCGCGATCCGCAGCTCCGTCTCCGGCTTGAGCTTCGTCGCTTCGCCGATGACGTTGCGCGCGAGCAGCGTCGCCTGGGACATCGCCATGATCGCGGCCGGGACGAGCCCGCCGATGAAGATCCCGAGGAACGCGAGTCCGGCGAGCCAGTCCGGAAGGGTGAACAGGATGACACCGGGCACGACCTGCGTTCCCTGGGTGGACGTGGGGAAGGTATGCACGTACGCGAGCGCGCTCGGCAGGGCGTAGACGATGACCCCGAAGAGCGCGAGGCCGGCGAGCCCGATCCCGTAGAGCGGGAGGAGGGCGGTGCTGCGGCGCAAGGGCTTGACTCCCGTCGCGCTCTGGACGCCGTTGATCGCGTGAGGGTAGAGGTAGAGGGCGAGCGCGCTCATCACGAAGAGGCTGAGGTAGGCGTTCTCGAACTTGGTCGGGAGCGTCGCGAACGCCGCCTTCGCGGTGAACGCCTTCGAGAAGTCACCCGCGGTCGCGACGACGACGATGACGGCGATCACGGTGATGAAGACGATGGCGTCCTTGAGGACCGCGGTGAGCGTGGCGCCCCGCAAACCGCTCACGTAGGTGAACGCCGCGAGGATCACGAACGCGACCAAGAGCGCGATGTCGCTGAGCGAGGAGGGGGCCAGGCCCGTCGAGGTCTGAGAGAACATGGCGGTCAGGACCGCCTGCATCCCGACGATCTGGAGCGCGATGTACGGGAGGAGGGCCACGATCCCCGTCACGGCAACGATGACGCCCAGCGTTCGGCTCTGGTGACGGTCCCGGATGAAGTCGGAGGCGGTGAGGTAGCCCTTCTTGTGGCTGATCGACCAGATGCGGGGCATCGCGAGCATCGCGATGCCGAACGTGAGCGTGACGTAGGGGACCGCGTAGAAGAAGATCGCGCCCTTCGCGAACACGGACGAAGGGATCGCGATGAAGGTGTACGCCGTGTACAGGTCGGCGCCGACGAGGAAGAACATGAGCCACGTCCCGAGCCGGCGACCCGCGAGCGCCCACTCGTTGATGTGCGCGAGGTTCCCGCGCCTCCAGACGACGGCGGCGAAGCCGATGAAGACGAAGATCGCGAAGAACGTCAAGAACACGAGCCAACTCACCGCGTCGAACATCTCAGTCCTCCGTCCGGTCCCAGTCGATCAGGACCGCCGCGCTCAGGAAGAGCCCGGCCGAAAGCGCGAGCCAGAGCGTCTGCCACCAGTAGAAGAACGGGATGCCCGAGAGTTCGGGTGCCGTTACGTTGTACAGCGGAAGGGACAGCAGAACGGCGAAGGGGATGGCGATGAACACGCCGGCCACGATCGTTCGGGCTTTCAAGTCGGCTCGAACGCCGATACGCCTTCAGCTACATATACCGCACCGTGGGCCCCGTCGCGGGGCCTGCCGAGGCGTTTATCGACCTTCCGCGAGGGGTGGAATCGTCCTCCGACCACGGTGCTCGGAACCCCGTTTAACTCCGTGGGCGACCGTCGGCCGGTCCGAAGGGGACCGGCGCCGGACCCGAGGCGAGGTCGACCTAGATGGCCCGCCAGTTGAGGATCTCGACGAGGATGGCCGAACCGATCCCGAGCCCGAGGACCAGGTACGGGTTGAGTTTGAGCGACCGGGTCTCCTCCATGTCGTAGTACTGGATGAGGCCGGCGGCGCTCGAGAACCCCGTGCGGCGATTGTCGGGCATGGCAACGCCGAGAACCGCGGGGCGGGTATTTAACAGCACTCGGGCGGCGACGTCGCCCGCCTAGCGGCGGAACCACCCGCTACCGGCGTCGAGCACCGCGTCCTCGAAGCCGTCCCGGAGGCGACCGAACCACCCTCCCCCGAGGTCTCCGGCGGCCCCGTTCAGGAGCCGATCGACGAACGGGCGCGGAGGCCCGAGGCGCACGGTCTTGCGGGCGGGCACACCGGTGAGCCTCGAGAGCTCTTCGATCGCCGCCTCCCGGTCGCCGACCGCGTCGACGAGCCCGAGCTCCTGGGCCCGACGGCCGGTCCAGAACTCTCCGGTCGCCAGCGCGCGGATCTCCTCGAGAGGACGTTGGCGCTCCCGCGCGACGATCGCGACGAACTGCTCGTAGATGTCGTCCGTGACCGCCTGGAGCTTCGTCCGCTCGAGGTCGGTCAGCGGCCGGTACCCTTGGTAGGCGTCCTTATGGAGGCCGGCGTGGACGAGGTCGACCGAGACTCCGAGGCGCCGGGCGAGATCGCGGACCGCGATGTGGGGGTAGATCACCCCGATCGACCCGACGCCCGAGTCGGGGTAGGCCAGGATGCGCCGGGCTCCGAGCGCGGCGAGGTAGGCGCCGGAGGCGCCCAGCGACCCGATCGAGGCGACGACCGGCTTCGCCCGGTCGAGTCGTTTGACGGCCAGGTAGAGGTCGGTCGACGCCGTGCTCTCGCCGCCCCCGCTCGAGATGTCGAAGAGGACGCCGCGGACCCGGCGCTTGGTTCGCAGCGTGTTCAGCAGCCGGACGAACGGGTCGACCGACCGCTCTCGAATGGTCCCTCGGAAGGGTATGTGCGCCAGGATCTCGCGCACGTTCGGCCTCGGAAGGCGAGGGGAACGGCGGTTATAGCCTCGGGGGACGCCGGCCGCCGAGCCCACGGTTCAAGTAGCCGCGAGCGCCAGGAGGGATCGTGCGCATCCGCATCCGCCCGCGACTTCCCGTCCTCGCCCTCCTCCTCCTCGCCCCGTCGATCCCCGAGCTTCTCACGGGGTCGACCCCGATCAGCTCGCTCGCGACGAATCCCCCGGGGTTCGTCCTTTCGTTCGGGATCGACGTCGCCCTCTACGGGTCGGGAGCGCTCCTGATCCGGGAGTTCGCGGTCGCCTACCGGAAGGGGTGGGCCTCGATCCTCCTCCTCGGCGCCGCGTACGGGATCGGCGAAGAGGGGTTCGGGGCGCACACGTTCTTCGCGACGGGCGGACCGCCGGTCTTCCTCCTCGGGACGTACGGGCACGCGTTCGGGGTCAACTGGCTCTGGGCGCTCGGCCTCACGACCTTTCACGCAACGTACTCGATCGCGCTCCCGATCCTCCTCAGCCGACTCTGGTTCCCCGCGGCCTCGAACGTTCGCTGGTTCGACCGGGGGTCCGTCGGTCTGCTGACCGCCGTATATCTCGGCGTCGTCGGGCTTTTCGGGGTCCTCGTCGGGCACGGCCCGACCCCCGTGGCGTTCGCCTTCTTCGTGGTCGTTGCGGCGGTCCTGATCGCGCTCGCCGCGTGGCTCCCGGCCGACCTGTTCCGGTTGCGACACGAACGATCTCGCATCGGCCGCGTCGGTCTCGTGCTCGCCGGGTCGCTCAGCTTTGCGGCCTGGGTCAGTATGCTCGTGTTCGCGACCAGCCCGGCCCTGCCCGCGGTCGCGGCGGCGGCGGTCCTCGTGTTCGTGAACCTGGGGACGCTCGCCTTGCTCCTGCTCCGCCTCGGGACGGACGGCCTCGAACGGTCGGAGTACCGCTTCGCGGTCGGAATGATGGCGGCGCTGTTCGCCTGGGACATCCTGGTCGAGCTCACCGTCCCAGGGATCCTCGGGGTCGCGGCGGTCTTCGCCTACCTGCTCTACCGACTCGGACGGTCGATCGCCCGTCGGACCGCGTCCGCGGACGGGCCTTCCGCGGTGCGGGTCCCTGCGGAGGTCGCGCGCGACGGGCCGTTCGCCCGTTAGCGGACGCCCCCGAGGAACGAACGGAGCCGGTCGATATACGTCGCCCGCTCTTCCCAGAACGCCGTGTGGGAGCTCTCGTCAAAGACGACGAGCCGCGATCCCCGGACCCGTTCGTGCATCGCCCGGGCGACCGCGGGAGTGACCTCGTCGTACCGACCGGCCGTGAACAACGTCGGCAGACGGATCTCGTTCAACCGGTCCGAGGCGTCGTAGTCCCGGATCGTCCCGACGATGGTGAACTCGTTCGGACCGTTCATCGTCCCGTATTTTGGCACGCTCATGCGGTCGAGACTGTACGAGAGCTCGGCCGGCCAGACGGGGAGCCGGCAGACGTGGCGTCGGTAGAACTCGAGGACGGCGGCGAGGTACTCCGGGTGCTGGAACTCGCCGGCCGCTTCGTGCCGGTCGATCACACCGAGGATCGAAGCGGGAAGCTCGCGCTTGAGCGTTGCATCTCCCGGGAGGCGAACGGCACGTCCACGAGCCCGCTCGCGCTGACGAGGGAACGCAGCGGCCCGGGATAGGCGAGGGCGTACGCGATCGCGAGGAGGCCGCCGTAGCTCGATCCGAGGAGGTGGAACCGCTCGAGTCCGAGGGCTTTCCTGAGCGCCTCCAGGTCCTCGACGTCGCGCTCGATCGTGTATTCGCTCACGTCCCTCGCGAGGTCCGACCGGCCGCAGCCGATCTGGTCGTAGTACACCACCCGGTATCCCCACTGGGCGAGGTCCGACAGCGAGAGGAGGTAGTCGTGGGTCGCGCCGGGGCCACCGTGGAGCGCGACGACGGTTCCCGCCGGTCCCGGGTCGCCGACGCTCTTCCAGTACAGCCGGTAGCCGTGGACCGTCGCGTATCCTTCGTGGGTGGACGCGCGATACGGGTGCATCGGTCCCCCGAACGCGCCGAGCTATTTGTTCGTCCTCGTGGCCGACACCCTCCCTCGTACGGGCGGCCACCATGACCCCGGGCGGGCCGGTCGCGCTGGAGCCCGTCTCGCCCGCGCCGGACCCCCCCGGGGGGAATCGTTCTTGGGTCCCGGCCCCCTCGGGTACCGAGGGCGTTTACGTGCCCCGGGTCGCGTCAGGCGCGTACGCGAGACGGAACCCGAACGCGTTCATCGAGGGGGGAACGACGCCCCGACCCAAGGTCGGAACGCACGGGCATCGCTCACCGGCGGTGCGTACCGGCCGAGCGGCCGGCGAGGCGCCCGGATGAGCCGACGCGCGGGCGTTCCGACCCGATCCCTCGTTCCCTGCCCCCGGAGAAAGTCTAATAGCCCGCCAGCGGGAGCGCGATTCGAGCGTCATGGTCGAGCGCGCGGGTTCGGCGGTCTGGGTCGAGAAGTACCGACCCACCTCGCTGCGGGAGATGACCGGCCAAGACGCGATCGTCCCACTGCTGCGGTCGTACGCCGAGAAGCGGTCGATGCCGCACCTCCTCTTCGCCGGGCCCCCGGGCACGGGGAAGACGACGGCGGCCCTCGCGCTCGCCCGGGACCTCTACGGCCCCGAGTGGCGGCAGAACTTCCTCGAGCTGAACGCGAGCGACTCTCGGGGGATCGATACGGTGCGGACCACGATCAAGGAGTACGCGCGGACGTCCCCGCTCGGCGATGTCGGCTTCAAGATGCTCTTCCTGGACGAGGCGGACAACCTGACGTCGGAGGCCCAGGCGTCGTTGCGCCGCCTGATGGAGCGCTATTCGGGGTCCTGCCGCTTCGTGCTCTCGTGCAACTACTCCTCTCGCCTCATCGAACCGATCCAGTCCCGGTGCGCCGTGTTCCGGTTCCGGGCGTACACGACCGACGCCGTCCGGGCCCAGCTCGAACGCGTCGCGAAAGGCGAGTCGAAGAAGGTCACCGCCGAGGCGATGGAGACGATCCTGTCGGCGAGCGGCGGGGACATGCGTCGGGCGATCAACCTCCTGCAGCTGACGGCGACGCGCGTCGACACCGTGACCGCCGAGACCGTCAAGGAGTACGCGACGGTCCCGTTGCGCCGAGAGGTCGAGGGGATGCTCGGCGCGGCGCTCTCCGGAACGTTCCGGGACGCCCGGGACCGACTCTACGCGCTCTTCACCGAGCGGGGGGCGTCCGGCGAGGACATCCTGAAGGCGATCCACGGCTACCTGCCCGACATCCCCGATACCGTCCTCCCGGCCCGGGAGAAGATCCGTTTGGTCGAATTCCTCGGGGAGGTCGACTTCCGCCTCGCCCAGGGGGCCTCGGACCGCATCCAGCTCGAGGCGGTGCTCGCCCATGTCGCGGCGGGACGCGCCGCGGGGAAGTGAGCACAGCCGTGGCCCGGCAGAAGGACGTCGGCGCCAAGCCCCGCGTTCACCGGCACGCGGTCGTCGTGGGGGAGCTCGCTCTCGGACCCGCCACCCGTCGCGCGGTACGGGGGCGGGCGGTCGAGAAGGGCGACCCGATCGCGGCCGGCGAGCTCGCAGGCCTGCTCGCCATGAAGCGCACGCCCGAGCTCATCCCGCACTGTCACGCCGTGCCCCTCACGGCGAGCCGCGTCGACCTTCGCGCGTCGCGCAGGGGCGTCACCGTCCGTGCCGAAGCGCAGACGGTCGACCGCACGGGCGTCGAGATGGAGGCGCTGGTCGGGGCGACCGTCGCCCTCCTCACCGTATGGGACATGGTCAAGTACCTCGAGAAGGATGCGCGAGGGCTCTATCCCCACGCCTCGCTAGGCCCGGTGCGGGTCGCGGCGAAGCGAAAGGGGAAGTCGGAGGAACCGTGACGGACCCCAATCCAGCGACCCCGGCGGCCGGACGGCACCATCTCGGCGGCACGCGCTCGCTCGGCTTCGCCGTCCTCTCGGTCTCGGACACGCACTCGGAGGACGACGACCCCTCCGGCCAGCTCGCACGCTCCCTGCTGACCGCCGCGGGCCACCGCGTCCTTCGCTACGCGCTGGTCGCCAACTCGATCGCCGACGTTCGCGAGAAGCTCGAACCGTGGCTCGCCGACCCTAAGGTCGAGGGCGCGGTCACGGTCGGCGGAACGGGCGTCAGCTCGCGCGACCTCACCGTGAACGCGCTCGAGACGATGGGGGGCCGCCGGCTCGAAGGGTTCGGCGAGCTCTACCGGTCGCTGAGCTTCGCCGAGGTCGGGCCGCTCGCGATGATCAGCCGCGCGTCGCTCTTCGTGCTCCAGGGCAAACCGGTCTACGCGCTCCCCGGGAGCGAGCGCGCGGTTCGCACCGCTCTCGAGAAGTTGATCCTGCCCGCCTCGATCCACCTGGTCGAGGAGCTCGAGCGCTAAGGCGCCCCGCTCAGGTCGCCCTCGGCCGGACCGCGAGCGCTCCCATCGGGGGAGGCCCCGCGTCGAGCAACTGGGGCTCGAGGCCCTGGAGTCGGCAGAAGTCGGTCCACGCAGGGGTCGCGTCGATGTGGTGCGCGAGCAGGATGCCGTGGTCGCTGAGCGCCTCCCACGCCGCCCGGAGCTCGAAGCGCGCGCGCGCCGCGACCGGGCCGTTGTCGTAGAGGAAGAGATCGACCCCGAGCGTCGTCCCGAGGATCTCCCGCAGCCGCTCTTCGGTGTTGCCGAGAGCGAGCGTCCATCGGCCGCGCAGCGAAGGGGCGACGAACTGTCCGACCCCGACGTCGCGGACGCTCGCCGCGCGGCCGGCCGTCGTGCCGGGGCCGAGCGAGGTGAGCTCCCCTACGCCGTTCGCTTCGAGGGCCGCGAGGATCCACGCCGTCGAGTATCCCGGCCGCACTCCGGTCTCGACGACCCGGCGGGGGCGGGTCGCCCGGACGAGCAGGTAGAGGAGCGCCCCCTGGGGCAGCTCGTGGACGAACGCGACGCCGGCGCCGCGGTCGAGCAGCACGTCGGGCAGGTCGCCTTCGCGCAGCTCGCGCCGGTAGCGTGCGAGGTCGGCCGCGCTCGCCCCCGACAGGCGGCGGATGCGTTCCAGCGAAGCCTGGCGGAGGAGCATCATCCGCTGCTTGATTCCCCGACGCGACGCGAGCGTGAGGAGGGCGGGGCGCCGAACGAACCGATCGACGAACGGAACCGAGTCCCCCGGAAGCCGCCCCCGCTGGGAATCCGGCGGGGCGCCCCCCCCGGACCCGGGAGCGACTGCCACGTTGTCCGAGAGGGTTCCGGCCTACAAAGCCTGTTCGCTTGCCGGGCCGCTTTGTCACCGCCCGGCGCGGGCCGGGGCCGCCGAACGGGGAGCGGTGAATCCGGTTTCCGCATAGCGTCTTATAGGGTGACGGACTCGAAGGGGTCGGTGGGACTTCATGGTCGTCAACGAGGTCGGGGACGCGAACTTTGACCGATTCGCCCAGGAGAACGGCGCCGTCGTGATCGACGTCTGGGCGCCCTGGTGCGGCCCCTGCCGGATGGTCTCCCCGATCGTCGACCGGCTGAGCGAGAAGTACAAGGGCAAGGTCGCGTTCGGGAAGATGAACTCGGACGACAACGGCGAGAAGGCCGGAGCCCTAGGCATCATGAGCATCCCCACGCTCCTGTTCTTCAAGCAGGGAAAGCTCGTCGACCGCATCGTCGGGGCGTACCCCGAGGACGTCATCGACGAGCACGTACGCCGTCTCCTCTGACTCTCCCGCCCGGGGGACGGGCGCGGGGCCCCGGCGTGGGTTCGCGGGCCCCGACCGCACCCGGCCCGGAGCTTTAGCTCCCGCGGCGTGAGGGTCCCGATATGAGCGTCCCGCCGTCGGACCCTGCCCTCGCCCGCTACTCCTTCACCCGCAAGCTCGAGGAGATCGCCGCGTGCCGCGGGCGGGCGACCGAGCTGATCTCGCTCTACGTTTCGCCGGGGAAGCAGATCTCCGACGTGATGGGCTACCTCCGCAACGAGTACGCCCAGAGCTCGAACATCAAGAGCCGGACGACGCGCAAGAACGTGATGTGGGCGATCGAGTCGCTCATGGGGCGCGTTCGCGGATTCAAGGAGCCGCCCGCGAACGGCGTCGCGTTCTTTGTCGGCAGCCGGGCCGTCGGGGCCGACAAGTCGGAACCGGTGACGTTCATCGTCGAGCCACCCGAACCGCTCAACACCTACCTCTACCGGTGCGACTCGAGCTTCTTCCTCGACCCGCTGAACGCGATGGTCCACGAGCCCGACGTCTGGGGGCTGATCGTGATGGACCGAGCCGAAGTGACGCTCGGGCTCCTGCGCGGAAAGCGCGTCGAGCCGCTCAAGAACCGCCAATCGCTCGTGCCGAGCAAGCACGGCCGTGGCGGGCAGTCGGCGCACCGCTTCGAGCGGATGATCGAGCACGCGGCGCACGAGTTCTTCGTCAAGATCGCCGAGATGGCGACCGACCTCTTCCTCCCCCGCAAGGACCAGTTGAAGGGGATCCTGGTCGGCGGGCCCGGTGCCACGAAGGAGTACTTCTACAAGGAAGCCTACCTCCAGTACGAGCTCCAGCAGAAGGTCGTCCAGCCCCTCTTCGACACGGGCTACACCGACGAGTATGGGCTGAGGGAGCTCGTCGAAAAGGCGACCCAGACGCTCCACGGCCTCGACCTCGCCGAGGAGAAGCAGATCATCCAACGGCTGCTGCACGAGATCCGCAAAGCGGACTCGGGCCTCGCGGCGTACGGTCCGGTCGACTCGAATCACGCGCTCGACATCGGTGCGGTCCGCACCCTCCTCGTGTCCGAGGGCCTGCGCCAGCAACGGGTGACATTCCGCTGCAGCTCCTGCTCGAACGAGTTCGTCCGCACGCTGCCGGACGCCGAGATCGATGCGGTCCTCGACGGCCCCTGCCCGAAGTGCGGACAGCGCATGCTCTCGGAAGGGACGCGCGAGGACCTGGTCGAGGGCCTCTACCGCCGCGCGGCGGATTCGGGAGCCGAGGTGCGCCTGGTCTCCACGGAGAGCGAGGAGGGCGAGATGCTCGCGAAGGCGTTCGGAGGGGTCGCGGCGCTCCTGCGGTATCCGGTCGCCTCCGTCACTCCCCGCCGTCCCCCGGCGCAGGGGTAATGAACCCGTTCATCGCTCGTACGCAACGTCATGGCGAGTAGCGCTTCCGGTGCCCCGCCGGCCGTTCCGAGCGAGGACCCCACGATCCGTTCGCTGTTCGACTTTGCGCGCCCTCTCGCGCTCGTCCTCGCGCTCCTCGCCGGCCTGCTGTTCCTCGTTTCGGCGGTCCTCTTCGTCATCCGCACCGCGGTCGGGGTCTTCTCGTCGCCGTTCGGGGCCGTCTACTGGCTCATCACCGCGATCGTGAACTACCTCATCTGGAAGGAGCTCCCGGCGCTTCAATCGCTCGCCGCCCAGCGACAGTACGCCGCGCTCAAGGAGCGAATGCTCCTCTGGGCGATCCTCGGCGTCATCTTCTTCCTCATCGAAGGGGTCCTCCTCCTGTTGGTCTACGTCAAAATCGAGACGGATTCGGCCGGTCCGCCGGCGGGAACTCCTCCGGTCGGGGCCGGAGGGAATCCTACGACCTCCCCGGCCCCCCCACCGGGAGCGACGGGTGCCGCGGGCCCGCCGGTCGGACGGTTCTGCTCTCAGTGCGGCGCCCCGGCGACGTACGTGGAGCCGGGCCGGTATTACTGCCCCCACTGCTCCCGGTACGTTTAGACGGGCCGTCCGCCGGGCCGCGAGGCCGGCCGGTCACCAAAGGTGGCCGAGCGGGTCTTCTTCGGGCTCGGGAGGCGGGGCCTCGGGGGCGCGCCGTGCGGGGGGGACCGGCGTCGGCCCTGCAGCCCCCGGGGGGTACAGGCTCGCGTTCGGGTACACGGGCGGGGGCACCCGGCGTCGTTCGGCGATAACGGCGACGGCGCTGACCACGACCGCGGCCACGACCGCGGCCGCGATCCCGAGGAGGATCAAGGGACGCAGGAGCTTCGCGGGAACTCCGGGGAGGTTCGGGCATCCGGTGCCGGCGGTAAGGCACGTCTGGTCCGTGGTCGCCTGACCGACCGACGTCGGGGTGCCCTGGACCGTCGTAGAGGAGACCGGGTACATCGAGGAGGCCGCGATCCCGAGCGGTGCGACTCCGGTCCCTCCGACCGCCGCGGTCTGGGCGACGTTCGCCGAGTTCGCATTGACGACCCAGCTCGACGCGACGATGCCGACGTGGCCATCTTCGGAGGCCCGGGCATCCAAGGACGCCATCGCCGCGGTGGTTTCGCCCGACGCGTTGCTGTCCCACGGCTTGGCGGAGGTGCCGAAGATGTCGGCCCCCGTGGGCACGAGGAGGAATCCTTCGCGGACGGTGAACGGCCCGCTGACGACGAGCTGGATCGCCGGGAACGTGACGCCGCCGAAAGTGATCGTTCGGTCGGGGGCATACGACCCCGCGACGGCGACCTGACCGGACGGCTGGACCGAGGCGTGGCTCGATACCGGACCCACCGTGATGTTGCCGGTCGGGACCTCGGCGTGGTAGTAGTAGTCGAGCTGGGTCGATCCCGTCGCCGAGAAGTTGGACGCGCTCGACCAGTTCAACGGGCTAGAGGGACCGAGCGCGAGCGGGAAGAGTCCGAGCGGGGTCGAGAAGTTGACCGTGGCCTGGCTGGCGACGCTCGCGCTCAGGTACCGTTCCCGGAGAACGTTGACGCCGTTCACGGGCAGGTAGGAGTGGACGACCTCGGTCACGTTCGCGGCGAGGCGGGAACTGTCGTTCTCGAGCGCGAGGGCGGTCACGTTGGAGCCCGCGATCGAGACCGAGCCCCCCGTCGTCACGTTCGCGAACGAATCCACGGTCTCCCACGCGGAGAAGTTGAGCGTCGCGTACGAAGTGGAGGCGGCACAGGAATCGAGGCAGTACTCGATGGAGAAACGGACGCCCATCGTACGATGCACCGAGAGCTCATACTGGCTGTCGGAGGTGTTCGTCTGGTTCAGGATGACCGAGTAGCCGACCGTGGCGTTTCCCTGGTAGATCCAACCCATCTGGGCGTGCAGAGGTCCGACCGAAACGACCTTGACGACACCGTACGCCCACACCGGCTGGGGAGCGCTCGCCGTCGTTGCGTGCGCCCCGACGGAACCGGCCGACAGGACAAATACCAAGAGGACCGCCAGTAGTATGGAAGCGACCATGGCACTGCTCGCGAATCTCCGCCGCACTGGCTCACGCTCCCGAGGCTAGGACCCTCAACGAGTTTCATGACGGCCCTCGCTCTTAAACGGACGTTTCGCGAGCGCGGACGGCGGTTGGACGCCGTGCTAAGATCTAGCACGCAGGGGGTACCGACTCGGTGCGCGCCCTGACCGACGCCGAGGCTCGCGTCATCGCGATCCTCCTCGCCGCTCACCCCGACCGCGAACGGGACCGGCTCCGCCAGGTCGGCGTCCCGCGGTCGACGTACCACTCGGTCCGTCGGCGCGCGTACGAGGAGGGTTGGCTGCGCGACCGGTACATTCCGCACCCCGTGCCGATCGGGCGACCGTTCGTGACCACGATGGTCGCCCGGCCGTACGCCGACCGGCTCGAGGAGTTCGTGAGCACGGTCTCGGCGGATCCCGGCAACGTCCTGGTCTGGACCGGCACTCAGGTCGCGGTCGCGGTGTTCTTCCACGCCGCCCCCGGGGACGGGAAGCGGATCCTCGAAAAGGTCGCCGCCCGCCGGCTCTCCGCGGCTCCTACGGGCGTCACGGTGCCGGCCGACGGGCCGACGATGCCCGTGTACTTCGACTTCGAGGGGCTCTGGAGCCATCTGGCCGGCTTCGAGGGGACCCTCGCCTACCCCCACGGCCTCGGGGGACCGCTCGAAGAGATCCCGCCGACCGGCCCGACGATCACGTCCCACCAGCGCTGGGCCGTGAGCGAGCTACTGAAGCGCCCGTTCGCTTCGAC
Organism: Thermoplasmata archaeon; assembly: GCA_021816865.1. Classification (GTDB taxonomy): domain Archaea; phylum Thermoplasmatota; class Thermoplasmata; order Lutacidiplasmatales; family UBA184; genus Lutacidiplasma. Next base: position 115,386 of record JAKAWX010000001.1, on the reverse strand, counting down.
CGAACAAGGGCGCGGCGGCCACCTGGTGGGCCCGTTCGGGCTCCCGTTCTCGCAACGTCGTCTGCTCGCAAGAGGGTGGGTCACCCACCGTACGCTCCTCGACCCGGCCCGACTGCCGCCGTTCCAGGGGCGTTCGGCAGACCAGGTCGTCCTGATCTCGGGGACCCCCCGTGCTCGGGCCCGGCCCGAGCTCTTGTTCTCCGCCCTGACACGCGAGTCCCGGGTTTACCCGTTCCTCTTCGCCGTCGGATCCGACCGTTGGCTTCTCGGCGCCCTGGGCGGGCAGAGTGCCCCAACCGTCGCGACGCCTCCGGCGCGCAAGCCGGTCCTTCCCACGATCCGCGAGCATCTCGAAGGGATCGAGATCGTCCAGGAGACGGCGTCCGGCTTCTCCGCCCCCGTCGATCACCGCTACGACCGTCTGCTCGGCCCGGAGCCGGGCGCTTCCCCGGCGAAGGTCTGATATGTCCGGACCGGGCGTACCGGCGGGGCGCGTAGCCTAGCTTGGATAGGGCACCGGGTTCCTAACCCGGCGGTCGAGGGTTCAAATCCCTCCGCGCCCGGCTCACCCGATTCGTCCCTCTCCGCGTGAAACCCTTGACGTGGGAAGCGGTTGTGTGACATTAGGGGATAAATCGCTGGGCGGAACAACCCCCTTCAGAGTGCGACCAAAGTCCCCCTACCACCACCGGAGAGTCGGTTCAGCAGAGACCCGTGGGTGTGAGTGAACTCCTACTCATGTCGCACTGAGTCGGAGCCGGTATTGAAACTCTGGCAAGACAGAAGGCAAACGGGCACAGGCAGATTCTTGTATCCGCGGGGGGATGCGGGGACAATTCGCCCATGGGGGGATGCGCTCGCGCTCCTCGTTCCCGACATTGGGGCGGTGGCGTTTGGGCGGAGGGAAGAAGTCCCGACGCTCGAAAGCTCTGGGCCATTGTAGTCACTCGGTTTGCGATTCTTGCATGGTCTCTCTCGACGATTGTCGGAGTGGGGGAGATCACAGCTACTCCCTCGAACGGCAGCTCCAACTTGACCGTCGCAGCCTCCTCGGTCAATGTCCTTCCGGTCATCGCCCAGATCGTCAATTTCACCATCACGGAGAACACGTCGGGGGACACGGGCCCCTTTGACGTCGCCCCGTCCGATACCCTGGTTGTCTTTGTCGAGCTGTTCGGAAAGACCACCGTCCATAACGTGACGGTTGAAAACGGGCCGAACGACACGTTCGTCCAGGAGGCGTATCTGCTCGACTACGTCAATGGAGGAACGCACGGGTTCTCGGTCTGGGCTGCGACTAACGTCAGTGGGGGTCCCAACACCGACATCAATGCCACTCTGACCGGCGGGACGACCGACAGTGCGGCGATCGAGGTCGTGGACGTCAACGGGGGGAATCCCTACGGTGGGAACCCGGTTCCGTTCGTCGACCAAGTCGTGGACATCATCCACGGGAATAGTAACTCGCCGAACGAGCACTTGACGGTGCATGCGAATGATCTCGCCCTTGCCGGAATCGGCACGTGGAGCTGGAACAACTTCACCGCCCAGGCTCCGGCGACCCTAGCCGATCAGGTCACGACGAACTCCTCGGTGTCAGGGACGAACGAGACGACTGGTGTTCTGTACTATTCGAACAGTAACTCGACCGCGGAGTCGATCTGGATGAACGCAACCCTCACCTCCCGTGCGCCATGGATCGAGGACATCATCACGATCGGTGCTGTCGATTACACCACGGTGTATGCTGTGACGTTCTCGGAAACCGGCCTCGCGACAGGTGTCACATGGTGCCAGAACGTCACAGGTTACGGTGCGTACAGTACCCAATGTGAATCCGCCCCCCTCGGATCGGTGCTCGATCTTGCTGACGGGACCTATCTGTGGAACGTAAGCTACGTCGGATCGACCGACTATGAGATCGCTCCGGGGACAGATGGGTACGTCACCGTGTCGGGATATGGCGCTGGAGTCAGCGTCACGTTCACGGACCCTGGGGGCCATCCGATCCAGCATGTTGTGGAGATTGTGCTGGAGAACGAACCGGTCATATCCGTCGCGAAGTATGGGAAGTACTTTGAGAAGTGGTATGCGACACACTATCCCTCCGCCGCCCTCACCGCTTCGGGATATGATGCTCAGTGTCACCCCTCGAATCCGGAGTACTTGACTCTCATTTCCGCCGAGACGAACCACTGCACTGGGGCAAAGGTTGGAGGTCTTGCGGTGGGAGACTCGTACCATGTGTACAATAATGCAAGCCTCGCCAACCTGTTCGACACCGCTACCAACAGCGGCTTCGGCACCGGAAACTTCTCGTGGGCCAACTATGCGGAGAACCTGCCATCGGACGCTTGTACCAACGCGGCGAACTACGACCGCGGCGGAAACAATAGTGCCGGACAGAACGTCGACAGCGGTGTCGGCCTCTTCGCTACCAAACACACGCCCTTCCTCTTCGAGAAGTACGTCGTCTCAGGTAGTGCGTACTGCCAATCTCACATACTTCCGTTCGAGTCGCTCGCCGGCTCCCAGTACAGTCAAGGCCAGAGCTTCATACAGGCCCTAGTGGCAAACCAACTCCGAAACTTCTCTTTCGTCAGCCCGAACATCTGCGATGACGGTCACTCGAAGTGTGGCGGAGGGAGCGGTACCGTTGTCGGTCCATCGGCGGTGTGCTCGAACAACGGTTGTACGGGCGCACCGAGCACCGTTCAGGCCATTGAGTTTCAGGCCGATCTTTGGCTCCACGACTATATCGCACCGATCCTGAATGGAACGGGAAACTACTCCCGTGCCGTCCTTGGAGCTGGTACCTACAGCATCGAGAGAAACGAGTTGAACCACACGGTGTTTCTCATCACCTACGATGAGGCCTTATCGACGAGCTACACGGGCTTCGCGCCCTACGGCGGCCCAATATCTGGGAACAACTACGCTTACTGCAAGAGCGTCGGTCACTCCACCTATGGTGCGTGTGGGGGCGATGTCTACATGGTCGCCGTGAGCTCGAATACTTCCCTCCTGAGTAGTACGACGAAGAACTACGGGTACAAGCTGCACGGATCCCACTATGGAATGCTGGCCACGGTCGAAGCGATCTTCGATCTGACGGGAGTCGACAAGTCGCCAGTTCGTACCGGGACGTACGGAGTCTGCACGCAGGACACGAGCGGTCGAACCAACCCCGGTTGCTACGACGCAACGTGGATCAAAGGACTGAACGGGAAGACCCCGAACACGACGGACTTCTACCCGCTTTTCGGTGTCTTCCAGTTGCAAATCAAGACGGGGGCCAACGGGTACTAGCGATGAACGGTCTGAACGGAAAGGGAGGGGAGAGCCACTCCTTCCCATGCGACCGAGCGACCCTGGCTGATAGACCCGTGCGCACACGAGCAGGCGCCCGCCGTGGACTCTGCGTCGAACTTGTTTCGGCTGTCGCGGTCGTCCTCATCCTTCTTATCGCGGGAAACCTGAGCGGAACACTCTCCAAGACGATCGCCCCAACGCACTCGCAAACAGGCGTCGCAATCGCGACTGGGGCGAGCGAATCAACCGGCAGTGGAGTTGTAGCGAGTTGCCCGGTAGAAGCGGCGTGGTCCGATGCGTATGATGCCGCCAATGGATACGTCTATGTGGCGAGTGCCTACGGCGGCGTCTTTATCGTAAAGCCTCCCTGCCACGTGATACGATCGATACTTCCCAATGCGCTCGGGTTCGGAACCACTTACGATCCCGTGACGCGAGACATCGTGGTTACCGATTCTGCCGACGTCGTCGCCTACGTCATACATGGTAGCGCCGTCGAGAAGACCGTCAATCTGGGATTTGACGTACAGCATGAGCATTGTCCCGACTTCGAAGCTTGGGACGCCGCCGTTGGATCCATACTAATCGCAGATGGATGTCCGTCGGTTGGTCCCCCATCCGGCGGAGGAGTCGACACTCTTCATCTGACCACAACCGGAGGAACTACGCACGCATCCGTCCGGCTGGACGCCTTCGACCGGAACAACGGTCCCACCGCAGTCTTAGTGGCGGATGGGTATGTCTTCTCCGCCGGCAACACCGTGGACGTGTTCGACGCGCGGACCTTCCACTTCGTAGGAGACTTTGCGGTGAATGGTCCCGGAAACCCGGTCGGGGGGACCAACACCTTGGGGTGGGATCCGCTCACACAAACCATCATCTTGGGCCGCGGGGACGTATCAGGACACGGGTCGGTTGTCTTCCTCAACGTATCGAGCATCGCGTCCGGGAAGTTCACTTTCAGCTATCTATCCGCCTCGGGTATTCTGGACTCGGGAGTCGGGGGAGTCGCCTATTCGCCGTCCACTCACAATGTGTACCTTACCGCATATGGGGGCAACGACGTGTGGGGGCTCAGCAGCTCGGGCGAGCTTACTCACGTCTATTTGGGTCAGTATGCCGCAGCCCAGGGATTGGCGTACGATCCTGCAAACGACAACATGTATGTGTGTGGCTTCGGGTCAAATACGGTCTACGTGATTCGGTGATCATTCGGTGAGCAAGAACTGAGCAGATTGAGCACACCCCCACGGAGGGAGTTCACCCCTATCCAGTAGGTCTGGACTCCCGCTCCTTGAAACCCGCTCTTGACGGAGCACGATACCGATAGGGAAATTAGTTTGGCGAGTCCCTCCGCGCCCGGCTCACCCGATTCGTCCCTCTCCGCGTGAAACCCTTGACGTGGGAAGCGGTTGTGTGACATTAGGGGAGAGATCGCTGGGCGGAACAACCCCCTTCAGAGTGCGACCAAAGTCCCCCTGCCACCACCGAAGAGTCGGCTCAGCAGAGACCCGTGGGTGTGAGTGAACTCCTGGAGACCGTGTGGAAAGGGCAGTTGAATGCAGGGCCGGGCCGCCCTTCGCCCCCGGCGATGCCGAGACTTTCGACTTGCCTATCCGAAGGACATTCTTGTCCGGCTGGCCAACTGGTCCCGTAGTGCTTGGCTCCCAACCAGGCTGAGGATCCTTCGCAGATTGTAGACCACCATCGTCAGTCCGAGCTCGCCCGTCACCCTCCGCAGCCCCTTCATGAGCAGGTGCCCGTGGTCGAACCCTCGCTTCATCGTCCCGAACGGATGCTCGACCGTCGACTTCCGTAGGTCGAAGATCTCTCGCCCCGCCGGGCTGCTCATTCGAGTACGCATCGCCTCCACCGTCTCCGCATAGTCCAGACGGCCCATCCAGCGCCCCCGAGGATTGCGCGTACACCGGGTCATGAAGTGGGGACACGTCCGACAACTATCCGTCGCGTAGCGCCGAAGGACCACGCCCTCGGGCCGTTGACGCCGCGGTTGAGTCGACTCGGAGCGAAGGATCATCCGATGACCCGCCGGGCAGAGGAACGTGTCCGTTGACGGGTCGTACACGAACTTGTCGGAATGGAACTCCGGCGAGAGGCCGGCCCGTGTGCCGCCTCCCTTCGCCTTCTCCGGCTCGGGAACGAAGGGCGTGATGCCATCCTCGACACAGCGGGCGATCTGCTCGCCGTCGAAGAATCCCTTGTCGGCGATGGCCCGCAGGCGCTCGACCCCGAGCGCCTCGCGGGCCCGCTGAGCCATCGGCGCGAGCTGATGGTGGTCCACCGCGTCATTGGTGACATCGTAGGCCACGATCAGCTTGTTCTTCGCCTCCACGGCGATCTCGCCGGTGTAGGCCAGATCCAGGTGGTCGTTGCACTTCATCATCCGACTGTCGGGGTCGGTGAGAGAGAGCTCGGTCTCGCCCGTCCGAGCCATCCGCTCCCGATAGCCCTCGTACTTGGCCTGACGTTCCTTGAGCTGCGCGATCTTCTCCTTCAGGTTCGGCACGTGCGAGGGGAACGTGAGTTCCCCCTCCTCCTTCGCATCGTTCTCATCGAGCTCTCGGAGGTATCGGTCGACCTTCTCCTCGATCCGCTTCAGTTTGTCCCGCAGCTTGTCCTGGTCGAAGTGCCGATCCTTCGAGTTCACTGCCAGGAACTTGCTGCCGTCAATGGCTACGATGTCGCTGTCCAGCAGGTGGAGCCCCTTGCAGAACTCGACGAGCGCTTGGAAGAGCGGCCGGATGCAACCGACGTTGTCCTTGCGGAAGTCGGCGATCGTCTTGAAGTCCGGAGCGAGTTTCCGGAGCAGCCAGATCACCTCGATGTTCCGTTGGCACTCCCGTTCCAGCCGTCGGCTCGAACGGACCTTGTTGAGGTAGCCGTAGAGGTAGAGCTTGAGCAGGTCCGCGGGGTCGTAGGGCGGTCGCCCCGTCGCCTTCGGCTCGGCATGGGTGAACCCGAGCGTGCGGAGGTCCAGGGAATCGACGAAGGCATCGAGAAAGCGGACCGGGTTGTCCTCGGTGACGTGGTCATCCAGGGTATCGGGGAAGAGGATCTGCTGACGTCGGTGACAGCTCGGGACGTAGGCGCTCACGCTCGCCTCTGTCGGCGAGGCCGATCCTCGGGCCACTCCTCATCGGTGATGACCAGGTAGACGGTCTTGCCCAGGAACTCCTTCGGACAGGTCACCTTCGCCCCGGTCCCGTGAGGCACAACGGGCCGACGGATGAACCCCACGATGTTCTCCACGGTCAGTTTGCTCGTCGCCTCGAACTCCACGTGCCGAGCCATATGGCTCTGTGAGAGTAGTACTGCCGGATAAACCTATGTACCGGTTTTCACACAGTCTCCCTGGTATCGGCAACAGTGGTTCAGGCAACGCAAACGAACCCATGTCGACCTGCGTGAGACGTTAAGACTTGAGCGGTGGTCTTGAACGCGATGACTGCGAACAAGACGCTCGTCGAGAAGTATCTGACGACTACTGACAAGTCGAAACTCGGCGAGCTACTCGCTGACGATGTCGAGTGGGTGGAATGGGCCGACGGGGTCCCCACCTCCGGAGCGATCACGCGAGGGAAGGAGGCGCACATCAAGAACTATGGCGACGACGAACTCCGGGGCGAGATCCACCGGCTCACCGAGGAGGGCAATGTGGTGGTGGTCGAGGGCACGGCTCACGTGACCAAGAAAGACGGCGCACGGCTTTCGGTTCGGTATGTCGACATCTTCGAGGTGGACGGCGGGAAGATCAAGCGGAAGTCCTCGTTCGGCGCCCTGATCAAGGAGCCGGCGTAGGATGGCGCCTTCCTCCGGACAAGGGACGGTGTCGGAGCTCGAGTCGATCCGTGCATGGTTCGCCTACATCGCGCGAGCGCGTCAGGGCTACCTCGAGACCTTTTCGAAGCTGCCGGTGGCGGAGCTTTCACGCGACCGGGGAGCGTCGTATCCCACGCTCCTCGACATTTTCGGCCATTCCCAGGGTGCGCTCTACTTCTGGATGAAAGATTGCGCGCGTTTCGAGTTCCCACCTCAAGAGCCCGACACCAGCAGCCCTCCCAGCCTCGCGGATGTTCGAAAGGACGAGAAGTACATTCAGGCTCAGATCGGGCGCATCATGGCGGAGCTGACCAAGGCGGACCTGACGCGGACGGTCCATAGAGAGAAGGGACAGGGGTCAACCCACGACTGCGACATACCGGTCCGCGAGGTGTTCTGGCACCTCGTCGAGGAAGAGCTCCAGCATCGCGGCGAGCTCAATGCGCTTCTATGGCAGATCGACGTGGAGGCCCCGGTGTACGATTGGATTGACTGGCGCCACGAGGTGGGTCGCATCCGGGATCCTCGTCCGAACTGAACTTCGAGCTCTTTGTGGCGCTCGATCCCGAGGGGAACGAATTCTGCGTCCAGTAGGGGCCGTGGGTTCCCTCGGGCGCGTGCCCGCGAGATAACGAGCACGGATCCGGCCTCGAGAGATACGGCGCGTCGCTCTTCACCGTGAACTACCGCGAGCGGTGCCCGGGAGCGGGCCCGTTCTTACGCGCTATCGCGGCCGTGCGTCCACCGGCAGCATCGCAAGGAGTTGGCGGAACCGAGGGTCGTTCCTCGCCTCGGCGAGCAACGGCGAGTACAGCAATCGGGTCAGCTGGATGGTGTGGTCGCGCACCGCGGTGAACATGTACTCGAAAAAGCGGTCCAAATCGCCGAGGGCAAAGTAGACAAGGCCCGCCGACTGCGACCTCGCCCAGCCCGGTCCGTGCGTGGCATCGAGCTTCTTGATCATTTCGTGCGCGGTCGCCGAGTCGCCCCGCAGCGCGGAGAGGTACCCCCGATTGAGATGCGTCCACTCGCCGTCGGGCGACAGCTGCTCCATCTTCCGGACCACGGCCTCGGCCGCGTCGAGGTCGCCCTTCGCAAGGTAGTAGTCGGCCATCCCACGGTAGGCGCTGAGCGGGTCGAGATGGAGGGTTCGCTTCCAGTGCTCCATCGCTTCCTCCGCCTTCCCGGCAAACATGTAGGCATTCCCCAGAAAGCCGATCGTGAAAGGCGACAGCGGGTCGAGGCGATAGGCGGCTTCGATGTGGCGGACGTAGGCGTCGAGGTCTCCCCGTGTGGCCGCGGCCTGTCCCAGCAGATCGAGAGCTTCCCCGAGATTGGGATTCAGGGCGAGCGCTCTCTGGGCTTCGGCTTCCACCGCGGAGACTCCCTCGTCGGCCATGAACGCGATCTCCGCCAGCATGACGTGGGCTTCGGCCAGGTCGGGCGAGATCGATAGCGCCCTTTGCGCGGCCGCGCGACCGCTCTTGATCGCCTCGGACCAAGCGATGAACCCTTCGTTGCCGAGCTGTTGGTAGGCGCGAGCCGCTGCGGCGTGCGCCCGGGCGAACGTCGGGTCCTTGGCGATGGTCTGCTCGAAGAATCCGAGAGCCTGACGCAGCGGCTCCTCCTCCCGCCGGTAGACGAGCGCTTGCCCTTGGAGGAACAACAGGTAGGCGGCCGTGTCCTGGGTCTCCCGATGCGGCGCCAGGGAGAGGGACGTGGGGGCAAGGCGGATCTGGAGCTCGGCGGCGACCTTCTCCGCGATCTCGCTCTGAATCGCGAACACGTCCTCGATTCCCCGGTCGTAACTCTGCGCCCAGAGATGATGGTCGGACGAAGATTGGATCAGCTGGACGGTGATACGTACCCGGTTGCCGGCCTTGCGCACGCTACCCTCGAGGAGCCACCCCGCATCCAGCTGCCGCCCGATATCTTTGAGCGGGGTGCCCGGCTTTTTGAAGGGCATGACGGAGGTCCTCGAGATGACACTAAGCGTGGGCACTCTCGATATGGTCGAGATCAGCTCTTCGGTCATGCCATCGGCAAAGTACTCGTTCTCGGGATCCGAGCTCATGTTGGCGAGGGGCAGGACCGCCAGGCGTCGGTTGCTCCCGTTCTCCGAAACCGTGACCTGCGGCGCCGCGGCCCACGGTAACAACACCCGATAGACATCGATCGGTCGGGCCACTCCTTTCAGACTCTTCGGGCCGAGCTTCTCGATGGTGTACGGGATCTTGTTCGAGATCTGATCGTACGCCGGTCCCGAGAGGCAGATGCCCCCCGCCTCGGCGATCGGTTCGATCCGGGCCGCGATGTTCACCGCGTCCCCTAAGATGTCGTCCCCCTCGCTCTCCACATCCCCCACATGGATGCCGATCCGAACCCGGAGGGGCGGCCGCTGGTCGTTCGCCGACCGCTCGAAGGCGCGCCGCTGGAAGTCGACGGCGAACTCGACCGCGTCCAGCACGTTCCCGAACTCGACGAGCATGCCGTCCCCCGTCGATTTGACGAGTCGGCCCCGATGGGCTCCGAGCATCGGCCGGGTGAGGTTCTCTTGGTCGTGGAGCAACTGGAGGGCTGCTTTCTCGTCCCGATGAGCGAGCTGCGTCGACCCTACCAGGTCCGTGAACATGATGGCGGCGAGGCGACGGGACATTTGCGAACGGCGAACAGGAAGCGTCTCGGATTAACTTGTCGCGCACCAAGGAGCGATCCAAAGGGCCGGACTCACCCGCAGAAGCGCCGGTCCGATAGGGCCACCCTTTCCCGCGGCCAGGGTGCACCGCAGGGAGTGGATCGGTGGTCCCGGCTTCGGTGTCGGTAATGTCGGCCGCCGTTCGGGGCCCTAGGAAACCGGGGGATCCGATCCAGCGGTCACTGGAACCCCTCCGCACCCGACCCACCGTTCTTAGGGTTCGCCGGACACGGGAAACGGGATCGACGGGATTCCCGCGCGACTTGGCCTCGGCTCTCGGGGCGGGGGTGCCCCGAATGGTGCGACACCATTTCGGATGCTTCTCGGTAGTGGCGTCCGGTGCCGAACTCGCCGCGATCGATCGTTCCGGAGCGGATCTGCGCTGGCTCGCCAGATACAACCCCGGGGGTGAGCACGAGCGGCTAGGTCCGTTCGGGTGGGTCGATCGCTCGGCCCGCGGCGGGCCGCGGCTCGAACCTGGCGGTAGGGGCGCTCCCAGGATGGCGTAGCTCGCGCGCGACGGACTCTCCGAGCGCGGTCAATCGGTAGACTTTCAGTCTTCGCGGTTGGCCCCGGACGTGCCTCTTGTCCACCTCGATCACTCGGGCCGCCTCAAGCCGCGACAAGACCTTGGTCAGCGTCCCCTGCCGGATCGCCAGCGCCGCGCTCATTCCCTTCTGAGTGAAGCCGAGCGGGCCCACGTCGTCGTTCCCCAGCCTTCCCAGGGAAGAAAGGTGTGCGATCACCCGACCCGACGTATCGGCGCCTTGCGAGAGCCGCGGGGAAACGACGACTGTCCCAGGGCGAGACCGGCGGTACGTCGGTGCCGCTTCATCGGACGCTGCGGAGGAGGGGGACGCCGACGGGTCCCGTGGTGGCGCGACCCGGCTCCCTACCGGCTCGCGCCGGAACAGCGAACGGAGAAGCCAACCGGCGGCGAGCCCGACGAGGGCCACGAGGGTAAGTTCGAACCAGGTCGGGGCATCCATTCGCTCGAGAACTCCATGGGTCCTCGGGGAAGTAAAGTGGACGGTCCTCTTCGGCGGAAGGGAACGGATCGGGACCCCCCGTTCTCCCCGATTATGGCTCGGGCTCCTCCCTACGGCTCTCGGAATCCGAGTTCAGTTCCTTGATCCACCGTTCTCCTTCTTGGCGACGCGACCGTTGAACGAGGTAGGAAGTCACCCATGCGGCGCCCACCGCGGCCGTGAGGCCCACGGCGATGACGACGTCGAAGAGCCCACCCGGGCCCGACGGAACGGAGGCGGACGAGACCCCCACACGAACGACCAGCGAGCTCACGGAGCTATCGTTTTGGCTGTCAAGAACGGCCAAGGACACCGTGAACGTACCCGAGACGTCGTAGGTGTGGGTCGGGTTCTCTAGCCGGGAGCTCTCGCCGTCGCCGAAGGTCCAAGTGAACCGGTAGGGCGGTGAGCCCCCTTGCGCCTGTCCCACAAAGTGTACGGTCAACGGGGGAGACCCGTTCGTCGTCGAGGACCCGACCAAGGCTTGGAGCAGGATCGAGACGCTGACCGACGCCCCAACGGCGCCGCCGGCCGCGTCGTGGACCGTGACCTGCGCGGTGAACGGTCCGTTGGTTGTGTAGGCGTGAGCGATGACCGAGAGATTCCCTCCTACTCCGCCGTCTCCGAACGACCACGCGTACGTGTACGGCGGAGTACCCCCCCTCGCGTTCGCGGTGAAGATCACGGGTTGACCGAGCGCCGCCGGGTTGGGAGCTGCGCTTGCGATGGCCACGCTCAACGGGGCGTAGACCCGAACTTGGAGGGACGCGGTGGCCGTGTGGCCGGCGCTGTCGTTCACCCAAAGCTCCACCACGTAAAGGCCGTCGGCACTGAAAGTGTGCGTGGCGTTCGGTGTCGAGCTTGTGCCGCCGTCGCCGAATCTCCAGCTGTGGGTGAACGGCCCTACCCCTCCTTGGAACGAGCTGTTGAACAGCGCGGGAGTGCCGGGAACCGGAACCGCCGGGCTCACCGATATCGAGAGCGCCGCGATCGGCGGGCTGACCCCCCAGGCCCAAGTGTCGTTCGGTCGAGGGAGGGTCGCGTCCTGCCCACTGAACAAGAGAATCGAGGAATCCTTGGGGTCGTCGGCGATCTGGCCGTCGGACCGAGAGGGGGGCGCGGTGCCCGAGGAAACGTTCCGCCACGCCCCCGCCCGGAACGTCCACGTGTCGTTGAGGTAGGCCGGCCCTCCGCAGGTCAGGTCGGTGCAACTTGCACCGCCGAAGAGCAGGGCACTTCCGGTGGTGGAGTCATACGCCATCATGGGCGAAACCCGGGGCGAAGGTGCGGTCCCCGAGACGGCCGAGATGTTGGTCCACTGGCCTCCGCTGAACTTCCAGGTCCAGCTTCCACCCCCGACGATCGAACCGTTACGATCGTCGACCCCCACAAAGAGAACATACCCATCCTGCGCGTCGAACACCGCGGTTCCGGTCAGATTCGGCCCGGGAGTGAACCCCGCGCTGCAGTTGGACGGCAGGCGACAGAAAGGAGACCAGATGCCGCCGCTGTAGCTCCAGGTGTCGATGCCGTTCGTCAGAACGACGTAGGAGTCCTTCGCGTCGTAGACCAGGCTGAGCGGGCCCGCCTGACCGGAAGTCCCCAGCACGTCGGTCGCCCGCGGGGGGCTTATGGCGCCCACCGGATGCCACGTCCCACCCGAGAACTGCCAGGTATCGTTACAGTTGCCGCTCGTTATCGCGGCGCATCCAAACAGGAGGACGTATCCGTCGCGGGCGTCGTAGGCCATCCTTTCCCCTGCCTGGTAAGGAGGCGGCGCGCCCGCCACGGACGAGAGGTCCGCCCACTGGCCGCTCGAGAAGCGCCACGTGCCGTCCCCGACGGACCCGCCCGAGCCATTCACACCGAACAGGAGAACGGACTGGCTGGCGGTGTCGAACGTCATGGCGGCATTATAGGTCCAGGCAGGGCTGGACGCAGAGGTCAGGTTCGTCCAGAAAGGTCCGAATGTGGCCGGAGCGGCGCTGTCCCCGCTCGCGAAAGGACAGTCCCCGCGGGAGCATGTAGCTGGCGGCTTCTGGGAGGGGCCCGGAACGGACGCCGTCCCGGCATGGGCGGCCGATGTCGACCGAGAGAACGTCTCGTGCGCTACGGTCGGGAGGGGGGCCATCGTACTCTTGGAACCCCAAGAAGGCGAGAGAGACACGAAGCCCGAGGCGGCCATCCCGACAGCCACAAGGACGGCAAGAACGATCTTCGGACCCGGGAGGTTGCGCGACATCCGCTCCTAGTCATCTAGGACCCGCCGGCGTAAGAATGGTTGCCGAAGATACTCTCAAGATACTCCTGAGCACGTGCGTCGGACGGACGCCCAGAACCTCGGCCCACACCGCGAGGCGAGTACGCCGCCGGCGGGGCTCCCCCTACTTCGGGAACACTCCTGAGGGCTGCTCGGGGGTGGTCCGGGCGAACACTCACCCCCAACATTCGGGGGGAGAAGTCGTTCCCGATCCGAAGGGGCTGCGTCGCACGGCGGGCCACCTTCCCCTCAGACCGTGTCGGCCGTAAGAGGCCGGTCATGGTCCGAAGACCCCTCCCGCGCCTCACCCTCGCCTCGGGAAGCACGGTGAGGGGACTCAACCCCGACGGTCGCCCCGGTCTCAGCGCCGCCCGCCACCGAGCCGGACTTGGCGGCGTCGAGCCGAGATCCTTCGCTGGCGCACCTTATGATGTCGTTTCTTTCCGGCCGGGGACGGACGCCGTATGGGGGTCTTGGTCATGAGGATCTCCTCGGGTCTCCGTACGAAGGTTCAGCTTCGGGAGGGTGATAAGGTCCCGCTGTTCGGCTCGGCCTCGGCTACCTCGCGCCTCGATCCTCGGAGGTAGGGTCGTTTCCTCTGCGCATCGGTCGCGAAGTTCGCGTATCACGTCCGCCGGGCCGACTCCCGTGCTTCCCCGCCGAGTGTGGGGGGGAGAACGGTGGTTTGCGCCTCGCTCCGACCGTCTCGACGGCCGTGGCGACCGGTTGAGGTCCGGACGCCATCGGGCTCACGGATGCGGTCGGCTCACCGGGTCCGATCCAGCGAACGAGGCGGGCACCCTCAAGATGACTTGTGATCTGCGAGCGAGAGCCACTCACCCCCCTACCACGCCGGCTCCTCCGGGCCCACCCCCTACGGGTGCGGGCGGTCGCGCTCGGTCACGACCTACGAGAGCAAGCACCACGGCCGTCGTCCCGAGAATCCGTGCTGTCCCTCCGGCTCGCCAGGGTCCGACGGGTGAAGCTTGGCTCCCGCGAAGTGGCCGACGAGGGTACCGCCGAAGGGGCCGATCGCGGGCCCGTGGCCCCGAGTTCTTCCTCGGGTCCCTGGGCCCGGTGGGCAGAGGGTGGGGGATTCCACGGTAGAGCGGTGCCGGGTGGATAGCGGGCGCTCGCCACCGGCCCCGTCGCGCACAAGCCCACGTACAGGCCCCGGCCCGGCGCCGTACTCGCGGCATCCCTGGCAGGCGGCGACAGAGCTGGTGGGCCCGGGTTGACCGAGGGTACATACCTGGTCCGTCCGTTCTTCGCGCCGTCAGGTGGGCGGTGCCTCCGCCCGTCTTCGGAGGGACGGGATCGATGCGGCTCTGGGCGGCGGTGTACGCGAGCATCTGGATCGTGTTCTTCGAGATTCTCCTCGGGATGTGGCCGGACCCCCCGGCCTCCGTTCCGTACTTACATCTCCTCCTTGGTGTTGCCATCGTCGGCGTCGTCTACAACAGTCTCCGCCAGCTCCGCGACAGCCGGGTCCCGGGGCGCGTGAAGCGGATCGCCAACGCCACGTTCGGGCTGTCGATCGTCATGCTGGTGACCGGCGGCCTGCTCTGGGTCGATTTCGGTAGCGGCTGGAACGTGCCGTGGCTCAACTTCTCGGTCTTCCGGTTGATCCTGATCTTCCACGCCGTCAACGCCCTCGCGATCATCACCCAGGTCGCGGCGGCCGCGATCGCTTACGACATGTGGGAGGACCACGAGTTCGAGAAGGAGTCGCTGCCCGGCGAGATCCCGCCCGCCCCGGTGCCGGGGAAGGCCTGACGGACCGACCGGGACGTCCGACCGGCTCGCTCGATCGAGCGGCGAGGGCCGCTCACGGCCGGGCCGGGCGCCGCAGGTAGACGTCGTGGGAGCGCAGGGGAAGGTCCGTCCAGCGTCGGCCGGTGTCGGTCTCTATGGCCCGCACGAGTGCCGGTGGGACTCCGATCGTGGGCGCCTCGCCGACGCCCTTAGCCCCGTGCGGAAGACGGGAGGGGTGCTCGGCGATCCCGACCACCGTCGGCACGCCGGATGCCGCGGAGACGACCCCCGCGTCGCCCAGGCTCATCGTTCGGACCTGGCCGGCGTCGTCGTACGCGATCTCCTCGCCGAGCGTTTGTCCGACCGCCTGAAGGGTGCCTCCCACCACCTGCGCCTCGATCGCCGACCGATCGAGCGCTCGACCGACATCGTAGTACGCCCGAACCTCGCGAACCTCGATCGCCCCCGAAGGGGCCGCGTGCGCCCACACGAGATTCGCACCGAGCGCGTTCGATTGACCGGTCTGCGGCTCGAACACGGTGACGTCCCCGTGGCCGTCGAGCAGGTACCGGACGTCGTACAGCCCCTTCTCGGATTCGACGGAGGCGCGCAGTTTCCGTGCCGCGCTCCACACCGCCGCCGCGCCCACCATCGCCGAGCGGCTCCCCCACGTTCCGACCCCCCGGTCGAGGGCGTCCGTGTCGCCGCGCTCGAGCACGATCGACTCCTCGGGGACGGCGAGCTCGGATACGAGCAGACCTCGGAGCCACGCTCCGTGATCCTGGCCGTGGTCGTGGGAGCCGACCCAAACGTGGAGGCGACCCTCCTCAACTTTCAGCCGTGCGCCCTCGCCGGGTCCGAACGCCGGGACGAGAACGAAGAACGAGAAGCCGACCCCGGGTGCCGGGCGCCCATCGTACGAGAGCGCGGAAGCGGCCTCCTCGAGGAACGGCCGGGTCGCCTCCACCTCGAGGCCGAGGGGCGAGCGGAACGGTCCGGCGGTCGCGTTGCGGCGACGGACCTCGAGCGCGTCGAGCCCGGTCTCGTCCCCGAGGCGGTCGAGCATTCGTTCGAGGAAGTACGCGGCCTCGGGCCGGCCCGCGCCCCGGTAGGGTCCGAGCGGAACCCGGTTGGTGTAGAACGCCTTCGTCCGGACGTGCGCCCGTTCGATCGCGTAGGGGCCGGTCAGCTGGAAGCCGATGAATCGCGGCGAGAACGCGTTCAGTCCGGCAAAATACGCTCCTCCGTCGACCGCCACGTCGCCCTCGAGGGCCCGGATCGTCCCGTCCCGCTCGGCGTAGAGGCGCAAGCGGGCCTCGGCGCCGCGCCCGTGCCGGGAGGAGGTGAGATGCTCCGTTCGCGTCTCCACCCACTTCACCGGCCGGCCGGTCTTCATTGCGACGTAGGCGGCGATGACGTGCTCGGGGTAGAGGGAGCCTTTGGACCCGAACGCTCCCCCGGTGTCGGCCTCTTGGACACGGACGTTCTCGGGGGCGAGGCCAAGGGCGGTCGCGAGCCCGGCTCGGACCGAGAAGACGGACTGCGTCGAAGCGTGGACGGTGAGCCGGCCGGATTCGAATCGCGCCACCGCGCCCCTCGTTTCGAGGGGGTTCGCGGCCACGCGGGCGACGTGGAACTCGTCCTCGAGAACCAGCGGTGCGGCCGGCGGCTCGAACGGCGGGCCGAGCGCGTACTCGGCCATCACGTTCGATGGAAGGGTTGCATGGATCGGAGGGGACGACCGAGCCGCGCGCAGATCCGGCACGGGCGTCAGCGGCTCGTAGTCGACCTCGACCGAGGCGAGCAGGTCCTCGGCCTTCTCGACGGTGGGGGCGACAACCGCGCCCACCGCCTGTCCGAAGTACTGGACCTCTCCTTGGGCGAGGGCCGGCTCGCTCACCCCGATGGGCCCGGATCCAGCTCCCTCGCCGCTCGCCGGCAAAATCGCCTTCAGCTCGTGGCCGTCGATCGCTCCGCGAACGCCTAGCACCCGGGCCCGGGCGTAGATGCTGCGCACGATCCTCAGGTGGAGCATCTCGGGGAACCGCAGGTCATCGACGTACCGGGCCCGACCCCGCACGAACTCCCGGGCTCTCTCCGACATGGGACGATCACCGGTCAAACCAAGGCGCAGGGCCTTCTGTCGGATGAAGGTTGTCGGCGGAGGATGGATACGGCGTCGTTTCTGGCTCGCCTCCGCGACTCCGCCCCCGGGCGCCGAGGGGACCCCGGAACGACGTAGGGGTCCCGCTTTCCTATAGCGCGATTTTCCTTCGCCGACCATGGCGAGTCCCATGGGCCGGACGAGCGGCGCGGAACTCCTCCTCGTGGGGGCCACGGGTTTCGTGGGTCGAGCGCTCACGGAACAGCTCGCGCGCGAGGGGCATCGCGTCCGCGGGTTCGTGCGAGCCTTGGGCCGGGCTCCGGCATCGCCCCCGGCCGGAACGGAGTGGGTCGTCGGGGACCTGCTCGAGCCCGCGACCCTTCCGCCGGCGCTCCGGGGGATCCGGACCGTCTACTACCTCGCGCATGCGATGGGTTCCTCGGACCGGACGGGGTCGTTCGCGGTTCGGGACCGGGTCGCGGCGGCGAACCTCCTCCGTGCGGCCGACGAGGCCGGGGTCGAACGGATCGTCTACGTGGGGGGGTTGGGGGACGACACCCCAGGGCGGTCGCCGCACCTCGAGAGCCGACGGGAGGTCGCTCGGATCCTCGCGTCGGGACGACCCCGCCTCACGACGTTCCGGGCGGCGATCGTCGTCGGGGCCGGGGGAGCCTCGTTCGAGATGCTGGTCCAGCTCGTCGAACGGCTGCCGGGCATGCTCTGTCCGAGGTGGATCCGGACCCGGTGCCAGCCGATCGCGCTCGACGACCTGGTCGCCTACCTGGTCCGATCCCTCACCGTGCCCGAGACGATCGGTCGCGCGTTCGACGTCGGGGGACCGGACGTGCTGCCGTACTACGAGCTTTTGAACCGGGTCGGCGACCGGCTGGGCCGCCGCTCGCGACTTGTGATCCTGCCGTGGCTGACGCCCGGCCTCTCGGCGCACTGGGTCGGGTTCATCACCGAGGTGCCCGCGAACGTCGCCCGGTTCCTGGTCGAGGGCATGGCGACGGAGGTCGTTTGTCGCGAGAACGAGATCCGCCGATGGATCCCTCTCACCCTTCTCTCGTTCGACGAAGCCCTCGACCGCGCCCTCGCCCGCCGTCCGCTCCGGCCGCTCGGTCTCCGTCAGGCGGTCGCGCGAGGGGTGGGGTCCCAGCCGCTCCACGCCGCGACGCTGGACCTCACCCGGCTCCGGTAGACCGGATGCAGCGCCTTGGCGGCGTTCCGGCCTCGTCGCCCGGGACCGACGCGGTCGCGGGCCCACTCTCCCTGGGGACCGCGTCGGCGTCGGCCCACGGATCCGAAGATTCGCCCGAGAAGCGTTATATCGAATTCGATACATAACCCGATAGTATGCCCGAGCGTCCTGCTCCCGGCCCGTCCCCGGGCCGGATCGTCGGTCTCTACGCCCTCGCGGTCATGGAACGGGAGGGCCCCCTCTACGGGTATCAGCTGGCGGAACGCATCGCCCAGCGGACCGACGGTTCCTGGAGGCCCGGCGCCGGTGCGATCTACCCCGCGCTCGAGTCGCTTCGCGCCCGCCACCTGGCCCACCCGAGCGACCGTGGGCGGCGGCGCGTCTACCGCATCACCCGAGAGGGGCGGGCATTCCTCGCTCGCGTGCGCCGGGGGATCGCGTGGCGGGCCCGGGGGGGCCCGGACATCGGCCCGCTGTGGTCCGAGATCGCGGGACACGAGGATCCGGGAGCGTTCCTGCTCGGACGGTTGCAGCATCAGCTCGACGGGGCGACCCGGTTCCTTGCGCGCGAGGCAGCGGCCGGCCGCCTCCGCCCGGAACTCCGCCGCCAGCTCCGAACGGAGCTCCGCCTGGCCGAGGAGAGGATCTCTCCGCCGGTACGGCGAGCGGCCCGACCGAACCCCCGCGCCGCCCGGCCGCGGCCATGACCGACCCCCCGGCGATCGAGCTCCGCGGGCTCTCGAAGCGTTACGGTACGGGGGACGGCAGCGTGCTCGCCCTCGACCGAGTGAACCTCTCCATCGCGAAGGGGACCGTCTTCGGGCTTCTCGGGCCGAACGGCGCGGGAAAGACCACGCTCATCAAGGTCCTCACCGGCATCAGCGAGATCACCGACGGCGAGGGGTCCGTCGCCGGGTTCGACATCCGTCGCCAGTCCCTCGAGGTCCGCGCCCGCATCGGGTGGGTCGCGGCCGAGGTGATCCTCGACGACGACTTCTCGGGCTGGGAGAACCTCTGGCTCCAGGCGAAGCTCCAGTCCCTCACGGGCTGGGAGGACCGGGCGCACCAGCTCCTCGACTACTTCTCGCTCGCCGACCGCGCCCAGGACAAGGTCGGCCACTACTCGACCGGAATGCGCAAGAAGCTCGAGATCGCGCTCGCGCTCCTCCACCAGCCGAGCGTGATCTTCATGGACGAGCCGACGATCGGCCTCGACGTCGGCACGCGCCGGATGCTCTGGGACATCGTCACCGGCATCCACCGGGAGTTCGGGGTCACCGTCCTCCTCACGACGCACTACATCGAGGAGGCCGACGCGCTCTGCGACCGCGTCGCGATCATCGACGAGGGCCGGATCATCGCCGAGGGGAGCCCGTCGGAGCTCAAGGCGCGCGTGAAGGCGGACCTGGTGGAGCTCGAGACGTCCGACGGGGTGGACGTCCGCGCCCTCTCGGACCTTCCCGGCGTGCAGGAAGTGCGGTCCCAGGGGAACGAGTGGGTGGTCCGCGTCGCCTCGTCGGAGGAGTTCCTGCCGCGCCTGTTCGCCCGGGTGCCGACCGACCACATCCGTCGCATCAGCGTCGAAAAGCCGAGCCTCGAGACGGTCTTCCTCGACCTCACCGGCCGGCGCATCGGACAGGACGAACCGATGCGCGACGTGCGGAAGTTCTACATGCAGATGCGGAGGGCCCGGCAGTGAGGAGCCAGTTCTGGGGCCTCTACGTCCGGGAGATCCTGCGCACCTTCCGCAACCCGTTCGTCCTGCTCATCACGGTCGTCCAGCCGTTCATGTGGCTCGCGTTCTTCGGCTCGAGCTTCGGCAACGTGAGCCCGATCTACCTCAAGGGGCTCTTCGGGACGACGAACTACATCGAGTTCCTCTTGCCGGGCGTCCTCTCGACCTCGATGCTCTCGGTCGGGATGTTCGGCTCGATGAGCACGATCCAGGACAAGCGCTTCGGTTTCATGAAGCGGATCCTGATCACGCCGACGTCGAAGGAGATCATCTTCCTCTCGAAGGCGCTCGGGTCGGCGACCCGGGGGCTCGTCCAGATCCCCGTCATGGTGGTGGCCGCCGTCGCGTTCGGCGTGTCGTTCGGCCTCTCGCCCCTCGAGTGGGCGGCGTGGATCGCCGGCCTCTTCTGCCTCGCGATCGGCTTTTCGAGCCTCTTCCTGGCCGTCACGGCGCCGTCGACCGACTGGCAGACGCCGGGCGTCGTCTCGAACTTCATCACGATGCCGCTCATGTTCGCGAGCGCCTCGCTGTTCTCCTCGAGTCAGTTCCCGGCGTGGATGCAGGCGATCTCGGACGTCAACCCGATCACGTTCAGCGCCCTCCTCGGGCGCAGTTTCGTGCTCGGGCGGCCCATCCCGTGGGAGTATCTCGGTTACCTCGGCATCTTCGCGGTCGGGATGCTCGCGATCGGCTACTACGTCTCGGCGCGGTGGCTCAGGGTCGAGTGACGTCGCCCGGTGCCGCGGGGAGCTCGGTCGCGACCGTCGAGTAGTCCCCACCCTCCCAGCGGTCCGCGAGCGGCCAGAAGAACGTGAACGTCCACGACCGCCCGGCGGAGCCGAGCGCGGCGAGGTCCGCGAAGTGGAGGCCGAGCGACGTCTCGGTCGAGTCGACGTCGATCGCGCTGCGCCAGCCGTCGTCGCTCGCGTGCAGTCGGAACGGCTGGGCGGCGATCACCCTCAGCCGAGCCCCCGGGTCGATCGTGCGCGGCCGCCGGTTGAACTTCCACACCTCGAGCGGCGAGCGGGTTTGGCGGTCGAGGACGTAGCGGTCGGTGACCTCGGGGATGCGGTCGAAGACCTGCCCGTCGGCGGCCGAGCGCAGGAGCGTCAGGTACTCCGCGTGCGCCCAGACGAGGGGCATCGCGGCCTCGGTCGGGCGGCCGAGGGCGAGGTGGAGGGCCGGGCGGTCGGCCGCGTCCCAGACCTGCTCGGTGAGGAGCCCGGTCGGGGTCGCGAACCGTTCGAGGGCGCGGAGGTACGGCCCCGGGTCCTGTCCGAGCGCGAGCTCGTACATCCCCCGCTCGCCGGTGAGGAGCGGCCAGCCCCGCCCGACCCCCCAGCGGGCGAACGGCCCCCCATCGTCCCGTTGGCCGTACCCGTCGTGGTTGTACCGCCGCCAGACCGGCCCGAACGGCGTCTCGACCCGCAGCACCTCGTCGACCACCCGGACGGACGCCCGGACCAGCGGGTCGTCGGCCCGTCGGATCCCGTAGCGGACGAGGTCGAGGAACCCGCCGTCGACGACCTCGCTCGCGGGGAAGACGTTCGGCACCCCGGGCGGGAGGTTCGGGAGGGCGAGAAGCCCGAGGTCGGGGCCTTCGTCCGGCTCCACGTCGTCGACCGCGACCGGACGAAGGCGCACGTAGTGCCGGGGCACCCCGTCGACCAGCGAGCCGCGCGGGGTCGTGGTCCAAGGGTCGACCTTCGCTTCGAGGAAGTCCGCGTACTCCTGGACGAACGTCGCGGTCGTCGCGTCGCCTCGCTCGCGCGCGAAATGGGCGACGACCGTCAGCGCGGCGATGCACGCGGCCAGCGTGGACGGCGAGTACCCCCCGACCTCCTCCCAGCGGTCCTCCTGGGTCGCGGGGCCGTGCTCGATGAGGAAGCGCGCCGCCCGATGGACCATCGGGTGAGGGTCGAACTGCTCGAGGGCTCCCGCCGCACGTAGGCGCGCGGCCAGGAGGATCGGGAGCGCCACCTCGTCGAGCTGGATCCCCTGCCAGTACGGCGTCCCGTCGACCCAGAAGTTCTGAGGGAACCCCCCGTCGGGTCGCTGGCGTGTGGCGAGGTAGACGAGCGCCCGCAAGGGGGCCTCGATGTTCCCCGTGGCGAGGAGCGCCGTGGCGGTGTGTACGAGGTCCCGGGTCCAGACGAGGTGGTAGCCGCCCGGGTCCTCGTCTCCCTTCGAAGCACCCCACGGGATCGAGAGCGACGCGATGAAGGCGCCCGGAAAGACCTTGTCCTCGTGGGCGAGGAGGATCGACCGGCTGGCGCGATAGAGGCGACCCCGGTCGTGCGCGGCGCGGTCGATCGGGAGCGCGTGCATCGCCGAACGGTTCCACTGCTCGACGAACCGGCGGTGGTGGACCTCGAACGGCGTGCTCAACGACTGGAAGAGCGTCGTCACGGCGGCCGGCACCGACTCGCCGAAGGCGAGCCCGAGCGTGAACGAGGACCGTCCGTCGTGCGGGATCTCCCCCGTCAGCGCGACGTTGCCGTTCGAGGCACGGTCGAACTCCCAGGCGAGCGACCGATGCTGGGCGAGGTCGGTCCACCCGTCGCTCGCCCCGACGTAGCCGACCGAGGAGCGGACGAACGGACGCCGGCTCGCGAGCGCGAGGGCGACGCCGTTGTGCTCCGCGGTGAGGACCGGCTGCCCGAGGATGTCGTAGACGGTCGCCGTGTTCCCCCATCCCGAGACGTCGAGGTGGGGGGCCGCCAGGACGAAGAGGCGCAGCCGGTGCTCGAGCTCGGGCCGCAGGACCTCGAAGCGCGTGTGCAGCAGAAGGCAGGGAAGGTGGGGGTCGCCGATCACCGACTTGCGGAGGCGATAGCGGCCTTCGGGGTCGTCCGCCCGGGTCTCGTAGGCGAGGGCGTGGTCGGCGGGCCGCTCGGTGATCGTGGGAAGGTGGCGCTTCTCCTCGTGGAAGAACGTCTCCCCGTCGGTCACCAGGAACTCAAGGTCGCGCAGCTGCGGTCGGTCGATTCGGGGAAAGTAGACCTCGGTGACGATCCCCCGCCAGACGGTGAACCATAGCCGAGAATCGGCGGAGTAGGCGGTCCCGACGCCCTCCTTGTTGCTGTGCGACCAGCGCGGCGGCATCCCCGGGGCCCCGAACGCGTTGCGTTCGCCTCGAGGTTCCATGCGTTCGCCCTCGGGTCTTCCCACGTGAGGGGATGTTTTGAGGTTTGGCGAGCCGGGAGGTTGCGGTCCGACGGCCGAGCCGACGGCCCGGCCCCTGGATCAGGCGGTCTTCTGTGCCTGCACGACGGCCGCCCGGACGACGGCGAGTCCATGGTCGGCGATCCGGCGCGCGACCGCCGGGTCTCTCGATTCGGCGAAGATCCGGAAGAGCGGCTCGGTCCCCGAGGGTCGGATCAGGACCCAGCCGCCCTCGCGGAACGCCTTGACGCCGTCGATCGTGACGACCCGGTCGCTGTCGCTCGCGAGCGCGCTCGCGACCCGGTCCTGGACGGCCGACCGCAACGGGGCGGGGCAAGCCGTCTTCTCCTTCACCAGCGTGTAGCGCGGAAGGTCCCGAAGGATCTCGGCGAGCGAAGCCGTCCGGCGGGCCATGAGGTCGAGCACCGCGGCGGCGGTCATCGCACCGTCGCGCGCCAGTTGGTGTTTCGGTAGGATCAGCCCACCGTTCTCCTCGCCCCCGAAAACGGCCCGGTGTTCGAGCATCGCGCGCGTGACGGCCGGGGAGCCGACACGCGTGTACACGACCGTCCCGTTCAGCGGAGCGATCGCATCCTCGACGGCCTGCGACGCCGACACGGGCGTCACCACGACCCCGCCGCGCGCCCGCTCGACCGCGTCCCGGGCGAGCAGCGTGAGGATCTCCTCGCCCGGAACGTAGCGGCCCCCCGACTCGACAAAGACCGCGCGGTCGGCGTCCCCGTCGTGCGCGATCCCGAGGTCGGCTCCGACCGCGGGGACGACCCGTCGGAGGTCGACGAGGTTCGCTTCGGTCGGCTCGGAGAGATGGCCCGGGAACGTGCCGTCCGGCTGCCCGTTGAGGGAGATGACCCGGCATCCGAGCCGTCGGAGGAGCGTCGGGCTCGTGACCGTCGACGCGCCGTTGCCGCAGTCGAGCACGACCGTGAGCCGACGCGCGGCGATCGCGGCGGCGTCGACCTGGCCGAGGATGGCGTCGACGTACCGGCCCGCGCCCGACGGGTCGGCGGCCACTTCTCCGACCCGGTCGAACGGCACGGCCGGTGCCTCCCCGCGCTCGACGGCCGCCTCGATGGCCTCCTCGACCGGCCGCGGGACCTCGAGGCCGTCGGCGGCGATGCACTTCACCCCGTTGAACTCGGGCGGATTGTGTGACGCCGTCAGGATGACGCCCAGCTGCGCGCGGTGGTGGACGACCATCCACTGGATCGCGGGGGTCGGCAGCAGGCCGACGTCGACCACGCGGTGGCCCGCGAGCGCGAGCGTCGCGCTTGCGATCTGGGCGAAGGCGGCGCTCGAGGTCCGGGCGTCCCGCCCGACGACAATGGGGGCGCCGACGGGCAGTTGCGCGGCGATCGCCCCGACGACCCTCGTGACGAACGGGGCCGTGAACGCCTCTCCAACAACCTCGCGAATCCCGTTCGTCCCGAAAAGCCGCACGTCCGTCCCTGCCGTCCGGCAGAGTGACGGGGCCTTATATGACAGCCAACGGTAAATCCCGGGCCGGGGGTCGGTGGGCGTGGCGCCGTCCCGCTGGCTCGCCGACGAGATGGTGGGCCGCCTCGCCCGCTACCTCAGGTTCGTCGGGCTCGATACCCTCTACGTGCGGGGTCTCTCGGACGACGAGATCCTCCGCACGGCTTCCGAGGAAGGCCGTATCCTCGTGACGCGGGATCGGGCGCTCGCCCGCCGTGCCCCCCGCGCGGTCCTTCTCACGAGCCCCCGGCTTTCCGAGCAGTGGGCGCAGGTCCGCGCCGCGCACCCGGAGGTTCCCTTCGAGGTTCGGTTCGACCGTTGCACCGTGTGCAACGGACTTCTGCATATCGAGGATCCCCCCTCGGCCGGCTCGTGGCCCGAAGGCGTGCCCCGCGACCGCGTCGCGAGCGGCCTCTCGATCTACCGTTGCGCGGCGTGCGGCCATCTCTACTGGGAAGGCACCCACACGGCCCGGATCCGCGCTCAGCTCGCGGAGTGGGCCGACGAGGCCCGGGCTTGATCCGAGTGTACGTCGAGCCGTCCGGGGAGAGCCCGGCACTCGCGGAGGCGGAGGCCGTCGCCGCGGCCGAGGCCCTCGGAGGTCGGGCCCCCGGGGCCGAGAGCGACGTGAGCGGCCTCGTTGCGGTCGATCTCCCCGACGGTGTCTCGGCCGCCCTTCTCTCGGACCGTCTCGCCCTCGCGCACCGCTGCTTGGCCCGGGTCGCCGCGACAGAACCCGCCGAGCTCGCCGCGGCCCGTGCGGGAACCCTCGGCGACGCGGCCGCATTCCGTCGCCTCGGGCGGCCGGGCGGTGCCGCCGACACGGGGGTCCTCGCCGCCGGCCGGGCCTACAAGTCCGCCGGGGGTCGTATCGACCTCGACGCGCCCCGGCGGCGGTTCTGGCTCGCCCGGGACGGGAGCGGGGTCGACCGCCTCCTCGAGGAGATCGGGACCATCGACCGCGCGGCGGCGTCCCGACGACGCATGCCGCTCCTCCCGTTCCGCCGCCCGGTGAGCCTCGCGCCGCGGCTCGCGCGCGCCGCGGCGAACCTCGCGCGCGTCCGGCCCGGGGACCGGGTGCTCGACCCGTTCCTCGGCACGGGCGCGCTGCTCGCCGAGGCGGGCCTGCTCGGCAGCCGCCTCTACGGAATCGACCGCGATGCGACGATGGTGCGGGGGGCGCTCGCGAACTTCGCCCACCTCGGCGTCTCGGCGGAGGAGCTCGTCGTCGGGGACGCGGCGACGGTCGGCTTCGCGTCCGAGACGGGCCCGTTCCGGGCCGTGCTCACCGACCCGCCGTACGGCCGCTCTTCGAGCACCGGCGCGGAGTCCGCCGACCGCCTGATCGCGCGGACGGTGCCTCGGTGGGGCGAGCGACTGAGCGCCGGGGGGCGTGTCGTCCTGATCGTTCCTTCCGGCGCGGAAGCGCTTCCCTCCCCGTTCGAGCTCCGGCTCGCGGTGGCGGTCCGGGTCCACCGGAGCCTCACGCGCGAGTTCCGGGTCTACGAGCGGGCGGGCGGCGCCTGAGCCGTTGGGTCAGAGGAACAGCGGGGAGAACGACGCGCTCGCGGGCTGCGCGCCCGACGGGGCGCAGAACTGGGTCGCCGTGAGGACGAGCGTCGCCTGCCGGGCGAGCCCGGTGTCGGAGAACTCGACCGCGATCGGGACCTTGTAGGCGGTCGTCTCGTCGACCGTGACGAAGTCGCTCTGGGGAAGCGTCACCGAGGCGCCGGTGAGGACGACGGTGGTGCCGCCGGGAAGGAAGAACCGCCACGTCGCGTTCGCGGCCCACTCCTGGAACGCTGTGCCCGTGAGGTAGACCCCGGTCGCGTTCGTGACGTTCGTCACCGCGGCGCTCAGCCCGTAGCCGTGCGGGAACTGGTCGCCGTTCGCGAGCGTCGCCGTGAGGTTCGCGGCGACCTGGGCGCCCGGCGGGAGCGAGACGGGGATCGCGGAGCTTGCGTTCTGGAACGAGACCGACCCTGGCGGGACCGCGAGCGGCACGACGACGAACCCCGTCACGAGGAGGACGAGGACGAGCCCGCCGACCGCGTAGCGCGTCGGGCCGAGCGGGGTGTAGTCGTTGAGGGGCGGCGGATGGCGAAAGCCGAGGACCAGGATCAGGACCGCGAAGAAGAGCCACCCCGTGTAGAAGAGGCCGAGGCCGAAGAGCAGGACGACGATCCCGTAGCTGACGTAGCGGGACCGCTCGCCGAAAAGGGCACGGAAGACGTGGCCGCCGTCGAGCTGGCCCGCCGGCAGGAGGTTGATGGCCGTGACGAAGATCCCGACCCAGCCGGCGAGCGCGAGCGGGTGGAGGTTCACGAGGTTCGGCGGGAAGAATTGCGCCAGCAGGAACCAGAAGATCGGCGTGCCGACCTCGAGGTTCCCGTAGCTCTGGCCGAGGATCGTCGGGCCGCAGTACGTCGCGGGAAGGACCGGGGCGTGGATCGAGAGGTAGAGGCCGGCAATGGCGATCGGCACCGACGCGAGGAACCCCGCGACCGGACCGGCGGCCCCGATGTCGAAGAGCGTCTTGCGGTCGGGAAACGGCTCGCGGATGCTGACGAACGCCCCGAGCGTGCCGAAGAGGAACGGCGGTGGGACCGGCACGAAGTACGGCAGCGATGCCTCGACGTGGCGTCGCCGCGCCATCACGTAATGAGCGGACTCGTGCAGGCCGAGGATCGTCATCACCGGCGCGGCGAAGTAGAGCGCCCCGAGGAGGAAATCGGTCGGCGTGAGGGCCGTTCCTCCGGCGTACGTGAGCCAGATGAGCGCCCCCGCGAACGCGGTCGTCGCGACCGTCCCGGCGAGGAGCAAGAGGTTGATCCAGATCCGCGGCCGACCCGTGCGCGAGCGCCGGACGACCTCGATGAAGTCCTCGCCCGACTGGCGACGGACGAGGGGGATGTAGCCGAGCCCCCAGAGCTCCTGGCGAAGGCGGTCGAACTTCTCGGCAAGCTCGGCGCGGTCGACGTGGACGGCGAGCAGGAGCGACTGCGGCCCGACCCGGGTCTCGTAGACGGGGAAGTACGCCGCGACGACCGCCCGGATCTTCTCGAGCTCGGTGGCTCCCGAGGACGGGAGCGGTCCCGGAGCCGCGGCGGTCATACCGTCAGGCCCCCGATGTCGGCCCTCCCGCGGACTTGCGGAGCCGCCGGGCCCGCTCCTTCGAACTGTACCCGGTCGTCTCCTCGAGGAAGCGGTTGTACCGACCGATCGTGTCGCGGGCGACGTCCTCGGCGACCTTCGCGTTCATCGTGACGTCGACGACGAGCGCCCGGTTATGGCCGCGGACGACCAGGCGGGAGATGGCGCCGCAGGCGGTGCTCACCGAATCGCCCTGGGTCTCGGCCGATCCGAAGTGCGCCGTGACGAGGCGCGCGAGCGACTCGGGGGTGAGCTGGGCCCGGTGGCTCGCACGGACCGGGTAGGTCTGCACGGGAACGTGCGAGCCCGGCACTCGATAAAAGCTCTCGCGGGTCGTCCGCGCCGCGGGCGTTCCGCGGGCCTATACCGTCTCGACCTCGACCAGCACGCGGAGGCCGCGCAGCTGCCGGGAGATCTCGTCCGAGAGGTCGAGGACCTGGTCCCGGGTCGCCGAGCCCTGCCAGTCGTAGACGAAGTCGTAGTTCCCCTGCGTCGGCAGAAACCCGCACGACCGGAGGCGGTCGGCGACCGCGGACGGCTTCGCTCCCTCGCTTCCGAACGAGACGCGCAGGTAGGTCTCCATCAGCGGCGAGAGGGCCGTCGGAGGGGAAAGGCGTTGCGCTCGACCGACGGGCGCAGGAGCTCCTCGAGCGCGCGCGCGAGCCGGTCGGGGCCGCCCGCCCGAACGCGTCGCGGCGCCAGTGCCAGGGTCCGCGAGCGCTCGGCGAGCAACCAACCTCCCTTCGGGTCGCGCGCGACGCCGAGACCGAGGTCGCGACCCGCGGCCCCGGCCTTGGCCAGTCGGGTCGCCCGGGACGCGGCCGAACGTCGCCCGGTCGGGCGGACGGGGGGCCCGGAATCGATCCGGGAGGATCGGAAGATGCGACGAACGGCACGACGGGCGGCCGCGGAGTCCCGGGCGTCCTCGACCTGCAGACCGACCCGGATCGGGGAGCGGCGCCGTCCGTCGCGGTCGATCGTGCCCGCGCGGATACGTCGCGCGCTCACCGGTTCGAGGTCGTCGGCGAGCACGAGCGGGACGACCAGCACCGGAAGCGGCCGGCGGCCGAGGCGACGGCGCTCGGCGTTGACGGCCCGGGCGCCCCCGACCGTCTCGACCGAAACGACGAGGCGGTCGACCCCCTCCCCGACCGAACGTCCGAACCGGTCTTCCAGGGGGACCGTGCGGAACCGGTCGGTCGGGTGGCGGCCGGCGAGGTATCGGCGCACCGCACGCACACGGGCGGCGTACGGCTGGAGCCTCTCGGCCTCGGGTTTCGGATGGAGGGCGAGGTAGCGGTCGGTCGTCACGCCGACCGAGACCGTCCGGCCCGCGCGGAACGCCGCATCGAGCAGCGCCGCGTGTCCGACGTGGAAGTGGTCGAACGTGCCGCCGAGCACGGCGTGTCCTTTCGGCCGCACGGTCGACCTCCTACACGAAGAACCGGCTGGCGAAGACGATCAGCAACAGTGCGATAGCGCCGTACAGGAGGTACGTGTAGGTCCGACGGCTCGTGAGCTGCTGCGCCCGCTTCGCGGCGCACGATGCACTGCACGTCTCGGATCCGACGTCGCAGGCGCGACCGCAGACCTTGCAATGCCGGTGATCGGGGGGTGGGGGCACGATGAGGGGACTACCTCAGGGACGCGCTTAGCCTTGCCGCCGGTCCCGTGGGCTCGCTAGGTCCGACGGGCGCGTCGGCGGGCCGGAGGGTCGAGCTCGGGGTCGACTCGCGGGCTGAGAGGGTTCGGCGGGTCGTCGAACCCCGGGTAACCCGCCGCCGACCTAAGGTCCGTGCTCAGGAACTCCTCGTCCGTGAGCTCCTCGGTGGGACGGGCTCCCCTCTTCGCCGTCCGGACCGCCGAGCCGGGGCCGTCTCCGGAGTCGGACGACATCTGCCGCAGAAGGTTGAGCCAGATCCGGCCCTGGTGGGCGATGGTGCCTTCGAGCCGGTCGCGTAGCTCGCTCGTCTGCTCGAGGAGCTCGCCCTCGACCCGGCGCAGCTCACGCGTGAGCTCACGTCGCAGCTCGCCGACCCGGTTCGCCCCGTCCTCGGGTGACCCTCCGCCCTTCTCGAGCTCCGAGATCTTGAGCCAGGTCTTGCGGACGACCGGCATCATCCGGTCGCTCAACACCTGGAGCCGCCGGTCGAGGTCGTCGGCCTCGTGCCGCACGCTGCGCTCGAGGCGGGCGAGGTCGGCCTCGCGCTGCTGGAGCTTCGCCTCGACGCGCTCGACGCGGCTGACCGCCTCCTCCTGGTGCTGGCGAAGGCGAAGCTCGGTGTCGGCGAGCCCGGACGCCACAACCTTCTCCTGGTCGGCGCGGGCGCGTTCGAGCACCTGGGCGACGCGGTCGCGGACGGCGGTCTCGAACTGGGCCGAATCGATCGACTTCGCGAGCGACTGGTCGACCTCGACCTTGAGTCGGGCGAGGAGCTCTACATACTTCTCGCGCTCCCGCTCCTGGTTCTCGCGCAGCTTCTGCTCGAAGTACGCCTGCATGCGGACCTGCAGGCCCGCGAGCGCCTGGGTCTGGGCCTCGGAGAGCTCGCTAACGCGCGCTTCCCTCTCGGTCGCGGAGCGCTGCTCGGCCCGCACCGCGCGCTCATCGGAGAGCGCCAAGAGCCTCGCCTCCTGTTCCGCGACGGTCGCCTTGATACGGTTCTCGAGGTCACGCGTTCGGCCGTCGACGAGGATCGCGACGCGCTGTTCGACGTCGCGCAGCTCCTTCGTCCGCCGCTGGTCCGCCTCGGTCGTACGATCCTTGAGGAGGTCACGAACGCGTTCCTCGATCGCCTCGCGCAGGGCGTTCCCCTGCTCGCGGGACTCCGCGAGCTCGAGGTCGAGTTGGGTGACCAGCGCCGCCCTTAGCTCCTCCTCGGCGCGCAGCGACTGGGCCTTCAGCTCGTCGACGCCCTGGCGGAGCTCCTCCCGCAGCCTCGCTGCCCACCGCTCCCCGGCGGACTGGACGGACTGCTTGGTCCGTTCCTCGAATCCGTTGACCAGCGGGTCGACGGCCTCCCGGGCCTTGCGTTCGGCCGCCTCGATCACTTCGCCCGGGTTCACCGACGGCCGACCCTCCACCGCGGCGAGGCGGCTCGACAGGTCGGCGCGCAGCTCGACGAGACTCCGCGCGGTCCGATCGGCCGATTCGCGCAGTTGGCGATCGAGGGTTGCGAGGAGCCGGGCCTCCACCTCGGCCGTGTCGGCGACCGGTGGGACGGGTCGGGCCACGGGCCGGGACGGCTCGGGCTCGGCCGGCCCGGGCCGGAACGGGACGAACAAAGCCGTCGTCGGGGCGGAGGCGGGGGGAGGGAGAACGGCCGTCGGCGTTACGGCGGCCGACGGTCGGAGGGCCGTCGAGGTCTCCGATGAGGCCGGTACCGACGCGGCGGGGGCCGGCGCGGCGCGCGCCGACGGATCGTCGCTCACCGAAACCGGCACGGCGACGGGCCCGGGGGGCGGGACCCTGATCTCGGTGGGACTCCGCAGCCACGGAGGGAGCTGGTTGGCGGCAAAAGCCGTAGCGGCCGCGGGGAGCGGTTCGGGAGCAACGGAGAGCGGCGCCGGAGGTTCGGCCCGGAGGTACTCGTTCGCCCGCTTCGCCGCGTCGCCGGTCATCGGCACGGTCCGGCCCTTCGGGCGGGCGAGCAAGAGCGCGGCCGTTTCCATCGCCGTCCCGATCCGCCACATCTCCTTGCGACGGTCCCGCCCGCCCTGGTGGTCCGGGTCGTGGAGGTGGCCCCGGGTGCGGCTCCCTTCCACGAGGTCGACGCGTCGCGCCACCTCCACAAGCTTTTGCTCGAGGTGGTCCCGGGCGTACTGGAGCACCAGCGGCAGGTTATCCCGAGCCCGGGAGGCCGACGGCTTCGTGAGGTCCCTCAGACCGACCGGGGCGGCCTGCCAGCTCTGGAGCCGTTTCGTGTGGCGGTCACCGTAGGCCTCCCCCTTCGGGACCCGCATGATCGCAAGCGCGAGCGGCAGCTGCTCCGTGAACTCGTGCAGGTTGACCTTCGCCTCGGGGAGGAAGTACGGGAACACGAGGAACGCGCTCAGGGCGACAAGCGCGCTCGGCAGGAGGCGTACCAGGTCGAGGACGACCTCGGAGGCCGCCTCCCACTGTTCCGCCGCGACGATAACCGTCGGCTCGGTCGACCCCCGGTGGAAGAGGAAACCTTCCCCGACGGCCTGGTAGACCGACCCGTCCGGTTCCGCGGTCGGTCGCATCGGGCCGGAACGGCCACCCATGGTGGCGTGGGCCCGCAGGACGGCCGCCCCGAACTCACCGCTGGCGACGAGCTCGACCGTCGGGAAGACGAGCGTCTTCATCCCGAGCCGCGGCCGGTCCTCGGTCGATAAGAACATCCGTCCGACGCACGTGTAGCGGCCGTTCGCGGCCGGGTAGAGGAACAGGTTCGGGTAGTAGGAGAGCGGCTGGGCCGGGTCGGGATCCCAGTAGTCGTGGGTGTCGGCGACGTTGATCGTCAGGTTGCCGACCAGGCGGATCGTTTCGAGCGTCTCCCGGCGCCCCGGGAACTCCTCGGGGATGGTGGTGTACCCCGGGCTCTCCGCCTCGTTGTCGACCTGGCGGCACCAGACGACCGCGGTCGGGGCGATGCCGGCGGGCAGGTTCGCCGCGGGGCTCTCCATCCGTCAGTTCTCCTTGGTTCGGCGTCGTTCGAGGACGCGCTCGCACGCCCGCGCGAGCGGGAGCAGCGTGTTCACCATCACGGGGATCCCCACGGTAGGGGTCCCCACGTTGGGGGCCTCCTCGCCGGTCTCGGCGACGAAGAGCGGATGGCCTTCCCCCGTCGAGACCGCGCTCGAGACGAGAAAGACGTCCGACCTCGTCGAGATCCCCCGACCCTCCTGGGCGACGAGAATCGTCCCCAGCCCCGCGCCGTCCCGACGCAGCAGGAAATCGACCGGGTCGAATGCGGACCGGTACGTTCGCTCGCGGACCGATTGTTCGATCTCGCCGTAGAACTCCTTCAGTTTGTCGGCCTTCGAGACCGCGATCACGAGCGGCAGGTTGCGGCTCTTGACGTACCGGAAGACCCCGCGGGCGAGGTTGATCTGCTGGGCCTGGTCGCGCAACGACGGGAGCGACGGGGAGAGCAGGAGAATGATCGCGTCGGCGCCGTGGACGAATCGCCCGAGGAGGGTGAGACCGCGACGCCAGAGGTCGCGGCGGTCCGGCCGCCAAGACTCGAAATGCGGGATCACGCGGCAGGATTTCTCCGGGACCTCACCTTCCGGCGAATCGACCCAGAGCCGGTCGTAGGTGAAGTAGTCGGCGATGATCCCGCCGGCCTCGTCGATCGTGCGCAGCTCCATCGGGCGCGAGCCGGCCTCCCCGTCCGGCGCGCCGTAGCGGAAGCGCATCTTCATCTCGACGAACTGGTTGAACTTCGTCGGGAGCGGGTACTTGGTCAGGACGCCCTGCTCGTCGCGGCCCGCGGAGAGCTCGACCCAGAGCTTGCGACGGTCCTCCATCGGTCGGTTCACATAGAACCGGGTCGTGGTCTCTAGGCTTCCTTCGGGATCGGTCGGGTCGGTCGTCTCGTACGTCGTCTCTTCGAGCGCGACGTCGTTCTCGAGGTCCCCGTAGAGCGGCAGCGTCCCGTCATCGGCCCGCGCCGGCACGTAGAGGATGGGGAGGTTGAGCCCGAAGTGGCCGGAAAGGAACCGGAAGTACGTCGTCTTCCCCGACGCCGGGATCCCGACGACCGCGATCCGGGCGGTGTCGGTCGCCGGGGCCTTCGGCTCGCGCTTCGCCCCCGCCGTCCGGCGGGTCCTCGTGGTGACCTTGACCTCGGGCATGCGACTCCGCCCTACCGCATCTCCGCGAGGCATATTTCAATGAAGTCCAGGGCGCCCTCGACGACCGCCCCGCTCGTCGCGAGGTCGAGCCGGGCGTCCTGGAGACGGCCGAACACGTCCTCGACGGCGGCTTCGTGCTTGAGCGCCGCGTCCTGGAGATCCCCTTCGTTCGCGATCCGCGTCAGCTGGTAGGTCCCCCGCAGCTCGAGGAGCCGGTCGAACAGGTCCATGAGTCGGTCGCGGGTCTCAGGTTCGCCGACCGCCAGCCCGTGCTCGGTGTGGTCGATGAACTTGACGAGCGTCTCGGTCTCCTTGTCGTTCTGCATCCGGGCCTGGAGCATCGCGAGACGGCGAAGGATTGGCGACTGGGAGGCGAGCGGCAGCCGTTCGGCCTCCGTCCACGCCCCCAGGAGGGCACGCGCGGCCTCGACGACCGCGTGCCGGGCGTACTGGACGCGAGCCTCCCAGTAGAGCCGGGTGACGGCGGGAAGGACCGCTTGCGACCGGGCGAGCTGTCCGAGCGCGCGGTCGTAATCGCCGGCCAGGTAGGCTTCCACGACCTCGCCGAGAGGCCCGTACCGTTCTTTAAGGTACGCAGGCGGGCCGACCGGGGACGCGGCGAGCACGTCGACCTCGAGGTCGGGGGCCTCGTGGTAGCCGTCGTCGGACCCCGGGCGGGGGAGAGCCGAACCGGTGCGGATGCGCGAGACGGTCGCGTGCTGCTGAGGCTCCTTCAGCGCCCGGGCCGCGCTCGCGGCGTGCTGCGCGAGCTCCTCCGGGTGGAGGTCGGTGATCGATGGGTCGCCCTCGTAGCCCACGTCGACGAACGCGTGGACCATCTGCGCGAAGAGCGCCGAGCCGGTCGTGACCTCCTGGAAGCTGAACGCCGGCGGGAGCCCGAGGGTCTGCGCCCGTTCGGTCATCTGATCGAGGAGGGTGTGCATCCGGCCGGCGTCGACGCCTTTGTCGCGCTCGTCCCCGCTCCCGATGCCGATGATGCGGAGCGTGAGGCGGGAGTTGGCGGGGAGCACGTACGGCACGAGGTCGACGCGACCTTCCGGAAGGGGGTCGCTCGGACCGGGGCGCACGTCGAACCGCGCGGAGGCATTGTCCCAGCCATCGGTCACGAGGACGAGGTTGCCTCGGACGCCGTCCGTGCCCATTCGGAGCAGGTCGGCCCCGACCGCGATGGCGTCCCAGATCGCCGAGCGGCCGCTCGGGGCGAGGAGGGAGATCAAGTTCTCGATGTACGGGAGGTTCTCCTTGTGGATCTCGCCGAGCGGCACGGGTACCCGCACCGCTTCGGTGAAGGTGACGAGCCCGAACAGGGAACCCGACGTGACGGCGTCCTGGAGGATCCGGAAGACGGCGGTCCGCGCGACCTCGATCTTCTGGTGCTCGGTCCGCTCTTCCTTGGGGTCGGGGAGCGGGGCGAGCATGCTCTTCGAAAGGTCGAGCAGGAGCACGTGGCGCTCGCGACGCGGCGGTAGGGGGTGTCCGGCCGATTCGTCCGTCATCCGTTCCCGCTCGTGTCCTCGGTCAGGGTTTCCCCGGTACCAGAAGATGGGAGCCCGCCGGACGGCCCCCCGCCTTCCTCCCGAGGGTATTTACCTCGGGCAGGGTATTTGTGGCTTCCGCCGCTCCCGCCGCCGGGCCGGCGAGCGCCCGGGGACGCGCGGCCCGTCCGGTCGCCGGCAAGGTTATAACCACGACTCGGGTCGGCCCCGCCCGCATGGGCAACATCCGCCAGACGTACATCAAACGGGTCGCGATCGAGCTGATCCGAAACTACCCCGAGACGTTCACGGGGGAGTTCGCCAACAACAAGCGGAAGGTCCTCGAGCTCACCGACCTCGGAGTGACGGTCGACGGAAGGCTCCAGGCGACCCATAAGAAGCTCGCGAACCGGATCGCGGGATACGCGACCCGATACGTCAAGCGCAAGCGCGGAACGTAACCTTGACCGGGTCCCCACCGGGGGTGGGGCGGGGTTCGCGGAGCGACCGAAGCCGAGGTTCAGTCGAGGATCCCCAGGCCTTCCTGCAGGTGGACGATCTCGACCGGGGTCGTCGGGCGCCCCACGATGAATCCCCGGGAGTTCGCGACCAGGCAGGCGCCGACGACCGGCACCCCGAAGTTCGCGGTCGAGCGATGGACCGGCACCTCGAGGTGCTGCTCGACGAGCTCCGCCTCGCGTTCCGTCGCCTTCGGGTGGACCACCACCCCCCGGTTGGTCGCGACCCCGGCCATCCCGACGGTACCGAGCCCGGCCAGCGTGCCGCGGACCGTCCGGACACCGAGCGCCGCCGCGATCGAGTCGACGGCCTCGTTCGAGAATTCCGGGTGGACGAGCGCCCCGTGGTCGTTCGCGAGGATGTTGTTCCCCAGCGCGTTCAGGCGGCTCGGGACGACCGTGACCGGGGCGATCGCCTCGAGCGGCCGCCGCTCGTCGGCGTCCAGGCGGTCGCCGACGACGATCCCGTGCGAGTTCGAGGCGATCATCGCCCCGACGACCTCGGCATCGAACACCGAGGTTCGCACGACCGTCACGCCGAGCAGACGCTCGAGGTCCCGTTCGAACGGGCGGTCGAGGTTCGCGGGCCCGATCGCCGCCCGGTCGCCGACGCGCACGTAGACGCCGAGGTACGGGCTCCCACCGAATAGGGCGCGACCGACCGGCACTCAGGCCTCTCCCGCGGTGCGGTTTACTCCGTCTCGAGGAGGTCGACCTCGATGAGGCCGTCCTCGAACCGAATCGCTTTGACCCGGACCTTGCTCGGGATGTGCTGGATCCCGCGCGTCCAGATCTTTTCGTTGAGCCGGGGGTCGATCCAGACGTCCTCCGGCTTTCCCTTCATGTGCTGCACGACGAACCGTCGGACGGTCTCGAGCGCGTGGCCGGCCCGACGGCGGCGCGACGGCGCATGCTGGCTCGCGCGCAGCGGGATCACGTACTCCCGTTCGAGTTCCTCTCCTCGACGGGCGGGGGTCTTCGGGGCCATCGTCCTCTACCTCCGTTCGCTCACTTGTGCAGGTGGCCCCGCTTCCAGGTGTGACGCTTCGGGTGGCGCGTCACCCGTCGGTCCGTCCGCTGCATGACCCACGCCGGGACCCGGCGGTTGCTCTTGACCACCCGGAACAGGCGGGTCTTCCGTGCGAGGCTCTTCCTACGGTTTGCCATCGACTTCCCCCGTCAACGCCGCGTGATCCGGATCTCCCGTCGGTCGGGCGCGATCCGCTCGAGCAGGGCGCGCAAGGTCGCGTCGTCGACCTGCCGCTGGATCCGTCCGCTCGCGGCGAGTTGGATGAGCTGTTGCTCGACCGACGCCGCCACGTCCGGCTTCGCGAGGCGGATGCGGCCGAGTCGTTCGCGGGCTTCGGGCGATAGGATCCGTCGGAGGATCTCGGCCCGCTCGGCGTCGCGCCGCTGCATCTCGGCCTCTTGGGCCGCGTAGGCGCCGGCGTTCGAGGCCTCGGCCCCCTGAAGGTCCTGGATCTGGCGCACGCGTCGACGGCGGAGCTCGTTCAGTTCGGGGTCCTCTCCGTACGCCATCGAGCACTCCTCCTCGCCCCACCGTACGGTCGCTAGAGGTACTTGGCGAGTTCGGGTCGGCTCGTCACGAGCTTCTGAAGGATCTCCGTGGCGACCGCGGAGAGCAGCTTTTCGCCCTCGGGCGTGAGGCGGCGTCCCCGGGTCTTGTAGGGCTGGACGAGCCCGGACTTCTCGAGCTGGTGGACGATCTCGCGCAGGATCGAGCGCGAGCCGCTCCGGGCGTGGTATGGGGCGCTGCCCCGATCCCGCTTGCCGCCGTACTCGGCGCTGAGGCGGGTGACCCCGATGTGCCCCTTCACGTAGATCTTCCGAAGCACCGAGGCGCTGCGCAGGTACCACCAGTCGGGCTCCGCGGGGGCGCGCTGCTTGTGCACGCCGGTCTTCACGAACGTCGCCCAGGCGGGGGGGGCGACGGCCTGCCGGTTCCTCAGCTCGGTCGCGAGCTGCGGGAGGAGCATCGACGGGGGCACGTCGTTCGGATGGGTCATGAGGCGGCGCGCCCACCCGGCCGTGCTATTTAAGCGCTGACCCGGAAGCTCGGGGGAGGACGCTCGCCGGCGAACGCGCGCGAGAGGCCGACCGCACCGGGCCCGCGGTCCCGCGGCCCCGACGGCAGGACCGGACCCTTAACTAACCGAGGGTCGTGCCCGAGAGCGCCGCCCGTGACCCCGGGGGCCCGGTCCGGATGACGATCGCCGCTCTCCTGCTCGCCGCCGGCGAGTCGAGCCGCTTCGGGGAGCTCCCGAAGGCCCTCGTGGACGTCGGGGAGACGAGCGCGATCCGCCGGATCGCCGAGATCTGCCTCGCGGAGGGGTACGACCCGATCAGCGTCGTCGTCGGCGCCCACCGCGCCCCGGTGGTCCGGGCGCTCCACGGCCTCCCCGTGGAGGTCGTCGAGGCGGAGCGGTGGTTCGAGGGGCGGACCGCCTCCGTCCAGGCCGGCGTGAACGCCATCCCGCCCGGGCGGGATATCCTCTTCTGGCCGGTCGACCATCCGTTCGTCGCCGCGACGACGGTCGAGCGCCTCGAGTCGGTCGCGAGCCGCGACCTGCTCGGCGTCTGGTTCATACCGACCTACCGCGGGCACGGCGGCCATCCGGTCCTGTGGCGCTCCTCGATCCGACCCGACCTTCTCGAGCTGCGGCCGGACGCTCCGGTCCGGGCCCTTCTGCCCGAGTTCGGGCCCCAGATCCGCCGGGTGGAGGTCGACGACCCGGGGGTCGTGGCGAACATCGACACCCCCGAGAGCTACCGCGCGGCGCGGGACGAGTGGACGAGCCGGGGGGGATTCTAGTGGACCGACGCCAGACCCGCGAGGCGTTGCGCCTGCTCGAGTCCCACCAGCCGTTCGTCCGCGCCGTCGTCGTCCGGACGACGGGGTCGGTGCCCGGGAAGCGGGGCGCGTCCATGCTCGTCCGGGCCGACGGATCGTCGGTCGGGACCGTCGGGGGTGCTGCGCTCGACGAGGAGGTGAAGCGGTTCGCCCGGACCGCCCTCGAGCTGCGGGAGGGCGATCTCCGGCACTTCGCGCTCCAGGCCTGGACGGACGGCGGTCTCCCGAGCCTGTGCGGCGGCTCGGTGGACGTCGCCCTCGAGTACGTTCCCGCCCGTCCGAACCTTCTCCTCTGGGGGGGCGGCCACGTCGCCCACGCGCTCGCCGCGCTCCTCCCGACGCTCGAGTACGACTATAGCGTGGCCGACGACCGCCCCGACTGGGTCGGTGACGACCGGTTCCCCACCGCCGACCGGCGCGAGGTTGTCGAGCCCGAGGCGCTCTGGGAACGGTTCGACCCCGCGTCGTTCACCCATCTCTACGTGCTCGGGTACGACGCCATGAAGGACCTCGAGGTCCTGGCGGGGGCGATCGACCGGTTCCCCAACGCGATCGGGCTCATCGCGAGCGCCTCGAAGCGCGGGCATCTTTTCGGGCTCCTACGCGATCGCGGCTTCGCACGCTCCGCCCTCGAGCGCATCCGCTCGCCGGTGGGCCTCGGCATCGGCGCGGAGAGCCCGGCCGAGATCGCGGTCAGCATCGTCGCCGAGCTCGTCCAAGAGGCGCACCCGAACACCTTACCCGGGCACGGGCGTGAGGTACGCCCGTCCCTATCGGAGGGCGATGTCGTCCCGAGATCTCCTTAGCTTCCGCTTGAACGGCCACCCGGTCGACGTCCCATGCCCGTCGCCCCGGGTCCTTCTCGACCTGTTGCGAGAGGACCTCCGGCTCACGGGCACGAAACGGGGTTGCGACCTCGGCACCTGCGGGTGCTGCACGGTCCTCGTCGACGGCCGCCCGACCCTGAGCTGCCTCACGCTCGCCCGGCTCGTCGACGGCCGCTCGGTGGAGACGATCGAGGGGGTCTCGCCGCCGCGCGGCCTCAACCCCGTCCAGGCTGCCTTCGTGGCGCACGGCGCGACCCAGTGCGGCTTCTGCACCCCCGGGTTCGTCGTGACCGCGACCGCGCTCCTGCGCTCGAACCCCCGACCCAGTCGGGCCGAGATCGAACGCGCGATCTCGGGGAACCTGTGCCGGTGCACGGGCTACCTCAAGATCATCGAGGCGATCGAAAGCGCCGCGCGGACGGAGGGATGATGTCGTCGCCCGAGCCCGGGCCGTACCGCCTCCTGGGGGGGCGGATCCCGTACGTCGAGGGACCCCTCAAGGTCACCGGCCGCGCGGAGTACACCGACGACATCCAGCGCCCCGGCATGCTCGTCGGCCGCCTGTTGCGGAGCCCGTGGCCGCACGCCCGCCTCGTGTCGGTCGACGTGCGGGCGGCCCGTGCGCTCCCGGGGGTCCTCGCCGTCCTTACCGGGGACCGGTACCCCACCCCGTTCGGGGTCCTGCCCATCACGCACGACGAGACCGCGATCGCCGTCGGGAAGGCCCGGTACATCGGCGACATCGTCGCGGCGGTCGCGGCGACGGACGAGCTCACCGCGGAGAAGGCGCTCTCGCTCGTTCGGTTCAAGGTCGAGCCGTTGCCCGAGTACTCGGACCCCCGGTCCGGGCTCTCGAAGGTCGCCGAACCGATCCACGCGCGCGGGCTCCTCGGTTCGAACATCCAGAAAGAGGTCGTCCAGCATTTCGGGGACGTCGACGCCGCGTTCGCGAGGGCGGCCGTGACGGTCCGGGTCCGGGGCCGGTTCGCGGGTGTGACCCACGCCTTCACCGAACCGATGGCGACCGTCGCGGAGGCGACGCCCGACGGGCGCCTCACGGTCTGGAGCGCGACGCAGGTTCCCCACTACCTCCACCGCACCCTCTCCGAAGTGCTCGAGATCCCGATGCACCGCATCCGCGTGATCAAGCCCGAGGTCGGTGGCGGGTTCGGGGGCAAGTCGGACCCCCTTCCGCACGAGATCGTCTGCGCGGCGCTCGCGCTCGAGACCGGGCGACCGGTCAAGATCCTCTTCGACCGCGAGGACGTGTTCTACACGAACCACGGTCGGCACCCGACCCAGAACGACGTGCGGATCGCGGCGGATGCGGACGGCACTTTCCTCGGCTACGACATCGAGGCGCTGATCGACGGCGGCGCGTGGAGCTCGTTCGGCACGGTCACGACGTACTACAACGGGGTCCTCGCGATGGGTCCCTACCGGGTCCCGAACTTCCGCTACAAGGGCCAACGGGTCTACACGACGAAGCCTCCGTCCGGCGCGATGCGCGCGCACG
Source organism: Thermoplasmata archaeon (assembly GCA_021816865.1). Taxonomy (GTDB): domain Archaea; phylum Thermoplasmatota; class Thermoplasmata; order Lutacidiplasmatales; family UBA184; genus Lutacidiplasma. The sequence continues at coordinate 74,592 of JAKAWX010000001.1, read as the reverse complement.
GGGGGACGAACCTCCGCTATTCGATCGAGCTCGCGCTCGACGCGCTCGCCGAGAAGTTGGGGGTAGACCCCTTCGACCTGAGGGAGCGCAACGCGCTCCCGCCGAACTCGACGACCATCAACCAGTTCCGCATCACGTCGACGTCGTTCGTGAAGTGCCTCACCGCCGTGCGCGAGCGCAGCGGCTGGGACGCGAAGTTCCGTCGGCTGCCCTACGGCCGGGGCGTCGGCCTCGGCTGCGGGTTCTACATCTCGGGCTCGAACAGCCCGATCCACTTCACGCCGAAGATGCCGCAGTCGACGGTCCACCTCAAGGTCGACATGGACGGCGGGATCGCCGTCCACTCGATGCAGGCCGACATCGGCCAGGGGTCGAACACGCTCCTCGCCGCGATCGTCGCCGAGGTGCTGGGCGTCGACCTCGAGCGCGTCCACGTCCAGCGCGTCGACTCGGACGTGAGCCCCGTCGACCTCGGCTCCTACTCGAGCCGGGTGACGTTCATGATGGGGAACGCGGCGCGCGAGGCCGCGGAGTCGCTCCGCGACCGGCTCGTCGCGGCCGCCGCCCGGACCCTCGGGGAACCGGCCGGATCGCTCGAGGTCGGGCACGAACGGATCGCCGTTCGGGGTCGGCCGGACCGCTTCGTGACGTTCCTCGACGCGCTGCATGCCGCGATGGAGACGTCGGGCGCCCTCACGGCCTCGGGGTCGTACCGTTCCCCGACGCTGGGCGGGACGTTCAAGGGAGCCCGGGCGGGAACGGCGCCCGCGTACTCGTTCGCGGCGTACGTCGCCGAGGTCGACGTCGACGTCGAGACCGGGGCGTACCGGATCCCTCGCCTCTGGGCCGCGTTCGATTGCGGCCGCGCGCTCAACCGCCTCGCGGTGGAGGGGCAGATCGAGGGCTCGATCCACATGGGACTCGGTCAGGTGATGGGGGAGTCGATGAACTATCGGTCGAGCCGGCTCCTCAACCCCTCCCTGCTCGAGTACAAGATCCCGATGCCCCAGCAGATGCCGAAGGTCGAGATCCTCCTCGTGGGCGACGACGACCCCGAGGGCCCGTTCGGCGCCAAGGAGGCGGGCGAGGGCCCGCTGATCGCGACTCTCCCCGCGGTGGGAAACGCGCTCTACGACGCGGTCGGCGTGCGGTTCCACGAGCTCCCGATCACGCCCGACCGCGTGCTGCGCGGGCTCGACCTCCGCGCGGCCGAGCACCGTCCGTGGAAGGGGGCCTGAGACCGGTGCACCTCGACCCGTTCGAGCTCCACCGGCCGACGACGGTCGACGAGGTCGTGCGGCTCGCGACCGAGCTCGCCGGCCGCTTCGACTACCTGGCCGGAGGCACGGACCTCCTCCCCAACTACAAGATGCACCTCAACGCGAAACCGCACCTGGTCGCCCTCGAGGACGTGGGCGAGCTTCGCGGTCATTCCGAGACGCGGCTCGGCGCGATGGAGCGGCTCGCCGACCTCGAGGCCGACCGCGCGTTCGGCCGGGTCCACCCGGGCCTCTCGGACGCGATCGGCGAGGTCGCGACGCCGCTCGTGCGCTCGAGCGGAACCGTCGGGGGGAACCTCCTGGTCGACACGCGCTGCTTCTTCTTCAACCAGAGCTACTTCTGGCGTTCGAGCCTCGGGTTCTGCCTGAAGGCCGACGGGGACCGTTGCCACGTCGTGCCCCAGGCCGAACGGTGCTACGCGACGTTCTCGGGCGACCTCGCGCCGGCGCTCCTCGTGCTGGACGCGGAGGTGGAGGTGGCCGGTCCGACGGGGCGCCGCCGCCTGCCGCTCGGGGCGCTCTACGACCCGGCCGGGGACGGGATCCGACGCACGCGGCTTGCGCCGGGCGACCTGCTGGTCGCCGTCCACTTGCCGCCGGGGGCCCCGGGCCGGCGGGCGCGCTACAAGAAGCTCCGGGTGCGACCGTCCTACGACTTCCCGGAACTGGGCGTAGCGGTCGCCGGTGCGTGGGACTCGGACCGCGTGCGGTCGTTGCGGCTCGCGGTCGGCGGGGTCGAGACGTTGCCGCGACGCTTCGACGACCTGACCGACCCCCTCGTCGGGGCGCCGCTCACCCCCGAGACCGTGAATCGCCTCGCCGACGAGGTGCAACGTCGCGTCCGTCCGGTCCACAACACCTTCCTGCCTCCGGACTACCGGCGCCGGATGGTCGGCGTCTACGTGCGGCGCGCGCTGGCCGAGGCCCGAGAGGGGTCGGCGGGATGACGCCGTCCGCGTCGCACGAACCCGAGTTCGTGCTCGTGCCGATCGAGCGCCTGCGCGCCCACGAGGAGGTCGAAGAGGCGAACGTGGCGGAGCTCGTCGAGGAGATCCGCCGCACCGGAGTCTTCGCCGATCCGATCTGGGTGGCGCGGGGCTCGTTCGTGATCCTGAACGGCCACCACCGGGTGGAGGCGCTCAAGCGGCTGCGCGCGGTCCGCGCGCCCGCGTGGGTCCTCGACTACGAGACCGACATCGTCTCGCTCGAACCGTGGCGTCCGGGCCTCCCGATCACGAAAGCCGAGGTCGTCCGGCGCGCCCGTTCGGGGGCCCTCTACCCGCCGAAGACGACCCGGCATCGCGTGCGCTCGGAGCTGCCGCTCCGACCGACGCCGCTCGCCGACCTCTTCCACGGCGAAAGCCCCGGATCGGTTCACCGGGGCCGGTCGGACCCGCCGGGTCCGCGCACGGCCGACTCTTCGCGACCGGGGTGAGGGAGCGGGTAACTCCCGTCGGCGAACCGTCGGAGCGTCTCGGCGACGAGCTCGACCTCGACCGGGTGCAACCGCGCCCGGAGGGTTTCGGGCGTGTCGCCGGGGAGGACGGGGATCCGCGCCTGGGCGATCGGCGGTCCCGCGTCGACGTCCCCGGTGACGAGGTGGACGGTCGCCCCGCTCTCCGCGTCGCCGGCGGCCAGGACGGCCCGGTGGACGCGCGGCCCGTACATGCCGGGCCCGCCGTACTTCGGGAGGAGCGACGGGTGGAGGTTCACGGCGCGGCCGCGCCAGCGCCGGACCCAGTCGTCCGGGAGGATCGTGAGAAAGCCCGCGAGGAGGACGAGCTCGACCCCGTGCGACTCGAGCGCCTCGGTCAGCCGGTCTCCCCATCCCCGGGGGTCGACCCCCCGCGACGGGAGCACGAGCGTCGGGAGCCCTCGCCGTCGTGCCTTCTCGATCGCCGGCGCGTGCGGGCGGTCGGAGACGACCAGCGCGATCCGCGCGGGCAGATGATGGCCGAGCGCGAGCTCGGCGAGCGCGTCGAGCGTCGTGCCTTCGCCCGAAACGAGGACCCCGACCGAGAGCATCCGCGCCACGCCCGCACGACCGGAAGCGATTAGAAGACGGTTGCGCCGGAGCGAGCGCATGGGGGACCCCGGGGGGTGCTCGCGCGGCGGTGCCGCGCGGCCGAGCGGTCGCGGGCCAGGAACTCGGAAGCGGTCCCCCGACGGCTCACTCCGGCCAGAGGGCTACGAGCCGAGGCTGGATCTGCTCGAGGCGGTCGAGGTCGAGGCTCGTCAGTCGCATCGCCCGCGAGGCGTCGAGGTACGGCGTGCGGCTGCGGAACCGGTCGAGCCCCAGCCGGGCGGCGAGCGCGCGGTTCTCCCACGCGACCGGACCCGAGGTCGGGACGGCGTCGGGCGGTACCGCCGGTATCGGCGGCGAGGACCGGCGCACGCACCGGGTGCGGACGCCGAACGCCTTCCACCGCTCGGTGACCTCGACGACCCTCCCCGAACCGACCCACCACGCCCCGGATCCCCCGGCCCGGAGGAAGAGGACCGGCTGGCCCGGGGCCATCCCGAGGGTCCGTGCGTCCCCCCAGTCCCGTTCCGCACCGGCCGTGAGCCATCGCGCGAGCGGCTCGTCCGGTTCGGTGACGAACACCCAGCCCGCGTCCTGGTCCGCGACGAGGGTGACCCGGTGATGCGGCAGGGACGCGGCCTCCCGGTCAGATCGGGCCGAACCCCATCGGTCCGCCGAGGAACGTCCAGAAGTCGTCCTGCCAGAAGTCGACCTCGTCGCGGACCGTGCGCAGCGCCACCGGCTTCGCCCCCGCGGCGACCGCAGCCCGCAATCGCGCCCGGAGCTCCTCCGAGCTCTCGGCCGAGAGCTGGTCGAGCACGCGGCCGAGGTTCCCCCGGAGACCGAAATCGAGCGCCCGCGCGGGATGGCGCACGACCAGGCGGTAATGGTGGGGGCGGCTCCCCTCGACCCGGAGGACCTGCCACTCGAGCGCTTCTCCGCGCTCCCGCTCGAGTTGGAGCGCGGCCAGGTTGCCGAGCGCTCCGGCGACGAACGCCTCGTCGGGGATTCCCGGCCGAAGATAGATCCCGACGTCGATCCCGCGTGCCATGGACCGCCCAGCGTCCGGTCCGATTTAGGGCCTGCGCCCCGGGGTGCGCCGCCGTATCGCGCGCCGTTCCACGCCGGCGGGCACCGGACTCCTCTAGAGCATCACCCGAAGGTTGAGCTTCTCGGTGAGCTCCTTGTAGCGGTTGCGGATCGTCACTTCCGTGACGCCGGCGACCTCGGCGACCTCGCGCTGGGTCCGCCGCTCCCCGCACTGGACGCTCGCGATGTAGATCGCCGCCGCGGCGACGCCGGTCGGGCCCCGACCGCTCGTCAGCTCGCGCTCGGTCGCCTCCTTGAGGATCTCGTTCGCGCGCGTCTGGATCTCGCCCTTGAGCTTCAGCTCCGAGCAGAACCGCTGGATGTAGTCCTGCGGCCTCGTCGGCATCAGCTTGAGGTGGAGCTCGCGGGTCATGAATCGGTACGTCCGCCCGATCTCCTTGCGACCGATCCGCGATTTCGAGGCGATCTCGTCGAGCGTTCGCGGGACGTTGCACTGGCGGCAGCTCCCGTAGAGCGACGCGGCGACGACGCCCTCGATCGAGCGGCCCCGGATGAGGTTGCGGTTGACCGCCTTACGGTAGATCATCGCGGCGGTCTCGCGCACGTTGCGCGGGAGCGCCATCCCCGACGCGATGCGGTCGAGCTCGGCCAGCGCGAACGCGAGGTTTCGCTCGGTCGCGTTGGAGACCCGGATGCGCCGTTGCCACTTGCGCAGGCGGTAGAGCTGCGCCCGGTTGCGGGTCGGGATCGATTTCCCGTACGGGTCGCGGTTCTTCCAGCCGATCTCGGTCGAGAGGCCCTTGTCGTGGATCGTCAACGTCGTCGGGGCGCCCGTGCGGGCGCGTTTCTCGCCCTGCTCGGCGTCGAACGCCCGCCAGTCCGGGCCCTGGTCGATCATCGACTCCTCGAGGACGAGGCCGCACTCGTCGCAGACGAGCTCCCCCCGTTCGTAGTCGCGCGTCAGGTGGTTCGATCCGCAACTCGTGCATCGGGTGGCGACGACGACGTCCTCCGCGGTGGCCGAGCGCTTTTCCGGGTTCGTCGGAGCTTCGCCGTTCGGCATTCTCTACCCACCTACTCTCGGATCAGGGTCGTGCCGAGGAGCGCGAGACCCTCGGCGGGCGTTGGGGGGCGCCGCGGGCGTACCGTAAGGTAGGGTCGGGCGACCGGACCGAAGACCCGGACGACCCGACCGCGCACGGTGCCCCGCGCGTCCCGCACCAGCGTCCCCTCCGGTGCGACGTCCGCGGACCGCGAGCGGACCGTGAACTGACCGGTGGGAGTGACCGCGAGGACCGTCCCGACGTCGGGGGATGCCGAGCGGTCGCCGCCTCGCGACAAGTGGTATAAACCACTTGCGATACCTATATAAGGATTACGGGCGACCCCGGGGTCTCGGACGTCCGCGTCCGAGCGCCTCGGCCGACGCGGTCGCCTCCTCCCCGCCGGGGGCGGGGTAGTCGGGGGGAGCGTACGGCACGTACAGGGACGAGCGGTAGAGCCGCTCGTCGGCGTCCTCGGGCTCCTCCGGGCGGTCGGCCGTCTCCGTGTCGTTCGTGCCGGGCGCAGGCCTAGCCGGCGGGTTCGCCGCGGGTTCGGCAGGCGCCCGGTCGGCGAGGATCGGATCCGAAAGGCTCTCGGACCCGTCGGCCTCGGGAACTGGGGCGAGCGGCGGGCCCGCGCTCGCGCGCTTCTTCTCCTTCGTGATCCGGTCGACCTCGGCCCAGAGCGCCTCGATCTCCTCCTCGGGGGTCCCGTACCGTCGCTCCTCGCTGATCGCGGCGCGGACCTGCGCCATCAGACGCGCGGCGCTCTGCGCGTTGCGCGCCTTTCCCTTGATCTGCTGGAGCCGGCGGGCCAGGTTCCGGGCCTCGCTAAGGATCTCCTCCTCCTCTTTCGGGGAGATCGCGGGCATCGGCGGCGCGCGCGGGATGCGGGCGACGCTGCGTCGGGTCTCGACCAGGCGCTGGGCCGCGGTCGGGACGTTGTGGTCCTGGACCGCCTGGAGCAGGAGGGCGAACGACTTCGCCGGCTCCCGGACATCCTCGCCGCGGTCGCGGGCGCGGCGGATCGACGCACCGAGCGGCTCGGCCTCCCTGACGATGAACTTCGGGACCGCGTCGTTGAGCACGGCGAGGGCGAGCGACGCGCTCGCCGCGGCTTTTTCAAGGGACCCGGCGCTGAGCGGCTCGCTCGCGAGGTGTTCGCGGGGATTCCCGACCCGGTGGTCGAGGTGCGCGACGTCGACGCCGATCGTCTCGGCGACGGCGCGCAGTTCGTCGACGCGGCGGAGGAGCTCACGGACCCAGGTCCAGTCGGTCCGGACCCGGGCGAGCAGCGCCTCGGCGCGCCGGAGGACCGTCGTCGCCTGGGCTGGCGCCCGCTCGGCCATCGCCTGGTCGAACGCCCGCACGACCTGATCGGTCGGGAACGGCAGCCCCTCCGTCTCCAGCGCGCGTCCCTGAGCGACCAGCGCCTCGAGCCGCGGGCGCAGGGGGGTATCGTCCACGGAGGTGTCGCCGCTCATCGCTAGGTCCTCGGCGACTCGCTCGCGAGCATCCGCATCAACCGGGTGAGGGTGAGGTCGGCTTCCTCGAGCTGCCGGTCGCGCAAGAGCTCGGTCGCCTCGCGGATCTGGACCGCCGCGTCCCGCGCGGCCTCGCTGTCGGGGGCCAGCGTGCGGATGCGGCCCGCCAGGCTCCGGGCCTTCTTGAGGAGACGGTTGAGCGCCTCGTCGTCGGACTCATGCGAGGCTCCCGGCTCGCCGCGGGCCGGTCCGGGCGCCCGTTCGAGCTCGGCGATCGCCTGGCGGAGGTCGCGGACGCTCTGGACGGCTTCGGAGAGCCGACCTTTCGTGAGATGGCGGGAGACGTCCAGCGCGAGGCGACGCGCCCCCGCGCTCGGGGCGTGGTCCTCGGGGAACCGGGAGAGCGCCTCCTCGTGCCTCGTGAGCTCCTGGGCGAGGCCTGCGGGGATCGCTTCGTGCAGGAGCATCAGGACCTGCGCGGCCTCCTGCGCGAACGAGTCGAGCGCCTCCTCGGTCACCTCGGTGGTGCGGAGGCGGTCGTGGATCGCATCGAGCTCCCCCGAGATCTCCCCGAGCGGGATGCCGAGCTCGAGCGCCTCGTTCCGCAGGCTCTCGATCTGGGCGAGGAGACCCTGGAGCCCTTTCCAGTCGGACTCGAGCTGCCCCACACGGCGCTCGGCCTGGAGGAGGAGCGCGATCGCCGCCCCCTGGTCCTCCGAACGCTTCGCGTCGCCGATGCGGTCTAAGTCGGTGTCGAGCGCGAACCGCACACCGGTCTTCTCGAGAAGGTCCTGCCGCTCGCGCAACGTCGCGAGCCGGTGCTGGAGCACCTCGTCCGTCTCCGCCTCGTAGCGACCTTGCGCGGACCGGAGGATGTCGAGCGCCTCCGCGCTCCGTCCTTCCGCCTCGCTGAGCGCGGCGTGGCAGAGCTCGGACGTGAGGTCGGGGCCCTGGCCGAGCTCGCGGGCGAACTGCATGCGGGCCCTCAGGTCCCGGCTGATCGCCGTGTTGAGCTCCTCCTCGGGCGACGGGGCCGGCGTCGGAGCCTTCGGGCGCAGCCCCGCGACCGAGGCGGCGGGCGACGTGGACCCCGCGGCGGCCGGCGGTCCGTCGAACCCGCCGAGAGACCGGAGCCCTTCGATCGCGAGCGCCGTCGGGAACCCGCACACCGAGCAGTGGGCCGCGGTGGAGGCGATCGGTTGTTCGCAAATGGGACAGCTCGACGGCAAGGTGCGACCCTATGCGGTGTGAGAAACGGTGGCCGTGACCTTAAGGGCTTGCGTTCGGCGAACGGACCCGCCGGCCGGAGTTTTACGCCTCGCCGGAGTCACCCGCCCGAGAACGTCGGCACGACCACGAGCGTCAGCGCACGGTCGATCGGGGTGTCCAGGGGGATCGGCGTGCCGTCGAGCAGGACGGCGCAGCCTTCGCCGGGCTGCCCGGCCCGGCGGAGCACCGCGCGAACGCTCGTCCCCGAATCGACCACATGGTCGCGTCGGTCGACGGACGAACCCCGGGTGATCTCGAGCACGACCCGGACGGAGGAAGGGGAAGCGCTGAGGGGGAGACTCCCTGCCGCCCGGGGGGATTCCCGGACGCCTTTTGAACTCCCGCGATGCATACGCATCACCAGATCTCGAATCTGGCGCCTTGGCCGAGCTAGGCTACCTCAGCACCCGAGCGAGGGGAGCGGCGCCCGCTTTTAGGGGTTTGCCGCCGCGGGCCCCGCCCGCGTCGCCACCGCGTACCCGAGAGAGGCGAGGGTCGTAGCCCCTCCGGTCGGAGAGGCCGGTCGCCTCCGGCGGGTGGTCTAGTGGACCGGGGGCCCGGGCCCCTTCACGGCGGCCTTGAGGCGGCCGATCGCCTCGACCGGCAGCGGGTCGACCCGGCGCCGGTCAGCGAGGAAGAGGCTCGCATGGTCGCCGAGCGAGATCCCGCCGACCAGGGCCTCGAGGCGGTCCTCGGCGGCCAGGGGAACGCGGACGACTCGCACTCCTTTGCGTGCCAGCAGGCGTTCGAGGTACCGGTAGCTCTGGCGCAAGAGCGCATGTTCGCCCGACCATTCGAGGAGCACGGCCGCGTACCGACCCGCCTCCGTTCGCCGCATCGCATCCCACCCGACGATCGCGTTGTGGAACAGCTCGGGAACCTCATCGAATGCGGCGAGCCGCTTCGCGTTCTCCTCGACCTGCGTCTTCCACCGGCGGGCGAGGCCGAGGAACCCGCTCTCGGCGTACACGAGCGGCAACCGGGGGCCGATGCGCTCGGCGATCGCGGCGGCCGGGCCGTTGGGCCGGGCGTACTCCCGCACCAAGCGGTGCGCCCGGTCCACGATCCTTCCGACACGCGACTCGTTCGACTCGGGGAAGTGCGGGTCGAGGAGCCCAAGGATCGCCCCGAGGAGGTGGCCGACCGCCGAGCGGGGAGGCATCCCCGTCGGGATCGGCAGGAGCCGGGCCGAATCACGGACGGCCCGATCGCCGAGGGCCCCGCCCGAGGTCAGCACGGTGCGCTGCGCGCCCGCCCGACCCGCCGCGTCGTAGGCGCGCAGGGTCTCCCACGTGTTGCCCGAGTAGCTCACGAGCACCACGTGGCTCTCCGGTCCGAGGTACCGTGGCATCTCGGCCGAGCGGACGACCGCGAGGCGGACCCGGGTCTCCGCCTCGACGGTTCCGCGCGCGAGCTCGGCGGCGATCCCCGAGCCTCCCATGCCGACGAGGACGACCTCCGGGGGGCCCCGGCCCGGGGGTGGGGCGACGTCCCGCCCTCGGCGGAAACTCTCCCCGAACGCCGTCGGGAGCGCGGCGGCAAGCCCGAGCATGGTAGCGGCTCCGTCCGAAGTGGGGCGCGGCATGGTTTTCCCCGCTGGCTTGCCGGGAGATAGTCCTTACGGGGCGCCGCCTCTATCGAGGAAACTACTTGAAGCACGGCCTCCCATCGTTCACCGACCGGGCGAGAGCCGATGGTCCGGAGGGGGTAGGCCATGCCGAGCGAGAAGGTCTCCACGGGGCTTCCGGAGGGTCGCGTTTCGACCGGGAACCCGGAACTGGACACCATGCTCCAGGGTGGCCTGGTCGGCCGTCGACCGTACCTGATCGTGGGACCGTCGGGTACGGGCAAGACCACGGTCGCCCTCCAGTTCCTGTGCGAGGGGGTCCGTCACGGCGAGCGCGTGCTCCTCGTCACGGTCGAGGAACCCCCGAACGAGACGCGGATCAACCACCGGGGTCTCGGGCCCGCGCTCGACGAGGTCGATGTCTTCGACGCGATCCCCGACATCATGCGCTACGAGCGAGCGCCGTTCAAGGACATCGCCTCCGTGCGGAACGCGACGCCCTTCAAGGAGATCCCTCTCACGATCCGCACTTCGCCCGAGCTCTCGGCGGTCGAGGTCACCATGGCCGGTCTCGAGCAGATGCTCCGGACCGAGGTCGTCCGGCGGGGGTACTCCCGTATCGCGGTCGACTCCCTGACGGCCCTGCAGTACTTCTGCATGAAGGGGTTCGACCCGATCGCCGGCGCTCAGGCGTTCCTGCGGTTCCTCTCCGACCTGAGGGTCACGACGCTCCTGACGGTCGAGTCCCCGCTCGAAGACGTCGAGACGCCCGAGCGGATGCTCGCGCGGGGCGAGATACGGCTCTTTCGCTGGGAGCTCGAGAGCCGGTCCGTCCGTGCGATCGGCGTCGAGAAGTTTCGCGGAAGCCCACACGACGTGCGCCTCCACCCCTACCGCATCGGGCCCCACGGGATCGACATCCAGCTCTCGACCACGATCTCGCGCGACACGCGCCAGATCATCGAGGCGGTGCACACGACGGAGCGAACCGTGGTCGCCCCGCCCGCGGATTCGGCCGAGGAGACGACCTCCCCGGTCGACCCCCTCGCGGACGAGGTCCGTGACCTCGTGCTCGTTGGCGCTGACGTCCGGCCGGTCCGCGTCGAGCTCGAGTCGGCGCTCGGCGCCGTCACGGCCGGCGACCTCGACGCCGCTCGCGGCCATCTCTCCCGGGTCTCGGCGTGCGTCATCGGGCTCGTCGACGGACTGCGGGGGGAGGTCGCTCGGTCCGCGGGCCCGGACCCGAAGGTCGCCGAAGCGTATCAGAGGATCCGTCAGCGCAGCGAGTCGGCGCGCACGGGCCTTCCGCCGCTACGGTTGCCGCCCCGGCGCATCCTCGAGGTTCAGCTCGCTTGGGTCCTCTCGCTGATCCCCCCCGCTCCGACCGAGCCGATGGCGCCGGTGGATGAGTCCTCCCTCGCCCGGGCGGGGGTTTGGGACAGCGCGGTCGCCGAAAGGCCCGCCCCGGTCGGTGAGGAAGGGGCGGTCGTCGAGGACGATGCGGGGATGCCGTCGACACCGGCGGGGCCGGCCGTCGATGCGAGCCTCCCATCTTCGATCGAATCCCCGGGGGCCGAACCCGAGGTCGAACCGACGGCCACCGTGATCGGCCCGGACCTCGGAACGTCGTCCAGAACGTTGGCCGAGCTCCCCGAAGGGCCGGACGCGACGGTCGCCCGGGACCGGGCCGAGTCGCCCGGTCTTGTGGCGGCGCTCGTGCCGACCCCCGGCGGGGCCGTGGGCGCGCCGTCGAACGGTACGGACCGGTTCTTCTCCCCGATCGCGCGGGAGACCACGCCGGCGTCTCCGATTCCCGAGAGGTCGTCCGGCGCCGGGCGGAGCGGGTGGGCGCCGGAGGGAGCGGTGGCCGGCGGCGAGCCCGGCGCGGTCCCCCTGGAGGCCGGACCCCAACCCTCCGCAGCGGTCGACTCCTCCCGGAGCCGTCCGCCGATGAGCCCGGAGTCCGCGGCGGCCGCCACCCCACGGCCCGTGCCGCCTCTGCCGGTGGCCTTCCCCGACCGGAAGCTCGTGTCGGCGTCGACCCGACCCGAGCTAGGGGTCGACCGGTTCCCTCCGTTGGAGAACCGCCCCGTCTCCGACGGGGGTCGACCTCCCCTCCCGACGATTCTGGGCCCGGCGTCGATCGAGACCACGTCGCCCGCGTTCGAACGGGGGCCGACCCCCGCGACGACCCCGGCGCCGGCGCTCACCGGCGCCACGGTAGGGGCGGTCCCCGCGGAAGGAGCGTCGGTCCGTGGCCGTCCCTCGACCAAACCCGCCTCCGCCGCGAAACGACGCCGCCGACCGTCCGAGTCGGGCCGGGCCGGGCCTTCGCGGCCTCGTCGGGAAGAGGTCCCGGCACCGCCGGCTACCATCGGGGGCCCCGCCCCGGCGGCCGCCTCTCCCCCCACGGAGGCGACGGGGGCCTTGCCCGTCGCGACGGGCCCGTCGACGAAGCCGAAGCGACGAGCCCCGCGCAAGCGGAAGGCGCCGACCGTGCTCGCCGCGACCGCGGTGGCGATTCCCCCGGCCGACCCGTCGCCGGCAGCGCCGCCCGCCGCCGAACCGGTCGATCCGCCGGTACCGGCGGAGAGCACGACTCGGACGGAGGGGCCGTGAGCGCGAGCGCCCTCCTGGCGGAGCACCGCGTCGCGACCGGGATCCCGGGCCTCGACCGCATGCTCGGCGGAGGGCTCGTGGCGGGCCGGCCGTACCTCGTCACTGGGGGGTCGGGCAGCGGGAAGACCCTCCTCGGCCTCACGTTCCTCCTCGAGGGCCTGCGCCGAGGCGAGAAGGTCCTGCTCGTCGCCGTCGACGAGCCGCCCAACGAGATCATCGAGAACGTCCAGTCGTTCGGCTGGGACCTCTCGGCCATCCAGACCCTCGAAGCGAACCCGGGAACCCGCGCGATCAAGCGCAACATGGCCGTGCAAGAGATCCGGACGATGACCGACCTCAAGTCGATGCGCGACCTCTCGCTCGAGGCGAAGCGCGGCGGGGACGCCGAAGAGATCTCGATCCAGTCGATCCAGCTCAAGCTCCGGCAGCAGATGGCGGACGTCCCGTTCCGCCGGGTCCTGGTCGATTCGATCACGTCGATCCGCCGGTTCACGATCAAGGCGTCCGCGGACCCGCAGGCCGAACGGACGGAGATACAGTCGCTCCTGCGCTTCTTCTCGGAGTCCGGGGTCACCGCGCTCATCACGGCGACACCGAAGGACCCCGGCGTTCTAACGCCCGAGGAGGTCCTGACGCGCGGGGAGATCCTCCTGACGCGGAAGTGGGTCGGCGACCGCTCGGTCCGCCAGATCAAGATCGTCCGGATGCGCGGCTGCGCCCACGACCCGGAACGTCGACCGTTCCTCATCACGCACCAGGGGATCCTCCTCGGCTAGCCGGGGGGCCGCGGAGGCCCCGACCCGTCCGGGCGACCCGACCGGGCGACCTGTCCGGGACCCCGCACGCTACGGGCCGGCCGCGGCCGAACGCCCACGGGGGGGAGCGATGGGCTCCCCTCCGGTCCGGGTTCGGCCGCCGCGCCGTCGCTCGGGGGGCCCCAGCCAGGACTAAGAGGGAGCGGCCGTATCCCGTCGCGTGGCACACTGGATCCTGAAGGAAGAGCCGGATCACTACGCCTGGACCGACCTGGTCCGGGACGGGCGGACCGACTGGAACGGCGTCCACAATGCCCTCGCCCTGCGAAATCTCCGGTCGATGTCCGTAGGGGAGCGCGCGATCTTCTACCACACCGGTACGGAGCGCGCGCTCGTCGGACTAGTGAAGGTCCTGGCCGCGCCGCACCCGGACCCGACGGACCCCCGGGGCTCCTGGTCGGTCGAGGTCGCGCCGGTCCGGGCCCTCCGTCGCCCCATCCCCCTCGCCGAAGTGAAAGCCGACCCGGCGCTCGCCGGCTTCGACCTCGTGCGGCTGCCGCGCCTCTCCGTGGTGCGGGTCCCCGACGACACGTGGGACCGATTGATGGCCCACGAGGACACGGCGGCCCGGCCGCCCTTGTCTACGGGAGCGCGACGCGGCCGGTCGACAGCACCCGCGCCACCGAAGCGCGCCACCGCGGGGCCGCGAAGACGCTGACGGGCCAGTCGGCGGGAGCGCGCGTGGCGAGCGCGTGCCACGGACTCGGCGCCCGGAACGGGTACGTGGTCCTCGCGCCGACCTGCAGGCCGAGGCGGTCCCAGTCCTCCTCGGGGACGCCGCGGGGCTCGAGGCCGGCAAGGTCGATGAGGACCGAGCCGGGCGGCGCCCGAGCGCGCCCGGCGATCTCGTCCTCGAGCGCCCGTCGCTCCGGGGGCGCCCGGACGAACCGGCGCCACGCCGCGCGCGTGGACCGGGTCACCGAACGGGCTCCGTACGCCCGCTTGTAGAGGCGCCGGTCGAGGAGCCCGCGGACCAGAGCCGCGCTCACGGGGCCGCCGTCGGCGAGCCGCACGAGGAGTTCACCGTCGGTGACGCGGAAGAGGCTCCGGGCCACGTCGGGGTAGCCGGATTGGCGCTCGAACGCCGCTTGGGCCATCATCTCGGCCGCGCGGACGGTCTTGTGGTAGTACACGGACGAGTACATCAGCGCCCGACCGGCCAGGAACCCCTCGACCGCGCTGCGGCCCTTCTCCGCGAACGCGACCCGTCCGTGGACCGACCGCACGGTGTCGAGCAGGCGGACGGCGTCGATCGCCCCGTGGGCGACACCGGTGTAGTACGCGTCGCGCTGCAGGTAGTCGATGCGGTCGGCGTCGACCGCCCCGTGGAGGATTTCGCGAAGGAGCGCGGGACCGGGGCCATCGCCCGGCGGGTCGACGAGGTCGGCGACCGACCGGGGCGAGTGCCCGTGGCGTTCGAGGACCCGCGGGACCTCGACCCGCTTCTCCGGCCACTCGCGGTCGGAGCCCTCGATCCTCCGCCGCGAGAGCCTCTCGTGGCCGTGGCCGAGCACTTCGACCATCGGCCCGTCGAGCGTGTGCGAGAACGGCCCGTGGCCGAGGTCGTGGAGGAGCGCGCCGACCGTGACCCGACTGACGGCGGCCGGGTCGAGGCCGAGGTGCGCGGCCATCTGCTCGGCGACCCAGTACGCCCCGAGCGAGTGTTCGAGCCGCGTGTGGTTCGCCCCCGGGAACACGAGGTGGGCAAACCCCGTCTGCCGGATGCCCCACAGCCGCTGGAACTCGGGCGTGCCGAGCAGCGCGAGCGGCGCGCCGTGGAAGGCGATCGGACCGTGCACGGGGTCGAAGATCAACTTGTGCGGAGCCGACCGGTTCCCTCGGGGCGGCACGGCCGCGCCCACCCGCCGAGAACGGATAAGCGAACGGGAGAGCGGCGCGTTCGGTTCCCCCGAGTCCGAACGTATTTATCGGCACGGAGCGGTCGGAGAGCGCTCATGGGAGAACGGGAGTCCGCGGCCGAGCGTACGGCCGACCCGCTCGAGGCGGTACGACTCCGCTGGCAGGCCGCTCAGGAGGCGGAGTCCCGCCCGGACCGGCCGCGGCATCTCGGGGCGCTGAAGGCGTTCCTGGCGACCGTCGAGCAGCATTCGGCCGAAGTGGCGCGAGCCGGCAGCGAGGTGGCGCCGTGGCTCGACGAAGCGTCGCTCGCGTTCTCGCGAGCCTCCCAGCCCGAGCTCGCCCGCCGGGCCGCCGACCTCGGGCTCAAGCTCGCCCCGGGCCACTCCGGCCTCCTCCACCACAAAGCGCTCATCCTCCTGGCGCAGAACCGGGACCTTCCCGAGGTCGTCGCGCTCGTGGACAAGGCGCTCGAAGGGAGCCCGCACGACAAGAGCCTCTGGGCGACGCGCGGCGACGCCCTCCGGCTGGAGGGCGAAACCGCCGACGCGGTCGAGGCGTACCTCCGGGCGCAGCAGCTCGACGCGGCGTCGACACAGTACGTCGATCGGGCTCTCAAGCTCGCGCCCCACGACCCTCGGGTGCTCCGGACGAAGCTCGAGCTCGCGCGGGCGGTCGGCGGGGACCTGCCCGCGCTCGCGGCGTGCGAAGAGCTGCTCAAGGAGAACCCCGGCGACCTCGACCTCCTGCGCGCGCGCGCCGAGCTCCTCGCCTCGGTCGGCCGAACCGAGGACGCTCTCGAGCCGCTCAAGACGATTCTCGCGGGCCATCCGGACGATGCCCGCGCGACCCTCCTCTACGCCCGTCTCCTCTTCCGCCTCGGGCGCACCGTCGAGGGCCTGCCGATCGTGAAGGCGATCGTGGAGACTTCGGCGCCCCCGGACGCCCCCGCGCTCGCCGAGGTCGCTGCGCTCACCGAATCGGGGGCGCCCGAGCTCGCGCTCGCCGCCCGGGAGCGCCTGAGGGACGTCGAGCCCCGCAACCTGCAGAACCTCCTCGAACTCCGCTCGCTCGCGGTCCGCCTCGAGAAATCCGACGTCGCGCTCGGGGCGTGCCGGGCGGTGCTCGCGGCCTATCCGGACAATCTCGAGGCGATGCGCGGGATCGCGGAGATCGAGCTCGCGCTCGGCCACGCGGACGGCGCTGTCGAGGCCTACCGGACCTTGCGCGCGGCCCATCCGCACGCGGTCGCGGAGATCCGCAAGGGGCTCGAGGTCGCGCAAACGCTGAAGCGGCCGGAGGTCGTCCGCGACTTTGCGAACGCGATCCTCGCCGACGAACCGGGGGACCCGGCCGCCCGGCTCGCCCTCGCCCGTACCCTGACCGCCGAAGGCGACCTCGCCGGGGCGATCGGAGCCTACGACGCGCTCCTGAGCGCGCGCCCGGGCGAGGTCGAGTACCTGCTCGAGAAGAAAGCTGTTGTTTCCCGAACGAACGACCCTGCGGCCCTGGCGCCGGTCCTGGACGAGCTCTTCCGGCTCGACCCCACCCGGACGGACGTCGCGGTCGAGCGAGGGAACCTCTGGCTCGCGCTCGCCTACGACCAGCCCGAAGGCTCGGCGGAGCGTGACCGGGCCGCCCGGACCGCGCTCGTCTCCTACGAGCGAGCGTCGAGCGCCGCGGAAGCCGCGAACGTCGCGGAGCTCGGGATCGCTCGGGCCTCCCGGCTCGTGGGGGACCCCGAGCGGGCGATCGAGGCGTACCGGCGGTTCCTCGACGACCCGGACAACGCGCGGCGGTTCGACATCCTGAAGGAGCTCGCGCACACCCTGCGCGAGACCGGGCACTACTCGGAGGCGAACGAGGCGTACGGCCGGGCCATCTCGGGAGGCGCCGAGGACCCCGACCTCTTCTGGGGCGCCGTCGAGGTCCTGGCGCTCCTCAACCAGGACGCCCGCGCCCTCCAGCTGCTCGACCTCCTGCTCCGGCGCGAACCGTCGAACCCCCTCTTCCTGAGAAAGAAGGGCCAGCTCCTCCTCAAGACCGGGCGGCGGGCCGAGGCGCTTTCCGTCCTCCAGCAGGCGGTCCAGACGACCCGCGGCGACCCGCACGCCCATTTCGAGGTCGCCGAAGCGCTGCGGGCGCAGGGGGCGTACGCCGACGCGATCGCGTACTACCGTCAAGGGCTCACGATCGACCCGAAGAACCGCCACGGCCGTCTCGCCCTCGCGGAGACCCTCCAGCTCGCCGGGCAGTATTCCGAGGTCGTTCAGATCGTCGACCCGCTGCTCGTCGAGGAGCCGAACGACCTCGCGGCGTGGAAGGTGCGGGGCGACGCGCTGCGGTCGCTCGGACGTCCGAGCGAGGTTCTTTACTCGCTCAGGGCGATCCTCCTCCTCGAGCCCGAGAACGGTCCCGCGCTGCTCGAGATGTACCGGCTCCACCGCGACGCGGGCGAGACGCGCGAGGCGTACGACGACCTCACCCGCTTGCTCGCGACCGATGCCCCCGAGGCGAGCGACGCCGCGCTCCAGCTCGACCGCGGCGACCTCGCCGCGGCGCTCGGCCTCGCGGAGGAGGCGAACCAGGCGTACGAACGGGCGGCCCAGGTCGACCCCGTCCTCAAGGTCGAGATCGCGATCCGACGCGCCCGGCTTCGCCTTACTGCGGGGCGACCCGACCTCGCGCTCGAGGTCCTGGACGACGGCCTGAAGGCCGTGCCCGAGGGCGGCCCCTCGAACCTCGCGGCCCAGCTCCTGCGCGCGGAGATCCTGAGCGGCCTCGAACGTCCGGCGGAAGCCCGCGGGGTCTTCGAGGAGGTGCGCCGGCGCGAGCCGAAGTCCCCGATCGCGCTCGCCGGCATCGCGAAGTCGATGCTCGAGGAAGGCAAGCACGCCGAGGCGGCCGAGTTTGTCCGGGCCGCGCTCCCCCAGGTCCCCCCCCAGGAGTCGCTCTACCTGCTCCTCGCCGAGGCCGAGAGTGGCCTCGCGCACCTCGACGTCGCCGACGAAACGCTCCGCAAGGGGGTCGAGCTCCTCCCGAAGAGCGTCCCGCTCTGGGTCCGCCTCGGGGAGCTCGCGACCGCCCGGCAGGCGTGGTCGGAGGCGTCGGACGCGTTCGCGCACGCCCTCTCGCTCGCCCCGGCGAACGTCGAGGTCCTCCTGCGGGCCGGGCTGGTCGCGATGCGCCTCCAGCACCCCAACGAGGCGCTGGCGCTCTACGACCGGGCGACCGCGGCCGACCCGAACCACAAGCAGGCGTGGACGAGCCGCGGACTCGCGCTCGTCGCGATCGGACGGCCCACCGACGCGGTCGCGTCCTTCGACCGGGCGCTCGCGCTCGACTCCGATTTCGCGCCGGCGAAGGAGGGGAAGAAGGTCGCGGTGCAGAAGACCCGGGACACGGAGATCCAGCGCCACGGCCGGGAGGCACTCCTCCTCGAGGCGCGACTCGGCCGCACGGTCACCAAGAACGACCTCTTCGTCACGCTCCACGTGCCGTACGAGTTCCTCGAACCGGTCCTCACGACGATCTCGCACGCCGACACCGTCGACCTCGACCATCTCGACGCCGCCGAAGTGCGAGAGCTCGAGAACGCCTCCTACCATCTCATCACGTCCGCGCTCGAACGTCGGTCCCCGGGGATCGAGCGACGTGGGCTCACCCTCGCCGACGTCGCGGCCCTCGCCCCCTCGTCGTACACGCTCGACCGGATCCAGCGGCTCTTCGGCTACCTCAAAGCGGTCCTCGAGACGAACCTGAAGGCGGAAAACCTCGAGCTGACGCCCGACGTCGAGGACCTCGCCCGGCAAGCGCTCGGGCTCCCGGCGGAGCAGCGCACGCTGTTCCAGATCGTGAAGAACCTCAAGGTCGGGGTGTACAAGGCCCGCCTCATCAAGGTCGTCGAATCCGCCGGGGCCGCGGCCCACGCGCCGCTTCCCGCGCTCGACCTCGGGGCGTACTCCCCCGAGTTCCGGACCTCGGAGGAGCCGGACGGCGAGCCCACGGGCCCCGCGGAGGCGCGGGGGGCGGCTTCCGGGGCCTCGACCGTGTCCGTGGCCCCCTCGTCCGACTGGGCTCGTCCTCCGACGGCCGCATCGGGGGCGGGCCCCCGCGCCGCCGGCACTGCCCACGGCACCAGTACCCCGGTCGCTCGGTGCGTCGGCTGCGGGGGAATCGCTTCGGTCCTGCACACCTGCTCCGCCCCGCTCTGCCAGCATTGTGTCGGCCAGTTCCCGCACTGCCCAAAGTGCGGCCAGCCGATCACGACCGAGTCGACCCGACCGCTCGAGGGCGTGAGCGTCCACGCACCGTCGGGCCGACCGGTCGCCCGTCCGTCGACCGGGGGCGGGGGGCTCCGAGGGGTCTTCCAGCGGACGAAACCGGTCGCGCTCCCCCGGGAGGGACCCGCGAAGACCCCTCCGCACGCCGACCACACGTCCAAGCCGCCTTCGCCCGATAGGACGAAGGGGCCTCCGGCCACGCTCCCCGTCCGCAAGGAAGCCCCGAACGCGGCCGCTCCCCCGAAGGAAGCCAAGACGGCCTCGAAGGCGATCCCCGAGCCCCCGCCCCCTCCCGTACCCGCCGCCGTCCGCCCGAAACGCGAGAAACACGACGACGAGCCACGCCTCTGAGCCGCCGGCCCTCGGCCGCAGGCTCTTATAGTCGCATCTGCATTTTCCACCGGCACGGGGAATATGCAGGGAACTTCACCGGCGCTGGCGCCGGTTCGCGACCGGTATAGCGGCTGGCTGCTCACGGGCCTTTTCCTGGTCGCGGCGGTTCTCCTCTTCCTCGCGATCTACTACACCCTGCCGGCCAACCAACACTTCTTCGCGCTCATCTCCATCGGGATCGTCGCGCTCCTGCTCGCCCTCGGGTCCTACCTCGCGGAGTCGTTCTCGCGCGACCCCACCGCCCAGCGGTCGCTCGCCTGGGGATTCTTCGGGATGGGGTTCGCCGTCCTCCTGCTCACGGTCGGCCTCGGCCCGACGTACGGGGTCCTCGGCGTCGTCGCGCAGCTCTGGGCGCTCTTGATCATCGTCGTCGTGCTGATCGTCGCCGTCGCGTTGATTGCCTGGCGCGGTCGCGCCGTCCGCGCCACGCAGAACCAGCAGGTGGCCCGGGCCGCGTGGCAGGGCGAACCGGCCCGCTCCGCGTTCTCGTACGCGGCCGCGAACTCCCCGAGCGTTCCCGAGGTGCCTCCGCCCCCTTCCTCCCCGGGCGCCCCTCCCCCTCCCCGGAGCCCGTGACATGGCCGCGAGCGCTCCTCCCACTCCCCCCGGCCCGAGCGCGACCTGTCCGAAGTGCGGCACGCCGTCGCCCGCGGGCGCGCGGTTCTGCAACGTGTGCGGCTCGTCGCTCGTCGTGACGGGAGGCAGCTCGACCGGGACGGCCGTTTCCCCCGGCGCTCCTCCGCTCGACATCCGCCAGAAGGTCGAGAACGACCGGGGTTGGCTGAAGCGCCTGCAGTTGCTCGTCCCCGGCTTCCGCGGCTACCGCCAGGGGGAGGACCTCCGCGAGGCGGACAGCTTCCTGAGGCTCCAGATCGCCGACAAGGTGAAGAACGCCCGGACCACGATCGAGAACTCTCGCACGGCGCTCGCGAACGCCGGCCAGTTCTCCGCCCTCAACGACCTCGCCCCGATGATCGCCGACCTGATGCGGCTCGAAGGCGAGATCCGCCACGCCGAGCAGGGGTACACCGGCATCTCTCCGGCGGTTCGCGTCAATCCCCAGCAGCTCGACCGGCTCTACGAGTACGACTACGGGTTCGTCGAGGCGGCCGACGAGCTCAACCGGACGATCGCCTCGTTGCCGTCGCTGGCGGTCGGGGGAGCCCCCGCCGCGGTGGCGGCGCTCGTCTCCACCGCCCGCGGTCAAGTGAGCCAGCTCGATCAGGCGTTCCGCGCACGGATGCAGACGGTCGAGGGGATCCGGGTCGCCTAGGAGAAGGAAGAGGACGATGGTCACGAACAACCCCATTCCGGCGAAGGGCGGGAGCCTGATCGGCGCCACGACGGTCAACTGGGAGGACGCCTACAAGGGCGCCAACGTCATGTGGCGCGTTCCCCGGAACATCCGATGGAACGACAACATCGTCGTCCGGGAGGACGAGACCGCCGTCTTCTACCGGGACGGCAAGGTCCTCGCCTACCTCGAGAAGCCGGACCGCTACGCGCTCACGAGCATGAACGCCCCGCTGATCGGCAACCTGGTCCAGGCGCTCTCGGGCGTCCGGCAGGAGGCGGAGGTGTACTACCTTCAGCGACGCATCTTCGACGGCAAGTACGGCAGCGCCGAGCCGTACGTCTTCCGGGACCCCGACTTCGGCCTCGTCTCCCTCCGCGTCTTCGGCAGCTATCGTTGGAAGGTCGGGGCTCCGGACAACTTCATCAACCAGTTCGTCGGGACGTTCGGTGCCGCGACGGCCTCGGACGTCGAGGGGCGCCTTCGGGACCAGATGGTCCTCCTCGTCTACAACACGCTCGGGAAGCTGAAGGAGCAGGGGATGCGCGTCACCGACATCGCGACCCAGCTCTCCACGATCGAACAGGCGGTCCTCGGGTTCTCTCCCCAGCATTTCGGCCCGCTCGGCGTCGAGGTGCTGCAGCTGCAGGGAATCTCGATCAACCTCCCGGACGAGGTCCAGAAGGCGGTCGACACGCGCTCGACGATGAGCGTGCTCGGTGTGAACTACATGCAGTACCAGGCCGGCCAGGCGATGACGACCGCGGCGGCGAATCCGTCGGGCGGCGCGGGGGCGCTCGCGAGCGCGGGCGTCGGGCTCGGCGCGGGACTCGGGATCGGCTACGGCATGGCCGGCCAGATGCAGGGCGCGTACGCTCAGGGCCCCGGCCAGCCGTGCCCGAAGTGCGGCACGCTCGTCCCGGCCGGGACGCGGTTCTGCCCGGGATGCGGGAACCCCCTCGGCGCCGCTCCCGCGGCGGCCGGAGGACCCCCGTGCCCGAAGTGCGGCCAGCCGACCGCGCCCGGGGCCAAGTTCTGCCCGAGCTGCGGGGCGTCCCTCGCTCCCCCGCCGCCGCGCAAGTGCCCGAAGTGCGGCCTCGACGTGACGAGCGCGGGAAAGTTCTGTCCGAACTGCGGCGCGGCGCTCGGCTGAGGCGCCCGGGGTCGACGGCACCACGGAGCGAGGATCGACGATGTTCTGCATGAAGTGCGGCACCTCGATGCCCGACGACGCCCGATTCTGCCCGAAGTGCGGCGCGCCCATGGCGGGTCCGGGGGGAACGGCCCCGACCGCACCGACCGCGCCGTCGAGCTCCTCGGCGAGCGCGACGATCGGGGCTTCGGGGGCCCAGGAGCTCAAGTGTCCGTCGTGCGGCGCGCCGATCCACCCGACGTTCGGCGAGACGGTCGTCACCTGCGACTACTGCGGCGGCTCGGTGACGCTCGGCGGCGCCGGCTGGAAGGAGATCAACAAGCACACGATGCTCCCGCTCAAGGTCGCGGACCCCGCGGCGGCGATCAAGGTCGTCCACGATTGGATCGACTCGGGGTTCTTCCACCGCCACGACTTCGAGGAGTCGAAGGTCGTCGACTCGAAGCTCTCCTACGTGCCGTTCTGGGTACTACCGGCGTCGGCGTCGACGACGTACCAGTACCAGGCGGTCGCCACGAGCGTCGGCGCGACGATCGGCACGATCGCCGCCGCCGAGGTCCTCGGGAGCGCGCTCGGCGGGGGACGACAGGGAGGGTTCGTCCCGATCCCGATCATGACCGGGCCCGTCGTCAACCCGACCCGCTCCGAGACGATCTCGGGCCAGTACGAGTTCCCGGTCATCGCGGTGAAGGCGATGAGCGCCTACCAGCCCAAGGAGTACCAGTTCGGCCTCGACGACCGGACCCTCTTCGACAAGAAGTCGATCCCATCGACCGCCCCGGTCCTCAACGGCGACCTCACCGAGGACGCCGCGAAGGGGAGCGCCCGGGCGCACGTACAGGAGCTCCAGAGCGAGGCGGCGCACAAGAAGCACAGCATGGTCTCGAACCTGAACACTCAGGTCGACATCCAGGACGGCGAGCTCCTGCACGTTCCGCTCTGGCAGTTCCGCCTGGAACGCAAGGGAAAACCGTACGCCATCATCGTGGACGCCCACGCGGCCCGGGTCATCCGCACGATGGACTGACCGGCGCGCCGCGACTCGACGGACGGGTTTAAGTTGGCCCGCGGCTGAGCTTTCCGAGATGGCCTCCCGTCGACGCCGGGGCCCCGGCGGGTTCCGGCCCCGAGCGCGCGTCCTCGCCGTGGTCGGCTGCTTGCTGCTCGCCTCCCTGGCCGCGTACGGCTCCGCCTTCGTTCCCGGGGAACGGACGTCGATGGGTCTCGCCGGTGAGGCCGGGACCTCCGCCGCCGGGGCCTCCCCGAGCCTTCTCTCGCCGCACGTCACGTTCCCCGCCCCTCCGGCGGGCGCCGCGTCAGCGTCGTCGTCGTCGCCGCGGGCGGGCGCGGGTTCCGTCCTCCGGTCGATCCTGCCGAACTACAACGGGTCCCTCCCCGGCAACTTCCCTTCCTCGGTCGCCGGCTGGCAGGTGGGCAGCCCGGCCTACGTGCCGTCGACGGGCGACCTCTGGCTCCCGGAACGGGCGGTCTCGGTCGGCGGCCTCCCGGCGCCGAATGTTGCCCCGGCCGTGGAGTTCAACGCGAACGCCAACCGGTTCGTCGGGATCGCCCTCTCGGTCGAGAACACCTCGGCGTTCCTCTTCGACCCCGTCAACGATCTCCTGTACTCGGCGGACTACGCGAACGCGAGCGTCGGGGTCCTGAACGCCACCACCGGAGCCTGGCTCCACCCGGCGATCCCCGTCGGGGCCGACCCCGTCGCCCTGGCCCTCGACCCGGCGACGAACTCTTTGTACGTCGCGAACGCAGGCTCGAACAACATCACCGTCATCGATGCCTCGAGCAACACGGTCGCGAATGGCGGCATTCCCACCGGGCTAAGACCAGCAGCCCTCGCTTTCGACGCGGCTGACGGATTCCTGTTCATCGCGGATAGTGGTGATAGATTGCTGAGAAGCGTTAACGTCACGACGGATGGTTCCGGACCATCAATCACTTTGCAAGGGACACCCGCTGGGGTGGCCTACTCTAGGTCCTCGGGAACCGTAGGTGTTACCGTACCGTCCAAATCGCAGATCGTGATTTTGAACGCGACGGTGCTGGCACCTCAGGCGGTTCAACTCACCGGCATCGGCTCGGCTCCGGTGGCAACGACGGCCAACGGGACCGAGTACATTGTGGGGAACTCTTCGGGGTCCAACCTTGTCATCGTGAACTCCTCCTCAGGGGCCATTCTCGACGCCGCTATTGGTGTCGGGTCCAACTTGACCTCGGTAGTGGTCGAAAGTAGTGGCTCCAATGCACTGGTCTGGTCCACGGTGGGACGCAACGTGAGCACGGTCAACCTGGTCGCCCATGACGTCACCGCCCGGTCCCCCACCCTCGGATCGCAACCGGCGAGCTCGAGCTACGACCCCGTGACGAACGAATTGTTCGTCACCGACAGTTTCTCGAGCTCGGTCATCGTCCTGAACGCGACTACGGGCCGTACCGCTCTCGCCCCCCTGCACCTCGGCGCGGGGGTCGCTTCGGTCGCCGTCGATCCCGCGACCGGCACCGTGTACGTCGGTCTGGCCAACGCGGTGGACGCCGTCGACCCCGCCACCGGTCAGCTTCTCGCGAGCGACTCGGGGCTCACCGGCTCCAATTCGGCGCTGCTCGTTGACCCCGGGGACGGCCTCCTGTGGCTCGCGAACGGTCCCCGGGGTCTTGTCGCACTCCACCTCGCAGGGCTGACTCCCGCGTACTCGATCGATGTGCCCACGGGGCTCGTGTCGCAGCAGATGATGACCTTGGATCCGGCGGTTAGTGAACTCTTCGTGGTGAACACCTCGTCCGGCGAACTCGAGGTGGTCGACTCGGCCTCCGGCGGGGTCGTCGTGCCGGCGCTCTTCGCGGGGACCGGGGTCAGCTCCGTGGCCTACGACGCCGCCGATGGTGCCGTCTACGCGCTCGGGACGAACATCTCCGTCATCGACCCGACCACGAACTCGGTCGTCGGCGCTCCGATCCCCCTCCCGACACACGTCCTCACCACGGGACTTGCCTTCGACCCGACGCGGGAACTCCTCTACGCCTCGATGACGACGGGAGGTTCGTCGAACGCGGGCGTGGTCTCGGTGCTGGACGGCTCGAGCGTGGTCGCCAGTCGGGCCTCGGTGGTCAGCATGGCGGTGGGCGAAATGCCCTTCGACCCCGACCCCGTAACGCTGGTCGGGAGCACCGCCCCCGCGGCGGGCGCCCTGATCGTGGCCAACACCCACTCGGGCACGCTCAGCGAGATCGCCACCTTGCCCCAGATCACTTTCCTCTCCGCGTCGCCGTCGACGGTCGACGTGAACTCAACCACGCACGTTCTGTTGGGATACGTCGGGGGCACGGGACCGGTCAGCGTCGCCTACTCCGGGCTGCCGCCGGGTTGCCTTTCCGCCGACGTACTGTCGCTGAACTGCACGCCCGCCGTGAACGGAAGCTACACCCTCGCCGCGACCGTGACCGACTCTCTCGGTCACGCGGCGAGTGCGTCGACGAACCTCACGGTGGGGGCCCGCCTGACCGCGCTCCTCGCCCTGACACCGGGTCCTCTCCCGGCCCTCGACGCGGGCGGCTCTCTCTCCGCCCAGGTGACCGTCACCGGCGGGATCCCGAGCTATGGCGCGTCCTGGGACTTCGGGGACGGAGGCACGGCCACCGGCCTCTCGGTCGTTCATGCCTATTCGACGGCGGGGACGTACCTCCTGACGGTGACCGTGGCAGATTCGACGGGGCGGACGGTCTCCGTCAGCAGCGTCGTCGAGGTCCAGCCCCGCCCGGTGACCGCGGTCTCCGCGAGCCCGGGGAACGCGACGGACGTGGGGCAAACGATCAACCTGAGCGCGATCGTCTCGGGAGGGTCGGGCGCGTCCGCGGAGGAGTGGACGTTCGGCGACGGGACGACCGCGACGGGACTCAACGTCTCGCACTCCTGGAACCGTGCGGGCCGGTACGCCGTCCTCTTCGACTACCAGGACGCCCGGGGCGCGTACGCCAACCGCACCGAGAACGTCACCGTGAACCCCGACCTTTCGGGGACGTTCTACGCGGTCGGGCGGAACGCGACCGATTCCGTTCCCGTCGGCACCGGGGTCGAGTTCCGGGCCGCGTTCCAGGGGGGGACCCCTCCTTACTCCGTCGACTGGTCGTTCGGGGACGGCTCTTCCGCGAGCGGCGTCGACGTGGCCCACACGTACGGCGGGCCGGGCGCGTACTCGATCAACGTCACCCTCGTGGACGCCGCCGGCGCCCGCGTCTTTGCGAAGCTCCCGTTCACGATCACTCCAGCCTCCCCGACGGCTCTTGGGTCGGGGAGCTCGCTCGCGGCGCTCTTCCTCGGGCTCGTCGTGGGAGGAACGATCGCCGCGGTCGTCCTCCATCTCGCGCACCGATCGCGTCGGCGGCCTCCCCACCCGCCGTCGCCGTACGTGCCGCCCGCGAACGTCTCCGTTCCGCCGTGGAGGGAGTAAGCGCCTAGCGCGAGGGACCGCCGTCGATCCCCGCGCTCGAGAAGACGTAGCGCACCGGCACCCGACGCTCCGCGTGGCTCCAGTAGTCGCAGCGCGTGCATCGCTGGCCGAGGACGATCGTCTCCCCGGTCAGCGTTCGGTTGCGGATCGGCGCAAGGGCCGACGCGCAGACGGGGCACCGCTCGAGCGGCCCCCGGCCCGGTCGTTCCGTGTACCGGACCGTCAGGCGCACGCCCGGGACTCCGATCAAAAGGCGACGGAGCCGGGCCCCTCCGACCGCGGCGAGGGGCTCGTCCCGGCGCAGCAACCGCAAGAGCGCCGACCGGAACTCGGCCTGCGAGGTGAACGTCGCTTTCCCGCCCCGGACGACGCGGCGGGCGGCGCGCTGGACGAGCTCCGCCGCGGGCCGGCGGAACTTCACCGTCCGCTCGCGCCTAGGCCGCGGCGCGTCCGTGTCGGCCTTCTCGGGCACGGATCTCCTCCTCGTAGAACCGTCGCGCGAACTCGACCTCGAGCGGCCCGATCGTGAGGGGGCCCGGCCCCGGCTCGGCGAACGTGCGGAGCAGGGCGGCCGCCGCGGCGAGGCGCACGGCGCGCAGCTTGAGCCGCGGAGAGAACTTCGGGAAGTTCGTCACTTTGAGCGCCCGCTCCGAAACCTCGCGCAGGCGCTCGTAAAGCGTGCGCTCGAGGCGGACGGGACGCGCGCGGAACCGCGCGGCGACGAGCGGGTGGCCGGTCTCGACCGCGTGGACGAGCGTGAGGTGGTCCCGGATCCGCTCGGCGAGGGAGAAGTCGATCTCGCCGAGCTCGAGGCGTTCCGCGCTCGACTCGACGGCCCGGAACCGGGCGCGGGTCATCGGATGGAAGCGCAGCAACATCCGGTCCTCGAGCGCGGCGAAGTTCGGGTCGCCGATCGTCGTCCAGTAGTCCTGGGCGCCGGCGGTCCTCACGTTGTAGTTCACCGAGAAGAACGAGCGGAACGTGTAGGGGCCGACCGTGCCGAGGGTCGTCTCCCACTTCACCTCGCGCTGCTCCATCACGAGCTTGAGCGGCTCGACCATCCCGCGGTACTTGAACCAGTCATTGAACTCCGGAACGATGAAGTTGAACGTCCGGCCCGTGTACGCGCTCCCGACACGCAGGAACTGTACAGGCGTGATCCCGCCGCAGTAGCGGTTCCGGCCCGGGAGCCCGTGCGGCGGGACTCCGCTGCGCGGGTTCCCCCGGACGAGGTCGTCGATCGAGAACGTCTTGCCGGTCCCCGGCGGCCCGAAGAGCGCGAGGTGGAAGCCGGTCGCTCCGGTCGTGCGGCCCGTCGGGGCGACCAAAGGCGCGTCGGCGAGGGCGTACTGCTGGAGCAGCGAGATCAGCGAGTCGAAGTAGAGCTCCTCGCCGAAGAGGCCGCGCAGGTAGCCGGCGAGCGTCTCGACGTCGAACGTCCGTCCGAACTCGAGCGTCTCCTCGAGGCGATCGTGCAGGACGTCGCGCAGGTGGTCGAGGAACTCCCCGTCCATCGACCGGATCTCCGCGCGCTCGTCGGGGATCGGAAGGAGCGGGCCCGGCTCGAGGCCTTCCGGTCGGGACGTCTCCTCGAGGAGAAGCTGGCGGAGGTCGTCGGGGTACGGGACCTGGTAGGTCTTCTCGCCGCCCCCGGTCGGGATCTCGAGGAGCAGGCCCCGCCGCTTGAGCCGCGAGATCAAGCGTCCCGGGTCCTCGAAGACCCGGTCCTTGAGGAGCCGGCCCCGCAGCTCCGAGAGACGGAAGCGAGCGACCTGGGTCGCGAGCCCCCGGACCGTCCGTCGGCGGTCGGAGTCGGTGACGAGGACGGCGAGCGTCCGGGCCACCGGGACCTCCGACGGCGCGATCTCGAGGGTCGCCGGTGCTGCCACGGAACCTCGCGAGTCCGCCGACCGCCTTATATTATGCGTTTCGGCGTGCCGGGCGCGATAGACCCGTGGTCGGCCACAGCTTCTCCGGGTATGAGCGCGAGCTCCGCTACCTGCTCGAGGGCCAGCCCACCGCCGTCCGTTCCTACGCCCGCGCCCTGCCACCCCCCGAACGGTCCGAGTTCGAGCGGGTCATCGACGAGCCGTTCCTCGTGATCCGAGGGGCTGGCTCGCTGGGCCTCGACCTGGTCGCGCTCCGGCGGGAGCTCGCGTTCCCGATCGAGGTCAAGGCCTCGGCCGAGCCGGTGATCCGGTTCACGGCCGCGAGCGGGCGCGCGAACCTGCAGCTCGAGGCCCACCGCAAGGCGGTCGGACGCGCCGGTCTCACGGTCCTCTACGCGTACCGACGGCTCGGCCTGCGCGGCGAGGAGGCCTGGCGCTTCTACGTCGCGAACTCGGGATCGTCGTCGGGCGTGCTCGGGCTCGTCTGCCGACGCCTGCCGGCCGTCGGGGCGACCCGGGAGGGGAACGGCATCCTCCGCTGGGAGGAAGGGGTTCCGCTCTCGAAGTTCCTCGCGCGGACCCGGTTCCTGCTCGAGCGGCCGGAGGGCGCGAGCGCGTGAGCGTCCACGTCGCGTCCGTGGGGATGGGCCGGTACGGCAAGCGCCCGGAGGGCCTCTTCGACCTCGCGGCGGAAGCCGCGCGGAGAGCGCTCGAGGGGATCGGCCGCAAACCGGTCGACCTTCTCGTCGGGGGAACGATGCTCGCGCACGGCCCCTACGGGGCGGAAGCGTTCCTGCCGCGCCTCGCGAGCCACCTCAGCCTCGAGTCGGCGTCGGGGTTCCGGGTCGACTCCGCGAGCGGGACCGGCGGCATGGCGTTCCACGCGGCGGTGCTCGCCCTCGAGTCGGGCCGCTTCGAGCGGGCCCTCGTGGTGGGGGCCGAGAAGATGACCGACCGCTCGACCGCGATCATCACGAAGGAGCTCGCCGCCTCGCTGCACGCGAGCGAAGTGGCGGTCGGGGCGACGATGCCGGCGCTCGCGGCGCTGATCACCCAGCGCTACCTCGAGCGCTACCGCCGGACGACGGACGTCTGCGACCTCGCGTCGGTCCACGCCCGGGCGATGGCCGTCGACAACCCGAACGCCCAGTTCCAGAAGGCCGTCAGCGCCTCCGAGGTGGCGACGAGCCGGCCGGTCGCGCTCCCGCTCCGCCTCCTGCACTGCTCGCCGATCTCGGACGGGGCGACCGCCCTGGTGCTCGAGCGCGGCCAGGGACCCGCCACCGTGCTCGGGCTGGGCCAAGGGTTCGAGGCCCTGCGGATCGTCGACCGGGCCGACCTCACCTCCTTCGCGGCGACCCGGGTCGCCGCCCAGCGGGCGTACGAATCGGCGCGGCTCACCCGCAAGCAGATCGACCTCGTGGAAGTGCACGACGCCTTCTCCCCGTTCGCGCTCTTCCACATCGAGGACCTCGGGATCTGCGGCCCCGGCGAGGCGGCCGAGTGGTTCGAGCGAGGGTGGGTCCGACGCGACGGACGCGTGCCGGTGAACCCGAGCGGCGGCGTCGTCGGGCGCGGCCATCCGGTCGCCGCGTCGGGCCTCGCCGAGGTCGGGGAGGTCGCTCTCCAGCTCCGCGGAGAGGCCGGTCGCCACGCGGTCGCCCGCGCCCCCAAGATCGGTCTCGCGCACGCGATGAGCGGGCTCGCCTCCCACAATTTCGTGACGATCCTCGGCCGGGAGGGCGCGTGACGGCGGAGCCGGAGACCCTCGATGTCTCCCGCTGCGCGTCCTGTCAGGCCCGTTTCCTCCCCTCCGACGCGCCGTGCCCAAGGTGCGGGTCGACCGAGCGGGAGCCGTACGCGGTGGCCGCCGGCGGCACGGTGCTCGCCTCCACGGAGCTCGTCCATCCGGCGGCCGGCTGGGAGAGCCCGCACCGGCTCGCGCTCGTCGAGGTCGCGGAGGAGGTCCGGCTCCTCGCGATCGTGGACGGCGAGCTCCCCGCCGTCGGGTCGGCCGTCCGGGTGCGGCGCGAGGGCGATATCTACCGCGCCCGAGCGGAAGATGCGCCCGGACCCGAACGCGGGGAGGGGGAATCTCCGAGGACCGGAACTCCCGGCGCCTCCTTTGAACCCCCGAGGTGAAACCACCACTGGATTAGCAATCCAGCGCCTTACCGGGCTGGGCCATCCCCGCGCAGGGCGACCGAGCCCGGGCCACGCCTTAAAGCTTATCCGGAACCGGTCGCGCCCGTCGCGGAGGCGCAGCCTCCGAGGTTATTATCCGGCCCGTGCTCGGCGGCCGAGGACGCCGATGCGGGTCGCGAAGGCCGGAGTGGTCGGTGCGGGGACGATGGGGGCCGCGATCGCCGAGGTGCTCGCGTTCAACGGGATCGAGGTCGTGCTGAAGGACGTGGACGGCCCGCTCGTCGAGAAGGGCCTCGCCAGGGTGAAGGGGATCGTCGACGAGCTCGTCGCCTTCCACGAGGGGCGCGCCGACCATGAGCTCGCCCGGATCCGCGAGATCGTCGGCGAGCTCTCCGAGGAGCAACGCGCGAAGGCGCGGGCGCGCCTCGCCCCGAAGGTCACGCGCGAGCGCGGCGACGAGGTCGTTGCGCGCGTCCACGGCACGACCGACTACGCGTCGTTCGCGGACGTCGACCTCGTGGTCGAGGCGGTCTTCGAGCGCGACGAGGTGAAGCGGCCCGTCCTCGAGGCGCTCGACCGGGTCCTGCCGGACCACGCGGTCGTGGGGTCGAACACCTCGTCGCTCTCGATCACCCGGCTCGCGCGCGGCTTGAAGCACGTCCGTGAGACCCTCGTAACGCACTTCTTCAACCCTCCCTACACTCTCCCGCTCGTCGAGGTGGCGGGCGGCGTCGATACGCGCGAGGACGTGGTCACGGACACCATCGATTTCCTCCAGGGCCTGCGCAACCACCGCTACCCGCTCGTACCGATCCGGGTCCGCGAAGCCCCGGCGTTCGTCGTCAACCGGCTGCTCATCCCCGTCCTCAACGAGGCGTGCTTCGCGCTCGACGAGAACCTGGCTTCGTCCCGGGACATCGATCTCGCGATGAAGACCGGCGCGGGGATGCCGATGGGCCCGTTCGAGCTCGCCGACATGATCGGGCTCGACGTCTCCCTCGAGGTCGCCGAGACGCTCTTCCGGGGGTTCGGCGACCCGAAGTACCGTCCCTCGCCCCTCCTCCGTCGGCTGGTCGACGCCGGGCACCTCGGCCGGAAGACCGGCCGCGGGTTCTACGAGTACCCGACCTGACGCGCGAGCCCTCGGCCGACCCCCGGCGGTCGTCCCGGGCCCGGGCCGGTTAGCCTTTTGGCGGAGGACGCGGTCGGGCACCCGATGCAGTTCCCGTCGGCCGAATGGGCGGAGGCGTACCGGCACGCGCTGAACGAGAGCCCGGCCTACCGCGAGGCGGCGAAGGCGTGGGTCGGCGACATCTTGCTCCTCGTCCGACCGGACGACGCGAACGCACCGGCACCGGGGGTCCATCTCACGCTCGCCCACGGAGAATGCTCGGCGGCGGCCTACCATCCCGACGCGCGCGAGGTCGCGAGCGAGTTCGTCTATGAGGGTTCGCCGGAGAACTGGGCGCGCCTCATGCGCCGGGAGGTCGACCCCGTGAAGGCGATCCTCGATGGAACGTTCCGCATCAAGGGGAACCTCGCGAAGGCGATGCGGTTCACGCGGGCCGCGAAGGAGCTCGTCGAGACCGCGGCCCGGGTCCCCTCCGACCCGTAGGCTAGAGAGCGGGAGTCCGCTCGGACGCCGTGCGAGCCCGTCGGGATGGGACCGTGCGAGCGGTCGACGAGCGGGCGCCGCATCCGTCGCGGGCCGGGCCCGAGCGGTGCGACGGCGGGGAACCTCTTTCGTCCGAACCTCGAGATCGTCCCGGACCCGATCGCCTCCGCGCGGAGGTTTGCGAGCGGGCCGGCCTCGACGATCCCCCACTGGCCCGTCCCCTCGCCTCGAGCACGGCGTGCAGTGCGTACCCGGGCGGGCGTTCCCAACCTCGAACCCGATCGACCAAGAAGGCGGGGATCCTCCCGAGCGGCCCGTGGGTCGGCGGAAGCCCGAGCGGTCGATACCTCGGGCCGGCGTCGACGCGGGGAAGTTCGGGGCCGGTTCCGAGCCGGCACCCGCCGACCAGCCGGCCGGCGTAGCCGCCTCGTGGACGAGCACCCCAGGGGTCGCTCCCCGCCGCACGAGCGCTCCTTGGTCCCGCCGGCTGGAGTCTGGAGGCGCCTCCTAGGTCGAAGCGGCGATCGGGCGGGGCGGCGACGCTCTCGACAATGACGGCGAGGGCCGCCCCCCCCGAACTTGTCGGGGGGTTGGCGAGCCCCTGATAGGGTCCCCCTCCGTTCCGGAATAGCTCCACTCCCACCGAGGAAGCCACCGAACGCGTTCGGTGGAGGATCTCCCAACGGCGACCTCGCGAGCAACACTTCCGGCCGTACCGCCACACGGAGGAAGAGAGTCATCTTCGGTCTCGGAGGCACTTCACGGCCGTGCGCGCGCCAGTTGCAAGGCGGCAGATCTGCCCCTAAGTCCGAGGAGATTACCCCGTACAACCTTCCTCATGAGTAACCCTGATATCCGTTGAACCACCTACGGTAGGCCACCATGGCCGTCGCGACCTTGCCCGAGCTACATTGCCATCGGTGCGTGTATACTTGGACGCCACGGCGTGTCCCGGTTCGTATGTGCCCACGATGCAAGTCCAGACTGTGGGACCGACCCACGATTCGAGAGGTTCGGTCCGAAGGTCGGCTCGGGCCGGACGAAATCCTGGGGCCCCATCGAGGGGCAGTGCTCGCCTTGGCTCGGAAGTACGGGGCGAAACGTGTCCGACTGTTCGGCTCGGTGCGACGGCGGACGGCCACCCGGCGGAGTGATATCGACCTCCTCGTAGACGACCTTCCGGGGGCATCCGTACTCGACGTTGCCCGACTCGAAGTCGAATTGAGCCGGCTCCTCGGACGTTCGGTCGACGTGGTGGAGGAGGCCGCCCTTCCGTGGTCGATCCGGCCCCAGGTCCTCACCGAGGCCGTCCCGTTATGAAGGAGGCCGAAGCACGGGCCAGGGCCCTGGTCGATCGAATGCTCCGGGAGGCGACGGCGGCCGCGCGGTACGCCAGCCGGGGAAAAGCGGTCTTCTTCGACATCCGGACGCCCGAGATCCGAGATGCGGTGGAGCTTCGGATTCTGCACTTCACGGAGACCGCCACCAAGTTGGGGCGACCGTTCCGAACCGCGAACCCGCTGCTACCCTGGGATGAACTGGAGCGCCTTCGGAACGACTTGGTCCATGAGTACCCCGAGGTCAAGGCTGAGAGAATCTGGCGGTTCTTGAGCGGTGATCTCCCCGCCTTAGTGGCAAAGCTCCGACGCGCGCGGTTTCCCGGTGACTCTGAGTGACGCGGCAATCTTCCCCGGCCGCCCGACCCCCGCGATTAGGTAGGGACCCCCGCACGGCAGGGCGACGCATCCTCGAACCCGATACTTTCTTCGGCTCCCGGCGGGCCTGGTGGTAGCCCATGCACCCGCACCGCGCCAGAACGCCTTCTTATGGACGGAAAGGAGACTCGAAGACCCGCGCCATTTCGGCGGAGAGTTCCCGGGTCGCGAGCGCCCTCATCCCGCGACGCCCGGGTTGAGGGGTGCGACGTAGGGGGAGCGTGCTGGCCGTGCGTCGAGGGCGGCGACACGGCCGGGCCGAGGGAGGCCGGAGGTACGGGGGCCGACGGGATGCGGGAGGGGCGGCGTCCCGCCCGGTAGATTCGTTACGGGGACGGCCGAGCTGGTGCTCTTTCGGGGCCGCCGCGGTCGTCGCGCGGAGGAGGAGCCCCCCGGTCGTCGGGGCCGGCCCGCTGGGTTCGGGTCCCGCCGGACGGCCGGTGGAGGCCCGTCGCGTCCGTGCACCCTGGGCGAAGAGGTCGCGACATTCGAGCGCGAGCCGCATCAGGTTCCCGAGGTAGAGGTCGTAGGCGTAGGAGTAACCGCGGACGCAGGTACGGACGCACCGGTTGCACGACTCGGCGGCGAGGGAGTGCTCCCGGCACGCGCGCGACGAGAAGTAGCCCTCGAACGAGCCCGTCTGCAGGTCGTACCCGTACCGGTAGTCGCAGCTGTGGATCTTCTTGCCGGGGGAGACGTAGACGAACACCTTGGGGAACTCGCGCTTCCACGGCCGGCCCTCGACGAGGTCGCGGAGCACCGTCTCCGTCTCGAGCAGCGGATACCTTTCGCGCTTCAGCCGCAGGAGGGTCTCGTAGAACGTACGCAGCTGGTCGGGGGTGAGCCCGAGCTGGAAGTTGGGGGAGGTGCCGTCGTTCGTCAGGCCGAAATCGAGCGTGGGTTCGACCGAGTTGAAGGAGATGCCGACCCCGAGGTCGCGCGCGAACCGGGCCATCGGTTCCATGGCGTCGAGGTTGAGCGCGCTGACCGTCGTGACGAAGGTGAACTTCGTTTCGGCGATCTCGCGCAGCCGCTCGATCCCGCGCACCACCTCGTCGAACGCCCCCCCGGCGGCCGCGGATGACATCGTGGTAGGGGGTGAAGTAGTCCAGCGAGACGAACGCGACGTCGAGCCCTGTCAAGGTCGGCGGTTTCGCGGCGAGCAGCGAGCCGTTCGTGTTCATCGTCGTGAGGAATCCCTTGTGCTTCGCGTACGCCACGAGGTCGCCGACGTCCTTGCGGACCAGGGGCTCCCCTCCGAAGAGGTAGTACGCGCGCATGCCCGCATCCCACGCCTCGTCGAGCAGCGCGACGACCTCGGTCGCGGAGAGGTCCTCCTTCATCCGGGGGGTGAGCTTCCAGTACGAACAGGTCTGGCACTTCGAGTTGCATCCGAACGACACGGCGTGGGCGAGGAAGAACGGCCGCCGGGTGACGAACCGTGACCGCACCACCGAGAGGAACGCGCCGGCGTAGCATCGCCGGTCGCTCGGACCCGGGGTCGCGGGGACGGCCCGGGCGACGCTCGCCCGCATGGCCCGTAGAGCGTGCGGTGGGGGCAAGAAGAGTGGGGCAAGCGACCTTAACGAGCCCATCGGGGCCGTCCGGTCCTGTGCGGGGTCCCTCGTGAGGAACACGGGCCGAGAAGTGGTCCAGCCGCGGAGCCGGGGCCGACCGCCCAAGGACACCCGCGAGCGCTTCGACCACCGGGTCGAGACCCGGGCCCGGTTCCTGAAGAGGCATCGGGAGAGCAGCCGGGAGCTGCTGCCGCCGGACCGGGGCTCCCCGCGCGCGGGGGCTCGATGTCCCGGGTCTCCGTGCCCACGCTCGGCTTCGGGGAGGTCGGGCTCTGCTTCGCCGGCCTCCGCCGGCCGACCCGAGACGGGCTCGACCCCCTCCGGGCGCCTCCGCGGCGTTCGACGCGCCGGCCGGGGAGGTGGCCCGAGACGGTCGGGAGGCTCCGGCGTTGCGGTGCGGCCCGACCGCCGAGGACCGCTCCCGCCGGGTCGTGGTCCGGTAGGCGAACGGGGTCCCTTGACGAACCCTCGAGGAGATCGTGTCGCAGGCGTTCGTCGACCGCGTCGTGCACTCCGGGGAACTCGTCTCGCTCCCCCGGCCGCTCGGGGTCGAACCTTCGTGCGCCGAAGGGTTCGAGTTCCGCGTCTCGGAGCGAGTGCGGTCGAAAGACGGGCGCGCGTCGTCGGGCGAG
Source organism: Thermoplasmata archaeon (assembly GCA_021816865.1). Lineage (GTDB taxonomy): Archaea > Thermoplasmatota > Thermoplasmata > Lutacidiplasmatales > UBA184 > Lutacidiplasma. Next base: position 38,426 of record JAKAWX010000001.1, on the reverse strand, counting down.
CGTCCCCGGGTTCGTCTCAGCTCGGGGGCGCGACGACGACGGTCTTCACTGGCGGCGCCGGGGGCCGCGGCGGAGGGGGGAGTAGCCGTTGCCGGAGGAAGCCGACGATACGCGTCCACGCCTCTTCCGCCCGCACGAGATCGTAGGCGCCAAGGTCCCGGGAGAGGAAGTGGTGGCCGACGCCGGGGATGTCCACCGTCTCGAGCGACGACTCGGGACCCGAGCGCGTCCCGGCGAGCTGGGCCTTCGCCTTCGCGGCCGCCCGGTCGCCCGAGCCTGCGATGAAGAAGATCGGAGCGGTCACGAGGCGCGGAAGGTCGGCGGGCTGGACGGGCATGGGGTAGGCGACGGCGACCGCCGAGAGCTTCGGGTCCTGGGCGGCGAGCGCGATCGCGAGGCTTCCGCCGTACGACGTGCCGAAGACCGCCGACCGGGCCGGGTCGACCATCTTTCCCTCGCGCAGGTGGGCGAGCGCGTCCCGGTAGAGCCGGACGAGGTCGACGACCCGCTTCGAACGGAGCGAGGCTCCGCCGCCCAGCTGGGCGCGCGTGCGCAGCGCCAGCTGGTGGGTGGGGCCGATCCCGTCGGTCTTGAGGAGGTCCGGCAAGAGGACTTCGAACCCTTCCCGCGCGAACCGGATCGCGCCGTCGAGGACGGTCGTCGTGAGGCCGTAGACGTCCGGGGTGACGAGGACGACCGGGTGCCGCACGACCTTCGTCGGCCGCAGACGGATTGCCTGGGCCCGTCGGTCCGGCACGGCCTCGGTCTCGAACCAGACCCGCTCGCTGCGGTAGAGCGGCGACGGCACACCGGGCTTGCGGTCGGACTTGATCCAGGCCTTGTTGAGGAAGTCGAGGACGCAGAGCTTGAAGCGCTCCTTCTCGAGGACGATGACGGCCTGACGGGTCCCGCAGATGTCGCAGACGCCGATGACTCCGCTGCCGAACTCGGGCTCGGGGAGGTCGAGCATCCGGTCGTCGTCCCTCATGCCCCGCTCTCGGACCGCTCGAGCCCGGGACGCTTCTTAACCGTTGCCGACACGAACCTGGGTCGAGGGCGGCCGGGACGGCGTCGCGCGCCGACGCGCCCGAGGGCGAAACCGCTCGAGACGGTGCCGGTCGCGGGGGGCGAGGACGTCGACCCCGGCCTCGAGGAGGCGGTCGCGCAGCGCCCGGTCGGCCGTCACCACCCAGGCGCCGGCCCGCACCGCGGCCCGCAAGAGGGTGTCGTCGCCGATGCCGGGGGCGGCGACCGTGGGGAGCCGATCGACGAACGCGCGGGCGGCTTCGGCCTGCGGCGTCCCGCGCGCGCGGAGCCGGTCGAGCTCGCGCACGACCGAGGTCGGGACGGCGATCCGGGCCCCAGGGCACTCTCGGTCGACCTCCTCTTCGAGGGGGAACCCGACGCGCACCGGGAGGAATGCGGCGTTCGTGTCCACGAGCACGAGCCGGCGGAGCGCCGCCGGCGGAGTCTCACGGTCCGCGGAGCGAGACCCCGAGCTCCTCGCGGTCGTACTGGACCCCTCCCGTCTGTCCCCGGAGCACGTAGCGTTGCGCCTTCTGGTTCGCGGTCTTCGGGATCTCGTCGACGAACTCAAGGTACCTCGGGACCATGAAGAACGGGAGCTCTCGGACGCAGAACTCGAAGAGGGCCTTCGGCTCGACGCGCGCGGACGGTTTGAGCTGGACGAAGGCCTTGACGTCCTCCTCGCCGAGCGGCGACGGGACCCCGACCACGACGCTCTCGAAGACCGCGGGGTGGCGGTTGAGCACCGACTCGACGTCGTACGGCGCGAGGTTCTCGCCCCGCCGGCGGATGACGTCCTTCTTCCGGTCGACGAAGAAGTAGTACCCGTCCGCGTCGCGGGTCACGAAGTCGCCCGTGTGGAACCAGAGGTTCCGCCACGCTTCCACGGTCTTTTCGGGCTTGTTGAGGTACCCCGAGAACATCGTGAACGGAGCCTTCGGCCGCACGACGAGCTCCCCGCGCGTGCCGTCCGGTACGGGCCGGTCGTCGTCGTCGAAGACCTCGGCCTCGACGAACCCGAGCGGAGTGCCGACCGACCCGACGCGGATCTGCTCGGGGGGGTTCATCAGCGTCGTGCAGCCGCACTCGGTCATCCCGTAGAGTTCGACGATCGTGAGGCCGAAGCGGCGCTCGAACTCCGGCCAGACGGCGCGCGTCGTGCCGGCCGTGAGCGCGGTCCGGACCCGGTGGGCGGTGTCCGCTTCCGACGCGGGTTGCTTGTAGAGGACGTTGATCATCGAGATCAGGAGCGAGACGTGCGTCGCCTCGACGGCCGCCGCGGTCCGCCAGTACGTCGAGGCATGGAACCGCTCGTCGAACGCCGCGGTGAGGTCGTTGAGGAGGGCGGTGAGCGCGGTCATCTCCTGCGCGTTGCAGTGGAAGAGCGGCAGCGCGGTGAACAGGATCGAGTCGGCGGAGAGTCGGCTGCGCGCGCCGATCTCGCGCGGCGTCGCCACCTGCTTTTCGTGCGGGATGACCGCCCCCTTCGGTGGGCCCGTCGTTCCGCTCGTGTACATCACCGACACCGGGTCGCTCGGTCGCACGTCGGGGACCGGGTCGAGCGGGCGGTCGACCGCAAGCTCGACGAAAGGGCGGGCGCCGTGCGGCAGCGGTTCGCCGACCGAGGCGGGGTCGGCGACCCACTCCCGACGGAGCCCGAGGCCCCGGCGCAGGGGTTCGTACACCGACCAGAGCCGGCGGTCGACCACGAGGGCGGACGGCGCGCTGTCCGCGAGCTCGTAGCGGAGGATCTCGCCCTTGAGGCCGGTGTTCAGCGGGACCAGGACCGCGCCGAGCTTCGCCGCACCGAACCAGAGGAGAGGGAACTCCGGGGTGTTGTAGAGGAGCGCGGCGATGCGGTCGCCGGCGCGGATCCCGTCGCGGGCGAGCCCCGCAGCGACCTTCTCCGTCTCCCCATCGAGCTCGTCGTAGCGGAGCGCTCGCGACCCGAAACGCAGCGCCACCTTCGAGCCGTTCTTTTGGCCCTTCGCCCGGATCAACGTCGCAAGGTCGTGGTACTCTTCGTCCGGCGCGAGCATCCTCCGGGCCCGTAACGCACGGCGGGATAAGGGGCACGGGAACCGGGGGTCGGCTCCGGGGGGGAGCGCCCGGGGTGCGCGGCCGGGGCAAAGGGTTGTAACGCTCGCCAGGTTCGGACGGGCCGGTGCCGACGAACCCGGAGCCGTACCGACCCGACGCGCCGATCGTCGCGGAGCTCGCGGCGGGCGCGGTGATCGTCTCGGACGACGAGCGCGAGGTGCTCCTTCTCCACCAGCGGGACGAGGACCGCTGGTGCTTCCCGAAGGGACACGTCGACCCGGGAGAGTCGCTGCGCGAGGGCGCTCTCCGCGAGATCCGGGAAGAGACGGGCCTGAGCGCCGTCGAGCTCGACTCGGAGCTCGGGGAGGTCTCGTACCGGTTCTTCCGGAGCTCGTCCGGTCAGAACGTGTACAAGTCGGTCGTCTACTTCCTCGCCCGCACCCGCGAGCGCACCGTGCGGCCCGAACCGATCTTCGACCGGTTCGACTGGGTCCCCGTCACGACCGCCCTCGATCGGATCCGGTACGACACGGATCGGCGGATCCTCGAGGCGGCGGCCCAGCGCCTTACGGGTCCCCGCCCGTAGGCGGGGCCCACGGACGCGGTGCTCGCGCGCGCCCGGGAGAAGCGGACGGAACCGCCCCCGGCGCACGATCGTAGAGGAGGACACGGGAAGGGGTTCGGTGGGCCCCGAGGGGCCCACCGGTGGCGCACGGTCCCGCTCACTCCCGCCGGGTCGGGCCCTCGACGGACGCCGGTGGTTCGCTCGGCGGGGAGCCCGGGGCGGGCGGCGAGGTCGCCGCGGCGGGGGGAACGCCGTTCGGCCAGATCGTCGCGTATCCGCCCACGAGCCCCGACCGGGACTTGCGCCGGGCGTAGGAGCGCCATTCCACGACCCCGACCGTCCCGACGATCAGGACGACCGCGAGGGCGATCAGACCGACCGCGAGCGCCGCGCCAAGCGGCGCCTTCGCGAGCGACCCGAAGCCCTGGGTGAGCGACTTCGCGACGCTCTGGGCCTCGGCCACGCTCATCGGCTGGCCCTGGACGGTCGCGCCGGGACCGGTCGAGGTGGCCGGCGCGAGCCCCGAGGTCGGGGTCGCCATCGCGCTGACCGTGCTGTCGTCCGCGCCGAAGGTCGTGTCGGCGGCCGTCAGGGCCGGCGCCCCGGTTCCCCCGCTCAGGTAGAGGGTCTCGGAAGAGACCGAGGCACTCCCGAACTCGAAGGAGTCGTAGGCGTGGCTCGTATCCCCGAACATGTCGAAGTCGTGCGGGACGAGGACGAACCCGTCGTGGAGGTCGAACGGTCCCGAGACCGCCAGGACGACCGCGACGCGGGGTTTGTGGTCGAAGAACGAATGGTCGAGGGCGACCTTCGCGCCGGTCAGGTTGACGGGTCCGGTCGCGCTCACGCTACCGGCCTTCGACCCGGACCCGGAGCCGTTCGTGCCGTTGAAGCCGTGCTGGCTCCAGGTCCAGGAGAGGTCCCAGTTCGCCGACGGGGTCGCGACCGCGCTCGAGTTCCACGCCGACACTCCGGTGAGGTTGAGCGGGATCAGTCCGAGAGACGGCGCGAACCGGACCGAGGCGTTGGCGACCCCGTTCACGTCGAGCGACGCACTGCGGGTCGCTCCGTAGGCGGTCAGGCTGACCGACTGGTCGATCGCGCCGGTGACGGACGCCGAGGCGTTCAGTATCCCGAGCGCGGGCACCGCCTGCCCCGAGACATAGACTCCCGAGGCAGTCGTCAGGTTCGCAAAGGCGGTGTCGACCTCCTGGCCGTGGTAAGTGTACGTCAGCGAGCGCAGCGGGGAGGCGTAGCTCGCCCGGATCGAGATCCCGAGCGTGCGCTGCTCCTCGAGGAGGGTCACGTTCGCCGCGCCGGGGGTCGACGTGAAGATCACCGACCAGCCGAACATCGCGTCCCACGCGAGGGTGGCGTTACCGGACACGAAAGTGTTGTTCGACCATCCCTCTCCGCCGTAGGCCCACTGCGTCGTCGACCCCGGGAGCGCGACGCCGGGCGCCGCCGCGGCGCTCGCGGCGCCCGAGATCGCCGGGACCGCCACGAAGGCGATCAGGAGCACGGCACCGGCCGTCGCGACCCAGGTCTTCGTTCGTCCGATTCTCGTCATAGTTCCTGCTGACGGAGCGCGCTCCGTCGGGAGGCTCCATCGCCGGTTCGGCGACATAAGGGAGGGGCCCGCGGCGTGCTCCCTCCGTTGGACCCCCTGCGACGGCGTCGCATGGGGTGGACGACGTCGCGTCCTAGGCGACGCGGCCGTTCCGCAAGATCGGGCGGTCGTCGAGGAGGAGGTCGGCGCCGCCGACGGTAAGCAGCGACGCGAACCGGCTCGCGGTCTTGCCGCCGTAGGGGACGTTGTTCCCGACCCCGATCGTCACAGCCCCCCGCTCGCTTTCCTCGAGCATCGGGGCGACACGGATCGCCGGGTCGAGCCCGATCTCGATGAGCGACGGGCGGTCCTTGCCCTCGTCCCCCCCGCGGAACGCCGCGGCGAACGGTCGGCCGCCGGAAGCGAACCCCCCGCGGACGAGCCGGCCGTTCTCGAACTCGAAACGCCCGCCCCGCGCGGGTGCGCCGTACATCGAGTTCGTCCGGTTCGAGACAACGCGCCCGTCGGCGGTGCTCTCGTCCACGGTCACGTAGACGTTCGCGTCCGGGACGGACGCCATCCAGGCGAACCGGTCGGTCTTCGCCGCCGGTGAGACCTCGCCGAGACCCGCGTGCGTCTCGCGTCCGACGAGGGCGAGCGTGAGGTCGGTCCCGTTCGGGTGGCGGAGACGCAGGTGACCCGACCCTTCGAGCCGCTTCCTAAGCCGGGCGACGTCCCGGCGCAGCCCCTCGAGGTTCCGTGTGGATGCGGTAAGGACCTCCCGACGCCACCTCGAGACCGGGACTCCCCAGAACCGGGCGTTCGCTTCGGTCGCCCGGGCGATCGACATGCGGGCGCCCCGCACCCCGGCCTTCCGGGCGACCTCGTACCACTTCGGATTGAACGCCGTGAGCGCGCGCCATGTCTTCTCGGAGAGGGCGTCGGCGCGAGCCTGGTCTTCGGGGCCCCAGAAGTAGACGTAGACGTCCGTTTTCTCGAGGAGCGCCCACTCGTGCTCACCGGGAGTACCGATCAGATGGGCGCGACCACGGACGGCCGCGTCCCAATAGGCCCCCTCGTCCTCGTAGTGGACGAGCGGTCGGGCCCCGAGGCGACGGGCCTCGCGGACGAAGCCGACGGCCCAGGGGATCGACGACGGATAGACCTCGATGGTGACGTTCTCCTTCGGGCGGACGCCAAGGCGGTCCCGCAGGACGGCTCGGGCGAGCCGGTCGGCGTCGGCGGTGGGGATCGATGGCCGCATGGGGACCCGAAGGCCGCCCCCCTCAAGGAGTTTCGCGCTCGGGCGGGGAGGAGAGGCCCGGGATTCGGAAGCGCGCGGAGCGAGCGATTCGGATCGATTCGGGATATCCCGCGTCCGCGTGACGGGCGACGCCGATCCCGGGGTCGTTGTGGAGGACCCGGCCGATGCGCCGGTCGGCCTCGGGGCTCCCGTCCGCGACGATCACGAGGCCGGCGTGGATCGAGTTGCCGATTCCCACCCCGCCACCGTGGTGAACCGAGACCCACGTGGCGCCGCTCGCCACGTTGAGGAGCGCGTTCAGGATCGGCCAGTCGGCGATGGCGTCCGAGCCGTCCCGCATCGCCTCCGTCTCGCGGAAGGGGCTCGCGACGCTGCCGGTGTCGTGGTGATCCCGGCCGATCGCGATCGGCGCCTCGAGCTCGCCCGAGCGAACGAGGTCGTTCACGAGGTGGCCGAACCGCTCGCGCTCGCCGTAGCCCATGTAGCAGATCCGGGCGGGAAGGCCCTGGAAGCGGACCCGCTCGCCGGCGAGCCGTATCCAGCGGACGAGCGGCTCGTTGTCCGCGAACTCGCTCCGGATCATCCGGTCGATGCGGTGAATGTCGGACGGCGCCCCCCCGAGCGCGAGCCAGCGGAACGGTCCGCTCCCGACCGCGAAGAGGGGACGGATGTACTTCGGAACGTACCCGGCGATATCGAACGCGTTCGAGACCCCGGCGTCGCGCGCCTGAGTTCGGAAGTTGTTGCCGTAATCGAACGCCTTCGACCCCGAACCGACGAGCGCGAGGATCGCGCGCGCTTCGTCGGCGAGCGAGGCGCGGACGGCGGCGAGGTACGACGCACGGTCGGCCGACCGGGCGACGGCGGCCGTCTCGACGGACATCCCCCGCGGAATGTAGCCGACCAAAAGGTCGTGCGCCGCGGTCTGGTCGCTCACGACGTCCGGCACGACGCCGCGCCGCACGATCTCGGGATAGACGTCGGCGGCGTTCGCGCACAGCCCGACCGAGAGCGCCCGGCGCTCGGTCGTGGCCGCGCGGACCAGCTCGAGCGCCTCGTCGAGGGTCCCGGCCTCGGCATCGAGGTACCGGTGCTCGAGACGGCGGCGAAGGGCCCGGGGGTCCACGTCCACGATCAGCCCGACGCCGTGCAGGAGCGTGATCGCGAGCGGTTGGGCGCCGCCCATCTCCCCGAGGCCCGAGGTAAGGACCCAACGCCCGGCGAGGTCCGGAGCACCGAACTCGATCCGGGCGAGGGAGGCGAGCGTCTCGTACGTTCCCTGGAGGATCCCCTGCGTCCCGATGTAGATCCAGCTGCCCGCCGTCATCTGGCCGAACATCGTGAGCCCGCGGCTCTCGAGCTCCCAGAAGATGTCGTCCGTCGCCCAGCGCGGCACGACGTTCGCGTTCGCGATCAGCACCCGCGGAGCCTCGGAGTGGGTGGGAAAAACCCCGACCGGCTTTCCCGACTGGACGAGCAGCGTCTCGTCCGAACCCAGCGTCCGCAGGGTCTCCACGATGAGGTCGTACGATTCCCAGTCCCGCGCGGCCTTTCCCCGCCCCCCGTAGACGATGAGGCGATGCGGGTCGCGAGCGACCTCCGGGTCGAGGTTGTTCTGCAGGAGGCGGAGCGCCGCTTCCTGGGGCCAGCCGCGGCAAGTCAACGCCGTCCCCCGGGGGGCATGGATCTCCCGGTCGGACTCGAGGGTTCGGACCATGGACGCCGCGAAACGACCGCGGGCTAAGAGCCCTTACGCCCCTCCGGCGCCGCGGGTCGAGCGCCGACGGTTAAGAACCCGCCGCGGAATCGTCCCCCGTGCCGCCGTAGCTCAGTCGGTAGAGCGGCTGATTTGTAATCAGCAGGTCGGGAGTTCGATCCTCTCCGGCGGCTTCTCTGCCATTCTCCCTCGCCGGCGAGCGGGTTGGCCCCGCGAGGGGGAGGATGCTTACGGTTGCCTGCCTCTCTCCCGCCGGCCGGTCCGGCGGGACCCGACCTCGGCCGAACCCGCCTCGACCGTCCCCTCCCGAACGGGGCTCTGTGCGAATCCTCCCAAAGCGGGGCGGCAGGATCGAACGCAAGCGATCCGACCGACGGAACTTTCCTCAGGGAAAGTGGTCCGCGACGACGCGCCGCATCGATCCCGTTCGATGGAGGGCCAGGGAGGCGATCCCGAGGTAGAGGCCCACCACGGCCATGCCCGGGGCGAACAGCACCCAGTGCTGGAAGAGGCCGTACGCGACAAGGCCGCCCACGGCGACTCCGAGCAAGGCCCCGGACCCGAGCCGAAGGACGTTGTTGGATTCCCGAGAGCGCACGGCTTGGGTGAGCCAGTCCGCCATCGCTGCGGCGGGACAAATCCCCAGGACCAACGCCACCGCGGGGGTAGCCAGGATCGACCCCACGGAGGGGCGTATCGCGAGCACGCCGAGGAGCGCGAGGAACCCGAGGGCTTGGCCCGTGCATCTCGCGCAGAAGCGGTACACGCGCCCTCCGATCCTGAGCGGGAGCGTTCGGCCGTATCGATGCGGAGCGTGGTGGGCGATGAGGTATTCCCACTCCGGGACTATGGGGCCAACGGTAGGTTCCCGCACCGTCACAAGGTGGGCTATTGGCCTAGGGATTTATTAGACAGAACCGTGCTTGGAAACCGCGTGGCAGGTTACCCCCAACCCGCGATGGTTCCGGGGCCCGTCCAGTACAAGAGGAACGTCACGCTGTGGCTCCTGGTCGTGCTGATCCTGGTCTGCTGGCCCGCGGCGATCGTCTACTACTTTACGTGCGAGAAGGTCCCGATCCAGGAGCTCCGGCCCACCGCGGGCGCCCCGTATGGTTCGCCCGCCCCCGTCGGTGCACCGATGGCTTCGGGGCGCTTCTGCTCGGCCTGCGGCTCCCAGAACCTCTCGACCTCGACGTTCTGCTCCCGGTGCGGCAAGCCCTTGAGCTGACCTCGTCGCACGGTCCTTTCGACCTTAGGTCGGAACCGGATCCCCCTCCCGCCCGTACGGCGGCCCCGGGGTCGTCCCGGTAGAGTCGGCTGCGGTTGCGCGAGGGACTCCGGTCGGCGAGGGGCTCTCTCCAGCGCGCCACGAACCGGGTGTGGCCCCAAGGAGCTCCCGCAGGCCCGAGGGTGACCCTGCCGCCACTCCAGGAGCGAGGGGGATGGACGGAAGTTCGGGGCTCCCGGACCGCCCCCGAAGGCGAGCCGACCGGCGGACCGCTACCGCATTGGGGAGGCGACCCCTCGGAGTTCCGCCCGACATCGAGGGATTCGGCTCATCGGGGGGAAGATTGATAAGACCAGGATGCGCATGAATACGCCGATGAACCGGCCCCGGCGCTGGCGGCGAAGATCGCGCGGGGCGGTCTCCGAGATCATCGGGGCGGTCCTCCTCGTCGGGCTCACGCTCACGGCCGGCATCATCCTCTGGTCGTTCCGCATCTACACCCCACCGGCGCCACCCCTGGTCTCGTTCCACCTGGGAAGCGGCGGAAGCAACCCGGTCTGGGGCGACCCGACCGACTGCCAACCCCAGGGCAACTGGACGTACCCGCTCCAGAGCTCCCAGTACGCCTGGTGGACGCCCGGAACCTGGGGCTACGCCTGGTTCAACCAGTGCTACCCGCCGAACGTGAACGGCAATTTCTCGCAGCTCAACACGAGCGAGATCATCATCTCTCACGCCTCTCCGACGAACATCCCTCTCAACGACATCGGATTCGATTTCGTGTGCAACAACGCGAGCTCGTCCGGCGGCACGACGGTCCTCGTCAGTGGTACGCTCGCGTCGATGACCTGGTTCCCCGGCTCGAGCTCGTCCCCCGCGCCGAACGCTCCCAAGCTCGGACACTGCGGCAACTTCAATGCCGGTGGATACGGCGGAGGGGCGTTCGGGACGCTGTACAATCGACTCGGGATGTTCATCCCGATAGACGGTAACTCCTCGGTTCTCGAGGCCGGCGACACGTTCCTCCTCTACATCCATAACGGCGGGTGGCCGATGGACTACCAGTGCGTCGACCCCGACCTCTACGGGTGTTTCCTCAATCACGGGAACCCGATCCTTGACGACGACGACTATCACGGCGCCCCACCGTGGTGCTTCACGACGCCCTCCGCGTGCACGATTTACCTCACGTACCTCGGGACCCCGCAGACCCTGCTCGCGACGATCCCGGTTTACTCCCTCGCTCCCCCGACCGGACCCTGACGGTGTCGTGGGGAAGCCGGGGCCTCGGCTCCTGCGGGCGAGGCGAACGATGACGCTTCTCCCGGTCTCCGCCGCGGTCCATCGGGGCGGGGGGACGGTGTGACCATGCGACGTTGGAATCGTCGACGGCTCACCGGCCTTGGGGTCGCGGTCGCGGCGCTCGTCGTGGCGCTTCTGGTTGTCCTGATCGCCCTAGGGATCCTAGTACTTCCGTCGAGCCCTCCGGCGAAGGTCACGGTCAACTCCGTTCACTGGACTCTCGAGCAGGGGACGACCGGTCACGGAAGCGGGTGGTTCGGCCCGAGCCAGTTCAACTACACGTCCGGCGGCTATCCGATCGAGGTCGTCCCCGGGGGGACACTCGACGTCGTCTGGACCTTCTCCAACTTCGACGCGTCCTCGCACTCCGTCGTCTCGATCACCGCCGGGGCTCCCTTCGTGACCGTCACCAGTCAGATCCAGCCCGCCCTCCCGACCGCCGTGCCGGGGGGGACGGACGACGGCTCGCTCCTCGTTCCGGTCGAAGTCCCGAACGATGCCGGAGCGGCACTTACCCTCAGCCTCACGGTCGTGATCGAGTAGGGGACTGTACCTAGCTGCCTTGGCACATCCGCCTCCCTCGTGGATACCTTGTGGCCGGACCCCGGGAGGGTGAGCCGTGGCTGGTCTTGCTCCCGAGCATGGACGAGGCGCCGCGCCGGTGGCTCGCCGGTCCCTGGCCCTTTAGGCCAGCAGGGGAGGGGTTCGTCATGTCGAGCGGCTGACGGGGTTCTCCCTCGACACCGTCCGTCGTGCCGTCCTCGTAGCGCAGCGAGGTTTTCCGTTCCGCGAGAAAGAAAGGACACGATCGCCGGCGGGTGGAGGAAAGCGGTAGCGGGGGACCCACCCCGGTCTCCTCCCCGCCGTCAAACGGGTTCCAGAGGAGAATACCGCCGGAAACCCGATGGAGCGGCTACGTGGGACCCACAAGTCCACGCGGACCTTGGCCGAAGAGCTCAAGCGGCAGGGTGACCCGGTCTCCCACGCGAGCGTGGCCCATCCCCTGCACGAGCTGGGCTGCTCGCTGCGGGCGAGCGCCACGGAGGGGGAGGGTCGCTCTCTCCGCGAGCGGGTGGAACCATTCCGGTACATCAGCCGTCCGGTCACCCGCTTCCCAGAGGCGGGGAACCCGATCCTGTCGGCTGACACGAAGAAGAAGGAGAGAATCGGATAAGGCAAGAACCCGGGCCGGACCTATCGACCGAGCGGCGACCCGGTCGAGGCGAACGTCTTCGACTTCCCCCACCTGGCGGCGGGAACCGCGGTCCCGGGGACGATCGTTCGGAAACCCACCGGAGCCTGTCTATCGCTCCCCGTCCTTCCCTGCCTGCGCCTCCGACACGGGCGTTCCGCGAGGCGCGGGAGCACGGCGGACCCAGGTACCGCCGATAACCCACGGCGGCTCGGGCCCGATCGGGTCGACCATCTCCGACCGGTACCGTTCGACGGCCTTCTCGTCGACGGTGATCCCGAGGCCGGGGCCGTTCGGGATGGCGAAGACGCCCCGATCGAGCGAGTAGCCGTGGACGAGCGAACGCTTCCACTCCGGCCAGCTCGCCTCGAAGCTCTCCTGGAGGAAGAAGGTCGGCAGAACGGCATCGATCTGGAGGGTCGCGGCCGTCTGCACCGGTCCGAAGGCGTTGTGGTAGGCGATCGGCGCCCCGTGGGCCGCCGCCACTCCCGCGATCTCGCGGCCGTAGGTGAAACCGCCCGAGTTCGTGATGTCGGGCTGGAGGATGTCGACGAGCCCGCGCGCGAGGAAGCTTTCGAAGTCCGCCGCGTTCAGCAGACGCTCCCCGAGCGCGACCGGCGTGCGCACGTGCCGCCGGAACTCGGCGAGCGAATCGGTGAGCTCCGGGATCACCGGCTCCTCCATGAACCGGGGACGGAACGCGTCGAGCGCCCGCCCGGCCCGCACCGCGGATTCCGGGTAGAACCGGCCGTGGTACTCGATCAGGAGGTCGACGGACTCCCCCACCGCTTCCCGGACCGCCTTCACGCGGGCGACCGCCGCGGCAAGCCCATCGGTCGAGAGCGTCCGGTACTGGTCGCCGAACGGGTCGAACTTGAGCGCCCCGAAGCCGGTGTCGACCATCGCGCGGGCCTTCCGCGCGAACTCGTCGGGCGTGATCGCGTCCGAGTACCACCCGTTCGAATAGGCGCGCACGCTCTGCCGGATCGCCCCACCGAGGAGCGTCGAGATCGGGGCCCCGAGCTCCCGGCCCAATAGGTCGTGGCAGGCGATGTCGACCGCGGAGAGGGCGCTCGTCGCCTCCATCGACCGGGACCGGTAGAACGAGTACCGCTCGAACTCGCGCAATGCGTGCGAGTGATCGGCGAGGTCGCGATCCTCGTAGAATCGGGCGACCTCGAGCACGCTCTCGCGCACCGGGTGCGTCATCAAGGTGGTCGGCGCCTCGCCCCATCCGACCGCGCCGTTCGCGGTCGTGACCTTCACCAGGATGACGGTCGAGCTCCACGGCGACGAACGCTCGTCCGCGGGGGCAGCGACCTCGATCGGTTCGACGGTTCGGATCTTCATGACAGCCTCGGCGACGCGAAGCGCGCCGGCGTCTTGAGCGTTCGGGGCCCCGCGGGTTCCCCGAGCTCTCGACCGGCGCCGCGGCTCAGGCCCGCGGCGGGATCCCGGCCCGCTCGGCCGCGCGCCGGACGTGAGGGCCCGGGAGCAGTCCTTGCACGACCTCGAGCACCCGGCCGTTCGCGTCGAGGAAGAACGTGATGCGCTTCGCGAGCCCGAACATTCCGAGGACCCCGTACTTTCGGGCGATCGACCCGTCCCGGTCGGCGACGAGCGGGAACGGGATCCCGCACGATTGCCGGAAGCGCTCTTGGGCCGCGACCGGGTCCACGCTGACGCCGACCACCGCGTGGCCCCTTCGAGCCAGCTCGGGGTAGAGGTCGGTGAACCCCCTCGCCTCCCGTCGGCATCCCGCCGTGTCCGCCTTCGGATAGAAGTAGAGGATCACCGGACGGCCGCGCAGGCTCGAAAGGGTGAGCGGCGAGCCGTCGGCGAGCGTCCCGGTGAATTCGGGCGCCTCCTCTCCGACCGCGAGCATAGCCTCGGAAAGCGCCCCCCTACTTGACGGGACCGCGGAAGGCGGCCGACGGCCGGCGGTCCCCTTCGGCGAGCCGCGCGAGCTCCTCCTCCGTCAGCGGAGGGGTTCCTTCGGAGCCGAGGAACTCGTTCAACCGCTCGGGCGGCGGCACCGGCACGAGCACCGAGACGACCCCCGGCGCATCGAGAAGGAATCGTACGGCGGCCTGGGCCAGCGTTCGACGGCCGCGCAGGGAAAGGAATCCGAGCCGACGTACGGGCTCGAACTCGGCGGCGAGCGAGCGCACGTCGACCGGGGGCCCGGTCGGGGTCCGGTCCGCGAGGAGCGCGGAGTAGCGGCGGCCGTCGAGCCGCCCGCCGGCGAACGGGTCCCGGACGAAGACACCGACGGGCTGGCGGTCCGCGAGGTTCGCCGCCCAGTCGAGGGGCGCTCGATCGAGCAGGGAGGCGGCGACCGAGTAGAGCGGCCCTCCCGGCCCGTGGTGAGTCCCCTCGGTCGGGAGCGGTCGAGACTCCCTCTCCACTCGGACCGCCCAAGCCGAGATGGAGCCGTCGGCGGTCAGCGCGTCGAGCGCTTCCACGGCGAAGGGGCTCACTCCCGGGTCTTCCGTCGACCCGGCGAGCTCGAGCACCGAGATCGGCTGGGGGGCGAGGCGTCGCCGGGTCTCCTCCACCGCGTGTCGGAGCTCGTCGGTCGCCGACGTCGGGGCCGCCGGGCCCGCGCGGTGGTCCAAGGACCGAGGGCCAGGCGATGCTCTTGCGGGCGGCGCGATCACCGTGAGCTCGGGGTCGGGCTGCGGGAACGCGGCGGCGATCAGCCGCTCGGCCCTCGGCGGAGAACGGGCACCGGCCGCGTCGAACGTGGTGACGCCCCGCCGCCGGGCCAGCCGGAGGAGGGAGATCGTGGCCTGGTCCGAGTGCGGCGAGGCGACGGGCTCGGGGTCGACCGCGACTCCGATGGCGGAGACGACGAGGGGCCGACCGGGAAGCGTCCGTCGCAGGACCATGGGCTCGTCTGTCCGATCCATTCTTACCGGGCCCCGACGGAACGGCCGCGCGCGTAGAGAAAGCTGTCGCCCGGGTCCGTCGCGACTCCCCCTCCGCTTATGGCGCCGCGCCGCGTGGCGGGTCGATGGTCCCCCCGCCGAGCCGGCGGCTTCCGCTCGCCGAACGATACCGTCCCGAGCGGCTCGATGATCTCGTCGGGAACCCGCGCGCGAGGGCGGAGCTCCGCGCCTGGGCGGACCAGTGGGCCGGCGGCCAGCCGCCGACGCGCCGCGCGGCTGTGCTGGCGGGTCCGGCCGGCGTCGGCAAGACGACCGCGGCGCTTGCCCTCGCGCGCGAACGCGGCTGGACCCTGGTCGAGATGAACGCCTCCGATGCCCGCAACGAGTCGGCGATCGAACAGGTTGCTGGTCGGGCGTCGATCACACACACGCTCGGGGGGTCGGAGAGCGCCCCGGGCCGTCGGCGGGCGCTGATCCTCCTCGACGAAGCCGACTGCCTTACCGGTCGCCTGAGCGAGAGCGCGGCGCCGCGTCCCGCGCCTCCGTCGCTTTCGTCGTTCCTCCAGGGCCGCTACCGCACGATCGAAGCGCTGAACACCGCGTACGGTCTTCGCCCCTCCGGCAAGCCGCCGGCGTTCGCCGACTGGGGCGCCGTGCCCCGCTCCCCCGGGAACGCCGCGTGGGCCCGGCTGTCCGCGTCCCGCGCCGACATCGAGGAGTGGCGGGGCACCCAGAAGTCGAGCGACCTGAGCGACCGCGGCGGCCTCGCGGCGATCTCCCGCCTCGTGAGGTCGACGCGCCAGCCGCTGGTCCTGACGGTGAACGACGAGCGGAGCCTGACCCGGTACTCTCCCGTCTTCCGGACGGGAGTGGCCCGGATACGGTTCTTCCCCGTTCGGGAGCCCGAGCTTCGGGCGCGGGTGGGCCAGATCGCGCGGACGGAGGGGATCGAGCTCGTGGGCGGCGCGCTCGACGCGATCGTGACGCGGGCGCGGGGCGACCTTCGGGCCGCGCTGAACGACCTGGACGCGATCGCTCCGTTGCCGGCCGGCCCGTTCCAGCTGACCGTCCTCGGGGCCCGCGACCTTTCTTCGGATTTCGCCGCCCTGACCGAGGAGGTCCTGAGATCGCCGCGCTTCTACCGGTCGGTCGAGGTCCAGAATCGACTGGACGCCCCGCCGGACGACCTTCTCCCGTGGATCGAGGAGAACCTGCCCTACTTCTCCGCCGACGCTCGCCACCGTGCGGCGGCGTTCGACGTGCTCGCCGTCGCCGACCGGTTCCTCAACTGGGCCCGTCGCGCCCGGGTCTGGAGCCTCTGGAGCTACTCGACCGAGCTGCTCTCGGGAGGGGTCGCGCTCGCGCTCAACGACGGCCCCGTGCCGGGCGGCGGCGGCGCTTCGTTCCCCCAGTTCCTGGGAGAAATGGGTCGTTCCCGGGGGTTGCGGGGGCTACGCACCGGACTGGTCGGCAAGGTCGGCCGACGCTTCCATCTCTCCCGGGAGAAGACCCTCGACACGATCCTGCCGTTCCTCGAGGCCCTCTTTTCCGCGGTCGGCACCGGGGCGCAGCGACCCGAGCTCGTGGGCACGCTCCGCCGGATCGCCCGCGAGCTCGACCTCTCCCCCGAGGAGGTCGCGTTCCTCCTGTCGACGGAGCCGGGCGCTCCTCGGGTCGACTCGATCCTTGCGACAGCTCCCGAGACCGTGCCCGCTCCGGCGACCGGCGAGACCACCCCGGCGGCCCCCCGCGGGACGGGAGACGCGCTGCCGCGCCGTACGCAGCGCCAGCTCTCCGACTTCGGGAGCTGACGGGCGCCGGATCGGCGAGGGCCGGGCCGCTCAGCCGAGCGTCGCGTGCACGGCGATCTCGACGTTGCCCTTGAGCGCCTTCGAGATCGGACAGCCCTCTCCCGCCGCCTTCGCGGCGGTCTCGAACTCGGCGGCCGTGAGGTTCGGCACCGTGCCCTTCACGTCGAGGACCATCGTGGTGACCTTCCAGGCGTCGCCAACCTTGTCGAACGTCGCCGTCGCGCCCACGCGGAGACGTTCCGGAGGCTTTTGCATCCGGGCGAGGCCCGCGGCTAGCGCCATCGAGAAGCACGACGCGTGGGCCGCGGCGAGGAGCTCCTCGGGGCTCGTTTTGCCGCCGGACGCTTCGGTCCGGGCCGACCAGGAGACCGCGAGCTCGCCGAGCGCCCCGCTCGTCCCCTTTACCGTGCCGTGACCGTGCAGGAGGTCGTGCTCCCAGACCGCGTGGGCCGTCCGTGTGGCTGCCATGGATTCCAACAGCCCGGAATCCGATTTAACCTCGCCGAGGCCCGAACCTCCGGCGGACGGCCAATCTTTTGTCGGCTCGCGGGCTGCACCGAGCGTGGCCGTTGCGCTTCACGACCTTCCGAAGTACCTCGTCCTCGACCCGTCGTCGACGGTTCGTATCGACATGCACCTCGAGGAGCCATCGTGCGAGATCGACGTCGCGCTCGACAACCCCCGGCCGGGGCGCTCGTTCGTCCTGCTGATCGGCCACCGCGAAGGACCCTTCGTTCAGCGGGTCCGCCTCGCCGGCCGCGCCAAGGTGTACTTCGACCCCGCGTCGCCCGGCGACTACGTACTGGCCTTCACGAATCCCGACTCGGCCCCGGTCGTCCTGCGCCTGCGGGCTCGCGCCGTGACCCCGGTCGCGGTCCGTGGGAAACGCCGACGCCGTGGCGCCTCGGCCCGAACCTCCCGCGCGCGGAGCCGGCGGCCGTCCGCCCGGGCACCGCGGCCGCCCGCCTCGCGCGCGCCCCTTCGAAAGGCTCCGCCGCGTCGTCCCCCGGTGCGGGCTCCCCGACCGTCGCCGACGGTCCCCCGCGACCGCGAAGCGTAATCTCACTGACCCGGCTTCGCGGGGCGTGACGCGTCGTTCCGTTCGGCTCCCACGCGCGAGGGCCCGGCGGTGGCGCGCTCGCTGGGAGGAGATGCAGGCGCGCTCGGTGCCCGAACGGGAAGAAGAGATCCAAGCGCTCGTGAGCGTCCTCGGCCGGGCCGTGGGTGCCCGGTGCCGGGTGCTCGACCTCGGCAGCGGCACCGGGTCGACCGCCGAACGGATCCTCGCTCTCTTCCCCCGGGCGAAGGTCGTGGCGGTCGATTTCGACCCCGTCACACGACGGATCGGCGAGACCGCCCTCGGCTCGTGGGGAGGGCGGCTTACGTGGGTGGACGCCGACCTCCGGCGGGCCGACTGGGTCGAGCGCCTCCCCCCCGGCCTCTTCGACGCCGCGGTCTCCACGACCGCGCTCCACTGGCTCGAAGGCCGGACCCTCTCCCGCCTCTACCGGGACGTCGCCCACCGTCTTCGCCGCGGCGGGATCCTCCTCAACGGGGATTCGCTGGCGTTCGGTCCCGACGCGGAGCGCCTTCGACGCTGGGCGCGGCGGGCGTCGCAGGAGTGGGATCGCGACCACCGAAGCCCGGGAGAAAGCTGGACCGAATGGTGGCGGGCGGCCCTCGCCGACCCGGCGCTCGCGCCCGAGGCCGCGCTCCGCGCCGCCCGGTTCCCACCCCCGACGACGGCCCGCCACGGCCTCGTGCGGACCCCGGACCTCTCGGGCCACGTCCGCCGAGTGCGCGCCGCCGGCTTTCGCGAGGTCGAGGTCGTGTGGAGCCGGTGGCAGGGTCGGCTCCTGGCGGCCGTCCGGTAAGATCGCGGCCCTTCGGCGTCGGCCGAGGTCCCGTCGCCCGCAGGTCCGGGCGAAGGGTTGATGGGCCGGCACGCTCCGGGGATTGCGCTCGGAGGACGGTGCGTTGGTGGACCTCGCGATCTACGCCGCGGTCTTCGTGAGCGTCTTCGCCATCGTCGACCCCGTGGGGACCCTTCCGTTCTTCGTCACCCTGACCGACGGGTTCACCCCCGAGGACCGGGCCGTCGTCCTCCGGCGGGCCGTGATCGTGCTCGGCGGGATCCTCGGGCTGTTCGCGCTCGTCGGGCGGTTCCTCTTCGCGGCGTTCGGGTTCACCCTCGCTTCGTTCGAGATCGCCGGCGGGATCCTGCTCTTCATCGTCGCCTACGACATGCTCTCGGGAGAGATCGGCCGGACGAAGCTCTCGAGCGAGGACCGCGAGGAGGCGATCGCGCGTCGGGACGAGATCTCCGTCGTTCCGCTCGGGATTCCGCTGCTCGCCGGGCCGGGGGCGATCTCGACGGTGATGATCTACGAGGGAAACGCCGGCAGCGACCCGTTCATGATCCTCGCTACGTTCCTCGCGATCGGCGTCACGACCGCGGCGACGTTCCTCATCCTGCACTACGGCCAGCGGATCTTGAGGGCGCTCGGCCGCGTCGGCGTGATGGCGATGACCCGCGTCCTCGGCCTCTTGCTCGCGGCGGTCGGGGTCCAGTTCGTCGTGCTCGGGGTCGAGGGCGTCCTCGCCCACCTTTAGCCCCCGCCGACACCGGGGCCGCGGGCGCCGGCGGACGACCCCGTCGGGCGAGATGTACGCTCGACGGCGTACGCGGATTGCGGTCCGCCGCCCAGACCGCCTCCCCGGCGCGGACTTCGACCGGGAGGTCGTTCTCGACCGGCGGGAAGCCGCACTCATACTCGTCCGTGTACGCGCAGTATGGGTTGAACGCCCGGTTGAAGTCGAGGTCGTACACGTCGGACTCGGTGAGCTCGAGCGTGACGTAGCGACCCGGTCCGTAGGACTCCGAGCCGCTCGTCCGGTCGCGGAACGGGACGAAGACGGACGTCCCAACGCCCTCGCCGGCGTGGTAGAGGCGGAGGCGGAGCGATCGGCCGTGAAGCTCGAAGACGAGGTCGCCGAGGTACCGCATGACCGCCTGGTTGTCCCGGTTCGTCCGGAGGTACGCTTCCTCGGGGACGGGGCGGCGCTCGAGCACCGCCCGGACCCGGTAGTCGCGGTCGATCGGGTAGTAGCGCAACGGGTGGAACGGCACCCGGCCCGCGACGAACGGCGACTCGGCGTGCCGGCCCATGAACTCGTCCTTCATCGCCCGCTCCGTCTCGAGCTCGCGACGCCACGCGTCGTGTGCGGCCATCGGCCCGGCCGAACCGACGGCCCCCTTAAGACTTGGCGGCCGAGGGCCGGAGGTCCCGGACCATCAGGAGCTCGTCGAAGTACTCCGTGCCGCGCCGGATCGCCGCCGGCAGGCGCCCGACGGTCCCGAACCCGAACCGCTCGTAGAGGCGGATCGCCCGGGCATTGTTCGCGAAGACCGAGAGCCGCACGAGCTCGAACCGGTCCCGGGCGGCCCGGAGCGCGTGCTCGAGCAGCGCCGCACCGACGCCTTTCCCTCGGTCCCCTTCGCGTACGAGGAGGCCGAGCTCGCCGACGTGCCCCGCCTCCGACCCGGGACCGGCCCCGACCGGTGCGATCGTGCAGATCCCGACCGCCCGACCGTCCGCCTCGGCGACCGACGCTACCGTGGACCCGGAGAGGACGCGGCCGTAGAGCCGCGCGAACCAGTCGACCTCGTCGGCCCGCGACGGTCGGTCGGCGAACAGCGTGATGCCGATCGGTTGGCCCGTATCCCGCTCCTCGTAGAGGTGGTAGTAGCTCTCGACCAGATCGTCGAAATCGGACCACGCGAGCCCCCGGACGTTCACGGCGGTGCTCGGGCGGCGCGACGCGTTCCCGCCAAGGGCCGTAGCGCCCGACGCGTCAGGCATAGCCGAACTGGCGTTTCGCGAAGTCGCTCATCCGGTCGGGGCTCCACGGAGGGTCCCAGATCATGTCGACCGTCGCCGACTTCACGTTCGGCACCTTCTCGACCGCGAGCTTGACCTCTTCGGCGAGGATCCCGGCAACCGGGCAGCCCGGGGCGGTGAGCGTCATTTTGAGCGTCACGTCGTCGCCCTTCCACTCGAACCCGTAGATCAGCCCGAGGTCGACGATGTTCATCGGGATCTCGGGGTCGTAGATCTGCTTCAGGTTCTCGGTGATCAGGTGCTCGCGCTCCGTGTACGGCCCGCTCGACGGCGGAGGGGCTCCGGACGGGGACGGGGGGGGCGCGGTCTCGGTCATCGGTTCGACCACCCGCCGGTCCCCTATAACTCTGTGCGGGCGCCCGTCGGTCGTCGTGGGGTCGGGCCGGTAACCTATTCAAGCCGAACTTTCGTACTCGGGTCGTGAAGGACGTCCATGCGATGCCCCCCGAGCGGGGCCCACTGAGGCTGCGCTCGGTCGGGCTTTCGGGGATCCGCAAGCCGCTCGTCGTCCAGCGGCCCGAGCGGGCGAACACGCTCACGGTCGAGTTCCGCGTGGCCGTCGACCTTCCCTCGAACCGCAAAGGTTCCGACCTTTCCCGCAACGCCGAGATCCTGGCCGAGATCGTCGACGAGACCGCGTTCCGGCCCGTCGACAGCCTCGAAACGGCCTGCTCGACGATCGCCCGCGAGCTGCTGGCCCGTCATGCCTACGCGAGCGAGGCGCTCGTCGCCGGCTCCGCGGAGTACTTCCTCCCGAAAGGGATCTCGGAAACGAAGCGGAGCTTCGAGGATTACACGCTGGTCGCCGAAGCGCGCGCACGACGCGGCGACGACGGTTCGGTCTCGCTCCTGCGGGCCGTGGGGGCCGAGGCGGTCGGGATGACGGCCTGCCCGTGCGCGATGGAGACGTGCCGGGACGCGCTGACCCGGGAGTACCCGCGCCTCGCCGACGCCGAGTTTGCCTCGCTTCCGATGATCACGCACAACCAGCGGAACCGCACGCGCCTCGTCTTCGAGCTCGACGGCGCCGCCGGGGTCGAGGTCGACGAGGTCATCGACGCGATCGAAGCGTCGCAGTCGAGCCCGACGTACGCGATCCTGAAGCGCGGCGACGAGGGCCGGGTCGTTCTCGACGCCCACCGCCACCCTAAGTTCGTCGAGGACGTTCTCCGCGACCTCCTCGCGAGCCTCCCCGAGCGGTTCCCGGATCTGCCCGACTCCACGGTCGTGCGCGCCCACACCGTCAGCGAAGAGTCGATCCACAAGTACGACGTCGAGGCGTCCCACGCGCTCACCCTCGGCGAGATCCGCCGGACGATCGTAGCCTAGGAGTCGGCGTCGGAGGAGATCGTGCGCTACGCCTGGGACGCCATCCGCCGGCGGCCGGGACGGTCGCTAATGACCAGCTTCGGGATCGGTCTGTCGGTCGGCCTGGTCGTCCTCCTGCTCGCGCTCTCGAACGGGATCCAGACGAGCGCGACGACGCTCGCGACCTCGAGCGGGGTCGACCTGATCGGAGCGAGCGCGAACACGACGATCACCTCGGGCCAGTTCCCGCCGATCTCGGGGGCCCACCGCCTCGCCTCCGCGGTTCCCGCCGCCGACCCGAACGTCGCGACGGCGAGTCCCTGGCTCCTGAGCCAGATCGTCTTCGGCAACGCGTCCTTGTGGAACGCGTCGAACACGAGCGCGGTCCCGACCGGCTGGGGCCCGACCGGCTCGGGGACGGTGGGGTGGATCCCGTCCGACACGGCCGGCCTCCAGGTCCCCGAGCTCTACAACGGGACAGGATTCACCCTCCCCGGCGACCCCCACTACGCCAACGGAACGTACGCGGGTCCGCGAACCGGTCAGATCGTTCTCGACCAGGCCCTCGCCTCCGTTCTCGGAGTCCGAGTGGGCGACCGGATCTGGGCGAGCCCGGCGGCCCCGACCTCCGCCGCCGCGCTCGGGCCGTGGTACGCCAACGCGACCGCGTTCCGGGTGGTCGGCGTCTCGGGGCCGTTCTGGCTCGTCCCCTCCGCGCTCCTCGCGTTCGTGTACCTCTCGGAGCTGCAGGGGATCGTGGGCGGCGCGAGCGCGTCGACCGACTACGCGTCGCTGCTCCTCGTCCACCTCCACGACCCGACGACCGCCGCGACGGACCAGGCTCGGATTCAGGCGGCGTTCCCCGCCCTGACCGTCTTCACGCTCTCGAACCTGCTCGGGGCGATCCAGCACGTCGTGAACCTCTACCGAACCTTCGGGACGCTGGTCGGCCTTGTCGGGATCGTCGTCGCCGCGCTCTTCGCGACGACCGTTCTCCAGATGTCGGTCGACGACCGGAGCCGTGAGCTCGCGCTCTTGCGGGCGGTCGGCCACACCCGGGCCTCGGTCGGCGCGCTCGTCGTCGAGGAGTCGGTGACCTTGAGCGCGATCGGCCTCGCGATCGGCTTCCCGGTCGCATACCTCGGGGCCCTCGTCCTGAACTCCTTCCTCCTCGGCCTCGTCGGAGGGCTCCCCAGCGGGTTCTCGTTCGTCGGGTTCGACGACGGAGTGTTCGCCTCGGGTCTCCTGATCGTGCTCGCGATCGCGCTCGTCGCGGCGATCGCGCCCGCCGCCCGGGCGATGCAGCTGCCCGTGGCGGAGGAGCTCCGGGCCCCGTGACGCGACTCTCCTGGGGCCGCTCGCTCCGGCACTCGCGCCTCCAGTTGGTGCTCACGGTCGCCGCCATCGGGGCGGCGGTGGCGCTGCCCGTCATCCTGATCAGCGTCGGCGGAGGGGTCTCGGCGCACGAGCTCGCCCAGCTCCAGAACGCGGGCTACCAGCTGGTCGTGAGCGCGCAGGGCCTCCACGGGATCGCGCGAGCGCACGCCCTTTCGGACCGCATCCTCGCGATGTCCTCGGTGACCGCGGTCTCGCCCGTCCTGAGCGTCGCCATCGATGCCTTCACGGCGCAAGGGTCGCTCTCCCCCGTGCTCGCGGAGGGGGTCGTGCCCCGGGACTTCACGGCGACGCTCGGGCCCACCGAGAGCGGGCTCTTCCCGTCCCCGCTGCCGCTCGGCGACCCCACCGACTCGGTGCGGTACGCCAACGGCACCTACTCGGGCCCCGCGACGAACGACGTGCTCGTCTCCACGCCGTACGCCCTCGCGGACCACGTTTTCCCGGGCGACACGCTGCTCCTGAGCCCGTCGACCGACCCGAGCTTGGGCGTCCGGTTCAACGTCACCGGTACCTTCGGGGTGGCCCCGAGCCTCCTCGGCCCGACCGGTGCCTTCGCGGTTCTTCTCCCGCTCTCGGACCTGCAGGTGCTCACGGGTTTCGGCCCGGCCCCGGCCGCGACGGTGGTCGACGCGGCCGACACGATCGAGATCGCCCTCACGAGCTCGGCGGCGGCGAACCCGTCGGCGCTCGCAGAGGTCCGTTCGGCCGTGGGGGCGCTCGTGCCGTACTACAGCGTGACCTCGCTCGACCAGCAGGCCCAGCAGCTCCACGCGGCGAGCGCGGTCCTCACCGGCTTCTACCTCGCGCTCTCGTCGGTCGGCCTCACGGTCGGTCTGTTATTCCTCGCGCTCGTGCTGCTGCGCCGCGTCGAGGCCGACCGGCGGTCGATTGGGATCCGCCGGGCGCTCGGGATCCCGGGACGGTCGATCGTCGCCGGGATCGTTCGGGACGGCGCCGTGCTCGCGCTCCTCGGGGGGATCGCGGGCGTGACCGCCGGCTACGTCGTGGTCGAAGGCCTCGCCCGTTGGGCGACCGCCGCGGTCCAGGAGGCCGCCCGACTCGCGGTCTTCGACCCCACGGTCCTTGCGGCGATCGTCGGCGGCGTGGTCGCTCTCTCGCTCCTCGCGAGCGCGTTGGCGAGCCGGCGGGCGATGCGCGTCGACATCGGGGAGGCGCTCCGGTGAACGACCACCAGCCTCCGCTCGTCGAGCTCACCGGGGTCTCTCGCGCCTACGTGGCCGGCGCGCCCGAAGAGGTGGTCGCCCTGCGGACGGTCGACCTCGCGATCCCCTCGGGCGAGTTCGTGTCGGTCGAGGGGCCGAGCGGCTGCGGCAAGACGACGCTGCTCAACCTGATCGGCCTCCTCGACGCTCCCACCTCGGGCGAGGTGCGCTGGGGGGGGAGACCGGTCGGCTCCCTCTCCGACCGGGAACGCGCGCGCCTTCGACTGCGGGGGGTGGGGTTCATCTTTCAGCGGTTCTACCTGCTCCCCACGTTGACGGCTCTCGAGAACGTCGAGCTCCCGATGCGCCCCCTCGGCGTTCCTCGGGCCGAGCGGACCCGCCGGGCGTCGGAGCTTCTCGGCGAGGTCGGTCTCGCGGGCCGGGAGCGCGCGTTCCCCCACCAATTGTCGGGCGGGGAGGAACAGCGGGTCGCGGTCGCGCGGGCGCTCGCGAACCGTCCGGGGATCCTCCTCGCGGACGAGCCGACCGGAGAGCTCGACAGCGGCAACACGCGCGCGATCCTCGACCTGCTCGAGCGCGTCCGTCGCGACCGCTCGGCGACCCTCGTGCTGGTCACCCACAACCCCGAGGTCGCCGCCCGGGCGCGCCGCCACCTGACGATGCGGGACGGCTCCATCGTGCGGGACGTACGGGAGGCCGGAACGTGACCCGGATCGCGATCCTCCTGGAGGACCGGTGCCATCCGAAGGAGTGCCAGTGGGAGTGCCAGGCGTACTGCCCGCCGGTGCGGATGGGCCAGGAGTGCATCGTCGAGGGTCCGCTCGGCCGGCCGATCATCTCCGAATCGCTCTGCATCGGTTGCGGGATCTGCGTCCACAAGTGCCCGTTCGACGCGATCAAGATCCTCAACACTCCCGAGGCCGACGAGTCGGAGATCGTCCACCGCTACGGCTACAACGGCTTCCGCCTCTACCGGCTCCCGGTCCCCCCGGCACGGGGGATCACGGGGCTGCTCGGCCCGAACGGGACCGGGAAGTCGACCGCCCTGAGGCTGCTGGCGGGCGTGGACGTGCCGAACCTCGGCGACTTCGCCACCCCCGGGACGTGGCCCCGGGTCCTCGAGCACTACCGTGGCACCGCACTTCGCGCGCACTTCGACCGCGTCGCGAAGGGCGAGCTTCGAAGCGTCGTAAAGCCCCAGTACGTCGACCGCCTCGCCGAGGAGCCGCTGCGCGTCGGGGAGTACGTGGGAGGCGCCGGGGGATCGTCGGCCCGTGCCCTCGAGGACGTCGGGCTCTCCCACCGGGCGGACCGCTCGCTCCGAGAGCTCTCGGGCGGCGAGCTCCAGCTCGCCGCGATCGCGCGCACGCTCGCGACCGACGCCGACCTCTACCTCATCGACGAGCCGTCAAGCTACCTCGACATCGTCCACCGCTTGAGGATCGCCCGCGTGCTGCGCCGGCTCGGGGAAACGAAGAGCGTGCTCGTGGTCGAGCACGACCTCGCGCTCCTCGACTACCTCGCCGACGAGGCGCACCTGCTCTACGGCGAGGCGGCGGCGTTCGGCGTCATCAGCCACCCGATCCCGATGCGCAGCGCGATCAACACCTACCTCACGGGCTACCTCAAGGACGAGAACGTGCGGTTCCGCACCGAGTCCGTCCGGTTCGTCGCCCACCCGCCGAAGCCGCCGATGCGCCAGCACGCGCTCGTCACGTTCACCGAGCTCGAGAAGTCGTTCCCGCGCTTCCACCTCGCGGTCGGCGCCGGAACGCTCGCGAAGGGCGAGACGGTCGGTATCGTGGGCCCGAACGCGACCGGCAAGACGACGTTCGTGAGGATGCTCGCCGGCGTGGAGACCCCCACGAAGGGAACCGCGCCTCCGGGCGTCACGGTGAGCTACAAGCCCCAGTACCTTCGGGCGAACCAGCCGGCGAGCCTCCGGGATCGGGCCGGCGCGCTCGCGGGCGACCCGACGTTCGACGCGAAGCTCTTCGAGCGCGACCTCGTGCCCGGCCTCCACCTCGAATCGATCCTCGACGTCGCCCTCCCGGACCTTTCGGGCGGCGAGCTCCAGCGGGCCGCGGTCGCGCTCGCCCTCGCGCGCCCGGCGACGCTCTATCTGCTCGACGAACCGTCCGCCTACCTCGACGCCGACGAGCGGATGTCGATGGCTCGGCTGATCCGCCGCCAGGTCGAGCGCCAGGCGGTGAGCGCGCTCGTCGTCGACCACGACGTCTATTTCCTCGACCTCGCGTGCGACGAGCTCATGGTGTTCCGGCCCGAGGGCGAGGACGGCGCCCGCGGGCGGGGCGACGGACCGTTCCCGATGCGCGAGGGGATGAACCGGCTCCTGCGGACCGTCGACATCACCTTCCGCCGGGACGCGGAGACGCTGCGGCCCCGGATCAACCGCGAAGGCTCGGTCCTCGACCGCGAGCAACGGTCGAAGGGGGAGTACTACTACGAAGCCGCCGCCTGACGCCGCGGCCGCCCCGCCGCCCCCGGCCGACCGACCGGTCCTCGATGCCCAAGGGCGCTATCGGGTCCGGGGCCGCTACTCGGCCGCCGTCGTCGGGGCGTACCTCTTCCTCCTCGTCCTCGTCGTCGCCTTCCTGCCGCACAGCTCGGTGATCACGATCTGGTGGGCCCCGTGGGCCATCGGGATCTTCCTTGTCGCCTCGCTCGGGCGGTACCTCTCCACGAGCTACCGGGTCGACGACACCTCGCTGAGCGCCTGGCGGCTCCTCGGCGGTCGGCGGGTCCGCCTCGATGAGGTCCGCAAGATCGAGTACGCCTCCCTGCGGGACCTCGCCCCGACCGGCGGGCTCCTCGGGTCGTGGGGGTGGCGGGGCCGGATGTGGAGCCCGGTGGTCGGCCGGTTCGACTCGATCTACACGGACGCCTCGCGCGGCCTCCTCGTGAGCGCCGGGGACGTCCCGCTCTACATCTCGCCGCGGGACCCCGACGCGTTCGCCCGCGAGCTCTCGCGTCGGGTGCGGTCGTACTCGGGCCGGCTCGCGGTCGACGTCGGCGACCCCCACGCGGCCCCGACCCCGCCGGTGCTCTAGGCGGGGACCACCGCCCCCAAAGAGCGACCCCCGTCGGTCCCGGCGTCCTCAACGTCGGCGCCGGTCGGACCCGGAGGGCCACCGACCGCAAGCTTGGCGTCCCTTCCGGCCGACCGAAATGTGCAGGTTCCGCCCGCCCCGTCCTCTCGACGCACGGGGGGGTCGAAGGTCCTAAGGCGCCGGGTCCCACTTGGTGGGAGACGATCGAGCCGCCGGTGTCGGTCCAACGAAGTGCGCGGCCCATCCCGAGAGGGCGCGACGCCCGGCCGACGAACGCCGAGCATTGCGGGCGAATGCCCGGCGCGGTTCAATACACCGGGAAGTTCGGGTCGACGCGGGAAGCCCACGCGTGCAGGCCACCGGCCAGATTGCGCACGTGCGTGAAGCCGAGGTCGAGGAGCCATCGGGCGGACCGGGCGGACCGGTCGCCGACCCGGCAGTACAGGACGATTTCCCGGGCGCGGGTGATCTCGTCGACGCGTTCGGGGAGCTCGGCCCGCGGGATGAGGAGCGCCCCGGGGAGGTGCGAGATGTCCCACTCCCCGCGCTCGCGCACGTCGACGAGAAGCGGCGGGTCGGGCGAAGCGAGCGCCCGCGCGAGCTCCTCGGCCTCGATCGACGGAACGCCGCTCGACTCGCCCCCGGGCGCGGGGACGCCGCAGAACGCCGGGTAATCGATGAGCCCGGTCTGCGTCGCCTCGCTCGAGCAGAGCACGCAGTGCGGGTTCTTGCGGAGCGTGAGCTCGCGGAAGCGGAGGTCGAGGGCGTCGTAGAGGAGGAGACGGCCCACGAGCGGGGTGCCGGTACCGAGCAGGATCTTGAGCGTCTCGGTCGCTTGGAGGACACCGACCAGCCCGGGCAGGACCCCGAGCACCCCTGCTTCGGCGCACGACGGCACGAGGTCGGGAGGCGGCGGCTCCGGGTAGAGGCACCGGTAGCACGGCCCGCGCGACGCGTCGAAGACGCTCACCTGGCCCTCGAACCGGTAGATCGAGCCGTAGACGTTCGGCTTTCCGAGCAGCACGCACGCGTCGTTGACGAGGTAGCGCGTGGGGAAGTTGTCCGTCCCGTCGACGACCACGTCGTACGGGCGCACCACGTCGAGCGCGTTCTCGCTCGTGAGGCGTTCCCCGTGCGCCACGACCCGCACGCCCGGGTTGAGCGCCTCGAGACGCTGCCGGGCCGCTTCGAGCTTCGGACGGCCGACGTCGTCCGTCGTGTAGAGGACCTGGCGCTGGAGGTTCGAGAGGTCGACCGCGTCGAAATCGACCAGTCCGATCTCCCCCACTCCCGCGGCCGCGAGGTAGAGCGCCGCCGGGGCGCCGAGACCTCCCGCGCCGACCAGGAGGACCTTCGCGTCCCGCAGCCTGCGCTGGCCCGCGACGCCGACCTCGGGGAGAAGGAGGTGACGGCTGTACCGCCGCAGGTCGGACGGCGAGAAGCTCGGGAGCATCGCCCCCGCGGCCCGGGGAGGGTCCGGCCCGGCGGACGGGCCCGGCCCCTCCGGCAGGCCGCCGGCGATCGCGGGTACGATCGAGACGACGTCACCGTCGGCCACCGGCGTCGCCTCTTTCGCGAGATAGCGGATGTCCTGGTCGTTCAGGTAGACCGTGACGAAGCTCCTCAGCTTTCCTTCGGGAGAGAAGAGGTGGCGCTTGAGCTCGGGATGGTCGTCGGCGAGGCGGCGGACGAGCTCGCCGACCGTCGCTCCCACCACGGCCGTCTCGGCGCGCCCGCCGACGAGCGGGCGCAGCGCCATCGGCACCTTCACTGTGACCGCGGTCATCCCTCCTCCGTTTCGGAATCGATGCACATACGTTCTCGCTTACCCCTACGACACGGCGTCGCCGCGGCGCGCCCCCTCCCCTCGGGCGAGGGGAACCTCTCGGAATTCCCTCGAGCGCGGGTCAAGTTCGAACGCGCCCAGCGCGCCGGCCCCGTGGGCGGTCACTCCGAGCACGAGATAGGTGTACCAGGGCCAAGCGTGCTCCTGGTCGAACGAGGACGGTCGCGCGGGGTGGTCCGGGTGGGAGTGGTAGAACCCGACCACGACCTCGTGGCGCTCGGCCGCGCGCGCCTCCGCGCTGCGGAGCTCGTCGGGCCGAAGGAGGAAGCGGCGCCGTCGCTCGCCCTCGAATTCGTTCGGCGCGGGCTCGACCCCCACGACCTCGCGGGGTCCCGCGGCGACCTCGGTCGACTCGCGGGCCACGAGGAAACCGCAGCACTCGTCGGGGTAGGTCGCTCGCGCGTGGTCCTGCATGGCGCGGAGAAGCTCCTCCGATAGACGGACCGCCCTCATGCCGACGCTCCGACGGCCGCCGAGTGGCCGCCGTCCGGCAGGATCGTGACGACGACCGCCCCCGACGTCGCCGCGCCGACCCGGAGCGCCGCGACCACGGCCGCGGCGGCGGATGAGCCGACCGCGAGTCCCTCCTCCGTCGCGAGGCGGCGGCGCATCGCTTCGGCGTCCTCGGTCTCGACGCGCACGGTCTCGTCGACGAGGCGTTCGTCGTAGGTCGAGGGGCGGAGCGCGGTCGCGAGGTGCTTCAACCCCTCGAGGCCGTGGAGCGGCCCGGCCGGCTCGACCCCGACGGTGCGAAGCGTCGGCGAGCGTTCCTTCAGGTACCGGCTCGTTCCCGAGATCGTGCCGCCGGTCCCGACGCCCGCGACGAAGTGGGTGACGCGTCCTCCCGATTGCCGCCAGATCTCGGGGCCCGTGGTCGCGTAGTGGGTCCCCGGGTTCGCCGGGTTGTTGTACTGGTCGGCGTAGTGGTACCGTTCGGGCTCCGACTCGGCGAGGCGCCGCGCCTCGCGCTGGGCCCCGTCGGTCCCTTCGAGAGGATCCGTGTAGACGATCGTCGCGCCGTAGCCGAGGATGCGGACGACGCGTTCGGGATGGGCGTTGCGGGGAAGGACGATCTCGACCGGGAAGCCGATGCGGGCCCCGAGCATCGCGTAGGCGACCGCCGTGTTGCCGCTCGATGCGTCGAGGAGCGTGCGCCCCCTTCCGAGCTCGCCGCGCTCGATCGCCCGCCGGACGATCCCGAGCGCGGCCCGGTCCTTCACCGAGCCGGTCGGGTTGAGGAACTCCGCCTTGGCGAAGAGTTCGAAACGGCCACCGGCCGCCAAGCGCGAAAGCGGCACGAGCGGCGTGTGGCCAACGGTCCGGACGAACGGGTCGTCGATCCGGGGAGCCCCCGTCCTCTCTCTCGGACCGAGGGGTGCCCCGCCGGTTACCGAAGCGGGATCAGATGCGTACACCGCATCCCTCCGCGTCCGATCGAGTCCTCGAGGTCGACCCCGACCTGGCCGAGGAGTGTTTCGGTGAGGTGCTTGTCGAAGACCTCGCAGAGGAGGTAGGGGTGGGAGAGCGCGCTGTGCCGGAAGACGCAGTTCGTCCGGGTGATCCGGACCTCGCCCTGCGGAGAGACGGTCGCCGAGCAGCGGAAGCCGAGCCGGTTCAGCGCGGCGACAAGATCGCGGGCGCGTTCGGCAAGGCTCCCGCGCTTCGGGATCTCCTCGGCGACCTCGCGGGCCATCCGGCGGCCCGCCTCGGCGAACAGCGCGCTCACGTACCCTTCCCCTTCGCGCGCGAGGAGCTCGCTCACCACCGAGTCGAGGATCCGGTCGTACTGCTTCGGGAAGAGGTCCTGCCCGAGCGGAGTGAGCACGTACCGCTTCCGGGGGCGACCGACCCCTTCCCTGCGGAAGGACGGGACCACGAGACCCCGCTCCTGCATCCGGTCGAGGTGCCCCCGGGCGGCGCTCTCCTGGATACCGAGCGTCTTCGAGAGGTCCCGTGCGGTGCGGGGAGCGGAGGCGAGCTCCTCGAGGATGCGTCCTCGGGTCCCTTCGAGCAGTTCCTCTGCGGCGACGGTCATCTTCGGGCGGGGCCCGCGTGCGACCCCGTACAAATTTACACACCGCGCCATGCTTAAATAACGGTATCGGCTCCATTTCGTACGATACACATGAGCGCTCCGACGACGCACCACACGCTCCTCGTCGAGGACCTTCACGCCGAGGTCGCGGGCAAGGAGATCCTCAAAGGGGTCAACCTCTCGCTCGCAAGCGGAGAGCTCACGGCGTTGATGGGACCGAACGGGTCGGGCAAGAGCACGCTCGCCTACGCCCTGATGGGTCACCCCAAATACAAGGTAACGCGGGGCCGCGCCCTCCTCGACGGCGCGGACCTGCTCAAGCTCAGCGTCGACCAGCGATCGCGGGCCGGTCTCTTCCTCGGGTTCCAATACCCGCAGGAGGTCTCGGGGCTCTCCCTCTCGAAATTCCTCTGGACCGCGTACATGCAACGCCACACGGCGCAGACCGCCGACACGGCGGAGTTCGACCGCGAGCTCGCGACGCACCTCGGGTACCTCGGGATGGACACCTCGCTCCTCAAGCGCTCGCTCAACGAAGGGTTCTCGGGCGGCGAGAAGAAGCGGGTCGAGGTCCTGCAGATGGCGACGCTCCACCCGCTGTTCACGATCCTCGACGAGCCAGATTCGGGGCTCGATATCGACGCCGTGCGATCGGTCGGCGAGACCGTGGCGAAGCTGCACCGGCCCGATGCGGGGATCCTCGTGATCACGCACTACCAACGGATCCTCAAGTTCCTGAAACCCGACCGGGTCCACGTGATGGTCGACGGTCAGATCGCGAAGAGCGGCGGCCGCGAGCTCGCGGAGGAGCTCGAAGCGAAAGGATACGAAGCGATCCGCGGCCTCCTCCCCGAGGCGACGACCTAAACCCTCCCGGGCCCTTCCGGGGGGAAGAGGCGCGATGGACGTCGAGCGGATCCGACGGGACTTCCCCATCCTCGCCCGAACGTTCGGGGGGCGCCCGCTGGTCTACCTCGATTCTGCGGCGACCTCCCAAAAGCCCGCGTCGGTGATCGCCGCGGAGAGCCGGTACTATTCGGAGTCGAACGCGAACGTCCACCGGGGCGTGTACGCGCTCAGCGTCGAGGCGACCGACGCCTACGAGGCGGCGCGCGCGCGCGTCGCGCGGTTCCTGCACGCATCGAGCCCGTCCGAGATCGTCTTCCTCCGCGGCACGACCGAGGCGATCAACCTGCTCGCGACGTCGCTCGGCCGGGGGACCCTCGGCCGCGGCGACCTCGTCGTCTCGACCGTGATGGAGCATCATTCGAACATCGTTCCCTGGCACCTTTTGCGCGGGAGCGTGGGCATCGACCTCGAGTTCGTGGGGATCGACGAGGACGGGCAGTTACGGCTCGACGAGCTCGACCGGCTGCTCTCGCGCCGACCGAAGGTCGTGACGCTGACCCACGTGTCGAACGTGCTCGGGACGGTGAACCCGGTGCGCGAGGTCGCGGACCGCGCGCACGCCGTCGGGGCGCTCGTCGTGGTGGATGCGGCCCAGTCGGCCCCCCACCGGCCGATCGACGTCGCGTCGCTCGGCGCGGACTTCCTCGCCTTCTCCGGGCACAAGACCCTCGGCCCGATGGGGATCGGGGTGCTCTGGGGCCGGGCGGACCTCCTCGAAGCCCTACCGCCGTACATGGGCGGAGGCGAGATGATCCGCGAGGTCCACCTCGACCGGGTCGACTACCGGGAATCGCCGGCGAAGTTCGAGGCCGGCACGCCGAACGTCGGAGGCGCCGTGGGGCTCTCCGCCGCGCTCGACTACCTGGAAGCGGTCGGGTGGGAGGAGATGCACGACCACGAATCCCACCTTCTGCGGCGCGCGATCTCGCGCGCGACGGAACGGCTCGACAGCCGCCTGCGGATCGTCGGTCCCGCCGACCCGGCCCGGCGGGAAGCGGTCCTCTCGTTCGCCCTTAAAGGCGCCCACCCGCACGACATCGCGAGCCTGCTCGACGCGAAAGGCGTCTGCGTCCGGGCGGGCCACCACTGTGCCCAACCGCTCATGGACCGCTTGGGCGTCCCCGCGCTCACGCGCGCGAGCCCGTACCTGTACAACACCGAGGCCGAGATCGACCTCTTCGTGGATGCGCTGGTCGACGTCGACCGCCTCTTCGGCGCCCCCGAGGCGCCGCCGGCCCGAGCGAAGTGAGCGACGCCGCGCCCCGCCGTCCGGAACCGTTTGTAGCGAAGCCTCTGACAGCACCGCTCCCGGTGGCGAGCCCGCCGTGGCGGGTCCGGGTGTCGCCGCCGGGGCGACCTCTCATTTAAATACGCCGGGGTGATGGAATTCCCGAGGAGTCCATGGCACCGTCCGGAGATATCACACCCCTCGATTACACTCGCTACGATTTCAAGAACCCCGAGACGTACCGCCTCCGGATCGCGAAGGGGCTCTCCCGGTACGCCGTCGAGCAGATCTCCCACTTCAAGGACGAGCCCGACTGGATGCTCGAATACCGCCTTCGGGCCTATGACCACTTCGTCGAGCGCCCGATGCCCGACTGGGGCCCGAGCCTCTCCGACATCGACTTCGACTCCTACACGTACTACGCGAACCCGCTCCTCGAAGGCGAGACGAAGCGCAAGTGGGAGGACCTGCCCGACGACATCAAGAACACGTTCGAGAAGCTCGGCATCCCGAAGGCCGAGCGCGAGTACTTTGGCGGCGTGGGGGCGCAGTACGACAGTGGCACCGTCTACCACAAGATCCGGGAGGACCTCTCCGCGAAAGGCGTGATCTTCTGCGATACGGACACGGCGGTGAAGGAGCACCCCGAGATCGTGCGCAAGTACTTCGGCCGGATCGTCCCGTACAACGACAACAAGTTCTCGGCCCTGAACAGCGCGGTCTGGTCGGGCGGCAGCTTCGTGTACGTCCCCCCTGGCGTCGACGCGGGGATCCCGCTCCAGGCGTACTTCCGCATCAACGCGAAGAACGTCGGGCAGTTCGAGCGGACGCTGATCATCGCCGACAAGGGTGCCAAGGTCCACTACGTCGAGGGATGCACGGCCCCGATCTACTCGACCGACTCGCTGCACGCGGCGGTCGTCGAAGTCGTCGCGGAACCGTTCGCCAAGGTCCGGTACACGACCGTCCAGAACTGGTCGAAGAACGTCTACAACCTCGTCACCAAGCGCGCGGTCGCCCAGGAAGGCGCGCTGGTCGAGTGGGTTGACGGGAACATGGGGTCCAAGGTGACGATGAAGTACCCCTCGGTCTACCTCAAGGGGCGCGGGGCCCGCGCCGACATCCTTTCCGTCGCGTTCGCGAGCGAGGGCCAGATCATCGACTCCGGGGCGAAGGCGGTCCATTCGGCGCCGGACACCTCGAGCAAGATCATCGCAAAGTCGATCGCGATCCGCGGCGGCCAGACGAGCTACCGCGGTCTCCTCCACGTGGCGCCCGGCGCGACCGGCGTGAAGGCGGCGGTCCGGTGCGACGCGCTGCTTCCCGACGAGCGGGGGCGCTCGGACACGTACCCGTACAACGAGATCCACGAGGAGGACGCGACGATCACGCACGAGGCGGTCGTCGGGAAGATCGGCGAAGAGCAGATCTTCTACCTGATGAGCCGGGGCCTGAACGAATCCGACGCGATCCACCTGATCCTCATGGGATTCCTCGCCGAGTTCGCGAAGGAGCTGCCCGTCGACTATGCCCTCGAGCTGAACCGGCTGATCCAGCTCGAGATGGCGGGGGCCGTCGGGTAGGCTCTCCGCCGAAGCTCTCGCCGCGTATCGGGATCGCGCGCCACCACGGTCGGACCTCCGCCACAACCTCTCCATGCGGGCGGCGGGAACGGTCGGCGCCGCCCAGGAACGCCTCGACGGCTGGTTCGTCCGGAACGCAAAGAGCCTGCGCGACGTCTTCCGCGTCGGGTTCGGCATCATCTGGCTCCTCGACGGCGCGCTCAAGTTCGCGCCAGGGTTCGTAAGCTCGTTCGCGGGCAGCGTCTCGGGGTCGGGGCAGCCGGCCTGGCTCGGTCCGTGGTTCGCCTTCTGGGCGAACCAGGTGAACTCCGACCCGGCGTTCTGGGTCTACTTCACGGGATCGCTCGAGCTCCTTCTCGGCCTCGCGCTCGTCTTCGGGTTCGTCCGCAAGCTCGCCTACACCGGGGGCGCCCTCCTCAGCTTCTTCATCTGGGCGGTCCCCGAAGGGTTCGGCGGGCCGTACGGTCCGGGGTCGACCGACATCGGCACGGGGATCGTCTACGCCGGGGTCTTCATCGGGCTCATGATCCTCGACGCCTCGTTCGGCCGGGCGCGCTACTCGCTCGATGCCCTCCTCGAGCGACGGTTCCCCGCGTGGGCGCGCGTCGCGGAGATCAAGGGGTTCTACCGCGGCGGACCCGGTGTTTCGCCCGCAGCCGAACCCCCCTCCGACGGGATCGCCTAGCCGGCGGGACCGGCGACGGGAGTCGGCGCACCGCCGGACTCGGACACGAGCATCGGCCGGGCCCGAACGGCTCGGGTCCCGCCGGTGGCGACATCTACCGACGTGTCGGCGCCCGAAGGACGCCCGCGGGCGACGTCACGAGGTCGATGACGGAGGGGTGCGTCGCGTCCGCGAGGTTCGCCTCGCCGGAGAGGCGCCGGAGGTTCTGCGGGGGGGAAGCGTGGGAAGGGCCGCTTCGAGGAGGGCCCACCGCCCCACCGACGCTCCCGGGGTCGAGGACGCGCGCCACGGGGCGGGACGCCTCGCTCGCTAGCGCAGTTTCGAATCGAACCGCCACTCGGGGGCGGCTTCGGTGCCCGAGACCGTGAGCTCGGGGAGACTCGGGTGGACCGCCTTCCAGACGACCTCATGGCCTTCCCAGCGCGCCGCGAGCGTCGGGTAGAGGAGTTCGCGCAGCCCCGAGATCGGGGCGCGGTCGAGCACGTAGGAGAGGAACCCCTCGCCGATCATGCGGATCGCGTCGTCCCTCGCCATCCCGCGCGACTCGAGGTAGAAGACCTTCTCGGGGTCGACCGGCGCGACCGACGTCGAGTGGGTCGCCTTCACGTCGCGGCAGAGGATCTCGAGAATTGGGATCGTGTCCGAGCGGGCGCCGCGCGAGAGCAGCATCGCGTGCTCCGAGACGAACGCGATCGTCTTGCGCGCCGACGGCTCGATGCGGACGAGGCCGCGGCTCATCCCCCGGGCCTCGTCGGTGAAGACCCCGCGCGTGATCGACTGGCCGTGCGTGTCGGTCGCGACGTGCGTCACGTCGACCGAGCTGTCGTAGGATTGGTTCTTCGCCCCGTAGAACGTCTGGAAGTCGTCGACGGCCGATCCGGTGCCCGTGAGCTCGGTGAGGTTTCGCACCTTCGTGCGGTACCCTCCGAGACCGTTCCAGAGCCAGGCGAGGCGCGAGTTCGCGGCCGTAGTCGCGTGGCGGCGGTATACCGAGATCGCCCTCAGGTCCGGCGCGTGGACCGTGAGGTAGACGACCTTCGCGTCCGCCCCGAGGTCGATGTCGGTGCCCGACGCGTAGAGCCGCTGACCCTCCGGGACCGAGGGGGTGCTGAAGACCTCCTCGGTGAAGAGCACCTGACTCCCGGCGCCGGCACGAATCGACCGGCGGACCGAGAGCGCCTCGTGCGGCCTCGACAGGAGGCCGAACTCCTGGACCCTCACGGGAACCGGGAACCGGTCCGGGACCTCGAGCCGGTACCCGCGGTTCAGCAGCGTCGTGGCGAGGGCGGAGAGACGGTCGGTGGGGGCCTCCGTTCCCCGGAAGAACCCGGTGACTCCTTCCTCGCTGCCGGACCAGAGCTCCCGGAGCGACCGGGCCGTAAGCCCGAGCTCGGCGAGCTCCCTCGGGACGTCGACGCGCGTTCCCGAGGCGTCGTGGACGATCCGCACGGCCGCGGGAAGCGGTGGCGGGAGCTCGACCGGATCTCCCTTCGCCGCCGGCGTGAGGTCCGACAGGTCAACGTTCGAGAAGTAGCCGTACCCGCGGTAGAGCGGGTTCGGTTCGAGCGGCAGTTCGCGGAACCGGTGGAACGATTCGAGGCGGGTGCCCTCGAACGACGGCGGATCGCCGAGCGTCCTCGATAGGCCGACGACCTCGTCTTGCGTCAGCCATTCCTGGGGGCGGGAGGCGGCCGAAGCCATTGGATTTACACACTCGGGTGTGTTTATAACGTGCGCGCCCGCGCGACCTCGGGGGCGGTCGGCGGCCGGGACGAGGGGCGGTCCCGGGACGTTGCCGCCGAGTCGGTCCCGGGACTTCCGGCTGGTGACCACGAGCGCGGCCCTCGCCAGCTGCGTTCTAGCTATCGAGGGACGGGCCGCTTCCTCGAGGAGCGGGACCCCTTTCCTGTGGGCCGGAGGGGGGTCAAAACGGCCGGAAACTCTCCTCGAGGCGCCCGACGACCGGAGGTCCGCCTACCGAGCCTGCTCCCCGGGGCCGCCGGCATCGGCGATCCTCCCGACCGGCGAGGGAGAAGAACCTGGTCGCGGTGAAGAGCCGGAGGCAGCGTTCCCGGCCCCGTCATAGGGAGCCCCGTCGGCGACGAGCCGACGTGCTCATCCACGGCGAGATCGGCTTCTCGTTGATCCCCTACGCGGCGGAGGCCCGGCCGCCGGTCGGGAAGACCCCGGTGCGGCTCCCGCCCCGGCCCAGGATAGGCCCGAGGTGGCAGCGGAAACAGGGACGCGAACGAAAAGACGTGCGGGATCGGGCGGGGCCTACCCGCCCGGGCGCTCCGCTAGCGCTCTCGGACCTGATTCCGTGGGTCTACGACTTTGCCGACTCCCATGTGCGGCTCGCGCTCTTCATCGCGTAGCTGCGACCGAACGACCCGGCATTGGCCCTTGGGGCGACGGCGGTGGCAACTCCCATGCACGTGCGGACCGCATCGACATCCCCGGCCGTCGGACAGAGCTTGTCAAAGTGAAGATTCCCCTTGGACTCGCCGTCGCGTTTCGTGGTTCGGCGATCCGAGAACTCGTAGAGCCGGTGGAACCCAAGGGATTTGTCAGTTCCCGAAATTCTTCCCCCAGGCTTTCCCGAAATTCCTCACCCACCCCTGAGCATGCCTCGGGAGGCCGGCCGTGACCTCCATGACCCCCTTCACCGGCTCCCCGACCAAAGGGGGTTCGC
>JAKAWX010000006.1 GCA_021816865.1 Thermoplasmata archaeon | reverse complement strand
GCGAACCCCCTTTGGTCGGGGAGCCGGTGAAGGGGGTCATGGAGGTCACGGCCGGCCTCCCGAGGCATGCTCAGGGGTGGGTGAGGAATTTCGGGAAAGCCTGGGGGAAGAATTTCGGGAACTGACATGCTATACTTCGGTGATAACCTAGGGTTCCTGCGTGACCCGTCGGTATTCCCTAACGAAAGCATCGATCTGATTTACCTAGACCCTCCATTCAACTCGAAAGCGACCTACAACGTTCTTTTCGAGGAAAAGACAGGACTTGGTGCGGCCGCGCAAATCAAGGCGTTCGAGGATACTTGGCACTGGGATGAGGCGGCCGCCGCCGCTCTCTCCGAGGTTGTAACGACGGGCAACTCTCGCCTCGTGAACGCGATGCGAGCGTTCCAAGCGATGATTCCAGCTTCGGACATGCTCGCGTACCTGTCCATGATGGCCGCCCGGCTAGTCCACCTACACCGAGTCCTGAAACCGACCGGCTCAATCTACCTTCATTGCGATCCCACGGCGAGCCATTACCTGAAGATTCTCATGGATGCCGCCTTCGGAGCGGAGAATTTCCGCAACGAAATCATCTGGAGGCGCACAGGATCGAACAACTCTGCTGATGGCTTCGGACCAATCCACCAATCGATTCTCTTCTACGTCAAATCGGATGAGGCCTACTTCTCGTATCCCAAGGGACCGTACACACGCGACTACGTCGAGAGCTTCTTCAAAGATAGCGATTCACGAGGGAAGTACCAGTCTGTTGCGCTGACTGGTCCAGGCACTCGCACTGGTGATAGCGGCAAGCCGTGGCACGGATATGATCCGACCTCGGTTGGCCGGCACTGGCAACCCGCATCTTACGTGTACGACAAGTATCGAGAGCTGACGGGGGAGGACCTTGCCACATACTCACTGCTCGAGCGGTTCGACAAGCTCGACGCCATCGGGATGATACACTGGGGGAAGGGAGGTGACACCGTCCCCCGCTACAAGCAATATCTAGCCGATGCGCCGGGGGTTCCGTACCAAGACATATGGGCGTTCCAACCGGGGACTAAGGGTTGCGTCTACGATGACAGCGAAGTGGGTATCGACGAGGACGTGAAGTGGCTGACCACAACAGATGCTGAGCGGCTCGGATACCCGACACAGAAGCCGGTGGGGTTGCTCTCACGGATCATCAAGGCCAGCTCGAAGGAAGGGGATACGGTCATGGACCCTTTCTGCGGGTGCGGGACCACGATTGACGCAGCCCAGAGCCTCAACCGACGGTGGATTGGTATCGACATCACCTACCTCGCCATTGGCTTGGTCGAGCGCCGGCTGAAGGACCGATACACCGACTCTATTGGGAAGACCTACGTTGTGGTCGGGAGCCCAACGACGGTCCCGGACGCCCAGGAACTCGCGCGACGGGACCGGTTCCAATTCGAGTGGTGGGCGCTTGACTTGGTCGATGCTCGGCCCATCAACGAAAGGAAGAAAGGTGCCGACAGAGGGGTCGACGGGAGAATCGACTTCCAAGAACATCCAAGCGGACCCATCCGGTCGATTCTCGTCCAAGTCAAATCCGGTAATGTCAACCGGGGGCAGATTGCCACTCTCAAAGGTGACATGGAACGTGGATTCGACATGGGCGCGTTCCTTACGCTGGAAGAGCCGACAGAGCCAATGATTCGCGAGGCAACCGACGCTGGTGTCTTCACACCAGAGGACCCGATAGGCGCTGGACGCCCGAGCTACCCGCGGGTACAAATCAGGACTATCAAACAGATCCTCGAGGAGAGCAAGACAATCGACTACCCGAGGTACGGGAATGTGACGTTCAAGCAGGCAGTAAGAGCTCCTCCAAAGCAACGAGGAAGGGCGACTCGCCTTACCGACGCGGCAACAGCCAAGCCCACGGTCCCGCCAGCCAAACCCGCAGAAGACGAAGACGAAACCTAGCCTCGTTCAGTGTCAGAACGGAACCTGCCTGATGAAGTGAACGGTGATGAAACCCCGCGAGGCGGACGAGCCTCTGACAGGGATGGTCATTGCCAAGTGCTGGATTCGCCTGACACATGAGCAGTGAAGCGGTCAGAGCTGTCGGAGCTTCAGTACATCACCCCTCAGTCGAATGTCCTATCCATTCTAGAACGGGGCATCCTCTGTCGGAGTCTCTCCCGCGACTTGCATGCACAAACCGTTGCGAATATCGAGATAGTCGAGATACGAAAAGGCAAGCGCGTCCCGGGCGGACTGGCCCTTTCAGAATACGTGAACCTGTACGTCTGTGCGCGCAATCCGATGCTGTACAGCCTTCAAGCCCAGAACGAGACCATCTGCGTGCTCCGAATCTCGCCAGATGTCTTGGATGTCACCGGTGTCGTGGTCACTGATGCCAACGCCGCCCGCACCTTGACCCGGTTCGCTCCGGCGCCTGAAGGCCTTGCAATTGTCGACTCTGAACTGGTATTCGCTCGCTTCTGGGCGGGGAGGACCATTGATCAAGACCCCTTGGACGCTTACCGTAGGGCCGGTGCAAAGTGCGCCGAGGTCCTCGTTCCTCATCGAGTCCATCCGAAATACATAATGGGAGCGCGGACATGCTGTAGTTCGTCCGCTGCGCGACTGAGAGCCATGGTGCTGGGGCTAGAGGTGATCGAGGACCCCGACCTATTCTTCAACCGATGAAAGACTCCAACCATGTTCATGTGAAAATGGGGGACATTCTCAGGTCCGATGCCCAGACCCTGACGAACACCGTCAACTGCGTGGGCGTTATGGGAAAGGGAATCGCGCTCGCTTTCAAGCGCAAGTTCCCGGACATGTTCGAGGACTACTCTCGACGCTGCTCACTAGGCCAGGTCAAGCTCGGCGAGCCGTACCTGTTCAAGCGAGAGAGACCCCCTTGGGTACTCAACTTCCCAACGAAAGATCATTGGCGGTCGCTCGCTCGACTGGAAGACATAGTCCGTGGAATGGAGTACGTTCTCCACCATTACAAGGAGTGGGGAATAACCTCCATCGCCGTTCCGCCTCTCGGCTGCGGAAATGGGGAGCTAGACTGGAGGGTGGTGGGACCGACATTGTATCGATATCTCTCTAAGCTCCACATTCCGGTCGACCTCTACGCTCCACACGGGACACCGTCGGATCAACTCAAACTCTCGTTCCTGGGACTTGAGCTGCAAACTGAGGAACTAGTACCTGGAGGTCGGATCCCAGTTCATGTGAATCCGTCATGGATCGTTTTAGTCTCTACGTTAGACAGAATCGAGAGAGAGAAGTACCGCTGGCCGGTCGGGCGTATCACTTTCCAGAAGCTCGCATACTTCCTAACGCAAGCGGGATTGCCTACCGGGCTTGAGTTCACAAGAGGCTCATTCGGCCCTTGGTCTCGAGACTTGAAGCAACTGATGACACGATTGCAAAACAATGGTCTAATAACTGAGGTCCGATCCGGAAACGCCTTCACCATCTCGATCGGTCCTACATTCGAGGACGCTAGGCTAGTGTACGAGGGCGATCTTCGGAAGTGGAAGGGCGTGATTGAGCGGTACGCAGACCTCTTCG
Organism: Thermoplasmata archaeon; assembly: GCA_021816865.1. Lineage (GTDB taxonomy): Archaea > Thermoplasmatota > Thermoplasmata > Lutacidiplasmatales > UBA184 > Lutacidiplasma. The sequence continues at coordinate 138,640 of JAKAWX010000006.1, read as the reverse complement.
TGCGACTCAACGCTAGGCAGGCGGAAATCGCGGCGACAGTGTCCCACTCTTCGTCGTGGCTCGCGAGAGGGGCGACCCGACCACCGTCCGAAAGTCAAGTGCTTGCTGACGTGATGGAGTGGAAGAAGGGTCGACTACCCGTGTGGGACAGGGGCGAAGTGGCGGAAATCATCCGCGACCTGAACGTCATGGGGTTCCTGAAACTAGAGCCGTCTGCAGACCTGCCGATTGGACGTAGTGTGTTGCTCACCGCTTGAGATCGCTTCCGCTCTTCAGGGTTGGTTCAAATGGGGCCGACCTTCCTACCGTTCATCGTCGAAGCAGAACCGAGGGAGCGTGCCAATCGAGTTTGATTTCGTAACAAGGATTTCGATTTAGTAACAGCAGGCAAATTTCGACACAACTTCCGTCTAACGGAAGGTATCTCGAGTCCCACAATTATTTCCCGACGAGGAGGACGGCCCGTGCCCCCGTCGCGGGGAGGTCGGCCCGTTCGAGAGGCCGTCGAGGAAGGGGGCGGAGGAGGGCGAGACCCCGCCTCCCGAGGAGAGGTCTCGCCGGCCGATCGCCGAGTCCGAAGGTCGCGTCGCGAGGTCCCGGGGGCAGGCCACGCTGCTTCGGGAGCCTCGGAACGTCGCCTTCGCGGCCGCGGCTGCCGGCGGGTCGCTCGAGCCCGAGGCGGATATCGAACGGACGGCGGCCCTCCCGCCGAGCTCGGGGGCCCGCTACCGCCAGTCGTCGAGGATATCAAGCTCGGGGCGGTGGTACGCCGGTTCGTCGGGAGATTGCATGACGACGCCGACGAAGTCGGCCCGGTACCCTCTCGCGAGAAGGGCCCGATACCCCTCGCGGTGGCTCAGGTTGACCCCCACCTCCACCCGCGGGACTCCGCGGCGGCGGGCCAGGGTCTCCACGTTCTCGAGGAGCGCTCGGAGACGTTCGAGCCTTAGTTCCCCGGGCGAGACCGCGCCGAACTTGACGAGCGTCGTACCCCCGCCGGCTTCCGAGCCCGCGCCGATGTGGCACGTCGCGACGCCGTCGAGGCGGGAATCGTCGTAGAGCAGCACGGTCTCGCCGGTGCGTTGGCGATCGAGCGAGTCCACGTCCCCCGTCAGATCGAGGCCGGGGTACAACGTCCCCCCCAGCTCCCGGATCGCCTCGAGGACCGCCGGCCGGTCGGTCTCCGGGACGTCGGAATAGAGGCGGGCCGAAGACGGCGGAAGTGTCGGCCCACCGGGGACCGGGAGGTCGCGCGCGACAGATCGGCGTGAGGTATCTTGGCCAGTAGCCGTACTTGGCGTACAACGCGAGGTGCTTCGGGCTCTGGGGGAACGTGAAGAGCCCCCGGTGGGTGACCCCCCACCCGTCGAAGACCTTCTCGGTCTCGTCCATGAGCGCCCGGGCGATCCCCCGGTCCCAGTGCGCCGGGAGGATCGTGAGCGGCCCGAACCATCCGACCGAACCCCAACGGGTGATCACGTTGGTCCCGACGAGGGTCCCGTGGAGGTGGGCCGCGAGAACGCGGGTGTTCCGTGCCCGATAACGGGTGCGGAAGAGTTCCGAGTCCGCGAACGCCGTCGTCGGGTCGGGCATCTCGAGGAACGTGCCGAAGGCGATTCGGAAGATCGAGTCGGCCGTGTCGAGGTCGGTCTCCGAAAGGGGGCTGATCTCGACGTCCATGCCCGAGGAGCCCGAGAGAGGGGAATACCAAAGACCTTCCTTCCCGCGAGCCGCCGATCGTCGCGCGGTCAGCCGCCGGCGGAGACGATTCCGCGGGCCACCCGGTAGTGGGCTTCGGCGAAGGCGACGAAGAACGCGAGGTAGCTGAACCCCAGCAGGGCGTCGAGCAGCGTGATCGGCTGCGTGACCGCGCCGATCGCCGCCGAACGGGCGACGAGGGAGCGGACGATCGGTCCCAGCTGGGGCGATAGGGCGAGTCCGATGAACGCCGAGATCCCGAAGGCCCAGACGAGGCCGACGCCCATCGCCACCTCGCCGAGCCGGCCGACCAGGTGGGCCGCCGCGAGCGCGTAGGTCACGAAGGTCAGACCGAAGACGAGGGCGATCGCGACGCCGAACTCGAGCCCGAGCCATCCGGGCGGGTTCGCCTCGCCGAGCGCCGCCAGGTAGGCGATGGGTGCGGCGGTCAGCCCTATCGCGACCAGGCTCACGGTGAAGGCGGTGTTCGCGTGCCCGACCCGGGTACGGTGGAGCTCGTTCCACTCGTGGCGGCCGACCCAGAGGAAGAGGATCCCGAGGGCGGAGAAGACCGGGGTGAGGAGGAGGAGGTACCCGTGGAAGGGGAGCTGGCTCGAGCGGGTCACGAGCGCCGCGAACCCGCCCGCGCTCTCCACCGCGAAGCCGGCTTTGAAGATGGTGAGGCTGAGCCTCAGGTTGACGGTCAGCGCGGCGCCCCCTGCGCGTCCATGAACCGTTCTCGTCCGAGTTAAACCATCCCTCGCAAGACCGAAGGACGGTTCGGGGACCCGGACCCCCACGACCTCGGGCCAGCGAGGGGGTGTCCCGTGGGTCCCGATGGGCGCGGTCGAACCCCCCTCGGCGTATCGGCGGGGCCCGCCCGCCCCGGGGAGCGGGGGCCGCGCCCGGGGCCTTACGTACCCCCGATGAGCGACCCGATCTCGGGCCGCGCGAGTTCCTCGCGGACGTAGGCGACGCGGGGCTTGAGGACCGTCTCGTTCCCGAACCGACGGCCGATCTCCTCGACTCCCCGGAGCCGGTCCGGAGGGAGGCCGTCGATCACGTTGGTGACGATCTTCTCGGCGTACGCCTTCCAGCGCTTGGTGAGGAGCCGGGTGTACCAGACGGCTTCGGGCGTGGCGTAGGAGATCCCGTCGGCCTCGAAGGAGGCTTCCCGTGTCAGGAAGGCGAAGAACTCCTCGCCCGTCTTCCCTCCCGAGAACGTGACGGGGTTGATGATGTCGAGCGGCACCCCGCCCACCGAGCGGACGCGGAAGCGGGCGACCTGATCGTTCTCCCAGTCGAACACGAGGTCGGGGTCGTCCCGCAGGCGGGCGACCGTGTCGTGATAGTCCGCCGTCGCCACCATCACGTCGACGTCGCGCGTGGTGGTCGCCGCCCGCCGTGCGACGGCCTGGCCGCCGACCACGACGTACCGGATTCCCCGGGCCCGCAGGATCGTGTCGACCTTCTCGATCTCGGGCTCGGTCATGCGGCCTCCGACGCCGAGGGATTGTTCCGTTCGATCCATCGGAGCTCATCCCGAGGAAGCGACGGTCCGACCTTCGGAAGGGCCGGCACGAACTCCTGCAGCCGAACCTTGGTCGCCGCGCGTTCGAGACCCTCGTTACGGATTCGGCGGTAGAGCTCGTTCGGGTCGATACGACGCCGATTCCTCTTCGCGACGAGGCGGGCGGCGAGCGGGTCGAACCGGAGGAGGAAGGCGACGAGCTCGCTCAGACCGGGGTTCCGCAGCGCTTCCTCGTCCTTCACCGGAAGGACCCGGAACTCCGAGGAGAACTTCCTCGCGAGCGTCTCGGGAACCGCGAGCCAGGGTTGGAAGCGGACCGCGTACCCCCATCTGGTGACCCACTCCGACGTCAACAGGAACGCGGGGACGCGGTGTCGCCGCAGCCGGTCGACGTCCGCCGCCGACCGCACCCGGGGGCGGTATTCCGCCCGGGGACGTCCGGGGGACCGGACGAGGCGCTCGACCATCTCCCGCGGGAGCGCTCGCTCGCCCGGCTCCCGGAGGAGGCTCGATTCCAGCCGCATCGCATACCTCGGATGGTTTGTAAATATATATAATAAATTTCCCGCGTCGGCCGCTCGCCGGGGGGACGCGTCGGAACCCCGCCCGAACCGATGCCTCCTCCCGCACGCCCGACGCTTCGCCTCCCAAGACGCCGCGTTTCGGGATCCGTCTCCCCGGCCCCGACGGCGCTCCGGTCGAGATCCGCGACGCCCCCGGGAGGTCCGCGGGCGCCCGGTCCAACGTCGGGCGGGGAGGGGCCTGCTCTCGGGGTCGATCGTCGTGCCGGGCCGTCCGAGACCTCACCTTATATCGAGGGATGGCTCGAGGGAAGCGTGGCCCAGGTCAAGGTCGAGTTCGTCTACGCCGGCCTGCGGGTGCGGAACCTCACCCGGTCGTTGAACTTCTACCGAAGACTCGGATTCCGGGTCCACCGTCGAGGTCGCATGGGTCATGGGGGCCAATGGGTCCACCTGGTCTTCCCGGGCGCCGTGCAACGCGTCGAGCTCAACCATTACCCCCGGTCGAACCGGTTCTACGAACCGTTCCGCAAGGGAACCGAGTTCGACCACTTCGGGTTCCGCGTCTCCGATGTCGAAGAGTGGGAGGGCGAGCTCCGGCGACGGAAGCTCCCGATCGTGGCTCGTATACGGGAGCCGCACGAGAACATCGTCTATACCCGGGACCCCGACGGCAACTGGCTCGAGTTCTTCGGGCCGGCCCCTGAGTGAGGTCGGACGGCCCACCCCCGACCGGAGTTCCTTTCCCCGCAACGGCCGCCAAGGTGGTCCTCGCCGCCGAGGCCGACGAGGGGCCCGAGACCCCGGCGTCGGGGGCCCACGGAACCCGGGTCGGTACCGACCGCGGTGAGCGAGGCGATCCCCGTGGTCACTCCGGAACCGGGAGGGGCGGGTCGGCGATCTTCAGGAGCTGCTTACCGAAGTTCTCGCCCGTGAACAGTCGCGCGAGCGTCTTGGGGGCGTTCTCGAGACCGGTCGCGACGTCCTCCTTCTGCGTCACCCGGCCCTCGGCGAGCCATCCGGCAAGCGCGCGCGACGCCTCCGGGTATCGCGCGGTGTAGTCCACTACGAGAAACCCCTCCATTCGAGCTCGCTTGACCGTCAGGGCGATGTAGTTGCGTACGGGGGGGAACTCGCGGGTCGCGTAGCCCGATATCCCTCCGCAGAGGACGATGCGGGCGTGCAGGTTGATCCGGGCGAGCACTTCGTCGAGGATCTCTCCCCCGACGTTGTCGAAGTAGACGTCGATCCCTCTCGGACAGAGTGCGGAGAGCCGAGGACCGACCTTCTCCGAACGGTAGTCGATGGCCGCGTCGAAGCCGGCCTCTCGGCGGAGCCAGCCGCACTTGGTGGGCCCGCCCGCGATGCCGACGACGTGCGCCCCGCGGATCTTGGCGATCTGGCCCGCGATCGACCCCACGGCGCCGGCCGCGCTCGAGACGACGAACGTCTCGCCCGGTTGCACCCTCCCGATCTCCGTGACCCCGAAGTAGGCGCTCATTCCCGTGATGCCGAACAGGCCGAGGGCGAGCGACGCCGGAACTTGGGGTGGCAGCTTCTGGACCCGGGCCGACCGGTCCCCGTCGGTGAGGAGGTAATCCTGCCAGCCCAGCATTCCCGTGACCATCTCCCCGGCCGTGAAGCCCGGGTGGCGCGACTCGACGACCTGGCCGACCCCGAGGGCGCGCATCGGCTCGCCGAGAGGGACCTTGGGAACGTAGGTATCGGTCTTTGTCCAGCCCAGTTGCGTGGGGTCGAACGAGAGCCAGAGGTTCCGTACGAGAACCTCGCCCTCCTTCAGGGGTGGGACCGGCGCTTCCGTCCACCGGAAGTTCTGCTCGCCCGCGAGCCCTTCCGGTCGGCTCGCGAGCACCCACTGTCGATTCGTTCCCTCCGGCATCGGCCCTCCCGAACGGAGCGTCGCGGCCCCGAGCTCGGCGAGGGCCGACGTCTCCCGCCACCGCAACGGCCGGTCCCCCTTGAAGTTCCGGCTACCCTTCGTGCGGCCGAGTTCGTCGGGAGCGCTCCCCGTCGCAGAACCCTGGTGCAGCCGTTCGGTCGATGCGAGGGGCGGCCTCGCCGAGTCGGAGCCCCGCCCGCGCGGAGGGCGTGCGGGGGCGCACGCCGAACCCGGGATGGGGTCGGGGGTGGGCGACGAATCAGAGACCGGGAGACCCCTCCCGCGAGCGCGCCGGCACGGAAGAGACGCCGGACTTCGACGCCACGACCGACTCGAGCCGCCGTCGGGACCGTATCCGCTCGATCGAGAATCCGTGGCCGGCGAACCACGTCCGTATAAGCTCCTTGTGGAGGAATTCCTGGTAGGCCACGAGCCCTCCGGGGCGGAGAACGCGGCCGATCTCCGACAGTGCCTCGGGGATACCGGTGGGGTCGTGGTGGCTCTCGCCGGCGTGATGGAGTGCTGCCACGGCGAGAACCACGTCGAACGACGCGTCGTCGAAGGGAAGATGCCGCATGTCCGCGGTGCGAAACATTAGGGCCGGCGGCAATCCGGACGGGTACCGTTGGCCCGCCGCACGCCGTGCCGTTTCGATCTGGCGCGAATCGAGGTCGGTGGCCACGTACCGGGCGGGTCGGAATCCTTCGACTATCCGTGCGGCCAGATCTCCGTGGCCGCAACCGATCTCGACGCATCGAGCCGCGGGAGGCATCGGCACGTCCCGGCGGATCCACTCGTACGCCCGGGCCGCTCGCCTTGCGGCCGACAGATTCACGAAGAAACGAGCCACGCGGTTCATCTCGGTCATCGTCGGGCCCGAAACGAACCGGGTTCCCCCTTCGGCCCCGCGCCACGGTAGACGAGCACATCACCCCTTTTGTTCGAGCGCGGAAGCCGTGGCACACGGGACGCGTCGGGGGATCGCCTCGTACGGCGTGGTCCCTCGAGGGCGGGCTCGGGTAGGGTCCTCGCGGGGGCTTAGACGACCATCGGGGGTCCGAGCGGCGGCCGATCACGATAAGCGGAACCGCGTTCCTCCGCTCGGCGGGGCCATGAAGAAGATCAAGCCGAGCTATCCCCGGAGACGCGAGATGCTGAAGGCGTCGTTTGAACCGCTGACGGACGACGACTTTCGGCAGTTCGTTGCCACCGGGGTTGCGGTACCCGGCCGGCAGGGTGGCTCCTTGTTCGTGTCGAAATGGAGGGACGGTCCCGGTCTCGACGCGGACGCATTCTTGGAGATCCTGCGCGCCCAGGGGTCCACGATGGTGGTCCGGAAGTTCGGGCCGGACGTCAACATTCGGGTGCTGCGCCGTCCGGATTCGGTGGGGAAGAGGAAGCGTCTAACGGACGTTTGACCGATCCGGACCGCCCCGATCCGACCCGAGGCGCCCGGGCGGATCGGGGACGGCTCTGACGGGTCCCCCGCCGGGGCGACCCCCGACCGGCCGGCGTCTCCGGGGGGGCGAGTCGGTCCCGCGCGGAGGGGATGGCGGCGAGACGCGCGAGCGACCCGTTCGAGGGGCAACATAATCTGCGCCCTCCCGTGAGCTCGGGAGCCTGGAGGTGACGGATTGGACCTCTTCACTCACGTGATCTTCGCCTACCTTCTCTCGTTCATCCTGTGGGGACCCGCTGCTCCCCAGTACATCGCGGCGGGAGCTCTCGCGGGGGGGCTTCCGGACGCGGACGTGCTGCTCTTCCCGCTCACCCGGTGGTTCCCCTCGCTCCACCACCGGGGTGCCGTGCACACGGTCGTGGGCGTGACGGTCATCGCGGCGGCCGGCAGCGTCCTGGTCCCCTACCTCCCCTACTTCACCCACGCCTCGACGCTGGTCTACTTTGTCGCCATGGAGGTAGGGGGGCTCTCCCACCTCGCGCTGGACGGTTTCACGAACTACGCCGTCCGCCCCTTGCTTCCCTTTTCCGGGCGCTCGCTACGGCTGAACGCCGACGTCGCGGTCAGTCTCGTCACCCTCTCCCTCACCGGTGCGACCCTGGCGGTCCTCATCCTCGAACGCGGGACGGTGCCCTTCGGAGTCTGGCAGGAGACGGCGTGGATCCTGGTCGGGGTCTACGGAGGGTACCTCCTCCTGCGCGGCGCCGCCCGTTGGAGGGCCGGGGTCCTGCGTGGCCGATGGGGGTACACCGAACTCCTCCCGAGCACGAGCCCGTGGAGGTGGCTGCTTCTGGAGGAGACGGATGCCCCCGACCGGTACCGCCTACGATTCCGCCGGCTCACCCTGGGGTCGGGGGTAACCGGGCCCGACCGCACTCTGGACGTCGCCAAGCTCCCTGCCGCGCACGGACCGGTGGCCTCCCCCCAGGAGGCGCTCGAACGGACCTATCTCGCTGCGATGGCCAAGAGCGAGTGGCTCGCCGAGAGCTACCACTTCGGCGAGGCCGCCGAGAAGGGCAACGTCTACGAGGTCTGGTGGTACATGATCTCCCAGGCGGCCGGTCGCCGGGCGTACGGAGTCCGCGGTGAGATCGATCGCGTCACCGGCGCGATCCAGCTCCGCTCGGGCTTCCTGCGACTCCCGTCGCCCGCTCCGATGTGACCCCGACTCGGGTTCGCTCGGAGGCCGGTTCCGGGCCCGACCGCCCGCCGGGCCCTCGAGCGAACGAGTCCAGCGCGGAGAGGACCTTCGTACCGAGTCGGGAGCGTGCGAAGCCCGGTGCACGGCCCGGGCGGAGGACCCGGACCGGACGACGTGCTCCTCCGTCTCCGGGAGACCGCGCATCGAACGAAGGGTGTGCCGTCGCCCCTCCTCCGTCCGCGGACACCGTCGCCCCCGGTCGCGACCCCCGGGGGCCGCCCTTCGCCCGCGCGGGTCGCCCTAGTCGGTGCGGTTGGAGATCACGAACTCGTTCCCGTCCGGGTCGGCGATGACCGCTCGGACGAACTCTCCGAACGGGGAGTCCACGGGCTTCGCCTCGGCCGTCACGGTTCCGCCACGGCGCCGGATCTCCTCGCAGGCCGCACCAGGGTCCGGGTGTCGGAAGACGATGCCCGACACCGTGCCGGGTTCGCGTCCGCCCTCGCCGGGCGCCGGGATGTGCATCGTGAGGAGGGTCGAGGTCCCGGGGAGCGCGAAGACGGCGCGACTCGCCTTCGCGTCGAAGTTGAGTTCCCGAAAGCCGAGCACGTCCTCGTAAAATCTCCGGGCCCTCTCGATGTCCTGAACGTGGATCGTCACCGCATGAAGGCCGGTGATGACCTCGCTCATGGACCCTCATCGGCGAAGCTCTTGTTAACGCCTCCGCCGGCGGCCGCGCGATCCGCGGACCGTTACGCCGCCGGTCCGCCACCCGCAGATCGCGGCGACCCCCCGGCGCCGTCACCGTGAGGCAAAGATCGCCGGGAGGCCGCGGATCCTCCTCCCGAGACGCTTGGGATCCGAAGAACCGGGTGCCGTGGTACTGGCCCCGGACGACCGAAGTCGGCCCGGTCTCACCGAACGGGATGGCGGCCCGATGTATAGAAGTTATAAACATCTAATAACTGTCCTACATTGTGTGTCGTTATCCCCGGACGGGCCGTCGGTGGTCCGCGAGCTACCCGCGGATCCTTCAAGGAGCAGAGGTCCATTCCGGTCCATGGACGGCGCTCCGCGGCGGATCCATTGGGCGGTCGGGCTCGCGGCGTGGGTGGGTGGCGTGGCGGGGTCGATCGTCGCCCCCTCGATGGATTCCCTGGGTCTTTCGACCGAGGGCAGTTCTCCCCTTCTCGGCGGGGCGGCCGCCATCTACGTCGCCTTTGTTCTCGGCGGAGTGCTGGGGGCCGCCGCAGGCGCACTGGTCGCCTACGGAGCAGGTAGACGAGGCCACGAGCGACGTGCGGCCGTCGCCGGGGCCGGAGCCGGCATCCTGGTGGCCGCGCTGGCGGGCTACGGTTCCGAGAACGTGGCGCAGGCGTGGGCCACCGCGTTCTTCCAGGCTCCTCTCTCCGCCGGATTGTACGGGGGACTCCTGGCCGGTCTCGTGGCGGGGGTCGCGTCGGCGGCGATCCTCCGGGCGATGCGTTCGGATGGCCCCGCTCGAAAGCGCGAACGCCGGTTCGCCACGCTCGTCGGGAGCCTGACGGGCCTGTGGGCCGGGTTCGGTGGTGCGATCCTCGGCGTCTATCTCGCGATGGCCGAATGCCCGGCGTTCACCGCGGGAGGGACGACGTACGGTGGGCCGGCCGTGCTGGTGGGCTGCGGGTTCGAACAGGGGGCCGTGGCGTTCGGCGCGTGGGCGGGAGGAGCGGCGGGAGCGGTTTCCGCGCTCCTCGCGGCCACGATCCTCCCTCTCCTCTATCGGTCGGCCGGTCCCGGCACCGGTTGAGGCGGGGTAAGCGCCTTGGCGTCGAGACGGACCCTCCGGCTCGACGTCGGTGACCGGCACCGGGCCGCGCGGGGGCCGCAAGTCGGCGAAGGCTGGTCGGTAGGGATCGGTCCGAGCCGCGACGCGGCCCCTTCGCGGGTCCGACGCACCACGGACGGGGTCGCAGGGGGCCCAGAAGCTCGAGCCGCGCGAGCTTTAGCGGGCGAGGAGTTGCGGAGCATCGGGGTGCGTGGACGACATGACGATTGAGTCTCTACGGTATCGGTTCCGGCAGCCGCTCGGCGTCCCGGCGCGGACCGCGTTCGACTGGTGCACGGATTTCCGGGCCGAGGATGCGACCCTTTTCGGCGATCGGCGCCACCGGACGCTCCGGCGGGTCGCTCCGGACGCGCTGGTCATGACCGACACCACCTATCCGGAGGGCCGGCCGGTCCGCATTCGCCGCCTCGTTCGGCTCCAACCCGAGACGTTGTCTTGGACGAACACGCACCTCGACGGCCCGTACCGCCACTCGCAGTTCTGGTACCGGATCGTGCCGGACGGACCCCGCCGTTGCCATCTCGACTTCAGTGGCCTGATGCTGACGACCCGGGCGCGTCGTCTCTCCGACGGCGAGCGTGCGAAGCTCGCCCGGTCGTATCGTCGCTCCGACGCGTCGGTCTGGCGGCAGCGGCTCGGGCCGGCGCTCGAGGCCGAGCTCCGAGGCGGCCGCGGGTCCCGACGGCGCCGCTGATCGGAGGGAGTTCCCCCGCGTACGTCGGAGACCGACACGTTCCGGGCGCGCGGAGCGTCCGCCTCCACGGGCCGATCGGCCGGGAGACCCGGTCGAACCTCCCCTTCGAGGCGGGGAACTCACCGCACACCCGTCGGGCGCGCCGTCCCGCCCGCTGGCGAGCGGCGGGTCTCTTTCGGTGGGCCCAGCGAAGGTTCCGAAGGCGGAGGGCCGGTTCCCGGAGCATCCCGTGCGCTTCGGGTCGGGAGCGCGCCGTCACCCCGAGCGGACTATCCTCTGAGAGCGGGTAATTTCGCGGTACCGCACCTCTCGCCGTTTGGGGAAGGTTTATGGCCGATGACCGTCCGTTCCCTACCGAGGTAACCATGACGTCCCCGTCGTATTGTTCCCGATGTGGGGGATCCCTGGCCCCGGGCGCCCTCTTCTGTTCGGCCTGCGGAACCCCGGTGGCCTCCCCGTCCGCGACAGCGCCCACGTCGGTCCCCGCGGCGGCGGGTACGGCGGCCGTGGGTACGGCTTCCGCGTCTCCGGCGGGACCGTCGATGCCCGTAAAGATGCCGGCGTGGCTCGACCTTGGCCTCCTGGTGACGGGCATCGGCGCGCTGCTTGCCTTCATCGGCTTCCTGTTCGGTTCCGCGGCCGTGGGCCAGACCGGTTCGGGCGGGAGTTTCGCGACGTACCAGGGCGACCTCGAGACGTTCTTCGTCCTGACCGGGTTCGGTCTTCTGCTGATCGTCGGGGGATGGATCTTCCGCGTGGTCGACGCGACGCGCAAGTCGATGCGCAAGGCGGCCGGCCCGTAGACCCTCTCGCGCGCGGGGCAGGCCCCGGATCGCTCGCCGGGCCTAGGCCGAGGTACGTTCGGGCGCGGTCTCGAGGTAGCGGAACACGGCCGCACCGGCGAGGACGAAAGCGACCGCGACCGCGAGCAGGACGGCGACCGCGGACGTCGCCGGCGTCGTGGTCGGATACCCGGAGAGCGGGCCGCTCATCAGCGTGCCCGAGAGGTAGCTGCGCAGGTAGTAGATCAGCGTCAACTGGGGCACGTGGCCCGGCAGGAGAGGGAGCAGCTCCTCCCAGAGGAAGCCGAAGAGGAGGCCGATGACGAGGGCCGACCGGCTCACGAGGCCCAGGAACAGGAAGAACCCCACGTAGGCGACCGCCGCGAGGGCGGCCGCGACCGCGGTGGCCGCCGGGACGGCCGCGGGGTACGGCGTGCCTCCCCCCACGGTCGCGATCGCGAGCGGGAGGAGGGACGCCGGCACGACCAAAACGAGCGACGCCCCGAGGGCCCCGAGGTACTTTCCGACCACGATGGTCGGTCGCCGGACCGAGCGATCGGAGAGGTAGACGAGGGTCTCGTTGTCGATCTCGTTGCGGAACTGGGCGATCGAGATCACGAGGACGATCACCATCACGACGATGGGCAGCGTAAGGCTCGGGAAGAGCCCGAGCGCGGCGTTCGCGAGCGTGCCGGACGGCGGTCGAGCGGAGACGAGGGCCAGCACGATGAGGCTCGGGATCGCCGCGAAGGCCGTGAGCCCGACGACCCGGAGGCCGGCGAGGCTGCCGCGGAACGAGAGCGCGGCGATCGTGCCGAGGCGCGAGAGCTCGCCGCTCATCTCCCCCCCTCGGACAGGTACCGGAAGACCGCGTCGAGGTTGTCGTCCGCGCTCGTGAGCGACCGGATATCGAGCCGTTCGCGGACGACCAGCGGGGGGAGCGCCCGGTAGAACTCCTCGGGCGCCCGGCAACGGACCCTCAGTCGCCCCGGTCCGGGGAACTCGATCGCGGTCACGTGGTCCCACTCGCCCAGAAAGCGGGCGACGGTCCTCGGGTTCCCCGTCTCGAGGTCGATCACGTGCGGGTGCGCGTCGATGAGGGCGCGGATCCGGTGAAGGTCGCCCTGGGCGAGCGCTCGGCCGTTCGAGATCATGATGATCTGGTCGGTGAGGCGTTCGACCTCGTAGAGAACGTGCGAGCTCACGACGATGTGACGTCCGGCCTTCTGCAGGGTCTCGAGGAGCTCGGTGAGCGTCGATCGCCCCACGGGGTCGACGCCGTTGAGCGGCTCGTCGAGGAGGATGAGCTCGGGGTCGTGGGCGATCGACTGGGCGATCTTGACCCGTTGCCGCATCCCCTTGCTGTACGTGCGAAGGCGACGGCCGCGCGCCTCCGTGAGCCCGACGGTCTCGATCGCCCGGAGGGCGCGCTCCTCCGCCTCGGCGCGGGAGAAGCCGTCGACGCGCAGCAGCGTCGTGACGAACGCCTCCCCCGTGAGCCCTTCGTAGAGCGCGCTGTGCTCGGGGCAGTAGCCGACATGCCGGCGGAACTCTCCCTCCCCCCAGGCCGGGTGCCCGAGGAGCGTGAGCGTCCCGGCATCGGCCTTGAGCTGGCCCGCGAGCAGACGGAACAGGGTGGACTTCCCGGCGCCGTTCGGGCCGACGAGGCCGGTGATCCCTCCGGTGATCGAGGACGTGAACCGGTTCAGTCCGAGGACCTCGCCGTAACGCTTCGTGAGCTCTTGGGCCTCGACGACCCCGGTGGTCATTCGCTCACCACCTCGACCCGCGAGGCCCGCCAAGCCGCGAACGCCCCGAGGACCGCGCCCGCGATCGCGAGCACCGCCGCCGAAGTGGCCGGGTCCGTCTCGGGCGTCGACGGTCCGCCGAAGACCCCGATACCGACGCTGCGCAACAGCGTCACCGGGCTCGCGTAGGGGACGTAGAGATTGCCGGTGATCGCCGCGACGGCGGCCGCGCCGATGAAGAGCGACAGGACGACCCCGAAGATCCCGACGCCGGCGTAGAGCGGGCGTGACGTCAGCGAGGAGAGCGAGAGCGCGACGCCCGTCAGGAAGATCGTGGCGAGGAGACCGACCGCGAGGTAGCCGAGGGCCGCGGAGACCGCGATCGAGGTCGGGACCACGCCGAGGAGCGTCAGGATCAGCACCGCGGTCAGCGGGGGGCCCGCGGCCGCGATCAGGATCCAGGTCCCGCAGGCGATCGCCTTCGCGCCGACGTAGTCGAGGAGGCGGATCGGTCGGGAGAGGTAGAGGACGATCGAGCGGTTCCCCGCGTCCTCGGCCAGCGCGCCCGCGCCGGCGGACGTCGCGACCAGGAGAAGGAGGAGCGGCCAGATCGGGGACTCGAACGGCGCCTCGAGCGTGGTCAGGCGGAGCGTGCGGGTGAGCGAAGCGAACTCCGCGTCGACGATCACCACCGCGGCGACGCTGACGAACGCGAGGGCGACCGCGGCAACCGTTCCCCAGCCCGCCCGGCGTCGGAGCTCCCGGCGAACGATCGCGAGGACCCGTCGGGTCCGACCGAGACGTTCGGAGGAGGTCGACCCGTAGCGAGGAGCGCTGATCGTCACGGGGCTCTCCGCGTCCCTTCCTCGCGGACGCGCGCGAGGAAGAGCTCCTCGATCGTGGCGGTCGACCGCCCAAGGTGCCGGAGCTCGACCCCGCTCTCGACCGCCGCTTCGAAGACCGGCCGGGTCTCCCCGTCCCGCAGGGTCACCCGGACCTCTCCCTCCTCCCACCGGGGCTCGAGGCCCTTGGAGGAGAGGGCGGCCAGGAACGGGGCCGCGTCGCCCTTGACCCGCACGACGGTCTCGGAGTTGTGGCCGGAAAGCAGGTCGGAGACCGACCCGGCGGCGAGCTTACGGCCGCTGTCGAGCAGGAGCATCTGGTCGCAGAGGCGCTCGGTGTCGGGGAGGAGGTGCGTGGAGAGGACGAAACTCCGGTGGCCGAGCTTCGAGAGGGACCGCAGGAGGTTCAGCATCTCCTCCCGTCCGTGAGGGTCGAGACCCGAGGTCGGTTCGTCGAGGAAGCAGAGCTCGGGGTCGTGCACGATCGCCTGCGCGAGCTTGACCCGCTGGCGCATCCCGACCGAGTACTCTCCGATGCGGCGGTACCGTTGCTCCGCGAGGCCGACGAACTCGAGCACGTCGTGGGCCCGGCTCATCGCGACCTCGCGCGGAAGACCGCTGACTTGGCCCATGTACGCGACGAACCCGATCCCGGTCAGGTCGGGCATCAGGCAGTCGTGCTCGGGCATGTAGCCGACGCGCTCCCTCACCCGCAGCGGCTCCCGGGCCGCGTCGAAGCCGAGCACGGAGAGCGCGCCCGAGTCCGGCGCCAGTAGGCCCATGAGCATCCGGATCAGCGTCGTCTTGCCGGCGCCGTTCGGGCCCACCAGCCCGATCGTTCCGGGGCGCAGGGCCACCGACAGGTTCGAGATCGCCTCGACCGGACCGAAACGTTTCGTGACCGCCTCGACCCGGAAGAGCTCCTCCGACACGTGCGAGTCACCCGCCCCTCGGACTCCACGGGTCGTGGTCGGGAGCTCGGGTGCTCGACCGGATCACGTTCGCGACCCCTCGGGGCTCGGCCGGGAGTAGTCCCCACCGCCGCATAAGGGCGGTCGTAAGGCGTGTCGAACGTCGGGGCCGCCGGCGCGTTTCGCCAGGGCTTCGAGCGGGGGAACCTAGGTTCCGCTTTGCGCGGGCCACGGCAACGTTATTCCGCCGCGGCGCCCGGTGGGAGCGATGGCGCGAGGAGGTCGCGGTCGGACCCCGACCCCTCGCGGGGGGCCTGACACGGTCGTCGCGGCCATCGCGTTTTCCCTCGCCGCGCACGGATCCCAGCTCCGCAAGGACCGACGGACGCCGTACATCGTTCACCCGGTCGCGGTCCTGCGCATCCTCTCGACCGAACTCGGCGTGACGGACCCGGCGATCCTCGCGGCCGGGGTCCTGCACGACGTTCTCGAGGACACGCCCCGCACCTCCGGCGCGCTGCGTCGGAGGTTCGGACCGCTCGTGACGAGCCTCGTGGTGGAGCTGACCCTCCCGCCCGCCCTCCACGGACCCGAAGTTCCGGATTCGCTCAAGACCCGGGCCCTCGTGCGCGCGATTCGCACGATGTCGTGGCCGGCCGTGCTCGTGAAGCTGGCGGACCGGACGGACAACCTCCGGGACAGCTCGAACGCGGGCTGGAGCGCCGGAAAGCGCCGCGCGTTCCGTGAGCAGTCCCGCCGTCTGTTGCGGGCTCTCGTCCTCCGAGGCCGGGCCGATCCTCCCCCGGCGGGGCTCGCGAGGACCCTGGCCGCGGCCGAACGCCTCGTCGTGGCGCACCTGGATCGCGGGACCCGTTCCCGTCGGTCTCGGAAGAGCTCGCGAGGGTGACCGTCTCGGACGCGGACGGAGGACCGGTCCGAGGCAGCTCAGCTGCGGCGCCGGGCGCTCGAACGCCGCGGTCCTTACCGCCCCCGTCGGCCCACGCGGTATCACCGCGTCGGAACGTTCGCGCGCGCAAACCTCGGCTCGTTCCTCGACGGACGCCCGAACGGCGAAGGCCCGGTTCGCCGAGCCCTCGCGGGCCGACCGTCCCGGGGAGGCCGTCCCGGGTGGAGGACGAGCCCAGGAGGGGCGGGGGGGTTGCCGACGGCCCCCTCCGAGGAGAACACCTATACCGTCCCAGGGCGACCGGTATCGCGAGGGTCCGTCTCGATGACGCTCGTCTTCGCCGCGTACGTTCCGAACGCGCCGTTCCTGATCGCGCCCGACGCCTTCGGGGGAGTCGGCCGGGACGCCGTCCGCTCGCTCCGGGACCTCCGGGTGCTCGAGCGGTTCCGCCCCGACGTCGTCGTGGTCTCGAGTCCCCACTGGGTGACGGCCGACGGGTTCCGGGTGAGCATCGACCCGCATCCGCGCCAGGTCTACGATTTCTCGGGGTTCCCGCCCGCCCTCTCCGAGGTCCGATACGCGCCTCCCGGAAGCCCCCCTTTCGCCGCCCGACTCGTGGAGAGCGGCGAGCGGTCCGGGATCCGGGTCGAGGGGACGACCGAGTGGGGCCTCGATCACGGCGCATGGGCGCCGCTAATGCACCTCCTCCCCGGAGCCCGGGTGCCGGTGGTCCCGGTCTCGATCCGTCCGGACGATCCGGCCCTCCACGTGCGCTGGGGTGCGTCGATGCGATCGGTGCTCGAGGACCCCGAGCTTCGCGCGGTGTTCGTCGCCACGGGTTCGATCCTCCACAACTTCGGTCGGATGGGCCAGGACCCGCACGCTCCTTGGCCGGAAGGAGAGAGGATCGAGGCGGAGATCGTCGACCGTGTCCTCGCCCTCGATCCGCCGGGACTCGCCGCGTTCGACCGGCGGAAGTGGCGCCTTGCCCAGCCCGAAGGGGACCTCGGGCCCCTGTTCACGCTCCTCGGCGCGGTCGGGAAGACGGTCCGGGGGCGACGGGTGAGCTCGGAGCTCTCGTTCGGGGCGTTCAGCCTCACGACGATCGAGTTCATCCCCCAGTCGGCCGCGGGGGTGCGGGCTCCGGGGCCGGGCGTCGCTCGAACCGAAGAGAACCTAAGCGGCTGACGGTTCCCGGGATGTCGTGACCGTGACGACGGAGTCGCCCGCGTCCCGGGGCTCATCGCCTCCGGTCGTGCTCTCCTGGAGCAGCGGGAAGGACTCGGCGTACGCGCTTCACGTCCTGCGTCGGGAATTCCACGTTGACGTCGTCGGGCTCCTGACGACCGTCACCGACGCGTTCTCCCGGGTCTCGATGCACGGGGTCCGCGAGGAGCTGCTCGAACGTCAGGCCGACGCCGCCGGCCTCCCGCTCTACCGCGTGCGCCTTCCCTACCCGTGCCCGAACGAGGTCTACGAGCGAGAGATGGGGGCGGTCCTCGCCGAATTGCGGGGGCGTGGGATCGGTCGCGTGGCCTTCGGCGACCTCTTCCTCGAGGAGGTGCGGGCGTACCGGGAGAGCCGCATGCGCGAGGCCGGTATGGAGTGTCTCTTCCCGCTCTGGGGCCGGAAGACCGGACCCCTCGCCCGTGAGATGATCGACGCCGGCGTGCGCGCCCGCTTGGCGTGCGTGGACCCGCGGAAGCTCGACCGCTCGTTCGCGGGTCGCCCGTTCGACGCGTCGCTCCTCGCCGCGCTCCCGGCGGACGTCGACCCGTGCGGGGAACGCGGGGAGTTCCACACCTTCGTGAGCGACGGTCCGATGTTCGGGCACGCGGTGCCGGTCCGGGTCGGCGAGGTCATGGAGCGGGACGGTTTCGTCTTCGCGGACCTTCTCCCCGCGGCCGGGCCGGGCGCCGGGGGAGACGGATAGCGTGCGTCCGCTCGCGGGGTCCCAACGGCACACACCGCCGACCGATCGGGTACGGGCCGGCCCGTCGCGAGCGAGCTCGCGCGCGCCGCACCGGCCGTCGGGTTCGACAGACCCTTAAGACCTCGGACGGTCTCGCTCGGACCGTGGAATCGTATTTTCGCACGCTCGAGGCGGAGGTCGACCGTGCGTACGCGGTCGCCGAGCGCGCGCGCCGGGAGGGCCTCGACCCCGAGCTCGTCCCCGAGATCCCGAGGGCGCAGGACATGGCGATGCGCGTCGAGAAGCTCCTCGCCCACCTCGGGATCGAGGGGATCTCGAACGAGATCCGGTCGCTCGCGGCCCGGATGCCGCGCGAGGAGGTGGCCGTCACGATCGCCCGTCGCCTCGCGAGCGACCCCGCCCGCGGCCGCGAGCTCGCGCCCCGCGTCGACGCGGCGCTGCGGGTCGGCCTCGCGATCCTGACCGAGGGGATCCTCGTCGCGCCGCTCGAGGGTCTCGCCGAAGTTCATATCCGGGAGGGGCCGGACCGGGCGCCGTACATCGAGCTCTACTACGCCGGTCCGATCCGCGCGGCCGGCGGCACCGCCCAGGCGCTCAGCGTCCTTCTCGCCGACATCGTGCGGCGCGACCTCGGTCTGGCCCGGTTCCGCCCGGAACCGGCGGAGGTCGAACGGTACAAGGAGGAGATCCCGCTCTACAAGTACCATCAGCACCTCCAGTACGTCCCGACGGCCGAGGAAGTCGAGCTGGTCGTCCGGAACGTTCCGGTCGCGATCTCGGGCGAGTCGACCGAGGGCGACGCCGAAGTGAGCGCCTTCCGTAATCTTCCCCGCGTTCCGACGAACGGGATCCGCGGGGGGGCGTGCCTCGTGATCGCCGAGGGACTCTGTCAGAAGGCCGCGAAACTGAGAAAGGTCGTGGAGAAGCTCGGCCTCGACGGCTGGGAGTTCCTCGCCGAGCTCGGCCACCACGCCACCGACGAGGAGGACTCGCGCACCCCGAAGTACCTTCAGGACTCGGTCGGCGGTCGGCCCGTACTCGCCCATCCCAACCAGCCGGGCGGTTTCCGCCTCGTCTACGGCCGAGCGCGCACGACCGGGCTCGCCGCGTGCGCCGTCAATCCGGCGACGATGGTGATCCTCCAGCACTTCGTCGCGATCGGCACCCAGGTGAAGCTCGAGTACCCCGGCAAGGCGACGGCGATGGGCGTATGCGACACGGTCGAAGGCCCTATCGTCGAGCTCGACGACGGCACTGTGACCGCGGTCCACGATGCCGAGCGGGCCGAGGCGCTGCGGCCCCGGGTCCGTCGGATCGTCGACCTGGGGGAGATCCTCGTCTCGTTCGGGGAGTTCCTCGAGAACAACCGGGCGCTGGTCCCGGGGGCCTACGCCCCCGATTGGCACTCCGCCGAGCTCTCGGAGGCGGGCGTGGACCCGGCGACCGCGGCGGCGGACCTCTCCTACGCCGACGCGGTCGACCTCTCGCGACGGTACGGCGTCCCGCTCGCTCCCCGCTGGCTCCTGTTCTGGCACGACCTCTCGAGCACCGAGATCCGGGCGCTCTCGGAGTTCGTCGAGCGGACCGGTCGCTTCGTCTCGGGAGCCCTCGAGCTCCCCGCCGACCCCTCGTGGCGCGAGACGCTTGTGCGGCTCGGTTTCCTCTTCGCACCGACCGCGCCGGACCGCCTGCGGGGCGAGCCGGACCCGAGCGCCGCGCTCGCCGGTGGGCTCGGGCTTGACGTCGACGGCACGGCGCTGGTGCGGCGGGCGGCGCTCGACCCGGCCGAGTCCGACCCGCTCGAGTACGTCAGTCGGCTCTCGGGCGTCCCCGTCCGCGCGCGCGGACCCTCCCGGGTCGGAGGCCGCGTCGGCCGCCCGGAGAAGGCGTACCAGCGGACGATGCAGCCGAACGTCCACGGCCTCTTCCCCGTCGGGGCGGCCGGCGGTCCGACCCGCTCCCTGCCCGAGGCGGCGCGGCGCACGATGCGCGAGGGAACGCCGGTCGACCTCGGCGTGCGCGCGTGCCCGGCGTGCCACCGGACGACCGTCTGGATGCGGTGCCCCTGCGGGTCCCACACCGAGCCGACGGGCACGGTGACCCGGGAGCCGCTCCCCGTCGCGCGCCTGTGGAGCGACGCCCTGTCGCGCCTGCACCTCGGAAAAGTGCCGGTCGTGAAGGGCGTCAAGGGGCTCACGTCGCCCGGGAAGGTCCCCGAGCCGATCGAGAAGGGGATCCTGCGGGCGTCCCACTCCGTCTCGGTCTACCAGGACGGCACGGCCCGCTTCGACCTCACCGACCTTCCCCTCACCCACTTCCGGCCGAGCGAGATCGGGACCGACCTCGAGACGCTTCGCCGCCTCGGCTACGACCGCGATTGGACCGGGGCCCCGCTCGTCGGGAGCGACCAGCTCGTCGAGCTCGCCCCCCAGGACCTGATCGTCGCGCGCTCGTGCGGGGAGTACCTCACCCACCTCGCCCAGTTCGTCGACGACGAGCTCGTGCGCCTGTACAACCTCGACCCGTTCTACCGCGCCGAGCGGCCCGCGGACCTGGTCGGTCACCTCGTGGTCGCGCTCGCCCCCCACACGTCGGGCGGCGTCGCGGGACGCCTCCTCGGGTTCACCGAAGCCGAGGCGTGCTTCGCCGTCCCCGTCTTTCACGCCGCAAAGCGCCGGAACTGCGACGGGGACGAGGATTCGGTGACGCTGCTCCTCGACGCCCTCCTCAACTTCTCGCGCGCGTACCTGCCCGAGAGCCGCGGCGCGCTCATGGACAAGCCGCTCGTCCTCACGACCCGCCTCGAGGCGACCGAGGTCGACAAGGAGGCGCACAACGTCGATGTGTCGGCCCGGTACCCGCTCGCGCTCTACCGCGCCGCGGCGGCGCGACGACCGGCGAAGGAGGTCGAGCCGCTCCTCGACCTGGTCGGCCACCGCCTCGGCGGGCCGGCGGCGCTCTCGGGGTACGGGTTCAGCCACGACACCGCCCACATCGCGGGGGGTCCGGTCCGTTCCGCGTACCGGGACGGCCGGTCGATGACCGACATGGTCGAGCGCTCCGTCGTCCTCGCGACGCAGATCCGGGCGGTCGACGTCGCGCAGGCGGTCACGCTCGTGCTGAACGCCCACTTCTTGCCGGACGTGATGGGCAACCTGAAGAGCTTCGCGACCCAACGCTTCCGTTGCAAGGAGTGCGCCACCTCCCACCGGCGACCGCCGCTCTCGGGCCGGTGCGGAGCCGAGCGTCCGGGCGGGGGCCGGTGCGAGGGCGAGCTCCTCTCCACCGTCTACGAAGCGTCGGTCCGCAAGTACCTCCCGCTCGCCCAGCGCCTCGGCGAGATCGACGGGATCACGCCGTACGTCCGCCAGCGCATCCAGCTCCTCTCCGACTCGATCGCGACGCTCTTCCCGGGCTCCACCGCGCAGACGACCCTCGACCGGTTCCGGCCGGATCCCGCCGCGACGGCCCCGTAGGCGCCCGGGACGGCTCCGGGAAGGTCGCGGACGGTTCCGGGCCTCGGAACGACCAAATAGGCCCGCTCGCGTAGCGCCGGTCGCGGGCTTGTGGGGTAGTCTGGACTATCCTGTTGGCCTTCGAAGCCAACGACCTGGGTTCGAAATCGCGGACACGACCCGCGGCGGAACTCCCAGCAAGCCCGTGCCCGGTCCGACGCTAGCGGAAGTAACCGGGCGCCTGCGAGGGCTCGTTCCGCTTCTCCTCTTCGGCCTTCGCGGCCTCGAGGATGTCGATCGCGAGGAGCGCGGGAACGGGGACGATCCGGATGCGGCCCTTCTCGTCGCCGTCCGAGCCGTCGAGCTCGACCGCGAGCGCGTTGTCGCCGCCGATCGAGACGAGGCCGCGGAAGACGCCGGTCGACACGATCGCCTCGTCGTCGGGCCCGGCGGAGCGGACGCGGATCTGCGACCCGGGCGTGAGCGCGATCGGCGGCCGTTTCGCCGCGGGACCCGCCGCGGTCATCGCGCCCCCGCGCCGCGGACCACGCGCGGGCTCGGGACGACCTTCGTCGCAGGCTCGCTCGCCCTCTTCTCTATCAACGTCTGCAAGTGATTCACCGTCTCCCGGTACCGTCGGAGCGCGTTCTGGGCGTTCGCCTCGGTGAAGTCCCACGCGCGCGCGAGGTTCCCGTAGCGCAGGCGGTAGCCCTTGCGGCCCTTCCCATCGGCAGCTCCTCCGACCTCCTCGAGGAGGTCGAGCGCCTTGAGCTTGTTGATGTGCCGATAGACGGTCGGCTTCGAGGTGCGAAGCACCGCCGTCAGCTCCTCGACGTACCACGGCCGCGCCGTGTCCCTCAGAAAGCAGTCGTGGACGAGCCGGTAGGCGAGGCTCTGCGCGACCGGCCCCTCCGAGCCGCGCCCCTCCTCGCCCTCGGGCAGGTACCCCACGAGGCGGAGGAACTCCCGGAGGACCTCGTCGAGGTCCGCGATCGGGGTGAGAGGCGTCGCGTAACGCAACGCGAGTTCGAATGGCATGCCGCTCGCTTGCCAGAGCCTCTCCTCGGATAAAAAAGAGGTCGCCGCCCGCGCGACTCCGGCGCGAAACGCTATCCCCCGACGGTGCGCTAACGTCCCGTTCATGGCTCCGTTCGCCCTCGTCACGCCCGCGACGCCCGAGGAGGCGATCGCCCGCCTTCGCGAAGGACCCGGTGAGGAGGTCGCGGTGCTCGCCGGCGGGACGGACCTCCTCTTCGACATCGAGGCCCAGCGCACCCGGCCGCGGACCGTCCTCTCCTTGCGCCGGTTGCCGTGGCGCACGCTCGAATGGAGCGGCGCGACCCTGACGGTCGGGAGCACGCTTCCGCTGAGAAGCCTCGAGAACGACCCCGACGTGCGCCTCCGCCTCCCCGGGCTCTACCATGCCGTGCGGGCGGTCGGGAGCGTCGCGCTGCGCCACCGCGCCACGCTCGGCGGGAACCTCGGCCGCGCCGCGCCCGCCTCGGACCTCGTGCCGATGCTCCTCGCGCTCGACGCGGAGGTCGACCTCGTCGGCCCCGAGGGCGAGCGCACCGTCTCCGTCGACCGGTTCATCGAGGGGTCGCGGAAGACCGCCCGGGGCCCGGCGGAGCTGATCCGCTCGGTCCGGTTCCCTGAGGCCCGGCCGTCGGCCTACCTCTGGCAGCGCGTGCGCCCGTTCCACGACATCTCCCACCTCGCGGTCGCGGTCGCGCTTTCCCCGACCGACGGGAGGTGGAGGGTCGCGATCGCCGGCTTTCCGCCCCGACCGGTCCGCCTTCCGCCCGCGGAGGCCGAGCTCGACGCCCCGTACCCGACCGACGCGTCGCTCGCTCGCGCGGCCGCTCTCCTCGCGCGAAACGCGCCGATCGTCGCCGACCGTCGGGCGTCGGAAGAGTACCGCCGCCAGCTCGTCCGCCCGCTGTTCGTCCGGGCCGTCAGGGCGGCCGTTCCGTCGCCGAGGGCCCCATGAGCGACGGGTCCCTGCGGCTCTCGGTCAACGGCCGTGAGGTCGTCCTCGACGGCGTACCGAGCGACGAGCGCCTCCTCGACACCCTGCGTTGGCGCCTCGGGCTCCGCGGAACGAAGGAGGGGTGTCGGACCGGCGGGTGCGGCGCGTGCACGGTCCTCGTCGACCGCCAGAGCACGCTCTCCTGCCTCGCGCTCGCGCACGAGCTCGCCGGGCGCTCGGTGACGACGATCGAAGGGATCGATGTCGACCCGCTCGGCCGGACCGTCCGCTCGGCGTTCGAGCGGACCGGCGCGCTCCAGTGCGGCTACTGCACGCCCGGGTTCGTGATGGCGCTCACCGGGCTTCTCGCGGAACGCGAGCGGGCCTCGTCGTTCGACGAGCTCCTCGAGGACCTCGGGGGGAACCTCTGCCGGTGCACGGGATACGCCGCGATCGTTCGCGCCGCCGCGCTCGCTCGACAGGAGCGTCCGTGAGCGTTGCGCCCCCGCGCCCCGACGCGGCGCTCAAGGCCGCGGGACGGGCGGTGTTCGCCACCGACCTCGAGCTTCCGGGGATGCTCTGGGGCGCGCTCGTGCTCGCGCCGGTCGCGCACGGTCGGATCCGCTCGGTCGACCTCGCCGGCGCCCGGGCGCTCGAGGGGGTCGTAGCGGTCGGCCACGCCGACCTCGCCCGGCTCACCGGTGGGCTCTCGGGCGACGCCGAACGGCCCGCGTTCCCCCGCGACGCGGTCACCTATCGCCACCAGCCGGTGGCGGCGGTCGCGGCCCCGACGCTCGAGCGGGCGCGCGCGGCGGCCCGCGCCGTGACGGTCGCGGTCGACGAGCTCGAGGCGCTCGCGAGCCTCGAGAGCATCTTTCCTGACTGGCCCGGGTCCGAGGCAGGCCGATCGCCGCACGTCGCGGCCCACGTCCGCGCCCGCAAGGGGGACGTCGAGGCGGCGTTCCGGGAGGCGGAGCTCGTCGTCCGGGAGACGTACCGCACGGCGAGCGTCCACCAGGTCGCGCTCGAGCCGCACGCGTGCGTCGCCGACGTGCGCGACGACCGTTGGACGGTCCACACGTCGACGCAGAGCCCGTTCGGCGTCCGGGAGGACACCGCGTCGATCCTCGGAGTTCCCGAATCCTCGATCGTCGTCGACGGTACTTGGGTCGGTGGCGGCTTCGGCGGGAAGGGGGCTTCGCTCCTCGAGCCGTACGCCCTCCTCCTCTCGCGCGAGGCGAGGCGCCCCGTCCGCCTCGCGCTCACGTACCGGGAGGAGTTCCTCCTCGGACGCACCACGCTGCCCTCGGTCGTCCGCCTCGAGACCGCGGTGCGCAGCGGGCAGATCTCCGCGCGACGGGTCCGTCTCCTTCTCGACGTCGGCACGTCGCTTCCCGGCCGCGACTTCGCGACCGGCTACTCGATCGGGTTCCTGCTCGGGCCGTACCGGACCCCGGCGTTCGAGGTCGAGGGATACGCCGTGCGGACGAACAAGCCGCCGTTCGGTCCCCATCGGGCTCCGTTCGCGCCCCAGTGCGCGTTCGCGGTCGAGTCGCACCTCGAGGAGGTCGCGCATCGGCTCGGGGTCGACCCGCTCGCCTTCAAGTCCGACCACCTCTGGCGCGAAGGGGACTCGACGCCGTTCGGCCAGCGCGTCCTCCCGTTCGGGCTCGGCGAGGCGCTCGGGCGCGCCCGCGAGACCGCCGCCCGGTGGACGCGCGAGGCCCCGCCGGGCCACGGGGTCGGCGTCGGCGTGGGCTTCTGGTCGACCGGCACCGGCGCCGGCGGCGAGGCCCGCCTCCGGCTCTCGCCGACCGACCTCACGATCGTCCAGGGAGAGCGCGAGATCGGGAGCGGGAGCGTGATCGTCGGGCTCGCGGCGGTCGCCGAGCGCCGCAGCGGCCTGCCGCGCGAGCGGATCCGGGTCGCGTACGAGGACACCGCCCACGCACCGTTCGACTCGGGCGTCTTCGGGAGCCGAACGGTCGGGGCCCTCGGCCGGGCCGTCGACGAGGCGCTCGTCACGCTGCTCGGAAGGCTCGCCGAGCGCGTCGGCGGGGCGGGTCCTCCGACGCTCGCGGTCGAGAACGACGAGATCGTCGTCCGCGTCGGGTCGACCGAGCGACCGATCGCCGAGCTCCTCACCGACGCGGAGCGCGAGGCCGGCGGGCTCGAGGCGGAGGGAAAGCACTACGGTCGCGGCGGAACGATCGACGAGAGCCTCGTGCTCGACGGAACGTTCTACGCGTACACCGATTTCACCGGCGCGGCGCACGTCGCCGAGGTCGCGGTCGACCCGGAGACCGGGACCGTGCGCCTCGTGCGCTACGCGGCGTTCCACGACGTCGGGACGGTCGTCGACGCGGCCAGTGCCCGCGCCCAGGTCGAGGGCGGGGTGGCGATGGGGATCGGCACCGCGCTCACCGAGGAGGCGATCTGGTCGGACGACGCTCGTCTCGAGAATGCGGGCCTGGTCGACTACCGGATCCCCACGCTCGGCGAGGTGCCGCCCCTCGAGGTGACGTTCGTCTCGGGGCATGCCGGCGCGGGACCGTTCGGCGCGAAGGGTCTCGGGGAGCCCCCGATCATCCCCGTGCCCGCCGCAATCGCCTCCGCGGTCCGGGCCGCGGGCGGCG
The DNA here is from genome assembly GCA_021816865.1 of Thermoplasmata archaeon. Lineage (GTDB taxonomy): Archaea > Thermoplasmatota > Thermoplasmata > Lutacidiplasmatales > UBA184 > Lutacidiplasma. Next base: position 112,685 of record JAKAWX010000006.1, on the reverse strand, counting down.
GCCACGTCACCGAGCTTCCCCTCACTCCCGAGCGGGTGGCCCGAGCCGTTAAGCCCCACTGACCGTGCCCTCCGACGATGACGATCCCGGTCGGTGAGATCCGCTCCCTCCTCGAGGAGTACCCGCGGACCCCGGTCGTGGGGACCATCGGGTCCCACTCGGCGCTCGACATCGCGGACGGTGCGGTCACCGAGGGCCTCTCGAGCCTCGTCCTCGCCCAGGCGGGACGGGAGGCGACGTACGCGAAGTACTTCCGGACCGTGCGCGGCCACGGCGGGGGCCGACGGCGCGGGTGCGTCGACGACGTCTGGACGTTCCCCCGCTTCTCGGACGTCGTGGCGGCCGGGACCCAGGAACGGCTGCGCACCCACGGCGTGCTGCTCGTCCCGAATCGCGCGCTCAGCTCCTACGTCGCGCTGTCGGCGATCGAGGACGAGTTCCGCGTACCGATCGTCGGATCGCGCAACCTCCTGCGGATCGAGGAACGTACCGAGCGGGAGAATTACTACACCCTCCTCGACCGGGCCGGAATCCCGATCCCGCACGCGGTCGAGGGCCCCGACGCGATCGACGGGCTCGCGATCGTGAAGCTACCGCACGCGACCCGCCGGCTCGAGCGCGGGTTCTTCACCGTATCGAGCCCGGAGGAGTACCGCCGCAAGAGCGCTCACCTGATCGCGCGCGGGACGATCACCGCGGACGACCTCGCGACCGCCCGGATCGAGGAGTACATCTTGGGGCCGGTCTTCAACTTCAACTTCTTCTTCTCGCCGCTCGTGCCGCGGGAGGAGGGCCTCGAGCTCCTCGGCGTCGACGAGCGGCGCGAGAGCACGCTCGACGGCCTCGTACGCCTTCCGGCGGCCGAGCAGCTCGAGCTTTCGGAGGCGGCCCGCATCCCCGAGTACACGGTCGTCGGGCACGGGACGCTGACCGTGCGCGAGTCGATCCTCGAGGAGGTCTTCCGCCTCGGGGAGAAGTTCGTGAACGCGGCCCGCGAGCACTATGCGCCCGGGATCCTCGGACCGTTCTGCCTGCAGACGTGCCTCGATCGGGACGGTCATCCCACGGTCTTCGACGTCGCGGCGCGCATCGGCGGCGGTACCAACATCCACCTCGCTCTCGGCCACCCGTACGGCAACGCGCTCTGGCGCACCCCGATGAGCACGGGGCGGCGGATCGCGCTCGAGATCCGTCGCGGGGTCGATGACGGCCGACTGAAGGAGATCGTCACATGAACGAACCCCCACCCGCCGGGCCCTCCGTCCCGCTCCGCCGAACTCCGCTCTACGAGTACCACCGCCGCCACGGCGGGCGCCTCGTCCCGTTCGCCGGCTGGGAGATGCCGCTCTACTACACGAGCATCCTCGCCGAGCACCGGGCCGTTCGGTCCTCGGCCGGCCTCTTCGACGTCTCGCACATGGGGATCCTCTCGGTCGAGGGGGGACACGCGGGCGCCCTCCTCGCCCGGCGCACGACGGCGAACGTCCCCTCCCTCGCCCCGGGCCAGGTCCGCTACACGTTCCTGCTCGAGTCGTCGGGCCACATCGTCGACGACCTCCTCGTGAACCGTCTCGACCGCGAGGAGGGACCGGGCCAGCGATTCCTCGCGGTCCCCAACGCCGGCCGCGCGGACGAGATCGAGGAGATCCTCCGCCATCACCGCGGGCCCGACACGAGGATCTCGCGGTGGAACGACACGGTCGCGCTCCTCGCGCTCCAGGGGCCGAAGAGCCGCGCCGTGCTCGAGGGGCTCTTCGGCTGGTCGCTCGGAGGACTTGGGTTCTACCGGGCGGCGTTCTTCCCCTCCCGGCCGGGGGCGGGGGAGCCGGCGGGAGCGCTCGACCGGCCGTTCCCGGACGCCCTCGCCGAGACCGTCCTCGTGAGCCGGACCGGGTACACGGGAGAGCTCGGGTACGAACTGTTCGTCCGAGGCGAGGACGCCGACGCGCTCGCCGAGCGTCTGCTCGCCGCGGGGGTCGCGCCGTGCGGCCTCGGCGCCCGCGACACGCTGCGGCTCGAGAAGGGCTATCTCCTCTCGGGCCAGGAGTTCCACCGCGACCGGACGCCCCTCGAGGCGGCGCAGGACCGGTTCGTCGACTTCGACCACCTGTTCGTCGGGCGCCCGGCGCTCGAGAAGGAACGGACCGACGGTCCGGCGGTCCGCCTCTCGGGGATCTCGGTCGAGGCGCCGGGCGCGATCCCGCGCCACGGGACCCCGGTGCGCTCGAACGGGGCGGTCGTGGCCGAGGCGACGAGCGGCGGACTCTCGCCGACGCTCGGGCACGGCATCGCGCTCGCCTACCTTCCGCTCGCGCTCGCGGCCGTCGGCACCCCGGTCGCGCTCGAGATCCGGGGTCACGAGGTCGCGGGTCGGGTCGTCGCGCTCCCGTTCGTGAGGGCGACCGCGACGCGAGCGTAAATAGTCGGACCCTCCCATCTACGTCGGACAGGCGATGGCGGCCGAAGCCGGGAACGGTCGCCCGTTCGTCGGCCGGACGGAGACGGTCGAGGCCCTCTACCGACGGTTCGAGGACGCGCGGGCAGGCAGCGGAGGGGTCACGCTCCTGGTCGGCGCCACCGGGATCGGCAAGTCGACCCTCGTCGAGGAGCTCGTGCGCACCGTGCGCGTCCGCGGCGCCCAGGTCCTTTTCGGGCGGGCGCCCGCGCTCGACGCGCCGCCGCCGTTCGCCCTGATCCGCTCGGCGCTCGAGAGCGCCCGCCCCGAGCCCGACCCGCGGGAGACGGGCGTTTCGGACGGCGGCCCCGGCGAGGTCCTGATCGGGTTCGCGCCCCGGCTCCACGACGGGGCGCCGGTGCGGATCGAGGAGCGCCTGCTCTCCGCCCTCGGCGAGGCGGACGAGCGCGGCGAGCCGGGCCGCGAGCCGCTCTGGGCGGGGATCACCGAGCAGTTCCTCGAGTTCACCCGCCGCGGACCGACGGTCCTCGTCCTCGAGGACCTCCAGCGGGGCGACGAACCGTCCCTCGAGGCGGTCGAGTTCCTCGTCCGCCAGCTCACGAACCGGCCGCTCTGGGTCCTCGCGACCGCCCGCCCGTTCGATTCGATGACGGCGTCGCGTCGCGCGCGCCTCGAGGCGTTCGAGCGCGCGACCCGCGCGCGTCGGGTCACCCTGCGCCCGTTCTCCTCCGCGGAGGTCCACGACTACCTCCGATGGCGCGACCCCCACCGGTCGCTCTCGGACGAGGAGGTCCAGCGCCGCTTCTCCGAGACCGGCGGGAACCCGCTCCTCCTCGACCAGCTCGACCGAGGGACGCCGGGTCGGTCGGCCCCGGCGGTGGGCGCCGCCGGGCCTCCGGGGGTCGTACCGACCTTCGACGAGGCGGAGGAACGGACGGTCGCGGTCGCCTCGGTGCTCGGTCCGGAGTTCCCCTTCGCCCTCCTCCTCTCCGCGAGCGGGGAGGACGAGGAGCGGCTCGCCGAGATCGTCGACCGTCTCGTGGGCCACGGCGTCCTTCTCGAGCGGCCCGAGGAGCGGCTCGCGTTCGCCGACGACCGGCTCCGCGAGGGCGTCTACGACCGCCTGACCGAGAGCCGCCGTCGCGTGCTGCACCGCCGGGCCGGCGAGGCCCTCGAGTCGACCGGGAGCGCCGACACGGTGACGATCTACGCGCTCGCCCGCCATTTCTACCTCGGTCGTGTCGACGATCGGGCGCTCCTGTACAACCGGGCCGCCGCGGAGATCGCCGACCGGGCGAGCGCGCCCGAGGTCGCGCGCGAGCACTACGCCCGCGCCCTCGACAGCCACCGCCGCGTGCGGTCGGACGACCTCGACGGGGAGACGGAACTCGTCCTCGAGCTCGCCCGTCAGGTCGACCACGCGGGCGCGCTCAAGGAAGCGGAAGCGATGCTGCGCGACTTCCGCGAACGGGCCGACGTCGCGTCGCGCCTCGCCCCGCACCTCCGCGCGCTCCTCGAGCTCTACCTCGCGCGCGTGCTCACCGACCAGGGGGAGTGGCGGGCCGCCGAGGAGGCGACCGGCCGCGTGCTCGCGACGATCGACCTCTCCGCCCACCCGCTCGTCCGCCTGCGCGTCCACAACCTGCGCGGGGAGGCCCTCTACTACGAGGGCCAGTACGCGGAATCGCTCGCCGAGCACACCGAGGAGCTGCGCCTCGCCCGCGAAGCCGGCAACGAGCGCGCGATCGCGCTCGGGGAGGCGCGCCGGGCGAACGTCCTCGCGATGATGGGCCAGGCGGAGGGCGCTCTCGCCGAGGCGCAGGACGCGGCGCGCCGCCTCGAGCGGCTCGGGGACGTGCGCGAGGCGGCGCAAGCGCACCTGTTCCTCGGCGTGGTGCTCGCGGGGACGACGTCGGCGACGCCGCGGTTCGTCGAGGCGATCGCGGAGTTCACCGAGGCGATCCGCCTGGCCGAGAAAGGCCACGACCTCCGCCGGGTCGGCTGGGCCCTCTTCAACTCGGCCGACGTCCTCCGCGAGGCCGGGCGCCTCAAGGAGGCGGCGGACCACACGCGCCGCTCGCGCGAGATCCTCGAACGGATCGGGGACCGGTTCGGTCTCGTCCAGTCGATGATCGTCCAGGGGAAGATCGAGCTCGACCGCGGCGAGTACGACCGGGCCGAGGCGGACCTCCTCGACGCCTACCGCCTCGTCCGCGAGCTGAAGGCTCCGGCGGACGAGGTCGACGTCGTGCTGCGGCTCGCCCAGCTGTCGTACGCGCGCGGCGACCGGGCCAGTGCCCAGCGGCGGATCACCGAGCTCGAGCGGCAGAACCTGCCGGCGCTGCGTCCGGACGTGGCGCTCGACTTCGAGCGGCTGCGCGCGGCGCTCCTCGAGAAGGGGGCGACGAACGATGCGGCCTAGGCGTCGGGTCCCCGGGGCGGACGCGGCCGTCCGCCGCGCCCTCGCCGAGGACCGGGCCGCGCGCGACCGGACGACCCGGGCAATCCTCCCGGGCCGGGTCGTGGTCGAGGCGACCGTGACCGCCCAGGGGACCGGCGTGCTGTCCGGGACGGAGGCGCTCCGAGCCGCCGCGCGCGCCCGGTCGCTCGAGGTCGCCTTCGCGGCCCGGGACGGCACCCGCGTCCGGCGGGGCACCCTCGTCGCCCGCCTGCGGGGCGACGCGCGGGCGATCCTCGCCATCGAGCGGACGGTCCTCAACTTCCTGATGCACCTGAGCGGCGTCGCGAGCGCCACGGCCCGCGCGGTCGAAGGGACCCGCGGGAGCCGCCCCCGCCTCGAGGTCTGGGCGACCCGCAAGACGACCCCCGGGTTGCGCGACCTCGAGAAGGCGGCGGTCGTCCACGGCGGCGGTCACCCCCACCGTCGCGACCTCTCCGACGGCGTCCTCATCAAGAACAACCACCTCGCCCTCGTCCCGCTCGCCGTTGCGATCCGGCGGGCGCGCGCGCGGACCCCCTCGCGGCTTCCCGTCCAGGTCGAGGTCCGCACGGCCCGGCAGGCGCTCGCGGCGATCCGGGCCGGGGCCGACTCCCTCCTCCTCGACAATACCGGTCCCGGTCCGGCGCGCGCGATCGTTCGCGCGCTCGAGGCGGCGAACGTGCGACGGGGGCATTGGGTCGAGCTCTCGGGGGGGATCACGCCCGGGACCGTGCGACGCTACCGCGCGGTGGGCGCGGACGCGGTGAGCTTGGGCGCCCTCACCCACTCCGCGCCGGCGCTCCCGTTCCACCTCACCGTGCGTCCCGGCCGCTTAAGACGGCTTGTCGACTAGTCCGGGTCGGTCCGACATGTCGCTCGAGGCGGACGTGCTCCGTCTGAAGGACGAGCGGGACGCGGTCCTGCTCGCGCACAACTACCAGCGGGCGGACGTGCAGGACGTCGCCGACTTCGTCGGGGACTCGCTCTACCTCGCGCGCAAGGCGATGGAGTCGGACCGCTCGGTGATCGTGTTTGCCGGCGTGCGCTTCATGGCCGAGACGGCCAAGATCCTGAACCCGACGCGGACGGTGCTCCTGCCCGACCTGAAAGCGGGATGCGCGCTCGCCGACGCCATCACGGCCGAGCAGCTGCGCGACTGGAAGGCCGCCCACCCGGGGGCGGTCGTGGTCGCCTACATCAACACGAGCGCCGAGGTGAAGGCGGAGGCCGACTACTGCTGCACGAGCTCGAACGCGATCAAGGTCGTCGAGCAGGTGCCGGCCGACCGGGAGATCCTCTTCCTGCCCGACATGTTCCTCGGCGAGTACGTCCGCAAGCGGACCGGCCGCACGATGCACCTGTGGGTCGGCGACTGCCCGGTCCATGCGAAGCTGTCGCCGGACGTCCTCGCGCGGGCCCGGGCCGAGCATCCCGGCGCCCCGCTCATCGCGCACCCCGAATGCGGGTGCGCGAGCCAGGCGCTGCCCCACGTCGACCGCGTCCTCTCGACCGACGGGATGATCCGGTTCGCCGAGGAGACCCGCGCGCCCGAGGTCCTGGTCGCGACGGAGGTCGGGATCCTCCACCGGATGCGCCGGCTCAACCCCTCGACCCGGTTCTCCCCGATCGACGGGGGCGCGATCTGTCCGTTCATGAAGGAGATCAGCCTCGCGGACGTGCGCGACTCGCTCGCCGAGCGGCGGTACGTGATCGACGTCCCGAGCGAGACGGCCGACCGCGCCCGCCGGTCGCTCGAGCGGATGGTCGCGGCGTAGGCCCGCGCCGGGCGCCCTAGAGCCCCGGGATGCCCGGGACGAACGGCCCCGCGTGCGCCACGAAGAGCGTGTAGGCGTAGTAGAAGAGCCCGAGGCCGCCCAGGAGCACGACGGCGACCGCGAGCCACGACGGCTTGCGCGTGAGGTAGAAGTGCGGGCTGAGCGGGTTCAGGCGGGCGGAGAGGAACGACCCCCCCGAGAAAAGGAGCACGAGGCCGAGGGCCGCCGGGGCGAGGATCGAGTATCGGGCGAGGTAGAACCCGAGGAGGACCAGGACGACCGCCACCGGGACCGCCGCGTTCGACCGCTCGGCCCGCTCCTCGGCGACCCGCACCGGGCGGGCCGGGGGCGGCCGGACGTAGGGACGGGGGTATGCGCGTCCGTCGGACACGGGAGCCCTTCCCGCCGCCGCGGTACATGAACCTCCCGGTCCAAGGGAACTCCCCCTAAACGGGACCTAGGGCTAAAAAGGGGGGGAGGCGTCTCCCGGCCGACCATGGCGATCCGGGCACGCGCTCCACCGGCGGGACCGACCCGTCCCCTCGCCCCGGCGGTCGACCCTCGGCGGAGCTCCCGCCTTCCCGAGCCCCCCGCCTTCCGGGCCCACCCGGCCGGCACGCCGGGGGCGTGCGTCAACTGCGCCGCGCCCGTCGCCCCCCGGGCGACGACCCCGCTCTGCTGGGGATGCGGCCGCCCGCTCTGCACCGACTGCTACTGGCGCCACGGCCTCGACCCCACCGCGCACCGGTGCGCGAGCTGCCAGCGCCACGCCTCCGCCTCGGGCTCGTCGCTCTCGATCTCCGGCGCCCGCTCGGGAGCTCCGGGCGGCCTCAGGGCGACCCGGTAGGCCGCCGACGCGGCTCCGCCCGCTTCGGTGGAGCGACCCGAACGTCCCGAGGCTCGGCTCCGGCCCGTCGGGCGAACCCGAGGGCGATCGGGGCGGTCGGGTCGTCCGTCGGCCCGGTGAGTCCCCTCGGCAGCGCGAGCGGTACCCCGGTGGCCCGGGCGAGACGGGCCCACGTCGCGTCGAGCCGTTCGGGTCCCGGCCCGACCTCGACCGCGGCCCCGACCTCCCGGGCCCATTCGACCCAGCGGCGGACGCGACCTACCCCCTCCTCTCCCCCCCCTCCGAGGTGGGCGACCAGGAGGACGGGAGCTCCGGGAGCGAGCGGAGCCGGATCCGGGGCGTCCCGCGTCGGCCGAACGATGCGGTAGTCGTGCTCGAGGCCCCGAAGCGGCGGAGGCAATCCTGTCGGACCGGTCTCGACCGCCCGCCAGACCCCCGCCGACCTCCCTTCGCGGGCGTCGAGCCGGGCGCGCGCGTCGACCGCCAGGACGAACGTCGAGCCGTCGGCGCGCACGCCCCCGACGACCACGCCGAGCGAGGTCACGCCTCGTGCCCGGGCGGCCGCCCGCAGGCGGTCGACGTCGGCCGCGTCCGCCGCCTCGGGCAGGTGCACGTGGAGGTCCCCCGTGAGGTCGTGGTCGTCCACCAGCCGGGGGAACGCCCGGCCCTTCGCCGCCGCCTCGACCTCGCCCTGGTCCTCGCGGACCTCGGGCGGGACCCACGCGAGTCCGAGCGCCGCGTAGACCTCCTCCTCGGTCCGCCCGGCGACGCGCTCGTCGCCGCGGTAGACCCCGTACTCGTTGACCTTGAGCCCGCGGTCGCGGGCGATCGAGCGGAGGTGGACATTGTGGTCCTTCGACCCCGTGAAGTACTGGAGCGCCGCCCCGAACGCCGCGGGCTCGACCACGCGCAGGTCGACCTGGAGACCGGTCGATAGGACGACGGTCTCCTTCGTGCCCCCGCGAAGCCGGACCTCGCGGACCTCGGGGAGGGCGCTGAACGCGTCGAAGACCGCTTCGGGCTCCGTCGAGGAGACGAGGACGTCGAGGTCGCCGACCGTCTCGCGTCGCCGGCGGAAGCTCCCCGCGGCCTCGACGCGGTCGGCGGGGGCGCGCGCCCGCAGCGCGTTCACGATCCGCTCGGCGACCGGGTAGACCTCCTCGATCGGGGCGCGGCCCGGCCCGGTCGCCGGGGCGATCCGAGCCGACTCGACGGCCGAGCGGACCTGGGCGATCTTCTTCGGACCGAACCCCTTCACGCCGTCGAGGCGACCCGCGTCGATCGCGGCCGCGAGCGCGCTCGGACCCTCGATCCCGAGATCCACCCAGAACCGGCGCGCGGTCTTCGGCCCGAGGCCGGAAAGTCGCATCATCGCGACGACCCCCGCGGGGACGTCGTGGCGCAGGCGCTCGAGGTAGGGGATCGAGCCGGTCGCGAGGTACTCTCGGATCTTCTCCGCGATGGCGTCGCCGACCCCGGGGATCGATCGCAGCTCGTTTCGGGCCGCGACCGCGGCGAGCTCCTCCGTCAGCGTCTCGATCGACCGGGCCGCCCGCCGGTACGCCTCGGGCTTGAACCGCTCCCCGAGGACGTCGAGCAGGTCCGCGATCTCTCGGAAGGCCTCGGCCGCCCCGGCGTTCGAGGGCATCGCTTCCCGGCAGGCCGGCCGCGCCTTAGGGGTTGGGGTCCGGTCACGGGCTCAAGCCGGCCCCGAGGTCGAGCCAGACCCGCCGCCCGGCGGGGCGGAAGCCGGCGGCTTCGTAGAGCGTGCGGGCCTCGGTACGGTCCTCGCGGACGAAGAGCGCGACCCGCACGTCCGCCCGGGCGCTCGCGGCGAGGGCCGCCGCGATCAGCTCGCGTCCCCGGCCCCGGCGGCGCGCCTCCGGCTCGACGTAGACCCCACCGAGGACCCAGAGGCCGGGGCGACGCACCTCGGCGTGGACGACACCGACCAGCTTCGGCCCGTCGAAGGCGCCCCAGGTGAGCTCCTCGTCGGGGTCGAGGAACGGGTACTCCGCGACGACCGGGTCGGACTGCCGCCGGGCCCACTCGGAGAGCAGGGGGACGTCCGAGCGCTCGAGAGTCCGGACGGTCCCCGGGACGGCCGGGGGTACCGGCGGCGGAGTCGCGGGCCGCTCCATCACGAGCACGGTGTAGCGGCGGGCGGGTCCGCGCGCCTCGGTGACCACCGACTCCGCCTCCTCCGGGACGATCGCGACCAGCGGCCGAGACGGGAGTGCGGCGGCGAGCGCCCGGGTCTCGGGCGTCGTGCCGACCCAGTGGACGACGGTCGCCCGGGGATGACCGAGCCAGACGAGGAGGTACCCGAGCGTCCGGTCCCCGTCCATCGCCGAGAAGATGCGGATCCGGCCCGGGTTGCGCTCGAGGTCCCACAGCGCGAACGCGTGGGCGACCGGGTCCTGCGCGGCCGCTCGCTCCAGCCACGCCCGGTCGATCGTCGGCCGGACCTCGATGGGTCCCGGCGCCATGGACCGCGAGAAGCCCCCGACCTAGTTAGCGGAGCCGGCCGGAACCCCTCTCGCCCCCCAACCGTAAATGCGCGCGCGCGGTCCTGGGGGGCGTGCGCGTGCACCGCCCGACCCCGGAGTTCCCGCAGCACTTGCGCGAGCTCTACGCGCGCTTCCCGTTCGACCGTTCGCTCGCCGACGACCCGATCTCCGTCGTCCGACCGCTCGCGTGGGACGATCGCCGGGCCGAGGTGGCCGGGATCTTCGCCGCCACGCTCGCGGTCGGGAACACGACCGCGATCCGCGGTGCGATCGACCGCCTCGCGGAGGTCGCGCACGGCGACGTCGGTCGGCTCGTGGACCCGGCGTGGGCGGCCGAGCGCGCCGCCCGCCTGCGGCCGTTCCGCCACCGATGGATCCGCGGCGACCAGTTGAACCACCTCGCCGCGGTCCTGACGCGCTACTACGCCGACCACCGGACGCTCGAGTCGGCGTTCCTCACGGGTTGGGAGGGGAACGGGTTCGCGGGAGGCCTCGACGCCCTCGCGCGGACGTTACGGGGACGCGGGCGCGCTCCCGCCGGCTACCGCGAGCTCTTCCCGAGCCCGCTCGACGCCGCGCCGGGGGCCTGCAAGCGTCTCACGCTCTTCGTCCGCTGGATGGTCCGCGACCGCGCTCCCGACCTCGGCACGTGGCGACGCGTGCCGACCGGGGCCCTCATGGTCCCGCTCGACCAGCACGTCCACTGGATCGCCTACCACCTCGGCCTCACTGCCCGGCGCAGCCGCTCGTGGGCTGCGGTCGAGGAGGTGAGCGAGGCGCTCCGGCGGATCGACCCGATCGATCCGGTGAAGTTCGATTTCGTCCTCTGCCACACGGGCATCTCGGGCGACTGCCCGAAGCGCCGCGACCTCGCCGTCTGCGGGCCGTGTTCGGTCCGCCCCGACTGCCGGCTCTGGCGGGGCAGGGGGGCGGCCGGGTGACCCCGGGCCGGCTCGAGGTCGACCGCGGCCTCCGGACCCGCCTTATCGAGGCGGGGGCGGCGATCGCCTGGCGCCGGGCCCCCGGGGCGCCCCGGCGGACGAAAGGCCGGACGGCGCGCATCGCCCACCTCCACGACGAGGAGGCCCGCATCGAGACCTGGGGGTCCGAGTCCGACGGGGGCGTCGAGGTCGAGTCGGGTCCCGTCGGGGCCCTCGTCCTCCTGCTCGAGGTCGACCGCCGCGGTCCGCCGACCTCGCTCGAGCCCCGGTCCGCGGGCGACGACCCCGCCTTCCCGGCGGGAGCGATCCGCGCGACGTGGGGCCGCGCGCCGTCGGCGGGCGACCTCGGCCTCCCCGACCTGGTCGAGCTCGCGCGCTACGCCCTTCGCTGAGCCGCGGGGCGGCCTGTATAGTTAAATAGCCTAATAGTTTAGCGCCCGAAATAATCGGGGCCCATGGCGCCTTCCTCGTCCGCCGCATCCCGCACCGCCGCCGGGCCCGCGCGCGAGCTTCTCGGCGTCCTCCACGACGCGACCCACGCGGTGCTCGCGCGGATCACGCCCGAGCTCGAGGCCGAAGGCCTCACCCACGGGACGTTCTGGGCCCTCTACCGGTTGAGCGACACGGGGTCGGGCCGCGCCACCGAGATCGCCCGCCGGCTCTCGGTGACGATGCCGAGCGTCACCGCGTGCGTCGACCAGCTGGTCGAGGACGGACTCGTCCGACGCGCGCGCTCCGAGGCCGACCGGCGCGCGGTCGTGCTCACGGTGACGCCGCGCGGCCGGCGCGTCGTCGCCCGCGTCCTCGGTCGGTTCGACGCGACGCTGGACGCCGCGTTCGCCGGCGTCCCCCCGTCCGAGGTCCGGACGGTCACGCGCCTCCTGGGCGAGGCCACCCGGCGCCTCAAGGGGACCGCGCCCGTCGCGCGGGAGGCCCCGTGAGCGGGACGCCCGCCGCGCCCGCCGCCGGCGTCCGGACCGCCGCGGGCACCGCGTTCGACCCGAGGGCCGCGAGCGCGCTCCTCGCCGTGCTCGCCGGGATGGCGCTCATGGTCACCTACGTCGAGACGATGGTTCTCCCGGCGTTCAAGCAGTTCGCGACGTTCTTCGACGGACCCCCCGTGACGACGATCGCCTGGATCCTCTCGGCGTACCTGCTCGTCGGCACCGTCGCGACGCCGGTCTTCGGCAAGCTCGGCGACAAGTACGGCAAGAAGCGGATGCTGCTCCTCGTGATGGGCGTCTACGCCGCGGCGGTCAGCATCGCCGGGTTCACGCCGAACCTCGGCGACCTTCTCGGCGTCTCCCGGGCGGACCAGATCTACCTCCTCATCGGCGTGCGGGCGCTCCAGGGCGTCGGGATGGCGATGTTCCCGCTCGCGTTCGCGATGATCCCCGAAGTGTTCCCGCCGGCGCGGGTCGGGCAGGCCCAGGGGGTCGTCTCGGCGATGTTCGCGGCCGGCGCCGCGCTCGGCCTCGCGGGCGGTGGCTACGTGGCGCAGATGTACGGCTGGCAGCTCACCTACCACACGGTCATCCCGGTCGCGGTCGTCCTGTTCGTCCTCACCTACCTCATCGCCCGGGAATCGCCGCACCGCGAGGCGCGTCCGATCGACCTTCCCGGGATCGCGCTCCTCGGCTTCGCGCTCGCGATGCTGATGCTCGGGATCACGGAGGCGTCCGCGTGGGGGTGGACGAACGTGCGCGCGATCGCCGTCGGGGCCGTGCCTTGGGGCGTTCCGCAGTTCCTCGCTCTCGCCGCGGCGGGCGCCCTTTTCTTCCTCGTCTGGGAGCCGCGCGCGACCGCGCCGGTCGTCTCCTTCGCGGCGCTGCGGCAGCGCAACGTCTGGATCTCGAACGTCAACGGCCTCTTCGTCGGGTCGGCGATGTTCCTCATCTTCGTGACCGTCACCGTCCTCACCGAGTACCCGTTCTCGCCCGGCTTCGGCCTGAGCGAGTTCCAGTTCGGCCTGGTCGCGCTCCCGTCGGCGCTCTCGATGCTCGCGTTCGGCCCGCTGCTCGGACGCGGGGTCTCGCGCCTCGGTCCGAAGCCGGTGATGCAGCTCGGCTTCGCCGTGATGGGGCTCGGCGCGTTCGCGCTCGCGTTCGTCCACGCGACGGTCCTCGAGACGATCGTGCTGATGATCCCCGTGATGGTCGGCAACGTCGGCGTCCTCATCGCGATGTCGAACGTGATCGTGCTGTCGGTCTCCCCGAAGGAGCTCGGGATCCAGACCGGTATGAACCAGACGTTCCGCAACCTCGGGAGCGCGGTCGGACCGGTCGTCGCGACGACCGTGATCGCGAGCTACCTGACGACCGTCCGGGTCGCCCCGCCGCCCGTGCCGCCGATCTCGGTGTACGCCAACACGGGGTACGCCGTCGTCTTCGGCCTGACCGCGCTCGTCTCGGCCGTCGGGTTCCTCCTGTCGCTCGGCCTACGGAACTTCCGCTACAGCGCGGACGGCGTGCGCTCGGACGCGGCGCCGGGCCGGGCGGCCGGTGGGGCACCGGACGAGGCGACCCCGGCGAGCGCCGCGCCGATCGACCCGTAGATCGGCGTCGGACGGCTTACGAGCACCCGCTCGTCGACCCGCAGACCGTGCACGCGTAGCACGTTCCCGATCGGACCATGATCCCGCCGCAGACGGCGCAGCTCGGCGCATCCTCGCTCGTCGACCCTCCCACCGCCGCGTCCGGGCCGAACGCGTCGAGCGGCCGGGTCTCGAACTTCACGGTCTGGCTCGCGGGCGCGGACGCCTTCGGGGCGGGCGACGGCGCGTGGCCGTTCCCGTTCCCCTCGGCCGGGCCCTCGAGGCCGATCGCGCGGCGCTCCTCCTCGGTGAGGAACTCGAGCGCGAGCCACCGGGCGACGTAGTCGGGGATCGACTTCGCGAAGCGGATCTTCGGGTTGTTGGTCGCCCCCGCCGGCTCGAAGCGCAGGTGCGCGAGCTTGCGCACAAGGTCCTTGAGCGGCACCCCGTGCTGGAGCGCCATCGACATCGAGATCCCGAGCGAGTCCATGAGACCGTTGACCGTAGACCCTTCTTTCGTGACGCGGAAGAAGAGCTCGCCGACGCGCCCGTCGGGGTAGAGGCCGACCGTAACGTAGCCGTCGTGGCCGCCCACCGAGAAGTGGTGCGTCACAGCCTTGCGCTCGTCGGGCAGGCGCTCGCGCGCGGGGCCGCGCGGCCCGACCGGCGCGCCGGAGCGACCCTTGCCGGTCTCGAACGGCTGGGAAGCCTTGCAGCCGTCCCGGTAGAGCGCGACCGACTTGATCCCGAGGTGCCAGGCCTCGGTGTAGATCTTCTCGATGTCCTCGACCGTCGCGTCGTTCGGGAGGTTGATCGTCTTCGACGCGCCTCCCGAGAGGAACGGCTGGACGGCGCCGAGCATCTTCAGGTGGCCCATCGGCGGGATCGTCCGGGTCCCGCCCGCGGGGGCGAGCGCGCAGTCGAACACCGCGAGGTCCTCGGGCGCGAGCCCGGGCGCTCCCTCGACGGTCCCGTTCTTCTCGAGGTGCTCGGTGATCGCGCGGATCTCGTCGGTCGAGTAGCCGAGCGCGGCGAGTCCGTCCGGGACCGTGCGGTTGACCATCCTCAGGACGCCGCCGCCGACCAGGTTCTTCGTCTTGACGAGCGAGAGCTCCGGCTCGAGACCGAGGGTGTCGCAGCCCATGAGGAGCCCGATCGTCCCCGTCGGGGCGATGACCGAGATCTGGGCGTTGCGGTACCCCCACAGCTCGCCGGCCTTCACCGTGTCGTGCCACCGGTCGACCGACGCGCGGACGAGGGCGGAGAGGCGCGGGTCGTTGAGCGCGATCCGCTCCGCGGCCTTCGCGTGCTTGCCCATCACGCGGAGCATCGGGGCGCGGTTCTTCTCGAACCCCGCGAACGACCCCATCCGCTTCGCGACCTCGCTCGACATGTGGTACCCCTCGGCCGAGAGGAACGCCGAGACCCCGGCGGCGAGGGTGCGTCCCTCGTCGGAGTCGTAGGCGAGGCCGTAGTGCATGAGCAGGGCGCCGAGGTTGGCGTAGCCGAGCCCGAGCGGCCGGTAGTCGTGGGAGTTCTGGGCGATCGGCGCGGTCGGGTAGCTCGACGCGTCGACGAGGATCTCCATCGCAAGGACCATCGTGCGCGTCGCCTGGCGGAAGAACTCGACGTCGAGCTGGCCCTTCGCGTCGAGGAACTTCATGAGGTTGATCGACGCGAGGTTGCACGCCGAGTCGTCGAGGAACAGGTACTCGCTGCACGGGTTCGAGGCATTGATCCGGCCCGAGTTCGGCGAGGTGTGCCAGTCGTTCGTGACATCGTCGAACTGGACGCCGGGGTCCCCGCAGCGCCAGGCGGCGTAGGCGAGCTTGCGCCAGAGCTCGCGGGCGCGGAACGTCCCCGCGACCGAGTGGTCGGTCCGGTTGTACGTCTTCCACTCGCCGTCGCGCACGACCGCGTCCATGAACGCGTCCGGGACCCGCACCGAGTGGTTCGCGTTCTGGTAGGCGATCGACGCGTAGGCCGAGTCGGGGTCGGTGCCGTCGAAGTTCGACGAGTAGCCCTCGCGGATGAGCGCGAGCGCCTTGTCCTCCTCGCGGACCTTGCACTCGATGAAGTCGACCACGTCCGGATGGTCCATGTTGAGGATGACCATCTTGGCCGCGCGTCGGGTCGTCCCGCCGGATTTGATGACGCCGGCGAGCGCATCGAAGGCGCGCATGAACGACACTGGCCCCGAGGCGATCCCGCCGCCGGCGAGCTTCTCGTGGCTCCCGCGCAGCGCGGAGAGGTTCGTCCCCGTCCCGCTGCCGCCTTTGAAGAGACGGCCCTCGCTGGTCGCGAGGCCGAGGATCGAGTCCATGTCGTCGGCGACCGACTGGATGAAGCACGCGGAGCACTGCGGGGGCTCGCGGACCCCCACGTTGAACCAGACGGGGCTGTTGAACGCCGCCATCTGCTGGACCATGAGGTAGGAGAGGCTCTCCTCGAGGGTCGTCGCCTCGTCGGCGGTGTCGAGGTATCCGAGCTCGACGCCGCGCTGGGCGATCCAGTGGCAGACGCGCCGGATCATCCCGTCGATCGAGCTCTCGCGGCGCCCCTGAAGGATGCGGAAGTACTTCGACGCGGCGATGTTGACGCTCGTCTCCGACCAGGAGGCGGGGGCGTGGATGCCCTTCTGCTCGAAGATCACCTTGCCTTCGGCGTTCTTGATCACCGCATCGTGGCTCCGCCACTGGACGGTGTCGAACGCGGTCTTGCCGCGCGGCACGAGACGGGGAACGGGAATCGGTTCGCGCCCGATACGGACGGCCGCCCGACCGGGCGACTCCTCCGACACGGGAACGGCGCGCTTTTTGGACACAGCCATCGGGCTCACTCCTGAGGGAAACCGAGGACGTCTCGGGTGCAGATAGCCCCTACTGCGAGCGACCTAATCGGTCGACCGCCGGTCGCTGAAACGCCCTCGGGAGGAGGCCGTTTCTTGCCGAAAGACCGCGATCGACGACGCGGATTGTGTCGCTCGAGACACCTCGAAAACCCTCCGGCGCCGCCTACAGTCCCCCAGTATAAGGTTGCTCGGTTCGACGACCCCGCGGAACGTGCAAACCGGCGTCGTCCGAAGCGCTCAACGCGTTCCTTGGTTAGAGCGTTTGCGAGTTCGAGCGCACGGGCGTCGCGCCGGCGCCCGCGGGCGCCGGGCCGAAACGTCGCACCGGCGTCCGGACGTCGCGGCGGGGCCACGCGGGGGGACGCGTCCGTGGCCGCGTCCCCGAGGTGCGACCCGCCGCCCGGCTCCTCCTTCCCTCGTCCTCGGGGTCTCGCGGTCGACCGCCCGGGTCGGGATCGTCGGGGCGGCGGCGCCCTCGGGCGATCGCCGTCGAGGTCGTCCCCGCCACGTTCTTCGTCGCGCCCGGGTGCCCCTACCGGTCGCGGCGCGGGGGACCCGGTGAGCCGCTACGCGGAGGGTGGGGGCGGCAGGAGCCGCATCGTGCACGGCATCACGACCCCACAATCCCCGCAGTAGAGCCCCTCCTCGGCGACCCAGAGGAACGCTCCGCATCGCTCGCATTTCCTCGGATCGTCGGGGTCGTTGCGGCAGACCATGTTCCGGACACGACCACGAACGCCGGCGAGTATAACGAACTACGCTCGTGGGAGAAACGGAAAATTGGGAGGGGGGCCTCGGATCGAGGTCCCCCGGAAGGAGTGAACGCAGTCTAGGCGTTCTTCATCTTGGCGCGAGAGACGAAGCCCTTCTTGTCCAGGAAGTACATGTAGCCGTCCTGGCGGGTGACCTTCTCCGTCCCGACGCGGCCCTTCTTGCCGGACTTGTTGAGCTTCGTGGGGGTCTTCCAGAGGTACCCGTCCTTGCCGAGGTAGTACAGGTATCCCTTCTCGCGCTTGATCTGTTCCTTGCCTACACGCTCCGCCATTTTGGCGACCTCGACCGGCGAGAAGGAAGGCGCCCCTATTTAGATGTACTGACGGAGTTCCGCCGAAGAAACCGGTTTTCCCTGACGGTAAACGCGCGTCGGGATCGCGTCGAAGCGGTAGCCGAGATGGTCCGCCGACGGGAGCGCGAAGAGCGAGAAATCGGCGGGGCGGCCGACGTCGATCGTCCCGGCGTCCTCGAGGCCGACCGCGTGGGCCGCGTTGACGGTCGCCGCGGTGAGCGCCTCCGCCGGCGTGAGCCGCGCCCCGTGGACCGCGTGCGCGAGGACGAGAGGCATTCCTTCGACCCAGGAGTTCGGTGAGCAGTCGGTGCCCAGCGCGACCGGCACGCCCGCGTCGACCATTTCCCGACCGGGACTGCGTCGGGAGGGGTTCGACGCGAACGCGGTGAGGGGAAGGAGGACCGCCGTGACGCCGGCGCGGGCGAGACGCGAGCGGTCGGCGGCCGTCGACGCGAGGAGGTGCTCGGCGGAGCGCGCCTTGAGGCGGGCGGCGAGCCGCGCCCCTCCCGAGAGTACGAACTCGTCCGCGTGGACCTTGACGCCGAGCCCGAGCGCCATCGCCGCGCGGAGGATCCGTTCCGACTGGACGGGCGTGAAGAACCCCGGCTCGCAGAAGACGTCGCAGAAGGCGGCGAGATGCTCGCGAGCGACCGCCGGGAGCGTGCGACGAACGATCCGGTCGACGTAGGCGTCCGGGCGACCTCGGTACTCGGGGGCGACAGCGTGCGCCCCGAGGTAGGTGGCGACGAGCCGGAGCCCGGTGCGTCGGGCGAGGCGGGGGATGAGCCGGAGCAGCCGGAGCTCGCCGTCGTGGTCGAGGGCGTACCCCGACTTCACTTCGAGCGAGGTGCTCCCCCACGCCGCGGCCCGAGCGAGGCGCGCCGCGGTCGGGTCGAGGAGCTCCGCCGCGCTCGCCCGGCGCGTGGCCCGGACCGTCGAATAGAGTCCGCCGCCGCGGCGGGCGACCTCGGCGTACGTCGCGCCCGCGATCTTGAGCGGGAGCTCGGACGCGCGGTCCCCGGCGAAGAGCGCGTGCGTGTGCGCGTCGACGAATCCGGGGACGAGGATCCCCTCCCGTCCGTCGACGCGCTCGCCGCCCGAGCGCAGCCGCACCTCGCGGCCGAGCGCGCGCTCCGGACCGACCCACGCGACCCGACCGTCCGCGACGGCGAGCGCTCCGTCGGGGATCCGGCCGAGGCGTCCCATCGCCTCGCCGACCCGCGGTGTCGGGCCCTCGGCGAGCGTCACGACCTCGGCCAGGTTCGTGACGACGAGCTCGGCCGCGATCATGGCTGGAGGATCGCGTGGTCGAGGAGGTCCCTCGCCGTCTTCGCCGTGGCGAACACGGCGCGCGCCTCCGCCTCGAGCGGCTCGAGCTCCTTGTAGCGGGCGGAGAAGTGCGTGAGGAAGAGCGCCCCGACCTCCGCCGAGAGCGCGAGTTCGGCGGCCTGGCGGGCCGACGAGTGGCCCCACTCGTTCGCCTGGCTCTCGAGCTCCGTCGCGGTCGTCGACTCGTGGACGAGGACGGTCGCCCGGTGGGCGAGGCGGCGAATGTCGTCCGACGGAGAGGTGTCCCCGGAGTAGACGACCGACCGGCCCGGCCGCGACGGCCCCATCACGTCGGACGGGTGGACGACCCGGGCGCCGACCCGAACCGCCTCGCCGTTCTCGAGCCGGGCGAAGTCGGCGCCGTGGATGCCGAGCGCGCGGGCGAGGACGCCGTCGAACCGACCGCGCTTCGGGCCCTCCTCGATCCGGTAGGCGAGGGCGGGGACCGGATGCTCGGCGTGGGCCGTGCGGACCGAGTACCCGTCGAGCTCGACGGTCGCGCCGGGCGCGAGCGGGTGGACCTCGACCGGAAAGCGGAGCGTGAAGTAGCCCATCCCGAGCGCGCGACCGACCATCTCCTCGGAATCGGGCGGCCCGTAGATGTCGAGCGGCTCGGTCCGGTGGTTCAGGCACATGCTCTGGATGAGACCGGGGAGCCCGAGGAAGTGGTCGCCGTGGAAGTGCGTGAGGAAGATCCGGCGCACGCGCATGAACGAGGCGCTCGACTGGAAGAACTGCCGCTGGGTCCCCTCCCCGCAGTCGAGAAGGAGGAGCTCCCGCTCGAGGTCGAGCGCGATCGCGCTCGCCGAGCGCTCTTTCGTCGGCCAGGAACCGGCCGTTCCGAGGAAAGTGAGGCGCATCGGCCCTCCGCACCTTCTCGGGGGGAAAAAGGTCGGGGGTCGCCCGGCGGCTCTCGCCGCGCGGCTTCGGGAAGGCGTCGGGGAGGCAAAAAGAGGAAAAGGGGCTCAGGGTTCGCGCTCCCGTGGTCGACTGGGATCGTGTCGACGAGCTTCGCTCCAAAGGATGGGACTGGGAGCGGATCGCGTCGGACGCCAAGGTGGGGTTCCACCCCGAGGCCTCGGTGCGCGAGCCCGGCCGGGCCCTTCGGGCGCTCTACCACCGCCAGCGGTCGCGGCAGCGCCGGCAGGAGCCAGCCTCACCGGCCGCCGCCAAGAAGGCGGCGGAGGTGCGCGAACGCCGGTGGTCCCTCGTCCGGGTGGGCTACCTCCTCACCCCGATCTTCGGGGTCTGGTTCGCGGTCGCCTACCTCGACCCGGCGCAGGCGGGCCTGCTGGTACCCGCGATACCGTACCTCGCCCTCGTCCTCGTGGTCGCGGCGTTCCTCCTCGTCTTCGGCCTCTGGCGCTCGAGCGGGTCCCGGTGGACGAAGGTGTTCCGGTCGACGGTCGTCGTGGGGGTCGTCGTGGGTCTCGTCGTGTCGGCGGTGATCGCCCTCGGCGCCGCGCTCTTCTTCGGCTGTCCGTACCTCCCGCCCCCCTCGGCCGGGACGAGCCAGCCCTCGGGCTGGACCTCGTTCTCCGTGCCGGCGTGGCACGACCAGGGCCGTCCCGTCGTCTACTACTACGGCGCGACCTGGTGCCCGTACTGTTCGGCGAGCAGCTGGGCGATATGGAAAGCCCTGATCGAGTTCGGTTCGATCACCGGCAATTACACGGGCTACTCGAGCGCCGGGGACGTCTATCCGAGCACGCCCGAGATGGTCCTCGCGAACGTCCAGATGACGTCCACGAACGCCGTGTTCCAGGTCAACGAGGACACCTCGGGGAACGACGGCTCGGTCCCGGCGACCTCGAACTGCGTCCAGCAGGCCTACCTCAACACCTACTCGGGCGGTTCGATCCCGTTCCTCGTGGTGAACGGCCAGTACGTCCACGGGGGCGCGACGCTCGTCAACCCGGCGTATCTCCAGAACTACGCGGGCAGCGGCGCGTCGGCCGTCCTCCAATCCGTCTACACCGAGACCGGCACGCCCTGGACGGTCGTCCAGGGCGCGGCGTGGTGGGTCATGGCCTACATGGCGAAGGCGTCCGGTGAGACCGTCTCCGCTCTCGCGGCCCAGTACCACTGGACGACCGCCACGGAGAACGCGGTCTCGGGCGACCTCGCCCAGATCCACTAGCCGCGGAGGCTCGATGCGCATCCGGTCGGTCCGTTCGCTCGTCTATCTCGCCGGCGGGGTCGGTCTCATCGTCTCGATCTTCGCGGCGCTCGAGTACTACGAGGCGTCCCTGAGGCGCCTGTGCACGATCTCCTCGTTCTTCTCGTGCGCCACGGTCGACGTGAGCGGTCGGACGACGACGCTCGGCCTCCCCGACTTCCTGTGGGGGGTCGGGGGATTCGTCCTGATCCTCGTCGTCGCGGGGCTCGCCGAGCGCTGGCCGCGCGACCGCCGCTACGCGTACGCGCTCCTCGCGGTGACGACCGCGGGCGTCGCGTTCTCGCTCTACTTCCTCTACGTCCAGCTGGTCGAGATCGGCGCGCTCTGCGTCGTCTGCGCGACCGCGGACGCCTTCGGCTGGATCGCGTGGGCCGGGGCGATCGCCCTCGCCCGAGCCCCCGCGCACGACGCCGATCCCGACGGCTCGGCCGACGGGGAGGACGCGGGCTAGTCCGGCCCCCGGCTCCGCCCGCTCGGACCCCCGGGTCGGGCCGACCGTTTACTATCGGCCGGTGACGGTCCCCGGCGGAGGGTTCGGTTATATACCCGACCTTGCTCGGCCGCCCGGTTGGCCCATGGTGGACGTCTACGCATCGCTCGCCGCCGGGATCGCGATCGCCGGGGGACTCATCGGGACGGGTATGGCCCAGTCCGGCATCGGCGCGGCCGGCATGGGGATCATCGCGGAGAAGCCCGAGAAGTTCGGTCAGGTCCTGTTCTTCTTCGTCATCCCCGAGACCCTCTGGATCATCGGGTTCGTCTTGGGGATCATCCTCCTGCTCGGGGTCATCTAGGGCGGGGATCGCCCCGTCCACCGCCATGACCCTCGAGAACCTGGTGGAGGAGATCCGCCGGCACGGCCAGTCGGAGCTGGACGCGATCGAGCGCTCCCGCGCCGCGGAGGAGGCCCGGATCGCCGAGGACCGGGCGCGCAAGGTCTCCGAGATCCGGGCCCAATCGGCCCGGGGGATCGCGACCGACTCCGCGCGCGAGCGCGCCCAACGCCTCGCGGCGGCCCATCTCCAGTCGAGGAAGATGCTGTACGAGGCCCGGGAGAAGCGCCTCGCGGGGGCGATCGAGGCGACCCGGGCGCTCCTGACGGAGTTCGCCGAGTCGTCCGCCTACCCGGCGGTCCTCAAGCGCATGTACGCTACCGCGACCGAGTCGCTCGGCAAGCAGCTGCGCGTGAGCGGCCGCGCCGAGGACGCGACCCTCCTCGCGAAGGTCGCGGGGAAGGCGTTCGACCCGACCCCGCGACCGATCCTCGGGGGCCTGGTCGCGGAGACGACCGACGGGGCGCGTCGCCTCAACCTGTCGTTCGACGAGCTTTTGCGCCTGCGCGAGGACCGGGTCCGCGAGCTCCTCGCCTAAGAGGGGATTCGGATGGCGGGCTCCCCGTACGCGAGCGCGCTCGGACGCCTCAAGCCCGACTTTTCGACCTTCCTCCCCCGCGACCTCTACCCCGCGCTCGTCGCGGCGAAGGACGCGAACGACCTCGCGAAGCTCCTGGAGACCACGCCGTACGGCGCCGACCTCGCCCGGGCCCGCGCGACCCACTCGGGCGCGGCGCTGGTCGAGGTCGCCGTGAACCGGGCGTTCGTGCGGCGGAACCGCCGCGCGTACGAGGCCACGCCGTTCGCCGGCCGGGCGGTCGTCGCGGCGTACCTCGGCCGGTGGGACATCCAGAACATCGAGATGATCCTCTCGGCGAAGGCGCTCGGCCGCACGATCACCGAGACCGAGGACCACCTCGTCTCGAGCCGCGAGATCCCCGCGGGGCTTTACGCGGGCGTGATGACGCTCGACGACTTTCGGATCCTCCTCGGCCAGCCGACCCTCGAGGCGACGGTCCGCGCGCTCGTCCGGCACGGCTACGGCGCGACGATCCTCCCGTTCCTCGAAGCGTTCGAGCGCACGCACGACATCTTCCCGGTCCTCCAGGCGCTCGACCGCCAGTACTACCGCTCGGTGCTCGAGGCGGCGCGGTTCTTCCAGGGCGACGAGTGGGTCGTCCGCGCGCTCCTCCAGAGCGAGATCGACGTGCGCAACAGCCTCCTCCTCCTCAAGGGGAAGGGCGCCGACCTCCCGCTGGACGCGGTGAGCGACCGATGGCTCGACGGCGGGACGCTGACCCGCGGTCAGGCGCCGGACCTCTATTCGGCGCGCAGCGTCCCCGACCTGGCCGAGCGCCTCGCCGGCCGCTTCCCTTCCGTCACGGAAGGGAACGCCGGGTACGCGGAGGGGGGGAGCCTCACGGGCTACGAGGTGGCGCTCGAGCGCGACCGGACGCTCGCCGAGCTGAAGCGCCTGCGGACCTACCCGCTCTCCCTGTCGGTGATCTTCGCCTACCTCGTGCTCTCGGAGATCGAGCGGGCGGACCTCCGCCGCATCGTCTTCGGGCGACTCTACGGATTCGCTCCCGAACGCCTCACTCCGCTCTTGGTCGCCCCCCGCCTGTAGCGGAAGTTCCGGGCCGGGCCCGCGGGAAAGGCTCACGCCTCGGGCGCCCGGACGATCGGTCCCGCGACCCCGGGCTCCTCCGCGACGAGGGGCGAGACCGTGTGGCGGCGGGGCGCGCCGAACGGCCGGAACGGCCGTCCGTTGCCCGAGTAGAACTTCGAGAAGTACTCGACGAAGATCAGCCGTGCCCCCTGGATACCGGGCTCGAAGACGCCGAGGATCACGTTGAACGTCTGGCCGATGACGAGGATGGCGAGCCCGGCGACGATCCCGACCGCCGTGCCGCCGTAGGCGAGCCCGCTGCCGATCGTGTTGATCACGAGCGCGAGCACGACGCTCGCGAGCAGGATCCCGACGAGCCGCGTGTAGGAGAGGATGTGGCTCACGACCTCGATGAGCCCCATCATGCCCATCTGGAGGCCCTCGCCGCCGACGAGGAGGACGAGCCCGCCGACCATGAGGCCGAGGTAGAGGTCGACCCACGGGTTGCCGGGGATCGCGATCTGGCGGTGGATCAACGCGAGCCCGAAGAACGCGACCCCGAACGCGAACAGGATGCCGCCCATCTTGCCGAACGCCGCGCGGAGGTGGTGGTGGAAGTACTCCTTGAGCACGCCGAAGCCGAAGCCGAGGACGACCATCCCGAGCCCCACGTACCCCGCGAGGAGGAGGAGGGAGCCCACGTGGTGCAAGGGGTCGGCCGGCGTCGCGTAGCCGAACCGGGCGAGGACGGGCGCCCCGAAGAACGCGTCCGTGTAGAGCCCGATGGCGATCGCGAGTCCGCAGCCGGGAAGGAGGGCGTACGCCAGCTGCTGCATGCCCTTCGGCCCCATGATCAGTTTCACGAAATTGCGGCCGGCCTTCGGGAGGTAGCGCGCGCCGGGAAAGCCACGGATCATCCAGAGCGAGACGAGGAGGATGACGAGGCCGTACCCCCAGTCGCCGAGCATGAACCCGAAGAAGATCGGGAAGGCGATCGAGAAGACGAGCGTCGGGTCCCACTCGGTCGCCTGGGGGAGCGAGTAGAACCGCACGAAGAACTCGAACCGGCGGACCCCGGCGGGGTTGTTCATCAGGGTCGGCGGCTCCTCGTGGGTCGGGACCTCGTAGAAGTACGTCCGGCCGTCGGTCGCCCCGCTCACGACCGACTTCAAGCGCTCGACGTCGCGGCGCGGGACCCACGCCTCGAGCGCGAACGCCCTCGCGCTCGCGCCGAGCTT
Source organism: Thermoplasmata archaeon (assembly GCA_021816865.1). Classification (GTDB taxonomy): domain Archaea; phylum Thermoplasmatota; class Thermoplasmata; order Lutacidiplasmatales; family UBA184; genus Lutacidiplasma. Next base: position 88,118 of record JAKAWX010000006.1, on the reverse strand, counting down.
GGCGAGGACCTCGCTCTTGCGGTTCTCGATCTCGAGCGCTTCGTCGATCGCGGCCAGGGTCGGGTACCACTCGCGCGCGATCGCCTCGAGGCGGGCCGCGATCTCGCGGCGGCGGGCGACGATCTCGCCGACGCGCGTGCGCAGGTCGGAGAGCTCCTCGGTCGCGGTGCGCGAGAGCGCCGGTACCGCGGCGAGGCGGACGCCGCGGCTCTGGGCGATCCGCCCGAGCGCCTCGGCGCCGGCGGGTCGGGTGATGACGAGGAAGCGAACCGTCTCCCCCGCGGGCCCGCGAACGAGCCGCGCGTCCGCCTCGGGGGGAAGCGCCGCCTCGAGGGCGGCGAGCGACTCGGCGGACGACTCGCCGTAGAAGGTGAGATAGCTCGCGGAGTGGAGGTACTCGAGGCGGTCGGGGTAGAACCCGAGGTTCCCGAGGAGGTCGATCGTGTCGTCGTTCGCCTTCTTCTCGGTGAGGAGACGGTCGTCCTCGCGCTTCAGTTCGCCGACCTCGGCGTCGATCGGGATCGTCTCGGTCGCCGCGAGGATCTCGGAGAGGGAGTTGAACCGCCGGGGAACGGCGGGTCCGCCGCGGGGGAGGGCGCTCAGGAGGCCGCGGAAGCGCAGCGTCTCGTCGCCGACCCGACGCAAGGTCTCGGAACCGCGCTCGGGCGCGAGCATCGCCATCGTCTCGGGAGCGAGCGGCTCGACCTGGGCGACCCGCAGGTCGTGGAGGACGGTGAGGACCTTCTCCTCGTCGGCCCTCAGGCCGATGAGCCCGACCTTGGCCATCGGGGTCGGCCGTAGCGCCATCGGTTCCTCCGTCTGCTCCTCGTCCGAGGTCGGTTCGCTACTCGCCCGCGAACCGTCCGAGGAGGGCGGCGAGGATCTCGTCCTTGCGGTCGGCCGGGCGCTTGCCCGCGCCGTCGGCCGCGGACCGGGCCGCGCGCTCCCCGTCCGCGACGATCGCACGGGCCTCGAGGTCGGCCATCGCCCGGGCGTTCTCGACCGCGCGCTGGCGCTCGGCGTCCGCGCTCGCGCGGGCGTCGACGATCGCGCGCTCCGTCGCCTCGCGGGCCGCCTTCAGCGTCGCTTCGGCGCTCGCGCGCGCGGCGGCGACCTTCGCGTCCCATTCGGCCTCGGCCGCCTTGATCCGCTTGAGGGCGTCGATCGTGTCGGTGTCGGGACCGGTCCGCGCCGCGATCGGGGTGCTCATGGGGAACCTCCGTAGAGCCGGACGACGAGGTAGAGGAAGACGGCGAGGGCCGCGAGCTTGAGCGCCGCGCTCACGATCCAGACGGCGGTGAACCGCCGGACCGCGCTAGGCCGCGGCGACACCTTCGCCCTCCTGTTCCATCTTGCGCTTCACGGTCTTCAGCATGCTGAACGCGTCCCGCTCGAGCTCGTCGAAGCGGAACTTGATGTAACGGACCGTCGCCTGGAGCCGCGGGATCAGGACGTTCTCGATCGCGCTCGCCCGGCGCTTGGTCTTCTCGATCTCCCTGAGGAGCCGACGCAACGCGTTCTCCTTCTCCGCGATGTCGAGGACGACCTGGTAGATCCCCTGGAAGTGGCGGATCGCCTCCTGCACGCTCGTCGGGAGATCGAGGAGCGCGGCCGACTCGGTCGCGGTGTAGCCGCCCCGGTCGACGCGCGGGGTGCGAACGCCCATGACGTTCTTGGTCGACACCCCGACCGGGCGCACGTCGGGCAAGAGCATCGAGATGTTCTCGAGCCGGGTCGGCCCCTCCATCATTTCGGCGTTGCGGATCGACTCGTAGCCGCGCGAGATCCGCGTGCGGAGGTCGCCGCGCAGGCGCAGCGCCTCGCGCGAGAGGGAGAAGAACTCCGCGATCAGCGCCGACCGCTTCAGTTTGAGCAGGTTGAGCCCCCGCTTCGCGACCGCGATGCGGCGGCGCGTCCGCAGAAGTTCGAGTCGGGTCGGTCGGACGTTCTCGAGAGCCACGGCGGGTCTCCTTCGTCTCCCTAGCTCTCCGCGTGCGGGGGGTGCGCGCGGAACTTCTCGATGAACTCGGGCCGGATCCGCTTGAGCTCGGAGTCGGGGAAGTCCGAGAGGATGTCCCACGAGATCGCGAGGCTCTGATCGATCGTCCGGTCCTCGTCGGGCCGCTGGTTGACGAACTCCTTCTCGTAGCGGTCGGCGGCCCGCAGGTAGAGCCGGTCGGTCGCGCTGAGCGCTTCCTCGCCGACGATCGCCGAGAGGGCCCGCTGGTCCTTCCCCGTCGCGTAGGCGGCGAACAGTTGGTCGGAGACGCCGCGGTGGTCCTCCCGGGTGCGGCCCTTGCCGATCCCGAGGCCCATCAGGCGCGAGAGGCTCGGCAGGACGTCGATCGGCGGGTAGATCCCCTTGCGCTGGAGTTCGCGGCTCACGTAGACCTGCCCCTCGGTGATGTAGCCGGTGAGGTCCGGGATCGGGTGCGTGACGTCGTCCGCCGGCATCGTCAGGATCGGGAGCTGGGTGATCGACCCCTTGCGGCCGTGGATCTTTCCGGCCCGCTCGTAGATCGTCGCGAGGTCGGTGTAGAGGTACCCCGGGTAGCCGCGGCGGCCCGGGACCTCCTCGCGCGCCGCCGAGACCTCGCGCAGCGCCTCGCAGTAGCTCGTCATGTCGGTGAGGACGACCAGGACGTGGAGGTCCTTCTCGTAGGCGAGGTACTCGGCCGCGGTGAGCGCCATGCGCGGTGTCACGACGCGTTCCATCGACGGGTCCGAGGAGAGGTTCAGGAAGACGACCGCGCGCTCGAGCGCCCCGGTCGATTCGAACTCCTTCAGGAAGTAGTTCGCCTCCTCGCTCGTGATCCCCATCGCCGCGAAGACGACCGCGAACCCTTCGGAGGAGTCCCGGAGCTTCGCCTGCCGCACGATCTGGGCGGCGATCTGGTTGTGCGGCAGCCCCGCCGCCGAGAAGATCGGGAGCTTCTGGCCACGGACCAGGGTGTTGTTGACGTCGATCGTCGAGATCCCCGTCTGGATGAACTCGCTCGGCTCCTCGCGCGAGTACGGGTTCATCGCGTTCCCGACGATCTCGAGCCGGGTGTCGCTCACGATCTTCGGTCCGCCGTCGCGGGGCTCCCCCAGCCCGTTGAAGACGCGGCCGAGCAGCTCGTCGGAGACGCTCAAGGTCGCGACCTCGCCGAGGAACTTCACGCTCGTCTGTTCGACGTTGATCCCCATCGTGGGGCCGAAGACCTGGACGATCGCGAGGCCCCGGCGGGAGTCGAGGACCTGGCCCTGGCGGCGCTCGCCGTTCGGCAGCGCGATCTCGACGATCTCGCCGTAGGCGGCGTTCGCGACGTCGCGCACGAACAAGAGGGGGCCCGAGACCCGGTCGATCGTCCGGTAGTCGACCGGAACGTCGGGGGACCGCCTCGGTGCGGCGGCACCCTTCGCCGCCATCAGCTCCCTCCCACCGAGGCGACGGCCTGGGCCATCTCGAGCGCGAGCGCGTCGAACTGGGTCGCGGCCTCGGCCTCGGGGATCCACTTCATCCGGGAGAGCTTCGTCCGGACCGGCAGCTTCTGGAGCTGGGCGACGGTCGCTCCTTTCGAGATCGCGTCCTGCTCCCGGTCGCCGAAGGCGAGGATCGCGCCGAGCATCCGGACCTGCTTCTGGATCGAGGTGTAGGTGTCGACCTCGTCGTACGCGCTCTGCTGGAGGTAGTCCTCGCGGATCATGCGGGCCACATCGAGCGTCGCCTTCTCCCGCTCGGGGAGGGCGTCGACCCCCACGAGCTGGACGATCTCCTGGAGCTCGGCCTCTTTTTGGAGGATCTCGAGCGCGCGCTGGCGGAACGAGACGAACTCGTTCGAGAGCTCCTTGCGGTACCAGGGCTCGAGGTCGTTCAGGTAGAGCGAGTAGCTCTGCAACCAGTTGATCGAAGGGAAGTGCCGACGCGACGCGAGCGAGGCGTCGAGCGCCCAGAAGACGCGCGCGGACCTCAGGGTGTTCTGGCTCACCGGCTCGGAGGTGTCGCCGCCGGGTGGCGAGACCGCCCCGACGACCGTGACCGACCCCGTGCGTCCCTCGGGCGAGAGCGTCACGACCCGCCCGGCGCGCTCGTAGAACTCGGCGATGCGCCGGCCGAGGTAGGCCGGATACCCTTCCTCGCCCGGCATCTCCTCGAGGCGTCCGGAGATCTCGCGCATCGCTTCGGCCCACCGACTGGTCGAGTCGGCCATCAGCGCGACGTCGTAGCCCATGTCGCGGTAGTACTCCGCGATCGTGATCCCGGTGTAGACGCTCGCCTCGCGCGCCGCGACCGGCATGTTCGACGTGTTCGCGATCAGGATCGTCCGCTCCATGAGCGGGCGCTTCGACTTCGGGTCCTGGAGGTTCGGGAACGTCGCGAGCACCTCGGTCATCTCGTTGCCGCGCTCCCCGCAGCCGACGTAGACGACGATGTCGGAGTCGGCCCACTTCGCGAGCTGCTGCTGAATGACCGTCTTACCGGACCCGAACGGCCCCGGGATGCACGCGGTGCCGCCCTTCGCGACGGGGAAGAACGAGTCGATGACCCGCTGGCCCGTCACGAGCGGGACGTCGGGCGGAAGCTTCTGCGCGACCGGCCGGGGGACGCGCACGACCCACTTCTGCGACAGGTAGACCGGGACCGGGCCGGCCGCCGTGGAGACCGTGCCGATCGGGTCGCGGACGGTGAACGAGCCGCTCGCGAGCTTCGTCAGGGTCCCTCGGACCCCCGGCGGCACCATGATCTTGTGCAGGATGAGCGGGGTCTCCTGGACGGTCCCGAGGATCGTCCCGGGGACGACCTCGCTCCCGACCTTCGCGACCTGGGCGAACTCCCAGCGGGTCGTCTCGTTGAGCGGCGCCGCGACGAACCCTCGCGTGATGAAGTCCCCGACGCTCTTCTGGATCACGTCGAGCGGGCGCTGGACGCCGTCGTAGATCGATTTCAGAAGGCCCGGGCCGAGCTCGACGCTGAGCGCCTGGCCGGTGTTCTCGACCCGGTCGCCCGGGCGGATCCCGGTCGTGTCCTCGTAGACCTGGACGGTCGCGGTCCCCCCGACCAGGCGGATGATCTCCCCGACGAGTCCGAGCTCCCCCACCCGGACGACATCGTACATCTTCGCGTTGGTGAGGCCCTCGGCGATGACGACCGGCCCGGAAACCCGTGCGATAACCGCTGGCATCTTCTCCTCCCTACGACGGAACGGAAAGCGTGACCCCGAGCACCCGCTTCGCGAGCGCGTTGATGCTCTCGACCTCGAACTCGCCCGTGGGGGTGGGGACGAAGACGGTCAGCGGTCGCAGGGACGCGTCGGCGTTCGCGCGCTGGGCCTCGGAGAGGCGGGCGCGGATCGACTGGCTCGCGATCACCAGGCTGTGGCGCCCCTCGCCCATCACGCGCTGGAACTCTTGAACCGAGGTCTCGGGCGTCACCTCGATCACGTCCTTGAGGCCGATCAGGCGGAACCCGATCGCGAGCTCCCGCTCCCCGAGCACGACGGTGGAACCGGGACCTTTCGACGGTTCGGGCACGACGCCGTCGGCGGGGTTCCGGCCTATTTAACGCCTGCCCCGATGGCGGCGGGGTCCGACGCCGGGAGCGCCGTACGCCCTCGGGCGGACGGTCACTTGTAGACCGAGTTGTGGACGTTCCCTTCGTCGTCCGTGATCAGGATGCATTCCCCTTCGCACTCGAAGAGGCAGGCCTCGCAGACGATGCAGTCGGGGCCGTGCACCGAGACCGACTTCTCGCCCCGGAACTGGAACTTCGCGCCGACGGCGGGATCGTCGACCAGATCGGGAAACTGGTCGCGCGGCTTGAGCTCGAAAACGTTCACCGGGCAGACGTCCCGGCAGTGAGCACAGCCGGTGCACTTGGCGAGATCGATGTCGACGAGGACCATCCGGATCGCCTCACAACGAACTCGTCGTCGACCTCTATATGGCTTGCCGTCGGGCGGAGGAGGGGGGGACGACGCCCGGAACGGCGACCGGGCCCGCCCGGCGCCGGGGGCCCCGCCTCCCCCGCCCGGGAGGAGTCGTGCGCGAGGGCTTTGCCCCGCGAGGGCTGGGGGGCACGTGCCGCGAGGTCGTCGGACGGCTCCCCTCTCGCCCCGCTCCCCGAACGCGGCGCGCGACACGATCGTCGCGGCGCTCCGCGGTCCGGACGTCCTCGGCCGCCGTCGGGCGGTCCATTCGCTCCTCACGGTCGCGGGGGAGCGGGCGCGCCGTCCGCTCGAGCGGGCGCTCGCCGACCCCGACCACGGGGTGCGGGTCGGCGCTGCGTCCGGGCTCGGGACGATCGCCGACCCGCGGAGCCGCGGGGCCCTCGAGCGAGCGCTGCGCGACCCGAACGCGCACGTGCGGGCGCAGGCGGCGTACGCCCTCTCCCGTCTCGCCGACCGGCGGTCCGGTCCGCGGCTCGCCGAGCGCCTTTCCGCGGACGAGAGCGCGCTCGTGCGCAACGCGTGCGCCCTCGCGCTCGGCCACGTCCGGGATCCGGCGGGCGTGCCGGCGCTCGTGCGGGCCCTCGACGACGAGTCGGACCGCGTGCGCCGGGAGGCGGTGCTCGCCCTCGACCGCTGCGGAGCGTCGGACGTGCCGCGGACGGTCCGACGGCTGCTCGCGGACCCGGCGCGCCGCGTCCGTATCGCGGTCGCCGTCGTCCTCGGGGCACGGAAGGACCGGGCGAGCGTTCCGGCGCTGCTCGAGCGCCTGCGCCGTGCCGAAGCGTGGGAGCGCCCGGCGCTCGTGATCGCCCTCGGGCGGATCGGCGGGCGGGCGAGCGGGGCCGCGCTCGTCCGCGCCTCCCGCGACCCGATGAGCGCGGTCCGGGTCTGTGCCGTCCACGGTCTCGCGCTCTCCCGGTCCCCCCGGTCGCGGGGCGTGGCGCGCTCGAGACTGTCCGACCCGTCGTGGGCCGTCCGGGGGGCGGCCGCGCTCGCGCTCGGGCGGGTCGGAACGCGGGCCGACGCGCGGGCGCTCCTCCGACGGCTCGGGGACCCGCATCCCTGGCCCCGCCGGGGGAGCCTCTACGCCCTGGGGCAGCTCGGGATCCTCGGGGCCGCCCGTGCGGTCCGGCGGGCGCTCGACGATCCGGACCCCGAGGTCCGCCTCGCCGCTGTCTGGGCCCTTGGGCGGCTCGGGGATGCGACGGCTCGGGCCCCCCTCCTCGCGCTCCTCCGCGCGACCCGGTCCCCCTCGGCGCGGTCCCTCGTTACGTTCTCGGAGGGCGAGGGGGCCGTGCGTCTCGTTTCCGACGCCGACGCACGGTGGTTCGACGCTCTCGTGGACGCCCTCGGTTCGCTTCCCGACGGTCCCGACGGCAACGCCGCTCGGGCCGCGCTGGGCGAGGTCGAGGCGGAGCTGCCGGACCGCGAGCTCGACCGCCCGGCCCGCCTCCCGAGCCCGCTCGGTGCCGACGGGTCGGGAGCGACCCTGCGGGATCTCTTTCGACGGGCCCGGGAGCGCCGGGGGCCTGTCTCGCCCGGAAGGTCGTAGGCCCGGCCGATATCGCCGCGCGGTCCCGGGCCCCCGGACGAGTCCCGGTCGGTCGTCGGAGGACCCGGGGTCCGGACCACGGTTTCGGGGCTCTCGGAGAGATTAACCGGACCGAGGTCCTACCGTCCGAAGGCCGCACGTGAGCGACATCCTGCTCGGGACCAGCGGATGGGACTACCCGGAGTGGGTCGGCCGTGTCTATCCGCCACGGCGGGTCTCGGACCGCCTCAACTACTACGCGAAGATCTTCCCCATCGTCGAGGTCAACTCGACGTTCTACCGGTTGCCCCCGCCTTCGGTCGCCGCGTCCTGGGTGCGGCGGACTCCCGGCGCGTTCCGGTTCGCGGCCAAGTTCCCGCAATCGATCACGCACGACCTCCGCCTGGTCGGCACCGAGGAAGAGCTCGGCCGGTTCCTCTCGGTGCTGAAGCCGATCCGCGAGGCGGGGCGGTTCGCGGCGGCGCTCCTCCAGCTTCCGCCGTCGCTGCCCTTCGAGGCGGCGACCGTGCGTCGGTTCTACGAGACGCTCCCGAGGGACCTCCCGGTCGCGGTCGAGTTTCGCGAGCGGTCGTGGCTCGTTCCCGCCTCGTACGCGCTCTTGCGGGAGTTCGGCCTCGCGCACGTGATCGTCGACGGGCCGCACCTGCCGGTCGCCCTCGAGGTGACCGCGCCGTTCGCCTACATCCGCTGGCACGGGCACGGGAGCCCGATCTGGTACGATTACCTCTACTCGCGCGAGGAGGTCGTCGCGTGGGTGCCGCGGATCCGCACCCTCGCCGAGAACGTCGCCACGATCTACGGGTTCTTCAACAATCACTTCCGGGGCGACGCCGCGACGAACTGCCGGACCCTCGCCGAGGAGCTCGGGCTCCCGCCTCCGCCCGGAACGTCCCGCCTGACCCCGTAGCGACCGCACCGGCCGCCGGAAACGCCCCGTTCTCGGGGCTGTTTCAACGCCTCCCGAGCGGCCGCTTTAGAGCGGTCCGGCGGTCGTCGAGCCGGGGTCCATGACGTTGACCACCGCTCGCATCTCCACCGGGCTCTCGCTCGCGCCGGACGAGGACGAACCGGTCGACCCGAGTGTCGTCGCCGAGGAGCCGTGCGCGATCCCGTTGTCGCTTCCTCCGGGGGTCCGGCTGTCGTCCCGCCCCCGTCGGGCCCGTCCCCTCCCGCTCCTCCCGAGCGAGCCGGCGCTCTTTCCCTGGCTCGCCCGTCGGTTCTCTCCCGGCGAGGCCACGATCTGGACCGGCCCGCGGGCCGCCGTCGAGCCGATCCTCGAGCTCCTCTACGCCGGCAGCGCCCGGGCCGGGGGACGGATCTCCCTCGTCGAAGGGGCGAACCGGTTCCACCCGTACCGCGTCGGGGAGCTCGGGCGGGCGTTCGGGGTCGACGCGACCGCGACGCTCGCGCGGATCCGGCTCGCCCGCGCGTTCACCGTGTACCAGCTGGTCGCGCTCATCGACGGGTGGGCCGTCGAGGCCCGTCGGCATCCTCCGAGCCTGCTCCTCGGGCACGACCTGCCGGCGCTCTTCGCGAACGATGCCGAGGTCCCCGCCGAGGAGCGTACGGCGCTCCTTGGCCACCTCGCCGGCACGCTCGCCGAGCTCGTGCGCGAGGTCCGCGTCCCGCTGCTCCTCACGCTCGGGCCGGGCGGGGTCGCGAGCTTTCCCGGGCTCGCCGAGGCGGGTCCCCGGTGGTGCGACCTCGTCACGTTCGCGCGAGGCCCCGGCACGCTCCGCCTGCGCGCGCTGCGGGACAACGCCCGCGCCACCCTCGTGGCGCGGTCGACCGGCCAGCGCGGGATCGAAGAGTTCGGCGGAGGCTCCGTCGGGGAGGTGATCGCGTGGGACGCACCGCTCCGACCTACCGCCAGGCGCTCGAGGAACGGATGAAGCGGTGGGACGAGTTCGCCCGGCTCCTCACGACGCCCGAGGAGCGGGCCGCCTTCGAGCTCGTCCGCACGGGCGCCCGTCGCTACGCCGCCCAGGCGACGTACGTCGGGAGCCCGGACCTGCTCGAGTCGATCCTCCTCTCCGTGCTCACGGACCTCGCCGCGCAGCTGAGGGCCGCCGCGGCGGAGCGGACGGACCGCCGTCCCGTGTGACCGGCCGTTCGTCGTCCCCGGACGGCTGGCTCCTCGACATCACCGAGAGCGACGACGGCCGTTCGGTCGTCCTCTGGGTGAAGGAGCGGCGGACGGGACGGGTCCGACGCACCGCGGTCGAGTACCGTCCCCCGTTCCTCGTCACCGGCCCCCGGGCCGAGCTCGCCGACCTCGCCCGGCGTCTCGCCGGGCTACCGGTGGTCGACGAGGTCGTCCTCGGCTCGGGACGTCCGTCGCTCTTCGACCATCGGGTGCGGCCGCTCCTCTCCGTCACGCCGAGCACGAACCCCGGTCGGCGGGCCCTCGCCCGCACGGTCGACGCGCTCGGGGGATACGCCGCGTTCACGCTCTACGACGTCGACCTCGTGCCGCCGCAGCTCTACCACCTCGGCCACGCGCTCTACCCGTTCGCTCCCGTCGTCGGGAGCGGCCGCGACCTCGTCGCGACCGAGCCGCCCGAGACGATCGACTACGTGCCGCCGCCGCTCGCCGTCGCCCGGCTCGAGGTCCGTATCGCGGGCGAGCGGCGGGGTCGCATCCCGCCGCCGGACGGGCGGATCGGCTCGGTCCGTCTCGGCGACGTGACGTTCGAGGGTCCCGAGCCGGACGTCCTCCGCGCGCTCGTCGGCGAGCTCGCGCGCAGCGACCCCGACCTGTTGCTGACGCAGGGCGGGGACGCGTTCGACCTCCCGTGGCTCTACCGGCGGGCGGCCGCGTGCGGGCTCTCCCCCGCCGAATTCGCGCTCGGTCGCGAGCGGGTCGCGTTCCGGCCGGTCCGACCGGCCCGCTCGTTCGAGTCGTACGGCCGGGTCCTCTACCGGTCCGCGACCTACCCCTTGCCCGGGCGCTTTCACATCGACCGCGAGAACTCGTTCCTCTACGACGATGCCGAGGTCGCCGGCCTCGTCGACGCCGCCCGCCTCTCCCGGCTCTCGCTCCAGACGGTCGTGCGCCAGTCGCCCGGAACGTGCTTCACCGCGATGGAGATGGCGCACGCGCTCGAGCTCGGCGTCCACGTGCCGTGGAAGAAGAACCGCCCCGAGGGGTTCCGGCGCGCGGACCGGCTGGTCGAGGCCGACCGCGGCGGGGTGATCTTCCTCCCGCCGGTCGGCGTCCACGACCGGCTCGACGAGTTCGACTTCGCGAGCCTCTACCCGCACATCATGGTCCGCAAGAACCTCTCGGCCGAGACGCTCGAGTGCCGGTGCTGCCCCGCGAGCCCCCTGCGGGCCCCGGGGCTGGGCTACCGGTCCTGCACGCGGACGGTCGGCCTCATCCCACGGACGCTCGCGCCCCTTATCGCGCGCCGGCTCGCCTACAAGGCCGCGCTCGAGCGGCCCGGGCTCGACGCGGAGGAGGCGTCGCGCCTGCGCCGTCGCGTCAAGATGCTCAAGTGGATCCTCGTCACGGCGTTCGGCTACCAGGGGTACCGCAACGCCCGCTTCGGGCGGATCGAGTGCCACGAGGCGATCAACGCCTACGCCCGCGACCTCCTCGCCGCGCTCGTCCCGGCGTCCGAGGCCGCCGGCTACTCGGTCGTCCACGGGATCGTCGACTCGCTCTGGCTGCGGCCCCGCGACCCCGACCGCCCGCCGGACCCCGAGGCGTTCGCCGCGCGCATGAGCGAGCGGTTCGACCTTCCGCTCGGCTACGAGGGACGGTACCGCTGGATCGTCTTCTTGCCGGCGGTGACGCACGGGCTCGGGGTCCCGAACCGCTACTACGGGCTCTACGAGGACGGCCGCTACAAGCTGCGGGGGATCGGCGGCCGCCGTCACGACACGACCGCGTTCGTGCGGCGCTTCGAGGAGGAGACGCTCGCGCTCTTCGGGCGGGCGCGCGACGCCGGGAGCTTTCGCGCCCTCCTCCCGCGCGTGCTCGCCCGGGCCGACCTCTTCGCCGAGCGCCTGAAGGCCGGCGACTGGCCGGTCGACGAGCTCGTCATCCGCCACCGGGTCGGCCAGGCGCCCGAGGCGTTCGTCACGTTCACCGATTCGGTCGCGGCCCTTCGCCAGCTCGAGGCCGCCGGGGCCCGGCGGGGGGCCGGCGAGGTCGTCGGCTTCGTCCTCCTCGACCGGGAGAGCCGCTCGTTCCGCCACCGGGTGCGGGTGGCCGAACTCCTCGACGGCGACGAGCGGTACGACGCGGACGCCTACCTCGACCTCCTCGCGCGGGCCGCCGAGACCCTCCTCGCTCCGCTCGGGGTCGACCGGGCCGGGCTCCTCGAGCGCTGGGGCGCAGGCGGCCCGGTCCGGCGGGAGACGTACCGCTCGCCCGAGGAGGTCGGCCAGTCGTCGCTCGGAACCGGGCCCACTCCCGAGCGGAGCTTTTAGCCCCTCCCGCTGTGAACGCCGCGTGCCTCGACGATCCCCTCCCGGCCGCCGGACCGCGGCGCGGCGGTCGCCTCGGACGGAGCCGACCGACGGCGACCCGGTCCCGTCCCCCTCGGCGAGGGCGGCGGCGATCCGGGCGAGCGTCGTTCGCGGGTACGTGCCGGACCTCGGTCCGCTCCTGGTCGCGCTGAGCGACCCGGTCGCGGGCGTGCGGCAGACCGCGGCGATCGCCCTCGGGATCCTCAAGGACGGTCGGGCGTGCTCGACGCTCGCGGCGACCGCGCAGGACCCGGACCCCGCCGTCCGGGGGTCGGTCGTGGACGCGCTCGGTGCGATCGGACGGTCCGAGAGCCGCCCGACGGTCGAGCACGCGCTCGTCGACCCCGAGCCGTCCGTCCGCACGAAGGCGGCGTACGCCCTCGCGACGTTCGCTGACGCCCGGTCGCTGCCCGCGCTCTCGCCCCGAGCGTACGACCCCGATCGGGAAGTGCGCCGGGCCGTCGCGACCGCCCTCGGACGTATCGGCACCGAGCCGGCGCTCGCGCTCCTCGACGGCTTGCTCTCCGACCCGTACGACCGCGTCCGCCGCGAGGCGGTCCTCGGGCTCGGCCGCGCGGCGGGCGGCGCCGCGCTCGACCGCCTTCGTCCGCTCCTCCACGACCCGGCGCGCCGGGTGCGGGTCGCGGCGGCGGTGGTCGCCGGCCGCTCGCGCGACCGCGCGAGCGTCGCGCCCCTCCTTGCCCTCCTCGAGCGACGCGAGACCTGGGAGAAGCCCGCGGTCCTGGTCGCGCTCGGACGGATCGGGGACCCCGCGGCGGTCCCGGCCCTCCTCCTCGAGGCAAAGAGCCCCGCCCACTGGGTCCGGGTCTGCGCGGTCCACGCGCTCGGGGAGATGCGCGCCGAGCCCGCGCGCTCGGTGGCCCTCGCGCACCTAAACGACCCCGCGTGGTCCGTCCGCGGCGCCGCGGCGGCCGCGCTCGGCGCGGTCGGCACGGCCGACGACCTGCCCGCGCTCCTCGCGCTCCTGCGCGACGAGCACCCGTGGCCCCGGCGCGGGGCGACGTACGCGATCGGCGCCCTCGGGCTCACCGAGGCGGCGCCGCGCGTTCGGGAGGAGCTTGCCGACCCGGCCGCGGAGGTGCGCCTCGCGGCCGTCTGGACGCTCGGCCGCCTCGGCGATGACGGGGCCCGCGAGGAGCTCGTCCGCCTGCTCTACGAGAACCGCCCGAACCCGGAGGAGCGCTCGCCGCTCGCCGTGCCGACCGACCCCGCGGCGCTCGTCTCCGACGCCGAAAGCCGGCTCTTCGACGCGACCGTCCAGGCCCTCGGCCGGCTGGCCCACGGCGCGAGCGACCCGCTCATCCACCGCGCGCTCCTCGACGTGCGCGAGCGACTGAGCGAGGAGGACCTCGAGCGCCGGCCGCGCCTGCCGCTCCCCGAGATCGAGCTCGAGCGCTCGCCGACGACGGTGCGCGCGCTCTTCGAGACGGCGATACCGGGGTCGGGGGACGACGAGGAGCTGTGACGGTCCGCGACCTTCGGGCCGCCGACGCCCCGTGGCTCCTCGAGTTCCTGAAGAAGTACTTCCCCGAGGAGGAAGCGATCCTCGGGACCCGGCCCGAGGGGTTCGCGGAGGTCGTGCGCCGGGTCTTTCGCTGGCAGGCCCGCCTCGTCCTCGGGTTCCTGAGGCTCGTCGGCCGTCCGGTCTACCGCTTTTTCGTCATCGAGGCGGACGGGCGGACCGTGGCGACCACCCTGCTCACCTTCTCGGGCGCGTCGGGGTACGTCAGCATGGTCGTGGTCGACCCGTCGTACCGCCACCGCGGCTACGCCCGCGCGCTGCTCGAGCGGGCGCGCCACGCGACGCGCGTCCGCGGCCGACGCTACATCGTGCTCGACGTCCTGACGGCGAACCGACCGGCCCGGGCGCTCTACGATTCGCTCGGCTACCGCACGCTGCGGGAGACGGCGATCTTCGTCCACGAGCGGCCGTCGGAGGCTGGACCGGCCCGCGCGCCGCCCCCGGGCCTGCGACCGTTCCACCCGCGCGACGCCGCCGCCCTCGCGGAGGTCGCCCGCCGCGGCCGACCGCCCGAGATCGAGCGCGTCCTGCCGACCGGGGCCCGGGAGATCGCCGGCTCGCCGACCGTCGACCGCGTGTTGACGAGCGAGAGCGCCGCGTGGGTGATCGAGGGCGCGTCGGGGCCGACGGCGTGGGTCTCGGCGTCGATATCGCCCGCGACCGAAGCGGCCCACCTGTCGAACCCGATCGTCGACGCCTCGGTCCCGCCCGAGGCGGCGGCCGCCCTCGTCCGGACGGCCGTCGGCTGGTGCGCGGCCCGCCGCGCGCCGCGGGTGATGGCGATGGCGCCGGCGGAGAACGCGCGCGGACGCGCCGCGCTCGCCGCCGCCGGTTTCCGCGAAGCGATCCCGTCGCTCACGCTCTACCGGACCGCGGACTAGGGAATGCCCGCGGACGGTCGGGGGGTCGACGTCTACCTCCTGCCCGCGGTCGTCGGCGGGGGGCTCGGCGACATCGAGGAGGTCCTCGCCGCCGGCCGCCGCCTCGCCGGGGCGGGCTTCCGCGTCCGCCTCTACCGCCCCGCGGGCCGGTCCCTCCCGCCCTCGGTCGAGGGGCCGTGGTCGTGGCCGGCGCTCGCTCGGGTCGACCGTGTCGTCCCGTCCGCCTCGGCGGCGCTCACCGTCTCCCCGGCGTTCGGGGTGAGCGCCGCGCCGTACCGGCCCGGGCCTCTCGGCCGCGCCGGGCCGTGGGCCGACGAGGCCCGCGAGATCGAGGCGGCGTACGGGCCCGCGCGCACGCTGCACGCGAGCCTGGAGGAGTTCGCCCGGACGCTGACGAGCCTCGAGGAGACCCGCGAGCGCTGGCGCGAAGGCGGCGTGCCCACGCGGACGATCCCCGAGAGGCTCCGGGGGGCCCGGCACGAACGGGAGGTCGAGACCTACCGGGAGGCGTTCGAGCGGTTCCGCGCGTTCGCCCGACCGAACGTGCTCTCGCTCTTCGCGACGTTCGCGCCGAGCCGCCGGTTCGGCCGGGAGTTCCCGCGGGCCGTGCAGGCGGGCCCGCTCTGGCCGCGGACCTACCGTCGCCGGCGTCGGCCCGTGCGCGCGGGCCGTCGCCGCCGCGAATGGGTCTGGTACGCGAGCCCCTCGAGCGCGGAACGTCTCGCCCCCGCGGTGCTGCGCGGGCTCGCCGACGCGGACCCGCCCGTCCGCCTCTACGTCCGGTCGCCGCGACCGTGGCCGAGCGTTCCGCCCTCCCGGGCCTGGACGCTCGAGACGGACCCGCTCGCCCCGGCCGACTGGCATCGTCGGTTCGCGTCCGCGGAGCTGCGGATCGTCACGGGCAGCCGGACGCTCCTCGAGGCGCTCGAGCTCGGGGGCCCGTTCCTCTACTTCAACGGTCTCCTCGGCATCGGGTCTCGCGCCCGACGCCATCGCCCCGAGAAGATCGTCGCGCTCTTGTCGGCGGCGCGGCGCGCGGGCGGGGCGCGCGACCTCGTCCGTGACCTCGGGTCGTTTGCGGCCGGCCGACGGGTCGCCGACATCGTCCGCCGGGCTGCCCGACCCGAAGCCGGCGCGAGAAGGTTCTCGCTCGGGCGGCCGCTCACCGCGTTCCGGCCGCCGTACGACGACGCCGGCGACCTCCTGGTCGCGGTCGCGCGCGCTCTTGCGGTCGAGGGGACCGGTGCCGCCCGGGTCGTCGAGCGGGTGCGGTCGGGTTCGATGACTTAATTCGGAGCGCCCCCCCTCGTACCTCCGATGGCCGGCGACGAGGCGACCCCGCCCGCGGTCGCTCGCGCGCTCCTCGGAAGCGCCCTTCGTCTGCGCCGGGGCGAACACCTCGCGATCGTGAGCTGGAACCACACGCTCCCCTGGGCGGCGGCGTGCGTCGCCGAGGCGCGGCGCCTCGGCGCCCACCCGTTCGTCCTCCTCGAGGACGAGACCGCGTTCTGGCGCAGCCTCGACCAGACCCGCTCGGCGACCCCCTGGTCTCGGCCCGGCGGCCCGGTCCGTGCGGCGCTCTCCCGCGCCGACGCGCTCCTCTACTTTCCCGGCCCCTCCGACCGGCCGCGGCTCCGTGCCCTCCCGCCCCACCTCCTGTCGCCGTTCCTCGGTTCGGACGACGAGTGGTTGCGGAGGGCACGGAGCGCCGGATTGAGGGGCGTCCGGTGCCTCCTCGGGTACGCCTCCGACGCCCAGGCGGAGCACTGGGGGGTGCCGGGGGCGATGTGGCGCAGTCAGCTGATCCGCGGGATCACGGAGGCCGACTACGGCGTCCTGCGGGCCGCCGGGGAGCGCATCGCCCGAAAGCTCGCCCGCGGTCGGGAGCTCACGGTCACGGCCGCGAACGGTACCGAGGTGCGCCTGCGCCTGCGCGGCCGCCGACCTTGGGTCGACGACGGCACGGTCGACGGCGAGGACCTTCGCTGCGGACGCAACCTTGCGGCGGCGCCGCCCGGCTCGGTCGTCGTGGCGGTCGACGAGCGGTCGGCGGTGGGCTCGGCCGTCGCGAACCGTCCGAGCTTCCTCCATGGCGGGCGGGTCGAGGGGGGACAGTGGGAGTTCGAGGGCGGTCGCCTGCGCAATTACTGGTACGCCGAGGGCGGCACGGCGTTCGAGGGCGAGTTCGCGGCGGCGCCGCGCGGCCGGGAAACGGTCGGGCTGTTCTCGCTCGGGCTCAACCGGGCGCTCGCGCGCGGCGTTCCTCAGGCCGAGGACCAGGAGGAGGGGGCCGTGACGCTCGCCGTCGGGGGCAACAACCTGTACGGCGGGCGGAACCGCTGCCGCTTCCTCTCCTGGCTCACGATCGGCGAGGCGACGGTCGCCGTCGACGGGACCCCGCTCTGTGACCGAGGCCAGCTCCTCTAGGCTCCGGGAGGGCCGTCGGCTCTCCCGGCCGTTCTTCGACCGCCCGACACAGCGGGTCGCCCGTGAGCTCCTCGGAGCCGCCGTCGTGGTCGTGGGCAACGACGGCCGGGAGCGGGCCGTCCGACTGGTCGAGACGGAAGCGTACGTGCACGACGACCCGGCCAACCACGCCTACCGCGGGCCGACCGAGAGGAACCGTTCGATGTTCGAGCGCCCGGGAACGCTCTACGTCTACCGGATCCACCAGGTCGTCTGCGCGAACCTCGTGACCCGGCCGGGCGAGGCGGTGCTCCTGCGGGCCGGCGCGCCCCTCTCGCCCGAGCTCGGGCGGCCGGTCGGCCCCGGGCGCCTCTGCCGGGTTCTCGGGCTCACGCTCGCCGATGACGGGGTCGACGCGGTGACCGGTGGTCGCCTCCGGGTGCTCGCCCGGCCGGGCGGCGCGGTCCTCGTCGCGGCGGCTCCGCGGGTCGGGATCCGACGCGCGGCGGATCGCCCGCTGCGCTTCGCCCTGGTCGGGAGCCCGTGGGTCTCCCGGCCGAGGCCCCCGGCGGTCGGCCCGTTCAGCGAAGTTTCGCCCACTCGAAGCCGCGGCGTCGCGGCGAGTCGCCGAACCCGCACGACGCGCAGACGTTCTTCTGGCGGTGGTAGGAGTGGCGGCCGCAGCGCCGGCAGATGATGTGGACGATCTTTCCGCCCCGGCGCGACGGTGTACCCTTTCCCATGACCTGGACCTCCCTACGGTGAGATGTAGACGACGGAGTCGCCCCGCACGAGCGTGAGCCCCGCGTGGGGAGTCACCTCGTCCTTCACGACCTCCTCGGCGGCGGAGAGGACGAGGTTGAGGTGCTGGTCGTACGCGTCCAGGACGCCGCGGTACGAGCGTCCGCCGCGCATCTCCACGAGAACGCGCTTGTGGAGGCTCTGCTGGAGCACGTCGAGCGGCTTCATGCGAGGGGTCCCGGGGAGGCCGGGCCGCCTTTTTAACGGTGGCGGGAGACCCGTGGGACCGTCCCCCGGGAGCGGGCGGTCGCGGCGAGAAGGGCCGAAACGACGGCGCGGGCGACGGCCCGAGGCTCCGGCGAGGGGCCGGGGGCCCGGGGGAGGTCGGCCACGACGCGGCGAAGGCGGTCGGCGAGCTCCTCGGGGGACCCGACCGCCCGGATCCGCCGGATTGCTCCCGGGAGCACGCGCGGGACGGTCCGGACGAAGAACGAGCGTTCGAACGCTCCGACCGCGGCGTGGCGGGGCTCGAGCGCGGCCGGATGGGTGCCCCGGTCCCGACGCGCCCGCTCGTGCCGCCCGGTCGCGCTCGCGTCGAGGTACACAACGAGGTCCGGCACGCACGGGAGCGCGCCCCGCGCGCTCGCGTCCTCCCCGAGCGCGGCCAGCACGGAACGTTCGGCGAGGCCGAGCGCGACCAGCCCCGCCGTGTACGTGAGCGGCCCCCAGAAGCCCGTATCGGCGACGACGACGTCCCCTCGGGCGCGCTCGCGGTTCGCCTCGCGGGAGCGGCGCCCCTCCTCCCGGAGAAGGCGGCGCTCGGTCGCGAGGAGCGCGCGAGGCGAGGCGAACGCGAGCGACGGCCTCGGGTCGAGCCGCTCGAACGCCTCCGAGAGCGCGCTCCAGCCGTACGCCGCCCGGGCCGCGCGCACGACCGAGCTCTTTCCGGCCGCCGACGCGCCTTCGATCGCGACGACGATCCCGCGGTCGGCCACCTCTGCCCCCCTCACGGTCAGGTCCGCCGCGCGCCTAAACCCTGCCGACCGCCCCGGCGCCTTTTTGACGAGCCGACCGCATCGCCCGCACCGTGGGGACCCCGCCCGATTCGTACCGACCGGCCCACCGCTACCGGGCGCGGGTGCTCGACGCGGAAACGCTCAACGAGGTCGCGCGCGAGATCGAGCGGACCGAGAGCGACCCCGAAGGCGTCGGGATCATGACCCGCAAGGGCCGGATCTTCCCGGTCCGGCTCGCGCACGTGCCGCTCAAGGCGGCGCCGATCCTCAAGCAGGAGCTGTTGTCCGTCGGCGGCGATGCGGCGCACGCCCGCGGCGTCGCGGACCACTCGGTCGAGGAGAGCCCGGTCGTGCTCCTCGCGACGTGGGGCCAGTACCGCCGCCTCCTGCCGAAGCTCGCCCGCCAGCCGTTCCGCCTCCGCGAGATCGCCGACGAGGTCGACCGCGCGCTGCGCGCGCACGTCGCCCGCGGGCCGCGCGAGGTCCGGGGGGCGCACCGGCGGTTCGTGGTCGGCGACCGACCCCGGGTGATGAGCGTCCTCAACGTGACGCCGGATTCTTTCAGCGACGGCGGGCGGTTCCTCGACCCGGCCGCAGCGGTCGCGCGGGCCGTCGAGGACGTCGCGGCCGGCGCCTCGATCGTCGACGTCGGCGCGGAGTCGACGCGACCGCACGCGGACCCGGTCTCGACCGACGTCGAGTGGTCGCGACTCGAGCCCGTCCTCTCCGGCCTCGCGGGACGCCTCGAGGTCCCGATCAGTGTCGACACCCGCCACGCCGAGGTGGCGGCGAAGGCGGTCGACGCGGGCGCCGACCTCATCAACGACGTCGAGGGGCTGCGGTCGGAGGCGATGCGCCGCGTCGTGGCGCGGACCGGGGCCGGCGTGGTGGTGATGCACATGCGCGGGACGCCCCCGACGATGCAGAGCGACCTCCACTACTCCGACCTGCGCGGCGAGGTCTTCGAACACCTCGCCGAGGCGACCGACACCGCCCGAGAGGACGGGATCGCCCCCGAGCAGATCCTCGTCGATCCCGGGCTCGGGTTCGGAAAGTCGCCCGAGCAAAGCCTCGAGCTCCTCGTCCACGTCGGCGAGCTCCGCTCGCTCGGCTACCCGGTCGTGATCGGCGCGTCCCGCAAGTCGTTCCTCGGCTGGACGCTCGGGGGGGCGGGACCTCTCGACCGTCTCGAGGCGGGAGTGGCGGCGGCCGTCCTGGCCACCGAACGGGGCGTCGCGCTCGTCCGGAGCCATGACGTGGCGCCGACCGTCCGCGCGCTCGCGCTGGTCGCCGCCGCCCGCCGACTTGCGGAGAGGTCGCCGTCCGGCCCCGCGCCGACCGAGTTCCTCGAGGCCGACGACTAGGCCCGGCGACCGGCCCCGCCGGGGGTTCGCCGTCTGTCCTCCGGCCCCGTCCAGCCCGGACGGGAGCTTCCGGGTCGCACCCGTCGGCCCAGGGCGCGCGGACCTCGGGTCGCGCCGGCTCGCCCGACCCGCCCCCCCGAAGCCGGGGTCGTTCCCGGTCCGCACCGGGCGTGCCGTCGCCCTACGGGGCGTCCTTCGGCGGGTCGTCCTCGCGAAGCTCGGTCTCGAAGACGAGCGAGCCGACGTAGTCGCACTGGCGGCAGTGGTAGACCTGACCGGTGATCGAGCCCGCGACCAGGACGATGTTCGCCGACCCGCACTGCGGACAGAGGAGGACGGTCTTACCTCGGGCCGCTCGACGGCGCACCTTCCTTCCCTCCGTCCTCGTCGTCGTCCTCCTCCGTCGAGCCCTCGTCGGGGACGTCCTCGGGTTCGTCCTCGTCGTCCCCCTCGGCCTCGGGCATCGCATCGGGTCCCTCGTCGGACTCGGCCCCCGCCCCCGTGTCGTGGGGCGGTGCGGCGTCGTCCGGTCCGGCGGAGGGGACCTCGCCGATCGTCTCGATCGCGGGCTCGAGGATCACGGCGTCGCGCACCGTGTCCCCCTCGTCGAGCCGTATGACCCGGACCCCGAGCGTGTTGCGGGCCTGGGAGCGGATCCCCCGGACCGCCATCCGGATCGTGATCCCGCCCTGGGTCGTGACGAGGACCTCGCTCGTGTCGGTCGTCGGGAGGACCGCGACCACCGAGCCGTTGCGGCCCCCGGTCTTGATCGTCCGTACGCCCTTCGCGCCCCGTTTCGTCCGGCGGTAGTCGTCGGTGGGGCTCCGCTTGCCGAACCCCGTGGTCGTGATCGAGAGGAGGGTGGGGAACCGCGGGCTCACCGGCGACATCGCGACCACGAGGTCGTCCTTCTCGGCCGAGAGGCGCACGCCGATGACGCCGTACGTCGCGCGGCCCATCGGCCGGGCCTCGGCAACCGGGAAGCGGACGAGCTGGCCGGCGCGCGTCGCGAGCAGGATCTCGGTCGCCTCGTCCGTCACGAGCGCGACGTCGACGAGCTCGTCGCCCTCGTCGAGCAGGATCGCCTGGATGCCGCTCGTGCGGATGTTCTGGAACTGGTCGAGCGTCGTCCGCTTCACGACCCCGCGTCGGGTCGCGAAGACGAGCGAGCCGTCGGTCGCGAGGTCGCGCAACGGGAGGAGCGTCTGGGCGCGCTCGCCGTCCTTGAGCTTCGGAAGGAGGTTGATGATCGCCTTCCCCTTCGAGTGCCGGCTCCCCTCGGGGAGCTCGTACGCCTTCAACCGGTAGACGCGTCCGAGGTTCGTGAAGAAGAGGACGTTGTCGTGCGTCCGCGTGACGAACGTGCGGATGACGTAGTCCTCCTCCTTGGTCTCCATCTGGACGAGGCCGCGGCCGCCGCGCCGCTGCCGGCGGTACTGGTCGAGCGGCAAACGCTTCACGTAGCCGTCGCGCGTGACGAGGACGACCACGTCGGTGTCGGGGATGAGGTCCTCGAGCGTGCGTTCGGTGAACTCGGGGACGATCCGCGTGCGCCGCGCGTCGCCGAACCGGGCCTTGAGGTCGGAGAGCTCGTCGCCGACGAGGCCGTCGAGGAGCTTCGGCGACGCGAGGATCTCCTTGAGGCGCTTCGCGAGCGCCTCCTTCTCGGCCTTCTCCTTCTCGACGGACTCGCGCTCGAGCGCGGTCAGCCGGGCGAGGCGCATGTCGAGGATCGCCTTCGCCTGCTCGCTCGACAGGAGGAACTTCCCCATGAGGCTCGTCTCCGCTGCCGGCGCGTCGCGCGAGCGTCGGATGATCCGGATCACCTCGTCGATGTGGTCGATCGCGGTGAGGAACCCTTCGAGGAGGTGGAGCCGCTCCTCGGTCTTCCGCAGGTCGAAGCTCGTGCGTCGGGTGAGGACCCGCCGGCGATGGTCGAGGTGGACCTGGAGGAGCTCCTTGAGCGGAAGGACGCGGGGCCGGTCGCCGACCAGGCAGAGGTTGATGACGCCGAAGCTCGTCTCGAGCGGCGTGTGCTCGTAGAGCCGGTTGAGCACGATCTCGCTCGGGACGTCGCGGCGCAGCTCGAGGACGACGCTCGTTCCGTGCCGGTCGGACTCGTCGCGCAGGTCGGTGATCCCGTCGATCCGCTTCGACTTGACGAGGTCGGCGATCAGTTCGAGGAGGGCGGCCTTGTTGACCTCGTACGGGGTCTCGGTGATGACGATCTCGTCCTTGCCCCCGCGCTCCCGGACCTCGGCGCTCCCGCGCAGGTGCAATGTTCCCCGGCCGGTCTCGTACGCCTCGCGGATCCCGTCGCTCGAGAGGTAGCCCCCCGTCGGGAAGTCGGGTCCGGGGAGGACCTTCATCAGGTCGTCGAGCGACGTGTCGGGCCGGTGGAGGAGGAGGAGGAGCGCGTCGACGACCTCGCCCAGGTTGTGCGGCGGCATGTTGGTCGCCATACCGACCGCGATCCCGGCCGACCCGTTCACGAGAAGGTCGGGGACCTTCGACGGGAGCACGAGCGGCTGCTTCAGCGAGCCGTCGAAGTTGTCGGTCCAGTCGACCGTTTCCTTCTCGAGGTCGAGCAGGATCTCCTCGGCGAGCGCGCTCAGGCGCGCCTCGGTGTAGCGCATCGCGGCCGCGGCGTCGCCGTCGATCGACCCGAAGTTCCCCTGGCCGTCGATCAACGGGTAGCGCAAGCTGAACGTCTGCGCCATGCGCACGAGGGCGTCGTAGACGGCCATGTCGCCGTGGGGGTGGTACTTGCCGAGGACGTCGCCGACCGTGCGGGCGCTCTTGCGGTACGGGCGGTCGTGGGTCGCCCCGCTCTCCCACATCGCCCAGAGGATCCGGCGCTGGACCGGCTTGAGCCCGTCCCGGGCGTCGGGCAGGGCACGCCCGACGATGACGCTCATCGCGTAGTCGATGTACGAGCGGTGCATCTCCCGCTCGAGCGGGTGGTCGCGCACGCGCTCGGCGGGCGGGGGAGGCGCGTCCGCCGCGGGCGGGGTCGCGCTCACCGGTGGCCTCCGGCCCCGAGCTGGTCGGCGAGGACACGGTGGACCGCCTCGAGGAACGCCGCACGGCGGCCCGGGGGGATCGTCGCCCCGCTCGCCACCCGGTGACCTCCGCCTTCGCCGCCGACCGCTTCGGCGCCCGTCCGGCACGCCGCCGCGAGGTCGAGCCCGCGCTCGACCTGGAGCTGCGTCCCGCGCGCGCTCACCTTCGTCGGTTCGGACCCCTCTTCGGTGAACACGAACACGGGGAGCTCGGGCGGGAGGAGGTAGTTCATCGCGAGTCCAGCCTGCGTGCCCGCGAGCGTGGTGTCGGGGCTCTCGAACCACCGCAGGAACGGCATCGAATTAACTCCCTCGTCCTCCACCCGGCGAAGGCCCCGGAGGATCCCCGACCTCCAGGACTCCTCCGCCGCGCGGACCCGGCCGGCGGCGTCGGGGTCGCCGAGGGCGAAGGCGACGCCGACGCCCGGGGTCCCGGCCCGGCCCGCGGCGTTCTGCAGGTTCGAGACCTCGATCGCGTCGAGGCCTAGCGCGGGGACGAACCATCGCTCGCGGTCGAGGACGCTCAAAAGCTCGGGAGCGATCTTCGCCGCCGAGAGCCGCGCGGTGAGCGCCGGCAGGAGCCGCGCCGTCTCCTCCTCCGTGAGGTCAACCGGGCGACGGGCGGGGTCGAGGCCGAGCCCGCGCACGAACGCCTCCGCCTCGGTCCGTCGGCCCGAGAGACCTCGGAAGAACGGGTCGATGCTCGAGGCGAGCGCCTCGCCGACGGTCGGTCCGAAGAGACCGACCCCCGGGCGGCGGACGATGACCGAGCGGCGGACGGCCTCTTCGACGAGTCGGGCGTTCAGGCCGTGGAACCCGCCGACGTGCTGCCGGTCGGCGATCGCGCCCGATAGGCCCCAGGGGGCATTGTCCCAGTTCACGGGATCGATAAAGATCGTGAAGAGCCAGGTGAGGGTCGCGGCGCACATCTCGCGCATCCCGTCGACCCCCCAGTCGAGCGGGTTGACGACCGCCACGTGGTCGGGGAGGGCCTCGGCGGCGGCCCCCGGGGGGCTCGTATGGTGGTCGAGGACGACCACCGGGTGCCGGTGGCGGGCGAAGACCTCGAGCCAGCTCACCCCCGTGTCGACGACGAGGAGCGGCCCCGTGGTCTGGGCGGCGAGCTCGGCCATCCGCTCCCGCTCGACGCCGCGGAGGGCCGTCGCCTGGACGAGGTAGCCGAGGCGGCCGAGAGCGCGCACCGCGGACGACGCGCTCGCGATCCCGTCCCCGTCGTAGTGGTAGATGACGCGCCAGCGACCCGGACGGCCGAGGAGGAGGGCCCGGGCGCGGTCGAACTCTTCTCGGTAGCGAGGATCCGAAACGAACCCGTCCGGACCCGAGGGCATCACTCCACCTGGAGCGCCGCACTGGCGGCGGAGTACCGCCAGTCCTCGGGGATCCGTCGGCGCTGCCGGTAGTAGCGCGCGAGTCGGCGGATCCTCGACTCCATGAGCGAGAGTCCCCGGTGGTTCGAAAGGTCCTTCGGGTGGGACTTGAGGTGGGCCTGGAGATGGACCACGCGCTTCAAGAGCGCCTGGAGGTCCTCGGGGATCTCGGGGCGGACGCCGTTCTCGGCGAGCAGGGCACCGAGCCGCTTGCCCGTGACCGCGCGGGCGCTCGGGAATCCGTAGGAGTCCCGGAGCACTTGGCCCACCTGGGCGGACAGTCGACCGGCCTTCGCGAGCTGGACCGCCGTCTCGACGGCTTCCTCGGTGGTGACCGTGACCCACTCGGGCTTCGTGAGGGGGTACGGCCGGTGCGAACCGGCGCGCCCTTTGCGACCGGTGTGGACCCGAGACATGGCGGGGCGGGGACTCGCGTTCCCTACTTAACTTTGGTGAGAAGCGCTCCCGCTCGCCGACCGTCCGCCCCGTTCCCGGGGCCCGCTATCCGATGCGGTCGGTCTTCTGCAGTGCCTCGATCAGGAACCGCTTGCCGTCGGCGGTGATGCGGTAGCGCACGGACCGCCGGGAGCGGCCGGCCGCGGGCGGACTCGAGACCGCCTCCACCAGCCGGTTGCGCAAGAGGAGCCCCAGCACGAGCGGGATCTTGACCCCATCGTTCTCGATCGCCCAGAACCGGCCGAGGAGGCGTTCGAGGTCGGGGAGCTCGACCATCTGGTCCGCCGCGTTGCCTTCGTGCATCGACTCGACGCGGTTGAGCTGCTGGAGGACCGCGACGAGGGTCGCCCGAACCGGGTCGGGACGGTCACCGCTCGGCATCCGCACCCAACTACGCCGCCTTCCCCTACTTAAAACGGTGCGCGGCGCCGGGCCGGCGCCCGCCGGCGCTCGCTAGCGGACCCGGTCCGGGCGGACCAGGCGCGCGAGAAGGAACGCCTTCCCCTCCGTCGTGATCGCGTATCGGGTGCCGAGGACCCGCCCTCGGTCCCACGCGTACGTAGGGTCGTTCCGCTCCCTCGCGTAGCCGTTCCCCACGAGCACGGTCACCGCGCGCTCGACATCGGGGGTCGTGAGCGTCGGGTGGGCGCTGCGCACGAGGGCGTGCCGGAGTTCGCCGACCTCGAGGCCGCCGGTCTCCGTCGCCTCCATCTCGGCCCGGTTGAGCTGCCGGAGGATCGCGAGCAGCTCGTCGCCGAGCGTGGCGGCCGCCTCGGCCGGGGACTCCATCGTCCCGTGCGCGAGCGTGCCGGGGGGTATAGAACGTATAGGTCGAGAGGACGGCGGGCTTTTTAGGGCCCCGCGGCAGGTACCCCGGGGCGCCCATGGCATGCACCTGCCGGAACCCGGCCCGTTGCCCGGTCTGCAACACGCCCGTGCGGGTGCCGCTCACAAGCCTCGAAAGCTCCACCGGGGCCGCGATCCTCGTGGACCGGTTCGCCCGACGGGATTCGTCGACGTCCCGCGAAGGGCTGCGCGGGCTGATCCAGGGATGGGGGACCTGCCCGTCGTGCGGGCACTCGATCCATTTCGAGCACTCCCGGTCGTGCGTCGCCGACGCCCTCTCGAGCGCCGGGGTCCCCCTCGCCGAACGCGAAGCGATCCTGTCAAAGATCACCTTTCCGGAAGGCTAGTACGAGGTCTGCGACGTGCCGGGTTCCGAGGAGTTTGTCGTCACGCCGTACGAGGTGAAGGGCCGGATCGACTACGAGCGCCTGCGCGAGCTGTTCGGCACGCAGGAGCTCTCGCCCGAACTCCTCGAGCGGATCCGCGAGAGGACCGGCGGCGACCTGCATCCGCTCTTGCGACGGGGCGTCTACTACTCGCACCGGGACCTGGCCGCGCTCCTCGACGGCCACGCGAAGGGACACCCGTTCTTCCTCTACTCCGGGCGGGGCCCGAGCGGTCCCCTCCACACCTCCCATCTCGTGCCGTTCGAGCTCTGCCGGTGGTTCCAGGAGCGGCTCCGTGTCCCGATGTACATCCAGATCACCGACGACGAGAAGTACTGGGCGCGCGGCGGGCTCACCCGCGAGGAGACGGCCTCCTGGGGCCTCGAGAACCTCTACGACATCCTCGCGCTCGGCTTCGACCCGAAGCGCACGCACGTCTTCTTCGACTCCCGGTCGATCGCGGCGCTCTACCCGCTCGCGATCCGAGTCGCCCGCAAGATCCCGTACTCGACCGTCAAGGCGGTCTTCGGCTTCGAGCCGAGCACGAACATCGGCCTCGTCTTCTACACGGCGCTCCAGACCGTGCCGTGCTTCTGGCCGTCGTGGGCGGAGGGGCGCACGGTGCCTTGCCTGATCCCCTGCGGCATCGACCAGGACCCCCACTTCCGGGTCACGCGGGACATCGCCGAAGGTCTCGGGTACCCGAAGCCGGCGCTCCTCCACAGCCAGATGATCCCGGGCCTCCTCGGCGAGAACGTGATGTCGACGACCGGCGACCGCGCCGACAACGCGCTCTTCCTGAACGACGCTAAGGCGGTCGTCGAACGCAAGGTACGCAACGCCTTCACGGGCGGGCGGGCGACCGTCGAGGAGCAGCGGCGGCTCGGGGCGACCCCCGAGATCTGCTCGGTCTGGGCCCTGTGGCGGACGCGGTTCGCCGAGTCCGAGGAGAAGTTCCGCGAGGTCACGGACGGTTGCCGCTCGGGGGCGCTCCTCTGCGGGGAGTGCAAGTCCCAGGTCCTCGAACGGATCCACGCCTTCTACCGCCGCCACGCCGAGGCACGGGAGAAGGTGAAGGAGTGGGCCGAGTCGACGATCGTCACCACGGCCCCGAAGCCCCTGTAGGCCCGCGGGCCGGCCCGGCGCGCACCGGGCCTCGGTCGTCCGAACGCGTCGGCCCGTCCTAGAGGACCTCGGGCCGGCGGGTCGGGGGACGCGGCGGGGCGCCGTCGGGGCGCCTCGGGCGCTCCGGCCCCACCGCCGGTTCCTCGGGCCCCCCCTGGACGGCGGTGAGCAGGCGCAGCATCGGATAGAAGAGGGAGTGCTGCGCGCGCTCGGGATCGAGCGTGTACGCCCGCTCGTACGCGGCGACCGCTTCCTCCTCGTCGCCGAGGCTCAGGAGCGAGAGCGCGAGGTCGAGCCAGCTCTTCGCTTCGCGGGACCCTTCCCGCTCGCCGGTCTCCTCGACGTGGTCGTCCGCGCGCGTCCGCGCGGCCGGGTCGGTCCCTTCGGCGTTCGGGACCTCCCGCGAGAGGACGAGCGCGCGCTCGAAGGCGGCCGACGCGGCGACCTCGTCGCCGCTCTCCGCGAGCGCCACGCCGAGCCGGTGCCAGGCGACCATATCGTCCGGGACGAGCGCGACCGCCCGGCGGTAGGCGCTCGCGGCCTCGCCCCACTCCTCCCGGAGCGAGCGCGCGACGCCGAGATGGAACCACGCCTCGGGGTTGCGCGGGGCGAGGGCGACCGCGCGGGCGAGGGCGGCCTCCGCCTCCGGGGCCCGTCCGAGGTGGGCGAGCGCGATGCCGTAGTACGACCAGGCGGCGGCGTTCGTCGGCTCGTCGTGGACGACGTCGCGGAAGGCGCGGACCGCGTCGGGGTACTCCCGCCGGAGCAAGTAGTGAACCGCGATGTCGAACGTCTGGTTCACACCCGGACCCGTCGCACGGGACGGTCGTGCCTCGGAAAAGCTCTCCCGTCCCGCGCGCGGGGGGGGGCCGACGCGCCGCCGCGCCCTCCGCCGTGCGGTCCCCCCGCACGGCGTCGAGTTTATATCCTCGCCGTTCTGATGAGAGCTTGAGGAATCCCGGAGCCGGCCCGACTCGAGCGTCCCGCCCGTCCTAGTTTTGCGACGAGTGTTCGCGCGACCCGACTGTCGCTCTACGATTCCCAACGAAAGCGAACGCGAAACGCGAACGAAGAAGGCGAGACGACCATGACAGACAAACCCCTGACGAAAGTGCGAGACCTGACGCCGAACTCGAAGCAAGTGAACGTGCTGGCCAAGGTGGTCGGCGTAGGCGAGGCGAAAGAAGTGATGGGCAAGTTCGGAGACCCCCGAAAGGTCTGCGAGGCCGTCGTCGGCGACGACACGGCGACCATCATCCTCTCCCTGTGGAACGAGCAGATCGGCTCGATCCAGAAGGACGAGACGATCCTCGTCGACAACGGCTACGTGTCCCTCGTGCGGGGCCACATGCGCCTCAACGTGGGCCGCTACGGCAACCTCTCGAAGTCCACCGACTCGGTCGGCGACGTGAACGCGTCGCTCGACATGAGCCAGCAGGAGTTCGAGAGCGAGCGCCGGTCGTTCGGCGGCGGTGGCGGCGGCGGCTACCGTGACCGCGGTGGCGGTGGCGGCGGCGGCTACGGCGGCGGCGGTCACCGTGGTGGCGGTGGCGGCGGCGGTCACGAGCGCTCCGACAGCTACAAGCGCTACTAGGCGGCCGGGTCCCCCCGGTCGTCCCGGAACCTTTTCCCCCGCCCTCCGGGCGGGGGCCCCTCGCCGAATTGGATTAAATAGGACGGCCCGGTTCCACGGGCGTCCATGCCCGAGGAATCCCGCGAGCTCACGCTCTACGTACAGTCGAAGAAGGCCGTCACCACGTTCTACCGCGCCCCCGCCACCTCCTCCACCGCGCCGATGACGGCCCCCACCCACGCCGCGAGCGGCGGCGGCGACGAGATGCCCGGCGTCGGCGAGCCGGTCTACTTCCTCTCCGACGACCAGTCGCGCTGCGTGGCGCACGTCGAGGAGTCGGCGGCCCGTCGCGGCTACAAGGTCCGCGTGATCGACGTCGAGAAGGCGGGTCGGCTCGAGCGGCTCATCACCGAGCACCTGCGCGGCGTGCAGAAGTTCCCGGTCCTCATCTCCCCGCTCGGCCTCCGGCTCGAGGGCGTCGAGCAGTTCACACCGGAGGAGATCGCCGCGATCATGCCCGCGGACCTGAAGAGCGTCCGCGCGTTCTCCTACCTCAAGGTCAAGGGCGGCGACCTCGACCGGATCCGCCGCATCCTCGAGACGCTGCCCGAGGTGAAGGAGCTCCACTTCCTGACGGGGGACTGGGACATCCTGGTCGTCCTCGACTTCGCGCCCCCGGCCGCGTCGAAGCGCCGCGTGCTCGACTTCGTCACCGACCGCATCCGCGGTATCCCCGAGATCCTCGACACGTCGACGGTCGTGCCCGAGTACTCGCTCACGAAGTTCCCGCTCGCCTACCGCTAGGCGGCCGGGATTCGGCGCCGGTTCGTCCGGCGCGCGCGCTCCCGTCGGCGCCGCGGCACGACGGGGAACTCGCGAGCGGTCGGCCGACGGCCCGCCTCCCGCTCGGGCTCCGGGCTCCCGTAGAGCGCGTCGACCGTGAGCGGGTGCCCGTCGAGCCACGCGACGCCCTCGATGTAGGCGGCGAACGCCTCGAGGCTCGTGAAGAGCGGGATCCCGAGCTCGACCGCCCGGCGGCGCAGGACGTATTCGTCCTCGAGCATCCGCTCGAACTTCTCCTGGGTCAGGGAGAGCGGCACGTTGAGGAGCACGTCGATCTCCCCGCGGTCGAGCGCCTCGCGCACGTTCGGTCGCCGGTCCGGCTCCGAGACCTTGTGGAGGGTCCGGACCCCGCGCAACCCGCGGCCGGAGAGGAACGCCCCGGTGTCCTCCGTCGCGGCGATCCGGAACCCGAGGGCGCGCAGCCGTTCGGCGACGGGCCAGAGCTCCTCCTTGAGCCGCGGCCCCCCGACCGAGAGGAACGCGGTCCCGCGGCGGGGGACCAGCCGGACCCCGGTCGCGACGAGCGCCTTCACGAGCGCGTCCGAGAACGTCGGGCCGAAGCAGGCGACCTCACCGGTCGACTGCATCTCGACGCCGAGGAGTGGGTCCGAGCCGCTCAGCTGGAGGAACGAGAACTGCGGGACCTTGACCCCCCAGCGGCCGGCGGGGAGCGGGGCGACCCCGTCGAGCGAGACCGGCCGCCCGAGCATCGCGCGGGCCGCCTCGCGCAAAAGCGGCACGCCGGTCGCCTTCGCGAGGAACGGCAGGGAGCGGCTCGCCCGAAGGTTGAGCTCGATGATCTGGTAGCGGCCGTCCTTCACGAGGAACTGGACGTTGAACGGTCCGCGGATCGCGAGCGTGCGGGCGAGCCGTCGCGCGGCGTCGAGGAGCATCGCCTGGACCCCGGCCGAGGTGTGCCGCGGCGGGAGGCAGAAGATCGCGTCGCCCGAGTGGACCCCGGCCCGCTCGACGTGCTCGATGACGCCGGCGATCAGCACGCGCTCGCCGTCCGAGATGCCGTCGAGCTCGACCTCGTCCGCCCCTTCCACGAACTTCGTGATCACGACCGGGTGCTCCGGGGAGACGCGCGCGGCCTCGGAGAGGAACCGCGCGAGGTCGGCGCGGCCCGAGATCACGCGCATCGCCTGGCCCGAGAGCACGTACGACGGGCGGACGAGCACGGGGTAGCCGACGTCGTCGGCGAACGCGCTCGCCTCGTCGACCGTGCGGAACGCCCGCCAGGCGGGCTGAGGGATCTCGAGGCGCTCGAGCAGGCGCGCGAAGCGCGCGCGGTCCTCGGCGGAGTCGATCGACTCGGGCGCGGTGCCCAGGATCGGGATCCCGCACATGTGGAGGAGCGGGGCGAGGTTCTGGGCGATCTGGCTGCCGACGCACGTCACGACGCCGCCGAAGTTCTCGAAGTCCTGGACATCGCGCACCCGCTCGAGGGTGATCTCCTCGAAGTAGAGGCGGTCCGAGCGGTCGTAGTCGGTCGAAACGGTCTCGGGGTTCGAGTTGAGCAGCGCGACGCCCGGGACGCCCTCCGCCTTGAGCCCGTCCACGAGGTTCATCGTCGACCAGTCGAACTCGACGCTCGAGCCGATGCGGTACGGGCCCGCGCCGATGACGAGCGTCGAGCCCACGGGCATCGGCGCGACGTCGTCCGCGTCGGCCCGGTAGGTGAGGTAGAGGTAGTTCGTGCGGGCGGGCCACTCGCCGGCGAGCGTGTCGATCATCCGCACGCGCGGACGGATCCCGGCCGCGAGGCGCTGGCGTCGCACCTCCTCCTCGTCCCGGCGCGACGCCCGCCCGACCGCCCGGTCGGAGAGACCGAGCTCCTTCGCCCGCCGCACGAGCGTTGCCGAAAGTGGTCCCCCGGGGGCGGCGACGAGGTCGCGGTGGACGCGCTCGATCTCCGCGAGCTCGTCGACGAACCAGCGGTCGATGTACGACGTTCGGCCGATGGTCGCCGGGTCGATGCCCGCGCGCAGCCCTTCGAGCACCCGGACGAGGATGTCCGGTGTCGGGCTCGCGAGGTCGGCCAGGATCGCGTCGTGCGCGCGGACCTCGTCCGGCGGGAGGAGGTCGGCGCGCGGGTCGCTCATCCGCACGGCCTTCGAGAGCGCCTCGGGGAACGAGGCGCCGATCCCCATCACTTCCCCGACCGACTTCATCGCCGGGCCGAGCCGGCGGTCGGCGCGCTCGAACTTGTCGAGGTCCCAGCGCGGGAGCTTCACGACCACGTAGTCGAGCGCGGGCTCGAAGCAGGCCGTCGTGACCCCGGTGACCCGGTTCTTGAGCTCGGGGAGCGTGTAGCCGAGCGCGAGCTTCGCCGCGACGTACGCGAGCGGGTAGCCGGTCGCCTTGCTCGCGAGCGCGCTCGAGCGCGAGAGGCGGGCGTTGATCTCGATCGCGTAGTACTCCTCGCTCTCCGGGTCGAGACAGAACTGGATGTTGCACTCGCCGACGACCCCGACGTGTTCGACGGCCCGCAGCGCCGCCCGACGCAGCATCTGGTACTCGTGGTCGGTCAGGGTCTGGCTCGGGGCGATGACGATGTTGTCCCCGGTGTGGACCCGCATGGACAGGACGTTCTCCATGTTGCAGACCGTGAGCGCGTTCCCCTTCGCGTCGCGGACGACCTCGTACTCGAGCTGCTTGAACGTCCCGACGTACCGTTCGAGAAGGACCTGGCCGACCGGGCTCGCGCGAAGCCCGCGGCCGACGACGTCGGCGAGCTCCTCGCGGCTCCGCGCGACGCCGCCGCCCTTGCCGCCGAGCGTGAAAGCGACCCGCACCATGACGGGGTAACCGAGCTCTTCGGCGGCCTCGAGCGCCTCCTCGTAGGAGTAGACCGCCCGGCTCGGGAGGGTCGGCACACCGGCCTTCGCCATCGCCCGGACGAACCGGGCCCGGTCCTCGGTCGCCTTGATGCCGGCGAGCGGGGTCCCGAGCACCCGGGTACCGGTGCGCCGGAGCGCGCCGGAATCCGAGAGCTGGACGCCGCAGTTGAGCGCCGTTTGGCCCCCGAAGCTGAGCAGGATCCCGTCCGGCCGCTCCGCCTCGAGGATCGGGGCGACGAACTCGGGGACGATCGGCTGGAAATAGACGCGTCCGTGCCTCGGCGGGTCGGTCTGCAACGTGGCGATGTTCGGGTTGACGACGATCGAGTAGACGCCCTCCTCGTCGAGCGCCTTCAGGCACTGGCTGCCGGAATAGTCGAACTCGCCGGCCTCCCCGATCTTGAGGGCGCCCGACCCGAGGACGAGGACCTTGCCCGGCATCGGTCGGCCCGTCATGCCGACCGCCGCACGCGCTCGACGAACCGGTCGAAGACGAACCCGGCCTCCTGGGGACCGGGGTGGCCCTCGGGGTGTCCCTGGAGGGCGAGGAGCCGGCCTCGCCCGTCGCGCAGGCCCTCGAGCGTCCCGTCGTCCGGGTTCACCGCCCAGGGGCGGAGCCCGGTCGCGCGCATCGACTTCGGGTCGACCGCGTAGCCGTGGTTCTCGCTGACGATCAGCGCCCGGCCGTCCGGGAAGACGACGGTCTTGTTCTGGCCCCGGTGGCCGTACTTGAGCTTGAAGGTGGTCGCGCCGCGGGCGAGCGCGACCAGCTGGTGGCCGAGGCAGATACCGAGCGTGGGCATCGACCGCACGGACGGTCGGGCGAGCTCCTCGATAGTGACGGCGAGCCGGGCGGGGTCGCCCGGTCCGTTCCCGACGAGCAGTCCCGCGACCTTGCGGCCGTCCCAGCGGGCGGGGACGCCGTGGTCGTACGGGAGCCGGAGGACCGCGACGCCCCGGTCGAGAAGCGCCCGGAGGATGCTCGTCTTGAGGCCGCAATCGAGGACCGCGACGAGCGGCCCGGTACCCCGCCCAAGGAGGGAAGGTCTCCGCGGGGCGACCTCCCCGACGAGGTCTTCGTCCGCGTACTGGGGCGCCCGAACGATCGCACGGGCGAGCTCCTCGTCGCTCGGCCGGTCGCCCGCGGGGCCGACGTCGATCGCGCCGCGCACGACGCCGTCGGCGCGCAGGTGCTCGGTCAGCCGTCGCGTATCGACGCCCCGGATCCCCGGAACGCCTTCGGAGAGGAGCCACTCCTCGAGGGACCGCCCGC
Source organism: Thermoplasmata archaeon (assembly GCA_021816865.1). Taxonomy (GTDB): domain Archaea; phylum Thermoplasmatota; class Thermoplasmata; order Lutacidiplasmatales; family UBA184; genus Lutacidiplasma. The sequence goes on along the minus strand of JAKAWX010000006.1, from coordinate 54,414 downwards.
TCGACCAGTGGTTCGGTCGGGTCGTCCCGCGGACGACCACGCCTCGCACCTGGACCCCGGCGCTCTCGAGGGCGGGGAGGCCGTGGGAGCCGCGCGCCCGGGCGGACGGGACGCCATAGTTCCCGAGCAGCGGGTAGGTGAACGAGAGGATCTGGCCGCGGAAGGAGGGATCGGTGAGCGACTCGGGGTAGCCGACCATCCCGGTCGTGAAAACGACCTCCCCGATCCGGCGTCCGGCCGCCCCGAACCCGACGCCGTCGAACCGCGTCCCGTCCTCAAGAAATAGGGTCCCCCCGAGCTCGGCACTCTCGGGCCGGACCGGCACGGGCGAACAACCCGAGCGAACCGAGGAGGCGGTTCGGCCTTAAGATTTGCCGTCACGCGGGGGCCGGATCGGCGGCGCGCGCCCGCCGCGCGCGCGGCGAGCCATCAAATCCCCTCGCGATGTGGTCGGGGCGTGCCGGGGTTTCCCCGCCTCAAGGAGTCGTACGACCTCGTGATCGTCGGGGGGGGCCACGCCGGCCTCCAGGCCGGGCTCAAGGCCGCGCTCCTCCACCACACGGCGGCGATCGTCGACCGGGGTCCGAAGTACTCGCGCTCGTACTACGCGCCGCACATGGCGAACATCCCGGGGTTCCCCGAGGGGATCTCGGGCCACAAGCTCCTCGACCTCCAGATCGCCGCGCTGCGGCGGGTCGACGAGCGGGTCGGTTACTTCACGCCGGCGCGGGCGGTGGCGGCGGCACCGACCGATGCGGGATTCGAGGTCACGTTCGATTGGCTCAAGCGGACGCAGGTCGCCCGGGGCCGCGCGCTCGTCCTCGCGATGGGCGTGGTCGACCGGATCCCCGAGGTCGGCGGGGCGATCGAGCCGATCTTCCCCTGGGCGAACCAGGCCCTCGTCGACTTCTGCATGTTCTGCGACGCCCACGAGCTCGTCGGCCGCTCGGTCGCGGTGATCGGTCACGACGCCTTCGCGGCGCGGACGGCGCTCGACCTCCTCCACTGGGAGCCCTCGTCGGTCGAGATCCTGACGCACGGCCACCGCCTGCTCGAGGACGAGGAGCCCGCCGAGGCCGGAACGTTGCGGGACGCGCTCGCCGAACACGGCATCGCCCACGTCACGAGCGAAATGGTCGGCTTTGACGAGATCCGGGAGAAGCGCTTCGGCGTCCGGTTCGCGGACGGGACGTCGCGCAGCTTCGACCGGGGGTTCAGCGCGGTCGGGTGGTACGACATGCACGACGCGATCCCGCGCGCCCTCGGTTGCCGGTTCGACGCGGACGGCTACGTCGTCACGGACGAGGACTGCCGGGCGATCGCCGAGGGGACGGGCGCGCCGATCCCGGGCCTCTACTGCATCGGCGACCTGCGCAACGGCTGGAACCAGATCCCCGAGGCGTGGGCGAACGCCGAGCGCGCGGTGATCCACGCGTACGCGGAGTACCTCTAGGACGGGGCTACGCCGCGCGGGGGGCCGCGACCGCGAGATGGCGGGCGAGCTCGGGAAGGTCGTGGGCGATCGCGGACGCACCGGCCGCGAGGAACCGCTCCTCGGTAATCGTCGCCGCCGTCGCCTCGGACGGGTCGGGGAGGAGGGCGTAGAACCGAACGCGGGCCCGGGTCGCGCACTCGACATCGATCAAGTGGTCCCCGACGTAGAGGGCCCGGTCGAGCGGCACTCCCATCTCGTGCAGGAGCAGGAGGAGCGCCTCGGGCGACGGCTTCGCCGGTCCCGGGGCGCTGCGGCTCCTCAGGTAGGGGAAAAAGCCGTCCAGCTGGGTGCGCACGAGGGCCTTCCGCGCGAACGTCTCGCTCGCCCGGGTCAGGACGCCGAGCCGGAACCCCCGGGTCGTGAGCGCGCCGAGAAGCTCGGCGGCCCCGGGCCGAACGACCGTGCGCGGCAGCGCCTCGAGCTCGATCGCGTCGATCCGGTGCTGGTACTCGGCCTCGAAGCGGTAGACGGTGCCGTCCGGGGCGCCGCTCGCGCGGAACTCCTCGCGCGCGGCTTCGACGATCCGGTGGACCGGGTCGTGAACGGACAGGTGGCCGGGGACGATCCCGTACTTCTGGGCGACCCGGATCACTTCGGCGCGGATCCGGCCGAAGTCGTGGTGCGAGAGGACGAGCGTGCCGTCGAGGTCGAAGACGATCCCGAGAAGCGGCTCGAGAAACCTTGGCCCCGACTCCCGGACCGGCATCGTACCCTCCGTCCGTCGGCCGACCGAGGCGTCTCGTCCCCCGTTAAGGGTTTGCTTCGAGCGGAACCGGGGCCGTCCGACTACGGTGGGACGCGGTGGTAGGCGAGCCCGAACCAGCTCGAGCGCTCCTTGTCGAACGTCGTGCCGCACTGGTAGCAGAAGAAGATGCGGTGCGGGGGCTCCTTCGGTTCCTTCTCCATCTCGCCGCCGCAGACGGGGCAGCAGAGCTTCGCGTCGACCTCGGGGAGACCGTGCCAGAGGTCGCGTTTCTGGTCGTAGACGACGCCGTCGTGCGGGCAGACGAACATCGGGAACGGCACCGCGGGGGCCGGCGGACCCGCCAACGCCCGGCCGCAGACAGGACAGTACATCCGGGACGAGCGAGGCCGTGCCGGCCGATGAACGTAGCGGCTACGTCGCCGAACGGGCCCGCTCGAGCGTGACGACCGATTCGCGGAGCTCGAAGGTGCGGCGCTGGCCACTGCGGCGCGAGCGGGCGACCTCGACCGAGGCGATCGAGAACCCGCGCGACGCGGCGAGCCGGGCGAATATCAGGTCACCGGGCACGTAGGTCCCGGCGAGCAGCGAGTCGCCGACCACGACCACGAACCGTCCCCCCGGCTTGAGCGCGTGGTAGACGCCGTCGAGGACGGGGAGGAGGTCCGCGAAGTACCGGTGCACGACGCCGTGCATGTCGTCCCGCCGGTACGTCCCCTTGCGGCGGACGTTCTCCCTGAGCCGCGGCAGGAGCTCGTCGAGCCACGGATCCGGCAGGTCGGTCGTGCGAAGGTAGGCGGCGGTCTCCGTGCGGGGCAGGTTGTCGCACGCGACCTCGGTGGCGCGCAGCGCAGCGAGGTCCGCGTAGGAGCGGGCGTAGCCGAGCCAGGCGAGGTCGACCTTGTAGTTCATGACGTAATCCATGCCGTTGACGTACGGCGGGCTCGTGACGGCGAGGTCCACCGATGCGCGCGGCCAGTGGCCGTCGCGCGCGTCGCGCCGCTCGACGGACGCCGGCGGCCCGAGGCGCGTGCGTTCCTCGCCGAGGGCGTCGAGGTCGGCGGCCATCTCGGCGACCGCCGTGCGGAACCGCTCGAACACCGACGGGCCGGTCGAGCGCGCGCGTCGGTCGTAGCCGAGGCACGGCGAGCGGTGGAGGCGGCTCGAGGGGATCAGCACGCGTCCGAAGGCGAGGCGCACGGCGTCGCCGGCGTCGCTCCCCTCGGCCGGGAGCGCGTCCCTCAGCCGGGTCAGGTCGCGCAGCGCGGCCGGAACGAACTGGCGTCGGGTCTCGCGAAGGAACGGGAGCGGTCCGGCCGACCGACGCTGCGCCGCGGCCAGAACGCGCTCCGCCTCCCGCTCGAACCGCCGCGGGTCGAGTTCGAGCCGGGTCTTCACCCGGGCCGCGAGCACGGCGGGCGCGAGGAGCTCGGCGCCGACCGCGTACGCCCCCGCCCGCCGCGCCTCGACCAGGGTCGTGCCGCTGCCCGCGAACGGGTCGAGCACGGTCGAGCCGCGAGCGACGCCGTTCGCGGCGAGCACGCCGCGGACGAACTCCGCGGAGTATCCCTGGACGTACGGCCACCAGCGGTGCACCGGGAGGCCGTCGTTCGAGCGGAAGGTGATCGGGCCGGAATACCGCCCGAGCCCGACGCCGTTCTCCGACTCGAACCGTTCGACGAACTCGGCAGGGTCGACAAAGCCGTCCCGCTCCGAGAGGTGTTCGAAGTCCCGGAGGACCCAGAGCCCCCGACCCATCCTCAGAACGTCCCCGCGTCCCTGGAGCCGGTCGAGGACGGCCGCCACCCGGGCGGGCCGGTCGTCGACGCGGGACGCGATCTGCCGGACCGTGGCGCCGATCCCTCCGGTCTCGGTGAGGGCGTCGCGGACCGCCTCGGCGAGCGCCGCGGGAGCCGAGACCGCCACGAGGGGGCGACGCACCGCCCCGCTAAGGAGATGACGGGCCCGATCGGGCCGACTTTGGCGTCTCGCGGGGAATCCTACGGCCGGCCCGAAAGCTCGCTCGACGAGCGCAGGACAGCGCGGATCTCCCGTCGCTGCCGCTTGCGCTCGTCCTTGAGCGCCCGGAACCAACCGGTTGCCGAGAGCGCGGGGTCGAGGCCCGCGATGAGGACGTCGAGGTCGTGGAGGCGGCCGAGCTGCCGCTGGAGGCGGTGGAACGGGGCGTCGAACGTCCGGCCGGAGGCGGGGGCCACGGCTCGGGCGAGGTCGGCGACCTGCCGCAGCTGCCGGACCCGGATCCTCAGGCGATGGAGCCGCTTCATCGACGGACGACGGCGGGCTTTCGAGCGGGCCGCCGCGACCCGCTCGCGTCCGCGTGCGTGGTGGGCGACCAGCCACCGACCGAGGTGGGGGGTGCGGGCGGTCCCGGCCGCTCGGCCGAGGGTTCGGGCGACCTCGTCGAGCAGGCCGGCCTCCGTCTCGGAGCGAGCGAAGGCCCGCAAGAGCTCGCGTCCCGTGCGCGCGTCGTCCCGGAGCCGGGACCGGTGCCGCTCGAGCATCTCGCTCTCGAGGCCGGGACGCGCGTTCGTCCCGACCGACCCGAGGAGCTCAAGGAGGACGTCCCGGTCGCGAACCCCGCCGACGAGGCGGGCGAGGCGACGGACCCGACGGTCGAGCGCGAGGAGCTTCGTGCCGTCCCGTTTCGAGAACAGCTCTCGTCCGACCGACAGGGCCGTGCGCAGCCGTCGCAGCTCCCGGTGGAGGTGGTGGAGGCGTCCGGGGGTCGGGTGGGGACGGCGGACCACCTCGGTGACGTCCCGGCGCACCGCCTCCAGCGTGCGCTCGACCTCCCGGAGGAGGCGGTCAGCCTCCGCCTCGGCGGAGGGGTCTCGGGAGGTTCCCACGGAACTCGGAGGGCCCCATCGACCGCCCGACCGTAAGCCATTCGGGTACGGACGGCCGGGTCCATCCGAGGGTTCTTAGCGGGCCGCCCGCTCCCGTCGCGGTGGACCGGTCCCCTCCGGCGGCGACGGGCCGCGCGCCGGTCTCCTCCCGTTCCCGCCCGACCGTCGGCGTGATCGACCTCGGGTCGAACACCGCCCGGTGCGTCGTCTTCGAGACGACCGAGGGGACCGCGCGCGCCGTCTTCGAGACGAAGGACGCGCCGCGGATGGGCCTCGCGCCGGGACCCGAGGGCCGGCTCTCGGACGAGGCGATCGAGCGCGGCCTCGCGTCCCTGCGCCGGTTCGCGGGGGTGCTCGAAGCGCTCGCCCCGTCGCGCGTGGTGGCGGTCGCGACGAGCGCGGTCCGCGACGCGCCGAACGGCGGGGAGTTCCTCAAGACCGTCGAGCGCGCGACCGGGATCTCGCTCCGGGTGATCACGGGGGCCGAGGAGGCCCGCTACGCCTACCTCGGGGTCGCCGGCGCCTGGGCGCTCGCGGACGACCTCGTCTTCGACCTCGGAGGGGGTTCGCTCCAGCTCGCCGAGGTCCGGGGCGGCGCGCTCCGCACTTCGGTGAGCCTGCCGCTCGGGGTGCTTCGTCTCTCGCAGCGGTTCTTCGAGCACGACCCGCCGAAGAGGCACGAGACCGAGGAATTGCGCGCGCACGTCCGCGAGACGCTCGCGACGGTCGTCGAGGCGTTCGGCGGGAGCCCGTACCGCCTCTTCGGGAGCGGCGGGACGATCCGCTCGCTCGCGCGGGCGGCGATCGAGATGCGGGAGTACCCGGTCCGACGCGTACACGGTTACCCGCTCTACGACCACGACCTCGAGGCGCTCGGCGAGCTCCTCGGGGAGATGCCGGCCGCGAAGCGCCGGTCGGTCCCCGGGATCGGCAGCGACCGGACCGACATCGTCCCCGCGGGCGTCGTCATCATCGAAGAGCTCCTTAGGGCCGGGAAGGCCGACCGGGTGACGGTCGCGGGGACCGGCATCCGGGACGGCATCGCGCTCGAGGCAGTCGGCGCGAAGCTCCCCGCCTCGGCGGAAGAGCTCGCCGAGCGTTCGGCCGTCGCCGCGGCGGCGTCGTTCGCCTTCCGCCTCGAGCACGGCCGCGAAGTGGCGGAGACCGCGTCCGCGCTCTTCGAGGTGCTCGCGAAGTCGTTCGACGGCGGCCCGAGCGAGGCGCTCGCGCTGCGCGTGGCGGCCTGGATGCACGACGCGGGCACCGCGGTCGACCTCTGGAACCACGCGCACCACTCCGCCTACCTCGTCCAGAACTACCCGATCCGTGGCCTCGACCCGCGGGAGATCCTCCTCGCGTCGATGACCGTCTACCTGCACGAGGGCGACGATCCCCCGTCGTCGTGGAAGAAGGGGTACCTGCCGATCCTCAAGCCGGCCGACCTCGCGACCGCGCTCCGGCTCGGGACGATCCTCGAGGTCGCGGAGATCCTGTCGCCCGGCCGGCCCCGCTTCGCGCTCGGGAGCGGGGGTCGCGTGCTCGGCGTGAGCTTTTCTGCCCCGGCCGATACCGCTCTTCCCCCCCGGTGGGCGGAGAAGGTCGGCAAGCCGATGCAGCGCGCGTTCGGCCTCGACGTGCGGGTACGCGATGCCGGCTGAGGACCCGTCCGCGCACCATGGCTTCCCGGGGCGCCTGCTCGTCTTCGAGGGCCTCGACGGAAGCGGCAAATCGACGCAGGCGAGGCTGCTCGGCAAGTGGCTCCAGGCCCGGGGCTACCGGGTCTTCTTCACCGAGTGGAACTCGTCCGAGCTCGTCGCCGGTGTGATCCGCCGCGGGAAGAAGAAGGGGCTCCTGACCCCGACCACGTTCTCCCTCCTCCACGCGACCGACTTCGCCGACCGCTTCGACCGCCAGATCCTTCCGCCGCTGCGGGCGGGGTACCTCGTCGTCTGCGACCGGTACGCCTACACCGCGTTCGTCCGCGACGCGGCCCGGGGCTGCGACCCGGCGTGGGTGCGGACGATCTACGCGTTCGCCCCGCGGCCCGACCGTGTCTTCTACTTCCGCGTCCCCGTCGCGGTGACGCTGAGACGGAAGCTCGCGTCCCGGCTCAAGATCAGCTACTACGAGGCCGGCATGGACCTCGGGCTCTCGGACTCCGTGACGGAGAGCTACGAACGTTTCCAGGGCCGGCTCATGCGGGAGTACGACCGGCTCGCCCGCAGCGACAAGTTCACGGTCGTGGACGCCACCCGCCCGGTCGAGGCGGTCCAGTCGGAGGTGCGCCGGCACCTCGCGCCGCTCCTCGAGCGGTTCCCGACGGGGGAGCGGCTGATCCATGACGGATAGGACCTACGGCACGCGCCTGCCGGGAATGCCCGCGGAGCCGCTGCCGGGGAAGCTGATCGTCATCGAGGGCGCCGACGGCTCGGGGCGGACGACCGAGGTCGCGCTCCTGAAGTCGTGGCTCGAGGTCGAAGGCCACTCGGTCGTCGACACCGGGCTGCGCCGCTCGGACCTCGTGAGCGGGGAGATCGACCGGGCGAAGAAGGGCCACACGCTCGGCGCGACGACGATGGCGCTCCTCTACGCCGCCGACTTCGCCGACCAGCTCGAGAACAAGATCGTCCCGGCCCTGTCGGCGGGGAGCACCGTGCTCGCCGACCGGTACATCTACACGCTCATGGCCCGCGCGATCGCCCGTGGGGCGTCGCGCGCGTGGGCGCGCGAGCTCTACGGGTTCGCCCTGCGGCCCGACCGGGTCCTCTTCCTCGACGCCCGACCGGAGATCCTCCTGCACCGCGCGATCGCGAAGTACGGCACGCTCGACTACTGGGAGTCCGGTATGGACCTCTCGCTCTCGCGCGACCTCTTCGAGAGCTTCTTCCGCTACCAGGACCTGCTCTCCCGCGAGTTCGAGTGGATGCAGCGCGACTACGACTTCGCCCGGGTCGACGCGAACCGGGCCCCCGAGCAGGTCCACGCCGACGTGCAGCGGCTCATCGCCCCGCTCTACGGGGCGGCCGAGGGCGCGAACGCTCCCCGACCGCGACGGCCCCGCGCGTCCTTCAGGCGCGCACGCTCGCGAGCTGCTTCCGCGTGAGCAGCCAGAGCAGGCGTGCCCCGCCGGGGACCACGGCCGCGGGGAACTCGAGGCATAGGGCGCCGGCCTTGCCGAGCCGGGCGAGGGCGATCCCCTCACCGGTGAGCGCGAGCCCCACGAACTCCGCGAGCGTCGGCTCGTGACCGACGAGCACCACCTGCTCGCCCGATCGGACCGCACGGTTCAACCGGTCGAAGATCCCCGGCACGAGGTGGCCGATCTCGAGCTCGGGCCACCGCTCGGGCGCGGAGGATCCTCCGAGGGCGTCGCGGACGATCTCCGCGGTCCGCCGGGCGCGCACCGCGCGGCTCGTCGCGACGCGGTCGACGGGGCCGGTCAGGCGCACGAGGCCCCGGGCGGCGCGTCGCGTCTCTTCGATGCCCTCCTCCGTGAGCGGCCGGGTCCGGTCGTCCGGCCAACGGACGGGGTCCTTGACCTCGGCCGGACCGTGGCGGACGGCAACGACCTTCACGTGGTGCGGCCCGGGTCCCAGGGATCGGCGCATGCGGCCCTCGCTCTCCCCAGCGAGCCCGCGCGCGGAAAACGACTGCGGCCGGTGCCGGTTCGGTCGCGGAGCGGCCGCTAGGCCGCGGAGGCGAGCGGGGCGCGGCCGGAGCGCGCGCGCCGGTCGCCGAACTCCCGGACGGGAACCCGGTCGAGGGCGACCTCGGCGATGTCCTGGGCATAGGCGATCGTCCGCAGGATCGAGTCGAGGATCCGGGCGACCGCGGCGATCGTCGTCGGCGGGACGGTCTCACCGTGAACCGCGGGCAGGAGACGGTCGGCGAGCGCCCGCCCCGAGGCGGTCAACGCCTCCCCCGTGTCGAGCAGCTCGTTCGCACGAGAGGCGTCCCGCGCGGCGAGCGCCCCTTCGAGATGGTCCATCGCCTGGCGGTGGAACCGGCGCAGGAGGCCGACCGGCAGGGACGCCGACGGGGTTCCCGCGAGGCGGCGCCCCTCCTCGCCGAGGCCGACCGCGTGGTCCGCGATCCGTTCGAGGCTCCGCGTCACCGTGAAGAGGCCGAGGAGCCGGCCCGGGTCGAGCGTCGCCGAGGGGTCGCGGGCGAGGCTCCGCTCGATGCACCACGCCTCGCGGTCGACCTCGTCGTCGCGCCCGGCCCAGAAGCCGTCCTCCCGCAGGGGGAGCGCCGACCAGCTCTCGACGGCCTGCCGCTGCAGCTCGACGACCGCGCGCCCCATGCGGGCGACCCGCCGTTCGAGCGGCACGAAGCCCTCCGCCGAGAGGTCGCGGAGGCGCAGCACGCCCTCCCCCTCCGAAAGTATCTCCGGCCCGAGGGTGCGTCGGCAGAACGTCCTCACGACCTCGCGGGTCGCCTCCGAGACCGTGGGGGACTCCCGGACGAGGAATTCGCCCGCGCCCGAGAGGTACGCGGCGAGCAAGGCCCGGAAAAGGTGTTCGGGGGGTTCGTGGGCCGTGACCCCGACGAACGCCACGGGAGGGGCGGACGGGGTCGCGAGCGCGGAGCCCCGGTCGGGGTCGGCGGGCCCCGTCCCGGGCGCGTTCGCGCCGGCGGCAGGGTCCCCGCGCTGGGCGCGGGGGGTCGATCGGGAGCTGGGGGCGGACCTCCGCCCGGTCGGTCGGGTCGTGTGCGGTTTCATCGATATCGATACATCCGGGCCACAGTATATATAATTCCAACTTAGACTATAGTTATGGTCGTAGGGGTATGGAGGGACGCGCGGGAGCGTCCGCCGGGGCCGCTCAGGGAGCGCAGCCCGAGACCGCGTAGTCGTCCCCGTTGAACTCGGCGAAGCCGTAGTCCTCGTAGAGGTCCGACTCGGTCACGGTCACCTGGTTGACCGGGTCGTAGAAGACGACGACACCGGTCCGGGAGTCGTACGACAGGATCACGGACGGGCCGAGCAGCTTGTGGAGCGTCGTGAGGTCGGACGACGGGATCGACGTGTTGTCCGACTGGCAGGCGGCCGTCACGCCGCCGCCGCCCCCGCCGCCGGGCGCGGTGACCTTGAAGAGGGGGGCGGTCGCGTGGTTCGCCGGGTTCGCCGCGACGACCGCGCCCAACACGACCAGCACGAGGAGGCCCGCGCTCACGCGGTAGGCGATCGGCCATCGGGCGGACGGTCCGGGCGAGGACTTCGCTCCCCGGGCCGCGCTCCGCTTGCCCCGCCCCGTCCGGCCGGGAGCGGGCGCGGGCCGCGACGCGACCGTTGCCGGGGCGTTCCGCCGGAGGGCGACCGCGAGCACATTGCCGGCCAGGAGGCTCACGAGGATGCCGAGCGTCGGGAGGAAGATCGGCAGGAACGCCGCGGCGATCCCGACCACCCCGGCGTAGAGGACCTGCTGGTGCGCCGCACCGGGGGAGGTCCGGGGCTCGGGGATCATGAAGAGCGCGAAGAACAAGGTCGCCGGGTCGACCGCCTGCAAGAGCAGGACGCGGGCGTCCGTGGTCGCCCCGACGAAGACGTGCTGGACGACCGAGAGGAGAGCGTAGGTGAGCAGGAAGACGGCCGGCAGGCGCCAGGAGCTCGGGGTCCGTACGATCAGGAGACCTCCGAGGACGAGCATCGCGAGCTCCCCGAACGGTCCGATGCCGACCCACCAGGCGGGGGCGAGCCCGAGGAAGAGCGTGCCTACGACCACGCCGGTGACCGCCGGGTTGAACCATGGTCGCCCGCGGAGCCTCAGGACGTGCCGTACCCCGATAGCCACGAACGTGGCGGTGGCGGCGAAGACGAGCGGGGCGCTCGGCGGGAACAGAAGGGCGAGGAAGAGACCGGTGGCGATCGCCGCGTCCGGGAACCGCAGGTGTGGGAACCGGGCCCGCTGGAACGCGAGGTCGACGGCCGCGGCGAAGACGGGGAGGGCGAGGAGCGTGTACGCCCCGAGCCCGCCGAGGTAGTAGACCTCGTACGCCCCGAGACCCGCCAGGAAGATCGCGACCAGACGGGCCGGCGGAAGCATCCGCGTGATGGAGGTCCGTCGGGACCGCCACAAGGCCGCCGGGATGCTCGATCGGACCGCGGGCGCTTCCGCCACCATTACCAGCGGACCAGCCCACGGGCCTGGCTTAACGCTTTCCGCCCCCCCACTCCGGAGCCGGGGGCGCCGGCCGCTCCCGAAAGGGGGCGCGGCGTCACGGGGGCGGATCGGTCCGAGCCGGAGGGAGTGCGGTCGCCACCGGGGCCGGACCACCGCCCCTTGGGCGGCGACGCAGGCCGAGGAGCGCCACCGCGACGACGATGAGCGCGCCACCGAGGTATTGGACGAACGAGAGCGTCACACCGAGGAAGACGTGCGTCGCCACGCCGGCGCTGATCGGCTCGACCGACGCGGCGATCCCGACCTCGGTCGCGGGGAGGTGCCGAAGGCCGAAGAGGTAGAGGCCGTAGCCGAGCAGGGTGCCGAAGACGATGACGAACGCCACGAGCCCGACCATCTCGGCCCAGGATGCGAGGGGCGCCGGGAAGGAGTAGGTCGCGAAGGCGTACGCTCCGGCCGGCAGGGTGACGAGGCCCCCGACCAGGAACCCCCAGGCGGTGAGCGGCCACGTTCCGTGGACCTTCACGAGGCGGCCGCCGGCGATCGAGTAGTACGCCCCCGAGGCCGCGGAGAGGAGGCCGAAGAGCGCCCCGATCGGCGTGATGAGGATCCCGAGCGAGCCGGCCCCCGTGTTCGCCACCAGGAGCACGGTGCCCACGACCGCGATCCCCAGGGTCGCGCTCCAGTGCCAGGACCAACGGATCTCGCCCCGAAGCCCCTCGTAGGCGGCGACCATCGGGAGGAAGAGGAACTGCAGGAGCGTCGCCGTCACGGCGTTCGAGTACCGGATCGCCTCGAGGTACGTGAGCTGCGAGCCCGCGATCCCGAATACCGAGAGGAGGACGAAGGTCGCCGTGATCGGAGGGCGGCCCTTCCGGCCGATGAGGGCGATCACGAGGAGGCTCGAGCAGAGCATCCGGACCGGTACCAGGCCGAGCACCGGGAACCCGTAGAGGGCGAACAGGGCCTGTGCCGCGGTCCCCGAGAGCCCCCAGAAGCCGGCCGCGGTGACCGCGGCGAGGAGGGAGAGGTGGGAGTCGCGCACCGTGACCTCACCGGGGATCGGGGATGGGTGCGCCGGCTACAAGAAGGAGGCCCCGGGTGGTGTTCGAAGGCGCGTCCGCGACGGGGACCGACGCGGCGAGGGACCGCTTCGCTCTCTCCGTCCTCGCCGGCTCTCATGTCCCGCGTTCGGGAGCTTCTTCGATCGGTCCGCTCGCCTTCCTCACCGTACGGCCCCTCGGACCGTCCCGAGACCCGAACGACGACCGCGCGGAACGGGTCGCGTTAGTTCCGACTTTGGAGACCACCCGTGCGGAACCCGGGCAGCTACCCCGGCCGCGGTCTTGGGAGGCCCGTCTGGGAGGGGTCCGCTCGGAACCAAGATCCCGGGTGTCTCTTTGACGGCGAGGGTCGAACGGTCAGCCGCCACATCCTCGTTCGGAAGTCGTCCCTCGTTGGCCTCGGCAAGGAAGGGACGAAGCTCGCCGCCCGCCTGAAAGTTGGTAAGACCGCTGCCGCTGACCCCGCCGTCTTCATCGACTGGAAACGCCGCCTGCTCGCGATGGGCCGCGCCGAAGCACGACGGGTGGGGCTGCCGTGGGCGACCGTCAAGCGGTGGAAGAAGCGGCTCCGAGACGGACTGCCGCTTGAGAACGGGCACGGGGGAAGGGCGCTGGCTCGATTGAAGACGGCCCTCCTGGCGGGCGGGACCTGATGGGGCGGGTCTTGGCGTGGGGGTGGGCTCGGCTGGAAGCCTCCGTAACATAGCGCCCGGGCGATGTGGGCCGGGGCGGATTCGAACCGCCGATCTCCGCGTTGTAAGCGCGGCGTCCTCACCGCTAGACGACCGGCCCCAGGGTAGGCGGAGGCCCGTCCTCGGTCATGGCCGTGTCGGTCGAGGCGTGGACCCGATGACGTACCGAGACCGCGAGCCCGCGGCCGAGCTCGGTCATCAGCCGGCCGGGCAGCGCCGCCTCGCCGACCCCGGCGAGCTCCCCCGAGCGGAGCAGCACTACCGCGTCCCCGGCGCGGATCGCCGGGTCGGCGGAGCGCACGCCCGGCACGAAGAGGTCCCCCTCGAGGGAGACCCCGGCATCGATCTCCACCGAGAGCGGCGGGTCGGGCAAAAGGCGCCGGGCTCCCCGAACGGTCAGCTGGAAGAGACCGCGCTCCTCGCGGAGCGTGGCGAGGTCCGCCGTCCCGTCCGTCAGGCGCTGGAACCACGGGCGGCCCGCGAGGCGGGCCGGCGGCGCGAACAGTCGCTCGGCGACGCCCCGGCCGAACTGTACGGCGGCGACCTCCGCGAGCTCCTGCCGAACGACGGCGAGCGGGCCGCCGGGGACCGGCGTCTCGCGCTCGAGGGCGCGCGTGACAGCCGCGCGCAGGGACGCGATCGCTTCGGGGCTCGTGGTCCGGTCCCCCCGAAGGGTCCAGACGTGCCGCTCGGGGTCGGAGAGGAGGGGCTTGAGGAATCCGTACTCCCCGGGGTCCAGGTGGACGACGACCGTCCGGTACGACCCCTGGGCCAGAAGGTGGCCGAGCGCCTCGAGGACGTAGCGGCGCTCGTTCTCCTGCCACTCGCCGGTGACCGGGATATCGTAGTGCCGGGCGGGCGGAACGTCCTCGAGCTCCTGCGGCACGAGCCCGATCGGCGAGCTCACCGAGACGACGTGGAGGCGCTCGACGTGCCGAAGCTCCTCGAAGGCGGTGCGGAAACGGCGGTGGCTGCGTGACGCCCGGTACGGCTTGGTCCGGGAGCAGGGCACGAGAGCGAGGACGGTCTTCGCCGCGGGAGGGCGGTACCGCTCGAGGAGGCGACGGCGGAACCGGGCCATCTCGGGCCGCCGGTGCGACTCGAGCAGCACGTAGTTGCGGCTTTCCCCGCCGGTCACGGGGGTGCGCTCGTCGAGCAGGGAGGCGAGGTCGCGGTCGGCGTAGCGCAGGAGTTCCGCCATCGCCGGTTCTGCCACGGCCCGCGATTCGACCAGCTCGCGCAGCCGGCCCGACGCCGCCGCGAACCGGGCCTCGGCGACCGCGGACCGATAGGCGTGGCGCGCGTGCGCGTCGAGGTCGAGGGACGCGGGGTCCCGGCAGCCGTCGCACGGGCACCTCTCCCGGGAGCGGGCCGCGGAGGCCGGGAGCGGGCCGAGGACCGGGTCGAGGTACGTCCCGTCGACCGCGGCGCGCCGACCCTCGGTGGTATCGATGAAGTCGATCCCGAGGTAGAAGAGGAGGGCCACCCGGTGCGGGAGCGCGGTGCGGGGCGCCCACAGGACCGGGCCCGCGCCGAACCCCTCCCGTATCGCGGAGAGGGCCTCGACGAACGCGCGCCCGTCGGCGTAGAGCGTGCGGGCGTTGCCGAGCACGAGGAGCTCGGGCCGCTCGGCCCGCGCCCCAGCGAGGGCCTCGGGGTCGAGCGGCGCGTGCAGGTGAAGCGCCCCGGAGCCCGCGGAGTGGATGCCGGTCCCCGCACCGCCGATCTCGGGAGCGAGGATCGGGAACGCGAGGTCGAGCTCGTTCTCCCCGTCCCCGAGAAGCAACCGACGCGTGCCCGCAGGGGCGGGCGCGGACCTCAGGTACGGGCCCGGACCCGCCTCGCCCGAACGCCGGCTCTCGAGGAGTCCCGGGGTCGGGAAGCGAAGCCGTCCGACCGACGCGCCCCCCAGCAGGGCGAGGCCGTCGAGCCGCTCGAGCGTGCGTGCCATCGTCGCCTCGCCGGTCGGGAGGGCGTCACTCCTCGGCGGCCGACTTCGACGAGGATCGACGTCGGCGCCCGTCGGGGACCGCGGAGGAGAAGAACGTCTCCCACGCCCGGGCCATCGACTCGCGACGTTCGGCTCCCGCCTCCGTACGGCCGCGCCGGCCGAAGAGCGGGTCGTGGGTGTCCCGCACCTCTTGGAGGAACGCGGCCGGGTCCGCGCTCGCCTTCTCGAACCCGTAGAGCAAGAGCTCGCGCAAAAAGCTCGACCGCCCGCGCCAGCCGATGCGACGGCGCACGGCGGGGTTCAGGTGACGCTTCGCGAGGCGCCATACCTCGTTCGTGGTCCGGGCATCGCGGTTCGACAGGCCGATCATCACCTGCGGCATGGTCTCGATCGCCCCGTTCGCGGCTCCGCTCTTTAGTTCGCCCCTCGCGCTCGCACGGCCTTTCCCGCTCCTCCGGGACGGCGACGCGGCCGCCCGGCCCGAGCGTCCCGCCCGGAGGGCGGGCGATCTCACCTCGGCGGCCCTCCGAGTCGCCGGAACAGAGACCGTAGCCGCGCCCGCCGGTCGCCCCCGCTTCGGGGACGGACGGGACCCGGGCCCTGCGGGTCGCCCCCGCCGGTCGAAGCGTCAGGGGAGCCCGGCGATCCCGAGCGGCGCGAACACCGCGAGCAGGACACCGAGCAGGTAGATCGCGCCGAGTGCGAAGTGCCGTTCGAACGGGATCCGCGCGACGGTCGGCCGCCGCGCGAACTCCCGGTCGGTCCACGCCGCGAGCCCGGCGATCACGAGGAGCGCCGCGAAGTAGGCGACGTCAAGGTGGATCGCGAACCCGTAGACGGCGAGGAGGAGGAGAGCGGTCGCGTGCAGGACAGGAACGAGACGCACGGAGGCGCGGACGCCGAACCGTACCGGCACGGAGAAGAGGCCGAGCGCGCGGTCGCTCTCGACGTCGCCGAGGCTGTGGACCGTCTCGAACGCGGTCCCCCAGGCGAGGAGGCCCCCGACCGCCCAGAGCGCGTCGAGCGGCAGGGTCCCGCGGACGGCGATGTAGACGGCCGCCGGCGTCACGGCCTCGACCAGGCCGAGGAACGCGGTCGTGAACGGGGTGACCCGCTTCGTGTAGCTGTAGCCGAGCACGATCGCGAGGGCGACCGGGGCGAGCAGGAAGGCGAGCGGGTTGAGCAGGTACGCCGCGACGACGAGGAGCGCCGCGTTCGCCGCCGCGAACGCGAGGGCGAACCCGGGGGCGAACCGCCCCGTGACGAGCGCGCGTCGCTCGGTCCGGGGGTTCGCGGCGTCGAGCCGGCGGTCGACGTAGCGGTTGAAGCTGTGGCCCGCGTTGCGCGCCGCGACGAACGCGACCACGACCAGGGCCACGGTGACCGGGGCAGGCAGTCCCCGGGCCGCGAGGACGAGGAAGGCGAGCGCGAACGGCAGGTTGAGACCGAGGTTCTGGATCTCGAGGAACCGGCCGAGGTCGCGGGCCGAACCGCCCGACGGAACGGCGGGCGCGTTCACGAGCCCGACCGGCCGAAGAGTCGGGCGAGGACGGGGTCCTCCCGGCACGCCCGCTCGACGCGCGCGACCGCCGTCGGGTCCGGCCGGATCTCCTCGGGCCACGGGCGAGGGAAGCCGTCCTCGGGCCGTTTGCGGGTCGCGTCGAGGCCGATCTTGGCGCCGAGGTTCGGGACCGGGTTCGAGATCGACAGCTGGTCGACCGGTCCGTGCGAGAGCTCGAGGTCCCGCTCCGGGTCGGCCTGCAGGCCGACGCGGTAGAGGACCTCGCGGAGGTCGTGCACGTCCACGTCCTCGTCGACGACGATGAGGTAGCGCACGAACATCATCTGGCCAAGGCCCCAGAGCGAATGCATCACCTTGCGGGGGTGGTCGGGGTAGGCCTTGCGGATCGAGACGATCCCGACGTTGATGAACAGTCCCTCCATCGGGAGGTTCATGTCGACGACTTCGGGGAGGACGAGCCGGATCACCGGCGCGAAGACCCGTTCGACCGCCTTGCCGAGCACGGCGTCCTCGGTCGGAGGCTTTCCGGTCACCGTCGTGAGGTAGACGGGCCGCTCGCGGCGCGTGACGCGCGTGACGCGGAAGACCGGGAACGGTTCGGGGGTCGAGTAGTAACCGGTGTGGTCGCCGAACGGGCCCTCGACCCGACGCTCGGTCGGGTCGACGTACCCCTCGAGCACGATCTCGGCGTTCGCCGGGACCTCGAGGTCGATCGAGCGCGCGGGCACGAGGGGGACCGGCGCGCCGCGCAGGAACCCCGAGAAGACGAAGTTCGAGATCCCCTCGGGCACCGGGGAGAGCCCCGAGAAGACGGTCGCCGGATCGGCGCCGATCACGGCCGCGACGGGCATCTTCTCGCCACGGGCGGCCCACTTGCGGTAGTTGTTCGCTCCGATCCGGTGGACCTGGAAGTGCATGCCGAGGGTCTCGGGCCCGTACTGCTGGAGGCGGTAGATCCCCGTGTGCGGCTCGCCCGTGTCGGGGTCCTTCGTGATCACGACCGGGAGCGTGATCGTCCGGCCGCCGTCGTGGGGCCAGCACTTGAGGATCGGCAACCGGTCGAGGTCGACCGTCGTCTCCTCGACCTCCTGGCACGGCGCCGAGCGCACCCGCTTCGGCGCGAGCGATCGGAGGGTGGAGAGGGTCTCGATCGTCCCCGAGAGGTCGCGCACGGCGCCGAGGATCCCCGACGGGGGTCGCAGGTGGACGAGGCGCTCGATCCGGTCGGCGACCGCGTCGAGCGACTCCGCACCGAGTGCCCGGGCGATCCGCGTCGGCGTGCCGAAGAGGTTCGTGACGAGGGGCATCGATGCCCCCGGGACGTTCTCGAAGAGGAGGGCCGGTCCCCGCGCCCGCACGACCCGCTGGGTCAGCTCGGTGATCTCGAGGTCGCGCGAAAGCGGCGTCCGCACGCGGACGAGCTCGCCCGCCGACTCGAGGGCGCCGAGGAACTCCCCGAGGGAGTCGAACGCCATGCCGTACGCCGAGCGTCGGGAGTTCTTAAACGCAGGACGAGCGGCGCGCTCCCCCGGACCGCGTCCCCGCCGGGCCCGCGGTCGCCCATTAGGCCGGTTCCCGCCCCGGCCGCCAAAGGTTCATATCGGAACCCAAGCTCGGCGCCTCCCGTGCAGTCGGTCACGCTCGAGTTCCGGACGGACGACCTCGCGCTTCTCGGCGTGATCCCGCCCGGGCTGTTCGAGAAGTACGAGGCGGTCGAGCTCCTCGAGACGCTGCGCCTCGAGCAGGGCTGGCGCCTCCAGCTCCTAAGGGTGCGCAGCCGCGGGCCGCTGCGCACCGCGACGGAGCTCGAGCGGGAATCCCGCCGGATCCGGGCGATCTACGGGCTCGAGAGCTTCGAGCTCGTCGAGCGGCGGCCGCGGACGCGCGACTACATCCTCCTCGTCCGGCAGCGCAACCCCGAGCGCCTGCGTCACTGGCTCGCGCTCGCGGGGGGGGAGATCTCCCCCACCTCGCCGTTCCGCCTCACGCCCGAGACGGTGACCGCGTCGTTCCACGGCGAGGAGCGCGCGCTCCGGCGGGTCCTCAAACGCCTCGATCGCGAAGAGTTCCCGTACCGGGTCGTGCGGGCCAGCGGCCACCCGAAGGCACCGGAAGAGGGCGCGCCGGCCCTCACGCCGCTCCAGGCGACGCTCGTCGCACGGGCCTGGGTGCTCGGGTACTACGCCGTGCCCCGACGGATCACGCTGACGCGGCTCGCGCGCCAGTCCGGCCGAAGTCCCCCGGCGCTCGGCAAGGTCCTCCGCCGCGCGGAGGGCCGGCTCATCGCCCGATGGTTGTCGATCGAAGGCTCCGGTCCCGCCCCCGGCACGACGGAGGGCTCGGCGCCTGCGGCCCCACCGCTCCGGGAACCGTAAAGAGAGCTCCGGGTTCCGGTGCCCCATGCCCCGGCGTGCGCGTACCGTCACGGTCGAGCGGGCCGACGGCGACGGGCCGCCGGCGCTACCGGTGCGGGCGACCGCGGGTTCCGCTTGTTTCGACCTCGCGAGCGCGGAGGCGGTCGACCTCGAGCCCGGCCGGGTCACGCTCGTGCGCACCGCCCTCAAGGTCCGCTGCCCTCCGGGCACCTTCCTCGAGGTTCGTCCCCGCAGCGGCCTCGGCTCCAAAGGCGTCCTGATGGTGAACGCGCCCGGAACGATCGACTCCGACTACTCGGGCGAGGTCCGGGTGCCGTTGACGTACCTCTTCGAGGGCCGCTACCGCATCGAGGTCGGCGACCGGATCGGCCAGGTACGCCTGGTCGAGGAGGTGCCGACCGCCTTTCGCGCGGGGGCGGTCGCGCCGGCCCCTACCCGCCGTGGCGGGTTCGGCAGCACGGGCCGCTAGCGGGCCCGTTAGTCGAACTCGCTCAGCACGCGCTGGACGCGCTTCGGCGCGGGCGGCGGAGGGGCGATGCCCCTCGAGACCTCGGACTCGACCTCTTCGAGCATCTCGTGCATCCGACGCTCGCGCGCGAACGCCGAGCGATGGAGACTGACGTCCCGCGTTCCGTCCGCGACCAGGACGACGGCGCGGCCGGTGCGGACGCGGCCGGTCCGTCCCCGGCGCTGGATCGTCCGGATCACGTCGGGGATCGGTTCGTAGAAGACGACCAGGTCGGTCGCCGGGATGTCGAGGCCCTCTTCCGCGACGGAGGTCGCGACGAGGCAGTTGACCTCTCCGCCGCGGAATCGGTCGAGGACGGCGACCTGCTCCTTCTGGGAGAGCCCCGTGTCGCCCCCGTGGCTCGCCTGGCCAACGAACCGGGCGGGCCGGACCGCCCCGCCCCCGCCCCGCTCGAGCTCGCCGACGAGCCGGTCGACGGTGTCCCGGTACTGCGAGAAGACGATGACGCGCGCGCCGGGCCGCGGGCCGAATTCCGCGCGGACGATCTCGACCGCCTTCGCGAGCTTCGGGTGCTCCACCGTGATCCGTTCCAGGCGGCGTCGCACCTCCTCGACGTCCGGGTCGCCCAGGAACGCGCGCAGCGCCGGCGTCCACCGCTTCCCCTCCGCCGGGATCTGGCGCGCGAGGTACTCCCGTAGGGAGTCGACGCCCTGGCTCTCGATCAGCTCGAGGGCGTGGTAGCCCTTCATTGCGGCCGCGTGGGCGGTGACTGCCTTCCACAAGAGCGCGGTCCCCGAACCCGGGGCGGTACGCTCCGTCGCGATCCGCCGGTGGAGTCGGCCGCCGACCTCGAGGAGCGCGCGCCGTCCCGACTCCCCGCCCGGCAGCAGGTCGAGCTCGCGGAGCACGTCGACCTGCCGCTGGACGGCCGCGCGCAAGAGGACCGCGAGGTGGCGGACCTCGGGCGGGACGGGGACGGTCACGGTCTCGACACCGATACCGTGGACGTACGGGAGGACGTCCGGGCTCTGCTCCGTGCGGTACTCGAACCGCTCGATGCCGAGGTTCGCCCATACCTCGCGGATCTTCGCCCGGCTCCCGCCGGGGGAGGCGGTCATGGCAAGGACCCGAGCGTTCGGGCCCTCGCGGTTGCGTCGCCCGATCACCACGTACGGGTAGTCGCCGACCGCGCGGTGGGCCTCGTCAAAGACGAGCAGGGAGAACGTCTCGAGCGGAAACCCCCCGCCGGCGAGGTCGTTGGCGATCACCTGGGGGGTCGCGACCACGACCTGCGGCGGACGGAGGAGGTCGGCGCGACGGTCGGGCGGGATCGCGCCCGTGAGCGTGAGCGGCTCGGGCGCGAAGAGCGAGCGGGCGACCTCGCGGGCGTGCTGGACGACCAGGGGCCGGGTCGGGGCGAGGAAGAGGACCGACTCGGTCGGCCGTCGCAGGAGGAACTCGGCGATCACCCGGAGCGCGATCGCCGTCTTCCCGAGGCCGGTCGGCAGGACCGCGAGGGTGTTGTGCGCGACCGCACCCTCCGCGATCCGAGCCTGGTAGAGGCGGTCGTCGAGCGTTCCGGGCCGGACCCTCGGATGCTCGACGGTTCCCATCGGCTCGCGACCGCCCCGGCCACGGGCCACGGATTTATTAGCGCCCGTCTACGGCGGACGATGCTCGCGGAGTGGGCGGTCGGCCTCCTGATCGTCGGGGCGATCGCCGTCCTACTCTACCAGGGCGTGGCGATCGTCCTCGCCGCGCAGATGCCCGAGCTCGGACCCGCGCCGCCCGACCCGCCCGGCCTCGCGCGGCCGAAGGTGAGCATCGTGATCGCCGCGCGGAACGAGGAGGAGGACCTCCCGGCGACACTCGACGGCCTGCTCGTCCAGGACTACCCGGACCTCGAGGTCGTCGTCGTCGAGGACGGGTCGACCGACCGCACCCGGGAGGTGATCGACGCCCGGGCGCCGCGGGTCCGCCGGGTCGACCCCCCGCCGCTCCCGACCGGGTGGGTCGGGAAGAACTGGGCCTGCGCGACGGGCGCCCGGGCGACCTCCGGGGAGTGGCTCCTGTTCCTCGACGCCGACGTGCGGACCCGTCCGGCGACCGTGCGCACGACGCTCGACTGGGCGGTGCGCGAGCACGCCGACCTCGCGACGATCGCCCCCCGGGTCGAGATGGTCGGCCCGTGGGAGCGGATCGTCCTGCCGTTCTACGTCCAGATGGTCCTCACCTACTTCCGGGCGCCGCACGTGAACCGGGACGGGTCGCGCGCCGCGATGGCGAACGGCCAGTACTGGCTCACCCGACGGTCGACGTACGACGCGCTCGGCGGCCACGCCTCGGTCCGGTCGATCGTCCTCGAGGACGTCGCGATCGCCCGGCGATACCGGGACGCCGGCCGGCGCCTGCGCGTCGCGTGGGCGCCCGACCTCGCCGAGACCCGGATGTACCGGGACCGATCGGAGATGTTCGAGGGTCTCCTCAAGAACATCCACGGTGACACGTTCTCGGCGGGGCGCCTCATCGGCTTCCTGGCCGGACTCGTCGGCCTTTTCCTCCTGCCGCTCGCGCTCCTTCCGCTCGGCGCGGCGTTCGGAAGCCCCCTGCTGGTGGGGGTCGGCGGGTTCCTCTACCTCGCGCTCTTCGGAAAGCACGTCGCGTTCGCGCGGGCGGTCGGTGCGCCGGCGGCGTGGGGCCTCCTCTGGCCGGTCGCCGCGACCTACTATCTCGTCCTGGTCGCGACCTCGCTCTCCCGGGGCCTGCGCGGGCGGCCGGTCGAGTGGAAGGGGCGGACGTACTCGACCCGTCCCTGACCGGAGCCGAATCTCTAAGTGGTCGCGGAGGTCTCGCGTCCGCCACGATGTCGGCTCCCCCGGACGCGACGTACGACCTGTTCATCGGCGGTGAGGAGTCCCCCGGTGCCGCGGGGGAGCGGCGCCCCATCGTCGATCCCGCGACGAACCGTGAGTTCGCCCGGGCCGCCGTAGGATCGGTCGACGACGCGCGTGCGGCGATGGAGTCCGCGGAGCGCGCGTTCCGGGAGACGAACTGGGCCGAGGACGACGGCGCCCGCCGGGGCCGGACCTTGTTCCGGCTCGCGGCCCTCCTCGAGGCCGACGCGGAGACGTTCGCCCGTCTCGAGACGCTCAATATGGGCAAGCCACTGCGCGAATCGCGCGCGGACGTAGGATACGTCGTCCGTACCCTCGAGTACTTCGCGGGGCTCGCCGACAAGACCGAGGGGGAGACGATCCCCGTTCCCGGGCCTCGATTCGATTACACGGTGCGCGAGCCGCTCGGCGTCACCGTCCACATCGCCCCGTGGAACTACCCGCTTCTCCTCGCGGTGCGGTCGGTCGCCCCGGCGCTCGCCGCGGGGAACGCGGTCGTCCTGAAACCGGCGAGCCTGACCCCCGCGACGGCGGTCGCCTTCGCCCGTCTCGCGAAGAGCGCCGGCGTCCCGCCGGGGATCCTGAACGTCGTCCCGGGGCCGGGCGCGCGGGTCGGCGAGGCGTTGGTCGAGGACCCGCGATGTCGCTCCGTCACGTTCACGGGCAGCGTCGAGGTCGGGGAGCGGATCGCCGCGCTCGCCGCCCGCCACCTTCGCCCCCTCACGCTCGAACTCGGCGGCAAGGGCCCGGTCCTCGTCTTCCCGGACGCCGACCTCGACCGGGCGGCCCGGGCGATCGGGTACGGCATCTTCCAGAACGCGGGCCAGATGTGCTGGGCCGCCTCGCGCCTCTACGTCCACGAGAGCATCCGCGAACCGTTCCTCGAACGCGTGCGGACCGTCGCCGAGGCGCTGCGCCTCGGTCCGGGCCTCGCGGAGGGCGTCGAGATGGGTCCCGTCGTGTCGCCCGAGCAGCTCGAGCGTGCGCTCGGGTTCGTCGCCGACGCGCGGTCGGACGGCGGGAAGCTCCTGACGGGAGGCGCTCGGGCGACGGAGGCCGGGCTCGCGTCGGGCAACTTCCTCCGACCGACGGTCCTCGTCGACGTCCCCGAGCATTCCCGGGCGGTCGCGGAGGAGATCTTCGGCCCGGTGCTCGCGGCCGCCGGGTTCCGCGACGCCGACGAGGCGGTCCGCCTCGCGAACTCGACCCGCTACGGGCTCCTCGGCGCCGTGTGGACCCGAGACCTTTCGACCGCCCACACGGTCGCGCGCCGGCTCGAGGCGGGGATGGTCGTCGTCAACGAGGCGCCGATCACCTACCCGCAGTCGCCGTTCGCCGGCACGAAGTCGAGCGGGCTGGGTTTCGAGCAGGGGCGGGATGCGGTCCGGACCTACACCCGCCGCAAGAACGTCCTGGTCAACCTCGGCGTCCCGAAGCGCAAGGCCTGAACGGTCGTCCGGGGGGCCGTAACGGGTTCGTACGAAACCCCAAAAGGGGCTCGCGGGGGTCGACCTCCCGGCCGTGAGCGCGACCCTTGACCCGAGCGGCACTTGGGGCGCGTGCCGGTTCTGCGGCGTCGCCGTTCCTCCGCGGGCCGATCGGTGCGAGATCTGCGGCGCCGGCGACCCGGTCCGCGCCCGGGACGTCCCGCGCGCGCCTCGGAAGGTCCGTCTCCGCCTTCGGCTGACGGCGGCGCTCCGGACCGCGATCGTCGTGGTCGTGGTCCTCGGCCTCGCCTACGCCGTGATCCCGGCGGTCCTCTCGGGGCCTCCCGTCCTCACGGGCGACCCCCTCACGACCCAGGGCGGCTACGAGATCGGCCCCGGGAACTTCACCGTGATCTACGGGGAGATCACCGGCGGCGACTACGTGATCGGCAACTTCTCCACCTACGCCCCCGCGGGGACGAACATCGGACTCGCCGTCTACAACTCTACGGCCTGGGCGGAGTTCCGGAACGGGAGCCTCCCCGCGCCGGCGTGGTCCGCCGGCCCGAGCGCCGACGCGCGGATCGTCTACTCCGCGCCGGTGACCGACACGTACTATTTCGTGTTCACGAATCCGTACCCGGTCGCGAGCAGCCTCACGATCGGCGTCTACGTCGTTACCCAGTACGAGTCGAACGTGGGCAACAGCGGGTTCGCCTGAGCGACCGGGGGGACCCGGGCCGGGGAAACGGGTCCGCTCTGGGACCCGATGCCCGGCCCCGCCTTGCGGCGGGCGCTCGGGGCGGCGGTGCGTCGGGAGCGGTCGCGGCGCGGACCGGCCGGAGGAGAGCGACACGATTCGGCTTGGCTCGCAGTACGTCCCCGAGCGATCCCACCGTGAACCGGCCCGAGGACGCGGTCTCCGCACCCGGGGCCCGACGGCCGATCAAGCCTCGGAGCACCCCCGGCAAGTTCCGTGCCCCACGTAACCGAACGGCCGGACGATCCGGGGGATCCCCGACACGCGTCGGTGACCCGGGAGCGACCCCCCGGACGCCGGCGCGGCTCTAAGGGGCGTCGCTCTCCCCGCGGGGGACGGGCGTCTCCACCCGCCGCAGGAACTCCGCGGGGACCTGGTCGGTGAGGTAGACGGTCTTGCCGGCCTTCATGATCACGAGGCCCCCCTCGCGGCGCGCCCGGCTCGCGTCGACCTCGAGGATGATCGGCTCCGGGGTGCGGACCGAGCCCGCGCTCCGGGCGTCCTCGGCGGTCTTCGACAGGTGGACCTTCTTGCGGTCGGACGGGCGCAGGCCGACCTCGAGCACGATCCCGGCCTCCTCGGCGGTGACCGGGTAGTAGAGGTGGTCGGGGATGTTCTCCGTGGGCAGGTCGAGGGCGACGTCGACCGTGTGGCCGTACGTCGCGCGCACGCGGTCGTCCCGGACCTCGTACCGGCCCTTCGCGTCCGTCTCGGCGATCGCGACCAGGTGCGCCGTCCGGAGCCAGTGGTAGGCGGAGTGCTTCGAGGAGATCGCCCGGACGATCTCCGGCAGCGAGACCCACCCCGTCGGCTCGATCGCGAGCCCGTAGCGGTCCGGGAAGTGGCGAAGGATGCCGGTGAGGATCCGACCGAGGTGGTCGAGCTCCCGGTCGTTCATCAGGAACCGACCGGGCCGGCCGCAGACCGGGCAGACCTCGGCCCGGAAGTACCCGTGCTGACCGCACTCCTTCAGCATCTCGCGGCTCTCCCGCTACGCTCGGACTTTGTCGGCCTTCTTCTCGAAGTCGGTGAGCAGGTCGGCGTAGAGGTCGGTCATGTCCTTGAGCACGCGCTTCAGGATCTGCTGGGGCTTCTCGCCCTTGGTCCGGAGGAGGAGCGTCGGGCGCTCGAGGTACGGGTGCCCGAGGTAGTAGCGGGCCTCGACCACCTTCTCCTCCTTCTGGAGGGCCTCGACGAGCGGGATCAGGAGCGTCTCCTCGCCGCGCGGGAACTCGACGCGCAGGAGGTCGTGCTCCTTCTCGGTGACCTGGATCTCCATCGGCGCTACCGGAGGACGGCCCACTTTCCCTCTCTTCTTAAGCGTGGCGGGACGCCCTCCCCGCCGGGGCACCGGCGCGCGGGCCGGGCCGACGGGGCTATAGCCTGAGCCGCTTCCCGGGAGACCGCCCATGAGATTTC
This sequence comes from Thermoplasmata archaeon, assembly GCA_021816865.1. Classification (GTDB taxonomy): domain Archaea; phylum Thermoplasmatota; class Thermoplasmata; order Lutacidiplasmatales; family UBA184; genus Lutacidiplasma. Next base: position 28,651 of record JAKAWX010000006.1, on the reverse strand, counting down.
TGGTCGTGGGAGGAGGGGCGCGCGAGCACGCGATCGCCGCCACCCTCCACCGGTCGGGGGCCGAGGTCGTGGTCGCGAGCGCGAACGCGAATCCCGGGCTCGACGCCATCGCCCGACGCGCGGTGCGGACCGACCCGAACGACGGGCCACGGCTCGCCGGACTCGCCCGCGAGGAACGGGTCGACGTCGCGGTGATCGGCCCCGAGGCCCCGCTCGCCGCCGGCGTCGCGGACGTGCTGCGCGCCCACGGCGTCGCGGTCGTGGGGCCCGACCGCGCGGCGGCGCGCATCGAGTCGTCGAAGCTCTACTGCCGGGAGCTCCTCGAGCGCCGCCGCGTTTCCGGCCAGCCGAAGTGGGTCGCGCCGCGGACGGTCGAGGAGGTCGACCGGGCCGTCGCCGAGTTCGGGCGCCCCTTCGTCGTGAAGCCGGACGGCCTGACCGCGGGCAAGGGGGTCTGGGTCCAGGGGTCGGATTTCACGGACCCGAAGGACGGCGCGATGTACGCCAAATCGCTCCTCGTCCAGGGCGGGCGCGCCCTCCTCGAGGAGAAGCTCGACGGCGAGGAGTTCAGCCTCATGGCGTTCGTGACCGACTCGGGCGTCTACCCGATGCCCGCGGTCCAGGATTTCAAGCGGGCGCTCGAAGGGAACGCGGGCGGCAACACGGGCGGCATGGGGTCGTACTCGCAGCGCGACCACCTCCTTCCGTTCCTCTCGGCCGGCGACCGGGACCGGGCGCTCGCGATCCTCGCCCGATCGGTCGACGCGATACGCGCGGAGGGGCTCGCCTACCGGGGCATCCTCTACGGCGGGTTCATGCTCACCGCCGACGGCCCGCTCCTCCTCGAGTTCAACGTCCGCTTCGGCGATCCCGAGGGGATCAACGTCCTCACGCTCTACGAGGAAGGGGACTTCGGGGCGCTTCTCGCCGGTGTCGCGAACGGACGGGTCGACCCGAACCTCCTCGAGTTCCGGCTCCGTTCCACGGTCGTGAAGTACCTCGTCCCGCCCGGGTACGGCGACCGACCGCGGCCGGGGGGGCTCCTCACGCTCGACGCGGGCGCGATCGAGTCCGCCGGTGTCCACGTCCTCTACGGGAGCGTCGAGGCGGCCGGGCCGGCGACCGTGAGGCTCACCTCGTCCCGCGGGATCGCGCTCGTCGGGGAGGCGAGCGCGATCCACGAGGCGAGCCACCGGGTCGAGTCGGCGCTCGCGTTCGTGAAGGGCGAGTACTACGTGCGGCACGACATCGGAACGAAGGACGACCTCGCGCGTCGCTGGGAGCACGTCCGACGGCTCCGGGTTCCCGGAGCGAAGACCTCTCCCCTGCCGCTCAGCGTCGCCCCGCCCGGAGCCCCGCCCTCGAGCGCGGGGACGCCCGAGACCCTCCTCGGCTGACGGGCGTTCGGCCAACCGTCAAATAGCCCCTCGCGGGTCGCAGGGGCCCGTGAAGTTCTGCCCGAAATGCAAACGGCTGATGCGGCCCGACCGGGCGGCGGAGGTCTGGCGGTGCACGTCCTGCGGGACGACCGTCCCGCTCGGCGAGGGGGTCGCCGTGGTACGCACGACCGCGACGCACCGCCCGATGGAGGTGGTCGAGAACAAGGTCGCCACGCTCCCGAAGACCCAGGAGGTCTGCCCCAAGTGCGGCAACGGCGAGGCGTACTGGGTGCTCCGCCAGACGCGCGGCTCGGACGAGCCCGAGACCCGGATCTTCGAGTGCACGAAGTGCGGCCACAAGTGGCGGGATTACCAGTGAGCGCGTCGACGGTCGACCCGGTGGCGCGCGTCTTCGCGCCCGACGCGGTCGGGCGGACGGTGCGCGTCCGTGGCTGGGTGCTGCGCTCCCGCTCGTCCGGGGGGATCCTGTTCGTCGTCCTGCGCGACCGGACCGGGTCGGTCCAGGTCACGGGCCGTAAGGACGTCCTCGGTCCGGAGGAGTTCGCGGCGGCCGAGCACGTCCAGGTCGAGGGAGCGATCCGGGTCGAGGGGGCGGTCGCCGACGACCCGCGGGCCCCGGGCGGCCGCGAGGTCCGGGCGACCCGCTTCACGGTCCTCGAGCCCGGCGAGCCGTTCCCGATCTTCTCCGACCAGACCGAGGAGTTCCGGCTCGACAAGCGTCACCTCGCGATCCGCTCGCAGGAGCACGTCGCCACGTTCCGCGTGAAGGCGGAGCTTTTGCGCGCGTTCCGCGAGTTCCTCGACCGCGAGGAGGTCCTCGAGACGACCCCGCCCGTGCTCTCGGGCAACGCGGCCGAGGGCGGCGCGGAGGCGTTCGAGTTCGACTACTTCGGCCGGCCGGCCTACCTCTCGCAGACGGCGCAGCTCTACCTCGAGGCGCTCCTCTTCCCGAACGAGCGCGTCTACGCTCTTACCCCGTCGTTCCGGGCCGAGAAGTCGCGGACCCCGCGGCACCTCACCGAGTACCTCCACCTCGAGGTCGAGCTCGCCTGGTGCGACCTCGAGGGGCTGATCGACTTCGTCGAGCGGATGGTCGTTTCGGCCGCGCACGCGGTCGCCGAGCGCCGGCCGACCGAGCTCGCCCTGCTCGGACGCCCCCCCGCCGAGCTCGCGGCGCTCTCGGCCCCGTTCCCCCGCCTGCGCTACGCGGAGGCGATCGACCGGCTCGCCGCCCAAGGCCTTCCCGTCCGGTGGGGCAGCGACCTCGGCACCGCGGAAGAGCGGGCGCTGACGATCGAGCTGCGCTCGCCGATCTTTGTCACGCACTTTCCCCGCGAGCTCAAGGCGTTCTACATGCTCCGCTCGGGCGACGACCCTCGCACCGTCGAGGCGGCGGACCTCCTCGCGCCCGAAGGGTACGGCGAGGTCGTCGGCGGCTCGTGCCGCGAAACGCACGTCGACCGCCTGGTCGAGCGTCTCGGCGAGCTCGGGCTCGACCGGCGCGAGTACGAGTGGTACCTCGACCTGCGCCGGCACGGGAGCGTGCCGCACGCGGGCTTCGGCCTCGGCGTCGAGCGGGTCGTACGGTGGATGCTGCGACGCGAACACATCCGGGAGACGACGCCGTTCCCGCGGACCCCGTCGCGCCACACGCCGTAGGCCCGCCGGGGGCCCGAGCGGCCGGTCGGATGGGCAAGGTTCAATAAGCGGCGTGAGTGTCGCGGCGCTCGAGACCCGTACCGGAGTTCGCATCGTGGCCGACGAGCACCGACCGGCACGGGAGGAGTCGCCGCACGTCGCCGCCCCTGCGGCCGGTGCGACGAAGGGAGCGGCGGAGCCGGCGGTCGAGCGCGTCACGCACCAAGAGGTGCCCGCGATCTGCGCGCTCTACAAGAAGGTCTGGGACGCCGAGAAGACCGGGCTCCCCGTCGAGCTCGTCAAGACGTGGCAGCCGACCCCGCTCGAGTTCACGAGCTGGATGGAAGGCGTGACGTACTTCGCCGCGCGACGCGACGGCCGCGTGGTCGGCGTGGTCGGGTGCGAGCTGCGTCACGGCAGCGGCCGCCTCGTCCACCTCGTCGTCGACCCCGATTACCGCCGCCAGGGCGTCGCGACCGCGCTCATCGCCGCCGAGCTCGACTGGGCGAAGCGTGCCGGCGTTCCCGAGATCTGGGCCGACGCGCTTGCGCGGTTCGAGGCGGCGCACGCGCTCTTCCGCCACGTCGGGTTCACCGAGTGCGGTGTCCTCCACAAGCACGATTGGAACGAGGACGTCCGCCTGTTCGAGCGATTGCTCTAGCCGACCCCCGGGCGGCGCCCCGCGTCGGGGTCATCCCGGGACGTCGCGCGCGGCGGGCGTCGGACCGCGACCGGGCGGCCGACCGTGGCGTTGCTGGAGCGACTTCAGCCGACGGACCCCGTCCTCGGGGTGTCCGTGAAAGAACTCTCGCGCCCCGCGCGCGAGCTCCGTCGCCTCAAGCTCGGTCGGCGTACCGTGGCGGCGCTCGGTGAGCAGGTAGTCGCCGTACTCGCTCACGAACCTCGGAAGCCCCGCCTTGAGACGGTTCACGGCCTGGAGCCGAAGCGCGCGGATCTGCTGCTTGAGCGACGCGAGCTTTCCCGCGCGCAGCTCGCCCTCGAGGTCCTCAGCGACCTCGCCCGGGTCCTGGGGCGGGTCGATGCCGATCGCCTGCATGTCCTTGAGCAGCGCGATCACGCGCTCGAGCTCCTCGCGGGCCTGGTCCAGGTGGCGCTCCTTCAGCGCGACGACCCGCTCGACCTGCTGGAACGTCGCGAGGGCCTGCGGGATGTCGCCCGTACGGGCGGTATGGAGCGTGTCCTCGATCTGTTCGCGCTCGAGCCGGCTGTCGACCGCGTACGCCTCCAGCCGCGTGAGGCGACCTTTCGTGCGCCGCTCCCAATCCTCGAGCGCGACGGAGATCCGTTGCTGGGCGATCCGCTCGATCCCGCGGACGACCTCGGCCCACGGCTCGGGGTCCGGTGCCGCCCGGGCGGCTTCTTCGGCCCACGCCGGCAGGCGCGGGACCGTCACGCCGAGGGGGCCGGCGCCGTCGGCCCACTGGGCGAGCCGGGTGAGCCGCCGGGCGAGCTCCGCGCCGAACGGGTTGGCGGTCGTCGGGGCGGGGCGCCGCGCGGTCGGGCCGGGCGGCTTCGAGGGCGCCTCCGCCCGGAGCGGGTCATCGGCCCGGCGGCCGAGCGTGCGCTCCCCCGGGATCGGTCCGAGCGGGGTGTGGCAGACGGAGCAGGTCGCGGCGCCCGAAGGGACCGGGGCTCCGCAGTTCGGGCAGCCGCGGGTGTCGTCGACCATCGCTCCTCGAATCCGGTATGCAGGGGGTGAGATTTGAACTCACGAACTCCTACGAGACCAGGACCTCAACCTGGCGCCTTTGACCAAGCTGGGCCACCCCTGCACGGACGACCGCGCGTACGGGGAACCGCCGATAACCTTTGCGAGCGAGCACGGTCTAGGGGGACCGCTAGTCCCGCCCGCCTCCAAAAAGCCTTGTACGGAGGGGGGGTGAGGCCGCTCCCGGGGCGCATACGATGTCGGGGATCACCGTCTTCATCGGTCAGAAGCCGACGATGACGTACGTCTTCCAGGTCGTCACCCAGCTCAACTCCGGGGAGGGGCCCGTGGTCGTGAAGGCCCGCGGGGCCGCGATCTCGAAGGCGGTCGACGTCGTCGAGGTCGTTCGTCGCCGCTTCCTCGAGGGCCAGGTCGACCTGGGCCCGATCTCGGTCGACACCGAACGTCTCGTGAACCGCGACGGCCGCGACGCGAACGTGTCGTCGATATCGATCCCGCTCATCCGGACGAGTCCGGTCCGGGCGGCGGGGGCTCGACCGCCGCCGGCGGCGCGGCCGCCGTCGCCTTAGGGGCCCGCACCACCCACGTCCCGGCGAGGACGTCGCCGAGCCGCTGGCGCTCCGCGGTGAGCGCGATCACGAGCACGGCGATGGCGCCGAGGAGCGCGATCCCCCCGAGCAGGAAGAGGAGGACGCCGACGACCGCGAGAAGACCGCCGGGCAGCGGGACGGCGGCGACGGGGGCGCTCGGGGCGGAGCCGGTCTTCGAGGCGACCGCGACGGCGATCGCCCCCCCCAGTCCGACCACCGTGAGGACCGGCAGCACCGACACGTTCCGCACGAGCACCGAGAGGAACCCGGGAGGTCGGAGCGCCCGGTCGCGGACGACCAGGCCCACGACCCTCTTGCCGGGCGAGGTGCCGGTGACGGTCTCCGTGACGACGAGGTAGAGGAAGGCGAGGGCGATGAAGCCGTAGATGGCGGCGTTGAACGCGACCGAGGAGAAGAGCGCCTCGAGCCCCCCGGGTTCGGCGACGGCGAGGAGGAACCAGACGAGGACCGCCGGGGCCGTCACGACCCCGAGGTCGAGCCCGAAGGCGAACGCCCGGCTGCGGACCGTGCCGAACCGCCGTTGCCCGAGGTCCCGTGCGATCGTGACGAGCCAGCGCGCCGTCAGCCAGCCCCGGAACCCCTCGCGCCCGTCGGACGACCCGGTGCGCGCGACCGCGTCGAGGTTCGCCTGGTCGGCGACGATCCACCCCGGGACGGGGAGGCCCTGCCAGGGCCGGTCGACGGCGGCCGGACCGACCTCGAGGAGGCGACGGGCCTGGTCGGCCGCCTCGTGGGTGGCGCGGGCGGACGCGGCGAGCGACGGTCCGAGCTCGCCCGCGACCCCCGCCCGGAACGCCTCCCCGAGTCGCCCGACGGGGCTCGGGGCGGCCGCCGGGAGCGGATCCCCGACCGGCGCCCGGGACCGGCCGAGGGCGACGTGGAGCGCGAACGCCGCCGCGAGCGCGAGCGGGCCCGAGATGTAGACGAGGTCGAAGACGCTCGCGCCGCCGATCGTGTAGAGGCCGGCCGGTCCGTGACCGTAGAGCGGCGGCTGCCAGAGAAGGTCGGCCCCGACGAGCACGCCGAACGTCGTCGCGAGGTACGCGACCGGCAGGGCGAACGCCTCCGCGCCGGGGAACGCCCGGCGCGCCACGAGGACGGCGATCCCCCCCGCGGCGATGGGCGCCACGAGGAAGGCCGGGAACGGCTCGACGATCCCCTGACCGACCTCCGCGTGGGCCGCGAGGAACGTGACGTAGAGGACGCCCGAGCAGAGCCCGAGGAGCGCGGCGATCGTTCGGTCCGACCGCGCGATCGTGGCGCCCGCCTCGTCGTTCGTCGGGAGCCAGGACGTCACGCGTGCGCGCAGGGCGGCGATCGTCGGAAAGAGCGCCGCGACGGGAAGGAGGAGGAGCGCGGTCACGGTCGAGGGAGCGAGGGCGAGCCGGTCGGCGAGCACGCTCACGAGCGGCGCGGCGACCGGCAGGACGAGCACGAGCAATAGCGCGCTCTCGACGGCGAGGAATGCGAGGAACCGGCCGAACGTGCGGCGGACCGGCGGGGCGACCCGACGCAGGGCGAGGGCGCCCACGAACACCGGGAACACCGCCCCCCCGAAGCTCACCGCGACCAGGTCGTTCGCGACCGCCGCGAACGGTAGGAGCGCGAACGTGGCGGCGAGCGCCCCGGGGAGGAGCAGCCAGAACGCGCGCCGTCCGAAGCCGAGGCTCTCGGCGAACGGCCGAGCCTCCCAGGCCAAAAGGAAGAGGAACGCCCAGAGCGTCGCGGGAAGCGCGAGCGAGACGACCGAGCCGGCGATGTCGGTGGCGAGCACGATCGGGTCGACCACGGTGGTGCGTCCCTCGAGGGGGATAGTCCGAGGCGCGCACTCGGCCTAAACGTTTTGTCGGGGCGACCCTCTCACCGGCCATGGCCCCAGCGCGGGTGGAGAAGGATTCGCTCGGTTCCCGGGAGGTCCCGGAGGCGGCGTACTGGGGGATCCAGTCGTTGCGCGCGCGGGAGAACTTCCCGGTGAGCGGTCTCGGCGTCTCCCACCACCTCGTCCGGGCCTACGCGCTCTTGAAGCTCGCCTGCGCGCGGGCGAACGTGGAGAAGGGGGGGCTCGACGCCGTCCGGGGCCGGGCGATCGCCCAGGCGGCCGAGGAGATGGCGGCGGGGCGATTCAACTCCGAGTTCATCGTCGACGTCTTCCAGGCGGGGGCGGGGACGTCGTTCCACATGAACGTCAACGAGGTCCTCACCAACCGGGCCCTCGAGATACTCGGTCGCCCCCGCGGCGACTACGCCGAGATGAGCCCGAACGACCACGCGAACCGCGGGCAGTCGACGAACGACACGTTCCCGTCCGCGGCGCAGGTCGCTACCCTCTTCGCGCTGGACGAGGTTCGCGCCGCGGTCCGACAGCTCGCCGAGAGCCTCGCGCGCAAGGGCGCGGAGTTCGCCGCGATCCCCAAGGCGGGTCGCACGCACTTGAAGGACGCGATGCCCGTGACGCTCGGCGCCGAGTTCACGGCGTACGCGAGCGTGCTCGACCACGTCCTCGAGGCCCTGCCGACGGTCGAGAGATCGCTCGCCGAGATCCCCCTCGGCGGGAGCGCGGTCGGCAGCGGCGTCAACTCGGTGCCCGGGTTCCGGGCCCGCGCGGTCGGGGAGTACGCCCGGCTCACCGGCCTCCCGCTCGCCGTCGCGCGCGACCCGTTCGAGACGATGCAGAGCCGCTGGCCCCTCGGGGCGGCTTCGGCCTGGCTGCGCACGCTCGCCCTCGAGCTCGTCCGCATCGCGAACGACCTCCGCCTGCTCTCGAGCGGTCCCGCGACGGGCCTCGACGAGCTCCGGCTCCCCGAGATCCAGCCCGGCTCGTCGATCATGCCCGCCAAGGTGAACCCGTCGGCCGCGGAGTGCCTCGACATGGTCGCCTTCCACGTGGTCGGGGCGGACTCGGCGACCGCGCTCGCGGTCGCGGCCGGCCAGCTCGAGATCAACGTCATGATGCCGCTCGCCGCGTTCGAGGTCCTCTTCTCGGCGACGATCCTCGCGAACTACCTGCCCGTGTTCGCCCGGACGTGCGTCGACGGCATCTCGGCGAACGCGCCCCGGCTCGAGCGGTTCCTGGTCGAGTCGGCCGCGATCGGGACCGTGCTCACGCCTCGGCTCGGCTACCTCAAGGTCGCGGAGCTCCTCCACGATGCGGAGCGGACCGGGCGCCCGGTCGCCGACCTCCTGGTCGAGCGGGGTCTCCTCCGCCGCGACGAGGTCGAATCGCTCCTCGGCAAGGCGGCGCTGCTCAAGCTCGCCGAGCCGGTCCGCTGAGCGGACCGCCGACCTGAGGCGTTAAGTCCCCGGTCTCCCTCGGCGGAGGCGCGGATGGCGACGATCGAAGAGACCGCCGTCGCGCTCGGCAACCAGAGCTCCGAGGAGTTCCGGCAGGCGGCCGACGTACTCGGGAAGGTCGGTCTGACCCGCTACGAGGCGCGCGCCTACATCGCGCTCGTGGCGCGCGGGGTCGGGGACGCGGCGACGCTCGCGGCGGCGGCCGGCATCCCGCGCACGAGCGCCTACAAGGTCCTCGAGTCGCTCGCGGCGAAGGGATACGCCCAGCCGACCGGAGGGAAGCCGATCCTCTTCCGCCCGACACCCCCGCTCGACGTCGCCGACACGCTCAAGGGGGCGATCCAGGAGGTCTTCGAGAAGCTCGCGACCCTCCACCGCGTCGTCGCCGAGCACGGGGAACCGCAACTCGTCTACCTGCTCTCGGGCCGGGAGAAGGTCGTCGGCAAGATCGGCGAGCTCCTCGACCAGTCGAGCCGCACGTACATCCTGACGACCGGCCAGATCGCCGACCTGCGGGACGACCTCGGGAAGAAGATCCAGCACGCCGTGAAGCGCGGCGTCCAGGTGACGTTCGTCACGGCGCCGCTCCAGCGGGTCCCCGAAGGCGTCACGTACGTACCGCGGGAGAACCTTCTCGCGACCGAGGTCCTCGCGGACGGCGAGCACGCCCTGCTCGCCGCCCCGGGCCTCGACGCCTGCGGCTTCACCGACAACCCGATCCTGATCGCCCACTTGAAGCAGTTTCTCGAGGTGATCCTCGAGAAGGAGCCCGAACCGCCGTCGCCCTAGGGGCCCCGCGGGGACGCTCCCGATGGTCGAGCGACCGCGCGTCCGCCGGGTCCGCGTCCCGCCCGCCGAGCGGGTGCGCGAGCGCGTGCGCGCGTCGGCCGGTCCCGCGGCGGCGGTCCTCCTGCCGGTCGGCTACCAGCGGCTCGGTCGGGTGCTCCTTCTGCGGCTTCCCGAGGCGTTGCGCCCGCACTTCTCCCGGATCGGTCGGGCGTGGCAGGAGGAGCTCGGCGTGGAGAGCGTCCTCACCGTCGTCGGCCCCGTCGAGGGCGAGCTGCGGACCCCCCGGGTCGAGACGATCGCGGGCGGGCCTACCGAGACCGAGGTCGTCGAGCACGGGGTGAGGTGGCGCTTCGACGCCGCGCGGGTGATGTTCGCCGCCGGGAACCGGACGGAACGCCGACGGGCGGGTCGGCTCGTGGCGCCGGGGGAGCACGTCGTCGACCTCTTCGCCGGGATCGGATACTTCGCGATCCCGGCGGCGCTCTCGGGCCCCGCGACGCGGGTGGTGGCCGTCGAGAAGAACCCGGTCGCGTTCCGGTACCTCCGCGAGAACGTGGAGCTCAACCGCGTGGGGTCGCGGGTCGAGGTCGTGGAGGGCGACAACCGGGTCGTACCTCTCGGGACGGGGGTGGCCGACCGGGTCTTCCTCGGCTACCTCCCGAGCGCGCTCCCGTGGCTCCCGCGCGCGGTCTCGCTCCTTCGGTCGTCGGGAGGGTTCCTGCACGTCCACACCGTTGCCGACGCGCGGTCGGCGAAGCCCGACGGGTCGCGCGCGGTCGAGCTCGCGCTCCGGGAGGCGGGCGCCCGTCTCCTCGAACCCCTGGCGGCGCGCGAAGTGAAGCCGTACGGGCCGGGGCGCACGCACGTCGTCGTCGACGCGCGCGTCGCGCCGCGCGGCTAGCTACGCCGCTCGGGCGGCCGGGCGGTCGGCGCGCAGCCGCTCGATCGTCTCGGGGAACGCCGCCGCGAACCGCTCGAGGTCGGCGGGAGGGTTCGAGAAGGAGATCCGAATGAACCGCCCGCCGTGCGTCGGGGAGAGGTAGTTGCCGGCGCGCAGGAAGACACCGTGCCGGCGCAGGAGGTCCTCCTGGACCGCCTCGGGCGACAGACCCGTCGCGGCGAGGTCGATCGCCATCATGTTCGCCCGCGACGGGCAAACGAGGAGGTGCGTCCCCTCGACCCCGCCGACGACCTCGCGGACCCGTTCCCCGTTCGCGCGGGTCTGGCGGACGACGGGCCCGATCCACCGGGACTTCGTCGCGAGCGCGGCCCGGCCGGCGACCTGCGCGAGGACGTTGATGCCGAGGTCGTTCGTGTTGAACCGCGCGATCTTCGCCCCGAGCTCGGGGACGGCGAGGTACCCCCCGACGCGCAGTCCGGCGAGACCGCAATTCTTCGAGAGCGACCAGACCGTCACCGTCTCCTCGGGCGCGAACTCCGCCGCGAGGGCATGGCCGTCGGAGAAGTCGCGGTACGTCACGTCGTTGAGCAGGAGGAGGTGGTGGTCGTGGGCGACCTCGGCGATCGCGCGGACCTCGTCGCGCGAGTAGCCGCTCCCGAGCGGGTTCAACGGATCGATGAGGAGGATCATCCTCGTGCGGGGCCCGATGGCCTCCGAGATCCGTTCGGCGGTGAGCCGGTACGGCGGGGCGTAGATGTCGAGGTTCTTCGTCCGCGCCCCCGAGAGCTCGACGAACCGGTGGATGATGAGGTAGCTCGGGTCGGAGGCAATCACTTCGTCGCCTGCGCCGAGGAGCGCCCGGGCGGTCATGTAGAGCGATTCGGTGCCTCCGCCCGTGAGGTACGTTCGCGCGCCCGAAAGGCCGAAGTCGGCGGTGACGAGGTCGAGGAGCTCGGGATCGCCCGTCGCGACCGGGTACCCCTCGTACCGGCGCGCGCGGACCGCCTCCTCGAGCGCCCCGCGCACGACCTCGGGCGGAACGAGGTGGTTCGTGTTCTGGCTCAGCCAGGCGATCTCGCCGGGCCGGGCGCGCGCGTACCCGAACGCGTCGAACGGGGTCGACACGGCCCGAGACGGCGCCCGGCGGGTTTAACGGCTTTGGGGGGCGGGGGGCCCCGCGGCGGCGAGGAACGTGGTGACGATCCCGAACGACTGCGGGAGCGCCGCGGTGCGGCCGAACCCGCTCGCCGCGAGCGTCGCGAGGAACGCGGATCGCGACGGGAGCGTCTTGAGCGACTCGGGCAGGTACCGGTACGGGCCGGCGCTCGATACCGCGGCGCCGAGCCACGGTACGACCCGGTCGAAGTACGCGTGAAAGACCCGGCCGAACGAGGCCGAGACCGGTTCCGTGATCTCGAGGGTGAGCAGGACTCCCCCCGGACGCAGCACCCGGCCCATCTCGGCGAGCGCCCCGCCGAGGTCCGAGAGGTTCCGGGCGACGAATGCGTTCGTCACGAGGTCGAACGCCCCGTCGGCGAACGGGAGCCGGAGCGCGTTCGCCCGACCGAAGTCGAGGCTCGGTCGCTCGCCGTGCCGCCGGGCGGACTCCTCGGCCTTCACGACCATCGCGCGCGTGAAGTCCGAAGCGAAGACGCGGGCGCCGGGGTAGTGGCGCGCGACGAGCCGGGCGAGCTCGCCCGTCCCGCAGCCGACGTCGAGGACCCGGCGGACGGGCCGGTCGTCGCGGAACCGGTCGAGGTCCCAGACCGCGCGCGGCCGCCAGAGGTAGTCGTTGCCGAGCGACGCGACGTGGTCGAACCACTCGTAGCGGGCGGCGATGTGCGTGAACATCCGGCGCACGTCCCGCTCGAACGTGGGGGCCGCGCGGTCCGGGTACGGCGAGCCGTCCGGCGCCGTCCGCCCGGGCGAGCTCGCGTCGACCATCGGCCCGCCCACTCGGCCCCGCGCCATAACGGTGGGGGTCACGGAACGCGCTCGAGCGCCCGCTCGAGTGCGGCGAGTCGGGGGGCGAAATCGGGGCGGTGGTCGGCGAGCCCCGCCGCCCGGGCCTCCCCGAGACGGGCGCGGGCCTCGGGGTCGTCGCCGCGTTCGTGCGCGAGCTGCGCCATGCGGAACAGCATCTCGCAGAGTTCGGAAGCCATCCGCATCTCCCGGGCGAGGGCGAGCGCCTCCTCGTACCGCTCCTCCGCGGCGTCGAGCGCGCCTTCGGCCTCCGCGATCATCCCGCGGGTCATCGCGACCTGCTGCTCGCTCAGCCGGTCGCCGGTCGGGGCGAGCACCTGGGCCGCTCGCTCGAGGGCCGGACGGGCGACCGCGGGCCTCCCGAGTTCCGCGTGCCACTGGGCGAAGTTGAGCTGGCAGTACCCGATCCAGATCGGCGAGCGCGAGCGCTCCGCGGCGTCGATCGCCGTCGCGAGGTCCCGGAACGCCTCCTCCGTCCGTCCGGCACCGTACTCGAGAACGGCCCGGTTCATCAGCACCCTCGCCCGGGCGCCGTGGTCCCCGACCGTACGGAACAGCTCGGCGGCGCGGGTGTAGAGGGCGAGGGCCGGCTCGAACCGCGCGCGGCCCGCGGGCACCATCGTGTTCGCAACATCGACGAGCGCGTGCCCCCGTTCGAGGGGCGTCCCTTCCTCCTCGGCGATCTCGAGCGCGGCCCGCTGGTGATGCTCCGCCCGCACGAGGTCGCCTCGCCGCCAGAAGACGACGCCCGCGACGCGGTGCGCGGCCAGGCGGTCGCGCGGCGTACCGACCTGGACGAGGAGCGCGGACGCCTCGGTCACGAGCGCCTCCGCGCCGTCGTAGTCGCTCTTGTCGCACCGCGTCTGCGCCAGCCCGAGGAGCGCGCGACCGACCTCGAGGTCGAGTCCCTCCTCGCCCCGGGCGAGATCGAGCGCCTCGCCGAGGACCCCTTCCGAGCGCGGCAGGTCGCCGATCTCGTCCCAGAGCCGTCCGAGCTCCGTCAACAGCCGGACCTCGGCGCGACGATCGCGGGGGCGATGGCGACGCTGGGCCTCGAGCGCCCGGGCGAGGTGCGCGGCGGCCGTCTCGAACGCGAACGCCCGCGTCGCGCTCTGGGCGGCGCGCAGGTTGTACTCGACCGCTCGGGCGTCGTCCCGCCCGAGGTAGAACTGCCGGGCGAGCTCGACGTCGCTCGTCCCCGGTGTGACGGCGAGCGCCCGGCCGATCTTCTGGTGGAGGATCCGTCGGCGGGTCTCGGTGAGGGACGTGTAGACCTCCGAGCGGATCGCCTCGGAGAGGAACTCGTAGACCTCGTCCTCTTTCTCGCGCACGAGGCCGCTCTGGACGAGCCGGTCGAGGTGTTCCGTCACCTTCTCCTCGCCCATCCCCGAAACGGCGGCGAGGGTCGCGAAGCGAAACTCCCGGCCGAGGACGGCCGCGTAGGTGAGCAGCCGTCGCTCCGTCTCCCCGAGGGCCCGCACGCGTCCGACGAGCACCTCGGTGAGCGTCTGCGGCCCGGTCGCGGGGTCGGACGCGGGGGCCGGTCCGTAGCCGGTCGCGGCGCGCACGACCTGCTCGACGAAGAGCGGATTCCCCTCGGTCTCGGCGTGCCAGCGCAACACCTCCTGCGGGTCCGGGTCGGTGCCTCCCAGGATCGACCGGACGAGCTCCGTGACCTCTACGACCGAGAGCGGACGCAGCGTGGTCGAGCGGAGCGAAGCGGTCCGAACGAGGGCGTCGATGGCCGTGGCCGTTCCCGACGGAACCCGCGGCCGCGGGCCTAGGGTCGCGATCAGGGCGAGGGAGGTCTCGGGGAGGGCGGCCGCGAGGCGCTTCAGGAACTCGAGGGACGACGCGTCGGCGAAGTCGAGGTCGTCGATCGCGAGCAGGAGGGGTCCGCGCCGGGCGAGGTCGCGGAAGCGGTCCTCGAGCCGGCCGAGGAGCTCCTCGCGACTCGCCCCGAGCCCTTCGACCACGGTGTTCCCGAGGGGAGCGAGCAGCCGTTCGAGCTCGTCCGACGAGCCGGGGTCGGTTCGGTCCCGTGCGGGTCCGGTGTGCGGCACCGCCCAGGGCGCGAGCAGCGCGACGATCGAGTCGCCGCTCCCGGGCGACGCGCCCGTCCGACGGTCGTCGTCGGGCGGAGCGTCGAGGAGGTCCCGGACGAGGGAGAAAGGCGTCGGGAGCTCCTCGGGGAGCGCACGCCCCGCCCGGACCCCGAAACCCCGGGCGCGGGCCCGCTCGGTCGTGGCCCGGAGGAGGTGGCTCTTCCCGATCCCGTCGGCCCCGACGAGGAGCAGCCCGCCCCCGGTACCGCCGGCCGCCCGGGCGAGCAGCTCGTCCACCTCGCTCAGTACGTCGTCACGGCCGAAAAGGGGCGGGGCGGCCGAGCGGCTCGACCCGGGAGCGCGGATCATGAACCTCTTCCCCCGGAACGCCCTAGTCGTCCCCGCGCGAGGGGGGTCGGTCCGCCGCGGGTTCGGGGGGACCCGGTGAGAAGGGCGGCTCGTCGAGCTCGCGGCCGAGCTCCTCGAACGCCGACGCGAGGTGGGGGCGCACCGATGGGAGTCCGAGCTCGGCGGCCGCGCGGTAGGCCCGGCGGGCGCCTTCGCGGTCCCGCGTCTTATGTCGGAGCCGAGCGAGGTAAAACTCGACCTCGGCCCGGTCCGCGGGAAGCTTCAGCCGACGGCACATGTCGGCGGCCCGGGCGTAGGCCTGCTCGGCTTCGTCCCACTGTCCCCGTTTCTCGGCCATCCGACCCCGGTTGACCGCGACCTGCTCGCTGCCGAGGTCGTCGCCGAGACGCGCGAGAAGGCGACCGGCCTGCTCGTTGTCCCGGGACGCCTCCTCGAGGTCGCCGAGCGCGAGGCGCATCTCGACGCCCGAGAGGAGCGCCCGACCGGTCGACCGGGGGTCGTGCGCCCGTTCGGCGGCCTCTCGGGCCTGTTCGAGGTAGTCGAGCCCGTCCTGCGGGTGCGTCTCCCCGACGGCGACGCCGAGGTTGTGGTACGCCCGGGCGAGCTCGGTCCAGTCGCCGGCCTCCCGGAGTCGGGCGACCGCACGCTCGTACCATTCGATCGCGACCGGGCGGACCTCGGCGCCGAGGAGGGCGAACGAGTTGCCGATATCGATCGAGAGGCGGCCGAGGAACCTCGGGTCCTCGCCCGGCGCGAGTTGGTCGAGGGCCCGCATGCTCTCCTCGAGCGCCTCGCGGTAGGCGCCGCGCTGGAACTCGAGGCGGCCCAACAGCCGGAACGTCTGGGCGACGCCGATCCGGTCGCCCGCTTCCTCGAACAGCGCTTGGGCCGCCAGCGCGCCTTCGACCGCTCGGTCGACGTTGAGGCCCTCGCGGGCGATCTCGGCGCGGGCGAGCAGAAGGCGGGCGCGGAGCGGCGGCTCGTCGTTCCCGAGGAGGTCGAGCGCTTCACGGTACGAGCGGTCCGCGGCCGGGAAGTCGCCGGTCGAGTACGCGAGGTCGCCGAGCGTCTCCGCGACCTCGGCCCGCTCGCGGCGCCGGTCGCCGCCGAGCGCGACCAGGTCGAGGAGGGCGCGCTGGAGGTGGTGCGCGGCCACGTCCGGGGCGTCCTGGGAGCGGGCGACCTCGGCCGCTCGGCGGTTGAACTCGTACGACTTCGACGGCACCTTCCCGAGGAAGTAATGTCGGCCGAGCTCGGCGAGGACCTCGGGAGGCGGGTCCGGGTGCGTCCGCTCGAGGACCTCCGCGATCTTGCGATGGAGGACGCGCAGACGGCTCTCGGTAAGGGAGCGGTAGATGCGCGCCCGCGCGGCTTCCTCGACGAACGCGAACCGCTCGCCACCGGGCCGCTCGCGCAAGAGGCCGAGGTGGACGAGGCGCTCGACCTCCTCGGAGAGAACCTCCTCGTCGATCCCCATCGCCGTCGCGAGTAAGGAGAAGTCGAACTCGGGTCCGATCGCGCTCGCGTACGCGAGGATCCGGTGTTGCTCCGGGCGGATCCCGTCGAGGGCGGAGGCCGGCTCCGGCCCGCCGGCGTGCGCGGACTCGGGCCGGTGCGCGACCACGGGACCGTCTAGTCGCCGGCGGAGGTTAAATCCCTGCCGACCCGCACACCCGGCGCCCGCCCGCCGTCCGGGCGTCCGCGGCCGGTCGACCGCGCACCGGCCCGTCGGTTCCGCAAGGGTTATCTAACGGTTCCCGAGTCGGCGGCGCGCATGGCCGAAGCTCCCGCCGCCGTCCCGTCGGCCCCCCGCCGGCCGCTCGAAATGTCGACCGCGCGCAAGGCGACGTTCTGGGGGTTCGCCGGGCTGGTGGTCCTCGCGGCGGCGTTCTACGTTTGGTGGGGGGTCTCCTTCGGGGTCTGGATCGACAACGGCGTGTACGCCGTCGTCATCACCATGCTCCTCTTCGGCCTCGCCGGCATGTGGCTCGTCCTGCCGAACCCTCCGGCGCCGCAGGCGCCGTCCCGCTGAGGCGCTAGAGCGGCCGCCCCGCGAGCGCCCAGCGGACCCCCGCCGTCGACCCGCAGCCAACGCACGGGCCCGGCTCGCCGACGGGGATCGGGAGTCCCTCCTCGGGCGTCCCGAGGAGCGCGCCCTCGACCGCGGCCTCGACCTTGTGGCCGCACTCCTCGCTCCCGCACCAGGCGAGGACACCGACCCGGGTCGATCCGGCGAGCTCCGAGAGCCGGTGGACGAGCACGAACGCCTCCTCGAACGCCGCGCGGGCGCGGGCGGCGAGGCCCCGGTCGAACTCCTCGAGCCGACGGGCGACGTCGTTTTCGAGCGCGTCGAACGGGATGCGGCCGCGGTGGCCCAGGCGGTCGACGGCGGTCGCCGCCTTTCCTTCGGCCTCCCGACGGCCGACCTCGAGCCTCAACGGCGCGCCGCGCAGCTCCCAGCGGTAGTACTTAGCCCCCGGTCGCTCGTCACCGTCATCGAGGCGGACCCGGCGGCCCGCACGGCGCAGCCGCTCGGCGAGCTCGCGCGCCGCGGCGAGGGGCGCGTCCCCCGCCTCCGCGGAGGGGATCGGCACGATCACGACCTCGTACGGGGCGATCGAGGTCGGGAAGACCGCTCCCTTCGCGTCCCCGTGGACCGCGACGACCGCGCCTAGCAGCCGCTCCGAGAGCCCGAACGTCGTCTGGTGGACGAGCTTCTGGCTCCCGTCGACCGCCTCGTAGCGGATGCCGTACGGTCCGGCGAAGTTGTCGCGGTAGTGGTGGATGCTGCCGATCTGGAGCGTGCGGCCGCCTCCGACCGGGATGTCGAAGGCGACCGACGAGTGCGCCCCGGGGAACTTGTCCCAGTCCGGGCGACGCACGGCGACGTAAGGGAGCGCGAGCGCCGCGGCCATCTGGCGAAAGGCGCCGAGGTTGGAGCGCAGCCGTTCGGTCGCGTGGGCCTCGTCGACCTGGCACGTGTGTTCCTCGAAGAAATGGATCTCCCGGACCCGCAGGAACGGCCGCGTCGTCTTCGTCTCGTAGCGGAAGACGTTCACGATCTGGTAGAGGTTGAGCGGGAGGTCCCGGTGCGACCGGACCCAGAGCGCGAAGACGGGGTAGATCGCGGTCTCGCTCGTGGGCCGGAGGACGAGCGGCACGTCGAGCGTCGAGCTCCCGCCCTTCGTGACCCAGAAGACCTGCTCGTCGAACCCCTTGATGTGCTCCTTCTCCTTTGCGAACTCGGTCTCGGGGATCAGCGTGGGGAACTCGACCGGCTGCGAGCCGGTCGCCTCGATCTCCCGGACGAGGACGGCGTCGAGGTGGCGGCGCGCGAGGAACCCGTACGGGGTCCAGATGTTCATCCCCTTGACGCCGTAGCGCTTGTCGGTGAGCTCGGCCGCCTCGACGACGGCCAGGTACCAGTCGATGAACGCGGTCCCCTTGTCGGGCAGGTCGGCCATCGGAGCGTCGGAAGGGGAGGCCGGGGAGTATAAGCGTATAGGCGTCCGCGGCCGGAGCTCGCCCCACCGGCGGGACCGGTCGGACCCGGGCCCCGGGGGCCTCTCCCGGACGCTCTCGGCGTCGGCCGGGGTGCACGCAAGTTGTTAAGCCCTGAGCCCACCATATTGAAGGGGCCATGCGGCTCGTCGTGTGCATCGACCGGGACGACGACCTGGGCCGCAAGGCCGGCGTGGTCGGACCGGTCGTCGGCCGCGCGGACGTCCTCGACGCCGCGGTCCGCCTCGGGACGGTCGACCCGGAGGACTCGGACACCAACGCGATCTTCGCGGCGGTGAGCCTCCTCGACGAGCTTCGGGGCGCGGGCGAGGAGTGCGAGGTCTGCATCCTCACCGGCTCGCCGAAGGTCGGGGTCCTCTCCGACCGTCGCGTCGCCGACCAGTTCGACCACGTGCTCGAGCGGGTCCGCGCGACGTCGAGCTACCTCGTCAGCGACGGGGCGGAGGACGAGTATCTCTTCCCGATCCTCGCATCGCGCGTCCGCGTCGACGGCGTCCGCCGGGTCTTCGTGCGGCAGAACGCGAGCATCGAGTCGACGTACTACACGCTCGTGCGCGCGCTCAAGGACCCGAAGCTTCGCGCGAAGACCGTCCTCCCGTTCGCCCTCGTTCTCCTGATCCTCGGCCTCGCGGCCGCGGGCGGGGTGCTCCTCTGGGGCGTGATCGGGCTCGCGGTCGTCCTCGGGGTCTACCTCATCTTCTGGACGTTCGACATCGACGAGGCGATCATCGATTCGGTGCGCAGCGCCTCGACCGACGTCCGCCAGGGATCGGTCGCGTTCGGCTTCGGCCTCTTCGCGATCGCGCTGGTCGGCGTCGGGTTCCTCTCGGGGTACAACGCCTACTACGCGAGCACGGCGCCGCCGCTCGACCGGATCCTCCTCTTCCTCGACTCGGGGCTCATCTGGTGGGTCCTCGGCGCCCTCGTCTGGGAAAGCGGCCGGGCGATCCGACGGATGTTCTCCCGCGGACGCTTCCCCCGTTCGTTCCTGGTCGCCACGACCTCGATCGTCGGGATCGGGTGCGTGAGCTTCGGGATCGTCTACCTCGTCCGGTACCTCGAAGGGATCAGCCGCCCCTCGCAACTGCCGCTCATCGTCGGGTTGATCGTCGCGGGGTTCGGCCTCGTGATCGGCGCGGGAGTGCTCCAGCAGCACTTCCGGTCGGCGTCGCGGCCTCCTCCGGTGGGCGAGCCGACCGGTTCGAGCTAGGGGTCGGCCGACGCGGCCCGCCTCGGGACGGGGGCCGGGCGGCTCACGCGGGGCCCTTCGGACGGTCGAGCGGGGTGTAGGCGGCGACCCGCTCGAGGTCGGCCCGCGGGACGTCGAGTCCCGAGCGCTCGCGCAGCGTCGCGCGCACGGCGTCGATCCCGGGGGCGATCGCGGCGGCGCGCGCCGCGAGCGTCGAAAGGTCCTCCCAGTAGTTCCACGGGAAGACGACCCAGACCCACGCCGTCCGCGGGATCTCCTCGGCATAGTAGGTCGGGACGAACGTCGAGTGGGCGATGTGCAGGAACGCCGCGCTCTCGACGCGACTCGGGTGGCCGGCCCGCACGTGCTCGACCGCGAGCGAGAGGCTCTCGCCGGTGTCCGTGATGTCGTCGACGACGAGGACCCGCTGGTCGGCGACCGACCCGCTCAATCCCTCGGTCAGCTCGGCCTTCCCGCTCGGGGTCGCGGTGACACCCCAGTGCTGCGCGCGCAGCGAAACGAGCCGGTGGACCCCGAGGAGGTCGCAGAGGAGGCGCGCCGGGACCCAACCGCCGCGGGTGAGCGCGGCGATCGTCTGGGGGATCGCGTCGGCCGCACGGACCCGCTCGGCGATCCGCCCGGCCCACCGGTCCGCGTCCTCCCACGTCGCCCGACGGCAGCGCGGGAGGTCGACCATTTCGACCGACGCGTCCGGGACCGCCCTACGGGTAGATCCCGCGCAGCTTCACCGCGTCGACCACGCGCTGGATCGCGAGGACGTAGGCGGCGGTGCGGTTGTGGACGTGGCGCTCCGTCGCGACCTTGTGGACCGCGTCGTACGACCGGACCATGACCCGCTCGAGGCGCTGGTTGACCTCGTCGAGCGTCCAGTAAAACCCCTGGATGTCCTGCGCCCACTCGAAGTAGCTCACCGTGACGCCGCCCGCGTTCGCGAGGATGTCGGGAAGCACGGTGATCTTCTTCTCGTAGAGGACGGTGTCCGCGGCGGGGAGCGTCGGGCCGTTCGCGGCCTCGGCGACGATCTTCGCCTGGATCTTGCCCGCGTTCTTCGCGGTGATCTGGTTCTCGAGCGCCGCGGGGATGAGGATGTCCGCCTTCGTCTCGAGGACCTCCTCGTTCGAGATCGCCTTCGCGCCGGGGAAGCCGACCACCGAGCCGGTCTTCGCTTTGTGCGCCTCGACCGCGTGCGGGTTCAGGCCGTCCGCCCGGTAGATCCCGCCCTTCGAGTCGGAGATCGCGACGATCTTCGCCCCCTGTTCGTCGTAGAGGATGTTCGCGGCCACGCTGCCCGCGTTGCCGAACCCTTGGACCGCGACGGTGCCGTTCTTGACGTGGACGCCCGCGTGCTTCGACGCCTCGCGGATCACGTACGCACACCCGCGCCCCGTCGCCTCGCCGCGGCCCTCGCTCCCGCCGAGGCTGATCGGCTTGCCGGTGACGACGCCCGGCACGCTGTAGCCCTTCTGCATCGAGTACGTGTCCATGATCCATGCCATGGTCTGGCTGTCGGTGTAGACGTCGGGCGCGGGGATGTCCATCTCCGGCCCGATGAAGGCGCTGATCTCGCTCGCGTAGCGGCGGGTCATCCGCTCGAGCTCGCCCTTCGACATGTGCTTCGGGTCGCAGATGACGCCGCCCTTCGCCCCGCCGTACGGGATGTTGACGACGGCGCACTTCCACGTCATCCAGGCCGCGAGGGCCCGAACCTCGTCGAGCGTGACCTGAGGGTGGTAGCGGATGCCGCCCTTGCACGGCCCGCGAGCCATGTTGTACTGGACCCGGTGACCGGTGTAGACGCGGTAGGTCCCGTCGTCCATCCGGACCGGGAAGTTGACCGTGAGCTCCCGCTTCGGGTGCTTCAGGACGTCGCGCAGGCCCCCATCGAGACCGATCAGGTCCGCGACGATGTCCACCTGTTGCTTCGCTGTCTCAAACGGATTGATCTGCGATTCGGTGCCCGCCATGTGCACGCCACCTCGGGTACCCGCCAGAAGCCGGCCCCTTCTACTTGAGAGTAACGTGAAGTCTGTGAGGGTGACGCACGGCGTCCACCGCCGAAACGCTCGGCGGCTACCGACCGAAGGGTGCCCACCCCGCTTCGGGCATCGGCTCGAGGCGGCCGGCCGCGACAAGCCAGGCACCGCGACCGGAGGCGACCGAACCGATCGCGGTGATCCGGCCGCCGACCCGGGCGACCGCGCGGACGGCGCGTCCGAGGTCGCCCGGGGCGACCGTCGCGAGGAGCTCGTAATCGCCCCCGAAGAAGGCGAGGGCCCGCCGCCCGGCCCGCGAGCGGGCCTTCCGGGCCACCCCGGGCGCGAGGGGGAGGCGGTCCTCCTCGACCACGACACGGACCCGGCTCGCCGCGGCGACGAGACGGGCGGCCTCGGCGAGCCCGTCGGAGGTGTCGATCATCGCATGGGCCCAGCGGGAAAGAGCGATCCCTTCCCGGACCCGCGGTCGCACGTCGAGCAGCCGGGCGAGGTCCGCCCGGGTCCGCGCCTCGCCCCGCCGGAGCGAAGCCGCCGCGACGCCGCCCCGGCCGACCGCTCCGGTGGTGACGACGACGTCTCCCGAGCGAGCCCCCGAGCGCGGGGCGAGCCGTCGGGGATTCCCCCACCCGAGCGCGGTGCTGACGATGGTCGGGACCGGACCGGGCTTAGTGTCGCCACCGACCACGTGCGCGCCGTGCCGCCGCGCGGCCCGCTCCGCGCCCCGGACGACGGCCTCGGCCCACGCCGCCGGAGTACCGCGGGGGACGATGATCGCGAGCAGGAGCGCGGAGGGCCGAGCGCCTTTCGCGGCCAGGTCGGAGAGGCTGACGTTCGTCGCCGCGCTTCCCACGCGGTCGGGCGGGGACTCCGCGAGGAAGTGGGTCCCTTCGACGAGCGCATCGGTCGAGAGCACCGCCACCGAGCGGGCCGGAGGTTCGAGAGCGGCCGCGTCGTCCCCGATCGGAAGGAGCCCGCCGCGTCCCGCGGGCAGGCGGCGGGCGAGCCAGTCGTGGAACGCCCGCTCGCGGATCGGGGTCGGTCGGCCGGACCGCAGCGCCGGCATCGTGGGGTCACTTGTACGGGACGAACTCCTTACCGAGGAGCTCGCGCCCGAGGATGATCCGCATGATGTTGAGCCCACCCTCCGCGCCGACGAGGTACGACATGATGCCGCGGAAGCCGAGCTCGAGGCCGACGTCCTTCGTGTAACCCGCGGCCCCGAACCACATCATCACGCGCTTCACGCACTCGAACGCGACCGGGGGGGCGGTGAGCTTGACCGCCGCGACCGCCCGGTCGACCTCGGAGCGATGGGAGTCGTCCCCCTTCAGCGTGTAGGTGTCGAGCAGCCACGCGGCCCGGCGGCACTGCCACTTCACCGCCTCGACCTGCGTCCAGAGGTCGACCAGCTCGAACTGTATCCCCTCGAACTTCCCGAGGGGCTGGCCGAACGCCTTCCGCTCCCGGATGTACGCCATGCCGGTCTCGAGCGCCCGCTCCGCCGCCCCGATGCACGCGGCGCTCACGAACGTCCGGGCGACCGTGAACCCCTCCATCGCACAGCCGAAGCCGTGCCCCTCCGTCCCGAGGAGGTACTTGGCCGGGACCCGCGCGTCCTGGTACGAGAGGCCTCCGGTCGAGATCCCCATGCGGCCCATGTTGTGGAACCGCTGGGTGGAGATTCCGTCCGTCCGCGTCGGGACGTAGAGGAGGTCGAACCCCCCGGTCGCCGACCTCGCGAGCGTCAAGTGGCCGCCGCCGAGCGCCTTCGCCTCCTCGACGCCCGAGACGAACGCCTTCTCACCGTGGAGGACGAACGCATCTCCGTCCCGGTGCGAACGGGTGCGCAGGTTCGCGAGGTCGCTTCCCCCGGTCGGCTCGGTCGTGGCGACGCCGAGGAACGCGTGGCCGGCGCAGACGGGCGGCAGCACCTCGCGCTTCGCCTCCTCGGTCCCGTGCCGGCTCAGCACGTATCCCCATCCCGCTTCGAGCAGGAAGAATACCGCGGTGGCCATCGAGAAGTCGCCGCGCCCGATCTCCTCCGCGGCGAGCTCCGTGAGGACCGCGGACGCCCCCATCCCGCCGTACTCCGCGGGGACGGGCATCGCGAGGAGGCCGAGGTCGGCCATCGCCCGCAGGACCTCGGCAGGAATACGGCCCTCGGTGTCGATCTCCCTCTCGTGCGGCCGCAGCACCTTGTCGCCGAAGCGCCGGACCGCGGCCTGGAACGCTTCTTCCTCGTCCGACAACCGGAAATCCATCGGTGTCGGCTCGCGAGGCCCACCGGGAGATTAGCCTATCTGCGGGGCCTGTGGGACGCAGCCCCGGGGAACGTCTTTATCCCGGCACGGCTCCGACGGACGGAGGACGACCTGTGAAGGTTCGGGTCGCGGTCAACGGCTACGGGACGATCGGCAAGCGCGTCGCGGAAGCGGTCTCGCGGCAGCCCGACATGGAGCTCGTCGGGGTGACGAAGACGCGACCGAGCTTCGAGGCGCGTCGGGCCGCGGAGAAAGGCCACCCGCTCTACGTCGCCGGCGACGGCGCCCTCGCCGAGTTCGCCGCGGCGGGCCTGCCGGTCGCTGGGACCCTGTCCGACCTCCTCGCGAAGGTCGATGTGGTCGTCGACGCCGCCCCCGAGAAGGTCGGCCGGGAGAACCGATCGCTCTACGACGCCCGCGGCATCCGTGCCGTCTTCCAGGGCGGCGAGAAGGCGGACGTCGCCGAGGCGTCGTTCAGCGCCCTCGGCAACTACGACGTGGGCCGCGGGAAGCGGTCGCTGCGGGTCGTTTCGTGCAACACCACGGGCCTCGCCCGGGCGGCGTCCGTCCTCCGGTCGAACTGGGGGGTAGACCACTGGGAGGCAACGCTCGTGCGCCGGGGTGCGGACCCCGCCGAGTCGAAGAAGGGCCCGATCAACGGCATTCTGCCCACGTTCCACCTCCCGTCCCACCATGGGCCCGACGTGCAGACGATCTACCCCGACCTCTCGATCGCGACCACCGCCCTCGTCGTCCCGACCACCCTCATGCACGTGCACGTCAACCACGTGCGCCTGACGCGAGCGCCGGCGAGCGCCCGGGAGGTCGTGGACGCGTTCCGGCGGACCCCCCGGTTCCACGTGTTCGCGGCGTGGGAGCACGTGGACGGGACCCCCCAGGTGATGGAGTACGCGCGCGACCGTGGGCTCGGGTTTAACGACATGATGGAGAACGTCCTCTGGGAGGCGGGGGTGCGGCTCGACGGCCGTGACCTCTCCTTCTTCCAGGCGATCCACCAGGAATCGATCGTCGTCCCCGAGAACATCGACGCGATCCGGGCGATGTTCGACCTCGCGCGCGACGGGCCGAGCTCGGTCGCTCTGACCGACCGGTCCCTCGGGCTCGGCCCATAGCCTCGCCCGTGGATTCCGCCGTACTCGGGTCCATGCCGTCCCGTCGCCCCGCTTCGAACCGGCGCCGCCGACCCGCGCCGGACCCGACGGTTCGTTCTTCCTCCCGGACCGCGCGACGCCATCGACAGATACGGGCCCAGTTCGACCCGAGTCCGGGCCGGGAATGGCGCCGCTACGGTGGAGAGGCCCGACGGGTCCTCGTCCGCGAACTGCGGAGCCGGTTCCTCGCCCGGCACCTGCCCTCCGGATCCGGCTGGGTCCTCGAGCTCGGGCCCGGGCCCGGACGGTTCACACCGGAGATCCTCGGTTCGGGGGGGCACGTCGTGGCGGTCGACCTGAGCCTCCCCATGCTCCGCTCGGCCCGCCGCCGGCTTCGCGGTCGTCACGATGCCGATCGGGCCGCTTGGGTGCGGGGCGCCGGCGAGCGTCTCCCCTTCTCCGACCGTTCGTTCCGCGCGGCGGTCCTCTACGGGAACATCCTCGGGTTCAGCGCGCGCGAGACCTCGGTCCTCCTCGCGGAGCTCGGTCGGGTGGTGGCCCGGAACGGACGCCTCCTCCTCGATGTCGCCTCGCCCGGCGGGGCCCTGCAGGAGTTCTTCGTCCGAGGCGCCGAACGTCGGCTCCTGCGCCGAGTGCTGCGCGACCCGGACCGGTACTTCGTTCGCCGCGTGCTCGCGACGGGGTACCAACCGTATGCGCCGGACCGGATGGCGAACTGGGAGTTCGGATTCCACACCGCCCCCGAGATCGGGCGGAGGCTCTCCCGCGCGGGGTTTCGGGTCCTCGACCGCATGGCCGTCGGGCCGATCGCGGCGTTCCAGGAGGTCGTCGCACGGGCCGCGCGTCGGGAGCCGACGACGTGGGAGAACCTCCTTCGGACCGAGGAGATGGTCGGCCGTCGGCCCGGGGTCCTCGAGACGGGCCATGGGTTCGTGGTCGCGGCCGTCCGCGACCGTCGGGCTCGGCCCGCCGCGGCCCCGCGCCCCCGCTGACCCCAACCATCTTATACACCCCCCCACTCGCGCGCGGCGGATGTACTACCTCGACCGTCGTCGGGACGTCGTTCGGATCCCGCCCGCGCGTCTCGGGCCCAAGCTCGACGACGTCCTCACCGAACTCGCGCAACAGCAGTTCGAGGGCAAGCTGGTCGATGGCCAGAGCCTCGCGGTGACGATCCGCGATGTCCGCCCGCTGGGGGAGGGTCACATCATCCACGGCGACGGCGGCGTGTACCAGGAGGTCGAGTACCAGGCCCTCCTCTTCCGACCCGAGATCCAGGAGGTCGTCGAGGGGGCGGTGGTGGAAATCCGCAAGTTCGGGGCGTTCGTCCGGTTCGGACCGCTCGACGGGCTCCTGCACGTCTCGCAGATCATGGACGACCGCGTGAACATCGACGAGCACAACCAGCGGCTCGTCGGTGTCGAGTCGAAGAAGGACCTCAAGGTCGGCTACAAGGTCCGGGCGCGGGTCGTTTCGCTCTCGCTCTCCGAGATCAGCCCGCGCGACAGCCGCATCGGCCTCACGATGCGCCAACCCGCCCTCGGACGGTTCGAGTGGATCGTCGAGGCCCACCGACGCACGGACGACAAGGGCAAGAAACCCGCCGCGGCGCCGAAGAAGGTGGCGCCCGCGAAGAAAGCCGAGAAGGGAGCCCCCGCCGCGGGGTGAACGAACGCGCGATGATCAATCTGAAGGCGTGCAAGAACTGCCGGTCGGTCACCGACCAAACGAAATGCCCGCGCTGCGGTGGCGAGGTCTCGCGCGAGTGGCAGGGGTACCTCGTCGTCATCGATCCCGAGAAGTCGGAGATCGCACGCAAGATGGGGATCCATGCCGCGGGTCGGTACGCGCTCCGCGTCAAGTGACGAACGGGCGTGGGCCGTCCCGGAGTCGCTGCGGCCGACGCTCGCCGAGAAGTACGGGCCCGTCTACGCCGGCGACGAGGCCGACCGGCGGATCCGCGCCCTCGGGACCTTCGCGACCTGCGGCGACCGAGTGACCGCTCGGGCGATCGAGCTCGGGCACCCCCCGCTCCTGGGGATCGTCGACTACAAGACCCGCCGCCGCGAACCGGTCGCTCCGGAGCTCTTCCGGGCGCTCGCCGCGCGCCGGCGCGTTCGGGTCTCGAACCCCCCGGGCTGCCTGACCGAGGGTCTGCGCGTTGCGGTCAAGGAACTGATCGCGAAGGGAGGCGGCCTCATCGAGGTCGACGGCGAGGAGGATCTCGGGTCGCTCGCGCTGATCGAGTCGCTCCCCGCCGGGGCCACCGTTATATACGGCATCCCGGGTGAGGGAGTCTCCTTCGTGCGCGTCGACGCGGTGTCGAAGGAACACGTACGGCACCTGATCAGCCTGATGGTACTTCGGAGAATCCGGCATGGAAGTTAAGATCCTCGAGGAGCGGGCGAACCCCCTCCTGAAGCGACACGAGTACCGATTCGAGGTCGCTCACGCGACCGCCGCGACGCCGAGCCGGGACGCCGTGCGCGGAGAGCTTTCGAAGCTCGTGAAGGCCCCGAAGGACCGCGTGATCGTCGAGCGGATGCACGCCCGCTTCGGGACCGCCGTCACGCGAGGCGATGCGCTCGTCTACGAATCGGTCGATGCCGCGAAGGCGATCGCCCGCGAGCACATCCTCGTGCGCAACGGCCTGAAGGAAAAGGTCGCGAAGGGTGCGGCCCCCGCCCCGCCGGCCGGGGCCCCTGCGCCCGTTCCCGCGCCCGAGAAGAAGGAGTGAGCCCGATGGCCAAGGCGCGCGTCGGTCTCTACGATACGAAGGGCGACACGCTCACCCGGACCCACAAGTCCTGTCCCAAGTGCGGGCCCGGCACGTTCCTCGCCGAGCACAAGGACCGCCGCTCGTGCGGCCGCTGCGGGTACTCCGAGTCGAAGGCCCCTCCGCCCGCGAGAGCCAAGGGGAAGGCCGCCGCCGCGTGACCTGCGGTCCCGAGCCGACGGCGCGTCCGCCGACCGTCCCTAGCGGACCTTGAGCCCTCGTCGGACCTCGCGTGCGAGCGCGTCCGCCGAACGCACCCCGGTGAGCCGACCGGCCGGTCGACCCTCGCGGAAGAGGAGAACGGTCGGAATGCTGCGGACCTGCCAACGCTCGGCGAGCGTCGGGTCCCGCTCGACGTTCACTTTACCGAACGCCACCCGGCCGACGAACTGCTCCGCCACGCCTTCGACGATCGGGGAGAACGTCCGGCACGGCCGGCACCAGCCGGCCCACAGGTCGACCGCCACGCGGGCGTTCTCCTCGACGAACTTGGTCGCGGAGAGCCCCGAGAGGGACGTCACGCGACCCCGAGCGCCGGGAACGCGCAGGACGGTGGGCCCGGCGGGAGGGTCACGAACGCCGAACCATCGCCGCAACGCGTCGAGAGGGCGGGGGCGCTCCGCGCCGCCGTCGTCGGCGGTGGTCTCCTCTCGGGATTTCGCGGTCGTGGTCGTCGTCTCCGGACGGGGGCACGGAACCGGCCCGCCTTACCGGCGGACGCGCCGCGGCGGCTAAGACCCTTCGCTCAGCCCGGCCCGACCTCGGCGCGGACCGAGCGGCAGCGGAACGCCGAAAAGTCCTTACCCGCCCGTCGCTCGCGACGGGGCACCCACCTTGGGCCCGTAGTATAGCTTGGACATCACGGAGGCCTCCGGAGCCTCAAACCCGGGTTCGAATCCCGGCGGGCCCGTCCACTTATGGGTTCATATATGCGGGGCCCCATGTATCCCTCGTGCCTCGCTCCGCCGACCCTTTCCGTGAACCCAGAGGTCGCCTCGATCATCGACCTCTCCTCAAGGAGCCCGGCGTGCAGAGTTG